>NZ_JAJLQZ010000009.1 GCF_020991375.1 Glycomyces amatae | reverse complement strand
CGCGCCCCCGCTCGCACAAGGAGCCCCATGACCACCGCATCCCCCCGGGGCCCCCCCCCCCCCCCCCCCCCCCCCCCCCCCCCCCCGCCCCCCCCCCCCCCCCCCCCCCCCCCCCCCCCCCCCCCCCCGGCCCCCCCGCGGCGCCCCGACCCCCACCCGAACCCCCTACCCCGGCGCCGCGAAACCCCCCACCCGCTCCTCCAGCAACCCCGCCAACCGCAGGGGAGTACGGTCCTCGAACATCGGACCGACCAGCTGCACCCCCACCGGCAGACCCTCCGAAGAACAGCCCGCAGGCACCGCCGTGGCGGGCAGACCCGGCATAGTGGCCACACCCGCCCACACCAGCTGATCGAAGTACGCGCACTCGACCCCGTCGACATCGATCCGACGCCCCAGCAGATCCGGGTCATGATCATGCGCGAACGCCGGAGTCGGCGTGATCGGACACACCACGACATCGAACTCGGCGAAGCACTCCCGCCACAGATGCCGATGCAGCTCACGACGAGCCGTCACCTCGAGCCAATCCCGGTGGCTGAACACCATCGCCCGCAACCGCGCCGCATGCAGACTCCCGTCCTCTACGCTCAACCCGGCGGCGCGGACCCGCAACCGCTCATACGCCTCGACGGGAAAACGCGCCACCGAACCCGAGAACAGCAACTGCATGTACAGCCTCGCGGCCTCGCCCAGATCCGGCAGCAACGGGCTATGCCGCTCCACCCGGGCACCACCCGCGACCAGCGCCTCCGCCACCCGCTCCACACCCGCCCGCACCGCCGACCCGGTCGGCATGAACGGATGCCCGTCCACGACCAGCACCCGGAAATCGCCCAACCGCTCATGCCGCGCCGGCGGCAACGCCAACCCGTACGCCTTCCCGAACGTCAACGGATCCGGCCCCGCCATGACCTCCAACAGCAACTCAAGGTCACGGGCGCTGCGCGCCATCGGACCCGCGACGGCCAGATCGAGGTCCACCGGCCACGGCGGCGCCGGCGGCGCGGCCATCCCGCGGGTCGGCACCAGCCCCAGCGTCGGCTTGTGCGCGTAGACCCCGCAGAAATGCGCAGGGGTGCGCAGCGAACCGGCCAGGTCCGAACCGATCGACAGCGCACCGAACCCGGACGCCAGCGCCGCCGCCGACCCGCCGGAGGACCCGCCCGACGTGCGCCCACGATCCCACGGATTGTTCGTGGTCCCGTAGATCTCGTTGAAACTCTGGATGTCCTGCAACCCCAGCGGCACATTGGTCTTCCCGAGCACCACCGCACCGGCGGCCCGCAACCGCGACACCTGCACCGCGTCCTCGACCGGCACGAAGTCCCGGTACTGCGGCATGCCCCACGTCGTGGGCAGACCCGCCATGTCGTACGACTCCTTGACCGTCACCGGCACACCGAGCAGCGGCCGGTCCCCACCCCCGGCACGCGCCCGATCGGCGCGATGCGCCGCCGCCCGCGCCCGCTCGAAGTCCGGCACGCAGACCGCATTGATCGCCTCGTCGTCCCGCTCGATACGAGCGATGGCCGCATCGGTCAACTCCACCGACGTCACCGCACCGGCGCGCAAGGCCGCCACGAGCGCCTCGGCCGTCGCAAAACTCCACTCCATGTCCATGCGAACGACCGTAACGGCCCCCCGAACAGGCCACAAAACACGAATTTCCGCAACAAGGCAACGGTCGCCACCCACGCGTACACCGGGGGAGCACCCGTCAAGACGCGGCGGCGCCCACAGGACACCGCCGCGACCCCCGCACCGAAACAGGCCAACCACGCGCACCGACGCGGGGGAGCAGCACTACTCCCTCCGGCGCTCCCGCTCGACCAACCGCGCCTCCGCCGCCAGCGCCCGCTCACGCCACACCGCCGCCTCCCCCCGCGCCTCGACAGCACCGGCCTGCGCCGCCTCCAACCGCGACGCCGACACCCGCGCATCACCCACCGCCGCCGACAACTCCGCCTGCACACCCGACAACGCCGCCGCACGCTCAGCCGCCAGACCGCTCGCCTGCTCGGCATCACGACGCGCCACCGCCACCTCCGCCACCAGCGACTCCACCCGCGACCGCTCCGCATCCCGCTCGGCGGCCACCGCCAGCGTCCGCGTCTCGGCCCGCTCCAACGCCGCCTCACCGGCCCGCAACGCCTCGGCCGCCTCCGCGGCGACCTCCTCGGCCCGCGCCCGCGCCTGCGCCGCCTCGCCCTGCGCCGACACGGCCGCCTGCTCGGCGGCCTCACGACCGGACACCGCCGCGTCCCGCTCCACCAGCGCCGACCGCGCCGCCTCACGCGCCGAAGCCGCATCGGCCTCGGCCGCCGCCCGGACCCGAGCCGCCTCGCCGGCCGCCTCCTGCGCCGCTGCCGTCTCCTCCCGAGCGGCCTCAGCGGCCCTGACCGCCTCCAACCGGGCGGACACGGCCTCCTTCGCCCGCACCTCCGCCGCCTCCAACCCCGCCGCGGCCCGCTCGGCCTCGGCCTGCGCGGCGGCGAGCTCCTCACGCAGCGACGCCGCACGAGCGGCGACCTCGTCGCGCTCGGCCCGGGCGGCGGCCACCGCACCGGCGGCATCGGACCGGACCTCGGCGAGCCGGGCCTCGACCTCGGCCGGATCCGTCTCGGCCCGCAGGGCCTCGGCCAGCGGCGCCAGCGCCGAGGCCATGGACTGCTCGATCTGCTCGTACAGCTCCTCGGCCCGCGCCAGGGCGCCCTCCAGGCCCGGGGTGGCGCGGCGCAGCTCCCGCTGGCGCTTGGCCTGGGCGGCGCAGTCGCCCTCGGCGCAGTACAGGCGCGGGCGCCCGCGCCCGGGCTGCTGCGGAATCGGCGTCCCGCAGCGCTTGCACAGCGTCGCGGTCTTGGCGGTCGCGGTCTTGACAGTCGTGTTCGTACCCGTTTTCGTCATGCCCGCATCCTAACATTATTTATTTCTGGTTTTTATATTTAAATAATAGAAAAACAAGCATGTCCCGCCCGGCTATATAACTCACGAGAAGTGCCGTTCCCGCAAGTTATGTATCGGAGGCCCTGGACCCGAGTGACCGGACGCGAGCCCGCCGGGCGCGCTTCCGGGCCGCGCATGAGGGCCGAGTTCGGCCGGGTGTCCCGACCATTGAGCACCTCGGGCGCAGCGCGGTGTCGGACCGCCGCTGTAGCATCCGCTGCGGTGCGCCCGCGGATCACGGCGGGCGTCGTCGAATGGAAAGGAATCCCCTGTGCACGAGCTGGAATCCGCAGCGCTGCCCGAATCGATCCGTTCGCTGCCCGCGGCGGCACTGGAACGGCTCGGACGGTTCCGCGCCGCGGCACTGGCCGAGGGCGTCCCCGGAGCCGACGTCGACCGCTGGATCGCGCTGGCGCGGCCGGCCGCCGAACTGACCCCCGGAGGCGAGGGTCCCGTCGTCGGCCGGTGCGGCGGCCCGCTGATGCTGCCGCCCGACATGGCGACCCCTGCCGAGAGGTACGGGTCGCCGGGCGGCGACGGGTTCGAGTCCTCGGAGCATCAGCTGATCGCGACGCTCGACCTGGCCGCGATCCCGGTCGGCGCCACCGACCTCCCGCTCCCGCCGGACGGGCACCTCCTGCTGTTCGCCAACCCGGACCTGGAGCCCGAACCGGCGGGCGGTGCCCTCTACCTTCCCGCCGGCACTGCGGTCGAGGAGCGTGCGACGAACCTGGACTGGGATCCGGTGTACGAGCACGGCTCCCCCGAGGACCTCGACGCGCACCTGCGCGCCATGGGCGAGCTGCGCCTGCGCTGCGGCGCGACCCTCTTCGAGCATCCGGTCCACAACCTCGGCGCGTATGCGGACCCGGGCGAGCACCCCCGTGCCCGCGCCCTGCTCGAGGTGTGGGAGGAGGTCGCCTACGGCGACGACCAGGAGGGCTTCGTGGAGTTCCGGGTCGGCGGGTACGCGTCGGACTTCGACGGTTACGGGGACCCGGTCGGGTACGCGGCGCGGCTCGAGCGGGAGGCGGGGGTGTCGTCCGATGCGGCGGCGGGCGAGTGGGTGCTGCTCGCGGAGTGGCACGGGCTGCCGATGGCGACGGTGTACTGGGTGATGCCACGGGGGGATCTGGTCGAGCGGCGGTTCGACCGGGTGGCGGTCATGATGTGGGCCAATCCCTGACCGGGTGCGGGGTCGGGCCGGTGCTCCCCCGGGTTCGCGATCGTCGTTCGGGGTGCGGGGGCCGGTGGGGCTTGCGAGGATGTCGGGGGTATCGCTTCGACTGCGGAGGGAGTGCGCGATGGGTTCGATCCTCAACCCGTATGTGGCGTTCGACGGGGACGCGCGGGAGGCCATGGAGTTCTACCAGGGCGTGCTGGGCGGTGAGTTGACGGTGAGCACGTTCGGTGAGTCCGGGATGCCGGGCCCGGACGAGGACATGGTCATGCACGCGCAGTTGACCTCGCCTGCGGGGTTCACGCTGATGGCCTCGGATACGCCGCCGGGCATGGACTACCGGCCCGGTGAGAACATCGCGATCAGCCTCAGTGGCGAGGGCGATGAGGACGGTGAGGAGCTGCGGGGGTATTTCGCGGGGCTGAGCGCGGGCGGTTCGGTGAACATCCCGTTGGAGCGGCAGGCGTGGGGTGACGAGTTCGGGGCGCTGGTGGACCGGTTCGGGATCGGTTGGATGGTGAACATCAGCGGTTCGTAGTCCCCTGGCGGCGTATGTGATGGTGGGCGGGCCCTAGGGCCCGCCCATCGTTGCTTGTGGGAATGTCGGTGCTGGAGGCGCCGGGCGGTGGAGCGGCGTCCGTTGGGCGCGGGGTCGGCTCCTCCCCCGCTGTGTGGTCATCGGCGCTGGTTGCGGGGGTGCCTGCGGGCGGTGCGTTCGTTGCCGAACTTGTAGGCGCCGGTCCAGCGGGCCATCACGAGTTGGGGGTCGCCGGTGCGGATCTCGTCGAGGAACTTGGCGGCGCGGGCGCCGCGGAGGGTGGCGGCGGCGCGGCCGCGGTGGACGATGCGGACGGTGCCGTCGGCGCGTTCGGTGTAGGTGAAGCCGCCGGGCGCGCTCATGCCGCTTCCGGGGCGGTGCGGCGGTCTCGGGCGGTGACGAACGCGGCGAGGATGCCGCCGAGGAACCCGAACAGGTGGGCTTGCCAGGAGATGTGCGGCTGTGTGGGCAGGACGCCCCAGATGATCGACCCGTAGGCGGCGATCACGAGCACGGCGATGAGGAAGTCGCCGACCTTGCGCATGAAGACGCCGCGGGCCAGGAGGTAGCCGAAGAGGCCGAAGACGACACCCGAGGCGCCCGCGGTGATCGAGTGCGCGGGCGAGATGAGCCAGACGCCGAGCCCGGAGACGGCGGTGGCGAAGGCCAGGGCGGTCCACATGCCGCGCCAGTCGCGCAGCGCGGCGATGGTGCCCATGACGGCGAGCGGGACCATGTTCGAGACGAGGTGGCCGGCGCCGAAGTGGAGGAAGGGGGCGGCGAGGACGCCCGGGATGAGGCCGTCGAGGGTGCGCGGGGTGATGCCCCACATGGTGAGGTGGGCCGGGAGGACCCAGTCGGCGATGAGCAGGGCCCACATGAGGGCGATGAGGGCGCCCCAGAGGGTGAGGGCGCGGCGGAGGGGGTGGAGGGCGGGCGGGGATGCGGTGGTCATGGGGCTCCTTGTGCGAGCGGGGGCGCGGTGTCGCGTTCCGGTTCGGTGCTCTGAAGCGTATCGGGCTCGGGGGTGCGGCGTCGCAGGTGCAGGTAGGTGAGGGCGGCGGCGGCCACGGTGAGCGGGATGAGGAGGTACCAGGTCAGGGCGGTGGCGATGGCGGCGGTGACGGTGGTGGCGACGATGGCGGTGGCGCGTCGGGTGCCGGTGAGGAGTTTCGCGGCGGCGGCGCAGGCGAGGGTGGTGACGGCGGCCAGGCAGGCGGAGGTGGCGCGCATGAGCTGGTCGAGGTCGAGTTCCCAGATGACGGCGGCGGTGAGGACGGTGGCGGTGAGGGCGGCGAGGAGGGCGAGGCTGCGGTGGGGGGTGCGGCCGGGTTGGTGGCCTTTGGCGAGGGGGCGGGGCATGGCGCCGTCGCGGGCGAGGGCGGCGCCCAGGCGTGAGGCGCCGGCGATGAAGGTGTTCATGGCGCCCAGGCACAGGACGGCGGCCGCGGCGGCGGTGACGGTGCGGGCGGCGGGGCCGAAGCCGTAGGCGAGGAGGTCGGCCAGGGGTGTGGGGCGGGTGGCGGCGTCGGGTCCGAGGACGAGGGCGGTGGTGGCGGCGAGGCCGAGGTAGACGGTGGCGACGAGGGCGAGGGTGAGGGCGGTGACGCGTGGGAGTTGGCGCTTGGGGTTCGTGAATTCGCCGGCGAGGTGGCTGGCGGCTTCCCAGCCGGAGAAGGCGTAGAGGAGGACGGCGGCGGCGGAGAGGATGCCGGCGGGGCCGTGGGGGGCGAAGGGGGTGAGGTGGGCGGTGTCGGCGTGCGGGAGCGCGGTGGTGACGGCGGTGGTGAGGAGGGCGACCAGGAGTGCCATGAGGAGGAGTTGGGCGCTGCCGGAGAGGCGCAGGCCGATGTGGTTGGCGGTGAAGGCGGCGGCGAGGAGTGCGGCGGCGATGGCGAGGGTGGCGGTGTCGCCGAGTGCTGCGGGTGCGGCGAGGTAGTCGGCGCCGACGAGGGCGGCGGCTGCGGCGCCGACGGGGATGACGCTGTAGAACCACCAGCCGCAGGCGGCGGCGGCGCGGTCGCCGAAGGCGGCGCGGGTGAAGGTGGCGACGCCGCCGGCGTCGGGCCAGCGGGTGGCGAGGGCGGCGAAGGTGGCGGCGACGGGGACGGCGAGGGCCAGGAGTCCGGCCCAGGCGATGATGGCGGCGGGTCCTGCGGCGGCGGCGGCGAGGTGCGGGAGGGCGAGGACGCCGGGTCCGAGGACGGCGCCGAGGTAGAGGGCGGTGCCGCGGGCGGTGCCGAGGGTGCCGGGGGTGTGCGTTCGGGCGGTCATGTGGGGCAAGGCTAGACGGATGGTCGGTGTGTTCCGGGGTGGTTTGGACGATTGATCGGTATGGGCGGGATAATCCGTGGATGGATGAACTTGAGGTCGGGATCGTGCGGTTGCTGCAGTCGGATGCACGGTTGTCGAATCGGGAGCTGGCGCGTCGGTTGGGGGTGGCGCCGTCGACGGTGCTGGATCGGGTGCGGTCGTTGACGCGGCGGGGGGTGATCCGGGGGTATCACGCGGAGGTGGATCCGGCAGCGTTGCGGCGGGAGGCGCAGGCGCTGGTGACGGTGCAGTTGCGGCATCATCAGCGCGGTTCGTACGAGGCGTTCCGGGCGGTGGTGGGGTCGTGGCCGGAGGTGCTGACGCTGTTCGTGGTGTCCGGTGAGGGTGACATCGTGCTGCATGTGGCGGTGCAGAACACGGAGCGGTTGCACGCGTTTTTGGTGGATCGGTTGGCGTCGCGGCCGGAGGTGGCGCGGTTCCAGACGTCGATGGTGTTCCAGCGGTTGGACAATCGGGTGCTGGAGGCGTTGCCGGAGGCGCCGGGAGAGCGGGAGGGGCGTTAGCGGCACGGCGGGCGCGGGTCGCCCGCCGGTTCGGCCGAGAGCGGCGGTGCTCCACGAGGGTGGCGTCGCGACCGCCTGGCCGCGAACCGGCTGCCGCGGCAGGCGGCTCGTCGTGGTCTCGCGGCCGAACCGTGCGAAGCGGCGGTGCGGCTCGTCCCCCGCGCCGTGGTGACTCGGATCCAGCCTCCTATTTTATATGCGAAGCAGATGTTATGGTTCTCGTATTATCTAGGCGAGGAGTGGCCCCATGAAGCTCACGTTGGCGGCGGCGACGGGCGCGACGGGCCGGCTCGTGCTCGAACAGGCCCTCGAGGCCGGACACGAGGTGACCGCCGTGGTCCGCAGCCCCGGCAAACTCCCGGCCGGCGTCGCGGCCGTCCAGGCCGACCTCTCGCGCCCCGACCCCGACGCGCTCGCCGCGGCGGTGGCGGGCGCCGACGCCGTGGTCTCGGCCCTGGGCCCGACCGCGAAGGCCGAAGCCGGAGTCGCCGAGACCGGCACCCGCGCGCTGATCGCGGCCATGGAGCGGGCCGGGACGCGCCGCCTCGTGGTCCTCTCGGCCGCGCCGATCGGCACCGTCCCCACCGCGGCCCGCCCGGACAAGCCCCGGCACGACCCCGGCGACGGGCCCCTGCTGCGACTGCTCACCCCGATTGTCAAACGGGCCCTGGCCGGGCACTACGCCGACGTCGCCGCCATGGAGGACGCCGTCCTCGACTCAGGACTGGACTGGACGATCGTGCGCCCGCCCCGGCTGACCGACAAGCCCGCCGCCGGCGCCTGGCGCACCGCCTACGGGCGCAACCCCCGGAACGGGTTCACGATCGCCCGCGCCGACCTGGCGGCGGCGATGCTCCGGTCGATCGGCGACCCCGCCGCGGTGCGGCAGGTCCTGGGCGTCGCCTACTGACCCGCGGCCAGGTCCTCGGTGGCGCGGCGCCCCGCCGCGCCCACGCGCTCCAGGAACCGGGCGACCACCGCCAGCTCGGCGGCGTCGAAATCGGCGCAGACCGCCCCGATCGCCTCCCGCAGCGGCAGGTACAGGCCCAGGACCGCCGCGGCGCGGTCGGCATCGGCGGTCAGGTGCACCGCGCGCCGGTCGGCCGGGACCTTCTCGCGCCGGATCCACCCGGCCCGCTCGAGGCGGTCGGCCACGCCGGTGACGGTGGCCGGGTGCAGGTCGGCGGCCCGGGCCAGCGCCGAGGGCGTCAGCGGGCCGGTCCGGCTGATGAGGTCGAGGCACTCCAGGTCGACGTCCTGGAGGCCGAGGCGGTCGGAGACCTGGCGGTTGAGCAGGCGCAGCTGGACGGTGAGTTCGCGCAGGAGTTCGGTGACGTCGTGGGCGGGGCCGTGGGGGGCCTGGGTCATGCGGTGCTCCTGCGGTCGGGGCCTGGGACCAGGATAGGCGAGGTCGCATCGGCCCGGCCGCGGGTGGTAGGTTCCCTCGGTGGCCTCCAGCCTGGTGAGTCGAGTTTGGAAGCCGGTCGCCGCCGCGTTCGTGAGCGCGGCGCTGCTGGCCGGATGCGGCGCGGGCGACGGCGCCGGCAGCAGTGCAGATGAGAGTGCAGACGAAGGGGATGTGAACGTGGTGCAGATCAGTGACGGTGTCGAGGTCTCGGTCTCCGAGGACACGGGGTCGCGGCCGGTCGTGACGGTGCCGGACGCCGAGCCGCCGACGACCCTGTTCACCGCCGACGTGGTCGAGGGCTCGGGCGCCGAGGCGAAGGCCGGCGACGCGGTCGCGGTGCAGTACGCGGGGTTCAACTGGTCGAACGGCAAGGAGTTCGACGCGTCCTGGAACCGCGGGGCGCAGCCGTTCGAGGTCTCCCCGCTGGGTTCGGCGCCGGTGATCCAGGGCTGGAACGACGGCCTGATCGGCGCGCAGGTCGGCGACCGGCGCGTGATCGTGATCCCGCCGGAGCTCGGCTACGGCGCCCAGGGCGCGGGCGGGGTGATCGGCCCGAACGAGACGCTCGTGTTCGTCGTGGACGTTGTCTCCATCAACGGCCAGTAAGACGTTCTCCGCGGCAGGAGGGGGCGCCCGGCGCCCCCTCCTGCCGCGTCTCAGCCGCCGGCGATGGACGGCAGGATCTGGACCTCCCGGCCCTCGACCGGCGTGGCCAGCCCCTGGAGGCGGCGGCTCTCCTCCTCGCCGATGTAGACGTTGACGTACCGGCGGAGCCTGCCCGACTCGTCCCGCAGGCGCCGGGCCAGGCGCGGATGGGCGGCCTCGACGGCGTCGAGGACCTCCCCCAGGGTCGCCTCCGGCGGCAGGTCGACGGCGAGGCGCCGCTCGCCCCCGCACTCGGAGGCCAGGGCCGCGGGCAGTTTGACCTCGACCATCACGGGACCTCGATCGCGCGCACGCACAGCACGTCGGGCAGGTGGGCCGCGACCTGGTGCCAGCGGCCCTCGGCGTCGCCGGCGGCCCACACGTCGCCGCAGCGGGTCCCGAAGTACCAGCCGGGGTCGGCCGCGCCGTCGGTGCAGGCGCCGTCGCGCATGACGTTCCCGAAGTAGGGCTCGGTGGGCAGGCCGGTCCCCCACGGCGCCCAGGTGCCGCCGCCGTCGCCGGTGCGCCAGGCGCTGATGCGCCGGTCGGGCGGGAAGCGGTCCATGGCGGCCTGGACGGGCCAGACCATGGCCGTGCCCGGCGCGGTCGGGTGGGCCACGACCGCGAACCCGAACTCCGAGGGCAGGGTGCCCGAGACGTTCGTCCAGCCGGTGCCGGGCCGGGCGGTGCGCCACACCGGGCCGTGGCTCTGGGCCAGCCAGGTGCCGTCGGCGGTGCGGGCGACCTTGTGGATGCAGTGCCCGGACTCGGGCTCGGGGTCGGGCCCGTAGTCGACGGTGATGCCCTTGGTGACCCCGGTCCAGGTGTCGCCGTCGTCGCGGGTCTCGTAGATCCCGCCCGAGGACATGGCGATCATGACGTGCGCGGGCTCGTCGGGGTCGGTGACGATGGTGTGGACGGCCGGGCCGCCGCCGCCGGAGGCCCAGGTGGTGTGCTGCGGGTGGTCCCACAGGGACCGGTTGAACGCGAAGGTGCGGCCGCCGTCGTCCGAGCGCCACAGGCTCGTGGGCTCGACCCCGGCCCACACGCGGCCCTCCTGGGGGCCGAAGGCGAGCTGCCAGACGCGTTTGACGGTGTTGGCCTGGTCGGATTCGGGCTGGTCGAGGCCGGCGGTGTCGGAGAAGTCCAGGGGCCGGTAGGGCAGGTCCTGCGGGAAGGCCATGGGGGCGCGGTCGGGTTCGTGCCAGGTGGCGGCGAGGTCGTCCGAGCGCCACACGGAGGTCCCGAAGTGGGGCGAGTCGGCGGCGACGAGGATCTGCCCGGTGGCGGGGTCGGCGGCGGCCGCGTAGATCTCGGCGACGGCGGTGAACCCGTCGGGGTCGAGGCCGTGGGGGCCCTTGAGGACCCATGCGGCGCGGTCGTCGCTGGTGGCGGTGAAGAACCCTTTGCGGGTCCCGATGAGGACGAGGTAGGCCATGGCGGGCTCCTTTGCCGGTCGTGTTGGCTCTCGCCCCTCATCCTTGCGCCCGGGTACGACGTTTCGGGGTAGCCGGGGGTGTCACGCGGCGCGGACGGCGGCGGCGATGCGCTCGCACACTTCGGCGGGGGTCAGGTGCGTGGTGTCGACGACGGTGGTGCGGGCGCGCATCCACTGCTCGAGGGCGGCCTCGTAGGCGTCGCGGTGGTCCAGGCGCCACTGGGCGGCGGTCGGTTCGTCGGCGTCGGCCTCGATGCGGGCGGTCAGCTGCGCGCGGTCGGCGTGGAGGGTGAAGGCGTGCACCGGGACGCCGTGCGCCGCGAAGCCGTCCATGAGCTCGGTCCAGTACTCGCGTTGCAGGACCGACTGCGGGATGACGAGGGCGCCGCCGGCGTAGTCGAGGACCTGGCGGGCGGTCTCGACGGTGAGGCCGCGCCAGGGCTTCCATTCCTTGAAGTCGGTGTGCGGGAGGTCGCCGATGACGCCGCGCAGGAGGTAGCCGACGTGCTCGGCGTCGAACAGGCGGGCCGGGAGGGCCCGGGCCAGGAGGCGCGCGGTCGTGGTCTTGCCGGCGCCGAAGGTGCCGTTGAGCCATACGATCATCTGGGGAATCTAACAGGAGCGGCCCTGGCCCGGCGCCTGTGCGTGTGTTACGTTGCGAACACTCCGGTCGCGATGACGCGTCCCCCCGTGCTGCCTGCCCCGTTAGGACGACGCCTGATGCGCGCTTCCCGCCTCGTGCTGCTCCTGCCCCTCGCGCTCCTGGCCGCCGGCTGCCAGGACGTGGCCGACCTGATCGACGACGCCACCACCGGGCCCGGCGGGTCCGGGACCGGCTCGGAGGCGTCCGGGGAGTTCAGCGACACCGCCCCCTTCACCGTCACCGTCGACCCCGCGCAGCTGACCGCCGACATCGAGGCGCTCGCCGTCGCCGAGGAGGCCAACGACGGCTACGACCGGTCCCTGTTCCCCCACTGGAAGGACGACGACGGCAACGGCTGCGACGCTCGCGACGACGTCCTGGTCGCCCAGGACCGGTCCGGGAACCTCACCGAGGCCGACTGCGACGCCGCCATGACCGGCGAGTGGATCTCGATGTACGACGGGGAGACCGTCACCGCCTCCGGCGACCTCGACATCGACCACTTCGTGCCGCTCAAGGAGGCGTGGGGGTCCGGCGCGGTCGACTGGACCACCGAGGACCGCCAGGCGTACGCCAACTACCAGGGGAACGCCTGGCACCTGATCGCCGTCACCGCCTCCTCGAACCGGTCCAAGTCCGACCAGGACCCCGCCGAGTGGATGCCCGAGGACGCCGCGGTGCACTGCGCCTACGTCTGGGCGTGGGTCGAGGTCAAGACCGAGTGGCACCTGAGCGTGGACGAGGCCGAGCGGGCGGCGCTGCTGGACTACGCCGGGCAGTGTTAGCCCAGGGCCAGCCAGGTGAGCCCGCGGTCCTCGGCCAGGGCCCGCTCGGCACCGGTGAACGGTTCGCGGCCGGTGGCCTTGGCGATGAACGCGACCGGCGCCAGGCCCAGCGCCGCGAGCGCGTCCCCGTGCCCGGCCCCGAGCAGGAGCCCGGTGACGACGGCGGCGGCCTCGGGCGTGGCCCAGCGGGGCCGGTCGAGGGCGTCGGCGAGGTCGATGCCGTGCACGCAGACCTCCACGACCCGGGTGGTCAGGAAGTCGGCGAGGGTCATCGGGTCGCCGTGGCGGGTGGTCACGCGCCGCCCGAGCGGCTCGGCCGCGCACCGGTCGGCGACGCGCCGCCAGGCCGCGGCGAACGCCGCGGCCACGGCCGGGCCCCCGGCGCGGGCGGCCTCGGTCGCCGAGTCGACGCGGATCGCGTTGGTCCGGGGCGAGAAGCGCTCGTCGGGCCGGTAGTAGGCGGCGGCGTCCACGGTGGCGGCGGCGGGCTCGGGGGCGTCGAGCATCGCGTCCAGGCGCTCGGTGGTCATGGTGACGTGCGCGGCCAGGGCGGCGGCGTCCCACGGGTCGCAGCGCGTGGGCCGGGCCCAGTCGGCGGGGGCGAGGCCGTCCAGGACGGCCGCGAGCCGGGCGGATTCGGCGGTCAGCGCCGCCAGCGGCGCGGGTGCGGTCATGGGGCGAAAGCCTATCCCGGATGCCGGTGTGCGGCAGGGCCGTCGGTCCGGGGCCGCGTCCGCCGCCGCGGGCCCGGTGGCCGGGCCGGCGGGACCGGCGTAGGGTTCGCTTCCGTGACCGATGAGGCTTGGGAAGCGCGCTGCGCGGCATTGTGGGAACGGTTCGACGACATGGGCCGCGACGAGTTCGTGCAGGCCATGAAGGACCTCGCGGCCGAGTGCGGCCCCGACGACCCGGTGGCGCTGTTCGAGGTCGGCGGCGCCCACGACTCGACCGGGTACACCGAGGCCGCGGTCGGTTACTACGAGCGGGCCGTCGCCGCCGGGCTCTCGGGGGTGCGGCGGCGGCGCGTGTCGATCCAGATGGCGTCCTCGCTGCGCGAGACCGGGCGCCCCGAGCGGGCCCTGGCCCTCATCGAGGAGGAGAAGGCGCGCGGCTCGGACGGGTACGACGACGCCCTGGCCATGTGCGAGGCCCTGACGCTCGCGAAGCTCGGCCGCGACCGGGAGGGCCTGTCGGTCGCCCTGCGCGCCTTGGCCCCGCACCTGCCGCGGTACCAGCGGTCGACGGTGAACTACGCGCGGGCCCTGGTCGGCCTGGGCCCCCTCTGAGGGTCAGGCGACCGGGTCGGCCAGGACCGCCTCCAGGACGCGCTCCTGCTCCGGATCGGGCTCGGGGTGCGACAGGGTCATCACGAGCAGGGCCTTCCACAGGGTCCAGGCGCGGGCCCGGGCCCAGGTGCCCGCGTCCAGGCCCGCGGCCTCCCGGAAGGCCCGGCGGTCCCCGCCGGTGAAGTAGGTCCAGGCCATGGGGAGCTCGCAGGCGGGGTCGCCGACGCCGCAGGTGCCGAAGTCGATGAGCGCCGACAGCCGCCCGTCCTCGGTGAGGAGGTTCCCGGGGGCGATGTCGCCGTGGAACCACACCGGGTCCCCGGTCCAGACCGTTCGCATCCCCGCGGCCCACACCGCCGCGCACGCCGCGGTGTCGACGCGGCCCGCGAGGGTGTGCAGGTACTCCTGGAACTCGTCGGCGTAGGCGCTGGGGTGGCAGCCGCGGAAGAACGAGTGCCGGCCCCCGGCCGGGCCGTCGGCGGCGGGCACGGCCCGCAGGGTCCTCAACAGCGCGCCGAGGTCGGCGGCCAGGCGGGCCCGGTCGACGTCCGGTGCGTCCATGAGGGTCCGGCCCTCGATCCAGCGCCGGACCGACCACGGGTGCGGGTAGGCCGGGCCGGGGCGGCCGGTGGCGACCGGTTCGGGGACCGGGACCGGCAGGTGCGCCGCCAGCAGCGGCAGCCAGCGGTCCTCCTTGGCGACGGCCGCGACGTAGCCTTCGCCGCTGGGCAGGCGGACGGTGAGCTCGGTGCCGAGCCGGAAGGTGCGGTTGTCCCAGCCCTGGCGTTCGACCGGTGCCACCGGGAGGTCGGCCCAGGCCGGGAACTGGTCGGCGACCAGGTCGCGGACGAGGTCGGCGGTGATCTCAGGCATGGGGCTCCTTGGCGAGGTCGAGGATGCGGGCGGCGCGGGACCGCGGGTCGGCGGCCCGGACGCGGGCGATCGTGAAGCCGTACTCGGCGTAGGCCTCCAGGTGCAGCTGCTCGAAGCGGCGGGCGCCGGCGAGGTCGATGCGCCGGGCCGCGGTCGGGGTGACGAACCCGAGCAGGTCCAGGAACAGGACCCGCTCCCGGTAGGGGCGTTCGGTCCGGAGGCGGTCGAGTTCGGCGGCGAGGACGGGCCCGACGGGCCGGCCGGTGAAGCGGGCCAGCGCGAGCGTGCACACCGGGGACCGGTCGAAGTACTGGTCGGGGCCCGGGAGGGTCCCGGCGGCGAGGAGGCGGTCGCGTTGGAGGGCGGCGACCTCGTCGCAGAAGCCGTCCCGCTCCCACGGGGCGGCCTCGCCGGCCTCCTGGGCGGCGGCGATGCGGTCGGTGGCGGCCTCGGCCACGGTGGCGTGCCCGGCCGCGGCGAGCAGGCGCAGGACGGTGGTCTTGCCGGCGCCGGGGGCGCCGGTGAGGATGTGGCGGCGCACGGGCCTCCCGTTCTAGCTGTCGGTCAGGTGGCGGGCGGTGCGGACGACCGCCCGCCCGTTCGCGTCCAGGTGGTGGGCGAGGTGGTCGGCGGCGAGGCGGTACAGGGTCAGGGCGGCCCGGCAGCCGGCGTCGTGGCCCGCGCCGGTGACGCCGGCGGCGTCGTCCCACGCCCGCGCCCAGTCCGGGCCGGCCGCGGCGGCCAGGGCGTCCCACAGGGTGTTGTCGGAGTCCCATACGAGCCGGTGGGCCGCGGCCATGGGGTGGCCCAGTCGCAGGGCGAGGATCGCGCGGTTGGCGGCCGCGGCGCGGGCCCGGCCCGCCTCGAGCATTCCGGCGACCTTGTGGACCTCTTCGGCCAGGCCCACCAGTTCGCCCGCGGCCCACCGGTCCGCCTCGGGGCCGAGGCGGTCCCATGTCCATGCGCGCGCTGCGGCCTGGAGGGCGGCCAGGCGCCCGTCGGGGTCGTGCAGGAGGCGCGCGAAGCGCCAGGCCCCGGCGGCGGCGCCGGCCTCCCACGGGTGGTCGAGCGCCGCGGCGAGGGCCTCGGGGGTCTTGCGGGTGAGGGTGGCCATGCGGCCCTCCACGTGGCGGACCGCGACGCCCTCGCCGTCGGCGGCGATGACGAGGTCGATGTCGGAGCCGGGGTGGTCGGTGCCGTTGGCGAGGGAGCCGAGCAGGGCGATCCCGATCGCCTCGGGGGCGAGTTCGGCGGCGAGGCGGTCGGCGATGTCGAGGGCGTGCCGGGTGTGGTCCACGACCGGGAGTATGGACGACCGCGCCGATCCGGGTCGAATGGTTTTCCGGCCCGGCTACTCCAGGCCCCGGTAGTAGTCGATCTTCCCGGAGATGTAGTCGCGCTTGGCGTCCAGGTCGGCGATGCGCTCGTCCACGGCCTCGCGGTGGGTCCGCAGCAGTTCGATCCGCTCGGGCACCGTGGCGTCGCCGTCGCGGACCAGCTGCGCGAAGCGGCACATCTGCTCGATGGGCATGCCGGTGTCGCGCAGGCATTTGAGGGTGCCGAGCCATTCGAGGTGCGCCTCGGTGAAGCGGCGCTGGCCGGTGGGGGTGCGGTCGACGTCGTCGATGAGGCCCACGCGCTCGTAGTAGCGGAGGGTGTCCATGGAGAACCCGGAGCGGCGGGCGCACTCGCCGATCGTGTAGGCGGGGGCGGTGGGGGCGGCGGTCATGGGTATCGATGATACCGCCGCGAACCGCACGCCTCCTGCCTGCGGGTTTGCGTTGGAGTCCACTCCAAGTCCTAGCGTCGGAGCCACCTTCGAGGAGAGGAGACCGCTGTGGAGCGGATCGCATTGGGACCGGACGGCGTGGGCGTCTCGCGGCTGTGCCTGGGGGCGATGGCCCTGGGCGCGGTGCAGGACGAGGCGACGAGCTTCGCCATTCTGGACCGGTTCGTCGAACTGGGCGGCAATTTCATCGACACCGCCAACTGCTACATGTTCTGGGTCGAGGGCGGCACCGGGGACGAGTCGGAGCTGCTGCTGGGCCGCTGGCTGGCCGCGCGCGGCAACCGCGACGACCTGGTGATCGCCACGAAGGCGGGCCGCCGGCCCTCCTTCCCCGGCGGGGGCCTGGAGCACTCCGAGCCCTTGACGCCCGAGCGGATCGCCGCCGCGCTCGAGGAGTCCCTCGGGCGGCTGGGCACCGACCGGGTGGACCTGTTCTGGTCGCACCGCGACGACCGCGACACGCCCCTGGAGGCGACCGTCGCCGGGTTCGACGCGGTGGTGCGCGCCGGGAAGACGCGCCTGGTGGGGGCGTCGAACCACGTCGCGTGGCGCGTCGAACGGGCCCGGGCCCTCGCCGGGGCCGCCGGGGCGGCCGCCTACACGGCGATGCAGAACCGGTACTCGTACCTCCAGCCGCGCCCGGGCGCGGCCCTGCCCGAGGGCGGGCACGTGCACGCCGCGCCCACCGACCTCGACTATGCGGCGAGCACGCCGGGGATGGCGATCCTGACGTACTCCTCGCTCCTGTCGGGGGCCTACACCAACCCGGCCAAGGCGCCGGGGCCGCACTACGAGCACCCCGGGACGCAGGCCAGGCTGGCGGCGCTGGACGCGGTCTGCGCCGAGACGGGCGCGACGCGCAACCAGGTGGTGCTGGCGTGGCTGGCCGGGCACGAGGCGCCGGTGGTGCCGCTGGTGGGCGTCTCGAGCGTGGCGCAGCTCGAGGAGGCGGCCGCCGGGGTCGGGCTGAAGCTCGACCCCGACCAGTGGCGGCGCCTGACCGACGCCGCCTGACCTGCCGGGCGGTCCGGCCTATCCGTAGAAGGAGAGCCGGACCGTCCGGTCGGGGTTGTCGCGGTTGGTGTCGACCAGCAGCACCGACTGCCACGTCCCCAGGGCGAGGCGGCCGGAGACGACCGGGAGCGTGGCGTGCGGCGCGCACAGCGCGGGCAGCACGTGGTCCCTGCCGTGCCCGGTCGAGCCGTGCTGGTGGCGCCACCGGTCGGTGCGCGGCAGGAGGTCGCCGAGGGCGTCGAGGAGGTCCTCGTCCGACCCGGCGCCGGTCTCGATGACGGCGATGCCGGCCGTGGCGTGCGGGACGAACACGTTCAGCAGGCCCTCGCGGGCGCCGGTCTCGGACAGGAACGCCTCGCAGGCGGCGGTGAGGTTGTGGACGGTCTCGCGTCGTCCGGTGTGGACGGCGATGGTGGTGGTGCGGAACGCCGGGCTCATAAACGCCGATCTTGCCACGCCGGTGCGCACCGCGTCGTCACACCATGGCGGTAGGGTCGCATGACCGTCGAGGAGGAGGCACCGGTGGAGACCTATGTGGCACTGCTGCGGGGCGTGAACGTGGGCGGCCGCCGCAAGCTGCCGATGGCCGAGCTGCGCGCGGCCCTGACCGGGGCCGGGTTCGACCGGGTGCGCACCTACATCCAGTCGGGGAACGTCGTCCTCGACGCGGACGGCGCCGCCGAGGCGGTCGCCGCGGACGTGCGGGCGGTCATCGCCGGCCGGTTCGGGCACACCGTGCCGGTCGTGGTCCGCACCGCCGGCCAGATCGCCGCGGTCGCCGACGCCGACCCGTTCGCCGGCCGCGACCTGGACCCCGCGAAGGTCACCGTGTCCTTCCTGTCCGGCCCCGCCCCGGCCCTGGCCGTCCCGGCCGGGCAGCCCGAGGAGGCCGTCGCCGCAGGCACCGAGGTGTGGGTGTACTACCCCCGGGGGCAGGGCGCCTCGACACTGGAGCGCACCGCCTTCTGGAAGCCCCTGGCGGGCCTGGACGTCACCGCGCGGAACCTGCGCACCGTCCGCAGGCTGCGCGACATGGCCGCGGCCTAGCCGCCGGACCGATTGCGCGGCTTGGACTATGGTGGGACGCATGTCCGCAGAGATCACCGGTGTCGACTGGAGCGACCGCACCGTCGTCCTCGCCCCCGGCGCCGACCCGTACCGGGCCTACCTGGACTCGCTCGGGTCGGCCGAGTCGCGCCGGACCATGCGCGGATGCCTCGACCGCATCGCCCAGCTCCTGTCCGGCGACGCCGCCACGACCGGCGAGGGCCAGCCCTGGCACCTGCTGCGCTACGAGCACACCTCCCGCCTGCGGGCGGCGATGATCGACTCGGGCTGGTCGGGCGCGTACGTCAACAAGCACCTCGCGGCCCTGCGCCGGGTCCTCAAGGAGGCCTGGCGGCTCGACCTCATGGCCGCCGAGGACTACCAGCGGGCCTGCGACCTGCCGCCGGTCAAGGCCCAGCGGCTCCCGGTCGGCCAGGCCGTCGACGCCGAGGCCCTCGGCGCGGCCCTGTACGCGTGCGACGCCGACCCCGGCCCCGCCGGCGCCCGCGACGCCGCCGTGCTGGCCACGCTCTACTCCACCGGGTGCCGCCGCTCGGAGATCGCCTCGATGCGCCTGTCCGACTACGACCGAACCGAGCGCTCCATCCGCATCGTCGGCAAGGGCAACAAGGAGCGGGCCGTGTACGTCACCGAGGCCGCCCAGGCCCGGATCGAGCGGTGGACGGCCGTGCGCGGCAACGACCCCGGGGCCCTGTTCTGCCCCATCAACAAGGCCGGGCGGCTGCGCCGCACCGGCAACCGGCTCTCGGGCATGACCGGGCAGGCCATCGCCGACCTGCTCACCAAGCGCCTCATCGAGGCCGGGCAGCAGCGCCACACCCCGCACGACTTCCGCCGCACCTTCATCGGCGAGCTCCTGGACGCCGGCGTCGACCTGGCGATCACGCAGTCCCTGGTCGGGCACGCCTCCCCGGCGACGACGGCCCGCTACGACCGGCGCCCGGCCCGGCGCTCGCGCGAGGCGGTCGACCGGCTCCAGCTCCCCGAAGCGTGATGTCGCATCCTGGCTAGCCGATGTCGCACCCCGGGTGCACGCTTGGGGGCATGACGATCAACGCGGTCCACTCGTTCAACGAGGCGCAGCTCCAGGCCGCCGTCGCCGGGAGGGACGCCCGATTCGACGGCTGGGTGTTCCTGGCCGTGACCAGCACCGGCATCTACTGCCGGCCCTCGTGCCCGGCGGTCAAGCCCAAACGCGAGCACCAGCGGTTCTACGCCTCGGCGGCGGCCGCGCAGGAGGCCGGGTACCGGGCGTGCAAGCGGTGCCGGCCCGACGCCTCGCCCGGCTCCCCGGCGTGGGACTGGCGCTCGGACGTGTGCGCCCGCGCGATGCGCCTGATCGGCGAGGGCGTGGTCGACCGCGAGGGCGCCGCGGGCCTGGCCCGGCGCCTGGGCTACTCGCTGCGCCAGCTCGAGCGGCTCCTGATCGCCGAGGTCGGCGCGGGCCCGGCGGCCCTGGCCCGGGCCCAGCGGGCGCAGTGCGCGCGGACGCTCATCGAATCGACCGACCTGCCCATGGGCCAGGTCGCCTTCGCGGCCGGGTTCGCCTCCATCAGGGCGTTCAACCGCGTCGTCGCCGAGGTCTTCGCCTGCTCCCCCACCGAACTGCGCGCCAAGGCGAAAGACCCCGCGACCGGCGGGGGCGCGATCACGCTGCGCCTGGCCTACCGGGAGCCGTTCGAGCCGTCGAACCTGTTCGGGCACCTGGCCGCGGCGGCCGCCCCCGGCGTCGAGGAGTGGCGCGGCGGCGCCTACCGCAGGACCCTGCGCCTGCCCCACGGCCCCGGGACCGCCGCCCTGCGCCCGGGTCCGGGCTATGTCGAGTGCCGCCTGCGCGTGGCCGACCTGCGGGACGTGACCGCCGCCGTCGCCCGCTGCCGCCGGGCCCTGGACCTGGACCACGACCCGCACGCGCCCATGGAGGCGCTGGCGGCCGACCCGGTGCTCGCGCCCCTGGCGGCCAAGACCCCCGGCCGGCGGGTCCCGCGCAAGGCCGACGGCCCCGAGTACGCGATCCGGGCCGTGATCGGCCAGCAGATCGCCACCGCCTCGGCCGCCACGGTCGCCGCGCGCCTGGCCGAACGCTACGGCGAGGCGGTCGAGGACCCCGAGGGCGGCCTGGCCCGCCTGTTCCCGTCCCCGGCGGCCATCGCCGAGGCCGACCCCGGGCACCTGCCGATGCCCGCCTCCCGCAAGCGCACCGTCCTCGCCCTGGCGCGGGCACTCGCCGACGGGGTGGTCGACGTGGGCCCGGGCGCCGACTGGGCCCGGTCCCGGGCCGCGCTCGCGGCCGTCCCCGGAGTGGGGCCGTGGACGGTGGAGATGATCGCCATGCGGGCCCTGGGCGACCCGGACGCGTTCCCGGTCAAGGACCTCGGGGTGGTCAAGGGCGCGGCCGGGCTGGGGCTCGGCGCGGGCCGGGACCTGGAGGCCCGGTCGCAGGCGTGGCGGCCGTGGCGGTCCTACGCCGTGCAGTACCTGTGGGCCTCCAGCGAGCACCCGACGAACCGAATGCCCGACGACGAGAAGGCGAGTGTGCGATGAACGCAAGGCACCTGACGATGCAGTCCCCGCTGGGGCTGCTGGCGATAGCCGCCGTGGACGAGGGACTGACCTGCATCAACATGGGCGTGGAGGAGGTCGATGAGGCGTGGGGCCCCGAGGAGCCCACGCCGGTCCTGGAGGCGGCGGTCGACCAGATGGAGGCCTACTTCGCCGGGGACCTCAAGGAGTTCGACCTGCCGCTGGCGGCGGCCGGGACGCCGTTCCAGCGGCGCGTGTGGGCCGAGCTGGTGAAGATCCCCTACGGCGAGACCTGCTCCTACCTGGATGTGGCCCAGCGCCTGGGCGACCCGAAGGCGGTGCGGGCGGTCGGCCTGGCGAACGGGCGCAACCCGATCGCGATCGTCGTCCCCTGCCACCGGGTGATCGGCGCGAACGGGAAGCTCACCGGCTACGCCGGGGGCCTGTGGCGCAAGGAGCGGCTGCTGTCGCTCGAACGCGGCGAGCCGGCCCTGTTCGCCTGACGACCGGCCGGGCCCCGCGGACGCGCATGACCGCGGGGTCTCACCGGTCGTCAGGCCCTGCCGGACGAGGGCGCGCGGCCCGCCGCCGCCAGCAGCGCCGCGAGCGCGAGCACGCCGCCGGCCCACATCACCGAGGTCACGCCGAAACCGTCCGCGATCCGCCCTCCGGCCAGCGCCCCCAACGCGATCGCCCCGTTGAAGACGCCGACGAACAGTGAGGACACGCCTTCGCGGGCGTCCGGCGCCGCCGCCAGCAGCCAGGTCTGGGTCGCCACCGAGACGCCGCCGTACGCCAGCCCCCACACCGCCATCAGGGCGCCCGCCGCGAGCGGCGACCCGCCCACCGCGGGAAGCAGCAGCACCGAGGCCGCCAGCACCGCGGCGATCACCTGGAGCGTCCCGCGCGGCGACCGGGCGGCCCCGGCGCCCGCGGCGGCATTGCCCGCGACGCCGGCGACACCGTAGGCCAGCAGCAGGGTGCCGATCATCCCGGCGCCGACCCCCGGCACCGTCTCCAGGACCGGCCGCACGTACGTGTAGGCCGCGAAGTGCCCGGTGACCAGGAACGCCACCACGAGCAGGCCGATGCGCACCCTCGGTCCACCGGCCAGGCGCAGCACGCCGCCCAGGCGGACCGGGCCCTCGGCGGGCAGCTTCGGCAGCAGCACCGCCATCGCGACGAGCACCAGGACCGGCGGACCCGTTCGGCGCGGTGCGCCGCGGCGAGGTCGACCTCGCGGTGGTGCTCCTGCCGGTGGAGGAGGACGACCTCGTCCTGGGGCGGGTCTTCTCGAAGCAGCCGCAGACGCTCGCGGTCGCCGCCGGCCACGCGCTCGCCGCCCGCGGCGGCGTGGGCGCGGAAGCGCTCGCCGAGCTCCCGCTGGTCGAGGCCGTGGGCCCGGCGCCGGAGTACTGGCGCCGGGCCCAGGCGCCGCGGGAGACCCCCGGAGGGCTGCGGGTCCCCGCCGGGCCCGCCGTCCGGACGCTGCAAGAGGGACTCGCACTGGTGGCGGCCGATCGGGGGGCGATGCTCCTGTGCCGGTCGACCGCCGACTACTACGGCCGCCGCGACGTCGCGTTCGTCCCGGTCGCCGGGCTCGAGGACTCCTTCCTCGGCCTCGTCTGGCACCGCGACCGCGAGACCGCGCGCACCCGGGCCTTCGCGGCGCAGCTCGCCGCGGCCTAGGTGTGATGTTCAGGGACGTTGTTCCGCGGTTGTAGCGGATTCGTGTGACAGGTGAAGGCCTCCGGGAGTGAAGTGGAGCTGTCAAGTGCACTGCTTCACGACCTGGAGGCCTTCATGTCCCACGCTGACGCAGCCCTGACCCCGCGCGCCCGTCTCCGGAGGGTCCGGCGACCCGGTGACGTCCATCGGCCGGACGCCGCGCGGCGTCCTGGCCTAGAGGAGGGTGACGGCGAGGTCGACGGTGACCGCGTCGTCGGTGACGACGATGGTCGCCGACCAGCACGACTCGGGGCCGCACCCGGCCGGGATGATCCCCGAGGCGTTCCCCGCGGGCGTGGCCCCGGCCAGCAGGGGCGCGTCCATGCCGTTGGCGTCGATGAACTCGCCGAAGGCCTCGGCGGGGATCTCGACGCTGATCTCCGCGCGGTCACCGGGGGTGGGCGGCTGCATCTGGGCCAGGTCGGCGTCGAGGACGTCCGTCCCGTCGGGGAAGTCCAGGCGGGTGGCCTCGGCGACCGTGCCGATCCCCGGCTGCGGGCCGCCCTGGAGCGCCCAGGCGACGCCCCAGACCGCGGCGAGGAGCCCGGCGAGGACGACCGCGAGCCAGACCGCGGCGATCAGGGCGCGGCGGACGGTGGGGGCCGGCGGGGAGACCATGGCCGCGACCCTACCCCAGGCCGGTGCGTGCCCGCCTCGTATACGGGGCCGCTGTCAGACCCTGTTCATGAACTCCCGGGGCGGTGGCATCCGAGTTCATTGGTTCGGTCGCAAGGCGGCAGGCGCTCCAGACACCGGTGCTGTACCTGGAGCGCCGACGACGCGGCGAGCGGGCCAGGAGGCCGGATGCCGCCCCGCGCAGTTCGTGAACGGGGCCTAAAGGCCGCTGACGGTCTCGGGGGCCCGCTCGCTCCGGGCCAGGGCCCGCACCAGCGCGGCCTGCCCGTGGCGCTTGGCGGACAGCCGGGTGAGCATGTGCGCGGCGGTGTCGAAGGCGTCCTGGTCGAACACGGGGGTGTCCACGCCCACCGAGTGCGCCAGGTCGTCGGTGTGGACGACGAGTTCCAGGATGCGGGTGTGCAGGAAGTCGTGGAGCGTCGTCGCATAGGGCCAGCGCGTGTTGCCGCTGATGCGGGACCCGTCCAGGCCCGGCAGGGCCGCCTCGAGCTCGGCCAGGGCCTCCCGGGCCTGGTCCAGGACGGCGTCGGGGCCGCGCTGGGCGGCCTCTTCACCGCCGGCCCGGATGGCGGCGTTGGCGTCGCCCTCGGTGCCGGTGCCCACCCAGGCGGCCCGGTCGTAGTGCTCGAACAGGCCGATGAGCGGCTTGCCGGCGTAGTCGGCGGCGAGCGCGCCGGTGACGGAGGTGACCTGCTGGGCGAGGTGGGCGGCCAGGCCGCCGACGGTGAACCCCTCCAGCGCGGAGGGCCCGTCCCAGGCGCCGGCGACGGCCGGGTCCTCCAGGAGGCCGAGGGCGGTGCGGGCGGCGGCGAGGTACTGGCTCGGGGTGTCGGTCATGACGGTCCTTTCGCTACTGCACGGAGACGTGGACGTGGTTGGTGTGGTCCCCCGCGGGGGTGCCGTCGGCGCCGGAGTAGGAGCGCCAGCCCCCGCCGGGCGACCAGAACTGGCGGTACCAGATGACGTACTCGATGTCGAGGGCGTCGGCGTTGTTGACGTACCAGGCGGCGAGCTGGTCGCCGTAGGCCTTGTCGTCGCCGGAGGCGTCCGAGTTCTGGAAGCCGGAGGCGTCGGCCGCCCAGTCGCAGGCGCGCCCCAGCGGGTGCTCGCCCGAGCCGCCGGAGCGGTAGCAGGACACGTAGTGGTCGAACCCGGCCTCCTTGGTCTCGTTGTAGACGTGGAGCGTGGCCGGGGTCAGGCACCCGGAGGTGGTGGGGTCGTCCTCGGTGCAGCCGCCGCCACCGCCGGGACCGCCCTCGGCGGCCGGGGCGCCCCCGTCGGAGCCGGGCCCGGAGGCCTCCTCGGCGCGTAGCGCCTCGAGCTCCTCCTCGAGGTCCTCCTGGGCCTTCTCGGCGTCCTCGAGGGCATCGGCGGCGTCGGCCGCGACGTCGTCGTGGGCGGCCTGCTCGGCCTCCAGCTGCGTGAGGATCTCGCCGGCCTCGGTCAGGAGCGCGGCCCGCTCGTCGCCGAGGAACCCGGTGTAGGTCATCGCGTCGATGAGGTCGCGCGAGTCGCTCGCCGAGAGGATCGCGTTGGTCTGCTGGAGGTCGCCCTCGGTGTGCAGGTAGAGGGCGTACTCGTTGAGGTCGACGCGCAGCTCCTCGAAGCGGGCCTGGGTGTCGGCGATCTGGGCCTCGAGCTCGGCCGTGCGCGCCTCG
The DNA here is from genome assembly GCF_020991375.1 of Glycomyces amatae. Lineage (GTDB taxonomy): Bacteria > Actinomycetota > Actinomycetes > Mycobacteriales > Micromonosporaceae > Glycomyces > Glycomyces amatae. Next base: position 211,464 of record NZ_JAJLQZ010000009.1, on the reverse strand, counting down.
GCGGCGTCGACCTGGTCCTGGGCGTCGTTGACGGCCGCGATGGCGTCGGCGAGGTCGGCCTCGAGGGTCTCCTCGTCGGGTTCGGCGGCGGCCGGCACCGGGAAGAGCGCCACGAGCGCGGCGAGGAGGACGGCGGAGAGGATCTTGTTGCGCACGGTGGGAGGTGGTGCCTTCCGGACGGTCCAGGGCCCGAGCCCCGGCAGGGGTCGTGGTTACAGGTCGAGGTCGATCACGAGGGGGGCGTGGTCGGAGGCGCCCTTGCCCTTGCGTTCGTTGCGGTCGACGTAGGCGTCGGTGACGGCTGCGGCGAACGCGGGGTTGGCCAGGGCCAGGTCGATGCGCAGGCCCCGGTTCTTCGGGAAGTCGAGGTTGCGGTAGTCCCAGTACGTGAACGGCCACTCGTACTTGAGGGCCCGCGGGAACACGTCGGCCAGCCCGGCCGCCTTGACCGCGTCGAGCGCGGCCCGCTCCTGGGGGGTGACGTGGGTGGTGCCGGTCCACGCCGCGGCGTCCCACAGGTCGTCGTCGGTCGGGCAGATGTTGTAGTCGCCGACCGCGGCGAACGGCGTCTCGCCGCGGGCGTCGGCGGCCGCGTCGGCCGCGAGCGCCTTGAGGAACGCGAGCTTGTACGGGAAGTGCGGGTCGGCGACGTCGCGCCCGTTGGGCAGGTACAGCGACTGGACGCGGACGGGACCGCAGGTGGCGGTGATGGCGCGCGGCTCGGTCGCGTCGGCGAAGTCGGGCTGGTCGGCGAGGCCGGTGCGCACGTCGCTGATGCCGACCCGCGAGAGGATCGCGACGCCGTTCCAGCGGCCGGTGCCCCAGGCGGCGGTCTCATACCCCGCGTCGGCGATGGCCTCGACGGGGACATCGGCGGTGGCGCATTTGAGCTCTTGGAGGCACACCACGTCCGGGGAGGCGGACTCGAGCCAGGCCAGGAGCCGGTCGAGCCGCGCTTTGAGCGAGTTGATGTTCCACGTGGCCACGCGCATGGGCCTCACCCTACTCGCCCCGGGTCAGTTCGCGGCCGGACCGGGGGTGCGCGGGCGGGCGTCGGCCACTTCGGAGCCGGGGACCGCGGCGGCGGGCGCGGCGGCGGGGCCGACGGCGACGGCCAGGAGCCCGAACCCGAGGGCGATGGTGAACCCGGGGATGGCGATCCCGGAGTCGTTGACCAGGGCGCCGATGACGGCGACGGCGGTCAGGCCGATCACGGCCGCGGCGACGGCGTCGCGTCCGATCGGGGCGCGGCGGCGCCAGATGACGAACGCGCCGATGAGGGCGGCCAGGGAGATCCACGTCAGCGAGTTGCCGATGGTGCCGATGGCGGCGTCGGCCTTGCGGATGAGGATCTGGGCCGCCGAGCCGTCCAGGACGGAGGCGACGAACCGGCCCAGGTGGGTCTGGTCCTCCTCGGGCCGCAGGTAGTCGAGGAACCCGGCGACGGCGAACACGCCGAAGGCGATGCCGCCGGCGGCCGCGAGCGCGGCGATCGACAGCCGGCGCCCCCACAGTTTCAGGCAGGTGAGGATCCCGGCGGCGACGAGGGTGAGGGTGCCGCCCATGTCGCGCCCGAGCATGGGGGCGCCGACGATGACCACGGCGCACACGCCGATGGCGACCGGCCCCCAGATGCGGGCCCGGCCCCGCCAGGGCGTGAAGGCGACCAGCAGGATGACCGCGGCCGCGAGGACCGAGAACGCGTAGTTCCCCAGGCCGGTGAAGCGGGCCCCGGCCTGCGCGGTGTACCCCATGGGCGTGTGCAGGGGCCAGGTGGCGCCCGAGACCTGGTCGACGGCGATGAGCCCGGCGGCGATCCCGGCCACCAGGAGCGCCGGTCGCGCCCCGCGGCGCGTCCACGGCAGCGAGGCGGCGATCGTGACGGCGGCGGTCCCGGCGGCGATGAGCCCCCAGAACATCAGCGTCGGGTGCTCGGACCGCCACCACGGGGGGATGCCGGCGGCCACGCCGGCGACCGGGACGGCGGCGACCGCGATGCAGACGGTGCGCGCCAGGCCCCGGAACCGGTCGGTCCCGCACAGCAGCCACACCGCGGCCGCGACCATGACGCACCCGATCGCCGAGAGGGTCACGTAGAACGGCCAGGAGACCTCGGCGACGGCACTGGAGGCGGCGGTCTCGTCGACGCCGGTGGCGACGGCCTCGCCGCTGGTGCGATCGGGGTCGGGCAGGACGGTGACGGGGGCGCCGGCGACGGTGGAGGGCAGGTCGGCGCCGACCACGGCCAGGGCGGTGGCGGTGAGGTCGACGAGCTGGACGTACCCGTCGCGGCCGGTGGTCGAGGAGGTCAGGCCGCCGGCCTCGACGCCGGCGCCGGTGTAGAGGACCGGGTGCAGGGCCGAGGGCGCCGAGGCGTCGGCGATGCCGGCGACCATGAGCCGCCACCCCTCGGGCAGGCGGTCGTCGACGTCGCCGACCGCGTCGTCGGCGGCCCCGGCGGCGGCGGCGCGGACCGGGTCGGCCTCGGGCGCGATCTCCCCGGGCTCGTCCTCGCCGCCGGTCTCGTCGGTGCCGACCTCGGTGTCGTCCTCGCCGAGCTGGTCGTAGTCGGTGGCGGTGTCCGGGGCGTTGTCGGCGGTGTCGCCGATGACGACGCCGGGGTCGACGATGACGATGTCGCAGGTGTCCATGGCCGCGCCGAGGGCGTCGAGCCCCGGCGCCCAGAACGCGATGCGCCCTGCGGTGTCGGCCGCCGCGAGGGCGGCGCCGTCGCCGATGCCGGCCACGCACGACCCCGGTTCGACCTCGAGCGGCGGTTCGGCGGCCTCGCGGGCGGCGGCCATGTCGGCGACCGCGTCCGCCAGCGACCCCAGCCGCGCCCCGTAGTTGAACGCGCTGTTGGCCTCGACCAGGTCGGGCCAGGCCGGGACGGTCCACGCCCCGTCCTCCCCGGTCGGCGCCGCCAGCTGCGACTGCGCCTCGCACTGGGCGTCGCGGGGCGCGGCGCCGCCGGCCCGCTCCCCGGCGCCCAGGCTCACCCAGGCGGCCTCGGGGCACGTCCACGACCCGATGGTGCGCGCGCTCATCGCGGCCGAGGCGCCCTCGCCGGCCATGTCCCACAGGTGCGGGGTGGTCTCGGGGTCGATGTCGGACCAGGCCAGGCCCGGGATGCCGACGATGATGATCCCCTCGGCCTCGGGTTCGGCCGCGGCGGCGGTCCCGGGGACGGCCAGCGCCGCCACCGCGGCGGCCAGGCCGGCCGCGGCCAGGCGTACCCGTGCACTGCCCCAGGGCATTCGCGCCCGCGCCACCGTCGTCATGCCACGTAGTCTATGGGGTCCTCGCGTCCGGTCCCGGTCCCTCCCGCGCCGCGGCCGGGCCCGCCGGGCCCTGCGGGTTAGGGTGGGCGCATGCGCACCATCGCCACCGCCAACGTCAACGGGATCCGCGCCGCCGCCAAGAAGGGCATCGTGCCCTGGCTCAACACCGTCGCAGCCGACGTGGTGCTGCTCCAGGAGGTCCGCGCCGACGAGCACCAGATCCCGCCCGAGGCCCTGGCGGCCGGCGGGTGGCACTGGGTGATCGCGCCCTCCCTCGCCGCGAAGGGCCGCGCCGGCGTGGCCGTCCTCACCCGCGAGGCGCCCGAGGCCGCCCGCATCGGCTTCGAGTCGGACGAGTTCGACACGCACGGCCGCTACGCCGAGGTCGACCTGCCCGGCCTCACCGTCGCCAGCCTCTACCTGCCCTCGGGGGAGACCGACACGCCCCGCCAGGTCGAGAAGGAGCGGTTCATGGCCGTCTTCGCCGACTACCTCGTCGCCGCCGCCGCCCGCGCCGCCGCCTCGGGCCGCGAGCTGCTGGTGTGCGGGGACTGGAACATCGCCCACGCCGAGGCCGACCTGAAGAACTGGAAGGCCAACAAGAAGTCCGCCGGGTTCCTCCCGGTCGAACGCGACTGGCTCACCGCCTTGTACGGCACGCACGGGTTCATCGACGTCGTCCGCTCCCTCCACCCCGGCGTCGAGGGCCCCTACTCGTGGTGGTCCTACCGGGGCCGCGCCTTCGACAACGACACCGGCTGGCGCATCGACCTGCACGTCGCCACGCCCGGCCTCGCCGCGAAGGCCGTCAAGGCCTGGGTCGACCGCGCCGCCAGCCACGACGCCCGCTGGTCCGACCACGCCCCCGTCCTGGTCACCTACGACCACTAGCGGCGGGCCCCGGCTGGCCGACCGGTAGGCCGGCCGGGCACCATTGACCCCTGTGAGCCTCATCGACTACCTGCCCGCGAGCGACGCGCCCGAACCCGACGACGTCTACACCGCCTTCGCCCAATGGGCCGACGACGCAGGGATCGTCCTCTACGAGCACCAGGAAGAGGCCCTCCTGGCCATCTGCACCGGCCAGAACACCATCGTCGCCACCCCCACCGGCTCGGGCAAGTCCCTCATCGCCGCCGCCGCCCACTTCAACGCCCTCGCCAACCAGCGCACCTCCTTCTACACCGCCCCGATCAAAGCGCTCGTCTCGGAGAAGTTCTTCGAACTGTGCGACCAGTTCGGGCACGAGAACGTCGGCATGCTCACCGGCGACGCCGCCGTCAACCCCGACGCGCCGCTGATCTGCTGCACCGCCGAGATCCTCGCCAACCTGGCCCTGCGCGAGGGCGCCGCCCTCGACTGCGACTCGGTCGTGGCCGACGAGTTCCACTTCTACGCCGAGCCCGACCGCGGCTGGGCCTGGCAGGTCCCCCTCCTCGAACTCCACCGCGCCCAGTTCACCCTCATGTCCGCCACCCTCGGCGACACGGCGTTCTTCCAGGAGGACCTGACCCGCCGCACCGGCCGCGAGACCGCCCTGGTCGCCTCCGCCACCCGCCCGGTCCCCCTCCACTACGAATACCGCAAGACCCCCCTCCACGAGACCGTCGAGAACCTCGCAGGCGCCGACCGCGCCCCCGCCTACATCGTGCACTTCACGCAGGCCGCGGCCCTGGACACCGCCCAGGCCCTCTCGAGCCTCAACCTGGTCGACAAGGACGCCAAGGCCGCCATCGGCGCGGCGCTGGGCGGGTTCCGGTTCACCACCAAGTTCGGGCAGACCCTCGCCCGCCTGGTCCGCTCCGGCATCGGCGTCCACCACGCCGGGATGCTCCCCAAGTACCGGCGCCTGGTCGAACGCCTCGCCCAGCAGGGCCTGCTCAAGATCATCTGCGGCACCGACACCCTCGGCGTGGGCATCAACGTGCCCATCCGCACCGTCGTCTTCACCGGCCTGACCAAGTACGACGGCCGCCGCACCCGGCGCCTGCGGTCCCGCGAGTTCCACCAGATCGCCGGCCGGGCCGGGCGCGCCGGCTACGACGTGGAGGGCTTCGTCGTCTGCCAGGCCCCCGAGCACGTCATCGAGAACGAGAAGGCCATGGCCAAGTTCGGGCTCGACCCGAAGAAGCGCAAGAAGATGGCCAAGAAGAAACCCCCCGAGGGGTTCGTCGGCTGGTCCGACGAGACCTTCGCGGCCCTCGCCGAGGCGCCGCCCGAGGCGCTGGTGTCGCGCATGCGCATGACCCACGCCATGCTCATCAACCTCCTGGGCCGCGGCGGCGACACCTTCGAGCACGTGCGCACCCTCATCGAGGACTCCCACGCCGACCGCGCCACCCAGCTGAAGATGGCCCGCACCGCGCTCACCATCGCCCGGACCCTGCGCGAGGCCGGGATCATCACCATCGACGAGGGCACCGTGAAGCTCACCGTCGACCTGCCCGACCACTTCGCGCTCAACCAGCCGCTCGCGCCGTTCGCGCTCGCCGCCCTCGAACTGCTCGACCCCGAGTCGGACACGTACCCCATGGACGTCGTCTCCATCGTCGAGTCCACCCTGGAGGGTCCCGGGCAGATCCTCGCCGCCCAGCGCAACAAGGCCAAGGGCGAGGCGATCGCGGCGATGAAGGCCGAGGGCCTGGACTACTACGACCGCATGAACCAGCTCGAGGACACCGAGGTCGACTACCCCAAGCCGCTGGCCGACCTCCTCGACGAGGCCTTCGACGCCTACAAGGCCGGTCACCCGTGGGCCGCCGACTACCAGCTCGAGCCCAAGTCGATCCTCCGCGAGATCTGGGAGGGCCGCCTCAGCTTCGGCGAGTACATCGGCCTGTACGGGCTGCCCCGCGCCGAGGGCCTGCTGCTGCGCTACCTCTCCAGCGCCTACAAGGCCCTGGTCCAGACCCTCCCGGAGGACACCGGCGGGCCCGAGCTCGACGACCTGTCGGCGTGGCTGGGCGAGACGATCCGCCAGACCGACTCCTCGCTCATCAACGAGTGGGAGCAGCTGACCAACCCGGCCGACCAGGAGGAGGAGATCGACACCGGCCGGCCGGCGCGGGCCTTCACCGACAACGAGCGGGCCTTCACCATCGCGGTGCGCAACGCCGCGTTCCGCCATGTCGAGCTCGCCGCCGCCGACCGCGTCGACGCCCTCGCCGCCCTGGAGACCGGCTGGCCGACCGCGAAGTGGGACGCGGCCCTGGAGGCGTACTTCGCCGCCCACGACGACATCGGCACCACCGGTGCCGCGCGCGGCGCCGAGTTCCTCGACATCGCCAAGACCGGGCGGACCTGGACGGTCCGCCAGACCGTCGACGACCCCGCCGGGGACCGCGACTGGGCGATGGTCTTCACCGTCGACCTCGACGCCTCCGACGAGACCGGCACGGTGGTCATGGCCGTGCAGGACTTCTCCGACCAGCGGTGAACCGCAGGGGGTGAGCGGGATCGGTAGCATCACCGGATGCCCCGACTCCTCACCCCCCGGGCCCTCGGGGGACCCCTGCTATGGCCTCGCTGGGCCGTGATCGCCGCAGCGGCCGCCCTCGCGTTGGTTCCGGCGGCGCGACTGGCCGCCGACGTCACTCCTGTGGCGTTCTTCCAGGAAGCGGACCGGTTCGACTGGGACGCCGACCAGATCCAGGCTGCGATCGGGGCACCCGCATCGCACCTGACCGACCGCCTGCCCGACGGCACCGACGCCCGCGGAGCGGCCTTGACCGCGCATGTCGACGGGGAGCCGCTGGTCGTTGCGGCCGCCTGGGATCGAGACCTGACGGTTACCGCGATCCGCGTCGAGACCTACACCGACCGGCACGGTGCGGGCCTGCGCCTCGGCGTCACCGCCTGGGCCGACACCGCTGAGAAGACCCGCTGCCTGGCCGCCGCCGTCATCGGCGACCCCGTCCGCGACAGCGGCGACACCATCGTGTCCCTGTGCCTACGCGCCGACAACCAACCGCAGGCCGACACCTACCCCGGCCGCGGCGACACCGGCGACACCGACTGGGAGCCGACGCACCTGTACCTGTCCCAGACCGCCGAGCTCATCCCGGCCACGACCGACGCGATGCTGTTCGACTACATCGGCATCGGCGCGGACACCGGCGACCCCTACGAATCAGGTCTGTGGCGCACCTGGTGGTCGCCGATGGACTATGGCGAACCCTACGGCCGGTGGCGCTGGTCCTGCGGAGCTGACACACCGATCGTCGACCTGACCGCCGACCCCGACTACGGCTCGGGCCTCGCACCACCGGTCGCCGACGCCCCGGCCCCGCCGTTGCCCGTCTCCGCCTGCGCTCCCATCGCCGACGCTCCCGGCCGCTTCTCTACCGGGCCGTTCATCGCAGCCGAGGCCGCAGCGCTGTCCGGATGGACACGCTACAACGACGCCACCCTCGGCCGCCCTCAGCCGCTGCAACTCGCGTTCGTCGCCGACCTGCGCACCTGCGACACCGCCCCCGGGCGCTGCCACACCGACACCGGGCCCGAATGGATGCGCGAACTGTCCGACCTCGACCGGTAGCGCCGGGGGCTCGGGCGGGGCGGGACTTGACGGCCCGCGCCATAATGCGAAGCCTGCCCCGTTACCCCACGGTGGAGGCGATACGCATCGACGCGCACGAGTTGCAGGCGGTCCTGCCCGACAACGGCCCCTCGGCCCAGATGTACGGCTCGCTCGCGGCCGTCCTGGCCGGGTTCGCCTTCACGGCCCTGGTGCTCTACCTCGGACGCCAGGACGCCCGTCCCGACGGCGGCCGCGACACCGGCCGCATCGAACCGAAGTTCATCGTCAAGACCCTCTTCTACGCGATGTGCTCGCTGATGATCTGCGCCTTCCTGTACGCGCATCTGGCCAGTCAGAGCCACTCGCCCCGGCAGGCGCTGCTGGGCCTGTGCCTGTCGGGCCTGGTGCTGGGCCCGGGGGTGCTGTCGCTGTTCTACGCGATCAATCTGGCCATGGTCAACCACACCGTCACCAGGGCGGCGGCCGAGTCGACCCGCTGGGTGGTGGCCGCGGTCGGCCCGGCGGTGACCATCAGCTTGATGACCGACGTGTTCGACCGGGCCTGGGACGCGGGGTGCGCGGACTGCCCGGGGTGGATGTCGCCGCGGTGGTGGGGTTTCGCCATCGCCGCGGCCCTGGCGGGCGTGGGGCTGCTGATCACGATGCCGCCGTTCACGACCGGGGAGCCGCTGCGCCGCTTCGCCATGGGGATGGTGCGCCTGGGGTGGGTGCGGCGCACCGGCGGCCTCATGCGGCGCTGGCCCGACGCGCCGACGCTGCTGACGCTCGTGCTCGCCTCGGCCATCGCCGTCACCTCCATGTGGTCCCGGGGCGGGGCGGCCGATCTCGACCCCCGGTACTGGGTGCACGCGGTCATGGCGCTGATGGCGGTGACGATGGTGGCCTTCGCGTTCGCCACCGGCAGTGTCCTGGCGCCCGGGCGCGTCGTGGCGTTCAAGCGGATCGGCGGCCGCAAGCTGCGGTTCTCCCTGGTGGCCGGGCGGCCCTGGGCGCGGGTGGCCACCTGCGGCCGGGCCGGGGCCCGGCTCGGGACGGTGGTCGGGCTCGACTCCGACCGGCCCCGCTGGAAGGCCCTGCGCCGCAGCGACACCGCCGACGCAGGGCCCCGGCCCGGCAGGGCCGAGCGCGATGTCGAGCGCGATGTCGAGCGCGATGTCGAGCGGTTCGCCAAGCAGGTGTGGGAGTCGCGCTACGGCGCCGCCGCGGCCCGGACGCGCCGCAGCGCTGAATAAGGCCGTGCCGGATCGGCTCCCGGGTGGCAGAATCCTCGGGTGCTCACCGACCTTCGCCACTCCCCCATCGGCGTGCCGTTCGACTGGCCCGCCGCGCTGCGCCACAACACCGGCAATCAGGCCACCGGCGGGATCTGGCGCCTCTCGGGGCCCGGCGGCGAGGCGGTCCTCAAGCACCTGACGCCGCACGGGGGCGGCCACGACCACTGGCCCGCCTCGCGTGATCCGCGGCACTGGAACTACTGGCGCCGCGAGTACCTGGCGTACACCACCGGTTTCGCCGCCGCGTACGGGCGCGAGGCCGGGATCGGCGCCCCGGCGCTCCTGGCGGCCGGGGAGCGTCCTGACGGGAGCCTGGAGTTGTGGCTCGAAGCGCTCGACGGCGTTCCGGGCCGTCATTGGACGACGCCGATGCTCGCCGATTTGGCCCGCCGCCTCGGCACCGCCGGGGCCCTCCACATGTCCGGTGCCGAGCAGCCGTGGCATTCGCGGCGGTTCCTGCGCCAGTACGCCGGGCGCCGCGGTTTCGGTCCCCTCGACTGGGACCATCCGCTCGCCGCGGCCCACTGGCCCGAGGACTTGCGTGCGGGCCTGCGCACGGTCTGGGAGCGCCGCGGCGACCTGTTCGCGGTCGCCGAGGCGCTGCCGCAGACGGTCGCCCATCTGGACGTGTGGCCCATGAACCTCGTGCGCCGGGGCGACGTGCCGGTCCTGCTGGACTGGTCGTTCACCGGTGGCGGCGCCGTCGGCGAGGATCTGGCCAACCTCGTGGCCGACACGTTCTTCGACGGCCTCCGGCCGGTCGCGGCGCTGGCCGACACCGAGGAGGCGCTCACCGGCGCCTATCTGGAGGGCCTGGCCGGGGCCGGGTACCGGAACGAGGCCGCGACGCGCCGGGCCGTCGCGGCGACGGGTGCGGCCAAGTACGCTTGGCTGGCCCCGGCGATGCTGGCGGGCCTGGCCGCCGGGCGGTCGACCGCCAGTGCCGACTACGACGCCGAGAGCGACGACGCGCTCGTGCTGGAGCGGCGCCGCCCGATCTTCGCGATGCTGGTCCGCTGGGCCCGCGCCGCACTCGAGACGTGAAGGACTGTCATGCCCGTCCCGATCACCGACCGCTTCACCGTTCCCGACGCCGAACTGCGGTGGCGCTTCTCCCGTGCCTCGGGCCCGGGCGGGCAGGGGGTCAACACCACTGATTCGCGGGTGGAGCTGGTGTTCGACCTGGCCGCCACGACGGCGCTGCCGCCGGCGTTGAAGGAGCGGGCGCTGGCGCGCCTGGGCGGGCGCGTGGTGGAGGGGACGGTGGTGATCGCGGCCTCGGAGTTCCGCTCGCAGCTGCGCAACCGGCAGGCGGCGATGGAGCGCCTCGGCGAGCTGCTGCGGCGCTCGATCGCGGCGCCGCCGCCGGTCCGCAAGGCCACGAAGCCCTCGAAGGGCCAGAAGCGGCGGCGCCTGGAGGACAAGCGTCGCCGCTCGCAGGTCAAGCGCCTGCGCCGCGACACCGCTGATTAGGGGCGGGCTCGCCGTGTTGCGGGCCCTGCGAATGCCGGTGCGGTATTCGCAGGGCCCGTCGTGTTACGACCGGGCGGGTCGGGGCCGCATGGTGATGACGATGTTGCCGCGGGCGTGGTGGCCGAGCATGTGGGCGACGGCGGCGGCGGTCTGCTCGAGCGGGTAGGCGCGGTCGATGACGGGGGTGACGGCGCCGGTCTCCAGGAGCCGGGCGAGGGCGGCGAGGCGGTCGCGGGTGCAGGCGGCGTCGGTGGTGCGGACGTCGGCGCGGCCGAGCCGGCCCAGGAGGGCGGCGCCGGCGAACCGGTCGAGGCCGGCCAGGAGGCCGCCGGTGTTGCCGACGCTGTTGGGGATGTAGACGCCGCCGGGGGCCAGGGTCCGGAGGGCGCGCCGGGGCGGGTGGTTCAGGACGTTGTCGAGGATCGTGTCGTAGCGGTCCTGCCCGGTGGTGAAGTCCTCGGTGGTGTAGTCGATGGCGCGGTCGGCGCCGAGGCCGCGGACGAGGTCGCGGTTGTCCGGTCCGCAGACGGCGGTGACGTGGGCGCCGCGGTGCTTGGCGATCTGGATCGCGAAGGTGCCCACGCCGCCGGAGGCGCCGTTGACGAGGATGCGTTGGCCTTCGCGTGCGGGGGCGGTCTCGGTGAGGGCGGTCAGGGCGGTGAGGCCGGACATGACGGCGGCCGCGGCGTCCTCGTAGGCGAGGCTCGCGGGTTTGGCGATGAGCTGCGCGGCGGGGGCGACGGTGTACTCGGCGAAGGTGCCGGCGCGGGTCGTCTTGGAGGCCCAGGCGGAGCCGAAGACGGGGTCGCCGACGGCGAGGTCGTCGACGCCGGGGCCGAGGGCGGCGACGTCGCCGGCGATGTCGGTGCCGCGGACGGCGCCGGCGGGGCGGCCCTGGAGGCGCAGGAGGTAGGGGACGCCGGCGACGGCGATCCAGTCGGGGGTGTTGACGCTGGTGGCGCGCAGGCGGATGAGGACTTCGCCGGGGCCCGGTGCGGGGCGGGCGAGGTCTTCGAGGCGGAGCACCTGCTCGGGTGCGCCGTAGCGGGTTTGCGTGACGGCTTTCATGACCGCTCCTTCGAGGGGCTTACGTTGTAAGGTTCACGATAGCCTTACAACGTAAGCCCGTCAAGGCCCGGCCCGTCGCCGCGGCCCTCCGCGCTCACGCCACCGCGATGAGCACTGCCGCGGCCAGCCCCGCGGCCTGGGACCGGCGCAGCCGCTCGCCCAGGAACAGGAGCCCGACGATGACGGGGACGACCGGGTAGAGCGAGGACAAGACGACGGTGACGGTGATGAACTCGGTGCGCAGCGCGAACAGGTAGGCGGCCAGCACGCCCGCGCCGACGCTGAGCGCGAGGACCGAGGGGGACCGCGGGGCGTCGTCGCGCGCAGCGGTACGGCGAAGGAGCACCGCCGCGGCCACCAGGATCGTCGCGATGGCCGCGGCGCGGCCGCTGAGCACGGGCCACAGGCCGGAGGCCGCGTCCGCCTGGGCGAGGCACAGGTACTGGAGGGCGATGCCGCCGCTGGCGGCGAGGCCGTCGCAGACGGCGCCGCGCGAGGCGGGGCCCGCCCCCTCGGCGCCTTTGCCGATGAGCCACAGCGCGGGCAGCGCGACCAGCAGGCCCGCCCATGCCGGCCACGGCGGGCGTTCGCCGAGGAACGCCGTGCTGACCAGGACCGGCAGCGCGACGCCCCCGACGGCGCTGAGGGGCACCACGACGGACATCGCGCCGCGGCCGATGCCGCGGAAGAGGAACGCCATGGCCAGTCCGGTGCCGACGCCCGAGCCCGCCCCCCAGACGAGGTCCGCGCCCTGCAGGGGCACGGACGGGAGGGCCGGCAGCAGGAGCGCGGCCGCGCCGAGCCCGCCGATCTGCCCGACGAGCGCCACGCGCATGAAGGCGGCGCGGCGCGCGGCCAGTCCCCCGAGCACATCGGAGACGCCGTAGCTCAGCGCCGAGGCCAGCGCCAGGGCGATGCCCATCGGCTACGGCTCCCCGGCGCGCTCGGCCCGCCCCACCGGGCAGGGGGCCGAGCGCGTGCAGCGCTCCCGGTCGCAGAGCCGGCAGATCCGCTGGCCCTGGCCGACCTCCTCGTGGAGCTGCACCAGCATCTTCTCCAGCAGCCCGGCCAGCGTCCGCTGCTCGCCTTCGTCGAGCTTCGCCACGGCCTCGACCAGCGGCGCGTTGCGGCCCTCGAGCAGCTGCCGCGCGAGCCGCTCCCCTTGCGGGGTCGGCCGCGCCGTCACCCACCGTCGATTGACGGTGCTGGGGACGCGCTCCACCAGTCCGTCGGATTCCAGCGCGTCCACCATGCGGGCGGCGGCGGGCTGGCTCAGGCCGACCCGCCTGCCGAGCTCGCTCACGCTGAGTCCCGGATTCGCGAACAGGGAGGCGAGTGCCGCGGCGCTGCTCGTGCTGAGCCGCCTCACGCGCACGGCTCCGTCCGCGGCGAGGTCGGTGAACGCCAGGGAGGCCGCGCCGAGCAGGTTCGCCGTCCGCTCAATATCATGCAATATGCATGATAGAGGGGTGGGGAGCGCAGTAGGACGCGCCGGCACCCCAGACCGCCGCTGCGGCCGTTTCGGCGCTACCGGGCGGGTGCGCCGAACCAGCGGGCGAGGCGCTCGTCAAGGGCCGCCTGGTCGTCGCCGATCCAGGCGACGTGCCCGTCGGGGCGCAGCAGCACGCCCGGCGCCGCCAGCGCCGCATCCGGGTCCGCGACGTGGTCGACCCGGTCGGCCCAGCCGCCGGTGCCCAGCTTCCCGGTGCGGTCCAGGAGCAGGCCGCGGCCGCGGCGCAGCAGGTCGTAGAGGCGGCCTCCTCCGACATCGAGGTCGCCCAGGCGGCGCCCCAGCAGGTCGGGGCCCTCGCCGAAGTCGTACCGGAGGTCGATCGCGGCGATCTTCGCGGTCAGGTGCCGGTTCACCGCGTCGAAGCCGATCAGTTCGGTGAGCAGGCGCCGCATCGCCCGCGCGCCCGCTTCGTCGGCCGACAGCGCCGCTTGGGCGCGGGTGTTGTCCAGCACGTCCGCCGCGACCGGGCGCCGTTCGGCCGCATACGTGTCCAGGAGCGCGGCCGGTGCCCAGCCGCGGACCTGGGCGGCCAGTTTCCAGCCGAGGTTGCACGCGTCCTGCACCCCCAGGTTGAGGCCCTGCCCGCCCAGGGGCGGATGGACATGCGCCGCGTCGCCGGCCAGGAGCACCCGCCCGATGCGGTACTGCTCGGCGAGGCGGGTGGCGTCGCCGAAGCGCGACATCCAGCGCGCCGAGTGCGCCCCGAAGTCGGTGCCGGTGACGGCGCGCAGCCGCTCCCGGAAGTCCTCGATCGTGGGCGGCGCGGCGCGGTCGCTGACACCGGCGGCGGGGACGACGACGCTGTAGACGCCCTCGCCGAAGGGCCGCAGCCGGACCCCGTGGGGGGTCTGGCGCAGTGCGGCCATGGCGGCGGCGATCGCCTCGGGTGCGGCGTCGAGCCGCATCTCGCCCATGAGGGTCTCGGTCCGGGCCGGCTCGCCGGGGAAGGCGACGCCGAGCAGGCGGCGCACGGTGCTGCGCGCGCCGTCGCACCCGACCAGGTAGCGCGAGCGCAGGCGTTCGCCGCTGTCCAGGGCGACGCTCACGCCCGCCTCGTCTTGTTCGAGCCCGGTCACGGCGGCCCCGTGCCGGACCTCGGCGCCCAGGTCGGCCGCGTGCGCTTCGAGCAGGTCGACGACGACCGGTTGCGGCAGGCCCAGCAGGTAGGCGTGGGCGGAGTCGAGGTCGGGCGCGGGGGCGGGGATGGCGGCGAAGAGCCCGGCGGCCGGGCGCTGCCGGCCGTGCGCGAGGAGGCGCTCGAGCAGGCCGCGCATGGCCATCAGTTCGAGGGTGCGCACGTGCAGGCTGACGATGCGCACCGGTGAGGCCGGCTCGGTCTCCTGCTCCAGGACGAGGACCCTCGCCCGGTGCAGGCGCAGTTCGGCGGCGAGCATCGCGCCGGTGGGCCCGCAGCCGGCGATGATCACATCGTATGCGGCGGTGGTGTCGGTGGGGAACGGCGAAGCGTTCATGGTGCGGCCTTTCGGAGTGCCTTCAGTTCGGGCGCTCCGGCGACGGCGGTGTCAGTCGCTCGGCCGTGACGCGAAGGGGAGCACCCACGTCGATCCTGCGTTCATGGGTCTCACCTCCTCGGGCGGTGTCACGGTCCAGTGGAGGCTAGCGGCCCGGGCGCGGCGGTGTCGACCGGTTTTCGGGGCCGGCGGCGCGGAGGCGTTCGAGGCCGTCGAGGACGAGGTCGAGGGCGAACTCGAACTCCGCCTGGGAGTCGCACCAGCCCAGTACCGCCCCGCCGTGGGAGGCGTCGGCGATCATGGCGGCCAGGTGCGGCGCCTGGTCGGCCATCGCGGCCATGGCCGCTGCGGGCGCTGGGGGGGCGTCGACCGCGCCGGGGTCGAACAGCTCCTGGGAGAACCCCAGGGCCCGGCTGCCCAGGGCGTGGAGGGCCCGGTGGCCCAGTTCGTACGTGAAGCCGCCGCGGCGCATCAGCCCCAGGACGCCGTCGAAGTAGCGCACCACCGCCAGGCTCGTGCCCGTGCGCGTCTCGAACACGCCCGGCGCCCAGGGGTGGCGCAGCAGCACCCGGCGGGCGGCCAGCACGCGGACGCGCATCGCCCCCTGCCAGTCCGCCTCGGGCTCGGGTCCGCCCGCGGCGGCCACGGCGGTCTCGATCTCGTCCATGACCACCTCGACCAGGCCGTCGAGGACCGCGTTCTTGTTGGCCACGTGGTGGTACAGCGACATCGCCTCGACCCCGAGCGACTCGGCGAGGCCGCGCATAGTCAGCGACCCGATGCCGCCGCCGTCGGCGATGGCGACGGCGGCGCGCAGCACCCGGTCCCGGCTCAACCGGGCCGGCGCGCCGGTCCCTGCTTCTGCTGCCACGTCCGCCCCTTTCGCGCCAGACCAGCTTAGATCCCGCCGGGCGGGCGCCTACTGCTCGGGGAGGGGCCGGCCGAAGTCGGGGGTGCCGTCCTCGTGCCAGCCGAAGGGCTGGACGCGGCAGTGCCGGTCGGGGTTGTCGAGCGGGTCGCCTTCGATCTCGGCGTAGGCGCGGGCGTGGAAGACCAGCAGGTCGCGTCCGTCCTCGTCGACGGTGAAGGCGTTGTGGCCGGGGCCGAAGATCCCGGCCTCGGCGCTGGTGGCGAACACCGGGGTCGGGCTCTTGGTCCAGGAGGCGGGGTCGAGCAGGTCGGCGTCCGCGTCGGCGCTGAGCAGGCCGACGCAGTACTCGGCGCCGGTCCCGGCCGCCGAGTAGGTGAGGAAGACCTTCCCGCCGCGGACGAGGGCGGCGGGGCCTTCGTTGACGGCGAAGCGGACGGTCTCCCAGTCCAGTTCGGGGCGCGAGAGCTCGACCGGCGCGGTCGCGAGGGTCCAGGGGTCGGCGAGCGCGGCGAGGTAGAGGCTCGTGTTCGTCTCCGGCAGGGCCGGGTTGTGCTGGGCCCAGCACAGGTAGCGGCGCCCGGCGTGGGCGAAGGTGGTCGCGTCCAGGGCGAACGAGTCGACCGGGGTCGTGATCGGGCCCTTCTCGACCCAGGTGCCGGTGAGCGGGTCGGGGCTGCGGTTCTCCAGGACGTACATGCGGATGCGCCACACGTCGGCGGTGGCCGCCTCGGCCTCGCCGGCGGCGAAGTAGACGTACCAGGCGCCGTCGATCCAGTGCAGTTCGGGCGCCCAGATGTGCGAGCCCATGGCGCCTTCGGCGTGGCGGGTCCAGATGGTGGTCTCGGCGGCGTCCCGCAGCCCGGTGAGGGTGTCGGCGCCGCGCAGCACGATCCGGTCGTAGGCCGGGACGGTCGCGGTGAAGTAGTAGCGGCCGTCCTCGTGCCGGGTGATCTGTGGGTCGGCCCGCTCCAGGATGAACGGGTTCGGCAGTTTGTTATCGATCACAACCTGGTGGGTCACCATCGGTCCTCTCAACTCAAGACAACTCCACGCGCAGCGTACCCGCCGGCACCACCACCGCCGCCCCCGCCGTCTGCGACGCCACCCAGTCCACCAGGATCTCCGCGTCCGCGCACGCCAGGTCGAACACCACCTCGGCCCCGAACACCACCTCGAGCAGCCGCACGTCCTCACGCAGCCGCAGCAGCCCCTCCAGGCTCCCCGCCTCGCCGTACCCCACCCGCACCTCCAGGCGCGGCCACCGCGCCAGCGCCACCGTCCCGGCCTGGTCCAACGCCGCCGACACCGCGCCCCCGTAGGCCCGCACCAGCCCGCCCGCGCCCAGCTTCACACCCCCGAAGTACCGCGTCACCACCGCCAGCACGTCCGTCAACCCCCGGGCCCGCAGCACCTCCAGCATCGGCACCCCCGCCGTCCCCGCCGGCTCCCCGTCATCCGACGAACGCGCCGACCGGCCCTCCTCCACCACGTACGCCGTGCAGTTGTGCGACGCGTCCCAATGCGCACGACGATGCGCCTCGATCCGCTCCCGCGCCGCCCCCTCCGAGTCCACCCGGTACAGCGCGCACACGAACCGCGAACGGCTCACCACCGTCTCGGTCACCGACTCCGCCGCTATCGCACGCAACTCAGCCCACGACCCCGTGCTCCCACGCCCACGCCGCGATCTCCACCCGGTTGCGCGCCGGCAGCTTCGCCCGCACCGCCTCCAGATGCGTCTTCACCGTCGACACCGACACGAACAGCGACGCCGCGATCTCCGCGTTCGTCCGCCCCCGCGCCACCAGCTCCACCACGTCCAATTCCCGCTCGGTCAGCACCTCGACCGCCTTCGGACCCGACGACACCGGCTCGCTCAACCGCTCCAGCAGCCGCACCGTCACCGACGGCGACACCAGCGACTCACCGCTGGCCGCCGCCCGCACCGCCTCCACCAGCAGCGTCGGACCCGAATCCTTCAGCAAGAACCCCGTCGCCCCCGACCGCAGCGCCCCGTACACGTACTCGTCGGTGTCGAACGTCGTCACCACCACGATCCGCGGACCCGACCCGTTCGCCCCCGACAGCAGCGTCCGCGTCGCCTCCAGACCGTCCAGGCGCGGCATCCGGATGTCGAACAGGCACACGTCCGGCTTCAGCCGCCGCGCCTGCGCGACCGCCACCACCCCGTCCGGCGCGTCCGCCACGACCTCCATATCGGCCTGGGCGTCGATGATGGCCCGGAACCCTGCCCGGACCATCTCCTGGTCGTCTGCGATCAGCACTCGGATAGCCACGCCCCGAGCCTAACCGGCCCAGGCCCGCCGCCGCGGCTAGGCCGCCGCCGCCAACTCCAGCTCACGCGCCGCCACCGGCTCCAGCGCCGGCTCGACCGGCTCGGGCACCATCCGCACCGGCGCCGGCACCGCCGAGGCCACCGCCTCCCGCTCCAGCACTGCGCGCCGCAGCGCCTCCCGGCCGCGCACGGCCATCGTCACCGCCACCATCACCAGCCAGGTCCCCTCCAGCAGGATCAGGCCCCAGTCCAGGCCCATGACCGCCGAGGTCAACAGGATCGCGCACGAGGAGATCACGATGCTCAGCGACACCGGACTGGTCGCCTTCACACGGTGGGTCTGAACGAGCAGGTAGTTGGTGATGGCCAGAACCGCACCGCAGATCTGGAGCATGATGCGGACATCGAAGTCGTGCATGAGAAATCCTCAAAAAACTCGCGCAGGCAGGACACAGCCCCGCACCCCCGGGCACGGCACTGACAGAAAAGAAAAAAGGGAAAGGAAACGAAAGGGGATTACGCGGCAGCGGCCCGAGGGCCCACCGGTCTACTCCGAGCGCAGACCACCAGCGACCCGCCACGACGCACCCGCGACTGCAACGAACCGCAGATGCACCGCGTCCACACCGTCACGCCCGACGCGCTCCGGTGCCGGGACACGGTCGTCACCGGATCATCATCAGGCCAACCACAAAACGGGCAGCAACGCATACCGTGTCCTCCTCACAAGACATCGGTGAACTTCTGGGACGAGCGCCCGCCGAGCCCGCCACACCGACGGCACCCGCGCGACCGAACACGCTCACGATCGAGGTTAAGGTCCCATTCGACCGGGCTACAACACCTCGGCGTCGCTAGTTTGCGAAACTCATCGTGAAGCAATCACTAAAGGGAGGGAGGCCACACATGATCGATCTCCGCCGCCTGCACGTCCTGCGGGCCATCGCCCACCACGGCACCGTCTCCGGCGCCGCCAAAGCCCTGCACATGTCCACCTCCGCCGCCTCCCAGCAGATCCGCCTGCTCTCCAAAGACCTCGGCGTCCCCCTCCTCGAACCCGTCGGCCGCGGCGTCCGCCTCTCCTCCGCCGCCCAAGTCCTCATCGCCCACATCGACGCCATCGAAGCCATGTGGCGCCTCGCCGAAGCCGAACTCCAGGCCACCGAAGGCGAACCCTCCGGCATGCTCCGCCTCTGCGGCTTCCCCACCGCCATCGCCACCCTCCTCGCCCCCCTCGTCGACACCGCCCGCCACAAATACCCCGCCCTCCACCTCCGGCTCCGCGAAGCCGAAGCCACCGAGAGCTTCGACCTCCTCTTCGCCGGCGAAGCCGACCTCGCCCTCGTCGAAGCCACCCCCGACAACCCGCCCCCCGAAGACATCCGCTTCGACGCCCAGACCGTCTTCACCGACCCCTTCGACCTCGTCGTCCCCGGCGGCCACTGGGCCGCCGACGCCGACAGCGCCGACCTGCGCGAACTCGAACGCGAACCCTGGGTCCTCGGCGTCCCCGGCTCCATGCACCGCCGCCACGTCCTCACCGCCTGCTCCAACGCCGGCTTCCGCCCCACCGTCACCGGCGAAGCCCGCGAATGGCTCGTCATCGCCGTCATGGTCGCCCACCGGATGGGCGTCGCCCTCATCCCCCGCCTCGTCGACCTCCCCCACCACCTCGACCTCATCCGCGTCCCCGTCACCGGCCCCTTCACCCCCTACCGCCACTTCCAAGCCGTCACCCTCCGCGGCGGCTCCCGCCGACCCGCCGTCGCCGCCGTCATGGAACTCCTCGACGAACAAGTCCGCGCCGCCGAAGGCATCGGCCCCGCCCCCGAAATGTGAACCCAACACCCACCATCACGCCTGAGCAGGGACACCAGACCCACCGATCGCCCCTACTGGACACTGAAACTCCGTTACGCTGACCCAATGTTCGACAACGACGGCACCGGCCGCACCCGGACCCCGCAGCACCTGCGCGTCCGCGGCGGCGCCCTCCTCTCGGGCTCCATCGACGTCAAAACCTCCAAGAACGCCGGCGTCGCACTCCTCTGCGCCAGCCTCCTCAACCGCGGCACCACCACCCTCCGCCGCGTCGCCCGCATCGAAGAGGTCAACCGCATCCTCCGCGTCCTCGCCTCCATGGGCGTCCACTACGAATGGCTCGACGACGGCGACCTCCGCCTCACCCCGCCCGAACGCCTCGACCTCACCCGCATCGACGCCGACGCCGCCCGCCGCACCCGCTCCATCATCATGTTCCTCGGCCCCCTCCTCCACGACTACCCCGAATTCGACCTCCCCTTCGCCGGCGGCTGCAAACTCGGCGACCGCACCGTCGAACCCCACATGGTCGCCCTCCGCCGCTTCGGCCTCGCCGTCGAAGCCGCCCAAGGCGTCTACCACGCCACCGTCAAAGACCACGTCGACCCACCCGGCGCCATCGTCCTCACCGAACGCGGCGACACCGTCACCGAAAACGCCATCATGGCCGCCGCCAGGCACCCCGTCCCCACCACCATCCGCAACGCCTCCTGCAACTACATGGTCCAAGACCTCTGCTTCTTCCTCGAACGCCTCGGCGTCCGCGTCGACGGCATCGGCACCACCACCATCACCGTCCACGGCCGCACCGACATCAACGCCAACATCGACTACGCCCCCTCCGAAGACCCCATCGAAGCCTGGAGCCTCCTCGCCGCCGCCATCGTCACCGAATCCGAGATCACCGTCCGCCGCGTCCCCATCGAATTCGTCGAAATCGAACTCGCCCTCACCGAAGAAATGGGCCTCGTCTACACCCGCAGCGGCGAATACCTCGCCGCCAACGGCCGCACCCGCCTCACCGACCTCACCGTCTTCCCCTCCCACCTCCACGCCCCCTCCGACAAGATCCACCCCATGCCCTTCCCCGGCCTCAACATCGACAACCTCCCCTTCTTCGCCCTCATCGCCTCCTGCGCCGAAGGCGCCACCATGATCCACGACTGGGTCTACGAGAACCGCGCCATCTACCTCACCGAACTCAACCGCCTCGGCGCCCGCGTCCGCCTCCTCGACCCCCACCGCATCCACGTCGAAGGCCCCGTCCGCTGGACCGGCGCCGAAGTCGTCTGCCCACCCGCCCTCCGACCCGCCGTCGTCCTCCTCCTCGGCATGCTCCGCGCCCGCGGCGTCTCCGAACTGCGCCACATCAACGTCATCCACCGCGGCTACGAACAACTCGCCGAACGCCTCCACCGCCTCGGCGCCGAGATCGAACCCTTCTGACCGGACGACACCACCCCGCCGCGCCACCGTATGTGACACTTCCACTCATGAACATGCCCTCAGACGTGCCCCCGCAGACCTACGCGCTCCTGAGCCTCGTCCAGGCCCACCTCCGGCACCTCGACAAGACCGAGGGCCAGACGCTCCCCAGCCCGCAATGGGAGGCCACGGTCGAATCGGCCCGCACCGTCGCCGCCGTCAAAGCCCCCGGCCTGGAGGCCACCGCCGAGGACATCCCCATGATCATCGGCACCGGCTCCCCCGACCGCCGCAGACGCCTGTACACCTCCATGCCCGTCAGCCCACCGGTCGCCGCACTCGCCGACGAATCAGAAGTGGCCCTGTTCGCCTACAACCGGCGCGGCCGCCTCCAACCGGCCAACCGCACCGCGACCCAGGCCCAGCCCCGCGCCTGGTACCCGCCGGCCAAGGCCATCGCCCCCATGCGCATCCTCGACGACGCGGTATGGGAGCCCGTGGTGGCGGCCACCGGCGACACCGGCCGCCCGAGCGTCTTCGAAGCCGCCGCCGGCTGGCTGGTCCTGCTCCTCCTCATCGCCTTCCTCGCTGGCACCGCCTGGCTCGCCCTGTGGTACTTCGACATCCTCTAACCCCAGCCGACCGAGACCGTCGTTTTGCCGGTGAGGGCGCGGGCGGAGCCCGTGCTCGTTCTTTGAAGTCGCTGAGAGGTGCATTTCGCCGAGACATCTTGTCTCGGAGTCGATATACCTTGTAGAAAGTGCGATACTGGGCCGATGCTGAAGATGGCCATACTCGGATTCCTGCGGGACTTCCCGCTCCACGGCTACGACCTCAAGAACCGCGTCGCCAGCCTCGCCGGACACGTCCGGCCCGTCGCCGACGGCACCCTCTACCCCACCATCAAGAAACTCGAGGACGCCCAGTGCCTCACCCGGCGCACCGCCCCCGGCTCGGTCGCCGCCCCCCGGCACATGCTCGAGATCACCCAGACCGGCACCGACCAGCTCCGCCGATGGCTGCGCGACCCCGAACCGGGCTTCATCACCGACGACAACAAGTGGTACGTACTGCTCGCATTCCTCCACCACCTGGAGAACCCGCGCGAGCAGGCCCTCGTACTCGCCCGCCGGAGAGAATTCCTCGACCAGCCCGCCCAGCTGTTCTTCGACGAGCACGGCACCCCGATCCCGCCCGAACGGCTCGAATCACCCTTCCGCAAGGGACTCATGCAGATCCACCGGTCCACCAACCTCACCGAGATCGACTGGCTCGACGGCCAGATCACCGACCTCAACCGCCGCGCCGGCTTCACCGCGGCGTAACCGCGGGGTGCGAGGACCGTCCGGTCCTCGCACCCACCGCATGACAAGTGAATGGCAAGACCCGCCGCATAAGGTCCCTTCCTGGAGACGACGCGGCCGAGCCGCAGGCGTACCTCCCGCCGGCCCCGGCCCCGCCCGGTATCGCCGCGAACCCATGCGACCGAAGCCACCACTGGAAACGGACCCGAAGACTCATGCTCATCTGGCAAGGCAAAGGCATCCTGGCGCTCGTCCCCGCGCTCCTCATCGGAGCGATGTTCGGCCTGACCGAAGCGGTCACCCCGCTCGAGGGACCCGCGGCCGGCGGCGTCGGGATGATCGTCGGCGGCATCGCCGGAGCCGCCCTGCTGTGGTGGTTCGACCGCTGGCTCGAACGCCGCAACCCGCCCCGCACCATGGTCGACCAGCGGACCGGCCGGCAAATGGTCCTGCGCCGCCGCGACACCCTCTTCTTCCTCCCCATGCGCTGGTTCCCCTACATGTACGGCGCCCTCGCGCTCGGCGGCATCGCCGTGACCGCCACCGCATGAACCCGGCGGGCGGGGCCCGCCCTCCTCCCCCGCGGACCCCGCCCGCCACCCCCGAACACCACTAGGACGAGCCGAGGTGCCCCTTGCCGCGGCTCGCCCCCCACCGACACCCGCAGAAAGGCCCCGAACATGCCCCGAGCAACCGAACCCCGCCGCCTCCGCGCCCTCGCCGCCGGCGCCGCCGCCGTCCTCGCACTCACCGCCTGCGGCGGCACCGACACCGAGACGACCAGTACCGACGACGGCGACACCGCACAGGGCACCACCCCCGAGACCCCGCTCGACCTCGGCAGCAGCGTCGAAGCCCTGGGCTGGACCGTCACCATCACCGGCGTCGACCTCGACGCGACCGACGAGATCATGGAGGCCACCGGCATGCTGGCCACCGAACCCGACCCCGGCCACCAGTACGCCATGGTCACCTACGAGGGCACCTACGACGGCGACGACCCCGAGAACAGCTTCCGGACCGACCTGGTCGTCACCGTCTGGATCGACGGCGTCTTCTACGACGACTGCGGCGCCAACGTGCCCCCCGGCTACAACACCGGCGGCGCGGTCGAACAGGGCGGGACCGCCTCCAGCGCCGCCTGCGCCCAGATCCCCACCGACGGCGCCGACCGCGCCCTGGTCCACCTCGTCGACTGGCAGCCCATCAGCCAGCCCGGCTTCTACTTCACGACCGCATGAGCCCCACGGCCGCCGCAGTCCCCGAAGACCGCGGCGGCCGACCCCGCGTCAACGACGCGTCAAGAACGGCCCGACGAGCGTCAAGAAGCCGTATGAAAACCCGAAGACCACCCGTTGAGCAGCCCGCAAGCCGCCCCGACGCGTTAGGGTCCGGCTCCGAAAGGAGCTTCACCCGTGACCGCTCGAACCGACCCCGGACCGCCCGCCCCGGCCCTCGAACCGCTCCCCGGCGCACCGCGCCGCAGCCCCGTGCGCCTCGCCCTCGTCATCGGCGCGCTCGGCGTCGTCTTCGGCGACATCGGCACCAGCCCCATCTACGCCCTCCAGACCATCTTCAACCCCGACGACCCCCACCCCGTCCCCGTCGACACCGCCAACGTCTTCGGCGTCGTCTCCCTCGTCTTCTGGTCCGTCACCATCATCGTCACCGCCTTCTACGTCGGCCTCGCCATGCGCGCCGACAACGACGGCGAAGGCGGCATCATGGCCCTCATCACCCTCCTGCGCCGCCACCCCGCCGGCCGCGGCCGCAAAGCCGCCCTCACCCTCGCCGCCCTCGGCATCTTCGGCGCCGCCCTCTTCCTCGGCGACAGCATGATCACCCCCGCCATCTCCGTCCTCTCCGCCGTCGAAGGCGTCAAGACCGTCAGCACCGGACTCGAACCCCTCATCATCCCCGCCACCATCGCGATCATCGTGCTGCTCTTCACCCTCCAACGCCGCGGCACCGCCGTCATCGGCCGCTGGTTCGGCCCCGTCATGGCCCTCTGGTTCGCTGCCCTCGCCCTCCTCGGCATCGGCGGCATCGCCCGCCACCCCGGCATCCTCCGCGCCCTCTCCCCCGCCTACGCCCTCGACTTCGTCGCCGGCCACTTCCGCATCGCGTTCTTCGCCCTCGCCGCCGTCGTCCTCGCCTTCACCGGCGCCGAAGCCCTCTACGCCGACATGGGCCACTTCGGACGCAAACCCATCTCCCGCGCCTGGCTCCTCATCGTCTTCCCCGCAGTCCTGCTCAACTACATGGGCCAAGGCGCCCTCATCCTCGAAGACACCGACAACGTCTCCGGCACCTTCTTCCTCCTCGCCCCCGAACCCCTCCGCATCCCCCTGCTCCTGCTCGCCACCGCCGCCACCGTCATCGCCGCCCAAGCCGTCATCAGCGGCGCCTACTCCGTCGCCGCCCAGGCCTCCGAACTCGGCTACCTCCCCCGCCTGCGCATCGCCCACACCTCCGAACACCGCTACGGCCAGATCTACGTGCCGTGGATCAACTGGCTCCTCATGGCCTCCGTCCTGGTCCTGGTGTTCGCCTTCCGCACCTCCGAGGCCCTCGCCTTCGCCTACGGCATGGCCGTCATCGGCACCATCACCATCGTCTCGCTGCTGTTCCTCTACGTCGCCCGCATCCGCTGGGGCACCCCCCGCTGGGCCCTCGCCCTCGGCGGCGGCCTCCTACTCGGCATCGACCTGCTCTTCCTCGCCGCCAGCTCCACCAAGATCGTCCACGGCGCCTGGCTGCCGCTCCTCATCGGCGTCACCGCCTTCACCGTCATGGTCACCTGGCAGCGCGGCCGCGCCGTCGTCACCGCCGAACGCCAACGCCGCGAAGGCCCCCTCCAGGCCTTCGTCGACGGCCTGCGCAAGAGCCGGCGCAAGACCGCCACCGTCCCCGGCACCGCCGTGTTCCTCGGACGCGGCAAGGAGACCGCCCCCCTCGCCCTGCGCTCCGTCCTGGAGCACACCTGCGTGCGCCACTCCCAGATCGTGATCCTGTCGGTCGAGACCGAACCGGTCCCGCGCGTACCCGACGAAGAGCGCATCGCCGTCGACGCCCTCGTCCACGAACGCGACGCCATCCTCCACGTCACCGCCCGCTACGGGTACATGGAGACCCCCGACGTGCCCTCGGCGCTGCACGCGGTCGGACCCGAGCACACCGAAGGACGCGAACTCGACCTGGACCGGGCCGTCTACTACCTCTCGGCGATCCAGCTGCGCGTCGGCACCGCCCCGACCATGGCCGCCTGGCGCAAGCACCTGTTCATCGCCACCTCCCACATCACCGCCGACGCCGCCGAGCACTTCCGCCTCCCCAGGGAGCGCACCGTCATCGTCGGCTCCCGCATCGAGGTCTAGCGGTACTCCGGCAGGGGCGCCGCGAACCGCCAGCCCCTGCCGATCAGCTCGTCGACGGCCGCCACCGCCTGCGCCAGACGCGCCTCACGGGGGCCGCGGAGCATCACGTACGGGCGGCCGGTGCGCTCGAGCTCCTGTTCGAAACGCCCGGTCATCCACGGCCGCAGCCCCTCGCCGTCGCGCAGGCCGTCGTCCTCGAACGGCACGCCCTCATGGTCGGCCAGCAGATACAGGTCGTGGCGCAGGGCCGCGGCGAACGGCTCGACCCCCGGATTGCGGCCCCCGACGTACCGCTCGTGCCAGACCGCGGTCGCGAACGCGTCGGTGTCGCAGAACAGGACCGGCCCGCCCTCGCGGGCCGCGGCCTCCTCCAGCGCGTTCTGCCGCTCGGCGATCACCGGGAAGTCCTCCGTGGCGAACCGGACGTCCGCCCAGACCGCGCCCGGGCGCTCGCGCCGGAGCGCCCGGAGCCTCTCCTCGCTGAAGGCGCGCCCGTACTCGGGGACGCACCGCGTCGCGGCCCACACCCCGCCCCGGCCCCGGTAATGCGCGGCCAGATCCTCGGCGACCGTGGTGGTCCCGGTCGACTCCGCGCCCACGGCGACCACCCGCAGCGCCAGCCCCGCCCGCACCGGCCCCTCGAGGTACTCCCAGCACCCGGCCGGATCCTCGCGGACCTTCGTGCCCGAGACGGGGAACCGCGCCCGGTCCAGGTCCACCTCGACGTGGACGGCGCCGAAGCGGCGCGCCAGCTCCTCCCCGTAGGACTCGGAGGTGAAGACCGCGTCGACGCGCTCGGGCACGGCGGCCTTGAAGACCGCCATGTGCGCGTTCCAGACCTCCTCGGAATGCAGGTCCATGTGGACGTCGTCGACCGCGCCGATGACGCGCACGCCCGGGTGCGCCTCCTGGAGCCAGGCCATGCGCGCCTCCATCGGGATCGACTCCACGGTGGCGTGGCTGACCAGGACCGTCAACCGCTCGCACCCGGCCTCGGCGGTCCGGATCAGGTGGTGGTGGCCGGCGTGCGGCGGGTAGAACTTGCCCAGGACCAGGCCGTGCTCGGGCCGGCTCACGCGGCCGCCTCCACCGGCCGGACCCGCAGGTCCCGGCGCCAGGCGAGCAGCCCCGCCACGCACAGCGCCATGAACCCGACGTAGAGGATCGCAGTGAGGTAGAGCCCCTTGTAGGCGTAGAGCGGCACGTAGACGATGTCGGCCGCGATCCACAGGTACCACGACTCGACGCGCTTGCGGCACTGGCCGTACGTCGCCAGCAGCGACAGCACGGTGGTCAGGGCGTCCCAGAAGGGCACGGTCGAGTCGGTCGCCACGGCCAGGAGCGTCGTGATCGCGGCCAGTCCGGCCGCGCCGGCGACGGCGAGGCCGATCCACTCGCGGCGGCCGGTGCGGCTCACCGGGAGCGCGACGGCGGCGGCGCCCGCGCCCTTCACCCAGTTCCACCAGCCGTAGACGCCCAGGGCGATGAACACCAGCTGGAGGGCGGCGTCGGCGTACAGGCCGCTGTCGGTGAAGATCAGGATGAACAGCAGGCAGTTGGCGATGCCGATGCCCCAGTTGGCGAGGTGCTGGCGGGCGACGAGCCACACGCACAGCGCGCCGGTCACGAACGCGAGCGCTTCGGCGAGGGTCGTGGGGTAGGCGGCGCCGTAGAAGGTGAACAGGGGCAGGTTGAGCACGTCCATGAGGGCGTTCATCGGGGCGGTCCTCTCCGGGGCCGGACTCGGGGGCGTCGGCGCGCGGGGGACGCGTCCATGACGCATGGAAGCACATGGGCCACATCCGTGTCCAGCGGTATCGGATCGGATTCACGGAACGGGACGCGGCACCGCTGTCGAGGATGAGTGACAGCACAGCTGTCGCCGTTTCGTCTTCTCGGCTCTGCGCGGCGCCGGTCCATGGAGGAGGTGCTAAACCTCGGAGTCGATATATCTAATGAATAGAGTCTGATTGCAAGCGCTTCTCGGGGCTTGACAACGATGTCCGGACACCGGGTAGAGTGAAGCCGCTTTACCGATAAACATCGCTCAGTCCCGCCGAGGAAGGCACCCATGACCGACACCGCCGTCAACGCCGTCATCAACGTCGACATCGAGGGCCCGCAGATCAACCGCCACGTGTACGGCCACTTCGCCGAGCACCTGGGCCGGTGCATCTACGGGGGCTTCTACGTGGGCGAGGACTCCGACATCCCCAACGAGGGCGGCATCCGCCTCGACGTGGTCGAGGCCCTGCGCGCCCTGGACATCCCCAACCTCCGCTGGCCCGGCGGCTGCTTCGCCGACGAGTACCACTGGAGGGACGGCATCGGCCCCAAGGCCGACCGGCCCGTCATGGTCAACACCCACTGGGGCGGGGTCGAGGAGAACAACCACTTCGGCACCCACGAGTTCATGGCCCTGTGCGAGCTGCTGGGCACCGAGCCGTACATCTCCGGGAACGTCGGCTCCGGCACCGTCCAGGAGATGAGCGAGTGGGTCGAGTACCTCACCCGCGAGGGCGACTCCCCGGCGGTGCGCGAGCGCAAGGCCAACGGCCGCGAGGAGCCCTGGAAGGTCAAGTACTGGGGCCTGGGCAACGAGACCTGGGGCTGCGGGGGCAACATGTCCGCCGAGCAGTACGCCCTCGAGGCCCGCCGCTACGCCACCTACTGCCGCGACTACGGCGACAACAAGCTCTACCGCATCGCCGCCGGCGCCTCCGACTTCTCCTACGGGTGGACCGAGACGCTCATGAAGCAGCTCTCCCACCTCGGCTGCCAGCGCGTCGAGCGCCCGCTGTACCAGGCGGTCTCGGTGCACTACTACACGATCGCGGGCACCTGGGCCGACAAGGGCGCCGCCACCGTGTTCACCGACGAGGAGTACTACGCGACCATGGCCAAGGCCGCCCGCACCGACGAGCTGCTCACCGGCCACGGCAACGTCATGGACCTGTACGACCCGACCAAGGAGATCGGGATCGTCCTGGACGAGTGGGGCACCTGGTGGAACGTCGAGCCCGGCACCAACCCCGGGTTCCTGTACCAGCAGAACACCATGCGCGACGCCCTCGTCGCGAGCCTCCACTTCGACATCTTCCACAAGCACGCCGACCGCCTCGTCATGGCCAACATCGCCCAGACGGTGAACGTCCTCCAGGCGATGATCCTCACCGACCCCGACACCGAGGCCCTGGTCCTCACCCCGACCTACCACGTCTTCCGCATGAACAAGGGCCACCAGGACGCCGCCAGCCTGCGGGTCGACACGCTCGGCGAGGCGCCCTCGCGAGAGGTCGACGGCACGTCGCTGGAGACCGTGTCGATCTCGGCCTCCCGCAAGGACGGCCGCTTGCTCGTCTCGCTGTCCAACCTGGACGCCGACGAGGCGCGGGACGTCGTGATCGACCTGCGCGGCGGCACCGTCGCCGACGTCGAGTCGCTCATCCTGACCGCCGGCGCGCTCCAGGACCACAACACGCCCGAGGCGCCCGAGACGGTCGCGCCGCGCGCGCACGAGGGCGTCGCGGTCGAGGGCGGGAAGCTCCGCGTGCACCTGCCGGCGCACTCGTTCGTCACCGTCGCGGGCGCGCTCGCCTGAGCGGCCGCCTGGTCCGCGCCGGGCGCCCGGCGCGGACCAGGCGGACCCTTGTGGACGCACAGGCCCGCGGCGGCGATGGCGGTGACCTGGCGTCGCCGCCGCGGGCGCCCGCCAAGGGCGCCGGGCCGGCTGGTGGCAGCATAGGAGGACCGGCAGCGAGCGAAGGCAGGACTTGACATGGTGACGATGAGCGACGTGGCGCGGTTGGCGGGGGTCTCCAAGATGACCGTGTCCAACGTCGTCAACAACCGGGCCGGGGTGAGCGAGCCCGTGCGGCGGCGCGTCCTCGAGGCGATCCAAGAGTCGGGCTACCGCCTCAACGTCAACGCCCGCACGCTCAAGGCCGGGCGCACCGGGGTCATCGGCTTCGCGGTGCCCGGCGTCGACCAGGCCTACTTCGGGATGCTCGGCGCGCACGTCATCGAGGCCGCCAAGGCGCACGGCTTCCACGTCGCGATCGAGCAGACCGGCGCCGGGGCCGAGGGCGAGGCCGCCACCATCGCGCAGTCCCACAAGCTCCAGTTCGACGGGCTCATCCTCAGCGCGGTGACGCTCGACCCGCGCGAGCAGGGCCAGACCTGGGGCGACTTCCCGATCGTGATGCTCGGCGAGCGGGACTTCGGGGCCAGCATCGACCACGTGGGGATGGCGAACGAGGCGGGCACGCGGGCCGCGACCGAGCACCTCGTCGAGCGCGGCTGCACCAGGATCGCGAACGTCACCGGCCGGAGCCTGGAGGGCGTGCACGTGGTCTCGCGGCGCCACCGCGGCTACATGGAGGCCCTGGAGGCGGCCGGGATCGGGCCCGATCCGGCGCTGGTGTCCCTGTCGGGCATGGGCGCCGAGGACGGCCGGAAGGCGGTCCACACCCTGCACGCGGCGGGCGTGGACTTCGACGGGGTCGTCGCGGTCACGGACACCGTGGCGATGGGGGTCCTGCGCGGCCTGGCGGACCTGGGGCTGCGCTGCCCCGAGGACGTGCGGGTGGCCGGGTTCGACGACATCCCGTACGCGGTCTACACGGTCCCGGCGATCACGTCGGTGGCGCCGGACCACCGGTGGATGGCGGAGCGGGCGGTGTCGCTCATCGTGTCGCGCATCGAGGACCCCTCCAGGCCGCCGGAGGAGCACACCGCCCCGTTCCGGCTCATGGTGCGCGAGTCGACCGGCTGAGCCGCCTCAGCCGCCTGGGCGGGCCGTGACGTCGCCGATGCCGAGGACCCCTGACTGAAGGGCCTGGCGCACGGCCTCGGTGCGGCTGCCCACCTGCATCTTGCGGTAGACGTTGTGCAGATGCCGCTTCACGGTGCCCTCGGACATCTCCAGGGACCGGCTGATCTGCCGGTTGGACAGTCCCTTCCCGACGAGGGAGAGGATCTCGGTCTCGCGGCGGGTGAGGCGGTCGATCGGCGCCGGTTCGAGGCTGTCGGCGAAGCCGGGCGGTACGACGAGCACTTGGCGGTCCCGCATCCGGGCGACGGCTCGCACCGCGATGAGGATCTCGTCGCCGCTGGTGGGGTTGATGAGGCAGGCCTCGGCACCGAGCCGGACCGTCCGGGCGACCATGCGGTCACCGGAGACGTTGGCGCACAGGACCACGGGAAGGCCGCGACATCGGCGCATCGCGAACGCGACGGTGTCCAGGCTGGTCGCCGTGTCGTCGAAGCCGAGGACCACCAGGTGGGCCTTGGTCAGCGCGGGGCACGAGGCCAGGAGTTCGTAGTCCCCGAACTGGTCGCGGACGACGATGCCGTCATCGCGGGTCAGGGTGTCGATGATGACCGAGCGGTAGAAGTCGACGGGATGGACGACGACGGTCTCCAGGGCCAGGGCGTCGACCGGGTTCGGCGGGACGGGCGGGGCCGTGTCGACCCGTTCGAAGCGTCCCCGCTGTCGCGGGAAGGCGCGAGAGGCCTTCGGGTTGACACTCACCGTGTTCTCCTCGGGGTGGTACTCGACTGGCGGGCACGGCAGGCAGGACGTCGGGAGCGGGTCACTCGGTGCGGAGGTTGGCGATGATGTTGGCCCTGGCGGCTTTCGAAGCGGGCACGAGTGCGGCGAGGACGGCCGCGGCCATGGTCGCGGCCACCAGCGCGGCGAGGTGGCCGTACGGGACGGCGAGCGCGACCGGCTGCTCGGCGGCCACCACCGCGATCGCGCCGTAGGCCCCGGCGAAGCCGAGGGCGAGGCCGACGGCGGCCCCGAGGACCGTGACGAGCACCGACTCGGTGGTGACCATGGCGCGCAGGCCGCCGCGGGTGGTGCCGAGTGCGCGGAGGGTCCCGTGCTCGCGGATGCGTTCGTACATCGAGAGGCTGAGCATGTTGGCCAGGCCCACGGCGGAGATGAGCATCGACAGGGCCAGCAGCGCGAGCATGGCGCGCAGGACGAGATCGATGCCGGCGGTGCGGCTGTCGCGGTAGGCGATGAGGTCGTTGACGCTGACGCCCGGATAGGCGGCGGCCACGGCGGCGACGTCGGCGCCGGCGGTGCGCGGCGCGAGGACCTCGATCGTGGAGACTGGGGTCTCGGGCAGGATCGCCGCGGCCCCGGCCTCGTCGGTGAGCAGGTCGAATCCGGCCAGGGGCGCGGGGTCGTCACCGACGGGGAACACGTCGGCCACGGTGACCGCGGTGTCGCCGACGGCGATGGTGTCGCCCACTGCCCAGCCGTGCTCGGCGGCGGCGGGTGCCGCGACGGCGACGGAGGGTCCGGTGTCGAAGCGGAGGTCGAGGCCGGCGCGGGCGGCGATGGCCGGGTCGGTGGAGGTCACGGTGAGGCCGTCGACCTCGCCGGTGCGGCGGGCGTGGACGGCGTCGAGCGCGGGCAGGGCCCGCAGGTCGTCCAGGAGCGCGTCCGGGAGGGCGCCGCCCGAGAGCGAGAAGTCGGCGGGGTACTCGCGGGCCGCCTCGTGCTCGACGCTGGTGCGCGCCGAGTGGGTGCCGATGAGGACGGCCGAGACGAGGGCGGTGCACAGGACGATCGCCGCGGCGGCTCCGGCGGCGCGGCGCCGGTTGCGGGCCACCTGGCGCACGGCCAGGCGGACCGGTGTGCGTCCCAGGGGCATCCGGTCGACGAGCCAGGCGAAGGCCGGGACGAGGGCGGGCAGGACCAGGACGGTGCCGGTGAAGCCGAGCACGCCGCTGAGCAGGAGTGCGATCAAGCCCGCGTCCAGTGCGAGCGCCCAGAGGGCGGCCGCTGCGGCCAGGGCTGTGGCGCCGAGAGCGAGGCGCGCGCGTCCGGCGCCGGTCCCGGCGGCGGTGGCGCTCTCGCGCAGGGCCTGGATCGCGGCGGTGCGGGCGGCCTTGCGGGCAGGGAGGTAGGCGCTGGCGACGGTGACGATGATGCCGACGGCGAGGGTGATCGCGGCGGTCCGCGCTCCGATCGCGCCGAGCTCGGTGGGCGTTCCCGAGGAGGCGAGCACCGCGCTCAGGCCGCGGGCGATCGCCGCGCCCGCGGCGAGGCCCAGGAGCGAGGCGGCCAGGCCCATGAGGGCGGCCTCGGCGAGGGCGAGGCGGGAGAGCTGGCCGCGGGTGAGTCCGATGAGGCGCAGGGTCGCGAGCTGGCGGGTGCGCTGGGCGAGGGTGATCGAGAAGCCGTTCGCGATGACGAACGCGGCGGTGACGATCGCGATGAGGACGAACACGTTGAGGACCTGGAGGATGAGGTCGACGTTCTGGAAGGCCCGTTCGCGCTCCTCGGCGACGAGTTCGCCCCCGGTGAGGACGGTGACGCCGGCGCCGAGCTCGGCGCCGAGGGCCGCGGCGAGCCCGGCGGCGTCGGTGCCGGGCTCGGCGGCGGCGATGATCTCGCTGTAGCCGTCGGCGCCCGCGAGCGCCAGGGCGGTCTCGGGGAGGACGGCGGCCAACCGGTTCGCGTCGTAGGGCGTGCCCTCGGTGCGCGCGATGCCGGTGAGGCGCAGGGTCGTCGGCTCGCCGGCGCCGCTCTCGGCGGTAAAGGCGTCGCCGACGGCGAGGCCGAGGCGCTCGGCGGTGCCGGGGTCGACGAGGGCGTCGCCGGAGGCGGCGGGGTGGGCGCCTTCGAGGAGGTCGAACGAGCGCAGCGGCACCTCGGCGGGGACGGCGAGGACCATGCCGGGCAGGGTCTCGCCGTCGGGGCCGGTGAGTTCGCCGCCAGCCTGGATCCGGCCGGAGGCGGCGGCGACGCCGGGCGCTGCGGCGACGCGGTCGACCAGGCCGGGGTCGAGGGGGCTCTCACCGTCGGCAGGGCGCACGGCCGCGTCGGTGGCGGCGTAGCGGGCCTGGGAGCGCTCCTCGATGGCGGCGCGGACGCCGTCGGTGAAGATGAGCGTCCCGGCTACGAAGGCGATGCCGACGACGGCGGCGCAGAACGTCAGGGCGTGGCGGCGGCGCTGGCCCCAGGCCAGGCGGGCGGCCAGGGCGGTGAGCGAGCCGACCGAGCCGACGCGGAGGTCCGCGTCGCCGGGTTCTCGCCGCCGGGTGTCATTCGAACGGCCGGTGTTCAAAGGCATGGTGTCGTGACTGTCCTTTGCGTTCGGTTCTGCGGCGCGGACGGTGCGGTGCGCATCGCCGGATCAGGGACGGAAGGCAACGGGCACAATGGTGCTAACATCTGGTTTCCTTTAATTGTTAAGCATATCGCTCATCATGACCACTTCGTTCCTTTGAGCCTCCACCATACCCGCCGCGAGCGTGCGGACGTGGTCCACGGAAGCGTGTTCGGCGGCGTAGGAGGCCATGTCGACTCCGGCGGTGTGGTGATCGATCATGAGTTCCAGGAATCGCGTTTCGAATGACGGTCCGGTCGCCTCGGCGAGGTCGTCGAGTTGCGCCGGGGAGGCCATGCCGGGCATGAGTGCGTCGTCGCCTTCGGCATGCGATTCGTGATGGCCCATCCAGGCCATCGGCGGCGCCTCGCCGGTGGCGGGCACCTGCCACTCCTCGAGCCAGCGGGTCATCATGCCGATCTGGTGCTGCTGGCTCAGGGCGATGTCGTAGCCGATCGCCTTGACGAGGGGGTCCTCGGCGTGGTCGTAGGCCAGCTGGGCCATGAGGACGGCCTGCTCGTGGTGGCGGATCATGTCGCGGGCGAAGCCGACCTCGACCGAGCCCTCGCCGGGGGCGGAGGGCTCGGCGGTGAGCCGCCCGAGGCCGAACCCGGCGGCGGCCAGAAGTACGGCGAGCAGCGCGAGCAGGGCGCGGAAACGTGTGAAGGCCATGCGCCTCAGGCTTTCTCCGCCGGTTCGAGCTGCGCCGCGACCAGCGCGGCGTAGCGGCCCGAGGCGGCGACGAGTTCGACGTGGGTGCCGGTCTCGACGACGCGGCCGCCGTCGAGGACGACGATGAGGTCGGCGTCGCGGACGGTGCTGAGGCGGTGGGCGATCACGATGCGGGTGCAGGTGAGTTCGGCGACGGCGGCGTTGACGGCGGCCTCGGTGACGGCATCGAGGTGGCTGGTGGCCTCGTCGAGGACGAGCACCGCCGGGTCGGCGGCGAGGACGCGGGCGAGCGCGAGCCGCTGGCGCTGGCCGCCGGAGAGCGACTCCCCGTACTCGCCGACGCGGGTGTTGTAGCCCGAGGGCATGGCGGCGATGTCGGCGCCGAGCCCGGCGCGGCGGGCGGCGTCCTGTATGCGGTCGAAGGACGCCTGGGGGTCGGCGAGGCGGAGGTTCTCCGCGATGGTGCCGTCGAGGACGAAGGCGTCTTGGAGGACGGCCCCGAGCTGGCGCCGGGTGTGGGCGAGGTCGAGTCCGGACAGGGGGCGGCCGTCGTAGGCGACGGTGCCCTCGGTGGGCTCGTAGAGGCCCAGCAGAAGCCGGGCCAGGGTGCTCTTGCCGGAGCCGGTGGGGCCGACGACGGCGACGGTGGCGCCGGCGGGGACGGCGAGGTCGACGCCGTGGAGGACCGGTCCGGTGCCGTCGTAGTGGAATCCGACGCCGCGCAGCTCGATGCCGCCGCGGAGGTCGACTCGTTCGCCGCCCTGCCGCTCGGGGGCGGTGCGCAGGACGTCCTCGATGCGCTGGAGCTGGGCGCCGACGAGCTGGAGCTGCTGGCCGGTGGTGACGAGGTTGGCCATGGGGGCGAGGAAGGAGACGCCGATGCTGGCGACGGCGACCATCGAGCCGATGGTGAGGGCGCCCTCGAGGACGTAGAGCGCCCCGGCGAAGAGCAGGACCAGGGGTGACATGGTGCGCAGGGCCGCGGCGAGCGAATCGACGACGGCGGTGGCGCGGTGGCGGCGCAATCCGGCGTCCACCTGCGACTTGAAGAGGCCGTGCCAGCGGTCGAAGACGCGGTCCTCGGCGCCGAGGGACTTGAGGGTGGCGATGCCGGTGACGGCCTGGACGGCGAAGGACTGCGAGTCGGCCTGAGCCGCGACGTCGCGCTTCATCAAGCGGTGGACCTGCCGCGCCGAGCCGACGAGGACGAGCGCCTGGAGGGCCGCCAGCGCGAACGCGACGACGGCGATGGGCGGGGCCACGACGAGCAGGACCGCGCCGTAGACCACGGCGATGAGGCTGTCGAGCAGGAGCGAGACGGTCTGGCTGGAGAGCAGGTCGCGGACGGTGGCGTTGCTCGTCATGCGCAGCAGGAGGTCGCCGGAACGGCTTTGCTGGAAGAACCGGGAGGGCAGCGCGAGCAGGTGCTCGAAGAACTGCGGGACGATCTGGGCGTCGAGCCGGGCTTGGAGGCGCACGGTGTGCATGGCGCGCAGCATGTTGAAGGCGAGGACGCATACGAGGACGCCGGCGCCTGCGACCGCGATGAGGCCGAGCAGTCCCGACATGCGGGCGACCACGACCTGGTCGATGAGGGCCATGGTGAGCACCGGGACGAGCAGTCCGAGCGCGGTGACGAGGACGCTGGCGGCGACGATGCGGGCGAGGACGCCGCGGACGCCGGGGGCCGCCGCGAGGGCCTTGAGGTAGGCGGCCCAGGGGCTGCGTTCGCGGCTGCGGGAGCGGGTGAGGTCCGGTCCGGGCCGCAGCAGGACCGCGCGGCCGGTGTAGTGGGCCGCGAACCGCTCCCGGGGGACGGACCGGCGGCCCGAGGCCGGGTCGACGATCCTGACGGCTTTGCGCCCCAGCCGCTCGACGACCACGAAGTGGTTGTCGTCCCAGTGGGCGATGAACGGCAGGTCGGCGTCGGTGACGGCCCCGGCGGGGAGCAGGACCCCCTTGGCGTCCAGGCCGAGGCGGCCCGCGGCCCGGGCGATGTCGAGCAGGCTCAGGCCGTTGCGGCCGAGGCCGCTGATCTCGCGGCACTCGGCGGTGCGGGTGCGCCTGCCGTGGAAGGAGGCGACCATCGCCAGGCAGGCCGCGCCGCATTCGACGGCGACGAGCTGGATGCGGACGGGGACCCGCGCACCGCGGCGCAGCAGGGCGGACAGCCCGGAGAGGATCGACCGCATCACGAGGCCCCCTGCGAGCCCGCGGTGAAGAACTGCCGGACCATGAACGGGAGGGTCCGCCGCTCCCCCACGACCGCGGCGACGGTGAAGACCGCGCCCGCGTAGTCGGCGGTCGGCAGGCCGCCGATCGAGGCGGGTGCCTCGACCTCGGCGAGGAGGACGGGACCGGTCAGCTGCGCGGCGACGGCCTGCGACAGGTCGTACTCGGTCGCGACCTCCTCGGCGGAGCGCGGTTCGGCCTCGACCGAGACGACCGTGTGCTCGGCGGTGGCCGCGCCCGACGTGATGGTCACCGTGTCGCCCGCGGCGACGTCCCGGCCCTGCTCGGCGGGCAGGAGGAGCAGAATCCGCTCCCCCGCGCCGTTGGTGAGGACGGTGGCGGTGCCGAACGCGTAGACCGGGGTGACGACCGCGAACGACGCCGCCAGCCCGGTCAAGAGCAGGAGCAGGGCAGCGGTCCAGCCGGCGAGCATGGCCCTGCGGGACAAGGAGGGGGGTGCGATGCCGGCGATGAGGGACTCGGCCGCCTCGGCGTGGCTCCCGGCGGTGCGGTAGC
Source organism: Glycomyces amatae (assembly GCF_020991375.1). Lineage (GTDB taxonomy): Bacteria > Actinomycetota > Actinomycetes > Mycobacteriales > Micromonosporaceae > Glycomyces > Glycomyces amatae. The sequence continues at coordinate 174,200 of NZ_JAJLQZ010000009.1, read as the reverse complement.
GCATGGATGCGATCAGCTCCAAGGGAATCGGTGCGATGTTCGATGCGATCGGTTTCAGGCTAATCGCGGAGCGTGGCGACGCGAGGGGTTGTACACCTTTCGTTCGGGCCGGACCGACGAACGTTCGCACGCGATTTACCTTCCCTCCCAGGCGAACCGCGGGGCGCAGCCGGTCGTACGCCGTTCGTCCCGCAGTCCTCCATGGATGGTGGAGAACGCGTTGACCTGCGACTGCGAGCGGCCGTACGTTCTCGATGGTTCCGAACACCCTTCAAAGGAGGTGAATCATGGACAACAACCTGATCATCAACGCCTGGACCGACCCGGTGGCGCGCCTCGCGCTCTCCGAGGGCGACCTCGCCGCGCTGCCGGCCCACCCGGCCGGTGCGATCGCGCGCGAGCTGTCGGAGGAGGAGATGGCCGCCACCATCGGCGGTGACTGCGGCTGCGGCTGGGTCTGCTCGATCACGGGCGAGTGCACCTGCGACAACGGCATCACCGTCTGCTCGTGGTCCGGCTGCTGCTAGGCATCACGGCCCAGCCGGGGCCGGGGCCCGTTTCGGGACCCCGGCCCCGGCTGGAGTGTTCGGTCCATCCCGCGACCCCATATGGAGGGACGATGACCATCGACAAGCAAGGCGGACGAGACGACCGGCTTCTGGCGGCGCTGTGGCTGCACGAGCGCGACGCCGCGGCAGTCCCCGAAGGGGGCGAGTCCGGCGTGGACGTCCTCACCGGACTCTGGCGGCGCGAGGCGGGCATGACCGATGACGCGGCCTTCGGTGCGCGGCTCGCGGCGGACGGCCTCACCCCCGAGGCGTTCCGGTCGGTCCTGTCGTCCATGCGAGCCCCCGTCCCCGCCGCGGGGGCCGACACGGCGTGGATCGTCGAATGGCGGACTCTGCTGCGCCACGCCGCCGAGGCTCCCACCGCCGACCGCGAACGCTGCCAGGCATATCTCGACAACGCCCCACTCGGACGCGGCGCCTGGCCGGCCCTGTGGGAGGCCGTGGTCCGCATGCGCGAAGCGCTCGCACCGCACCGCGACCTCCTCGAGGACCCCGAGCGCCTGGCACGCAGGCTCGCCAGCGACCTCGCGCCCCGCCTAGTGGCGGTCATGGACGGGGTGATGGCGCTCGAACTGCACCTCGCCCGGCTGCGCGGCGAACTCGCCGGAGAGACCGATGCCGAACGTCTGCAAGGCTTCCGGGAGCGCACCGCCGACCTCGACTGGTTCACGGAGGCCTGCCGCCGCCATCCGGTCGTGCCGCGGCTCCTGCTCGCCCGCATCGGCGGCCGCGTCGCCGCCGTCGACGAGGCCCTGCACCGCTTCCGCGGCGACCGCGACCGTTTGGACGCCATAGGTGTCGGGTCCCGGGAAACGATCACCGCGATCGAGGGAGGTGGATCCGACCCGCACCGGGGCGGCCGCACCACATTGGTGTTCAGGACCGCGGAGGCCTCCGTGGTCTACAAGCCGCGCCCGGCCGGGGCGGACGCCTGCTTCGAGCGGTGCGTCGACTGGCTGAACGGGCGCGGCTTCACGCCCCGCCTCGAGACCGTCCCCACGGTGGCGGGCGAGGCGTGGCTGTGGCAGGCGTTCGTCGCCCCCGCCGCGTGCGCCGACGAGGCCGCAGTGCGCCGCTTCTACCGCCGCCAGGGCGGCCTCATCGCCTTGCTGCACGCCCTCGGCGCCTCGGACCTGCACCGCGAGAACCTCATCGCCGCGGGCGAGCATCCGCTCCCGGTGGACTTGGAGACGCTCTTCCACGTCCACCACCGGCCCTCCAAGGAGGACTCGGCGACCTACCGGGCGTACAGCCTGGTGTCCGACTCGGTGCTCGCGACCGGTCTGCTGCCGTTCTATCTTGAGGACCCCGACGGCCGCACCGGCACCGACCTCAGCGGTGTCAGCGCCGCCACGGGGCAGACCGCTCCCGGCGAGGTCCTGCGCTGGACCGGAGAGGGGACCGTCCACCTGCGGGCCGAGCGGACTCGGGTCGCCCTGTCCGACACCGACAACCAGCCGATGCTGGACGGCAGGGCGCGCTCCGCGGCCGACCACGCGGGCGAGGTGGAGGCCGGATTCACCGCCGCCTACCGGATCATCGCGGCCGACCGGGACGCCTTCATCGCGCTCCTGGACGGGTTCGCGGACACCCCTGTGCGCCACATCGTGCGCTCGACCTCCACGTACGCGCTCGCGCTCGAGGCCGGACACCACCCCGACCACCTCGGGGACGGTCTCCACCGCGACCGCCTGCTCGACCGGTTCTGGTCGGGCATCGCCGCCTCGTACGACCTCGCCCCCGTCGTGCGGGCGGAGCGGCTCGACCTCCTCGCCGACGACATCCCGTACTTCGCCTCCCGCCCGGACTCGACCTCGCTGTGGGACAGCCGGGGGCGGGCCCTGCCGGACCAGTTCGAGACGACCGCCCTGGCGACGGCCCGGCGCCGCGTCGGCGGGTTCGGGGAGGCGCACCTGCGCTCGCAGGTGGAGATCATGAAGGCCTCCCTGGGGAAGCCCTACCGGCCGCCGTTCGCGGCGGACCGGTTCTCGCTCGGCGGGGACCGGCCCGAACCGGGTCGGGAGTCGTACCTGGAGGCCGCCGTCCGGATCGGCGACCACCTGGCGGCCACCGCGATCCGCGCCGGGGACACCGCCTCGTGGACCGAGCGCCGCTGGGTGGGCGGCCGCCGCTGGCAGCTCGGCCCCATGGACCTCGGGCTCTACAACGGGCTCACGGGCACCGCGTACTTCCTCGCCTACCTGGAGGCCGCGACCGGCGAGCGCGGCCACGGTTCGCTCGCCGACGCCGCGCTCGCCTCGATCCGCGAGATGCTCGCCGCACCCGTCGGGCAGCCGCTCGGCGCCTTCACCGGCAGGGCCGGAGCCGTCCACCTCCTGACGCACCTCGCCGCGCTGCGCGGCGACGGCGCTCTCATGGACGAGGCGCGCAGCGAAGCGGCCCGCCTCGCGGGGAAGTCCCCGGCCGCCAGCGCCGACCTGCTCGAAGGCGCGGCCGGGATCATCCTGGTGCTGCTGGGGGTGCACGGGCGCACCGGCGACGCCGCCGTGCTGGAGACCGCTGCCGAGTACGGCGAGTCCCTGCTCAAGCGCGCGAAGCCGCAGGACCGGGGCGTGGCATGGGAGACGCCGGTCGCCTCGCGACCGCTGGCCGGGTACGCGCACGGCGCGGCCGGGATCGCACATGCGCTCGCAGCCCTGGGTACCCGTGTCGGCGATCGCAGGTTCACCGAGGCCGCCGCTGCGGGCATCGCCTACGAGCAGAGCGTGTACCGGCCGGAGGCGGGGAACTGGGACGACCTGCGTACACCGGGGACCCCTGCCGCCGAGCTGCCGGTCGCGTGGTGCAACGGGGCGGCCGGGATCGGCATCGCGCGGCTGCTCGCGGCCCCGCACCTCGACGAGTCGCCGGAGGAGGACATCGCAGCGGCGGTGGCGTGCACCGAGCAGTACGGCTTCGAGCGCAACGACTGCCTGTGCCACGGCGACCTGGGGAACCTGGAGCTGCTGCGACTGGCGGGCCGGGGCGACCGGGCTGAGGCGCGGCTGGCCGCGTCCTTCGCCGAGGCGCACCGCAGGGGCGGCTGGCTCAGCGGCTGGGGGCATCAGCGGCACGAGACGCTGGGATTGTTCACCGGCCTGTCCGGGACGGGCCTGGCACTGCTGCGCGGGGCCCTCGGCGACCGGGTGCCGTCCCCGCTCTGGCTGGAGGGCCCGGGGCGATGGTAGGGGTCTTCCACTCTCCTGAACCGGTGCGGCGACGCACCGGGGTCTGGGCGGCGGGCACCGCGGCACTGGCGCTCGGGGCCGCCGCGCTCCTCGTCGCCGGGCTCCGCGAGGAGGAGCCCGCGGCGGCCGAGGGCGTCGAGGGGGTGGAGCGGGTCGACGTCGCCGGGGCGGGCGACCACACCACCGAGTCCGTGGCCTACCGGAACCATCCGCCCGCGGGCGGGCCGCACCACCCGATATGGCAGAACTGCGGGTTCTACGCCGAGCCGGTCCAGGACGAGCACGCGGTGCACTCGCTGGAGCACGGCGCGGTGTGGATCGCGTACGAGCCGGGCCTGGACGAGGCGGCCCTGGAGCCGGTCCGGGAGGCCGTGCGCGACCGCCGGTACACGCTGGCGAGCCCGTACCCGGGGGTCGAGGGGCTCACCCTCGTCGCCTGGGGGTACCGGCTCGAACTCGCCGGCGCCGACGACGAGCGGCTGGACGCCTTCCTCACCGCGTTCGCCGGCGGCACCGACGTCCCCGAGCCGGGAGGCCCCTGCCACGGGGGTGTGGGCACCCCCGTGTGAGCGGGGCGCCGCCCCGGCCTCGGGGCCGGGGCGGCGGTTCGGGTGCGGGTCAGGAGAGGCTGCCGGTCACGTTCCCTCCGGACTCGGTGACGTAGTAGGTCACGGTCTTCCCGCTCCAGAAGTGGAACGTGAGGGTGACCTTCTGGCCGTCGTTGACCTCGGCCCAGAACGCCTCGGGCAGGCTGACCGTGCCGGCGGCGTAGTCGGGGCTGAAGGCGCGGGCGAACTCCTTGTAGGTGGTCCAGTTCTGCGGCCCCGCGGGGGTGCCGTCGGCGTACTCGGCCTCCATGGTCGCCAGCTGGTCGCCCTTGAACTGGGTCGGGATCGCGAACGTGCTCGCGGCGCCCGAGGCGGCCGACATCGTCGGCTGCTCGTAGGAGATGACGCTGATCCGCCACGGCGCGCCGTCCGAGAAGTCGGCGTGCAGGTTCGCCTTGACGCCGTGCTCCCGGTCGCCGAGGAGCGCGGTCAGCTTGCCCGCCTTGATGGTGAGGGTCGAGCCCGAGACGGTGTAGTCGGTGCCCTGGACGAGCTCGGTCGAGCCCTGGCGCAGGCCCTCGAAGGTGTTCCCGTTGAGGTTGAGCTGGAGGGAGACGTCGGCGACGGCGGCCGACTTCTCCACGTACACCTGGTCGCTGGAGGCCGTGGCCGAGCGGGAGGACCACGAGGCCTCCATCATCGCGAACAGCTCCGGGTCGTTCCACTCGAACGCGGTCCGGTCGAAGTGCTGGCCGTTGTCCCACAGCTGGAGCGTCATGCCCTTCTCGGCCGCGTAGTGGCCCGCGTACTCGAAGAACTTGAGCTTCTCGCCCTGCTCGACGGTGCCGGTGTGGGCGTCGAAGCCGAGGAGGCCGAACTCGCCGATGAGGACCGGCACGCCGTTGGCGACGAACTCGTCGTAAGCGCGGTCGAAGGTGGCGGTGACGTCCTGCTGGACCTCGGCGTTGAAGGTGGTGTAGCCGGCGATGTTGACGCTGAAGGGCCAGAAGCCGTAGTAGTGGATGGTCGCGGCCAGGTTGGGGTCGTCGAGGGCGTCGATGGTGGCGCTCAGGGCGTCCAGGCGGCCCTGGTCGGCGTTGGTGTGGAGGGTCGGGAGGATGAGGACGCGGTCGGCGTTGCCGCCGCCGGAGCCGCGCACGATCTCGTGGAACGAGGTGTTGAGGTCGTCCAGGAGCGCGTAGGCGGTGGTGTCGTCCACGTTGTTGAACTGCGGCTCGTTGACGCTCTCGAACAGCAGCTCGGGCGGGGCGTCGCGGAAGCGGTCGGCGAGTTCGGTCCAGATGGCCTCGTAGCGGGCCTCGACGACGGTGCGGTTGGTGTTCATGTCGGCGATCCAGATCCACGAGTCGTGGTGGATGTTGAGGACCACGTACAGGTCCGCGTCCAGGGCCCAGCCGACGACCTCTTCGACGCGGTCGAGGTAGGCGTCCTCGACGGCGTAGTCGCCGGACTTGGACTGGTGGTTGTCCCAGGTGACGGGGATGCGGATGCTGTTGTAGCCCTGGTCTGCCACGTTCTGGACCAGGGCCTCGGTGATGCGGGGGTTGCCCCAGGCGGTCTCGTCGGCGCCGACGGCGTCGAGGGAGTTGCCGAGGTTCCAGCCGGGCTCCATGGCCGCGACGGTCTCCATGGCGTCGGCGTCGCCGGTCGGGGGCGGGGTGGTGGTGGGCTCGGTGGTGGGTTCGCCGACGCCGCCGTCGCAGACGGTGCCGTTGAGGGCGAAGGAGGCCGGGACGCCGTTGGCGCCCGACCAGGAGCCGTTGAAGCCGAAGGAGACCGAGCCGTTGCTGGCGATCGTCCCGTTGTAGCTCATGTTGGTGGCGGTGACCTGGTCGCCGACGTTGGCGGTGGTCGCGTTCCAGGCCTGGGAGATGCGCTGGCCGTCGGGGAAGGTCCAGACCAGGCTCCAGTCGCCGACGGCGCTGCCGAGGTTGGTGATGGTCACGTTGCCGGTGAAGCCGCCGCCCCACTGGGCGGTGACCTCGTAGTCCACTTCGCAGCCCTCGTCCGCGTAGGCGATCGAGGGCGCGAGGAGGCCCAGGCCCGCCGCCAGGGTGGCGACCGCCGTCACCGCCAGCGCGATCCATCGGCGGGTTCGTCTCTTGACGCCTTGCATGGCACTCCTTCTGTCCACTGGTGCTGCCGGAAGGACGCGGGCCCGGCGGTGCGCGCACCGCGGGTCATAGATGGTCCTCGATGCAAGGTTAAGTTGGGACACCCAACTTTGTCAATCGCTCCCAAGGCCGTTTCGGTCAGCGCAGCACCTGGACGAACTCGACGGCCAGCCAGACCGCGAAGACCAGCAGGACCACGCCCGAGATCCGGTCGAACCAGACCCGCCGCCGCGCGGTCATGAAGCGGCCCATGGCCGTCGCGGCGCCCGCGAGGAGGAGGAACCACACCCAGGAGGCGCTCACCGCCCCCGCGGCGAAGGCCGGGCGGGCCGCGGCGGCCTGGGCGGTGATCGCCGCGCCGAGGACGCCGACGGTGTCGAGGATGGCGTGCGGGTTGAGCAGCGAGACGGCGGCGGTGCGGCGCAGCACCAGCGCCGGGGACCAGGACCCGGCCGCCTCCTCGAGCTCCTCGGGCGTCGCGCGCAGCGAGCGGACGCCGAGGTAGGCCAGGAAGAGCGCCCCGGCCGCGAGCATCGCGGGCCGCAGCCCCGGCACCGAGTCGAGCAGGGCCGAGGCGCCGGTCGCACCGAGGACGATGAGGAGGGTGTCGCACAGGCCCGCGCCGAGGACCGCCCACAGCGCCCGCGGCATCCCGAGCGCGACCCCCTGGCCGAACACGAACACGTTCTGGGCTCCGATGGGGATGATGAGGGCGAAGCCGAGGGCGAGTCCCGTGAAGAAGGCCGCGGTCACGGCCGCACTGCCGCGGTCGGGGCGCCGCGGCGCTGCGTCGATGGCATCGGTCGATCCTAACGAGACGCGGCGGCGGAGCGGCCCGACCGCGGCGGGTCCTTCCGCCGGGACCGGGCGCGTCGGCGCCCCGGGGTCATCGCGGCGGTCCCGCCGAGACCCCCGGCCGCCGGGTTTCGCGAAATTCGGTTGCCGCGCCGAGCGCGCCCTCTTTAGGTTGGGCGGCAATGACGTACTAGGAGCAGGATCGCAGCGACCGCGCCCCGCGGCGTGAGGCCCGCAACGGCCCCCGCGGGCGCCGCCGCGCCGTACCCGCGTCCCGGCGCCGCCAGGCCGCCCGGACTCCCCCGCCCCGCCGTTTCCGGCCGGGCGGCCTCGCGATTCCTGCCGCACGCTTCGAAAGGGCTGCCTCCATGGCCCCCGTCCGTCATACCCACCGCCCCGCCCGGCCCCGCATGGTCGAGGCGACCTTCCTGCCCGGGCTCGGGCGCTTCCTCGCCGACGAGCTCCGCGAACGGCTCCCCGGCGTCCGACCCCGGCCGGTGCCCGACCGCGACGACGCCCTCCGCTTCCCGTACGCCGGCCCCCTGTCGCGGCTGCGGTCGCTGCGGACGGCCGTCGCGGTCTTCACCGTGCTCGGCTTCGGGGTCGCCCGGCCCGCCTCGCTGCTGCACGGCGACCACCTGCGTCGCATCGCGGCCGCCGTCCGCGACGGGGCCGACGGAGCCGACCCGGCCCGGTCGTTCCGCATCGAGGCGGCCGGGCGGGACTCCATGGCGTTCCGGCACCTCGCGGTCGAACTCGCCCGCGTCACCGGCCTGGCGTTCGATCCGCACGGCGGCGACCTGGTGCTGCGGTTCCGCCGGTCGCCCGCCGCCGCGACCGGCTGGGACGTGCTGGTGCGCGCCTCGACGCGCCCGCTGTCGGCGCGGCGGTGGCGCGTGGCCGACTACCCGGGGGCCGCCAACGCCACGATCGCCGCGGCGATGGCGCGGGCCCTGCCGCTGCGGTCGGGCGACCGCGTCCTCAACCTCATGTGCGGGTCCGGGACGCTCCTGGTCGAGCGGCTCCTGGCGGGCCCGGCCCGGGCCGCCGTCGGCGTCGACGCCGACGAGTCGGCGCTCGCGGCCTGCCGGGCCAACCTGGACGCCGCCGGGGTGCGGGCCGACCTCGTGCACGCGGACGCGGCCGCACCGGACCTGCTGCCGCGGCGGCGGTTCGAGGTGATCCTGGCCGACCCTCCCTGGGGCACGCGCCACGGGGACCACGCCGCCAACGAGGCCCTGTACGGGGCGATGCTGCGCACCGCCCGCCGCCTCGCGGCCCCCGGCGCCCGGTTCGCGGTCCTCACCCACGAGGTGCGGCTGATGGAGCGGCTCCTCCCCCGGCACGAGCGCCATTGGCACGCCGAAGAGGTGCACCGCGCCTTCCAGAAGGGGCACCATCCGAGGATCTACGTGCTCGGAGCCGTACCGCCGTCCGACGACCATGCAGGAGAACGACGATGACCGAACCGACCCTCACCTACGACGACTTCTTCCGCCTCGCCGCCGCCGACCCGGCGGTGGTCGGGCTCGTCCTCATCGGCTCGCAGGCCCACGAGGGCCTGGCCACCGGGCGCTCGGACCACGACCTGTGGGTGGTCCTCGCCGACGGCGCCGCGACCGGCCTCGAACGGTTCAGGGAGCACCGCACGGCCCTGCTCGACCTGGTCTTCGTAACGCTCGCGCAGTTCAGGGGGGCCGGGATGCCCGGGTTCTGCCGCTACGCGCTCGCCCGCGGCCGCGTCGAACTCGATCGCCTCGACGGCGAGATCGCCGCGATCCTCGCGGCCAAGCGGCGGTTCGCGCCGGAGGAGGCGTTCCAGCGGTCCGCCGAGACCCTCGACGACTACATGAACTCGCTGTACCGCTCGCTCAAGAACGCCCGCGACGGCTTCGCGCTCGCCTCCCGGCTCGACGCCGCCGACAGCGTCGGCGCCCTGTTCGAGCTGCTCTTCGCGATGGACCGGCGCCCGAGGCCCTACAACAAGTACCTGGAGTGGGAGCTCGAGCGCCACCCGCTCCCCGGCTGGGACGCCCGCGGCCTGCTCGACGCCGCCGGGCGGATCGCGGCGACGGCCGACACGGCGGTCCAGCGGCGGCTGTTCGGCGAGGTGGAGGCCAGGGCGCGCGAGGCCGGGCACGGCGCCGTGCTCGACGCCTGGGGCGAGGACCTCGCCCTGATGCGGCCGCAGGGGTGAGCGGCGAGCGCCGCCGGGGCCCGGCCCCGGCGGCGCGCCGTCGTCTATCGGATCGGGTTCCAGCCGTCACTGCCCGCCAGGTAGCGCTGCGGCGTGTAGTTCGCCGCCTCGCCGGAGGACAGCTGCGGCCGGTTGCCGTTCACCGTGGCGCCCGGGCCGGTGTTCTGGTACTCGCGCAGCCGCGCGTCCTCCCAGGCCAGGCCCGACATGTCCGACCACGGCTCGGCGGTGCGGAAGTGCGCGCCGAGGTAGGTCTCGCGGTAGAGGACCTGGCCGCGCGCGGTGGTCGAGCCGCCGGCGGGCCAGGGGCGGCCGAGGTACACCGAGTTGTTCGGCGCGTTGCTGGTCATCTCGGACTGGTAGATGAGGATGCCGTACGGGTTGCTCAGCTCGGTGCTCGCGGCCGTCACGTAGCCGTTGTTGCTGCTGGAGCCGCGGCTGAGCGAGTGGATCGTGCACTCGTCGAACACGGCGGTGCCGCGCCCGAAGATGAAGTCGACGTCGCCTTCGACGTAGCAGTCGTGGTAGTACTGGCGCGAGACGGTCGAGGACGAGGGCGAGTCGGTCAGGAGCGTGTCCTGGTTGCCGAGGAACCGCACGTTGTCGAAGACCATCCGGTCGCCCTGGACCTTGACGGCGACGGCCTGGCTGTTGCCGTTCGCCGCCTCGTCGTAGGTGTTGGCGAAGGTCAGGTCCTCGGCGGTGAAGTCCGCCCCCTGCAAGAGGACGCTGGCGCTGCCGCTGGTCCCCCACGTGCCGCCGTTGCCGTTGTCGCAGCCGGCGCAGCGGTTCTCGTGGATGACGACGTCGCGGGCGTTGCCGGTGGCGCCGATGAGGGTGAGGCCGGTCTTGGAGGAGGGCACGACGACCGCGCCCTTGTAGACGCCGGCCTTGATGAGGATGGTGGAACCCGAGGAGGCGGCGTTCACCGCGGCCTGGACACCGGTGTAGTCGCCCGAGCCGTCGGCGGCGACCACGATGTCGGCGTCGATGTCGCCGCCGTCGCCGTCGACGGGCACGAGCCGCCACTGCTGGTTGGTGCCGCCGGTGGGCGCGTACTGGGAGATCCGGCCGCCCTTGGCCGTCGACCACTCCCACACGTCCAGCGCCTTACCCGAAGCCCGGTTGACGAACGTCGCATACCCGCCCGACTCGGTGACCCGCCACTGCTGGTTCGTCGAGTTCGCATCACCCCACTGCTGAACCAGCGCACCGTCCGCGGTACTCCCCGAGGCGACGTCCAGGACCTTATTCGAGTGCCGGGCCTGAATACGGTAATAGCCCCCGCCTGAGTCCAGGAACCGGAACTGCTGATCGGTCGAACCGTTCGAATCCCACTGGACGAGTTCGGCGCCGCTCTCGATGGAGGCGGCCCGGATGCCCATGACGAGCCCCGAATGGCGCGACTCGATGTTGTACCAGACCCCGGTCTCGAACGCCTGGGCGCTGGAGGTGGCGAAGAGGGCCCCGGTGGCGGCCAGGACGAGGCCCAGGAACAGGGACAGGAGCGCCGCGATGCGGCGCCCGCGCGGATACGTGAGGGTGTGCGATGGCATGACGACTCCATGGTGAGGCGCCCGGTCGCCGAGACATGCCGGGAGTTCCTCGGCGAAGCGGGCAATTATGTATGTCCATGAAACAATATAGGGCAGTCGTCGCCCGAAGTCGATCCCTCCGTGGGGAACACGTCTAGACGCTCACTCCCACGCCGCCGTCTCCGGGTCGACGCCGTTGGCCGCCGCGTTGGCCGACAGCACCTGCCGCAGCCACTCGGCCAGGCCGGGCGCGAGGCCGTCGTAGTGGGCCGCGAACCCGGGGTCCTCGGCGAACATGCGGCCCATGCACACCTGCATCGCGTGGGTGCAGTCGAAGTACGTCGACATCAGCGCGCGGTGGCGCTCGGCGAGCGCGTTCGCCTCGGCCGAGCCGGGCGCGACGCCGGCGCGCCCGGCCGCCGCCAGGTCCGCCTGCAGCGCGTCGGTCGCGGCCGCGACCCGCTCCCAGTCGGCGGGCGAGAGCGCGGCGGCCCGCTGGGCGTACTGGGCCCACTGGGCCGTCCCGCCCCAGCGCTCCTCGGCCTCGCCGACCCGTTCGGGCCGCCAGTCGTCGCCGAAGATCGCGACCTGCTCCTCGGGGCTCAGCCGCATCCCCGTCGCCGAGGCCTCCAGCATCCGGTCCACCGCGCCCACCATCCGCTCCAGCCGCTCGATCCGGTCCAGCAGCTCGCCGCGCTGGCGGCGCAGGTGGTGGTTCGCGTCGGCGCCGGGGTCGTCGAGGAGGCGCCCGATCTGGGCGAGCGGGAACCCGAGCTCGCGGTACACCAGGACCCGGTGGACGCGGGCCACGTCCTCGCCCGAGTAGACGCGGTACCCGGCCCGCATGAGTCCGTCCGCGGCGTCGTCGGGCCCGGGCCGGGCCGGCCGGGGGATGCGGAAGCCCTCGCCGCGCAGCCGTTCGGCGAGTTCGCCGTCGGGGTCGATCGGCCGGGCGGCGGTCATGACGACCCGGGTGCGCTCGGGGGTGGTCACGGTCAGCTCGACCGAGTTCCAGGGCATCTCGCGCGGTCCGTCGGTGCAGCCGGGGACCAGCCGCTCGCACCGCTCCCGGATCTCCTCGATACGGTCAGCCGTTGTCGGTGCGGCCCACGTAGACGTTGCGGGCCTTGAAATAGGTGTCGCCGCCCGGGCCCGAGCCGCCCGAGGAGCCCTCCATCTGGAGGTTGACGATGACGTTCATCGGCTTGCCGACGAAGTTCGAGCCGGTGTGGGCGGCCTTCCAGGTCCCGTCGAGGTAGTAGTGGATCTGCACGTCGGTGCCGGAGGTCTTGGTCATCCAGATCCGGTACTCGTGCCAGCTGCCGGGCGAGGAGACCGGGACGAGCGTGTTGTCCCAGGCGCCGTCGTAGGTGTTGAACCAGTTCCGGCTGTCGCCTTTGAACTCCAGGATGTCGCTCTCGGGCGGCCAGGAGTTCGCGCCGGTGATCCAGAAGGCCGGCCAGGTACCGGGCGAGGACGGCGCCTGGAACTCGCCGCGGATCTCGTAGTTCGGGTACCGGTCGTTCACCAGGACCTGGCGCTTGCCGTGGATCGCGGCCGAGTGGTAGCGGATGGGCAGGTACGGGTCCTTGGAGCTGCTGCCCTCGTCCCAGTCGATGCGGCTGGCCTTGATGTTGAGGACGCCGCCGGGCGAGAGGTACAAGTGGTTGTCGTCGGTGGGGCTCGCGTACATGCGGGCGGTGCCGTTGTGGTCGGAGCCCCACGGGTACAGGTAGTTCCAGGAGGCCTCCAGGGTGGCGCGGCTCGCGAACGAGGCGTCGATGAGGGTCTCCCAGGCCGCCGCGCCGACCCGGTCGGCGCTCGCGGCCGAGCCGATCAGCGGCGCGGCGGCCGCTGCCGCCGCCGCGGCCGCGATCCGCCTCAGGACCGCGCGCCGGGTGCCGCCCTCGGGGTTGTTCGTCATGATGACCGCCTTCACGTCGATGCGCGCCGATGCGACCGCGGTGGAACATTCGCGGTCACATCGACCATTTTCAATATATGGTGCGCATCGGGCGCTCAATTGTCAACGGTTTCCGACGGTTTCCAACGGTCAGTTGCGCAGGGCCACGACCACCATCGCGACGGCGATGAGGACGTCGAGGACGAGGCAGAACTCGGCCATCGAGCGGACCACGACCCGGTCGGCGCGGTGGTGGTGGAGGTCCCAGGCGGCGTGGCCGAGGAGTCCGGCGGCCACCAGGTACGCGCCGAGGTCGCCGCCGACCAGCAGGACGACCGCGGCGGCGCCGCCGAAGACGGCCATCCCGACCGCCTGGAGCGGCAGGCCCTCGGCCGGGCGGGCGGCCCCGCGCAGCAGGCCGTAGGCGGCGAACAGGGCGGCGAGTCCGATGAGGACCCACGTGGCCGCGTCCTCCCAGGGCGTGAACCCGGCCGCGCCGATGACGACGAAGGTCAGCGCGAACACCGGCCAGGCGGCCCCGCGCCGCCCGAGCGCGGCCGAGGCGAGGTAGACGAGGCCGGAGGCGGTGAGGACCGGCGCGAGGTCGGCCCCGGAGGCGAGGCCCCAGACCACGAAGGCGGCGAAGGCGATGCCGAAGGCGGTGGGCCAGCGCCGCAGGACCGCGCGGGCCGGGTCGCCGGATCGCGGCGGGCTGTCGGGGATAGCGGTGGTCATAACGGCTCCTCGTATACCTGGAGGGGGTATCTGATGCGTCCTACGATCCCGGGCCGGAGGGGGGCGGTCAAGCGCGGAGGGACGGCAGGTCCGAAATCTTGGGATCGTGGTCTTCCGGACCTAGGATGGAGGGCATGGACCGCCACCGCGTGCTCGTCGTGGGCTACGACGACGCCGAGCTGCTCGACATCGCCTGCGTGACCACGACCCTCGACGCGGTGCGCGTGATCGACCCCGCACGGGGCTACGACCTGGCCTTGGCGACGCCGGGCGGGCGGCCGGTCACCTGCTCGTCGGGGCTGGTGCTCAACGGGCAGGCGGTGCTGGAGCGCGTCCGGGGCCCGATCGGGACGCTGGTGGTCTCGGGCGGGCTGGGGCACGCGGACGCCGCGCGGGACGAGCGGTTCACGGGGCACGTGCGGCGGCTGGCGCGCGAGAGCGAGCGGGTGGCCTCGCTGTGCACGGGCGCGAGCGTGCTCGCGGCGGCGGGCCTGCTCGACGGGAGGCGGGCGACCACGCACTGGCGCTTCGCGCGGGAGCTCGCCGAGGAGTACGAGCGGGTCACCGTGGACCCCAGGCCGATCTGGGTGCAGGACGGGAACGTCTACACCGCCGCCGGGGTCACCAGCGCGCTGGACCTGTCGCTGTCGTTCATCGAGGCGGACTTCGGGGCCGACATGGCCCGCTGGGTCTCGCGGGCGATGGTCACCTACCTCCACCGGCCCGGGAACCAGGCGCAGATGAGCCTGTTCACGGCCGCGCCCGCGGCCGACCACGGCCTGGTCCGCAAGGTGACCGACCACGTGGCCGAGCGCCTCGACGGGGACCTGTCGACGGCGGCGCTGGCGCGGCTGGCGCGGGTCAGCCCCCGGCACCTGACGCGGCTGTTCCGCGCGGAGCTGCGGCAGACGCCGGGCCGGTACGTCAGGGGCGCGCGGCTCGCCGCGGCGGCGCAGCTGCTGGCGGCGTCGGGCCTGCCGGTGTCGCGCGTGGCGGCGCGGTGCGGGTTCGCCTCGGCGGAGGCGCTGCGGCAGGCGTTCACGCGCGAGTACGGGATCGCGCCCTCGCAGTACCGGTCGGTGGCCTCGACGGCCGCCTGAGCGCGCCGGTGCGCTGGACCGGCGCCGCGGCGTCACGGCACGGACTTGACCTTCCAGATCAGGAGGCCGCCCAGGAGCGTCACGGCGGCGGCGAGGGCGTAGAGGGACCCGTACCCGCCGAAGTGGGCGACGACCGGGGCCGCGAGCGCGGGGCCGAGGACCTGCGGGGCGGTGCTGGCGATGTTGATGATGCCGAGGTCCTTGGCGCGGTCGGCGGCCGCGGGCAGGACCTGGGTGATGAGGGCCTGGTCGACCGAGAGGTACACGCCGAAGCCCGCGCCCATGATCGCGGCCGCGGCGATCGCGGCGGGCCAGGTGTGCCAGAAGGTCAGCAGCAGGGCCGCGGACGCCATGACCGCGCAGGAGGCGGCGACCAGGGGCTTGCGGCGCCCGATCCGGTCGGAGACGACGCCGCCGGCGACCGCGGTGGCGACCGTGCCGAGGGTGTAGAGCACGACCAGGACCAGGACGCCCTCGTCGGCGCTGCGCCCGGGGAACAGCCGCTCGTAGCCGACCGCGTCCTGGAGGAAGTACAGGAGGTAGAGGGTGCCGATCGCGTTGCCGAGCATGACGAGGAAGCGCGTGAACCAGGCCCAGGCGAAGTCGGGGTGCTCGCGCGGGGAGACCCAGAACATGCCCCGAAGGGCCCGCCATGAGAAGGGCGCCCGGGCCGCGCGCGGCAGCGGCGGGTCGGGTGTGGACAGCACGAACGGGAGCGCCAGGGCGACGGCGGCGAGGCCGATGGCGAGGTAGCCGGCCGCGAGGTCGGTGACGAGCACGGTCACGACGACGGCGCCGAGGACGAGCCCGAGCGCCTGGGGGAAGCCGATCCAGCCGGAGACGACGGCGCGCTGGCGGACCGGGACGTGGTCGGGGATGCCCGCGTTGACGCTGGCGTACCCGGCGTTGAGCGCGGCCTGGGCGAGGCACCAGCAGACGAGGACGCCGAGGACGGTCCCCTGGTGGCCCAGGAGGGCGAGGGCGGCGGCGCCGAGGAGGACGCCGCCGAGGGTCCAGGGGTGGCGCCTGCCGAAGCGCCCGGAGGTGCGGTCGGAGAGGGCCCCGGCGAGCGGGTTGGCGACGACCGCGACGAGCGCGCCGACGCCGGTGACCAGGCCGAAGGCGGCGACCTTGCCGTCCTCGTCGATCGCGGCGAGCTGGAGCGGGAGCAGCACCTGGATCGGGGTGAAGAAGGCCGTGTAGAGGCCGAGGACGGCGGCGGTGATGCCGCCGATCCAGACGGGGCCCACCTCGCGGTCGGGTTCGGCGAGGGCGGCGGGCGGGGCGGGAGGGGCGGTGTCCACCGGTCAGGCCTGGGCGGCGATGAGGGACCGGTACCAGTGGTAGGAGGCCTTGGGGGTGCGGTCCCGGGTCTCGCCGTCCACGTGGACGAGGCCGAAGCGCTGGTGGAAGCCCTCGGCCCACTCGAAGTTGTCGAGCAGGCTCCACACGAGGTAGCCGCGGACGTCGGCGCCCTGGTCGACGGCGTCGGCGACGGCGCGCACGTGGGCGTCGAGGTAGTCGATGCGCTGCCGGTCGTCGACGGCGCCGTCGGGGCCGGGGGCGACGTCGTAGGAGCAGCCGTTCTCGGTGACCCACAAGGGGGGCAGGGCGTCGCCGTAGTCGCGGGTGAGGTCGACGAGGGTCTGGGTGAGGCCCGAGGGGATGACGGGCCAGCCGAAGTCGGTGGTCGGGGCGTGGTCGAACTCGGCGATGTCGAAGGGGAACACCGTCTCGGGGGACGGGGCGGCGAGGCGGGTGGGGTTGTAGTAGTTGACGCCGAGGCCGTCGAGGGGCTGGGCGACGGCCTCCAGGTCGCCGTCCCGGACGAAGGGCAGGGCGGACGGGTCTTCGGCGGTGTCGCCGAGGCCGAAGGCGGACAGGTCGGGGTAGCGGCCCAGGAGCACGGGGTCGGTGAAGACGCCGCGGTGGAGCGCGTCGTAGGCGTCGGCGGCGGCGAGGTCGGACTCGTTGCCGCTGAAGGGGACCGCGGGGGTGTAGCTGTTGGTGAGCATGACGTGCGGGGCGCCGGCGGCGCGGAGGGCCGCGGTGGCGAGGCCGTGGCCGAGCAGCTGGTGGTGGGCGGCGGGGAGGGCGTCGAGGAGGAGGGTGCGGCCGGGGGCGTGCTGCCCGAGCGCGTAGCCGAGGGCCATGTGCTCGAACGGCTCGTTCAGGGTGATCCAGTGGCGCACGCGGTCGCCGAGGCGGTCGGCGGCGAGGCGGGCGTACTCGGCGAAGCGGTGGGCGGTGTCGCGGTCGAGCCAGCCGCCGGGGGCGCCCGCGTCGTTGTCCTCGAGCGCCTGCGGGAGGTCCCAGTGGAAGAGGGTGGCCATGGGGGCGACGCCGGCGTCGAGGAGGGCGTCGACGAGCCGGTCGTAGAAGTCGAGGCCGGCCTCGTTGGCGGGGCCGGAGCCGGTGGGCTGGACGCGGGGCCAGCTGATGGAGAAGCGGTAGACGTCGATGCCGAGGTCCCTCATGAGGGCGACGTCCTCGGGGTAGCGGTGGTAGTGGTCGCAGGCGGTGCGGGCGGTGTGGCCGTCGCGGATCTTCCCCGGCGTGTCCGTGAAGGCGTCCCATACGGACGGACCCCGGCCGCCCTCGGTCGCAGCGCCTTCGATCTGGAAGGCCGATGTGGCGACCCCCCAGGCGAATCCGTCGGGCAGTCGCGACAGTGCGGCCACGGGAACCTCCGAGCGTGACGTGGATAACCTTCGTGAAGATACCATCCGTGCACCGCGCGTTAACCTCTGCGCGGCCTCGTGCCGCTCCCCCGCGGCCCGCACCGCGCGGGGCGAGGCGCCGAGCTCGCGGCGGCAGGCCTTGTTGAACGCCTGGAGGTCGGGGACGCCCACGGCCGCGGCGACGGCCGCGATCGACAGCGTCGAGTGCACCAGGAGGTGGCGGGCGCGCTCCAAGCGGCGGCGGCGGAGGTACGCGACCACGGTGGCGCCGGTCGCGGCGTGGAACAGGCGCGTCAGGTGGTTGTGCGACAGCCCGACCGCCGCGGCGATGTCCGGGACGGTGAGCGGCCGCGGCAGGTTCGCCTCGATGTGGGCCAGCGCGGCCGCGACGGCCGGGTGGGTGCCCTCGCGCGCGGGCGCCTCCCGGGGCGGCAGCTCGGTGAGCCGCCACAGGACGGTCCAGACCTCGGCGGCGGCCCTGGCGGGGGCCGCGGGGGCGGCGGCGACGGCGCGCCGCAGGGCCTCGGCGAGCGCGGGCGCGGCCGGCCCGGCGTCCTGCATGAGCGGGACGGTGTGCGCCGCGCCGGCCGCTTCGAGCCTGAAGTGGACGTAGAGGTGCTCGGAGGGGCCCCGGTAGCGGAAGCGGGCCTCGGTGTCGGGCGGGATGAGGCTGACGCGGCCGGGCCGGATCCGGTGGACCGCGCCGCCGACGACGAGTTCGGCCTCGTAGTCGTACAGGTGCAGCTGCCACAGGTCGGGCAGGCGGAAGACCTCCTCGCGCACGCCGCGGCCGTGCAGGCCGATGCCCGCCTGGGCGGGCGCGGGGGCCGCTTCGAGATGGAGTCGCACGTGATGCATGGTGAGAACAGACCACTTGTCGGTGATTCGGGCCAATGACAGCAACGAGATTAGTTCCTATGGTCGGTGCATGGCAACCACTGAACATCTGCTGACTTCGGTCGAGATGGCGCGGTTCGTCGCCTCCGGGTTCCACCGGATGGACGCCGTCGTGCCGCCCGACCTCAACGAGCGGGCCCTCGCCGAGTTCGAGGGACCACTCCCCCGCGTCGCGTACGGGACGCCGGTGGCGAAGGCCTTCCCCGAGGGCTCGTTCGCGCGGGCGCTCCTGGAGGTCCCGGCCGTGGCCGGGGCGCTCCGGAGCCTCGTGGGGCCCGACCCCGAGGTCGACCACCACTTCGTCCACGTCCGCGAGCCGCACGAAGGCTCGGCGCAGCCGCTCCACGCCGACGCGATCATCGACACCCGCGCCGACGCCTTCGACGTGCAGCTCATGTACTACCCGCACGAGGTCACCGGCGACATGGGCGGGACCCTGTCGGTGCCCGGCAGCCACCTGCGGCGCACCAACGAGAGCGACACCGGCCGGTACCAGAACCTGCGCGGGCAGAGCCGCCTGACCTGCCCGGCGGGCACGGTCGTGCTGCTGCACCACGGGATCTGGCACGGCGGGCGGCGCAACGACTCGGGGACGCGCCGGTACATGTACAAGATCCGGTTCAACCCGACCGTCCCGCAGGTGCGGACCTGGGACGCGGCCGACCTCGACGACCCGGCGGTGGCCGCCGAGCTCTCGCGCCAGTTCCCCTGGTACGAGACGGCGACCGGCCGCCTCGAGGTCTACAACCGCGTGCGGCTCTGGCGGGCGCTGACCGGGAACGCCGCCTTCGACATCGACCACTGGGCGACGCGCGTCGCCAACCGCCCCGGGAGGAGCGCATGAAGCAGCAGGTCCTCGTCCTCTACCTGAACACGTCGGCGCTGGACGCGGACGTGGTGGGCTGGGCGTTCTACGACGGCACCGGCCGGACGAGCCCGACCACCGGCGACGGCGACGTGCCGCCGTACGGCACGGGCGCCGAGGCGCTGCGGGACGGCTGGCGGCTCTTCCAGGCCTCGCAGCTCGTCCCGCCCTACCCGGGGCACGAGTACGACACGTCGTTCCTCAAGCACGAGTTCTGGTTCGAGAAGCTCGTCTAGGCCCTGCTCCGGCGGGCCCGGGCCGGTCCACCCAGTCCGGGTCCGCGCGGTCCGGAGCAGGCGCTCGCGCCGGTGGGCGTCGCGGACTGACCCCGGGTGGACCGGCCCGGCCGCGCGGGGTCGCCGCGCGGCCGGGCCGGTCCTTCTGGGAGGCAAGGTCAGGACAGGTAGGGGCCGTCGTCGCCGACCTGGCCGGGGGCGGGCGTCAGGGCGGTGTCGAGGACCCATACGGCCATGTCGCCCCGACCTGAGACCGAGGCGGTCAGGGTGCCGCCGGTGACCGTCTGCGTCGCGCCGGTGACGGCGTCGGTGTAGGTGCCGTCGGGGATGCCGCTGAACGTCGCCGATCCGGTGATCGCGACCAGGGCGAAGCTGTCGGTCGCGTCGTCGGTGTAGCGGCGCTTGAAGGCGATGCCTCCGCTGACGCCCTCGGTGGAGTACTGGCCCATGGACAGGGCCGGGACGGCGCGGCGGATCTCGTTGAGGCGCTGGAGGTGCTGGACCAGCGGCTGGTCCAGCGTGGCGGCGACGGCACCGGAGGCCGAGTCGACGCGGCCGAAGTCGCTCACCGCCAGGGCGCCCTCGAGGTGGTCGCCGAAGTAGGCGCGGCCGGTCTCGGCGAGCGGGCAGGTCGGCCCGCAGTCGATCCGAACGCCGGCCTGGAACTCGATCTCCGATCCATAGTAGAGGGTGGGGACGCCGCGGAAGGTCCACATGAGGTTCATGTTCTCGGCCCAGGCGTCGGTGCCGCCCGCGTAGCGGGTGCTGGACTTGTTGGGGCCGTAGTCGTGGGAGTCGACGTAGACGGCGTTGTAGGTCGCGTCGTTGACCCAGGCGTCGGAGTCCTTGCCGTTGAAGAACGCGTTCGAGGCCTCCCCGAAGTTCATGTGCATGCGCATGTCGATGATGTTCATGCCGGAGAACCGCGAGTGGTCCGGCTCGTGGTACTCGTTGCCGTCCAGGAAGGCGTTGTCGCTGGTGGGCTGGTTCTCGGTGCCCTGGGAGTTCTCCCACGCGTACTGCTCGAGCGCGGCGGCGGCGTCGTCCTGCGCGTACTCGCGGCGCTCCTGCCAGGTGTAGAACTGGGCGGAGTGGTTGACCGAGCCGCGGTTCCAGCGGTCGTGGACGAACGCGGCGACCTCGCCGAAGATGTAGAAGTCCTCGGCCTTCTCCTCCCCGTACTTGGCGACGAGGTGCTCCTCGAGGGCGGGCAGGAAGACCCGGTTCCAGGTGACGCGGGGGATGTGGACGGCCGTGTCCACGCGGAAGCCGTCGACGCCCATGTCGATGAACCGCTCGTAGGCGCCGAGCAGGTACTCCTGCACCGCCTCGTCCTCGGTGTTGAAGTCGGCGAGGTCCTCGTGGATCCAGCAGGAGCGGGCGTCCTCGCCCTCCCAGTTGCCGATCCAGCACTGGTGGTAGTTCGCGGCGGAGAACATGCCGGTGGTCGGGTTGGGCCACTGGCAGTGGTAGACCTTCCAGCCCTCGGCGCTGTGGTCGCCGGTGAACTGGCCCCAGTTGCGGCAGGTGTTGCCCGCGGGCTCCTCGGTGGACCACAGGTCGCCGTTGTAGTGCGAGCGGCCCGAGTTCGGCTCGACGGCGAGGCCGTCGTAGGCGAAGTCGGGGTTGTGCGTGTCGTAGAAGTCGCCCCACTGGTCGTCCTGGACGCCGTAGACGGTGGGCGTCTCCAGGCCGACCGCGCCCCACCGGGAGGAGTGGTTGAAGACGACGTCCTGGTAGATCTTCATGCCCTTGGCGTGAGCGGTGTCGATGAGGTCCTGGTAGGAGGCGCCCTCGGATTCGAGGCGGGCGTCGATCTCGTAGAAGTCGTACCCGTGGTAGCCGTGGTAGTCGTAGTCGGAGCGGTTGAGGACCACGGGGGTGATCCACACGGCGGAGAACCCGAGGGCCTTGATGTAGTCGAGTCGCTCGATGAGGCCGGAGAAGTCGCCGCGGAACATGGGGTCGTCGTATCCGGCGTTGCCGGAGGCCTCGTGCTTGGCGCCGCCGCGGTCGTTGGACGCGTCGCCGTCGTAGAAGCGGGCGGTCATGACGAAGTAGATGGGGTCTTGGCGGGGGTCGCCGCCGAGCATCTCGCCGGTGGTGGGCGCCTCGGGCTCGGGTTCGGGGTCGGGCGGTTCGGTGGCGGCGCAGGGGTCGCCGGAGCCGATCCGCCCGCCGGAGACGGTGATGTCCCCCGAGCCGATCCGGTAGTTCGCGCCGCGGTTGTTGTCCCAGGTGCCGGCGCCGTCGTTGAACACGATCTGCGCGCCGGTCGCGGTGCCGAGGTCGACGGTGTACGAGTGCCAGCCGGTGCAGGCGGGGGCCATGGCGACGCCGGGGACGGCGGTCCAGGAGCCGCCGTCGGGCGCGTAGTGGAGGTTGACGGCGGCCCAGTCGGCGGGGGCCCGGTAGTGAACGGTGGCCGTGGCGGCCGAAGCGGCCGAGGCGGGGCTGGTCAGCAGTGTTATGAGCATGGCGGCGAGGGCGAAGAGGGTGGCGAGCGGTCGGTGTCGCCGGGAGCGGCCGCGCAGTTCGCGTGTCATGTCGAACTCCTGTGGGCATGATCGTCGGTGAAGATGCTTCTTGCCATTCCCAGATGTTTTCTTGCAGTTCTTGCAAGAACTGACCGAACTTTAGCACAGGATTTTCTATATAGCCATGTATTGATATGTGGTCGAGGCGGGGGTACGACGACGACCGCCCGGCCCCTGGCGGGGGCCGGGCGGCGTTGATCGTCGCGCGCTAGTGGGACATGACGGCCTCGCCGGTCGGCGTGTCCGGCTTCCTGACCAGGAACGAGGCGGCCACGGACACCAGGGCCATGCCCGCGCCCCACAGGAACGCCTGGTGGATGCCCGCGGCCTCGGCGGCGATCCGGTCGGACCCGCCCTCGAGGCTCGCGGCGGCGCCGGTGGTCATCAGCGTGATGAACAGGGCGGTGCCCGCGGCCCCGGCGACCTGCTGGAGCGTGCTGACGATGGCGCTGCCGTGCGAGTACAGCTCCGGGCTCAGCGAACCGAGCGAGGAGGTCATGAGCGGGGTCATGAGCAGGCTCATGCTGAGGCTCATGGCGACGTGGATGACCACGACGAACCACGTCGGGCTGTCCTGGTCGAGCATCGTCATGAGGCCGAGCGCGCTCGCCACGCCGAACGCGCCCGGGATGACCAGGGGCCGGGGGCCGAAGCGGTCGAAGAGGCGCCCGACGACCGGGCCGGTGAGCCCCATCGCGAGGCCGCCGGGCAGGACCACCAGGCCGGTCTCCAGCGTGGTCAGCCCGAGCACGTTCTGAAGGTAGATCGGCAGCAGGATGAGCGAGCCGAACAGGGCCGCCATCGTCACCAGCAGCATGATCACGCCGACGGTGAAGGGGCGGCTGCGGAAGGCCCGCAGGTCCATCAGCGGCGAGCCGGTGCGCTGGAGCCGCAGCTGGCGGAGGACGAACAGGGCCAGCGAGAGGGCGCCGGCGCCGACCGCCGCGAGGGGCGGGACGGGCGTGTGCGCCCCGGCCGCGGACTCGCCGAAGCTGGAGAGGCCGTAGATGAGGCCGCCGAAGGCGACCGCGGAGAGCAGCGCCGACAGCAGGTCGAACTTGACCTGGCGGGGTTCGGCGAGGTTCTTGATGAGGACCGCGCCCAGGACCAGGCCGACCGCGGCGATCGGCAGCACGGCGATGAACATGAAGCGCCAGTTGAGCTGCGAGAGGATGAACCCGGAGAAGGTCGGGCCGAGCGCGGGGGCGACGGCGATGACGATCGTGATGAGCCCGATGGTGCGCCCGCGCCGGTCGGCGGGGATGAAGGTCATGACGGTGGTCATCAGGAGCGGCAGCATGACCGCGGTGCCGCTGGCCTGGATGACGCGGGCGGCGACGAGCACCGGGAAGACCGGGGCGGCCGCGGCCAGGACGGTGCCGGCGGTGAACAGGCCCAGCGAGGCGATGAAGACCGTCCGGGTGGTGAACCGCTGGAGGACGAGCCCGGTCATGGGGATGACCACGGCCATGGTCAGCATGAACGCGGTGGTCAGCCACTGGACGGTGGCCGCGGAGAGGCTGAACTCCTCCATCAGGGGCGGCAGGGCCACGCCCATCACGGTCTCGTTGAGGATCATGACGAACGCGGCGACGAGCAGCACGCCGAGCACGAGCTTGATCTGGCGCGGGACGGGCCCGGCCGGACCGGCCGGCGCGGCCGGGACGGGCTCGGGGGCCGCGTCGGGCGCCTCGGGGGTGTCGGGTGGTCGCTGGTCAACGGTCATGGGGAGGTTCCTTCGATGGTGGTGTTCCTGGACGGCGCCGAACCCGCCCAGTGCCCGGGTGTGGGGCGGGCGGGTCTTCCGTAAGTGTCAGCGACTGTCAATCATTGCAGTTGCTACCATCCGGTTATGGCCGCCGCTGGGAGTTTGCGAGAAGTGTCACGTCGGGCCGTGCAGTCGCGGATCGCACGGACCGCCGAGTCCCTGTTCGTGGCGAAGGGCTTCGAGGAGACGACGGTCGACGAGATCGCCGCGGCGGTCGGCATGTCGCAGCGCAGTTTCTTCCGGTACTTCGCCTCCAAGGATGAGGTGGTGCTCGACAGCCTGGCCCGGTTGGGCGAGGACATGGCCGAGCGGCTCACGGAGCGCCCCCGCGACGAACCGGAGTGGGACTCGCTGCGCCGCTCGTTCGATCCGATCGTAGAGCGCTACACCGACCCCGGTCACCGCGAGCACGACGCCGCGCTCCAGCGGATCGTCGAGTGCAGCCCGCGGCTGTTCGCCGCCTACCTGGGCAGGCTCGACCGGCTCCAGCGGACGCTGGCCGACCGGCTGGTGGCCCGCGCGGCGGACCGCACCGGATGCGAGCCGGACGCGCTGCTGCTGCGCGCGACCGTGGGCGGGGCGTTCGCGTGCCTGCACGCGACGATGCTTCACGCCGTGGCCGACCCGGAGGCGTTCGCGCGCTGCCTGGACCGGACGATGGCGGCGCTGCGCCCCGCCGCGGCCTGAGCCGCGCCCGATCAGGCCGGCCGCGCGGCGCTCCCCCCGGGGCGCCCGTTCCCGGCCGTTGCCCGGAAGTCGGGGGCCGTTCCGTAGGAGGATCCACAGTGCGTCGTGCGCCGCCCGCGCGCCCGAGGAGAGTGGAGCGCCCATGGAGCAGGCCCCGGCCGCCGGACCCCTGGAGCGGCTCGCGAGCACCCGCGGGTACCTGCGGGTGCTCGGTCTCTCCGCGCTCGTCGGCGTGCCCGTCTCGCTGGCGGCCTTCGCGTTCCTCGCGCTGCTGCACTGGCTGACCCACCAGGTGTGGGAGGGGCTGCCGTCGCGGTGGGGCCTGGACCCGGTCCCCTGGTGGTGGCCCGCGCCGTGGCTGCTGGTCGGCGGCGTCGTCGTCGCCGCGGCGATCACGCGGCTGCCGGGCGGGGGCGGGCACGTCCCGGTCCGGGGCCTGGGCGCCGACGCGGTCGCGCCCTCCCATCTGCCGGGGGTGCTGCTCGCCGCCGTGGGCGGCCTGCCGCTGGGGGTGGTGCTCGGGCCCGAGGCGCCGCTGATGGCGATCGGGGCCGGGCTGGCGGTCCTCCTGTCGCGGTGCTGGGGCCCCGCGGAGGGCACGCCCGAGAGCGGGGTGCTCGGGGTCTCGGGGTCGGCCGCCGCGGTCGCGGTGATCTTCGGCAGTCCCCTGGTCGCGGCCGTGTTCATCCTCGAAGCGGTCGGGTTCTCCGGTCCGAGGCCGACGCGGGTCGTGCTGCCGTGCCTGCTGTCGGCGGGCGTGGGCGCCCTGGTGTTCACCGGGCTCGGCGCCTGGACGGGCCTGCCGGTCGCCTCCCTGGCGCTGCCGGGACTCGAGGGCCCGGACCGGCCCGACGCCCCCGATCTTTTGTGGACGGTCCCTGCGGCGGCGCTCGTCGCGGCGGGCGCGGGCCTGGTCCACCGGCTCGGGCGCCGTCTCGAGCCGCTCGCCGCCGCGCGCCCGGCGCCGCTGGCCATGGCCGCGGTCGCGGTCACGGCCGTCTGCGCCGCCGCGTACGCGCTGCTGACGGGGCGCAGCCCGGTCGAGGTGCTCCTGTCGGGCCAGGACACGCTGGGAGTCCTCACGGCGGGGGCGGCGGCGCCCGCCGCGTGGGCGCTGGTGGCGCTCCTGGTCCTCAAGGGCCTGGCGTACGCGGTCTCGCTGGCCGCGCTGCGCGGCGGGCCGATCTTCCCGGCGCTGTTCCTGGGCGCGGCCTTCGGCGTCCTGCTCGGCGGCCTGCCGGGGTACGGGGCGGGCCCGGCGATGGCCGCGGGCATGGCCGCGGCGACCGCCGCGGTCCTGCCGCTGCCGGTCTCGGCGGCCGTGCTGGTCACGCTGCTGCTGGGGTCGGACGCCGCGGCGACGGCCCCGATCGTCCTCGTCGCGGTCGTGGTCGCGTTCGTGACCGCGCGGCTCGTCGACCGGCCGCGTGCCGCCGAGGGGTGATCGGCGGCCGCCGGGCCCGCGCCGCATTAGGCTCAGGGCGACGACGGACACCATGGAGGTGCGCATGGCCCTGCGGTCGCGGCTGGCGGCGGTGCGCCATCCGCTCATGTGCGCCGCGCTCGTCGCCGCCTACGCGGCGGTCCCGGTGCGGGCGGAGGGCGGCGTGCTCCCGCTGGTGCTGGGGTGGGCGCTGGCCCTGGTGCTGATCGGGGTGGTCGCCCTGGTGATCGGCCGCCAGACGGTGCGGCAGCTGCGCGACCCCGACGCGCCGCTGGGCGAACTGGTCGTCGGCGTCGTCGCCGGGCTCCTGCTGTTCGCGCTCGTCGACTACGCCGTCGCGGTGCACCGGCCCGGCGAGTTCACCGGCCTGGACACGCGGATCGACGCCCTCTACTTCGCGTTGAGCACCCTGTTGACCGTAGGGTTCGGCGACGTCTCGGCGCAGGGGCAGATCGCCCGGGCGGTGCTGTGCGCGCAGATGGCCTTCAACTTCACCGCGCTCGCCGGAGCGGCCTCGCTCGTGGCCCGCAGGGTCGCCTCGCGCGCAGCCAGGTCGGCCCGCCGGCGCGACCCGGCGTGACCCGGCGGCAGGCACGCTGTGCCTGCCGCCGGGGCGTCATTCGGCTGCGTCACTCGGCTGCGGCGCCGACCCGCGCGAGAGGTCGGCGCGCCGCCCGGGGCGCCGCGAGGAGGACGGCCGCGAGCACGAGCGCCGCGCCGACCAGGACCGGGCCGCGTGGACCGTACGCGTCGAGCCCGATCCCGGCGAGGACGGGGCCGAGCATCGCGCCGACGTTGAGCGCGGCGGTCGCGTAGGCCCCGCCCATCGTCGGCGCGCCCTCGGCGGCGGCCATGGCGCGCCCGATGAGCGTGGCGCCCACCGCGAACGAGAGCGCCCCTTGCGTGAACGCGAGCGCGTACAGGGCGGCGGGCCAGGCCGCGGCGGACGCGAGCAGGACCCAGCCCAGGAGCAGCAGCGGCGCGCCCGCGGCCAGGAGCGCCCGCCAGTGCCGGTCGGCGAGCCGCCCGGCCGTCCGCACCCCGGCGAACGCGCCGGCGCCGAACAGTGCCAGCACGATCGGGACCGAGGACGCCCCGAGCCCGGCGGGCCCGGTGGCGAGGGGCGCGAGGAAGGTGAACGCGCCGAACGTCGCGCCGTTCACCAGGACGCCGAGGGCCAGGACGAGCCGGAGCCCGGGCCGGGCGAGGACCCGCAGTTCGGCCCGCAGCACCGGCCGCGGGCCGCCGTCCCCGACGCGGGCGGGGACGGCGGCGAGCACGGCGGCCAGGGCCGGGGCGGCGGCGATCGCGACGGCCCACAGCGCCGCGCGCCAGCCGAGGGCGTCGCCGAGCAGCGCCCCGGCGGGGGCCCCGGCGACGAGCGCGAGCGTGGTCCCGCCCAGCACCGCGGCGAGCGCCCGCGCCCGCGACTGCGGCGGGACGAGGGCGGCGACGGTGGACAGGGCGAGGGCCAGGAAGCCCGCGTTCGCCGCGGCCGCGATCGCGCGGGTGGCGAGCAGCAGCCCGAAGTCGCCGGTGAGGGCGCCGACGACGTGCGCGGCGATGAACAGGCCGAGGAAACCCGCGAGGGCCGCGCGGGGCGGCCAGCGGCGGCCGAGCGCGGCCATGGCCGGCGCGCCGGCCACCATGCCGGCGGCGAACGCCGAGGTGAGCAGGCCCGCCTGGGCGACGGTGACGCCGAGTTCGGCGGCGATGCCGGGCAGCAGCCCGGCGAGCATGAACTCCGAGCAGCCCTGCGCGAAGACGGCGACGGCGAGCATGTGGAGGAGGAACGGCATGGAAAGGACTCCGAAGCGTGGAAGGAACGGGCGGGCGCATGGGTCGCCGGTGCTTCGGACGCGCGGAGGGCGGCCCTGCCGTTCACTGGGCAGGGCGGTGTGCCCGGGGGACCCGGGACCGGGTCGGCGGGCGGCGTCGCGGGCTACCGGCGGACCGGCAGCCCCCGTCTGGACGCTTCGGGAGCGGACATGGGCGGGAACCTATCACGCGGCGCGGCGGCGGCGCACCGCGTTTTCGGCGCCGTCAGCCGGCGGCCTCCATCAGGACCGCGTAGAGGGTGAGGCCGGGGCCGAAGGCCAGGGCCACGAGCGGGCCCGGCGGCAGGCCGCGGTCCATGAGCTCGCGCAGGACCAGCAGCACCGTGGCCGAGGAGCAGTTGCCGTGCTCGGCGAGCACCCGCCGCGAGACCTCCAGCGCGGCGGGGTCGAGGTCGAGGCCCTCCTGGATCGCGTCGACCACGCGGGGCCCGCCGGGGTGGACGGCCCACGAGCGCACGTCGGACGGGTCGAGGCCGTGCCGGGCCAGGAGGTCCTTCACCATGGGCCCCACGTGCTCGGCGAGCGCGTCGGGCACCTGCGGGGACAGTCCCATCCGGAAGCCCAGGTCGGTGACGCGCCAGGTCATGTACTCGGTCCTGGCGGTGTCGGTGCGGGCGGCGACGTCCACGACCCGCAGGCCCGGGGCGCCGTCGCCGGGGCGCACGACGACCGCGGCGGCGGCGTCGCTGAACAGCGCGTGGGTGACCGCCTGCTCGATGTCGGTCGAGCCCGGCTGGAGGTGCAGCGAGGTCAGCTCGAGGCACAGGAGCACGGCGGGCCGGTCGTTGGCCGCGACGTACTCGCTCACGGCGCCGAGCGCGGGCAGCGCCGCGTGGCAGCCCATGTGGCCCACCAGGAGGCGGCGCGCGTCGGGGCGCAGCGGGAGCGCGGCGGCCAGTTCGATGTCGGTGCCGGGCGTGCCGTAGCCGGTGCACGTGGCGACGGCGAGCAGCCCGATCTCGTCGGCCGCGGTGCCGGCCTCGGCCAGGGCCGTGCGGACGGCCCGCAGGCCCAGGGCGGGGGCCCGGTCGGCGTAGCGGCGCATGCGCGCCTCGGTGGACCAGGCGGCGACGTCGGCGAACTCGTAGGGGGCCGTGGCCGAGTGGCGGCGGTCGACGCCGGAGCCGTCGAACATGCGCTTGGCGATCCGGCTGCCGTTGAAGTGGGTGCGGAAGACGTTGTCCCACAGCCATTCCTGCGTGTACTCGGGCGGCAGGGCGGTGCCGAGCCCGGTGATGGCCGCGGTCACCACCGCGGCGTCCCGGTGTCGTGGTCGGGGTCGGCGCCGAGGGCGGCGGCGCCGAGCCAGTCGGCGCACACGTCGGAGGTCGCCGGTTGGAGCGCGCCGCAGCGGGCGTCGCGGTAGAGCCGCTCGAGCGGGTGGCCGCGGCGCGAGGCCGAGGTCCCGGCGGCCTCGAGCATCGAGGAGGCGACCTGGAAGGCCGTGTCCCCGGCGGTGAGCTTGGCGCGCCACACCCAGCGGTTGGTGTCGGGGGCGCCCGGGTCGGCGTCGACGCGGGCGGCCGCCTCGGCGACGACGAGTTCGGCGGCGGCGACGGCGGCCTCGGCGCGGCCCAGGCGGGCGCGCACCGGCGCGAGGCCGTCGAGGCCGCGGGAGCGGGCGTGGTCGGCCGCGGCGTCCACGGCGGCGCGCGCGACCCCGGCGTACACCGCCGAGTAGGAGGCGACCAGCCACTGCGGCATCGTCTCGGCGAGGACGAGCGCGAGGCCCTCGATGCCGCCCAGGAGCGCGTCGGCCCCCACTTCGGCGTCGAGGTGGAGGTCGTGGCTGCCGGTGGCGCGCATGCCGAGCGAGTCCCAGGTCTCCTCGACGCGGACGCCGTCGCCGGCGGGCACCAGGAAGTGCGAGACCTGCGGCTCCCCGTCGCCGTCGTCGTCGCGGGCGGTCACGAGGTAGGCGTCGGCGTGCCCGGCGCCGGAGACGAAGGCCTTGCTGCCGGTGATCCGGTAGCCGCCTTCGACGGCGCGGTAGCGGGTCTGGGTGCGCGAGAGGCGCGAGCCGCCGCCGCGCTCGCTCATGGCGACCGCGTAGAGGGCGCCGTCGGCGGCGGCCGCGAGCGCCTTGTCGCGGGCCTCGAAGGAGCTCTCGGGCGCGCCGAGCGAGCGGATGAGGTGGTCGGGGGTATGGGCGAGCGCGCCGGTGACCGAGGCGTGCATGTTGAAGATGAGCGCGGTCGAGCCCGCGCCGCGGGCCAGTTCCCGCGCCACGGCGGCGTACTGGGCGAAGGACGCGCCGAAGCCGCCGAGCCGGGCGGGGACCATCAGGCCCAGGAGCCCGGCCTCGCGCAGGTCGGCGAAGTCCGCCTCGGGGAACCGCCCCCGCTCGTCGTGGGCCGCGGCGCGGTCGGCGAAGCGCGGTGCGATCTCGCGGGCCGGCGCGAGCGCCGGATTGTCGTCGGGGCTGGTTCCGGTCGTCACGGGCGCACTCCTCCGGTCGGCGGTCCCGGCCGCGCGGCGGCCGTTCCGTGACCAGTGCCCTGGGGGTCCGCTTTGAAACCGGACCGGGGCACCGATCCCGCCGGTCTAGGAGAGCCCCGGGCCGGCGGCGACCCCAGTATGGAGGAGGAGCACGACGTCGACAAGGGCAACGAGCAGCACGGCGCGGAACGCGGCCCGGGAGCCGGGCCGGCGGCCCAGGAGCAGTCCGGCGGCGAGCACGGCCGCGGCGAAGGGCACGGCGGCGAGGCCGAGGGCCGAGGGCGGCCCGGGCGGGGCGAACGCCAGGAGCGCCGAGGCGGTCAGGACCAGGGCCGCGGCGGCGAGCACGGTCGGCCCCGGGCCCATGCGGTGCGGGAGGCCGCGGATGCCGGTGGCGGCGTCGTCGTCGAGGTCGGGCAGGACGTTGACGAAGTGGGCGGCGCTGCCGAGCGCGGCCGCGGCGGCCGTGAGCCAGAGCGGCGGCCAGGGGGCGCCGGGCCCGCCGAGCGAGACGATCGCCGGGAGCAGCCCGAAGGAGACCGCGAAGGGGACCACGGAGTACGCGGTGGCCTTGACGCCGAGGTCGTAGGCCCACGCAGAGGCGAGGGCGGCGAGGTGGGCGAGCGCGGCGGGGACGCCGGAGGCGAGCGTGAGGAGCACGGCGGCGGGCGCCGCCGCGGCGATGGCCGTGCTGACGATCGCGGGGTGGACCTCCCCCGCCGCCACCGGCTTCCCGGCGCGGCCGGTCGCGGCGTCGCGGGGCGCGTCGACGAGGTCGTTGAGCCAGCCGACGGAGAGCTGCCCGGCGAGGACGGCGGCCGCGAGGACGAGCACGCCGGGCAACGGGCGGCCCGCGGTGGCGGCGAGCCCGGCCGCGACGAGGGTGACCGCGAGCGCCGGGAGCGGATGGGACGCGAGGACGAGCGCCCTGGTCGTCTCGACTGCCCGTTTCATGTCCGCCAGTGTGCCATCCTGGCGGTATGCGCCGCCAGAACGAGTCTTCGCCCCGTCGGCCGGTTCCGGACGACCCCGAGTTCTACGAGCGGCACGCCGACGAGTGGTGGCGGCCCCGCGGGAAGTTCGCGATGCTCCACTGGCTCGCCGCCGCCCGGGCCTCGCTCATCCCCCGGGCCCCGCGCGAGGGGGCGGTCCTGGTCGACCTCGGCTGCGGCGCGGGCCTGCTGGCGCCGCACGTGGCGGGGCGGGGCTACCTGCACGTCGGGGTGGACCGGTCGCCGAGCGCGCTGCGGCAGGCGGCGGCGCACGGGGTCAGCGCCGTGCGCGGCGACGTGCTGGCCGTGCCGCTGGCCGACGGGTGCGCCGACGTGGTCGCGGCCGGGGAGATCCTGGAGCACGTGCCGGATCTGCGCGGCGCGGTGGCCGAGGCGTGCCGGGTCCTGCGGCCCGGCGGGCTGCTGGTGATCGACACGCTCGCGGCCACGGCGCTGTGCCGGTTCGTGGCGATCGACCTGGCCGAGCGGGTCCCGCACATCGCGCCGCGCGGCACGCACGACGCGGCGCGGCTGGTGGACCGGGGGGTGCTCAGGGACGCGTGCGCCCGGGAGGGCGTGGCGCTGACGCTGCGGGGCGTCCGGCCGTCCGTGCTCGACTTCGCGAAGTGGGCGGTCAAGCGCCGCTCGGGGGTGCGGATGGTGCCGGTGCCGACGACGGCGGTGCTGTTCCAGGCGTGGGGGCGCAAGCGGGGGTGAGACGGCCGCCGCCCCGGCGGCCGGCCGGGTGGGCCGGTCTCCGGGGCGGCGGTCGGGCTGCCGCGCCGCGCTAGTGGGCGGTGCGGTGGCCTCGTGAGGCGATGGCCTCGGCGACGCCGATGAGCAGGACCGAGGCGATGACGGCGACGACGAAGCCGAGGACGTTCAGCTCCCAGATGTCGCCGGTGCCGAGCAGGTTGGCGATCACGCCGCCGATCACCGAGCCGACGAGGCCCAGGAGGAGTGTGGCGATGATGCCGAGGTTCTGCTTGCCGGGCTTGATGAGGCGGGCGAGGGCGCCGATGATGAGGCCCGCGACGATGAAACCGATCATGGATGGACTCCTTGTCTGTGAGTGTGGTCGGTTGCGGATGGCGGTCAGTGCGCGACGCTCCGGGAGCGCCTGCCGAGCAGGGCGCCCAAGGCGATCATGCCGACGCCGAGCACGAGGTGCAGCCAGTTGTCGGCGTCGTTGAGCGGCACGAAGTTGGCGCTGGAGTCGAGGTCGATGATCAGGCCGTACAGCCACAGGACCAGGTAGATGGCCCCGCCCCAGAGCAGGTACATCACCGAGCCGGTCACCGAGCGGGCCGCCAGGAAGCCGACGACGCCGAACAGCAGGTGGACGAGGTTGTGCAGGATCGAGACCTGGAACAGGCCCAGCAGCTCCGCCTCGGAATGGTGGCCGGCGAAGCTCATCGAGTCGAAGTTCTGGGTGACCCCCGGGACGAACCCGAGGAGGCCCACCAGGAGGAACACCAGCGCGACGACCATCGTCACCGCTTGGACCGGTGTGCGTCCCCCTGTCGCGGATGCGTGCGTCTCTGCCATCTCAGCTCCCCTTTCCGGTCGGCGAGGTCGCCAGGGGTGTACCCCTCGCAGGGGGTTCCACACCTGGCGGTCTTCCGCCGCTCCTGCGGCGCAGGAGGATCACCTGCGGGCGGACGCGATGGCGGCGCGTTCGGCGGTCTTGTCGGCGGCGCGGTGGCGCCGGTAGGCCCGCCAGGCGCGGCGGCCGAGGGCCATGGCGACGGCGAGTGCGATGTTCCTGATGATCCAGTTCATGCGGAGGGTCCTTCCGTGTCCGGTTCCGGGCCGGTCTTCGATCGGGCCTGCGCGAGTCGGCACAGGCGGCGGAGCGTCTCGCGGTTGCGCGGGGCGATGAGCCTGGCCTGGAGCGGCGCGGGGAGCATCACGGCGGGCCCGCGCGAGGCCAGTTCGGTCATGCGGATCGTCGTCCGCCGGTCGTCGCCGGCGAGGTCGAAGCGGATGCGGGTCCGGCCGACCGGCCAGATGCGGGCCTCCAGGACCAGCAGGCGGGGCGGGTCGACGGCGAGCACCTGGGTGAAGTCCTCGATGACGAGGGGCCAGGGGCCGACGCTGTGGTGGATGCGGGAGCCCTCGGCGGGCCAGTCGGGGTCGGCGTCGCGGATGCGGGAGGCGCCCACGACCCAGGACGAGTAGTCCCAGCCGTCGGCCAGCACGTCGAAGACCGCTTCGGCGGGGACCGGGGCGTCGATCACGACCCCGGGGTCCGTTCCGGTCACCGTTCCCCCTCTTCGGCGCACCGGCGCCGGTCCGGCGGCCGCGCTCCGCGGCCACTGCCGAGGTACCCGAGGCGGGCGGCCTGCAAACAGGACGGTCAGTCGCGGCCGTACAGGAGCCGGCGGACGCCGGCGGCGGCGGCGCGGTAGCAGGGCCCGGCGAGGCCGTTGCGGGCCATCGCGGCGCGGGCGGCGTTCGCGCCGGGCGCGCCGTGGACGGCGCCGCCGGGGTGGGCGGAGGCGCCCGCGAGGAAGAGGCGGTCCAGGGCGGTGTCGGCGCGGGAGGCGCCGGGGACGGGCCGGAACACCAGCTGCTGGTGGACGGCGGCGGAGCCGGCGTTGATGGCGCCCTCGACGAGGTTGCGGTCGAGGGCCTCGAGTTCGGGCGGGCCGCTGAGGGCGCGGCCGACGATGCGGCCGCGGAAGCCGGGGGCGTGCCGTTCGATCGCCGCCTCGATGCGGTCGGCGCGGCTGCGCGCGAGGTCGGGGGTCCACGCCAGGCCGCGGGGCAGGCGCGTGTAGGCCCACAGGGTCTCGGTGCCGTGCGGGGAGCGCGTGGGGTCGGCGGTGGTCATCTGGCCCATGAGGAGGAACGGGTCCTCCGGTTCGCGGCCGACGGCGCTCTCGGCGCTGTGCATGGAGAGGCCGTCGAGGTCGGCGCCGAGGTGGACGGTCCCGGCGGCGGCGGCCGCCTCGGTCCGCCAGGGCACGGGCGCGTCGAGGGCCCAGTCGACCTTGAACGTGGCCGGGTCCCAGTCGAACGTGTCGAGGTCGGCGAGGAGGCGGGCCGGGAGGTGCTCGGCGCCGATGAGGTCGCGGTACAGGTGCGGGGCGGTGACGTCGGCGAGGACGGCGCGGCGGGCCCGGATCGGGGTGCCCTCGGCGTCGCGGACGCCGACGGCGGTGCCGCGGGCGTGGAGGATCCTCGCGGCGGACCTGCGGCAGTCGACGCGGCCGCCGTGGGCTTCGAGGCGGGCGACGAGCGCGGCGGTGAGGCTCCCGGCGCCGCCTTCGGGGACGGGGAAGCCCGCGTCCTGGCCGACCATGGACAGGAGCCAGCCGAAGAGGGCGCTGCCGGCCTGGTCGGGACCGAGCCCTGAGTGCATGGCGTTCCCGGCGAGGAGGATGCGGGCGCCGTCGCCGGTGAAGCGCTCGTCGACGAGGCGGCGGGCGGGCATGACGGCGAGGCGGGAGAAGCGGAGGGCGTCGCCGGGTCCGAGGGCGCGCAGGAGGGCGGTGGCGGCGCGCACCGGCGGGAAGGGGCGGAGCATGGCCTCGACGAGGGGTTCGCGCAGGCGCCGCCAGAGCGCGTACTCGGCGCCCCAGGCGTCGCCGTCGCCCTCGGCGAAGGCGTCGAGCGAGGCGGCGGTGCGGGCGAGGTCGCGCGAGAGCAGGGCGGTCCGGCCGTCGGGCAGGACGTGGGCGAGGACTTCGGGCGCGCGGCGCCAGCGCAGGCCGTACTCGTCGAGGCCGAGCCCCGCGATGACGGGCGAGACGGCCGCGAGCGGGTAGAACGCGCTGCACCGGTCGGCGCGGAAGCCGGGGGCGGCGAGCTCGGCGGTGCGCACGGCCCCGCCGGGTTCGTCGGCGGCTTCGAGGACGATGACCTCCCAGCCCGCCTGGGCCAGGAGGTTGGCGGCGACGAGCCCGTTCGGGCCCGCTCCGATGACGACGGCGTCGGCCGTCTCGACTCCTGCCATGCGTGCGGCACCTCCTTCGTCGGCCCGGGTACCCGGGGGCGCGGCGGATAGGCGGCGGGCGTGCCCGGCCCCGGTGTCGAGTAAACCGGAGGCGGCGGGCCCGCAGCGGCGTTCGCGTCGAATGCGTTTGTCGAACGCCCGCCGGGGGTGCAAGCTAGGCGGGGCCCGGCTCCGGGCCCGCGCCCGTACCGTTCGATTGGACCGCCGTGACCGACTCTGCCGTGCGCGAGCGCACCGACCCCGCCCTGGCCCGCTGGCGCAACGCGGTGTTCGCGGTGTTCGCGCTGTCGGGCTTCGTGTTCGCCAACTGGGCCGCCCGCATCCCGAACGTGCGCGACATCCTCGGGGCCTCGACCCAGGAGATGGGCGTCCTGATCCTGGGGATGGCCTCGGGCGCGATCCTGGGGCTGCTGACCTCCAGCCACGTCATCACGTACCTGGGCGCGACCCGGGCGATCGGCTGGTTCCTGGGGACCACGGCGGTCGGCCTGACCGCCGCGGGCCTCATCGCGGGGCTGGTGCCGAGCTTCTGGGCGCTGTTCGCGGCGCTCATGGTGCTGGGGGCGGGCAACGCGGTCCTGGACGTGGCCATGAACCTGTCGGGCGCGGCCAACGAGCGGCGCGTCCGCAAGACCCTCATGCCGATGTTCCACGCCGGGTTCAGCCTCGGCACGATGCTCGGCGCGGGCTTCGGCGCGCTCACCGAGCAGCTGGGCGTGCCCGTCCTGGTGCACCTGGTGGCCATCGGGCTCGCCGTGATCGCGGCGGACCTGTACGTGGTGCGGTTCCTCCAGCCGGCCGAGGAGCCGGCCGAGGCCGGCGCGGGGACGGCCGCGGGCTGGCGCTCCCGCCTGAGCGTGTGGACCGACCCGCGCATCCTGCTCATCGGCCTGATCATCCTGGGCATGGGGTTCACCGAGGGCACCGCGAACGACTGGCTGGGCCTGGCGATGGTCGACGGCTACGGGCTGACCAACCCCGGCGGCGCGGCCGTCTTCGCCGTGTTCGTCACCGCGATGACCGCCGGGCGCGTCGGCGGCGGCTACCTGCTCGACCGGTTCGGGCGGGTGCCGGTGCTGGCCGGGTCGGCGTTCCTGGCGTTCGCGGGCCTGCTGCTGGTCATCCTGGGCCCGACCGCGCCGGTGGCGATCGCCGGGACGGTCCTGTGGGGCGTGGGGGCCTCGCTGGGGTTCCCGGTCGGCATGTCGGCCGCGGCCGACGACCCGCGGAAGGCCACGGCGAGCGTCGCGGCCGTGGCGACGATCGGATACTTCGCGTTCCTCATCGGACCGCCGCTCATCGGGCTCCTGGGCGACCAGTGGGGGCTGCGCAACGCGTTCTACGTGGTGCTGGTCCTGGTGGGCGTGGCGCTGCTGTGCTCCCCCGCCGCGCGCCCGCCGAAGACCGCCGGGGCGGAGGCCGGGACCGGCCGTTGACAGCCGCGGCGGGCCGGGCGA
This sequence comes from Glycomyces amatae, assembly GCF_020991375.1. Classification (GTDB taxonomy): domain Bacteria; phylum Actinomycetota; class Actinomycetes; order Mycobacteriales; family Micromonosporaceae; genus Glycomyces; species Glycomyces amatae. The sequence continues at coordinate 137,693 of NZ_JAJLQZ010000009.1, read as the reverse complement.
CACTCACGGTGTCGCCGCACTGAGGAGGGCCATGCCGCACGAACCGGACCCGACCGACCCCGGCCCGCTCTACTCGCTGGTGGAGGACCCCCTCGGGCGGACCTACCTGCGGCTGCTGGGCCGGCCCGACGGCGGGGACATGGTGTACCGGATCTCCGGGTCCGTCTGCGCCGACGTGCCCGGCGACGCGCTCGCGCCGCGGCTGCGCCACGGGACCCGGCTGTTCGGGTTCGAGGGCTTCAACATCCGGCGCCTGCACCGGGAGCCGGGGACGAACCGGCTGCACCTGCTCACGCGCGAGCTGGTGTTCTACACCGACCCGGCTGAGCCGGCCCGGATCCTGCGCGAGTGGCGCAACCCGGTCGACGGCCGCACCTACCCGGTGGTGCCGGTCAACAACGACCCGGTGAACCAGGGCCCGTTCCCGATCACCCGGGACTTCACCGGGCCGCCGCCGCTGGAGGTCCACGGGCGCCTGGTGTGGTCGCTCGACATCCCGCCGCGCACCGACCTGGGCGCGCAGCTCGGGGAGGGGTTCGGGCTGCCCGGCGGGGTCTACACGACTTGGGAGCTGTTCGACTTCGCCGTCGATGCGGCCGCGGTCGACCGGGGCGGCGTCGCAGAAGGCCCGGTCGCAGGGGGCCGGGGCGTGCCGCGGGGGGCGCTGCCGGTGGTGTGCAACTGGAGCCGGGTGGGGCCGTGGCCGCCGTTCACGGGGCTCGCCGAGTCCGCGACGGGCGGCGCGGGCGTGGTCTACCACGCCAGGAGCTGGACGCTGGAGGGCTTCGGCGATCTGGAGCCGTGGCTGAGGGAGGCCGTGGAAGCCGAGTTCCCGGCCTATGCGGCCGCTCCGGAGGAGCCGGGCCCGAGCCGGACGTCGTGGAGCTCGTTCTGGAGGCACCAGCTCGGCGAGGGGTCGCTCAGCTGGGCGCAGTGGTGCGAGGAGAACGGGACCTGAGCGACCGCGCCGAGCGCGACCGCACCGGAACCGCCGCATCGGAACCGCCCGGCGCGAACCGCGTCGGCGTCCGTACCGGTTCGGCCGTCCACGAACCCCCACCCACCACGAGAGGGGAAAGTACTGTCGCGCCGCTCGATCGTTCCGCGGGGGTCCGACAGAAAATCCGCGCGACAGGCCCGCCGCCGCGAGATTTCACTCGAAGGTGTCACGCCGGAGGCGTTCCGGCCCCGGACGCGGCGCCCGCGCGGAGGCGCCGGAGCATCCTGGCGTCGGCGAAGCCGACCGCCCGGGCCGCGGCCTCGACCGTGCCGCCCTGCGCGATCAGGTGCTCGGCGCGCTCCAGCCGCAGCAGGGACTGGTAGCGCAGGGGCGTCATGCCGGTGGCGGCGTTGAACAGGCGCGTCAGGGTGCGCTCGCTGACGCCGGCCCCGGCGGCGAGGCCGGCCAGGCGCAGCGGTTCGGCGAAGCGGGCGTCGATCACGTCCTGGACGCGGTGGACGGCGTCGGACAGGTGCGAGCGGTGGCGCAGCATCACGCTCACCTGGGAGGCCTCGCCGCCGCGGCGGGCGTAGACGACCATCCCGCGCGCGATCCGGGCCGCGAGGGCCGGGCCGTGGCGGGTCGCGACCAGGTGCAGGGCCAGGTCGATGCCGCTGGCGATGCCCGCCGAGGTCACCACCCGATCCTCGCTCGTGAACAGGCGGTCGCGCAGCACCGTCGCCGCCGGGAAGCGCCGCTCCAGCTCGTCCTGGAGTTCGTGGTGGGTCGTGCAGCGGCGGCCGTCGAGCAGCCCCGCCTGGCCGAGCGCGAAGGCGCCCGAGCAGACGCTGCCGACGGTGCCGCCGCGGCCGTGGTGCTCGGCCAGGCGCCGCGCCTGGTCGGCGGACAGGCGCGGCCCGCCCGCCGAGCCCGGGGAGCGCCAGCCCGGCACGAGCACCAGGTCCTCGGGGCCGAGGTCGGGCCAGGCGGTGGCGGCCCGGACCGGGAGGCCCTGCGCGGTCGGCACCTCCTCGCGTTCGGCGACGTAGTGCGACTCGTAGCCCAGGCCGAGGTCGGCGGCCCCCGAGAACACTTGGGCGGGGCCGGCCAGGTCCAGCAGGTGCAGGTTCGGCACCAGCAGGAAGACGACTCGGGTCATGCGGGACCTCCCGATCCGGTCAGGCGGCTACTACCTCGTCGACGGTACTGATCCGCGCGAAGCGGCCCGCCAGCGCGTACTCGGTGCGGGCGATGACAGCGTCGGTGCCGAGGGTGCGGGGGTCGGCCAGGATCTCGTCGAGGGTGCGGCCGGGGGCGGCGTCGCGGTGCTCGACGGGGTGGGTGGCGGTCGCGTCGATGACGAAGGTGACGTCGAAGCCTAGGTCGGAGGCGACGCGGGCGGTGGTCTCGCAGCACTGCTCGGTGCGGATGCCGCTGATGAGGACCTCGCGGATGCCGCGCTGCGTGAGCAGCTGCTGGAGGTTGGTGGTGGTGAAGGCGTTGTGGGAGGTCTTGGTCAGCTCGATCTCGCCGTCCCGGGGCTCGAGGCCGTCGATGTAGCGGACGAAGCCCTGGGCGGGGTCGAAGGCGTTGCCGGTGCCCGGTTCGGTGTGGAGGACCCAGACGACGAGGTCGCCGGTGTCGCGGGCGTGGCGCACGAGGCGGTCCACTTTGGCGGTGATGTCGGGGTCGGAGACGGCGGCCCAGTTGGGGCGCTGCCGGAAGGACTCCTGGACGTCGATGACGATCAGTGCGCGTTGCATGGGTCCATCCTGTCGTCTTGCAGGGCATGGCGACAGGCACGATCACGGCCGGGGGCGGAACGATCCGGTCGCGCCGGGAGGGGGCGGGCCCGGCTGGCGCGGGCGCATTAGCATCGGCGGCGCAGCGAGGCACGGAGGTCGCCATGCACGAAGGCCCGGTCAAGGTGGTGGTGCGGCACCTGTTCGAGCAGAAGTCGCTCTTCCTCGTGGTGGCGGTGCGCGAGACCTTCCGATACCGGCTCTTCTCGGCCGAGGTCGACCGGCCCGAGGCCGGGATGCGGATCATCGACCTCCGGTGCCCGGCCTGCGGCGAGGAGCTGCTGCTGGTCGTCGACAGCGACGGGCTGCTGCGGACGCGGCGGCGCACCAGGTTGCTGACGGCGCTGATCGCGGCCGCGGTCGCGGTGCTGAGCGTCCTGCTGGGCTTCGGTGTCGAGGCCGCGGCCGGGCCGATCCCGATCGGTTCGCCGCTGGGCGTGGCGCTGATGCTGGGGTTCCTGCTCGGCGGCCTGGTGGCGGGCGTGGCAGGGTACTCCTGGTGGCAGTACCGCGGCGTGCGCCTGTCCATCGGGCTGGGCGACACGGACGGGGTGCACTCGTTGCAGGACTCGTGGCCGCTGCGCCGCGGCGATTCCTGAGCATTCCTCACGGCGCCCCGGAGCCGCGTCGGCACACTCGGTACAGTCTCGGGCATGACAGTGGCTCTGGCTATCGACCTCGGCGGCACCAAAGTGGAGGCGGCGCTGGTCCGCGGCGACGGCCGGGTCCTCGAGCACACGAGGACGCGCGCCGCCACGGGGGCGGGCGCCGCGGCGGACCGGGCGGTCGGCGAGGCGGCGATCGCGGCGGCGGTGCGCGGGTGCATGGAGGCGCCGGAGTGGCGCGAGGTGTCGGCGGCCGGGATCGGGTCGGCGGGACCGGTGGACCTGGCGAAGGGCACGATCGCGCCGATCAACCTGCCGTCGCTGCGGGACTTCGCGATCGCGGCGTTCGTACGCGGGCTGACCGGCCTGGAGGAGGTGGCGTTCCGGCTCGACGGGACGTGCATCGCTCTGGCCGAGTCGTGGCTGGGGGCCGCCCGCGGGGTGCGGAACGTGCTGGTCCTGGTGGTCTCGACCGGCGTGGGCGGCGGTGTGATCGCCGACGGCCGCCTGCTGTCGGGGGCGGGCGGGAACGCCGGGCACCTGGGGCAGCTGGTGGTCGAGCGAGTGGAGGGCCCGGTCGAGGCGGCGACGGTCGAGGGGATCGCGGCCGGGCCGCGGACCACGGCGTGGGCCCGGTCGCGGGGCTGGCGGGGCGAGACGGGCGAGGACCTCGCCCGCTCCTACCGCGACGGCGACCCGGTGGCCGTCGCGGCGGTCGGCCGGTCGGCCCGCGCGGTGGGCCTGGGCCTGGTGAACGCCTCGACCCTGCTGGACCTGGAGCTGGCGGTGATCGGCGGCGGGTTCGCGGCGGTGGCCGAGGACTACCCGGACCTGGTCGCGGCCGCGATCAAGGAGCACGCGGTGAACGCCTACGCGGCCGAGATCGCGGTGGTGCGGGCCGGGCTCGGCGGGGACGCGCCCCTGATCGGCGCCGCGGCGCTCGTCCACCGCGCGGACCTCCTGGGCTGAAGCGGTGCGGCGGGCGGCGGGGGCGCGCTGTCGCAGTGGTAGCGGGCCGGACCGGCGCGCCGCCCGGGTTCCCTGCGAACGCCCTGGGTTTTAAGGTTATAAATCGACCGTCGAACCGCGGGTTCGGCGCCTCGGCACCTCTCGCGTCGAAGCTCCCGGCGGGCTGCTCAAGCGAGCCGGATCGGCACCCTGCCCTCGCCGCGAAAGCGCTGGGTTTTAACGTCATAAATCGGCGGTTGAGCTGCGTATTCGTCGTCTTGGCGGCGATCGGGGGTGAAGAGCTCCGGGTGCTCATTTGTTGTACAGGTTGTGTACAGGTACAGTACAGATATGGCTTCTTATAGCGGGGCGGCGGCGCGGCCGCCCAAGAAGAGCACCGTCGTCGCCGAGTCCCTGCGCTCGGCCATCCTCGCCGGGCGCTACCGGGACGGCGAACTCCTGCCCGGCGAGCAGGACCTCGCCCAGCGCTACGACGTCAGCCGCGGCACCATCCGCAAGGTCCTCGCCCAGCTCGCCGAGGAGTCCCTGATCAACACCCGCACCGGCGTCGGCTCCTTCGTGAGCTTCGGCGGCAGGGCGATCGACCAGCGCCTCGGCTGGGGCCGCGCCCTCGCCCGCGGCGGCGCCGAACTCCGGACCACGGTGCTGCGCGCCGAACTCGTCGACGACCCCGACCTCGCCGTGAGCGCCGACGCCGCCGCCTCCCGCTTCCTCGCGCTCGACCGGGTGCGCGCCCTGCCCGACGGGACGCCGATCTCGCTGGAGCGCAGCCGCGTCCCCGCCGTCGGCGCCCTCGCCGCCGTGCCCGAGCAGGGCCTGGTCGAGGGCTCGCTGACCGCCACGCTGCACGAGGCGGGCCTGCACCCGGCCTCGGGCGAGCAGTGGGTCAGCGTCGCCGGGCTCGACCTGGAGGACGCCGCGCACCTCCAGCGCGCGGTCGGCACGCCGTTCCTGCACAGCACCCGCGTCGTGCGCGACGCCGGGGGCGCCTTCGTCGAGAAGGTCGTCAGCTGGCTCGACCCCGAGCATTTCCGCGTCCACATCAGCTTCGGGGAGGGCTCATGAGCACCGCAGACAAGGCACTGGGGGCGTTCGCCGGGCTCGCGCTCGGCGACGCCCTGGGGATGCCGACCCAGTCCATGTCCCGCCAGGAGATCGCCGAGGACTACGGCGACATCGGCGGGTTCCTGCCCGCCGGGCCCCGGCAGCGGATCGCGGCCGGGATGCCCGCCGGGCGCGTCACCGACGACACCGAGCAGGCCGTGCTCCTCGCCGAGCTGCTCATCGAGCACGACGGGGCGCTGCCGGCGGACGAGTTCGCCCACCGCCTCCTGGCGTGGGAGCGGGCCATGATCGCCAAGGACTCCCTCGACCTGCTCGGGCCCTCGACCAAGGCGGCGCTCCAGCGCCTCCAAGACGGCGAGGACCCCGAGGTCACCGGGCGGGGCGGCAGCACCAACGGGGCCGCGATGCGGATCGCGCCGGTCGCGATCAGCGCGCCCGTGCACCCGCGGGTGCCGTTCCTGGACGCCGTCCAGGACTCGGCCCGGATCACGCACAACTCGAGCATCGGCCTGGCCGCGGCGGCGGCCGTCGGCGCGGCCGTCAGCGCCGGGATCGACGGTGCCGGGGCCGAGGAGGCCGTCACCGCGGCGGCCGAGTACGCCGACCTGGCCGAGCGCCGCGCGCACTGGGTCGCGGGCGGGCGCATCGGGCCCCGCGTCCGCTGGGCCCGCACGCTGCTGCGCGAGAGCGACCCGGCCGACCACTCCCGGCTCGTGACCGACCTGGTCGGGACCTCGGTCGCGGCCCAGGAGTCGGTCGTGGCCGCGCTCGCGCTCGCCGCGGTGAGCACCGACCCGTGGGCGACCGTCCGGACCGCCGCGGGCCTGGGCGGCGACACCGACACCGTCGCCGCGATGGCCGGCGCCGTGCTCGGCGCGGTGCACGGGACCGCCGCCTGGCCCGCGGGCGCGGTCGCGGAGGTCCAGGAGCGCAACGGCCTCGACCTGGAGCCGCTGTGCGCCGGACTGCTCGCCATACGGGCGAAGCGAACCTGAAACCTTTCGTCCCCCTTGCCTTTCCACTCAAAGAAGACTGGAGTCGGACCATGACCACCACTGATGCCGTCCCCGGCGGCACCCTCACCGCGGTCGAGCAGCGCGGCATCGAACCGGTGCCCGCGGACGAGCGCAACGGCAACCCGTTCCAGCTGTTCTGGGTCTGGTTCGCCGCCAACATCTCCGTCCTGGGGCTGCCGCTGGGCGCGACCCTGGTCGCCCTGGGCCTCAACATCTGGCAGGCGGTCCTCGTCGCCTTCCTCGGCGCGTTCGGGTCCTTCGCGCTCGTCGGCGTCGTCTCGGTCGCCGGCCGCCGCGGCGGGGCCCCGAGCATGACGCTCTCGCGCGCGGTCTTCGGCGTGCGCGGCAACGCGGGTCCCACGGTGGTCTCGCTGCTGTCGCGGCTCGGCTGGGAGACGGTGAACACCACCACGGCCGCGTTCGTGCTGCTCTCGCTGTTCTCGATCGCCGCGGGCGAGGAGATCGCGGCGAAGGACTCGCCGGTGCTGACGCTGGTGGCGATCGGCGTGTTCGTCGTGTGCACGCTGCTGGTCTCCGGGCTCGGCCACGCCGCGATCCTCGTCATCCAGCGGTGGGCCACCTGGATCTTCGGCGCGCTCAACCTGGTGGTGGCCGCGTTCCTGATCGCGACCGTCGACTGGGACGCGGTGACCGCGACCCCGGCGGGCTCCTGGAGCGCGGTGCTGCTGGGCGTCGGCACCATCGCGGCGGGCACCGGCATCGGCTGGGCCAACGCGGGCGCCGACATGGCCCGCTACCAGAAGACCTCGGCGAAGGCCGCGCACCTGGTCGCCTCCAGTGCGGCCGGCGCGGGCGTCCCGCTACTGCTGCTCATCGCGCTCGGCTCGCTCCTGACCGCGGGCAGCCCCGAGCTCGCGGAGGCGCCCGACCCGGTCGCGGCGATCCGCGCGATGCTCCCGGCCGGGATGGCGGTCCCCTACCTGATCGCCGCGTTCGGCGGGCTGCTCCTGTCCAACCACCTGTCGGTGTACTCGGCGGGCCTGACCACGCTGACGCTGGGCGTCCGGGTCAAGCGCGTCTACGCGGTGACGCTGGACGTGGTGGTGACCTTCGCGGGCGCGATCTACTTCATGCTCATCGCGGGCGACTTCTACGGGCCGTTCATCGCGTTCATCTCGCTGCTGGCGATCCCGATCACGGCGTGGCTCGGGGTGTTCCTGGTGGACATGGCCAAGCGGCGGACGTACGACCCGGCGGCGCTCATGGACGTGCGGCGCACCAGCGGCTACTGGTACCGCGGGGGCGTCGAGTGGCGGGCGACCGGCAGCTGGCTGGCCGCGATCGTCCTGGGCTACGCCATGCGCGGCCTCGGGCAGGACGGGACGGCGTGGATCGCGACCTTCATCGCCGCCGCCGTGCTGTACTCCGTCCTGGGCGGGGCCCGGACGGGCCGGAAGGAGACCGTCGCATGAGCGGACGCATCGTCTACACCGGGAACGTGATCGTCGACATCGGGCTGGTGATCGACGCGGTCCCCGAGCCGGGCGGCGACACCGTCGCCTCGGCCTCCGAGATCACCGCGGGCGGCGGTTACAACGTCATGGCCGCGGCGGTGCGCGACGGCGCGTCGGTCTGCTACGCGGGCCAGTACGGGACCGGGTTCTTCGGTTCGATCGTGCGCGGGGCGCTGGCCGAGGGCGGCTTCGACGTCGCGCAGCCGGGCCTGGTCGACGTCGACAGCGGCTACAGCGTGGCCCTGGTCGACGCGAGCGCCGAGCGCACGTTCATCACGCACGTGGGCGCCGAGGGCCGGCTCGGGTTCGAGGACCTGGTGCGGGTGCGGGTCGACCCGGCGGACGTCGTGGTGGTCTCGGGCTACGGGCTCGCCTACCCGGTCAACGGGGCGGCGCTGGCGCGGTGGCTGCCGGGCCTGCCGGAGGCGGCCGCGGTGGTACTGGACCCCTCGCCGCTGGCGGGCGAGCTGCCCGCGCCGGTCCTGGAGGCGGTGCTGGCGCGCACGGACGTGCTCAGCGCCAACGCGAGGGAGGCGCGGCTGCTGACCCCCGGCCTCGCGAAGGCGTACCTGGGCGAGCGGGCGGAGGCGCTGCGGGGGCGGCTGCGTCCCGGCGGGGTCGCCGTCGTCCGCGACGGCGGGCACGGCGCCTGGGTCGCCGACGGGCAGGGGGTGCGGCTCGTGCCGGGCTTCGCGGTGACGGCGGTCGACACCACGGGCGCGGGCGACGCGCACGTGGGCGTGTTCGCGGCGGCGCTGACGCGCGGCGAGGGCCTGGACGCGGCGGTGCGGCGCGCCAACGCCGCGGCGGCGATCGCGGTGACCAGGAGGGGCCCGGCGACGGCGCCCGAACGCGACGAGACCGACCGGCTCCTGGAGGGCTCCTAGGCCCTGTCGCCGAACCAGCGGGTCGGCATCCGGCCCGACCTCGTCGCCGCGGCGCTCCAGCGGTTCCTCGCGCGGTCGTAGACGCGGGTTCGCGAACGGGCGCGGCGGCGTCCCGCCTCCCAGTCGGGAGCGGGACGCCACCGGCTCAGGCCGGCTCGGTCGCGCGGCTCTTGAAGGTGCGCAGGCGCAGGGAGTTGCCGACCACGAAGACGCTGGAGAAGGCCATGGCCGCGCCGGCGAGCATCGGGTTGAGCAGGCCCAGGGCCGCCAGCGGGATCGCGGCGACGTTGTAGGCGAAGGCCCAGAACAGGTTCCCCTTGATGGTGCCGAGGGTCCGGCGCGAGAGCCGGATCGCGTCGGCCGCGCCGCGCAGGTCGCCGCGCACCAGCGTCAGGTCGGCGGCCTCGATCGCCGCGTCGGTGCCGGTGCCCATCGCCAGCCCCAGGTCGGCGGTGGCGAGCGCGGCCGCGTCGTTGACGCCGTCGCCGACCATCGCGACCACCTTGCCCTCGGCCTGGAGCCGGGCGACCGCCGCGACCTTGTCCTCGGGCAGGACCTCGGCGATCACCTCGTCGATGCCGACCTCGGCGGCGATCCGCGCGGCCACGGTCCGGTTGTCGCCGGTGAGCAGCACCGGGGTCAGGCCGAGGGCCTTGAACTGCGCGACGGCCTCGGCGCTGGTCGGCTTGACCGCGTCGGCCACGACCAGGACCCCGCGGGCCTCGCCGTCCCAGGCGGCCGCGACGGCGGTCCTCCCCTCGGCCTCGGCGGCCGCCTTCGCCTCGGCCAGTTCGGGTCCCAGTTCCAGCTTCCAGTCGGCGAGGAGGCTCTCGCGGCCCACGACCACGTAGCGGCCCTCGACGACGCCCTGGACGCCCTTGCCCTCGACGTTCTGGAAGTCCTCGACCGCGGGGAGCGGGCCGGCCTCATCGGCCGCGCCCGCGGCGACCGCCTGCGCCACCGGGTGCTCCGAGGCGTGCTCGAGGGCCCCGGCGAGCCGCAGGAGCTCGCCGCGGTCGACCCCGTCGGCGGCGACGGCGCCGGTGAGGGCCATCCTGCCGGTGGTGACGGTGCCGGTCTTGTCGAGCACGATCGTGTCGACCCGGCGGGTGGACTCCAGGACCTCGGGGCCCTTGATGAGGACGCCCATCTGCGCGCCGCGGCCGGTGCCGACCAGCAGCGCGGTCGGCGTGGCGAGCCCGAGGGCGCACGGGCAGGCGATGATGAGGACCGCGACGGCCGCGGTGAAGGCGGCCGTGGCGCCGAACCCGGCGCCGAGCCAGGCCCCGAGGGTGGCGACCGCGATCGCGATCACGACGGGCACGAAGATCCCCGAGACGCGGTCGGCCAGGCGCTGGACCTCGGCCTTCCCGGACTGCGCCCGCTCGACCAGGCGCGCCATCTGCGCCAGCTGCGTGTCGGACCCGACCGCGGTGGCGCGCACGACCAGTCGGCCGCCCGCGTTCACCGTCGCCCCGGTGACCGGGTCGCCCTCGCCGACCTCGACGGGCACCGACTCGCCGGTGAGCATCGAGGCGTCGACCGCGGAGGTGCCGGAGACGATCACGCCGTCGGCGGCGATCTTCTCCCCCGGGCGGACGACGAACTCGTCCCCCGTCGCGAGGTCGCCGATGGGCACGCGGGTCTCGGCGCCGCCGCGGAGGACGGCGACGTCCTTGGCGCCCATCTCGAGCAGGGCCCGCAGGGCCGCGCCGGCCCGCCGCTTCGAGCGCTTCTCGAAGTAGCGTCCGGCGAGGACGAACATGGTCACGCCCGCGGCGACCTCGAGGTAGAGGTTCCCGGCGCCGTCGGAGGGCTCGACGGTGAGCGCGAACGGGTGGGTCATGCCGGGCGTCCCGGCGGTGCCGAAGAACAGCGCGTACAGCGACCACGCGAACGCCGCGAGCACGCCGACCGACACCAGGGTGTCCATCGTGGCCGCGCCGTGGCGCAGGTTGGTCCACGCGGCCTTGTGGAACGGCCAGGCCGACCACGCGATGACGGGCCAGGCCAGCGCCAGGGACGCCCACTGCCAGTAGTCGAACTGGAGGGCCGGGACCATCGACATGGCGATGACCGGCACGGACAGGACGACGGCCGCAACGAGGCGGTGGCGCAGCCCGGTCAGCTCGGGGTCGGGCCGGTCCGCTTCGGCCGCTTCGGGTTCGGGCGGCGCGGGGAGGGCGGCGGTGTAGCCGGTCTTCTCCACGACGGCGATGAGCTCGGCCGGGTCGGTGCCGGCGGGGGCCTCGACCTGGGCCTTCTCGGTGGCGTAGTTGACGCTGGCGGTGACGCCCTCGAGCCTGTTGAGCTTCTTCTCGATGCGCATGGCGCAGGAGGCGCAGGTCATGCCGCCGATCTCGAGTTCGATGCGGTTCGCGCCGGCGGGGGCCGATGCCATGGTGCTTCCTCTCCTTCTGCTCGTGTCGTTCAGTCGCCGTGCGGGGACTCGGTGCCGTCGTGGCCGTGCGGGGTCGCGGACTCGGTCGCCGCCGGTTCGGCGCCGCCGGTGTCGAGGACGAACGGCGCGGTGTGGACCCGCCCGTCGACTTGGAAGTCGAGGTAGAGCAGGTACCGGCCCTCGGTGGGCGCCGTGGTCGCGAAGGTGATCGCGGGCCCGGCGGTGGCGCCGGGCTCGGGGTCGTCGCCTTCGGGGTGGACGTGCAGGTAGCCGAGGTCGCCTTCGCGGAGGGCGACGAGGTGGCCCCAGGCGCCGAGGTAGGGCTCCAGGGCGGTGACGGGTTCGCCGTCACGGGCGACCTCGACGGTGAGTTCGGCGGCGGCGCCCGCCGCGAGGTCCCCGGTGAGGGTCACGTCGAAGCCGTCGACGCTCGCGGTGCGGGTGACCGGCGGCTCCGCGCGGGGGGCGTAGTCCCCGGCGACTTCGACGGTGCGGGAGAGGGTCACGTCGAGCGTCTCCTCCGCGTCCCCGGGGACGAAGTCGGCGAAGACGCGGTAGGTGCCCGGCTGTTCCCAGGACCAGGGCAGCGACCAGGTCTCGCCGTCGAACTCGGGGTGGACGTGCCGGAAACCGGTGCCGTCGGCGCGGACGACGACGAGGTGGAGGTCCTTCTCGTGGGACTCGGCGTACCGGTCCAGGACCGTGCCGTCGGGGGCGGTGACGCCGAAGGCGAGCACGCCTTCGGTCCCGGCGGTCGCGGGCGCGCTGATCTCGCTCAGGAGGTAGCCGTCCTGCTCGATCGCGAGTCCGCGGACGGGTTCGGCCTCGTGGCCGCCGTGGTCCTCCATGCCGGTCTCCATGTCCATGTCGTGTTCGGGGGCGGCCTCGTCCTGCCGGGCCTCGACGGTGGAGGCGGGGACGACGGCGCCGGCAACGAGGTAGGCGCCCGCGAAGAGCGCGGCGAGTCCGGCGGCGTAGAGGCCGAGTCGGGCCGGGGTGTTCATCGGGTCCGCACCGCCTCGTAGCCGGCCTCCTCGACCGCGGCCAGCACGGCGGCGTCGTCGACCGGGGCGTCGGCGGTGACGGCGAGCCGGCCGGTGGCGGCGCTGACCTCGATGCGCTTGACGGGCGCGATCGCGCCGACCTCTTCGCGGATCGCGGCCTCGCAGTGGCCGCAGCTCATGCCCGTGACCGCGTACTCGGCGGTGTGCTCGGCGGCGGTGCTCATGACGGCTCCTTCATCTCCATGATACCCCCTGAGGGTATCTCCATACCCCAGATTTATACCCCTAGGGGGTATCAATGTCAACCGCGAGGGCGCCGGAACCGCGCTCCGGTGACGCGTCACACGGCGACGGGCCGGGCGACCAGTGGTCGCCCGGCCCGTCGCCGCAGGTCGGAGGTCAGCCGATGACGTCGCAGTACGGCTTGATCGTCTCGACGAGCGAGGGGCCGTCGGCCTCCTCGACGCCGAACAGCTCGGCGGCGTCGCGGGCGAGCTGCTCCTCGTCGGCGCCGTCGGCCGCCGACTGGCACAGGTCCCTGGAGTGGTCGAGCACCTCGTCGGCGGAGAGGTCGGGGGCGAGCTCCTGGAGCTCGGACCCGAGGTCGGTCGGCAGGTCCGGCGCGAGCTCCTCCAGGGACTCCTGGAAGTCCGGCACCGAAGGCGCGTCGATGGGAAGGTCCTCCTCACCGCAGGCGCCGAGGGTCAGCGCGGCACCGAGGGCGAGAGCGAGCGCGGCGATGGTACGTCGTGCCATGGGTGTTCTACTCCTTCGCGAGATGTCCGGCCACGGTACCAACGCATTCCGGCAGTTCCCTGGCAATCGCCCATGCGATGGCCCACAGCCCCGCGCCGCGCCCGAAGCCCCGCCGCCCCTTGGAGAACCGCGGGGCTAGTGCGGGACGGGGCGGCCGGTCGGGGCGTACTCGACCAGGAGGAGGCGCCCGTCGAGCACGCGGTGGCCGACCAGCTCGAGGTCGGCCTCCCCGACCCCCTCGAGCATGGCCTCCCGGCCGCCGGGGCCGACCAGGAGCGGGAAGACCATGAGCCGGAGCCGGTCCACCAGGCCCGCGTCCAGCAGCTGCCGCACCACCGACAGGCTGCCGACGGTGCACAGGGGCACGTCGCTCCGCTCCTTGAGGGCGCGGACGGACTCGATCAGGTCGCCGGACTCGAGGGAGGCCCCCGGCCAGTCGACGGCGGCGAGCGTCGTGGAGAACACGGTGGTCGGCGTCCGGGCCATCCGCTCGTAGCCCTCGTCGCGGTGCTCGGGCGGCAGCGCGTCCAGGGCCTCGTACGTGCGGCGCCCCATCAGCACGCGCCGGGGACGGGCCGAGCCCTCCTCGAGCCAGCGCTCCAGGTCGGGGCCGAAGTAGCCGAAGTACCCGGGCGAGCGCTCCCCCCGGGCCCAGCCGTCGGCGGACACGAACAGTTCGGCGCTGAGCGTCGCTGCCATCTGCGTTCCCTTCGTCGTGCGGCGGGCCGGCTCGGGGCGCGCCGCGGCGGTGCGGCCGGCGCGGCCCGCGGGACCGCGGACGAGGCCGCATACCAGTGGAGACGCGCCGGGCGGCGCCGAATCATCGGCGCCGCCCGGGTTTCTCGATTCGGCGCTCCGGACCGATGCCCGGCCGCGGCGGGCGCACCCGCTTAAGACACCTCGTTGCCGATGTATATCACTGATCGCAGCCGGTGGCGGCCCGGTTCGAGCACGCCGGTGAGGACCGGGAGGACCGTCATCGGCCAGTACAGGTGCGTGCCGGGCATCGGGGCGATCACCTCGGCGGTGCGGGCGCCGTCCTCGTCGGCGATCTCGCTGCGGAGCCCCTGGGCGACGGCGGCCGCCCGGCCCCCGTCCGCCTCGGTGGCGGCGCCGGGTTGCGGGACGCACCAGCCGCCCTCGCCGGTGTGGAGGGTCCGGGCGGTCGCGATCTCGTGGACGCGGACGTGGCGGCCGTCGGTCGTGCCCGAGAGCGTGGTCGTGACCGTGACGTCGTCCCAGGGGCGCCAGGTCACGGTGACGGTGCCGTCCGGGGCGACCTCGCCGTGCGCGGGGTCCTCGCGGCCCCTCCAGTGGAGGCCGTCCTCGGAGAGCGCCAGGCCGCCGTCGGGCGCGAAGCACTCCAGGCCGAGCCCGTCCACCGCGCGCGAGAACCCGGCGAGGGAGGAGTACGCGAACTTCGCGTAGGCGTCGCGGCCGCCGCGCATCTTCGGGTGCCGGGCCTGCGCGTTCAGGCGGGTCACGTGCCCCTGCTCGTCGCGGACGTGGACCGCCCGGGCGGCGGGGTGCGGTTCGACGGCCGGGCCGGGCTCAGCGGCCTCGGCGGTCCAGAAGGGATGTGCAGCGGGGGCGAGGAGGCCGAGGAAGGCCTTGGCGGCCCACCAGGGGGAGCCGGCCGTGAGGTACTGCTCCACGACGCCGTCGTTGGGGTAGCCGTAGCCGACGGTGAGGCGCCCTGCCGGGTCGAGGATGGGCCGGTCCCACCACCAGGCGAGGTGGCGGCGGGCGTGCCCCGCGGCCTCGCCCCACGGCACCGCCTCCACGTCGGCGGCCGCCAGAGCGCCCCACAGCGACGACTGCGCGAAGCGGTAGCCGAGGCTGCGGCCGTAGGGAACCCCCGCGCCGTCGGCGCCGAACCAGGACCCGAACCGCCGCGCGAACGCGGCGGCGTGCTCGACGTACCGGTCGTCACCCGAGAGCTTGAAGTGCAGCAGGGCGTAAGTATGGAACGCGAAGGGGTTGTAGTAGTCCACGCGGCCGGTCGGGCCGTCGGCGAAGGCGCCGTCGCCGAGGAGGAACTCCCCTATCCGGTCCAGGTGCGCGGCGGCGACGGACGGGTCCTTCGCGACGCCGACGCGGTCGAGGCCGTGCCCGGCGAAGACCGGGAAGTAGTGCCAGTTGTTGTCGACCACGCCGGTGGCGTAGGCCTGGGAGAGCCAGGCGGCGACGTTGTCCCTGTCCTTGGGCGCCAGGGGGTCCCACAGCCGCTCGGGGACGGTGGCGAGCGCCTGGCCGACGGCGGCGGCCTCGACGCAGCGCTGGCTGGCGTGGGCGACCTCGCCGACGTACCAGGGGTCCGCGGGGTCGAGGGCGCGGGCGAGGGTCCGGGCGAGGCCGGGCCAGAGGTCGTCGGCGGCGGTCCCGGCGACGCCCGCGAGGCCCCACAGGGGGCGGGTGAGCAGTTCGAACCAGTTCTCGGCGTGGGAGTGGTTCGACATGGTCACCGGCATCTCGTCCGGCCCTCGGACGGCGAGGTCGACGGCGGGGCGGGCGAGTGCGACGGCGGCGGCCTCCCAGCCGTCGCGGTCCTGCACCAGTGGCCCGAAGGCGCGCAGCGGGGAAGTCATGTTGGAATACGCTATCAAGGCCGTGGCGGGGCGGCAAGACTTGCCGTCCGCTTGCCGCGCGCGACGCGTGGGGCCGCTGGGACCGCAGTGGCATTTTTGCACAAAAAAGACATTGCGCAGAACCCTGAATGATCGTCATATTCCATAGAATCTCGGGTGGAAACGAACACCCGGGCTGCCGCGTGGCGGCCCGGGTCCCCTTCAGCCGGAAGGACACCCGTGCGACCAACCACCCGCACCATCGCCGCCTCGGCCGCGGCACTCCTCGCCGCCACCCTCCTGGCGGCCGCCCCCGCGGCCGCCGCGGGCGGCCCCCGCCACGGCGGCATCGACTGGCAGCCCTGCCCCGACCTCGGACCGGGACAGGTGGTCGAGTGCGCCACCATCGAGGTCCCGCTCGACTACGACCGCCCCCGCGGCGAGCAGATCGAGATCGGCCTCGCCCGCCGCCAGGCCACGAACCCCGACGAGAAGATCGGCACGATCCTCATGGACCCCGGCGGCCCCGGCGGCTCGGGCGTCGGCTACGTCATGAGCACCAACCCCCTCACCGAGGAGGTCGCCGAGCGCTTCGACATCGTCGGCTTCGACCCCCGCGGCGTCAACACCAGCACGCAGGTCCTCTGCGGCGAGGACGCCTTCGTCGACGTCTGGTCGATCGGCCTCCCGACCGACCAGGACTCCTTCGAGGCCCTGGAGGACGCCAACGCCGCGCTCACCGCGGACTGCCGCGAGCGCACCGGGAAGCTGTTCGACCACGTCTCGAACCTGGAGACCGTCGAGGACATGGAGCGCATCCGCCGCGCCCTGGGCGAGGGGAGGCTCAACTACCTCGGCTACTCCTACGGCACCATCATGGGCCAGCAGTACGCCGAGGCGTACCCGCGCCACATCCGCACGATGGTCCTGGACGGCAACATGGACCACAGCCTGGACTCGCCGTGGGAGTTCGCCAGCACCGAGACCGCGCCGGTCGAGGAGAACTTCACCGCCTTCGCCGACTGGTGCGAGTCCGCGCCGGAGTGCGCGCTCCACGGCGAGGACGTCGAGGCCGCCTACGCGGACCTCAAGGCGGCCGCGCGGGCCGGGGAGCTCCTGGACCCCTACCTCGGCGAGCCGCTGGACTTCCCGACGCTGAACGCCGCGTACACCTTCAACGTCAACTTCCCGCAGGACTGGCCGCAGCTGGCCGCCGACTTCAAGGCGATGGGCGAGGGCGAGGCGCTCGCGGGCGCGCGGTCCTACCAGGAGGAGGCCGAACTCGAGAACCTCTCCTACCCGGCCTGGTGCCAGGACTTCAACTTCGCGCTCGAGGACTACGCGGAGCTGGCCGCGCTCCAGGACAAGCTCGCCGCGGAGTTCCCGAACGTGGAGTGGTCGCCGTACAACGACTACGTGGTGCAGTGCGTCGGCTCGGGAATCGAGCAGACCAACGAGGCCGACGAGCTGGACGTCCACCGCAGCGCGCCGCCGCTGGTGTTCATCGGCAACGAGCACGACTACGCCACGGTGTACGAGTGGAGCCTGGCCTCCTCGGAGCAGGCCGAGGGCCACCTGATCACCTACGAGGGCTACGGGCACACGATCTACGGCGGCGCCTCGGAGTGCGTGAACGCGCCGGTGGCGGCCTACTTCATCGACCGGACCGTGCCGCAGGAGGGCCTGAGCTGCCCGAACCTGGACTTCCCGGGCGCGGTGACCACGATGGACGACCGCCGGGCCCCGGTCGGCGGGTTCTAGGACGGCGATGACGGCGGCCGGGCGGGTGCCCGGCCGCCGTTTCGCTTGCGGCCCTTATCGCCCGAGGACGGCCATGGCCGCGTTGTGGCCGGGGATGCCGCTGACGCCGCCGCCGCGCACGGCGCCCGCGCCGCACAGCAGGACGTTCGCGCGCGCGGTCTCCACGCCCCACCGCCCCTGGGCCCCGCCGGTCCGGAAGGGCCACGAGAGGTCCCGGTGGAAGATGTTGCCGCCCGGGAGCCGCAGGTCGTGCTCGAGGTCGACGGGGGTCTTGGCCTCGATGCACGGGTCGCCGTTCGCGTCCTCGGCGAGGCAGTCGGCCAGGGGCTCCTCGAGGTGGGCGTCGAGCTGCGCGATCGTGGCGTCGAGCAGGCGGGCCCGGGCCTCGCGGTTCGCGGCCGCGCCGCCGCGGAAGAGCCGCGCGGGCGCGTGGAGGCCGAACAGGGTCAGCGTCTGGTACCCCCGGCGCACCAGGTCCTCGCCCAGGACGGACGGGTCGGACAGCGAGTGGCAGTAGACCTCCGAGGGCGGGGCCGCGGGGAGGCGCCCGGCGGCCGCTTCGGCGTAGGCGGCCTCGAGCTGCTCGAACGTCTCGGAGACGTGGAAGGTCCCGGCGAAGGCCTCGCGCGGGTCGACCTCCCGGTCCCGCAGTCGCGGCAGGCGTTCGAGGAGCATGTTGACCTTCAGCTGCGCGCCCTCCGCCGGTTCGGGGCCCGGTTCGCCGAGGAGGGCGGCGAGGGCCTCCGGGGAGGCGTTGACCAGGACGTGGCGGGCCTCGACGGTGCCGGTGCCGTCCTCGTTCGCGTAGGCCACCTCGGCGCGGGTCCCGTCGGCGTCGATGCCCGAGACCTCGTGGCCGGTCAGGATCTCCGCGCCGGCCGCCCGGGCGGCGTCGGCGAGGGCGTCGGTGAAGGCGCCCATCCCGCCGACCGGGACGTCCCAGTCGCCGGTGCCGCCGCCGATCACGTGGTAGAGGAAGCAGCGGTTCTGCCGCAGGTCCTCGGCCCCGGCCGGACTGAAGGTGCCGATGAGTCCGTCGGTGAGCACGACGCCGCGCACGAGGTCGTCGGCGAAGGTCCGCTCGACGGTCTCGCCGAGGGGCGTCGTGAAGAACATGTCCCAGATCCGGTCGTCGCCGACGCGGCGGCGCAGTTCGTCCTCTTCGGGCAGGGGTTCGGTGAGGGTGGGGAAGACGCGCTCGGCCGCGTGCGCGGCCGCGCCGTAGAACGCCCGCCAGGCCTCGAACTCGGCGTCGGAGCCGGTGAGGCGCCAGAAGGACTCGCGGGTCCGGTCGGGGTCGCGGTGGACGAGCAGCCCGGTGTCCCTGCCGCCGCGGCGCGTCGGGGTGTAGGAGGAGACGGGCCGCTTGCGCACCGCGAAGCGCAGGCCGAGGTCGTCGAGGATCTTGCGCGGGAGCAGGCTGACCAGGTAGGAGTAGCGCGACAGCCGCGCGTCCACGCCGGGGAACGCCGGGGCGGAGACCGCCGCGCCGCCGGTGCGGCCCAGGCGCTCCAGGACGAGGACGCTCCTGCCCGCGCGGGCGAGGTACGCTGCGGCGACCAGGCCGTTGTGCCCGCCGCCGACAATCACGGCGTCGTAGCGTTCACGCCGCATGGCGCCAGTCCGCGGCGAGGAGGCCGCGCGCGTACGCGGCCTGGCCGGTGTGCTGCTGGTTGTCGTTGACGACGCTCACGAGCCGCACGCCGAGCGTCACCGGCGGGTTCCAGTTCTCGTCCACGATCCGGTCGAGGTCGGCGGCGGCGAGGCCGGCGACGTAGTCGACGGTGGCGGCGTGGACCGCGTCGTAGTAGGCGCGCAGTTCGGCGGCGCTGACCCCGCTGACCTGCGCCACCTGCTCGTCGGTGTGGCCGTAGCCGATGTCCTCGGGCGCGAGGGGCAGCCCGAACCGCTCGTGCCACCCGTCCGCGGTCCAGGTCTGCGCGCGCCCGGCGGCGCCCGCGACGTGGTCGTCCTGGACCCGCGCGATGTGCCACACGAGCCAGCCGACCGGGTTCGCCCCGGGCGCGGGCCGCGCGTCCAGGTCCTCCTGGGAGATGCCGTCCAGCACGGCGTGGACCTCCTCCCGCACGCGTCCGAAACCGTCCGTGAAGACTTCGCCGATCTCCATGGAGCACACCCTTTCCGCAAGTTAGCGAGGACCGCCGGTCCGGCGTCGCGCCGGACGACGGGACCATCCTCGCATCGTCGCGCGGCCGCGTCCGCCCGACCGCGGCAAGGCGCGGCGCGGGTCAGGGGAGGCGGTGGGTCTCGCCGCGTTCGAGGGTGCGGACGCGGTCGCCGATGCCCGCCGCGGCGGCCGCCTCGACGAAGTCGGCCAGCGGCGAGGTGAACACGTCGTAGTCGTCGTAGTGGATCGGGATGACCGTGCCGGGGTCGATGATCCGGGCCGCCTCGACGCCCTGCTCGGCGTCCATGGTGACCATGATGCCCATGACGCGGGTGCCGCCGAGGTGGAGCAGGCCCGTCTCGATCTCGGGGAACCGCTCGGGGATCTCGCGCAGCCCGTCGAAGACGAGCGTGTCGCCGCTGATGTAGAGCCGCCGCGTGCGGCCCGGCCGCGCCTCGTACTCGATCACGCTGCCCATGACGTCGGGCAGCAGCAGGTCGGTGACGCCGGGCCCGTGCCTGCCGGGGCAGGCGGTGACGCGCAGCCGCGAGTCGCCCTTCGCGACCTCCACGCGGTCCCAGGTGCCGAGCCCGGTCGTGCGGTGGAAGCCCCGCTCGGCCAGGTCGCCCTGCGCCTGCGGCGTGGTGACGATCGGCAGCTCCCTGTCCAGGTCGCGCTGGGCGGCCTGGTCGAAGTGGTCGCCGTGGAAGTGCGAGAGCAGGACGAAGTCGAGCGGCGGCAGGTCCGCGACGTCCATCGCCGGATCGGTGAGCCGCGTCGTGGTCAGGCCCCACCCCAGCGGCACCTTCTCGTGCCGGTGGACGAAGGTCGGGTCGGTGAGCACGGTGAACCCGCCGATCCGCAGCAGGACGGTCGCGTTCCCGATGAAGCGCACCGAGTCGCCGTCCTCGTCCTCGCCGACCCGGTCCTCGGCGCCGTCCGGTTCGAGCCGGAGCTTGTGGTCCATGCGGTGCCAGTACCCTCCCGGGGCGGGATCATGCGGGCCGGCGTCAGGGGTGGAGGACGGCGCGCACGCAGCCGTCCCGCTTCTCCTTGAACAGCTCGTAGGCCTCGGCGCCCCGGCGCAGCGGCATCGTGTGGGTGGCGAGGTGCCGGGTCTGGAGGGCGCCCTCGGCCATCCGCTCCAGGAGCATCGGGATGTACCGCTGGCCGTGCTGCTGCGCGCCCCGGACGGTGAGCCCCTTGTTCATGACCGCGCCGAGCGGGAACTTGTCGACCAGGCCGACGAACACGCCGAGGAGGAAGACGCTGCCGCCCTTGCGGCAGGCCATGACCGCCTCCCGGGCGGCCTGCGGGCGGTCCGTCTCCAGGCGCAGCAGCTGCTTGACCTTGTCGTAGACGTGCTGGGGGCCGGTGCCGTGCGCCTCCATGCCGACCGCTTCGATGCACACGTCCGGGCCGCGCCCGCCGGTGCGCTCGCGCAGTTCGGCGCCGACGTCGGTGGCCGTGTAGTCGATGGTCTCCACGCCGAGGTGGCGCTGGGCCATGTCGAGGCGGTCGCGGAGGCGGTCGATGACGATGACCCGCTCGGCCCCCAGCTGCCCCGCGCTCCAGGCGGCCATCTGGCCGACCGCTCCGGCGCCCCACACCGCGACGGTGTCGCCGCCGGTCACGCCGCCCAGTTCGGCGCCCATCCAGCCGGTGGGCACGGCGTCGGAGGCGAACACGGCCGCGTCGTCGTCGATGCCGTCGGGGACGGGGAACGCGCCGTAGTCGGCGAAGGGCACGCGGACGTACTCGGCGTGGCTGCCGCGGAAGCCGCCCGTCGCGTGGGAGTAGCCGTAGAGGCCGCCGGTCTCGTAGCCCCACAGGGCCGCGCCCATCCCCGAGTTCGGGTTGCCGTTGTCGCACAGCGACCACAGGCCGTCCTCGCAGTAGCGGCAGCGGCCGCAGGCGACGACCGAGCACACCACGACCCGGTCGCCGACGCCGAGGCGGCGCACGCCGGGGCCGGTCTCCACGACCTCGCCGATGAACTCGTGGCCCAGGACGTCGCCGGCCTGCATCGCGGGGATGTAGCCGCCGATGAGGTGGAGGTCGGAGCCGCAGGTCGCGCTGGCGCGGACCCGCACGATGGCGTCCTGGTCGTTGAGGACGGCGGGGTCGGGCACGCGCTCGACCCCGAGTTCGTTGACGCCTTGCCAGCACAGTGCCTTCACAGTCGTCCCTCTCCTCCCGAGCGGCGCGCGAGGGCCGCCATGAACCTGCCGCCGGGGGTGCGCGGGCGGGTCGGCTCGGTGCGCAGGACCTCGCCGGTCTCCAGCATCGACTTGGTGTTGCGCAGGGCCCGGCGCACGGGCTGGCGGGGGTCGCGCCCGGCGATCCGGGACAGGGGCCCGGTGCGGCCCGCGAGCGCGTCGCCGGTGAAGCGGGCGGCGATCTCGGTCGAGCGGCCGCCGGGCGCGGGCGTGAGGCGCACCTTCAGGCCCGGGACGTCCTGGAGGCGCCGGACCTGCGGGTCGGCGGCGACCGTCTCGGGGGCGGCGTTGACGGTGACGGCCAGCCACCGCTCGGCGGGGTCGGAGGCGGGGCGGGTCCCGCGGGCGGCGATCCGGCGTTCGACGGCGCGCAGCATGAAGCGCAGTATCGCCACGCCCACGGTCAGGGCGACGTTCTTGGCCAGCCAGTGCATGCGGGCTCCTCTCCGCTCAGCCGCCGTCGGCCTCGGCTTCGGCCAGGCGGGAGAGGCGGTCGAGTGATTCTCGGTTGCGGGGCGCGATCAGGCGGGTCTGGACGGCGACGGGCAGGACCGAGAGCGGGCCGCCCAGGGCCAGTTCGGTCATCCTGACCTCGGTCCCCTTGCCGCCCTCGGTGAGTTCGAAGCGGATCCGGGCCCTGCCGAGCGGCCACATCCGCGCGTCCAGCACCAGCAGGCGCGGCGGGCGGGCGACGGCCACGGACGTGGTGTCCTCGATGAGCAGCGGCCAGGGGCCGATGCTGTGGTGGATCCGGGTGCCCTCGGCGGGCCAGTCCTCGTCCGCCTCGCGGACCCGCGAGGCCCCGACCACCCACGACGGGTAGTTCCAGCCGTCGGCGAGCACCGCGAAGACGGCCTCCGGCGGGGCCGCGACGTCCGCGGTCACGCCGATGTCCGACAGGTCCCTCACGGCGCCTCGCCTCCCCGTCCGGACCCGGTGCCCGGGCCCCCTCAGCACTTCGCAGGTACCCCCCGCCGCGGGGCCGAAACGCGGTCGCGCTCCGAG
This sequence comes from Glycomyces amatae, assembly GCF_020991375.1. GTDB lineage: Bacteria > Actinomycetota > Actinomycetes > Mycobacteriales > Micromonosporaceae > Glycomyces > Glycomyces amatae. The sequence goes on along the minus strand of NZ_JAJLQZ010000009.1, from coordinate 115,093 downwards.
CGGGCCGGCGTCGAACACGAGGAAGAGTGCACGTTTACGGCCCGACGCCCCTGACAGGTGTGACAGGGTGGGGGTTCCCCCAGCGGCCACAGTGCCGGACCGAGTCGAGCGACCGAGAGACCGAACGAAGGACGGCCTTTATGACTTTCAATCCGCTGGAGCACCGGGGGATCCCGCTGGACAGGCAGCTGCGCAACTGGCGCGAGCTGGACGTCGAGCCGATCGACCCCGACCACGCCGACCCGTACACGCGGTGCCGGATCATCGCGATGAACGGCATCGAGGTGGAGGCGATCCTCTTCAGCCACCAGTTCGCCCGCAACTGCCCCTCGATGGACGTGAAGCGGCAGCTGGCCGAGGTGCGCTACATGGAGCAACAGCAGCAGCGGGCGGTCAATTGGCTGCTGCCGGGCGTCTCGTCGGCGCTGGAGAACACGATCGCCTACGAGCAGGTCGCCGTCGACCTCACCGCGTGGGTGGCCCGCATGGAGCCCGACCCGTACCTCAAGCAGGCCTACGAGTTCGGCGTCCTGGAGGACTTCGACCACCTCTACCGCTACGCCAACCTCTACGAGATGGTCCAGCACCGCAAGGCCGAGAAGATCGTCGACGGCCTGACCGAGGTGATCCCGGGCCGGCCCACCAGGTACCACCACCGGCACCCGCACGACAACGTGCGCGAGCCCTACGACCGCAACGCGGCCGCCCCGATCTCGAAGCTGCACGCGCTCACCATCATGGCCGCCGAGCAGCAGACGATGAACTACTACATGAACGTCGGCCCCGAGTACATGGAGCCGATCGCCCGCCAGCTCTACCAGGAGATCGGGCTGGTCGAGGAGGAGCACGTCACCCACTACGAGTCCCTGGTGGACCCGGGCGAGACCTGGTGGGAGCGGCTGGTCAACCACGAGTACAACGAGTGCTACCTGTACCACTCGTTCATGGAGACCGAGTCCGACCCCCGGATCAAGGCGATCTGGGAGCTCCACCTCGACATGGAGCTGGAGCACCTGCGGCTCGCCTGCGACCTCATGCGCGAGCACGACGGGCGCGAGCCCGAGCAGGTCCTCGCGCCCGAGCTGCCGCCGCCGGTCACGTTCGAGCCGAACAAGGCGTACCTGCGCGAACTCCTCGACACCCAGATGGACCTCACCACGCTCGGCGCCGGCTACGTGTGGGAGGCCCACGAGCGCTTCGAGCGCATGCAGGAGGGCATCCACGGCGGCGAGGCCCCGCCCAGCGACCGGGTGGTCGACGCGCACCGGGAGCGGTTCGGGTCCGACTACCGCCTCTCCACCGAAGGGGAGCACCCCGATCCGCGGCTGCGCGAGCAGCCCTCGCAAGAACGGTGAGGGGAACGCGCATGTCGGTGGAGGACCGCCCCGAGCACGCCGAGGACGTCATCGAGCTGCTCGTGGGCCAGCACATGCTCATCAGGGACCTGTTCGCCGAGGTCCAGACCGCGACCGGCGAGCACCGCGCCGAGGCGTTCGCGCGCTTGGTGCACCTGCTCGCCGTCCACGAGACCGCCGAGGAGGAGGTGGTGCACCCGCTCGCGCGCCGCGGCATCGACGGCGGCGAGCAGGTCGTCGAGGACCGCCTCCACGAGGAGCGCGAGGCCAAGGAGGCCCTGGTCCGGCTCGAGGGGATGGACCTGGGCTCCGAGGAGTTCGACGCCGCGCTCGCCCTGCTGCGGGACTCGGTGCTCCAGCACGCCCACTACGAGGAGGCCTACGAGTTCCGCCACCTGCGCGGCCGGTACGACCAGGACCGGCTCGAGACGCTGGCCGCGCAGGTGCGCATGGCCGAGAAGGCGGCGCCCACGCACCCGCACCCGGGGAACGAGACGGCCGTGAAGAACCTGACCGTCGGCCCGGTGCTGGCCGTGTTCGACCGCGTCAGGGACGCGATGCGGGGCGGCGGGTCGCAGGGCGGTTGAGAGCGGGCCGCAGACGGGCCCGGCACGCCTGGGAAGGCGTGCCGGGCCCGTCGTCCGCCGTCCGGATCAGCGCGGGGTGCGGCCGCCGGGCTCCCACGGGCGGTCGTCCGCCGTGGCAGCCTGGGTCAGCGCGGCCACGGTCTCCTCCAGGCCCTGCTGCACCTCGCCGCCCCGCGCCTCGCGGACGCTGTGCAGGCTGACGGTGATGCGGCTGTGGCCGGGTTCGACCTCGTCCACCTGGAGTTCGCCGTGGTAGTCGTCGGGCCCCTGGGCGCCCCACTCGAGCCGGCGCCCGGCCTCGTCCGAGTGGAGCCAGGCCTCCCCTTCGACGTGCTCGCCGTGCACCTCCGCCTCGACGTGGACCGCCTCGCCGCCCTCGGGTTCGGCGGCGGTCATCTGCGGGAAGTAGCGCGGCAGGTTGCGCGGGTCGGCGAGGAAGCCGAACAGCGTGTCGGCGTCGATGTCGGCCTCTGCGGTGTGCGTGTAGGTGGTCATGTCCCCTGCTTCCTTCTGGTGCCCCGGTTCACCGGTCGGCCACCGATTCGTTCGCCACGGCCTCGTGGCCGGGTTCGCCCGCCGAGCGGCGGTGCCGCTTCAGGTCGGCCTCGTACACGTGCGGGACGCCGCCGGTGAGTCGGCGCGTCTCGCGTTCGAGGTCGCGGAAGACGTCGTAGTAGGTCGCCTCGTAGTCCTCGATGACCTGGAAGGTCCAGCGCCCGGGGAGGACGTTGCGGCCGAGGAGCTCGCGCGCGAGGCGCCGGGCCAGGTCCCGGTGCCCGGCGGCCTCCAGCAGCCCGATGGCGTCCTCGACCTTGAAGTCGGCGGCGCCGGTGAGCTGGTGGAAGGCGTACAGGTGCCCCCGGGCGATCTCGACCGTCTCGAGCGCCTCGGTCAGCTTGCCCACGGCCTCGACGGTGCGGTCGTCCAGCGCGGCGCGCCACTCGCCGCCGTCGAGCCGCGGGTCGGCGCCCCCGCCGGCCGGCGGGCGGCCCGCGTCCTCAGGTGTCGTCATGGGCTCGCGGTTACCCCTTTCGCCACGGGATGATGCGCCGTGGTCACGCGATGGTCCTGAGCGGGAGCGTGATGGTCGAGGGGTGCTCGGCGTCGAAGTGGACCTCCTGGTCGGCCGGGTGCGAGTGGGCGGGGTCGTCCGGGTTGCGGTGGTAGCGCGGGAAGGCGCCGCTGGAGACCTGCACGCGGATGCGGTGGCCGGTCTTGAAGCGGTACGCCGTGGGCCACAGCTCGACCTCGACCGGTTGCAGCCCGGTCGCGCCGGTGACGGCGGTGAGGCCGTCGCACACGTTCCAGGAGCGGCCCTGCGGGTCCACGTCGCACAGCCGCACGAAGACGTCGGCGGACGGCAGGCTGGAGCGGAACCAGACGGTGGCCTTCACGTGCCCGGCGACCTCGAAGTCGACGGTGAGGACCTCGGTGGTGAAGGTGAGGACGTCGGGCCGGGCCTCCAGCCAGGTGTTGTCGACCTTGCCGCCGCGGAACTCGCCGGTGCCGCCGAAGGACGGGGTCGGGTCGTCGGGGTCGTAGCGGTAGCCCGCGGCGCCCTCCCGGAGCTTCATGCCCAGGGTGCCGCCCGCGCCGAGGTGGACGCGCCGCGGCCGGTAGCCCGGCGGCGGCCAGGTGTCGAAGTCGCGCCAGGCCTCCTCCCCCATGACGTACAGGCGCACGGGGGCGCGCACGGCGGGCACCTGGCCGCGGGCCAGCGGCAGGGAGAACTCCAGGCTCTCGGAGACGGCCGCGCCGACCGCGTCGTCGTGGGTCCAGGGGCCGATGGTGAGGCGGGCGTGCCGCCCGGCCTCCTGGAGCGCCTCGAAGTCGCGCACCTGGCCGGGCAGGGACGCGTCGTACCAGCCGCCGACCAGCGAGGCGGGGACGCGGATGTCGCGCCGCATGAGCTCCTTGGTCATCGCGGACGCGGTGGCGACCGGCGCCATGGCCTTGAGCTGGGGCGGCGCGTGGGCGGCGACGGCCCACGGGGTGTGGTCGACGCGGCCGAGCCCGGCCAGGACCATGGCCCCGCCGAACCAGGGCTGGGTGAGGATCCAGGTGATGAGGTCGAGGCCGTCCTCGCTCGCCCGCCGGTGCGGGTCGGCCGCGACGCCGGGGTCCCAGCCGTCGCGCGCGGCGACGCTGAGCACCTGGAAGCCGCGTTCGGCGAGGGGGCGGGCGATGAGCCTGCCGTGGAGGCCGCGGTGCTCGTACGTGGTGCGCACGAGCGCGGTCGGGAGGCCTTCGGGGCCGTTCTTGGGCCGCCAGTGGTCGGCGATGAGCTGGACGCCGTCGCGCATGGGGACGGCCAGGTCGCGTTCGATCCTGAGGCTGCGGGTCTCGGGGGCGGGGAGCTTGAGGTAGTGCTGGACGGCGTGGCTCATGAGGCTCATCGGCGATTCCCCCCGCGATCTGGACCCGATGCCGGGAAGCTTACCGGCGGGAAGGGCAGCTCAGGGCGGGTTTGGGCATCCCGGTGGGCGGTGTCCGGTCCGTTGCCCGCTCGCAGGGCGGCGGGGCCTCTGCGCACCGGTGCCGTACGCGGGGGCGCGGCGCAGCGGCGGGCGGGCCGGGTAACGGCTGCCGGGGGTCGAGGATCCTCTTGGCGCGGCCGAGCATCGCGGGGTCGACCATCTGGCCGTCGGCGAGGGTGGCGACGCCGCCGTGCTCGAGGGCGTCGAGCACGGCGCGGGCCCAGGCGCGCTCCTCCTCGTCGGGGGTGAAGACCTCCTTGATGACGGCGAGCTGCCGGGGGTGGACGGCGGTGCGGCCGCGCAGGCCGAGGGCCTTGCCGCGCTCGGTGTCGGCGCGCAGGCCGTCGAGGTCGCGGATGGCGGGGTAGGCGGAGAGCATCGGCGCGGGGAGCCCCGCGGCGCGGGCGGCGAGGAGGAGGCGGACGCGGAGGTGGTCGCGGACGAGCGGATCGGTGCTGCCGAGGTCGCTGGCGAGGTCGGCCTCGCCGAGGGCGACCTCGCGGACGGCCGGGTGGGCGCTGATCGCTGCGGCGGCCTCGACGCCGCGGGCCGACTCGATGAGCGCGGTGAGCGGGAGGCCGTCGGCGAGCACCGCTATGGCGTCGAGCTTGCGGGGGTCCTCCACTTTGGGGATGCGCAGGCCGACGTCGGCGCCGGTGGCGCGGACGGCGCGGATCTCGTGGGCGGCGCGCTCGTTGACGCGGACCTGGAGGGCCACGCCGGGCGGGGGCGAGGCGAGCCATTCGACGACGTTGGCGAGCGCGTCGGCCTTGGACTGGTCGGGGACGGCGTCCTCGAGGTCGAGGATGACGAGGTCGGCCCCGGAGGCGGCGGCCTTGTCGAAGCGGTCGGGCCGGTCGCCGGGGACGTAGAGGGCGGTGAGCGGGTTCAAATGACGCCCTTCTCGCGCAGGAGCTCCAGTTGCTCGCGGGTCACGCCCGCCTCGGCGAGCACCGCGTCGGTGTCCTGGCCGTGGCGGCGCCCGGTCCAGCGGATCGCGCCGGGGGTCTCGGAGAGGCGGAAGAGCACGTTCTGCATCTTCACGGGCCCGAGCTCCTCGTCGTCGACGGTCTGGACGGTGCCGATGGCCCGGTACTGGGGGTCGGCGAGGACGCCGCGCACGTCGTAGACGGGGGCGACGGCGGCCTGGGCGCCTTCGAACGCGGTGAGGACCTCGTCGGTGGGGCGGGCCCCGATCCAGGCCGAGACCGCCTCGTCGAGTTCGTCGGCGTGCTCGGCGCGGGTGTGGCCGGAGGCGAACCAGGGCTCGGCGACGAGGTCCTCGCGGCCGACCAGGCGCATGACGCGTTCGGCGATCGACTGGGAGCTGGTGGAGACGGCCACCCAGTCGCCGCCGCCGGTGCGGTAGACGTTGCGGGGGGCGTTGTTGACCGAGCGGTTGCCGCTGCGGGGCTGGAGGATGCCGAGCTGGTCGTAGGCGGTGATCTGGCCGCCGAGGAGCATGAGGATCGGCTCGATGATGGCGAGGTCGACGACCTGGCCGCGGCCGTCGCGGTCGGCGGCGCGCAGCGCGGTCGTGACGGCGAACGCGGTCGCGAGGGCGGCGATGCCGTCGGCGAGCCCGAACGGGGGCAGGGTCGGGGGCCCGTCGGGCTGGCCGGTGAGGGCGGCGAAGCCGCTCATGGCCTCGGCGAGGCTGCCGAATCCGGGCCGAGACGAGTAGGGGCCGGTCTGGCCGAAGGCGGTGACGCGGGCGATGACGAGGCGCGGGTTGGCCTCGTGGAGCGCGTCGGGGCCCAGGCCCCAGCGTTCGAGCGTGCCGGGGCGGAAGTTCTCGATGAGCACGTCCGCTTCGGCGGCGAGCCGCAGGAGCAGGTCGGCGCCCTCGGGGGTGCCGAGGTCGATGGTGGCGGTGCGCTTGTTGCGGCCCAGGGTCTTCCACCAGAGGTTGACGCCGTCCTTGGCGGGGCCGTGGCCCCGCGAGGCGTCGGGTTTGCGCGGGTGCTCCACTTTGATCACGTCGGCGCCGTAGTCGCCGAGGAAGGTCGCGGCGATGGGGCCGGCGAAGAGGGTGGAGACGTCGAGGACCCGGAGTCCTTCGAGCGGCGCGGTCATGCGGTCGTCTCCTCGTCTTCGGCGGTCAGGTCCCAGGCGATGCGGAAGCCGATGCTGCCCGAGCGTTCCAGGCCGAGGCCGGGCAGGAGGAGCTTCAGGCTGAAGGAGGGGTCGCGGAGCCCGCCGTCGGTGTACCAGTCGGAGCCTTCGGAGCGGTGCTCGCTGCCGCCCTTGAGCATCGCGAAGCGGGTGACGCCGTCGGAGTGCTCGCTCTCGGTCCAGTTCCAGACGGCGGGGGTGCGGCGCTCGAAGCCGGGCCGCTCGGCGGCGAGCTGCCATTCGAACTCGTCGGGGAGGCGGGCGCCGGCCCAGGCGGCGTAGGCGCGGGCGTCGGCGAGGGACACGCCGGTCACGGGGCCGTCGGGTTCGCCCGCGCCGCAGAGGAAGCGGTGCCCGACGGCCGGGCGGTAGCCGGTGGCGTCGAGGAAGGCCCGGTACTCGGCGGCCGTGACCTCGGCGGCGGCGACGGCGACCGGTCCCGCGAGGTCGACGTCGAGCGTCTCGGAGCGGTCGTCGTGGAGGCGCGGGGGCAGGGGCTTCCACTCCTCCACATAGGGTGCGCCCTGGTAGAAGCCGGTCTCGCGGCGGCGGAACGTCACTTCGAGGCGGCGCGGCCCGGCCTCGACGCGGACGCCGCGGCCTTGGCGCGCCGAGGGCGCGGGGACGGCCCGGACGGCCACGCGGCCGGGGAAGGTCGCGTCGGCGGCGCCGGGGTCGGCGGCGGCGGCCTCGAGGAGGCCGGCGAGCCACGCGGGGTCCTCGGCGCCGGGGGCGAGTTCGAGGATGCCGGTGACGCCGCGGGCGGGGACCTTGACGGCGCCGGTGACGGCGCTTCCGGCGGTCACGTCGTGGCGGCGGCCGCCTGCGGGGAGGGCGGCGGCGAGCGGGTCGCCGACCCAGTCGAGCGCGCCCCGGTTGACGACGGTCCACAGCGTGGCGTCGCCGCGGGTCCAGCGCGAGACGTAGATCCCGGCCTGGACGGCCTCGGGGGTCGCGCCTTCGAGCGGGGACCACTCCCCCGCCGCGAGGATCTCGTGGGCGGCGCGCTGGACGCGGAGCATCCGGCGCAGCGTGGCCTCGTCGCGGCGGTTCCAGCCGACCCAGACGCCGAAGACGGCGTCCCACACCAGGATGCCGGTGCCGTTCATCCACGCGGACTGGAGCTCGCCGCTGTGGTCGCGGTTCCAGCGGCGGATCGAGTGCATCATGTGGCGGCGCTCGTACCAGTGGGCGCGCTGCACGCCGGGCGCCTCGGAGTCGGCGAACCACTGCGCCCAGCTCAGCAGGTGGTCCTCGACCCGCTGGTTGGGGACGCGGGACTCGCCTTCGAGGACCTGCGGCGGGGTCGCGGCGGCGAGGGCGCGCGTGAGGTTCGCGTCGCCCTCCTTGAGGGTGTCGAGGAAGACGCCGTCGGCGCCGAGCTCGGTGACGAGCGCGGCGAGCTCCTCGGCGTCGGTGCGGCCGGTGCGGCGCGTCCCGGTGTCCCAGGGGTTGTAGTCGACGAAGACGCGCAGGCCGCGGTCGTGGAACTCCCGCACGAGGCCGGCGAGGCCGGGGACGTCGCGGTAGAAGTCGAACTGGTTGCGGTCGTCGATGCCGATGACCGGGTAGGCGTGCCAGAGGACGAGGCCGTCGAGGCCGCCTTGGCCTGCGATGGACTCGAGAAAGGCGTCCACGGTGAAGCGCTGCTCGGCGTGGTCGAAGAGGCGCTCGTCCCACAGCCACACCTGGGCGACGGCGTAGGCGCTGGCGGCCCAGCGGGTCTCGGGGCGATCGTAGGCCGCGCCGCTGTAGGCCAGGCGCTCCCGGGCCTCGTCGCGCCAGGCGGCGAGGTCGGCGCGCCAGGCGGGCCAGTCGGCGGGGTCGGCGGGCGCGGCGAAGATCTTGGCGACGTCCCCGGTCTCGGGGTCGGTCCGGCCGCCGGGCGGCAGCGTGGTGGGCCGGTCGATGGGCCTGGGCACCAGCGGGTCGAACTCGTTGGTGTTGGCCTCGTCGGGGTCAAAGGGTCGCACGGAGCGCCTCCACTTCCTCGAGCGTGGGGATGGACGGGACGGCGCCTTCGCGCTGCACGGCGATCGCGGCGGCGGCGGTCGCGAACTCGGTGGCGGCGACGAGAGCGGCGAGGTCGGTGGCGCGGGTGCCGCGGTCGAGGGCGGCGGCGAAGGCGCCCGCGAAGGCGTCGCCCGCGCCGGTGGTGTCCTTCGCCTCGACCGGGACGGCCGGGACCTGGACGGGGGCCTTGCCGGGGACGCCGACGAGCGCGCCGTCGGCGCCGAGCGTGATGATCACGGCGCAGCCGTGCCCGGTGAGGGCGGTCAGGAGCGCGTGCTCGCCGGCGCCGGCGGGTTCGCTCGCGAGCTCGGCGGCCTCGTGCTCGTTGACGATGAGGACGTCGACCCGGCCGAGGAGGTCGGCGGGGACGGCGGTGCTGGGGGCGGCGTTGAGGACGACCTTGGTGGAGGCGGCGCGGGCGGCGCGCACGGCGGCGGCGACGGTGGGGAGGGGCGTCTCCAGTTGGAGGACGAGGAGGTCGGCGGCGGCGATGTCGGCGAGTTCGTCGGCGGTGAGGTCCACGAGGGCGGCGTTGGCGCCGGAGTCGACCACGATGGAGTTCTCGGCGCGGCGGTCCACGAAGATCACGGCCGAGCCGGTGGGGTCGTCGACGCGGCGGGCGCGGAGGGCGATCCCGGCGCGGCGGGCCTCGTCGGCGAGGCGGTCGCCGGCGGCGTCGCGGCCGAGGGCGACGATGAAGCGGACGTCGGCGCCGGCGCGGGCGGTCGCGACGGCCTGGTTGTTGCCCTTGCCGCCGGGGAAGGACGCGAAGCCGCGGGAGAGGACGGTCTCGCCGGGGGCGGGGATGCGGTCGACCGCGTAGACGAGGTCGAGGTTGGCGCTGCCGAGCACGACGACGGTCATCGGGACACCTCCAGGGTGCGGGTGGTCGGTGCGGGCGGACTGGAGTCGGCGGTGAGCGATGCGGCCGTCCCGGAGGATGCGGGACGCGCCGCAGGGGCGGGGGGCGGGGCGGGTCGGGCGCCGCGCGGCGCGAACGGGATCACGGCGGCGCCGCTGCCCGCGCCACGGGCGCGGCCGGGGTCGGCGTTCGCCGATCCGATGCCGCTGCATCCGGCCGCTCCCGCCGGGAGTCCCCGCCGCTCGCGCCGCCGGGCCGTGCGCCCGTGCCCCTCCGAGGCCGTTCGCGCGGCTTCGAGGGCGGTCGTGCCCGGTGCCGTCCCGCTCATCGCGACACCTCCACGGTGCGGATCGCCAGCGCGGTGAACCGCGCTCCGTCGAAGCCGGGGACCGAGGTCGCGAGCCGGTCGTCGAGCGGACCGATCCACTTGGGCGGCAGGTGCTTCGCGCCGGTCATCGCCCCCGCCAGGGCGCCCGCGGTCGCGCCGACCGAGTCGGTGTCCCACCCGCCCGACACGGCCAGCGTGATCGTCCGCTCGAACGCCCCGGCGCCCCTCGCGAGCGCGAATCCGAGCAGCGCGGCGTTGTTGAGCACGTGGACCCAGTGCAGGTGCCCGAACTCCTCGTGCAGCGCGTCGACCGCCGCCTCGTCGTCGAGGCCGCCGCGGCCGATGTCGATCCCCCGCCGCAGGGCGGCGGCGTAGCGGCTGCGCGGCGGCACGACCGACAGGCCGGTCTCCAGGACGGTGTCCACCGGTGCCCCGGTCACGGCCGCCGCGCTCGCGGCGGCGGCGAACATGGCGCCGTAGATCCCGTTGCGGCCGTGGCTGAGCCGCGCGTCGGTCCAGGCGAGGCGCGCGGCCTCGACCGGGTCGCCGGGCGTGGCCCAGCCGTAGAGGTCGGTGCGGATCTGCGCGCCGATCCAGTCGCGGAAGGGGTTGCGCACCCGCCCGGCCTCCTCGGGCGCGTGGCCGTCGAGGAGGTTGCGGTAGGTGATGCGCTCGGCGGTGAAGACGCGGCCGCCGGGCAGCAGGTCGAGCCAGGCCTGGGCGACGTCGCCGGTGGTGAGGCCGCGCCCGGCGCCCTCGAGGAGGTGGAGGGCGATGAGCGGGAAGTTGAGGTCGTCGTCCTCGGGCATCCCGTCGATGTTCTCGACCAGGCTCGTAGGGCGGCTGCGCCGGTTCCACGGGTACTTCGCGGCGACCCAGGGGTCGAGGCCGATCTCGGTGAAGTAGGAGTCGAGCGGCCAGTTGCCGGTGGCGCGGGCGATGGCGCGGATGCCCTCGAGGGAGACCTTCTCGACGGGCTTGCCGAGCAGGCATCCGGCCGCGCGGCCGAGCCAGGCGCCGTGCACGCGGTCGGCGTACTCGGCTCCGGCGGCCGGGGGCGGTGCGGGCGCCGACTCGGCGCCCGCCGCGGCGAGGATCGCCTCCAGGTCCTCGGGCTCGTCGGTGGTCAGGGCCGCGGGGTCGGGGATCTCGTCGAGTTCGGCGAGGAGCTCCCTGGCGAGCGCGCGCAGCGGTGCGGGCGCGGGTTCGGGTGAGGCGCCGCTGACGACCGGTTCGGCCGCGCCTCCGGCGGCGAGCCACCGTTCGCGGACCCCGGCGGCGTCGCGGCCGTCGAGGTCGGCGGCGACCAGGGCGTGCGGCAGCAGGTCCTCGGGCTGGGTCCAGCTCAGTCGCATCATCGGGCTCCGGCGTAGGCGTCGCGGGCCTCGGCGGTACGGGCGGCGCGGGCGGCGTCGGCGGCCCACACGTCGCGGGCGACCGCGGCGATGACCGGCCCGGTGGCGGTGACGTCGATGCGGCTGCCCTCGCTCACGTCGGCGACCCACTCCTGCGGGACGGCGTCGAGGCCGCCGAGGGCGCCGGTGATGGACCCGGCCATGACGGCGATGGAGTCGGAGTCGCGGCCGTAGTTGACGGCGGCGAGGACGGCCTCGCGGTACTCGCCTCGGGCGGCGATGACCACGCCGAGGGCGATGGGGAGCTCCTCGATGGACTTGGTGCGGCTGGGGATGCGCGCGTCCATGGCCGGGGCCCGGTAGTTCGGGCCGACGGTGTCGAACGGCTCGACGGCGCGGCGCAGGTCGGCGAGGCCGGTCCTCCAGTCGTCCACGCGGGAGGCGGCCTCGGCCACGGCCTCGATCGCGGTCCTGGTGCCGTCCTTGGCGAGGCCGAGGGCGGCCTGGACGACCGAGTCGACGTCGGCGCCGGGCCGCATGGCCTCGGCGACGGCCGCGGCGAAGACCCCGGCGGCTTCGCGGCCGTAGCTGGACTGGTGGGCGCCGGCGACGTCGATGGCCTCGGCGTAGGCGGCCTCGGGCGATCCGGCGTTGACGATGCCGATCGGGGCGACGTACATGGTGGCGCCGCAGTTGACGATGTTGCCGACGCCGGCCTCGCGCGGGTCGACGTGCCCGTAGTGCAATCGCGCGACCAGCCACTTCTCCGCCAGGAAGATGCGGTGCAGCAGCAGCGCCTCGGACTCCAGTTCGGGGATCCAGCGCTTGTCGCCGATGAGGAGCGGGACGAGGTGCTCGGCGACGGCGTGGGCGTCGAGGTGGTCGCGGACGGTGTCGTAGACGTCGACGAGCGCCGAGGTCATCAGCGTGTCGTCGGTGATGTGCCCGTCGCCCTTGTGGTAGGGGGCGATGGGGCGGGCGTTGCGCCAGTCCTCGAGGAACGGGGGCACGATCCCCTCGATGAAGCCGCCGTAGCGCTGCTGGATCGCCTCGGGCGTGTTCCCTTCGGCGGCGCCGCCGAGCGCGTCGCCCACGGCGGCTCCCGCGAGCGCTCCGGTGGCCTTCGCCTCGAGCGCGTCTTTCAGCGGCAGGGTCATCGTGTCTCCTTGCTCTCAGGTGGTTTCGGCGTCCGCCGGGGCGGTCGGGCCCCGGCGGACGCTCCGGGTGTTCGGTGCGGTGCTAGCCGAGTTCGGACCAGCCGTCGGTGAGCTGCTGCCGCAGCTGGTCGAGGGTGATCTCGTCCGCCAGGTACTGCTGGAGGGCGGGCGTGGCGTACTGGTCCTTCCACTGCGGGTAGTTCACGGCCGCCTGGAACGGCGCGGCGGTCAGGCCCTCGCCGGAGGCGAGGATGGCCTCCCAACCGTTCTCGCCGGCGGTCTGCTCGGCGACGAGGTCGCGGGCCTCGCCGGAGGAGGGGATCAGCCAGTCGCCCTGCGCGAGCGCGGCCTGGTGCTCGGCCTGCATGAAGAAGTCGACGAAGGCCGCGGCCCCTTCGACGTCGTCGGACTCGGCGGCGACGGACATGGTCTGCGGGTTGGCGGCCTGGACGGGCCCGGCGGGGCCGGCGAGCGGGGGCAGGACGGCCCAGTTGAAGCCCTCGGGCGCCGACTCGGTGATCTGCTGGGCGACGTAGTTGCCCGCGACGTACATGGCGTACTTGCCGTCGAAGAAGCCGGGCAGGACGTCGGAGCCGCTCTGGGTGAGCGAGACCGGGTCGAGCGACTGGTCCTCGTAGGCCATGGCGTGGATGCGCTCGGGGACGGCGAGCTCGTCCTCGCCGACGTCGATGGCGGCGTCGGCGCCCTGGCCGGTGAAGAAGGTCCCGTCGAAGCCCAGGGCGAGGTTCATGACCGCGGCGGTCGGCTGCTGGAGGCCCCAGCCCGCGCCGTACGCGCCGTCGGCGGTGAGCTGCGCGGCGAGGGCCTGGAGGTCGTCCCAGGTGAGGGTCTCCCCGGCGGGGATCTCGACGCCGGCGTCGGCGAACGCGTCGGTGTTGGCGAAGACGACGTAGGACTGGAGCAGGGTCGGGGCTGCGACGACGGAGCCGTCGCCGGCGGTCACGGACTTCCAGACGTCGTCGGAGACGGCGCCGGTGACCTCGTCGCTCAGGTACGGGCTCAGGTCGGCGAGGTAGCCCTGCTCGGCGAAGCCCATGATGTCGGCGGACTCGTCGTGGATGACGTCGGGCGCGGTGCCGCCCTGGAACTGGGTCACGAGCTGGTCGTGGACGTTGTCCCAGCTGCCCTGCACGAGTTCGACCTGCGTGTCGGGGTGCTCCTCGTTCCAGGCGTCGACGATCGACTGCGTGGCGGCGATCGTGGTGTCCTGGAAGGCGAGCGACTGGAACGTGATGGTGCTCGATCCGCCTTCGTCGTCGCCGACGCCGAAGGCCGAGCAGCCGGTGAGCGCGAGGGGCAGTGCCAGTAGGCCCGCGACGGCGCTGTTGCGAGTGCGCATTGGTTTCTCTCTTTCGGTAGTGACCGGCATCGGTCAGCCCTTGACCGCGCCGCTGAGGAGTCCGGCGGTGAGCCGTTTCTGGATGAGCATGAAGAACACGAGGCTCGGGATGCAGGCCAGGAGCGCGGCCGCGGCGAGCTGGCCGAGCTGGACCTGCCCTTCGGCGCCGACGAAGCGGGCCAGCGCGAGCGGCAGGGTCTGCATGTCCGGGTCCTGGATGAGCACGAGCGCGAAGAAGAACTCGTTCCAGGAGTTGATGAACGTGAACAGGCTGGTGGCGACCAGGCCCGGTGCGAGCAGCGGGAGGACGACCTTCGCGAGGGTCTTGAGGCGCCCGGCGCCGTCGACGGCGCTGGCCTCCTCGAGTTCGACCGGGATGGCGGCGACGTAGCCCTGGAGCATCCACAGCGAGAACGGGAGGGACCAGACCGCGTAGACCAGGACGAGGCCCAGCAGCGTGTTCACCAGTCCGATGTCCTTGAGCAGCAGGAACAGCGGGATGATGATGAGGATGAACGGGAAGACCTGGCTGAGCAGGATCCAGCCGGTCGCGGCCGCCCTGAGCTTCGTGCGGAAGCGGACGAGGGCGTAGGCGGCGGGCAGGGCGACGGCCGTGACGATCACGGTGGTGGTGACCGCGACGAGGAGGCTGTTGCCCGCGGCGGTGTAGAGGTCGGCCTTGTCGATCGCGGCGGTGAAGTTGTCGAGGTTGAACTGCTCGGGCAGGAGCCCGGCGTCGGGCGACTGGAGCTCGCGGGGCGTCTTGAACGCGGTGCTGAGCAGGAACAGCAGCGGGAACGCCAGGAAGCACATGTACGCGAGCAGCGCCAGGTACTGGAGCGGCCGGGCGTAGGGGCGGCGCCCCACGGTCTTGGCAAGGGTCGTCACTGGAGGCGCCTCCGCATCTGGCCGCGCAGGTAGAGGAACAGGAACGCGCCGATCAGGATCACCATCACGTTGCCCATGGCCGCGGCGTAGCCGAAGTTGCCGTAGCGGAAGGCCTCGTTGTAGGCGAACAGGCTCGGGAGCATGGTGGTGCCGCCGGGTCCGCCCGCGGTGAGCACGAAAACGAGCGCGAAGGAGTTGAAGTTCCAGATCAGGTCGAGGGTGGTGATGGCGACGATGATGGGCCGCAGGGCGGGGAGCGTGACGTGCCAGAAGCGGCGCCAGGTGCTCGCGCCGTCGATGGCGGCGGCCTCGTTGAGCTCGGCCGGGACGGACTGGAGCCCGGCGAGGAGGGTGACGGTGGTCTGGGGCATCCCCGCCCAGACGCCGACGACGATGACCACGGGCAGGGCGATGGAGGCCTCGCCGAGCCAGTTGATGCTCGAGGGCAGGCCGAGGGCGTCGAGGGTGCGGTTGACGGGCCCGTAGCTGGGGTTGAGCATGAGCTGCCACATGATCGCGATGATCACCGGGGGCATGGCCCAGGGGACGAGCGCGAGGGTGCGGGCGAGCCAGCGCAGCCGCAGGTCGAGGTTGAGCAGGAGGGCGAGGCCGAGGGAGGCGAGGAACTGGAGGACCGTGACGCTGAAGGCCCAGATGAGGCCGATCTTGAACGAGTCCCAGAACAGGCCGTTCCCGGCGAGCTCGACGTAGTTGTCGAGGCCGTTGAAGTGCGTCTCGACGTTGAGTCCCGCTTCGGCGTCGGTGAAGCCGAGGGCCACGCCGTACACGAGGGGGTAGACGCTGAAGAGCATCACCGGCAGGAGGGCGGGCAGGACGAGGAGCCAGGCGTCGCGGCCGTCGCTGCTGCGGCGGCGGGGCCGGGGCGGTGCGGCGAGGGCGGTCATGCGGCCTCCCGGGTGGATTCGCGCACGGACAGGCCGGGGGCGATGACGAGTCGCTGGACGGGGGCGTCCGGGTCCTGGATGCGGCGGACGAGGAGTTTCGCGGCGGCCTTGGCGCGCTTGGTGGAGCCGAGGTCGACGCTGGTCAGGGACGGGGTGGCGAGTTCGGCGGCGTCGGTGTCGTCCATGCCGACGACGGCGACGTCCTCGGGGACGCGGGCGCCGGCGGCGGCGAGCTCCTTGAGGGCGGCGACGGCGAGGAGGTCGTTGGCGCACACGATGGCGTCGGGGCTGGCCTGGCGGAGCAGGTCGGCGGTGGCGCGGCGCCCGGCGCGGTAGGTGAAGCCGGTGGCGGTGACCTGGAGTTCGGAGCTGGAGGGTAGGTCGAAGCGGTCGACGGCGGCGAGGTAGCCGGCGAGGCGGGCGGCGCCGGGGACGGTGTCGACGGGGCCGTTGACGAGGGCGATGCGGCGGCGGCCCTGGGCGGCCAGGTGCTCGACGGCGAGGCCCATGCCGGTGGCTGAGTCGGCACGGACGTTGTCGAGTTCGACGTCGGGCGGGAGGGAGCCGATGACGACGATGGGGAGGCGGCTGCCGCGCATGGCGTCGATGAGCTCGGCGGTGATGCGCAGGGGGCTGAGGAGGAGGCCGTCGGCGTAGCCGCGGTTGAGGCTGGAGAGCAGGTCGATCTGGTCGGCGGGGTCCGAGCCGGTGGAGGAGACCACGAGGCGGTAGCCGGCCTTGCCGACGACGCCGGCGACGGTGCGCATCATCTGGACGTAGACGGGGTTGCCGACGTCGGCGACGGCGAGGGCGATCTGGTCGGTGCGCCCGGTGCGCAGGGTCCGCGCGCTGGTGTCGGGCACGTAGCCCAGCTCCTCGGCGGCCTCGCGGACGCGGCGGGTCATCTCCGCGGAGGCGGCGCCTCCGTTGAGGACCCGCGACACCGACGCCACGGAGACACCGGCCCGCGCGGCGACCAGCGCGAGGTTGGACTTCTTCGTCTCG
The DNA here is from genome assembly GCF_020991375.1 of Glycomyces amatae. GTDB lineage: Bacteria > Actinomycetota > Actinomycetes > Mycobacteriales > Micromonosporaceae > Glycomyces > Glycomyces amatae. The sequence goes on along the minus strand of NZ_JAJLQZ010000009.1, from coordinate 98,686 downwards.
GCCATGCGCAGCCCCTGGTTTCGTCGTTGAAAACGTTCTTAAGAACGTTCTCAGCGAACGTACCAGAGATTCCCCCACCCGTCACACGCGCCACGGTCCGAGCCGTTCCGACAGACCCGGAGACGTTGCCTCCCATGCGGAAGGCAGAGCTCAAGGCTTCGCCCGGAACAACAGCCATCGCCTATAGGACCGTTCCATCCCGTATATCCTCATCGTCCCGCGAAGCGTGACATCTGCCGAAGAAAATGCTAGAGTCTCCCTCACCTTCGGTTTCCCTGCGGAGGCGCCCCTCGTCACCACTGGAGACGATCATGGCCAATGGTCGCGTCATCGCCCCGAATGTCCAGGCGACCTCCGCCCTCTCGACTGAAGACCGCGACCTGGAGCGCCTTGCGACGGCACTGCCGTTAACCGCGGTGAGCATCGAGACCGGCGATGAGCCCGTGCCCGTCGGTCTGATATCGGATTCGGAGTCGCTGCACGCCCGGCTCAGGGAGCATTGGAAGTGCACGACCGCGAAGCCTCGATCGACGGTCGTCGCACTCGCCGCTCCGGCCGCCTCCCATCAGCTCGACGAGCGCCTCGATCAAGGCAGGTACTGGAGGCCGGGCGGATCGCAGCTCTGGATGACCGCTGCGACCTCTTACACGGAGGTGAAGGTGGCCGTTCGCGGCCTGGCGTCCTTCTCCGCGGGAGCGGGGGTCCTGTTCGCCCATGGATGCGCGCTGTCCCTCGGCATCGACGGAAGACGACACGGCGTCCTGGTCATGGGAAGCTCGGGGGCCGGCAAGACGACCTTGGTCTCGTCCGTGAAGCACGACGGCGGGCTCGAGCCGAGGATCGTCAACGACGACTGGGGCCCCGTCGGTCTCGACGGGGCCGTCGCGCACTACACCGGAGAGCTGAAGCTGCACATGAAGGCGCAGAGCATCCTCGCCTTCAACTCCGCATACGAGTTCCCGCGCACCCCCGCTCCGAGCGATCGGCTGCTGGTCGACCCGTTCTCGGTCTTCGGCGAAGACGTGCCGGCGTCCGCGACGGCGCTGCGGCACGTCATCTTCATCATTCGGAACCGCGGCGAGCGGCCCGGCGTGCTCGAGGGCCGGGTCGACCTCGACTGGTTGGCCCGAGGCCAGTACTCGCCGTTCTACGACGCGAACGAGCCCTTCCTCAACGGGTCGCTGCTGCTGCGGGACGAGCGGCGGATCGAGATCGAGAGACAGAAGTACCGCCGGCTGCTCGACTCCTGCCGAGTCGGTCTCATCAACAACACCGGCACCCCGGATCAGCTGAAACGATGGTTCCTACAGATCCTCGGAGGTTGACCTCTGCAATGCGGCGCCATTCGCCCGAACCCACCCCGCTCACCCGCATCGCTCCCGTCGCCGGTTTCAACCGCCTGTACGTGAAGGACGAGAGCCGCCACCCCACGGGCACCTTCAAGGATCGCCTCTGCGAGAAGGCGCTGGCCGAGGCGCATCGAGAAGGCCTCTCGATCGCGACCATCTCGTACGGGAACACGGCGCTGAGCCTCGCCCATTACCGCCGCCTCTATGACGACGCCGTGCCCGTGTACGCCCTCATGCCGGAGGAGGTCCCGGCGTCGTGGGTGCTGGGCCCTTCGACCTCCGGATCGTTCCTGAAAGGAGACGATCTGGTCCGGTACCTCGATTCGAGGATCACCGTCCTGCCGTTCGACCCCCGGGCCGAAATCCTGGACGACCGGCGCATGGCGCAGATCGTCGAGGAGCACCAGGGGCACCCGGTCCGGCTGCTCAACATCACGGAGGGGTTGGCGGAACCCGCCTATGTGGACGTCATCGTCGAATCGGTGCGGCAGCTCGGAAGGGTCCCCGACGTCTGCATCGTGCCCTTCGGGGCCGGCATCCTCTGCAACGAGATCATGGACTACCTCGCCCCGTACGACTGCGACGTCGTGCCGCTGAGCGTGGAGCGGCGGGATTCGCTCGCCCGCATGCTCTACGGCCCCGTATGGCTGGACGTCGAAGCGCTGACGCGCACGGGGAGGTCGCTCTCCCGCCACGCCTCCCCCGACAAGACCGGAGCCGTCAGGGAGCCCTATGTCGTTCACAGGGTCGGCGAGGACGAAGTGCTGCTGGGGGTCTCCCGGGCGGTCGCAGCGAACGTCTCGGCGGAGCCGAGCGGGGCGGTCGGCCTGGGTGTGCTCGACCGCCTCCACCAGCTCGTCGACCGACCCTCGCTGGACTCCGAGTCCCTGATCCTGGTCGTCAACACCGGAAACGCGATAGACGGGTTCTCCCGTAACATCGAGTTGAGTCGGTGAGCCGTTTGGATCTGCGGCCATGTGCGCAGTAGCCGCAGCATTCCGAAAGCGATGGTGTCCTCCTGGAACGATCCTTCCCACACCATGTCCTCGATATGCCGGAGGTCGATGCCCACCGGCTCGATGTCCTCATCGCTGTCCGCGTCCGGCTTCCATTCATCGCTCGGCATCTCGAGATTGAACGCCACGATATGATGGACATTGTGGAACAGCTTGAGCATGGGCGACGACGTATGGAACATCCGAAGCGAGTCCGCGGATATCCCGAGCTCCTCATATAGCTCCCGGTATGCGGCCTCAACAGCGGATTCACCGGCCTCGATCGCGCCCGAAACGGTCCTCAGAATGCGTTCGCTGGAAACTCCCGGTTTGATCTCGTTGATGAGCCAAAGCCGGTCCTCCCTGTCGACCGGATAAACCCTGACCACGTCCTCGCAGACGGCGAACTCATAATCCTGTCGGCCTATGGGCGTTTCCACGTTCATCTCGATGACATCGAACACTTTGCCGTGGAATCGGACTCGCGCGTCCAGTTCTTCAATTCGCTTTGCCCTCGACATTTATCCACCCATCCTTTTGAAAGACCAAGCTTCACTTTCGTCCCAGAGTCGCTCGAATTGCCGTTCGAAGTAGTTGTACCAAATCGGGGAAACGTTCGGAGCCAGACTCAGGTGCGGCCTGTAAGCAGAAGACTCGTCATATGTGTAGATCTCGACGACCATTTTGGCAGTCGGCGACTTGGCGTCGATCAGGGCGATACTGGACGTCGGTACATTATCAAGAGTCCTCACCTCAATGCGATCGGCCCATCGCTCCACAAGCCGAGACAATCTCTCAATGCTTTGAATTATCTCATTGTCGTATTTCGAAGGACTTTCAGTTTTTATGAAATGCTTGGCGACCACCGCGCTCGCATTCGACCTCGGCCGAAGGAAGAGAATTTTGCACTTTCCATTCCTGGCGGCGATGCCCTCGATCGATTGGAGGTGCTCGTTGGTGAACGACCTCAGGGACATGCCGTTGATGTAAAGACTCTTGCAGTCGCTCAAACCGAGCGGCCATTGCTCGAGTTCTCGCCGGTACTTGAGCGCCCCGTCCACCTGCGGGGTGATCAGCCTTCCCAGGGCTGCAATTTCCTGCTTGGCCGCCTCGAGGGCCGCGTTGGCCCTGATGCTGCGCCGGTCGATCACGAACAGCTGGAGCCCCACCGCCAATATGAAGCCCCCGAGCGCGCCCGCCAGGGTTCGCACGACCGATTGAATGTCGGCGATCCGTTCCGGGTCCTTCCAGGCACCAAAGGAGATCGCGACGCAGGCGATAGCGGTCGACAACAAAGCAGCCGATGTGATAATTGCAATTAAGATCTCTATTACCTTGCGATGCGTTTCTCGGGAGAGGTCCTGCATGCCAGCATGCTATCGCATATCCGACCTCCCGCCCCTCCTCACCTCAACGCGACCGGAGTGGACCGATAGAACAATTGTGATGCAATATGACCAGAGAGATCACTGGTTCTGCCAACCGTCTTGTCCCTCCTCTGATTCCCCCCTTCGGCATATTCGCTCAAAAGCGATCCGGGAGCTTCGGGCAGTGCACCCGCCGGCCGGGCGGTCGGGGGCCGCGTCCGCCATCCCGAGGGGCGTACCGCTTGGGGGGCAGGCGCTTCGGTGGGGGGTTGGGCGGGCGGCGACGAGCCGTTCACGGCGCAGTCGACCGCCGCGGCCGCCGAGGCCTGCCCGGAGGGGGCCGAGGCGCCGGGGACGCTCCGCGGCCCGCATTTCAGCCTGGGCGTCTCCTGCCTGCTCCTGGCCGGTCCCGGCGAGATCGCGGCCCTGGCCGACCTGCTCGGCGAGACCCCCGGGCTGGAGGACGACGAGCGGCTGGCGCTGGTGCACTTCCCCGCCGACCAAACGAGCGCGACGCTCCCCGAGGACAGCGCCCACGAGGTCGCGACCGAGGTCGTCCTCGGCGACGAGCGCTGGTCCGTCGAGGGGCTCCCGGAGGGGGACGCGTACTTCGCCGCGGTGGTCGGCGAGGACGCCGCGGCCACGGTCGCCGTGACCGACGCCGAGCGCACCCAGACGCTGGACCTGGCCGGCGGCGAGATCGCCGAGCAGGCCGCCGCGTACTACCACGGCGCGTTCGGCGAGCGCTCGTTCACCATCAGCGCCAACATGAACCTGGAGACCGGCGACGACGAGTGGTACATCGCCGGGGCGACCCTGGACGACGAGGTCACCGTCACCCGCAGCGCGTTCGCGGAGGACCGCGGCTGGCTGTGCGGGCCGGACGAGGCGGTCCTGACCGCCGTGTTCAGCCTGATGGTCGAGACCGACTGGAACCAGGACTGGCCCTTCGACGCCGCCTCGCAGCTGTGGATCGACGTCGGCGAGGAGGTCGTCGCCCCGCTCACCGTCGAGCACACGGACGAGAAGGGCGAGAAGGACGAGGGCGGCACCGCCCCCGTCTACCGGCACTTCACGGTCGAGTTCGTGGTCCCGGCCGACCTGCTGAGCGTCCAGTTCGCGGTCGACCTGCCCGACGCCGTCTACGACAGGGACCTCGACGAGTGGCTCTACGCCACCAGCGGCGGCGGCACCCAGCGCTACACGGTCGACTTCCGCGCCTGAGGGTCAGCAGTTGCCGGGGGCGAACTCCAGGTAGGTGATGGTCACCTGCTCGTCGTAGTGGGCGGGGGTGCCGCCTTCGGGGTCGAGGTGCAGGACGGTGCACTCGGTCTGGCCGGTGCCGGGGTCGGCGTCGCTCGTCGCCAGCCTCAGGTTCTCCCAGCCCGCCCGGTAGAGCTCGGTCCAGGCCTCCTCGAAGTGGAGGCCCCAGAGGTCGGGGAGCGTCGCCGCACCGCCGTCGACGGTGCCCGGTTCGCCGCCGGTGTCCTCGTCGGCGGGGTCGCCGCCGCCCGAACCGCCGGTGCCCTCGTCGTGGTCGTCCGCCTCGGTGGTCGCGGCCTCGTGCTCCTCGGCCGAGGCGGTGTCCGATGTGGATGTCTCCGAGTTCGAGGCGGCGTCGGAGGGCATCGCCTCGCCGTTGCTCGGGTCCACCGATCCGTACGCCCCGAAGACGCCGCCCTCGCCGTCTTCGGCCGTGTCGAGCAGGGGCGGGAGCGCCACCGCGGCAGCGGCGGCCGCCACGGCGGCGATCGCCGCTGCGACGAGGACGATCCGCCTGCGGCGCTTCGGTTTCAGGGGTTCGCGGCGCAGCGCCGTCGTCGTGTCGAAGGGAGTCGCGGGTGCCGCCGGGCCGGGGGTGTCGAAGACGTTCGGCGGGAGCGGCCGGCCGGTGGCGGCCGCGGCGAGCGCCGCGGCGCTGGGCCAGCGCCGGTCCGGCTGCTTGGCGAGGGCCCGGAGCACCGTCGCGGCGGCCTCCGGGGGAACGGTCTCGGGCAGCGGCGGGGGCGGCCGGTTCAGGTGTCCGTTGAGGATGGTCCCGGCGGTGTCGCCGGTGAACGGCGGGTTCCCGGCGAGGCACTCGTAGGCGACGGCGCCCAGGGAGTAGACGTCGGTGGCGTAGTTCAGCTCGCGGCCTTCGAGCTGCTCGGGCGAGGCGTAGTAGAGGGTGCCCAGGAGCATCCCGGTCTCGGTGATGGCGGCCCGCCCGGCGGAGAGGGCGATGCCGAAGTCGACCAGGACCGCCCGGCCGCGCCCGTCGAGGATGATGTTGGCGGGCTTGACGTCCCGGTGGACGATCCCGGCCTCGTGGGCGCACTGGAGGGCCTCGGCGACCTGGGCGCACAGGCGCATGGCCTCGGCAGGCTCCAGGGGGCCGGCCAGGAGCCGCGCGGTCAGGGAGCGGCCCTCGATGAGCTCCATGACCAGGTAGGACAGGACCGCGCCGGTCTCGTCCTCCATGTCGCTGTAGTCGTAGAGCGCCGCGATGCCGGTGTGCCGCAGGGCGGCCACGGACTGGGCCTCGTGCTCGAAGCGGGCGCGGGCGGTGTCGTCGTCCTCGAAGCCGGTCTTGAGGATCTTGACCGCCACGGCCCGCTTGAGGCGGGTGTCGAACCCGCGCCAGACGGTGCCCATGCCGCCGGAGGCGATGACCTCGTCGAGCCGGTAGCGGTCGGCGATCAGGGTTCCGGGTTCCATGACGGCGCCTCGCAGGGGTGGGCGAAGGGGTGTGTCCACAATCCTAAGCGACCCTCGCAGGCCCGGACTCCACGACCGGCCTCGGCCGGGTGCCGCCGCCGACGGGCGGGCAGTGCTTCGCGGCGTACGGCCGATCAGGCGGGATCGCGGCGGGCAGACGCCGCCGCCGCGTCCTCCGGGTTCGGAGGGCACGGCGGCGGCGTCCCGTTCTCAGTGCTTGGAGAGGTCCGCGGCGTACTCGGGGCCGGGCAGCGGCGGCATCGGGTCGTCGAGCCGCATGTTCCCGAGGGCCTTCAGGTCCCACTCGTCGAACTCGCCGCGCACGGTCGACACGACGCTGCTCCCGTCGAAGTCGAAGGTCACGGTCCACATGTCGTACCCGTACTCGTATCCGACGGCCTTCGCCAGCGTCCCGTCCCGGCGGAACGTCCGGGTGATCCCGTAGAGGTGGTTCCCCCTGAACCACCTCTCGGTGAGCAGGTCGCCGTCGGAGGTGATCGTGCCGCTGGGGCCCTCGAGCCAGCCGTCCCGGTAGCTCTGGAACCCGTGGTCGCCGTCGCTCAGCGTCTCAGCGGTGAACCCGGTGAACCGCTCCGGACCGCGCCAGAGGACTTGGTCCTGGTCGAAGTGCAGCTCCGCATAGGGCACCGCCTGCCCGACGGGATCGTATTCAGGTCTCATAGGCTTCCGTCCCAGCTCCTGTTGTTCTTGGTCTTGTTGCCGTGCCCGTCGGTGCTCCAACCGGACGAGCTGCCCTTGACGCCGTCGATCATCTGAGTGCAGTTGCCGCAGCATGGCATCTTGAGCTTGTCGACGGGGCTCGCGCTCGCCGCCATGAACTCGTCGAGTCGCGGGTCGCGGCCCTCCGCCCGGGCGTCCTTCAACGCCTCGTTGGTCGCCCTCACCTCGGAGTGCCGTCCGGGGACGCCGTGCCTTTCCTGACCGGGTTCAAGGTCGGACTTCCAACCGCTGCCGTCGTTCCTGTTGGCGTAGTCGTCGAATCGGCCGCGAAGGGCCGGGTCGAAGTCGCTCCGCCTGGGCGCCTCATTGACATTGTGGTTGTAGTAGACCCGGCCCGAGGTGCGGTCCCACACGGCACTGACACAGGGGTTGCGCTGACTATCGGTCCAGCCCGGGGGGTTCGCGTCGATGTAGTCGTCCAGTCGCTCCTGGAGCCGCCTGAAGTCCGCCGCGTCGTCGCCGGAGGCGTCCATGCGGTTCCAATCATCGGGCGTGGACGGCTGCCGGTTCGGGTCGGGCTTTCTGCCGGGCGGAAAGCCGCCTTGGCCGCCCCCGCGCCCACCGCCGCGCCCGCCGCGCCCGCCGCGGCCGCCTCTTCCCCCACCGCGGTCCCACGGTTTATGCACGCGATACGAGTCGATGTTCCGGGTGAATATCCTCGCGCCGTCGCGCCCGCCCCCGCGGCCTCCGCCGCGGCCGCCTCTGTCCTTACCCATTCATCACCCTGTCGATTGCCATGCCCATCAACTGGTCGATGATGAGCCCGGTGATCTGTTTGAAGATCGGGATCTGCGCCATCGAGGCGCCGAACGTGACCGGCGCGGTCGCGATCGCCCAGGCGATCTGGACCGCCAGGATCGCCAATTGCACGATGACCTGGATCTTGAGGGCCAGGATGATCCCGGCCATGACCGTCAGGCCGATGCTCATCTCGTTGGACGGATCACCGGCGTCGGCCAGGTTCGAAGGCGAGGACTCGCCGGACTCCCACTCGTTCTGGAAGGCGTCGATGTGCCCGCCCGAGTTGTTCTCCAGGAGTGTCCGCGCGGCCGCCTGGAGCCCCTCGATCCTGCCGGCGAGCTGGTCGGCCATGCCGGTCCACTCGCCTGCGAGATTGAACAGGGACTCCTCGTCCGACTCCGGCCACTCGTAGCCCAGCATGCTCAGCAGGGTGATGAGCTCGCCGGGTAGTTGCATGCCCATGGGGTGCGTTCTCCTTACCGGGGGGTTCGATCGAGGGGGTTCCCGACGCCTGGGGCATCGGCCGGAGGCGGATCAGGAGAGCGGCGCTCAACCGGGTTCGGCCCCGCCCCCGAGCCGGCCTTGGAGTTCGGTGAACGACCTGCTGATCTCTTCCTCGTCCCCGTCGTGGTCGTCCGCCATGTCGCGCAGCGCCTGCGAGAGCGTCGCCAGGTCCTCGATGTTGCTGGTGAAGGACTCGGTCAGCGCGTCCATGACCGACTGGTGTCCGACGCCCCCCAGAGAGCCGATCGTGTCGCCGCCGAAGGCGTCCGCGTACTCCTCGACCTTGGCGGTGAACTGGTCCAGGAGTGCTTGGACCTCGTCCTTCGCCGCGTCGAGCTCGTCCGCCGACCGGCGAATGGTCTCGGTGTCCACGTTGAAGCCCGCCACGGTCACCCGCCTCCGTCAAATCGGGCGTGAAGATCATGGGGCGCACGGTGATCGAACTGCCGCACAATCTGGTCTTCTTCGAACATTCAGACCTCCCGAGCGCACCATACCTGAAAAGTCCGGCAGGCCGGGCCCCGCACCGGCGTTCGCGACCGCTCGCCGCGGTGCGCCTTCGGCCCCGGCCTGCGAGGTCGACGGAGCCTGCTCGGGCACGGCCGCCGGTGCCGGGCAGGCCCCCTCGGCGGCGGGGGGCATGCCGTTCGTGGATGCTCTTGCCATGCAGATCACCTGGCGTCCGCTCACCGAGGCCGATTTTCCGCTGCTGGCCGACTGGCTCTCGCGTCCGCACGTGCACCGCTACTGGCACCACGACCACTCCCCCGAGGGCGTGGCGCGCGACTTCGGCCCCGGCACGCGCGGCGAGGAGGCGGGCGAGGACCTGCTCGTGTCGGTCGACGGGCGGCCCATCGGGCTCGTGCAGCGCTCCCGCATCGACGACTACGCCGAGGACTTCGAGAAGCTCCGCGCGATCGTGGACGTGCCGCCGGGCGCGGTGACGATCGACTACTTCATCGGCGACCCGGCGCTGACCGGGCGCGGTCTCGGCACCGCGATCATCCGGGCGGTCGTGGCCGACACCTGGTCGGCGTACCCTGCGGCGCCGGCGGTCGTCGTCGGCGTCGTCGCGGGCAACGTCGCCTCGTGGCGCGCGCTCGAGAAGGCGGGCTTCCGCCGGGTGGGCGAGGGCGACATGGAGCCGGACAACCCGGTGGATCCGCCGCTCCACTTCGTCTCCCGCATCGACCGCCCGGCTCAGCCGGGGGCCAGCCAGTAGCCGTCGAGGTCGGCCAGGCTCGGCGGGGCGTCCAGGAGCGGGGCGAGCCGCCGCGCCATCAGGTGGACCTCGTCGTGGCGGCCGCCGAACATGTAGACCGCGGCGCCCGCCAGTCCCGCCGCGGTCATGTAGCAGCGCAGCCGGTTCCGGTGGTCGGCCGTGTCGTCCAGGCCCGCGGCGGCGGCGCGGGCCTGCGGCGCCATCGGCGGCCAGGCGCCGCCCCAGTACAGCTGGTAGGCCGCGTCCCAGAGCGGGTCGCCGAGCATCGCGCGCTCCAGGTCGAGGACGCCGACCGTGCCGTCCTCGTCGAGGACGAGGTTGTTGGCGCTGTAGTCGCCGTGGACGAGGGCGCGGACCGGCGGCAGGGACGCCGCGGCGGCGTGGACCTGTTCGGCGAGGGCCTCCAGGAGCTTCCGGTCCTCAGTGGACTCGATGTCCGGCCATTCGCGGGGGACGCGGCCGATCCAGTCGGCCCACGCGGTGTGGCGGCCGTCGCCGGTGGCGGGGTCGACGCCGCCGTAGCCGGTCGTCCCGGAGACGTCCACGGCGTGGAGCCGCTCGAGCGTGTCGGCCACGGCGGGCGCGGCGGCGGTGATGCGGTCCATCGGCAGGTCGCACAGCCGCGTCCCCGGCAGCCGCCCGGTGAGGCACCACCAGCCGTCCCCGATCGGGCCGATCCCGTGGAACTCGGGGACGCGGACGCCCGAGCCCGCGAGCATCAGGCTCGCCCGCTCGTCCACCGCGAACCCCTCGCGGCGCTTCGAGACCCGGACCACCACGGGGCCGGTGCCGGCGACGGCGGCGAACACCTGGGAGTTCTCGCCTTCGGCGAGCGGCTCCCAGCCGGTCGTCGGGCCGGCCGCCCCTTCGACGGCGGACCGGATCTCGGGCAGCGCGAATCGAGACCTGAACATGGCCCGAGCGTACGACTGCGGGGGTTCCCGGGTCGCGCGGAGTGTCGGTCCCCGTCGGTAGGTTGGGGGCGTGAACGAGGCACCGCGGCTCGAGGCCGTCACTCCCGACAATGTCGCCCTGGCCTGCGCGATCAAGGTCGCGCCCGAGCAGGAGGCGTTCGTGGCGCCGGTCGTGAGCTCGCTGGCCGAGGCCTACGCCTCCTATGCGACCGCGTGGCCCCGCCTGGTGTACGCCGGGGACGAGCCGGTCGCGTTCGTCATGGGCGGGTTCGACCCGCACGCCGAGATCGAGTTCTTCCGCTGCGGCATCTGGCGGCTCAACGTCGCCGCCGCCCGCCAGGGCTCGGGGTACGGTCGGTTCGCGGCCGAGGCCGTGCTGGACGAGGGGCGGCGCCGCGGGGCGGACCGGGCCACCGTGCTGTGGAAGCCGGGCGGGCACGGCCCCGAGGGCTTCTACCGCCGCCTGGGTTTCGAGCCCACCGGGCAGGAGTTCGCGGGCCAGGTCGTCGGGGCGATCGCGCTCACATGAGGCTTGACCTTGACACGGTGACAAGGTCTTCACTGGGTGCCGGAGGTGGTTCCCATGAACACGAACCTGATCAGCGCCCTGGGCGCGGGCGACGCGTCGACGCGGCTCAAGGCCGCTCTCGCGGCCGGCACCGACCGCGACCCGGCCCTGGCCGAGGCCCTTGTGGAGCGGTCCGGGACCGAACCGGACTTCTTCGTGCGCGACATGCTCACGTGGGCGCTGACGCGTCTCCCGGCGGACGTCACGGTGCCGAGGCTGCTCGCGGAGCTGCGTTCGGCGAACGCCCAGGCCCGGAGCCAGGCGCTGCATACACTGTCGAAGGTCGGCGACGCGAGGGCGTGGCCCGCGGTCACGCCGTCCCTGCTGCGCGACGCCGACGACGAGGTCGCCCGGAGCGCGTGGCGCGCCGCGGTCGTCCTCGTGCCCGAGGGGCGGGAGGGCGACTTGGCCGGGGAGCTGGCGACGCAGCTCGGTCGCGGCGACCGGGAGCTGCGGCTGAGCCTGAGCCGCGCGCTGGTCGCCTTGGGCGAGGCGGCCGAGCCGGTGCTCCGGACGGCGGCGGCGAGCGGCGACCCGGAGGTCGCCGCCCATGCGGCCGCCACGGAGCGGCTCCTGCGCGACCCGGACGCCGCCTTCGAGCTCGCCGTGGACTCGGCGAGGCGGATCGTGGCGCTCGGCGGGAAGGAGCCGGATGCTGATCGGTGAGGTCGCGCGCCGCTCGGGGGTGAGCACGAGGATGCTCCGGCACTACGACGCCCTCGGGCTGGTGCGCCCCAGCGGGCGCACCGTGGGCGGCTACCGCCAGTACGCCGACGAGGACATCCGGCGGATCTTCCACGTGGAGAGCCTGCGGACCCTGGGCCTGTCGCTGCGCCAGGTCGGGCAGGTGCTGGAGGACCCGGGCTTCACGCCGTCCGCGCTCATCGGCGACCTCGTCCGGGAGGCCGAGGGGCGGCTGGAACGGGAGCGGGAGCTGCTGAAGCGGCTCCGCGCGGTCGACTCGTCGGAGCCCTCTGCCTGGGAGGACGTGCTGCGCATCGTCGAGCTGCTGCACGGGCTCGGCTCGCCGAGCGCGGCGCGGCGGCAGCAGGCCGCGCTGGCGCCGGAGGCGGAGGTGCCCGCTCCGCTGCTGGCCGAGGCGATCCTGGCCGAGGCCGATCCGAACGTGGCCGGGGCCCTGCGATGGGCGCTCGCGCGGGCCGACCGGGACGTCGTGGCGAGCCTGGCGCCCGGTCTGGGGTCGGCGGACGCGGAGGTCCGGCGACGCGCGGTGCTGGCGCTCGCCGAGATCCCCGGCGACGAGGCGGCCGCGGTGCTCGCTGGCGGCCTGGACGATCCGGACGCGGCGGTGCGCGGGCAGGCGGCCCTGGCGCTGGGGGCGCGCGGGAGGGCCGCGGCGGTGCCGGTGCTGGTCGGCATGGTGGTCGAGGGCGCGAACGACGTGGACGCGGCCGAGGTCCTGGGGGCGCTGGCGCGGGACCCGGAGGCGGCGGACGGGATCAGGGGCGCCCTGGTCGAGGAGCTGGAGGCCCCGCCGCAGGACACCGGTGTGCGGATGCGGCTGGTCCAGGCGGCCGCCGAGCTGCCGCACGGCATTGCGCTGCAAGTGCTGCGGGGCCTGGCCGACGACGGGGACCGGACCGTGGCCCGGACCGCGGCGGCCCTCGCGGGCGTGATCGAAGCGCGGGGCGGCGCCTGAGGCGCCGCCCGTCGTGCCGGCGGCGTAAACCTGTGGCCGATGCCCGCGGGGCCTGCGATGCTGTCGGGATGGACGAGACCGAGGCGCACACGGAGCACGGGGACGGCGGCATCGCCCGCGACGGCGAGATCCTGCGCACCGAGGTCGGTTCGGGCCTGCACGGCATCGCGATCGCCGGGACCGACGACCACGACGAGATGGGCGTGTTCGTCGAGCCTCCCGAGTGCGTCATCGGCCTGGCCGGGCCGATGCACCACTACGTGTGGCGGACGCAGCCGGAGGGCCGCCGGTCGGGGCACGGGGACACGGACCTGGTCATGTACTCCCTGCGGAAGTTCCTGAGGCTCGCCGTCGCCGGGAACCCCACGATCCTCCTGCCGCTCTTCGCGCCCGAGGAGTCCGTCTACAAGGCCACCGACCTGGGGCGCGAGCTCCGCGACCTGGCCCCGGCGCTGCTCTCGCAGCGCGCCGTGGAGCGGTTCACGGGCTATCTCGACGGGCAGGTCGACCGGCTCCTCGGGCGCGGGCGGCAGGGCTCGATGCCGGCCCGGCCCGAGCTGGTGGAGCGCTACGGGTACGACGTCAAGTACGCCTCGCACGCGCTCAGGCTCGGCCTGCAGGGCCTGGAGATCGCCGAGCACGGCCGCCTGACGCTCCCGATGCCCGAGGCCGACCGCGAACGGGTGCTCCGGGTCAAGTCCGGCGGCGTGGCCGAGCTCGAGGACGTCCTCGACGACATCCGGTCGGTCCGCGCCCGGATCGTCGCCGTGATCGACGACGGGGCGACGCCGCTGGCGCCGGAGCCGGACGTGGACCGGCTCTCGGCCTGGTCGGTCAGCGCGCACCGGCGGCACTGGGACGCCGAGGGGTCCTGAAGGCCGCGTCCGGGTCCCGCGGCCCGTTCGGCGGGACCGGTCCCGGGGCTCGGCGCCTAGCATCGGCGCATGACCTCTTCGCACCGACGCCTCCTGGGCGCGTTCGCCCTGCTGGCCGTGTTCGCGGGCGCCGCCTGCGGCACCGGGTCCGACGCGACCGGCGACGCGTCCCAGGCCCCTGAGAGCGGCGCCGAGCCGACCGCCGAGAGCACGCCCTCCGAGGAGGCGGCGCCGACCGCCGCCGACGGGACCGATTACGCCGCTTGCGACGACGGCTCCTGCGAGGTGGTGGTCTCCGGCGATCCGGTCGAGTTCGCGTTCGCGGACTTCACGCTCACCGTCACGATCACCCCGGACGGGATCGAGACGGACACGGCCAGCAGTGACGGCACGCGCTCGGGCAACAGCAGCATGAGCGGCGAGGGGATGGCCGACGCCTACTGCGTCGCCTACCTGACCGCCGGCAGCAACACGATGAACTGCTACCCGGACACCGATCCCGGCGACGTGGCGCCGCCGGAGCCGGAGTCGGGCGTGCTCGTGCTCGAGATGCTCGACTTCGAGGAGGGCACGGCGGTCATCCGCCTCGCGATGGGCTGACCGGGACGCCCGCGCCGCCGGCCGCGCAGGGCCGGTTCACCGCAGATCGGCCAGGAGGCCGTCGAGGACCTTGTGGAGGGCCGCCGAGTTGGCCGGGTCGAACCAGGTGGTGCGGACGCGCTCGTTGCTGCCCTTCGGGGTCTCGTGGTCGGCCGCGAGCCGGTCCAGGGAGCGGGTCTCGTCGCCCAGGGCGCGGCCGACCCCTTGGAAGAGCCCGCGGAGGTAGCGGTCGGCGTCCTCGGGGGCGATGCCGTGGCCGGCGGCCCAGGAGGTGAGCGCGGCGAGGTACGCGTAGTGGGTGGTCAGCGTCCCCGTGAGCGCGGAGCAGACGTTGAAGGCCTCCTCGTCCTGGACGTGGAGGACCCCGCCGAGGCGTTCGAAGAGGTCGTCCACGGCCGGGTGCGAGGGCCAGGTGACCGTGACGGAGCGCCGCTCGCGCACGGCGGGCAGGGGGATGGCCCGCACCAGCGGGGCCTCGGTGGCGAGGGTGCGGCGCAGGTCGTCGGTGGCGACGCCGGCCATCACGTTGACCACGACCTTGTCGCCGCCCACGCGCAGGCCGGCGAGCGCTTCGTGCCGGTCGTCCCGGCGCACGGCGATGATCACGATCCCGGAGCGGTCCACCACCTCCTGGTTGTCGGCGCACACCCGCACGCTCGCATGGCGCGAGGAGAGGTCGGCGGCGGTGCGGGCCCCTCGCGGGGAGAGGTGCACCTCCGGTGCCGCCTCACTCCCGTCGCACAGGCCCTCCACGATGGCGCGGCCGATCTCTCCTGCGCCGATGATGCCGATGTGCTGCATGGTCACTGCTCCTTTTCGATGCGGTCGGGGTGCTTGGGCTCGCCGAGGAGGCGTTCGATGAGGCGGGGTTCGCCGGGCCAGGCGGCGAGGAGCACGCCGCGCGGGACTTGGCGGCCCGCGTACCGCAGGCAGAGCGCGACCACCACGATGTCGTCGAGCGGGCCGATGACCGGGATGAACTCGGGGATCAGGTCGATCGGGCTGGCGACCCACAGGGCCGCGACGACGACGGCGGCCTTCGCCCGGCGCGGCACGCGCGGGTCCTTGCGGAGGCGGCGGGCGGCGGTGGCGCAGTCGGGGATGAACGCGGCGAGGTCGCGCATGGCGCCCGGCGGCAGCCGCCGGGCGAGGAGGATCATGACTCCCCAGGAGGCCAGGACGAGTGCGGCGGCGACCGCCAGGCCGATGAGCCATTCGCGCATCAGGCGACCCCGGCGGGCGGGGCGTCGGCCGCTGCGGTGCCGCACCCGGTCGAGTGCGCTCGGGCGTCGTTCGCGCGCGGGGGTGCGTCCATGGTGAGCATCATGCCGTGGGCGCGGGCGAGGCGTCCATCGGCCTCGGCGCGGCCGTGGGCGGGCGGGCCGGCCCGTGCTCACCGGCCGAGGAGCTGCGGTAGCGGCCCGGGGACAGGCCGAGCTCGCGTTTGAACGCCTTGGCGAACGCGAACTCGGAGGCGTACCCGGTCCGCTTGGCGACGGCGGCGACCGGGGCGTCGCCCTCGCGGAGGAGCTTGGCGGCCGTGGTCATCCGCCACCAGGTCAGGTAGGCCATCGGCGGCCGCCCGACCATCCGGGCGAACCGCTCCGCGAAGCCCGAGCGGGACATCCCGGCCGCTCGGGCGAGGCTCCCGACCGTCCAGGGGTCGGACGGCGCCTCGTGGAGGGCGGTCAGCGCCGCCAGGACCGCGGGGTCGCGCATCGCGGCGGCCCAGCCGCCGTGCGCTTCGGGCTCGGTGTCGATCCAGTGGCGCAGCATGTGCACCAGCAGCGTGTCGAGGAGCGCGGGGACCACGGCGTCGGAACCGGGCGCGGCGGCGGCCAGTTCGGCGCCGAGCAGCTCGATCGCCGCGCGCATGGGCGCGGGACCGCCGATCTTCGCTCTGATGTGGACGTGGGGCGGCAGCGCCTCCCACAGCGGGTGCGCCCGGGCGCCGTCGAGCTGGTACGACCCGCACAGCAGCACCGCCTCGGCGTCCGGGCCGGCCTCCGGGGCGGCCGTGAGGCGGTGCCCCGGCTCGCGGGGCAGGAACACGGCGTCGCCGACGCCGAGCGCGACCGCCTCGCCCTCCCGCGGGTGGAACCGGCAGGCGCCCTGGAGCACGATGTGGAAGCCCGCGCCGTCCGCGGCGGGGAACTCGCCGCTCCAGGGGCCGCGCCGCCGCTGGAGGGCCGAGTGGGGGCGGCCGGTGCGCATCGCGGTGATCGCGTCGCTGAGCACGTCCATCCCGTCAGCGTAGCCGGGTCCGGCGACCCGGACGATCGGACATGAACTCGGGGTTTTCGAGCATGGGAGGTCCATCGGATCGGCCATACCGTTGGCGGACCGCACCGGAACGAGCCGGTGCGACCGAGACGGGTGGAGACGCTGATGAAGATCGCGGTGAACGGTGCGACCGGCTACACCGGCAAGCTGGTGGCGGCCGAGCTGGTGCGGCGGGGCATCGATCTGGTCCTGATAGGACGGGACAAGGAGCGGCTGCGGCAGGCCCGGATCGAGGCGGGGGCGGAGGGGGCCGAGCTGCGCTTCGCCGACATCGCCGTCGCGGGCGCGTTCGACGGCGTCCTCGACGGCTGCGACGCGGTGGTCAACTGCGCCGGGCCGTTCGGCGCCCTGGGCGAGCCGGTGGTCGCCGCCGCCGTCGCCGCCGGATGCCACTATGTGGACACCACCGGGGAGCAGCATTACGTGAAGCGCGTCTTCGACCGCTTCGGCGACGAGGCGGCGCGGGCGGGCGTCGCCGTCGTGCCCGCGATGGCCGACGACGGCGGCCCCGGGGACCTGCTCGGGCACTTGACCGGGGCGGCCGTCTCGCCGGTCGCCGAGCTGGTCTTCGGCCTGTGGTACCGCGGCGGCGGCGGGTCGCAGGGCACCATGCGGTCCATGCTGACCGTGCTCGACGCGGCGGCGCTGGACTACCGGGGCGGCCGGTGGGCGCCGGGCGCGGCCGGTCCGCGCGAGGCGATGCGGTTCCCCGGCGCCGAGGCGCCCGTGCCGATGGCGGCGTTCGGCATCCCGCCGGTCGTCACCATCCCCCGGCATGTCCGGGTCGAGCGCGCCGAAGGGTTCGTCAACGCCGACCTGGTCGCCCGGCTGCGCGCGGTGACGCCCGAGCTGGTCGAGTCGCTGCCGCAGGGGCCCGCACCGGACGCGCGGCGCGAGCAGCGGTGGACGCACGTGGCCGAGGCGGTCGGCGTGGACGGGCGGCGCGCCCGCGGCGAGGTCGAGGGGTCGGACGGCTACGGGCTGACCGCGGTGATCGCGGTCGAGGGGGCCCGGCGCCTCGTCGCCGACGGCGCGCCCGCGGGCGTGCTCGCCCCGGCGCAGGCCTTCGATGCGGCCGGTTTCCTGGACTGGCTGGCGCCCTTCGGCGTCCGCTGGCGGGTCGAGACCGGATGAGGTTCGCGGGCCGCAACGGCACTCGCCAGTGGTGAGGTCGGGGAGCGTTGCGCCGCAGGGTGGTCGCGGATCCGCCTGGCGGTTGCGGGCCTGCGGTGGCGGAGCCGTCCCGGAAGCCGGTCTTCGGCGCCGCGGGCCCGGCGCGGTCCGCCAGCGTTAGCCTGGTGGCATGTCCGTACGTCGCATCGTCCCCGACTTCCACAGCGCCGATGTGCGCGCCTCCGCCGAGTTCTACTCCGGCCTGCTGGGCCTGGAGCCGGTGATGGACCACGGGTGGATCGTCACGCTCGCCGACCCGGACGACCCGGCGCGGCAGTTGAGCGTGGCGTCGCACGACGAGTCGGCGGCGGTCGTACCCGAGGTCTCGATCGAGGTCGACGACGTCGACGCGACGTACCGGCTGGCGCAGCGGATGGGCGCGGAGATCGTGCACCCCTTGACCGACGAGCCGTGGGGCGTGCGGCGGTTCTTCGTGAAGGGCCCGGACGGGCACGTGCTCAACATCCTGGGCCATCCCCGAACCTGAGGGCCGGGCGGCCGGCGGCCCGGCCCGGGTCTCGGGTCAGCGGTGGTCGCAGCAGCCGTCGCCGCAGCCCTCGTCCGCGCCGTCCGCGAAGGCGGCCGCGGCGGGAGCGCAGCAGTTGTCGCCGCGCCAGGCCGCGACGCCCTCCTTCACCGCGACGCCGGCGATGGCGAGCGCGGCGACCGGGTCGGCCCAGGCCCACCCGAAGAGGCTGTTGAGCGCGAGGCCGACCAGGAGGACCGCCGAGAGGTACGTGCACAGCAGGGTCTGCTTGGAGTCGGCGACGGCGGTGGCCGAGCCGAGTTCGCGTCCGGCGCGGCGCTGGGCGTGGGACAGGAACGGCATGACCGCCAGCGAGAGCGCGGCCAGGGCGAGCCCGACGCCGGAGTGCTCGGCGTCGGCCGCGCCGAAGAACAGGCCCCGGACCGACTCGAAGGCCACGTATGCGGCGAGGGCGAAGAACGAGAGCGCGATGATCCGCAGCGCCCGGTGCTCGCGGGCTTCGCGGACGCCGGGGTCCGAGGCGGAGAACTGCCAGGCGACCGCGGCGGCGGAGGCGACCTCGATGATCGAGTCGAGGCCGAAGCCGATGAGCGCGGTGGAGGAGGCGGCCGACCCGGCGGCGAGGGCCACGGCCGCCTCGATCACGTTGTAGGCGATGGTCGCGGCGACCAGGAACCGGATGGTGCGGGTCAGCTGCGCGCGGCGCTCAGGGGTCGGCCCGGTGGGCTTGAGGGACAGGGTGATCGGGGAGGCCATCAGCAGCACCCCCGCTCGTCGGTGGCGTCGCACGCCCGGGGGTCGACGGCGAGGACGACGCCGAGGAGGTCGCCCAGGGCGTGGGCCAGCCGCGGGTCGGCCAGTTCGTAGCGGGTGCGGCGGCCCTCGGGGACCGCTGCGACCAGGCCGCAGCCGCGCAGGCAGGCGAGGTGGTTCGAGAGGGACTGGCGCGAGACGCCGAGGGTCTCGGCGAGATCGGCGGGGTACCCGGGCGCCTCGCGCAGCGCCAGCAGCAGGCGCGAGCGGGTCGGGTCGGACAGGGCGTGGCCGAAGCGGGCCAGGACCTGTCCGTAGGTCAGCGTCTCCACGACCCGAATAGTACACGTAATCGTGTATTCATCAAACGATGTACTGTCCTCGTCCCGGCGGTGCCCTCGCCTCCCCGGCGGCGGGGCGAGGGGCCGGTCCCGCCGCCGGGACTCTTCGCCGGGCCTCAGAGCCAGGCCCAGCACACCGTGTAGGAGTGCTCGGGGAAGGCGGCGCTCTGCCAAGTGGCCCAGCCGTAGCCGTCGCAGAAGCCGGTGGCGTCGTACTCGCCGGTGCGGCCGGCGACGTAGGCGTTCGACCGGGAGCAGTCGGCGAACTCGAAGGTGAGGTCGTCGTCGGGGCCGCTCGCGTAGAGGCAGGTGTCGACCTCCGCGTAGCCGATGTCGTCGGGGTACACCATCCGCATGCACAGCAGCATGTCCTGGTCGTCGATGTAGCCGGGGAAGTCGAGCGACCCGTTGTAGTACTCCCACTCGGAGCAGCCGTTCGAGTCCTCCCCGCCCCAGCGGCGTTCGAGCACTTGGAAGTTGCCCGCGGAGCAGTCGGCGATCACGTACATGTCGCCGCCGCGGCCGACGCACTCGCCGGACTCGGCGTAGTACGCGTCGCCCCACGGGTGCAGGTAGCTCAGGCACAGCACCGAGTCGTAGCCGGGCGCGTAGCCGAAGGACGAGCGGTGCACGCCGTCGCAGTCGTCGGGGTCGTCGCCGCCGTAGACCTCGACGACCTCGAACGCGCCGGGGTCGCAGCCGGAGGACTCCAGCTCGAAGTCGTCGGTCGTGCCCGCGTTCCAGAAGCAGTCGCCCACGGAGGCGAAGGCGACGGGGTCGGTCGTGGGCTCTTCTTCGGGCTCCGTTTCGGGTTCTGTTTCGGCGGTCCAGTTCAGATCGGTGATCGGTTCCGCGCTGTAGGACGGCGTCGGGTCGCCCGAAGAGGATGGATCGGCGTCGTCGCCGCCGAACTGGGCCACCAGGCCGAAGGCGCCGATGACGAGGCCGGCCAGGACTTCGATGACGACGGCCATGCCCACCTTGTCGAACAGGCGCGAGCCGGGGCCGCCGGAGGATTTCGTGTCGGTCGAGGAGTCGGTCATGAGGGTCTCGCAATCTCCCCCGCCCCACCGGCGGGGGGACGGTGCGGCACGGCGATGTCGGACGCCGTACCGCACCGGGTTTCAGGGGTGCTCCAGCTCGTCCATGATCAGTGAGACGAAGTGGTGCATGTCGGCCCTGAGGCAGGGCAGCTGCGCGTGCTTGCCGGTGCAGCCGGGCGCCCACGAGGAGCCGTCGCCGTAGTCGAGGAACTCGTGCGGGATCCCGGCGGCGTCGAGGTGGTCGGCGGTCACCACGGCCATGACGCGGGCCCGGTTCTCCACGATCGCCTGGACCGGGTTCACCGTGAGGTCCCCGCCGTCGCCCACGTACAGCGCGACGCCCATGCCGCGCAGCGACTCGACGTGCTGCGCGGGGCTGAGGCGGTTCCAGGTGCCGTCGAACGGCCAGATCGGCGTCCCGAAGACCGCGTCGAGCGCGACCGTCGGGGTCCCGTAGGCCGCCAGCTGCGTCGAGCCCAGCACCGCGGCGCGCATCTCCTGGTTGAGCAGGTCGAGCCCGCCGGAGAAGCTGCCGACGTAGCCGAACAGGTCCGGCCGCCGCTCGGCGTACCCGAAGGCGCCGAAGCCGCCCATCGAGTGCCCCGAGACCGCCCGGCCCTCCCTGCCCTCGACGGTCGCCAGGTTGGCGTCGATGAACGGGATGAGCTGCTCCAGGTGGAACGTCTCCCAGTTCTGGGCGCCGAGCCCGCCCGGGTAGACCCAGTCGGTGTACCAGCCGCGGCCGCCGCCGTTGGGGGCCACGGTGATCAACGGCTCGTCGGCGGTGGCCTCCTCGACGACGTCCCTGAGCCACGGGGCGTCCGGGTAGTCGCCGCCGCCGTGGAGCGTGTAGTGCACGGGGTACTCGGTGCCGCCGTCGTAGCCCTCGGGGAGCGTCACCATGACCACGTGCTCGCCCGAGACCTGGCCCGGCATCACCGGGTACGCCGGGACCTCCTCGGTGCCCACCGTGAAGGTGAACGTGCGGTCCGAGCCCTCGGCCCACTCCGGCTGCGCGATCACGGTGAGCCCGTGGGCGTCCGCGAGCTGCGGCGGTGCCGGGGCCGCGGTCGCCGCGGGGGCCGCCACGCCCCCGGCCACCGCCGCGCCCGCCAGCGCGGCGACCAGGGCCAGCGCCCGCGCCCGGCGGGTCACGGCGTCGCCTCTTCGCAGAGCGCGGCGTCGAGCAGGTCGACCCGGCTCAGCGTCGGCTCGCTGGAGGCCCACGCGTTGGTCACCATGGAGGCGAAGCGGCCGTCCTCGGTGACCATCGTGATCGAGGAGTGGCCGGTGCCGAGGTTCCCGGCGTGGCCCCACGCCTCGCCGCCGCACGAGAGCTCCCAGCGCATGAAGCCGAGGCCGTAGTCCGCGCCGTACGCGGTGGAGGGCACGGTGGTGCGCATCTCGGCGAGCGACGCGGGGGACACGACCTCGCCGGCCAGGAGCGCCTGGTCGAACGCGACGAGGTCGCGCAGGGTCGAGGTCATCGAACCGGCCGGGCCGTTGAACGACATGTCCTGGTTGAAGGTCACGTCGATCCAGAAGAAGAACGGGCCGAGGCGACCGCCGGAGTACCCGGGCAGGTACGGGCCCGGGAGCGTCCCGTCGTCGGGGACCGGGTACGAGGTGCCGGTCAGGCCCAGCGGTTCGATGATCCGCTCGGTGACCGCCTCGCCGACCGTCTGCCCGGTGAGCTCCTCGATCAGCAGGCCCGCCAGGTGGTAGTTGACGTTCGAGTAGCCCCAGTCCGTCCCGGGCGCGAACTGCGGCGCCTGGGCCAGGCCCGCGCGGACCAGCTCGCCGAGGGTGTAGCCGCCGTCCGGCTCGGCCGCGGCGCCGACCGCGTCGCGCGCGATCCCGCTGGTGTGCTGGAGGATCTGGCGCACCGAGATGGCGTTCCCGTCGTAGTCGGCGTTGTCGACCACGCCCGGCAGGTACTGGCCGATCGGGGCGTCGAGGTCGACCAGGCCCTCGTCGACCAGTTGCAGCACGACCGCGGCGGTGAAGGTCTTGGTCTGGCTCGCGATGCGGAAGTGGTCGTCCGCGGTCAGCGCGCGGTTCTGGAAGATCACGGCCGTGCCGCTGCTCAGCGTCCAGGAGCCGGTCTCGTCTCCGGCGTGGAGGCCCGCGCCGGGGCCGCCCTGGCCCAGGTACAGGTCGAGCAGGGCCTGCGTCTCGTCGTGGTCCTGGGCCTGCGCCGGTGCGGCCGGCAGCACCACCGCGATCGCGAGTGCGACCGCCGCGAGCCACCGCGTGCATTTCCCTGTCATGTCGGCTCCTTCCGTGACCGCGGACCGCCGGTGCGCTTGCGCCCCTGGCCGGTCCGCGCCCTGCCCGCCGGATCTCGGCGGGGTCGATCTCTCGATCGTGGGCTCGGAGGATCGTCCCTGCAACGATCACGAACCGGTCACTCATCGGTCATCGATGTCCGATGGCGCTGCCAGGGGCTGCGCGGGCTCGGGGCGGGCCTCGGCCAGGTGGCGCTGGAGCCGCGCGTGGCGGAACTGGTAGACGACGCCGGCCCGGCGGAGCACGCCGCGCCGGTAGGCGTCGTCCAGGAAGGCGGGCACCGCCCACGGGAGCCGCCCGGTGAGCGGGAGCCAGAGGCGGCCGAAGACGAGCCACCGGCCCCATGCCGTCAGGGCGAGCACGTAGCCGATCGGGCCCATGGTCGCGGCGTACGCGCCGATGAGGAGCCCGAACTCGAGCTCCCAGTGCCATGCGCCGAACGCGGGCGGGAGTGCTTGCAGCACTTGGACCACGGCCCAGCCGGTGCCGGGGACGACGACGGCGAGCACGGGCGCGAAGACGAGCGCCTGCGCCAGGGCCGTCCTCCGGCAGGCCCGCAGGAGGTCGGCGGGGCCGCGCACGGACGCGAAGTCGAGGGGCCGCTCCCACAGCGACAGCAGGACGTAGGTGGCCCCGGTAGCAAGGCCGACCGATCCGCCGAAGACGACTACGTCGGCGGCCAGGACCGTGGCCGTGAACCCGGGCGGCAGCTGGAAGACGACGCCCTGGAAGAGGTCGCGGGCGGCGATCGCGGCCGCGGCGAGCAGGAACCCGGCGGTGAAGCCGATCCTGAACCGGCGCTTGAGGCCCCCGCGCCCGCCGGTGCGCGCGCCGCCGAAGCGGATCCGCACGCCCGAGGGCGCGGGCGCGCGGCCGTCGCGCCCGGAGAGGAGCGTGTGCGCGACCGCGAAGGCGGTGCCCGCGGCGAAGTCGACGGCGGCGGCCAGGGCGAGATCGAGCGGGCGGCCGATGCCCGACATGAGGGCGACCGTGCCCGTGTCGAGCAGCGTGAACACCGTGCCCACCGCGAGCGCCATCACCGCGGTCCGGGCGAGGCGGCGCATGGAGGCCCCCAGCTCCCACCAGGCGAGGTCGTGCCTGCCGAGCCATTCGAGGTGGCGGGCGAGGTGGCCGAGCCAGCGCCGGGCGCGGTCCGGTTCGAAGCGGCGGTCCTCGGTCCGGCGGCGGTAGGCCGCGGGGACGAGCCGCTCCATCAGGTGCGCCTCGACCGACTCGGGGGTGGGGAAGCGCTCCGCGTCGAGCAGTTCGGTCGGGTCGCGGTTCGGCATGTCGCTGTAGACGGTCCGGGCCAGGACGAGCATCAGCGGGGTCGCGAGCACCGCGGCGAGCACTTCGCCCGCGGGCGTGCGGGGCTCGCGGCGCATCTCGTCGAGGACCGGCTGCCACAGCGGGACGCCCTGGCCGGATTTGCGGGCGGTGCGGCGCAGGTACTCGGCGAGGTCGTCGGTGGAAAGGCGCTCCAGTTCGACGCAGGGGGCGCCGGTGAGCGGCTTCGTCGCCGCCACGGTCGCCCGGTACTCCTCGGTGCGGCTGGTGAGCACCAGCGGCATCCGCGAGGCGTCGTCGAGCCGGGCGAGCGCGTCGACCTGGAGGCCGGGGGCGATCTCGTCGAAGCCGTCGAGGACCGGGAGGACGAGGTCGTGCTCGACGAGGGCGGCGGCGAGCGTGGTCCCGTCGGGGAGCGGCGCGGCGAGGCCGGGGTGGTCGCGCAGGAGCCGGGCGGTGATCCAGGCGCGCAGGTCGGTCCCGGGGTGCCACGACTCCAGGCCGAGGATCACCGGGACGGCGCCGTCGGCCTCGCGGATCGCCAGGAGCCCCATGACGAGCCGCAACGCGAGGACGGTCTTGCCCGATCCGGCGCCGCCGGTGACGACGAGGCGGCGGGAGGGGACGCTCCGGTAGACGTCGACGACCTGCTCCAGGCGGGAGTCCAGGTCCATGGGGCGCGGCGCCTCGCCGGTCGCGGCGACGACGTTCTCCCAGTGGTCGGACAGCTCCGCGGAGGTCCGCCAGCCCACCGGCAGCGGCGCGTTGTGGACCTTGCGCTGCTCCTCCTCGCGCCGCCAGCGCGAGGCCACCTCGGCGGCGAGCTGCCCGGCCGCCTCCACCAGCCGGGCCTCGAACCGCCCCAGGGGTGCGCCGGCGGGCGGCTCGGCCTGGCGGAC
Organism: Glycomyces amatae; assembly: GCF_020991375.1. Lineage (GTDB taxonomy): Bacteria > Actinomycetota > Actinomycetes > Mycobacteriales > Micromonosporaceae > Glycomyces > Glycomyces amatae. The sequence goes on along the minus strand of NZ_JAJLQZ010000009.1, from coordinate 73,898 downwards.
GGGGAACCCGGCGGCCGCCGACAGCGCGGTGAACTCGTGCGGCGCCAGGTCGAGTGCCCTGGCGAGGAGTTCGACGGTGTCGGCCTTCGGGGTGCTGCGCGCGCTGGTCTCGTACCGGCCGATCGTGCGGACGGCCACCCCGGACTTGTCGGCGAGCTGCTGCTGTTTGAGGTTCGCTCGCAACCGCAGCTCTCGCAGCATTAAACCGAAAGGGGTGGGCATCGGGCAATCATACGGTCACGGGCGGTTCACGCGCTTCCCGAGGTTTCGCGCCGGTGGAGGCCGAGAGCCGGATGCCGATCTCCGGAGGTCGACGAGACGGCATGTCCCCCAAGGCGAAGACGGAAACGAAGGAGTGGCCCTTTGGGTCTAGGCGTCGTGTCCGGGTGGCGGGTGGGGGTGGGTCGGTGTGAGAGCGGGCGGCGACGAAGAGGTGGGTGGGTGCCCGGGGTGGGGTGGCGGGCGTCTGGCCGCGGTAATCGGGGTGCGGTGGGGGTGGTGGTTCGTGTTGGGCCGCAGGGGACCCTGACGAAAGTTAGGGGTGATCGGGCGGTTTTTCATACCTTCGACCGATGATAGTCCGGAGTCGTCCTGTCACACTTGATGGAGTACGAAGGAACGACAACTGAGAACACATTCGAGAACAGCGGCACTGCCGAAGGGAGGCGAGTCCCCGATGAACACCACCACCACCGCGGATGCTCCCTCTCTCATCGGCACCGACCGCGCCGCCCAAGCCAGGGAACTGCGCGCCACCCTCGATACAGCGGCCGCCGGTATCAATGCCTTCCACGCCCAGGTGCTCGCCGCCGTGATCGACATGAAGCACCGGAACCTCCACCGCTCGGCCTTCGGGTTCTCGGCGCTGCGGGATCTGCTGCTGTCGCAGTTCGACTTCACGTTCAACACCGCCGGAGCGATCGCCGCGATCGCCCGCCTCTCGGGCAAGTTCCGGATCCTCACCGAGGCTGCTACGTCGGGCCGGGCGCGGATCGATCAGGTCGCCTACGCCGTCCGGCAACTCGACCAGACCCCAGCGATGCGCCTGTTCGCCCGCACCCCGTTCCGGGCACCCGTCCCCTCCCCCTTCGACCCTGTCGTGGAGTGCGCGACGCCTGAGGCGATGGTGGCCCAGTACTGCCAGCACGCGCCCTTCAAAGACCTCCAGCGTCACCTCGAGGGGCTGTGGGCGACCATCGCCGAGGAATCGGAACTCTTGGATGCGCTCGGGGAGCAGTCCCTCCAGCGGCTCGACCTGGTCGAGACCGGCAACGGCATGTGGCACCTCGAAGCCGAGCTCACCGCCACCACCGGCAGGCTCCTCGACAAGTACCTCAAGACCGCCTGCCCACCACCCCGCCAAGACGAAGAAGACGGCGACGGGGTCCTGCCCCCGCAAGCCAACCGGCACGCCGAAGCCCTCCACCAGCTCCTCGCCGGGTACGGATCCTCCCCCGAAGCCGCCACCCGGCACGGACACACCGCCACCCTGAACCTGACCGTGGACATCGCGACCCTGCGCGGGGAGGACACCGGGCGGGTGCCCCTGCTGGACGGCGACCCGATCTCGCTCGCCCAGGCCCGGCTCCTGGCCTGCGAGACCCTGGCCATCCCCAGCGTGTTCGACTACGAGTCCGGCGAAGCGGTCGAACTCGGCCGCGCCCTGCGCCTCCCGAATGTGGCCCTGCGGCGGAAACTTGAGCTTGAACAGCCCGCAGGGTGCGCCTGGCACGGCTGCGACCGGCCCGTCGCCTGGACCGAAGCCCACCACATCGTGCACTGGGCTGACGGCGGCCCTACGGAGGCGGCGAACCTGATCCTGGTGTGCCGGTTCCACCACGGCCGCCTCCACACCCCCGGCTGGACCGTCACCAAGACCGGCCCCGGGCGGGCCATCATCACCCACCACGACCACCACACCACCGACACCACTGGCACTGGTGTCGGTGCTGGTGTTGGTGCTGGTGCCGACGCTGAGGCGCACGGCCGCAACAGCAGTGGGGGCGGGGGCGACACCACCGGGTGCGGGTGCGCGGACTGGCGCACCGACACCGACATGGACACCGAACACGCCGACTCCGGCTGGGACCTGTTCCCCACCGGCCTCTACCGGACCGAATGGTCCGAGACGCTGCAACCCGACCTCGACGGCCACGCCGAAATGATCGAACGCGACCGCGCCCGGGCCGCCATACGCGAAGCCAGGGCCAAAGCACGAGCACGATTCACCACCGGCGGCAGTGCCGACCGCAGCGATCACAGTGAGCAGGCCCCGGCCACCACACCGACGCCTCCGGCCGCACCGACAGCCGAAGCCGAAGCATCGTCACCAAGGGAGCCCGCCCTCGCGGGAACCGCCACCACGGCCAGGACGGTCAGGCCGGTCAAGCCAGTGGTCCCAGCCGGGCCGATCGGGCCCATCGACTACGGCGAACCACCCTTCTTACCCCGCCCCAGCAGGCGACTGCTGGGGGACGCGAGGCCACACCACACGCACGGCCCGCAGCCCGAACCCCGACAGGGGCCGGGCCCTCCAGCATGCCCACACCCCAAACCCGAAACCCCGCCCCAGCCAACGATCGCCCCGTCATCGCCGCCCGCACTGAGAGCGCCCCTCCACCACCCCAAAGCCGAAAGCCCCGCCCCGTACACCACCACCCCTTCATCGCCGCCCGCCCGAACCGCGAACGGCCCGCCACGCCAAGGCCGAAGCACCACCTTGAGAGCGACCCTCTCTTCATCGCCGCCCGCCCTGACCACGCGCGCCGCCTCACCCCGAAGCCGCAGACTCTGCCCGACATCGACCACGCCTTCGTCGCCGATTGCTCTGACTGCGAACCGCCACGAGCCCAGAGCCGAAGTCTCTACCGGTGCGCGATCATCCCACCGTCGCCGCCCGCTTGAAAAGGGATCCCTTTACTGCTCCAAGGCCGCAGCATCCATGCCGGGCAGCGGTCGCCCCTCGGTCGACGCCCGCTCCGACCGCCGGTGTCGCCGGACCAGAACACGGCAATCCCGCTACCGCCCTGACCGAGCAACAGCGCTCCCGGCCTCGCATGCCACCGCGCCGTTTCTCAGAGCACGGACCTCGACCGCTTCACGAGCCGACCGTTAACCGGATGTGCCGCCGCGCTCGCTTCTCTCGGCGAGGCGCCGGACCTGCTCAGCGGATATGTCGGTCGTCCACTCCCAGCCGGGTTTGGCCGTCGGGCCGACCCTCGGATCGCGGGGAACACGGCCTTCGCGCAAGGCGAGCACGTACGCGCGGTCCTGCTCGATCCGTGCGCGCATCTCGGCGGCGCCGCCGACCGACCCGTGGCCGGGGACGAGGACTTCGACGCTGTCCGCCGCGTCCTCGAGCAGCCGCAGCCCGACGAGGTACTCCCCGATCGGGTCGTTGGTCTCGTTCAACTCGTCGAGGTTCGGCACCAGCACGTCCGAGAGCATGTCCCCTGCGACGAGCACACCGCGCTCCGGGACGAGCAGCGCCGCATGGCCCGGGGCGTGGGCGGGGTGCTCGATGATCCGGACTTCCGGACCGTCCCATGGCAGCTGCTCCGTCCCGGAGGGCAGACCGGTGATGAGGCCGAACAGGTCGAGCGGCGTCTCCTCGGCGATCTCCGGCGGCAGCCCCTCGGCGGCGCGCGCCCGCCAGTCCGCGTCCGACCGCACCTCCCGCATCCGCGCCGCGCACCGGGCGGTGCCGTAGCGGGGCGCTTCGCCGAAGGCTGGGTGCCAGAGCACGTGGTCCCAGTCGGGATGCGTCGCGAAGCCCGCCGCGACAGGCTGACCCAGTGCGCGGAGGTCGTCCGCGAGACAGGTCATCTCGGACTCGGTGAGTCCGGGGTCGACGAGCAGCGCGCCGGTCCGGCCCTGCACCACAACGGCGTTGTTCTCGAGCAACTCGCTCTGGTGGGTCAGCACGCCCTCCGCGACCTGTCTCAGCATGGCGCTTCTCCTTCACCGGGTTCGCGACCGCTTCCGGTCGTGTTCATGGACTTCACGGTCTCACCGCGACGGGGTGGCAGCGGACGTCCACTTCGGCGACGGGTGCGTCGCCCTGAGCGTGCCGGAGCCTGATCGGCCGCCCGCCCGGGTCGTCGAATACTCGGATGCCGTCGCCGAGCAGGATCGGTGCGATGTGGAGGTCGATCTCGTCGACGAGGCCGCGTTCGAGCAGCTGGCAGCCAATCGTCGGGGAGAGGACCTCGAGGTTCTTCCCCTCGGCCCGCTGCGGTCCGATGTCGGCCATCAGAAGCTCCTTCGCCTCTCACGCGGGCACGACAGCGCCCGCTGCAACAGAGACGAGACGGCCGACCGGAATTCATCGCCGCGGTGAATCTGAGACCGCCTACTCGACGGCCTCATGCCCGCCGTTCCAGCGGACGCGGTCGTAGATCAGAGAATGTTCTTGCCAAGGAATAAATGATCGGAGACGGGGCCGCGCCACCTGACGACATCCTTCGGTCGGACAGGTTCCATGACCCCGCGGTGGACTGCCGCCTCCAGCCTGATCGTCTACCCTGGACTCAATTCCCGATCGGCCACTGGAGCCCCGCTATGACCGACCGCCAGCAGCCCGACTTCAACCGCGTTCCAGGCGCCCATCTGGCCTACCACCTTCCGATGCCGGGAACCGCACCGCCACAGCCGCCTCCGGAGCAGCCCTCGCGGTGGTCGCGATACCGGAAGGCGCTCGTCATCACCGTCGTCTCTGTGGTCGGTACCGGAGGTATCTTCGGCGGCATCGTCGGCGGCGTCGTCCAATACTTCTCGAATCAAGCGAACAAGGTCGTCGAGCAGGCGTTCAGCGAGGCCCTCTTCGCCTTCGACGTCGAGATGCTCACACCGCCCGACTATCACCACACCGGTTACGCCATCCCCGGGTCGACCACCGACGCGGACTTCAACGGCATCGACTGGGACCCTGTTCAACCTGCACTCCCCACCGCGGCGTGGACGGTTGCGCAAGGCGGCTCGGCCGTGGGCTGGGGCCAGTGGGAGATCGCGCTCGAAGGCAACCGCGATGAGACGGTGACCGTCACCGACCTCTACGCGACCGACATCGAATGCTCGGCGCCCGAGAGCGGCACGTACTTTCCGGTCCTGTCCCAAGGCATCGGCGAGAAGATCGGGCTCGCCATCGAGATCGACGATCCCGGCGCGCGGATCAAGGAGCTGCCCACCGGGGAGCCGAACAGCTTCGACCCGCCCGACCTCGATGCGCTGCCGGCATTCTCGGACTCGGCCACCATCACCCTCGATCGGGGCGAGAAGGAGGTCATCACCTTCCAGGCCCACGCCGACGAGGAATACTGCGAGTTCGCGCTCGCCATCGAATACCTCGCCGAAGGCGAACGCCAGACCTCCCTCATCGCCCCCGAGGTGCCCGGGCGCTTCGCCGTCGCACCGGTCCTCGACTACGCCGAATACGAGTCGGTGATGCTGGCCCCGTGGTTCTGCATTGACGGGCAGCGGCACGTCGTCTCCGGTGAACGGGCCGAGGAGTTCTTCACCGGCACCCCCGGCGCCCCGTCCGACTGCACCTGACCACGGGGCACGAGACATGCCACGTCTCCCTCGGGCCTCGCGGCGCGCCGTCCGGCCGTGACCGGATGCCGCGCCGATGTGCGAACCTGGTCCTTCACCGCAGCGGCGAACCCAGAGGGCGCCGGGGAAGGCGGTACCGATGTCCATCATGGGTACAGCGAGCTATGCGGGCGCCCAGGGCCTGCCGGAGATCGTCACGGCCGCGGTCGCGCTCGCGGACGAACTCGGCTTCGCGTCCTCCTGCCGCCTGGAGCAGGGCCGCCTGCTGCACGCGCTGGCCGCCGGTGCGACCGCCCGCATCGGCGAGACCGGCACCGGCTGCGGCGTGGGACTCGCCTGGCTGGTCGCGGGCCGGCGCCCGGGTGTGCGCGTGGTCAGCGTGGAGCGCGATGCGCAGCGGGCCGCGCGCGTCTCCGAGCTGTTCGCCGATGTCCCCGATGTCGAGATACTGCACGGGGACTGGACCCGCATCAACGATTGCGACCCGTTCGACCTGCTCGTGGTCGATGGCGGCGGCAACGGGAAGCGCGGTGGCGCCGCCGATCCGGAGCAGCTGCTCCGCGCGGGGGGCTGCCTCGTCATCGACGACTTCACTCCGATGATCGAATGGCCGCCCGTGCACAGCGGCCGGCCTGACAGCGCCCGGCTGAGCTGGCTGGAACACCCGGCGCTGCTGGCCGCCGAGGTGCGCCTGGCCCCCGACCTGTCCACGATCGTGGCCACTCGGCGCCCGTAGCGGAACCGGGCGGCTCGGCACTCAATGCATGTCGGCGGCGCGGACGGGGCCGGTCGGCACTCGCGCGTCATGAGGGTCGGTCGAGCCGGGCTGCGACGTTCTCCAGGATCTCGAGCAGCGCGGCCGTGGCGGGCGGGTCCGGCGGGTCCCCGTACGTGGCGGCGTAGATCCGGCGCGGGCTCTCGTCGAGGCGCGTGGCGTGGACCCCCGGGACCTGGTGCACTTGCAGTGCGAGGCCGTTGAGCACGGCCACGCCCATCCCCGCGGCCACCAGCGACTGGGAGATGACCGTGTCGTCGCAGAAGTGGGCGATGCGCGGCGAGAAGCCCGCGCGTGCGCACGCCGCGACCGTGGCGGTCCGGCAGCGCTCGCAGCCGCCGACCCACGCGGAGTCGCGGTGGTCCTCCAGGCGCTGGCCGGGGCGGTCGCTGACGAGGTAGAGGGGGTCGTCCAGGAGGTGGACGAGGCGGAACTCCCCCGCCTCCAGGGGCGTGTCGGCGTGTCGGAAGATCAGGGCGATGTCCACCCGCCCGGAGCGCAGCATCGCCAGGCCCTCGACCGGGTGGGCGTCCATGAGGTTCAGCTCGACGCCCGGGTGCGTGCGGGCCAGCTCGGCGGCGGCCTTCGGCACGATGCTGCTGAGGACCGTCTGGAAGCCGGCGAGGCGCACCCGTCCGGCGCGGAGTCCCACGTGGGCGGCCAGCTCGGCGGACGCGGCCTCCATGCGGCCCAGGATCTCCGCGGCCCGCCCCGCCAGCAGCTCGCCTTCGGGGGTGAGCCGGATGCCGCGGCCCACCGGCTGGACGAGCCTGGCCCCGGTGGCGGCCTCCAGGCGCCGCAGGTGGTGGCTGACGGAGGGCTGGGAGTAGTGCAGCTCCTTGGCCGCCTCGGTGACCGACCCGTGCCGGGCGACCGCCTCCAGCACCCTCAGGTGAGTGGGGTTCAGCATTCATCAAGTTTCTCTATGAGAAGCGCGCAGTTTTGGCATTGGACATCATGACACCGCGCGGGCACGATCATTGCACCACCGGGCCGATCCCATGGGCCCGGGCAGCAGAAGGAGCATCCCCATGTCACTCGCGCGCGTCCACAACTTCGCGATCTCCCTGGACGGGTTCGGCACCGGTGAGGGCCAGGACCGCGACCTCCACTTCGGCCACGCCGGGGAGCGGCTGCACGAGTGGATGTTCGCCACGCAGTGGTGGGAGGCCGGCGGCAGCGGCGGGGTCGACGACGCCTTCGTGCAGCGGCACGACCCGGGGATCGGCGCCGAGATCATGGGGGCCGGGAAGTTCGGGCACCCCGGATGGCACGAGGACCCGGACTGGAAGGGCGCGTGGGGCCCCAACCCGCCGTTCCACACGCCGGTCTTCGTCCTCACGCACCACGCGCGGCCGTCGGTCGAGATGGAGGGCGGCACGACCTACCACTTCATCGACGCCTCCCCCGCCGAGGCGCTCGAGGCGGCCCGCGAGGCCGCCGGGGGCAAGGACGTGCGGCTCGGCGGCGGCCCCACCATGATCCGCGAGTTCCTCGCCGCCGGACTGGTCGACTACATGCACCTCGCGGTGGTCCCGATCGTACTGGGACGCGGTGTGCGCCTGTGGGACGGCGGGCTCGAAGGCCTGGAGGAGGGCTACCGGGTCGAGGCCGTCTCCGCGCCCAGCGGCGTCACGCACTTGACGTTCACCCGCAACTGAACCTGCGCGGCCGGAGCCCGCGCCGGTTCGGCCGCGGGCCCGGTCAGTCGAGGCCCAGGCGGATGCGTTCGGCGGTGACGATCCGCTCCTCCAACGGAACGGACTCGTCGTCGAGCGCCAGGGGGCGTGTGCGCCTCGTGTTCATGGCCGTCTCGCCGAGCTGCCCGGCCTCGCCGCGGTGGGCGAAGTGCTCGAACAGCAGGGGCCGGCCCTCCCGGAGCTCGCCGATGCGCTCGTCCACGCAGTCCTGCGCCAGTAGCCGCCGCACCTGCGCCCGGCGGCCCCGGCCCGCCGGAGGGAGCGCCTGTCCTTCGAGGCCCGGGTCCCACTGCGGCTCGCAGACGACCACCAGGGACGCGGCCCGGAGGTCGAGGGCCGCACCGCCCTCTTCGAGCCGGGCGAGCAGCACCGCCGGCTCGTCCGCGCGCGCGAAGGCGTCGAGGAGGCCCCTGCGGGCCTCCGCCGGGACCTCGCTCGTGAGCGTCCCGATCGCCAAGGGCCCCAGCCGCTTCTGCACCGCTTCGAGCACGTCGGGGAAGGAGGAGCACACGGCGGTCTTGCGGCCCTCGGCCTCGGCCGCCTCGACCAGTTCGGCCAGGCGCTCGAGCTTCTCCGAGTCCGGCAGCGCGGACGCCGCCCGCCGCATCCCCGCGAGGCTCCCCGCGCGCACCTCGGCGCGGTACCGCTCCTCGTCCAGGCCGGAGAGGCGGACCCGGTCCTGGACCTCGATCCGCTCGGGCAGCTCGGCGAGCACGTCCTCCTGGTCGCGGCGCAGGTAGACCGGGGCGACGAGGCGCCGGAGCGCCCCGGCGGCCGTCCCGCCCGGGCCGATCTCCCCGGCGAGGCCGGGCTCCAGGTAGGACACCAGGTCGCGGAGCTCGTCGACGCGGTGCTCCAGCGGCGCGCCGGTGAGGAACAGGGTCCGGCGCGCGTGCTCGCGCACGTCGAGGACCGCCAGCGCCCGCCGCAGCTCGGGGCTCCCGGCGCGGTGGGCCTCGTCGACGACCAGCAGCGCCAGGTAGAGGCCGTCCCGCTCCAGGCACTCCAGCCGGTGCAGGGCGTTGAACGCGGCCACCGCCAGGCCGCCCTCCCGCAGCCACTTCGCGCCCTGCTCCTCGCGGTCCGGCCCGTGGAGGTCGTAGACGTCCAGCGAGGTGCGCCTCCGGGCCTCGGCCGTCCAGTTCGCCTCGACGCTCGCCGGGCAGACCACGAGGAAGTGGCGGCCGCCGCCCGCCGCGAGGTGGGCGCAGACGGCCAGCGCCTGGACGGTCTTGCCCAGGCCCGTCTCGTCGCCGATGACGGCCTTGCCCTGGTGGACGGCGAACTTGGCGCCGAAGGCCTGGTACTCGCGCAGGCGGCACGTGAGGAGGCCGAGGTCGAGTTCCACGGTGTCGACGCGCTCGCGCAGGTCCCCGCCGATGTGGTCCTCGGCCGGGGCGGCGGCGCCGGTGAGGTTCGCGATCGCGGCGCTGTAGTAGGCGGGTTCGGCTTCGAGGGCGCGCCAGAGGTCGTCGCGGTCGTAGGCGTCCGGGTCGGCGCGGTGCCGGGCGTCGGCGAGGGCCTGTTCGAGGCGGCGGACGCCCGGTTCGTCGAGGACCGCTTCGAGCGCGGTGAGCGCGTCCAGGGCCTCGGCGGCGCGGCGGCGGCCGGCGAGGGACATGCTCGTGCGGCTGGTGGCGCGTTCGGCGGCGGGCAGGTGGGCCGCGAGGCGCTCGGCGTGCTCGGCGAGCGGTTCGCGGAGTGCTTCGGCGGCGGTGCGGGCGTGGCGTTCGGCGGTGAGCGCGGCCAGGAGGCTGGTCTGGTCGTCGTCTCCGCGGTCGGGGTCGAACCGGAAGCGGGTCGCGGCCTCGATCTTCGCGGCGGCGGCCTCCGCGGCGTCCTTGGCGTCGCGCGCGGTCCGCCTGCCGACGCCGGGCAGGGCCCGCAGGCGGTGGACGGGGGCGGCGCGGATCTCGGCGACCGTGCCGAACCCGGCGTCCAGGAGGCCGCCGAGGCGCAGGTCCGGGGCGAGCTTGCGCAGCTCCTCGGCGGGCGTCTCGGCGAGCCGGTCCTGGACCAGGCGGCGTTCGAGGGCGGCGACTTGGGTCCGGATCGAGTCCTGGAGCCGCTCGGTCGCGGCGGGCAGGTCCGCGGCGCCGCGGGAGAGGGCGCGCGCCCGGTCGAGGACGGCGCGCGCGTGCCCGCCGGTCCTCCGGCGGTGGTCCGGTCCTGATCGCGCTGCCATGGCGACCCCTCCCCGAGGCGCGGGCGCAGGCGGTTCGCTGCGCCCGGGGCGGCGGCGCCGGAGGATCCGGCGGTCGCCGTCCTCCTTCAGGGTGCCAGTCGCGGGGAGCTTCGCACCGGGTTCGCGAACTTTCCTCGCAAGGGCGGGGCGGGCGTGCTCGGAAAGGCGCGCGTGCGGCCGGGAGAGGGCATGAAAAAGGGGGCGTGATTCCCTCGCCCCTTTCATCATTTATATCGCGGCGCGGGGAAAGGGGTGCCACCGGGTGGCCGACACCCCCTCTGACCTGGTGCACAATAGCCGACCGAGACAGAAACTTCGAGGACGGGAGACCGGTAATGCGCGTATTGCTGTCGAGCCGCGGATCGCGCGGCGACGTCGAACCGCTCGCGGCGCTCGCGGTGCAGTTGCAGTCGCTCGGCGCGGAGGCGGTGGTGCTCGTGCCGCCGGACCGCGAGTTCGCCGACCTGCTGGACGGGGTCGGCGTGCCGCACCTGCCCGTCGGGGGCGAGGTCCGGGCGCTCGTGCGGGAGCTGCGGACGAAGCAGAAGGCCCCGCGCACGGCCGCGGACCTGCGCGGGCACGTGGACGAGGTGATCGCGACCTCCGCCGGGCCGCTCGCCGAGGCCGCGAAGGGCGCGGACGCGATCGTCGCGACCGGGCTGTTCCCGAGCATCGCCGCCGCGCAGGCGGTGGCCGAGCGCCAGGGCCTCCGGTTCGTGACCGCGTTCCTCCAGCCGACCACGCTGCCCTCGTCCCTGCACCCGCCGCACCCGATGCCTGGCTGGCCGCTCCCGGAGGGGGTGACGGACAACCGGAAGCTGTGGGACCACGACGTGCTGGTCAAGAACGACCTGTTCGGGCCCGCGGTCAACGCCTACCGCGAGTCGATCGGCCTGGCGCCGGTGGACAACGTCCGCGACCAGGTCCACACGCCCCGGCCGTGGCTCGCGACCGACCCGGTCCTGAGCCCCTGGGACCCGGAGGAGCGCGACGTGGTCCAGACCGGCGCGTGGATCCTGCCGGACGAGCGGCCGCTCCCGGCGGACCTGGAGGCGTTCCTGGACGCGGGCGAGGCGCCGGTGTACGCCGGGTTCGGGAGCATCCCGCTGATGAACCCGCAGGAGGCCGCGCGGGCGGCCGTCGAGGCGGCGCGGGCGCACGGGCGGCGCATCGTCCTGGGCAGCGGCTGGGCCGGGCTGGACGCGGTCGACGGCGGGGACGACTGCTTCACGGTGGGCGAGGTGAACCAGCAGCGGCTGTTCCGGCGGTCGGCCGCGGTGCTGCACCACGGCGGGGCGGGCACGACGACGACGGCGACCATGGCGGGCGTGCCGCAGGTGGTGGTGCCGCAGATCGTGGACCAGCCGTACTTCGCGGGCCGGGTGGCCGAGCTGGGCATCGGCGCGGCGCACGAGGGCCCGGTGCCCACAGTGGGATCGCTGACGGCGGCGTTCGCGAAGGCCCTGGACCCGGCGGTCAGGGAGCGGGCGGCGGAGGTGGCCGCGATGACGGTGAAGGACGGCGCGCTCGTGGCCGCTGAACTGCTCGTCGGCGGAGCCGGGTAGGGCCTGCTTCAGGCGGAGAGGCGGCGAGTCGCCGGTGGCGTGGGGCAGCGGTCAGGACGGCGGCGAGGCGAGGGCGGGTGCGGGGCGGGGCGGGGCGGGGCGGGGCGTGCGGGGCCGGGCTGTCGGGCTGAGGGCGGCGATGTCGGGGCGGGCGGCGGGCTGGACTCGTGGGCCGACCCGGCTCCGGCGGCCCGCCCGGGACCGGCCCTCCACCCGCACCGCCGAGGACCGGCCCGGCCCCGGCGACGCATCCGCCTCCGGTCCGCTGCTCTTCCGTCACCGAGCGGGCTGCGCACCGACCGAAGACCGACTCCCCGATCGAACGGCGTTGCCCCTAGACGCTCCCGTCGACACGCAGCGTCATGCGTCGTCGCGTGGCGCGCGGGCGCCGCGCTCTACGGCGTCGGACTCGGCTGTCGGATCGGCGTCCCGGTCTGCGCTGGGTTCGGATGCGGCGCCGCGGCCAGCAGACCGTCCGGGCGCGTCCTCCTCGTCGGCGCCGTGCGCCTCCGACCGATCCCGCTCGGCGCGGAGCGCTTCGGCCTGCTCCTCGCCTTCGCGGATCGCCTTGCGCCGCTTGCGGAGCCACAGCCAGACCAGCAGCCCCGCCGCGATCACGGCCGCGGCGGCGCCGCCGATGGTCCACCACATGACCGCCGGATCGTCGATGCGGGCGGGGACCGTCTTGAACTCGGCTTCGGCGTCGATCGCCGGGAAGTCCTCGGTGACGATCATCTGATCGCCCTCCTCGAACAGCTCGTTGTTGATCTGGAAGTCCTCCAGCGACGTGTAGTCCTGGGCGTTCTCGTCCACGATCCCGACGGTCCGGTCAGGCGTGCACACCAGGAACACCGTCGTCTCGTCCCACGACCCGTCCGCGCTCTCGAAATAGATGACCTGCGCATACGTGGTTCCCGGATCGTCGCACGCGGTCCGTTCCTCCGACGCGCACCCGGCCACGAGCGGGATCGCGGCGATCGCCAGGAGCGCCGCGCGGGCGGCCGTTGCGGCAGTAAGCATGGGGGCCTCCGTTCTCGGCCGACTGCGTCGCGACCAGTGTCGGCCCTTCGGCGCGGGACCCCTCCCGGTGCGCACGGCGATCGGCCTCTCGGCCGCCCTCAGCCGCGCGGCTTCGGCTCCGCGGTGCTCTCGCGCAGGACCAGGCCCGGCCGCTCCGAGGAGAACCGGCGGTCGCCGTTGCCGTCGATCGCCTGGAGCAGCAGTTGGAATCCGCGGCCGCCGAGCCCGGCGAAGTCCTGCTTCACGGTGGTCAGCGGCGGCGACCAGAGCCCCGCCAGCGGATGGTCGTCGAAGCCCGCCACCGAGACGTCCTCCGGCACGCGCAGGCCCGCCTCCGCGATGCCCCGCATGACGCCCATCGCGATCTCGTCGTTCCCGCAGAACACCGCCGTGACCTCCGGGTCCGCGGCGAACTCGCGACCGATCGCCACGCCGCTCCGGGGGTCCCAGGTCGCGTCGCGCACCGGCGGCACCGGGGCGTTCGCGCCGGTCAGCGCGCGCTTCCAGCCCGTGGTGCGGCCGTCCACGCGCCGCGAGGGCGGGACCCGCACGTGGTGGACGGTCTCGTGCCCCAGGTCGAGCAGGTACCGCGTCAGCTCCTCGGCGGCGGCGGCCTCGTCCAGGACCGCCTGCCGCACGCCGGGCTCGCGCGTGCCCGACAGCGCCACGACCGGCAGGTTCGCCGGGATCTTGCGCAGGGCCGCCACGCCGGGCGGGTCGAACTTGAGGACCACCACCCCGGCCAGCGCCTGCGTCAGCGTCGCCGCGATCGCGCGGTCCACCTCGTCCTCGTCGGCGCTCTCGACCACGGTGATCATGACCGTGTAGCCCCCGGCGCGGGCGGCGATCTCGATGCCGCGGATGGTCTCCGCGTAGCCGTACCGGGAGGTGTTCCCGGCGATCACGGCGATGGTCTGCGACCTGCGGGAGACGAGCACGCGGGCGGCGGCGCTGGGCCGGAAGTCGAGTTCGGCGATCGCGGCCTCGACCAGCTCGCGCTTCGCCGGGCTCACGCGGGCCGCGCCGGTCAGGACGCGGGACACGGTCGGGACCGAGACTCCCGCGCGCTGCGCGACGTCGGAGATCGTCGGGTTCCTCCGGCGCTCGTTCACCCTGCCCACCGCCTTCCTGGTGCTCACTCCGCCGCTCCGCGGGCGCTCACTTCACCGCTCCGCTCGTGCCGGAACTCATTTCACCGCTCCGCTCGTACTCGAGCTCATTTCACCGCTCCGCTTGTGATGCCGGAGATGATCCTGCGCTGGGCGACCACGAACGTGATCAGCAGCGGCAGGCTCATGAGGATGATATAGGCGAAGATCAGGTGCCAGTTCTGGAGATAGAGGCCCGCGCTGGCGACCTGGTACAGGTTCAGCGGCAGCGTGTCGATGCGGCCGCCGATCACGAACAGCGCGTAGAACACGTCGTTCCAGATGTAGAGGCAGATCAGGATGGTCGCGGTGGCGAGCACCGGCTTCAGCAGCGGCAGGATGACGCGGACGAACACGCGCACCGGCCCGGCGCCGTCGACACGGGCGGCCTCTTCGAGCTCGTGCGGGATGGTCCGCACGAAGCCCGTCACGAAGAAGACCACCGTGGACAGGTACATGCCCATGTAGACGCCGACCATGCCGAGCGCGGTCCCGGCCAGGCCGAGCTGGCGCAGCAGGAGCACGATCGTGACCACCGCGGGCGGCAGCACGATGCCGGAGATGGCGAGCGCGTAGACGGCGGCGCTGAGCCGCCCGCCGCGGCGGCCGAGGATCCAGGCGGCCATCGAGCCGAGGACGAGCACGCCGACCACGGCCGGGACCATCACCAGGAGGCTCCCGAAGAAGGCCGACATCATGCGCCCGTCGCTGAAGACCGCGGCGAAGTTGTCGAGCAGCCGCCATTCCGAGGGCGCTTCGAGGTTCGGGTTGAGCGCCTCGGCCTGGTCCTTGGAGGCGGTCGCGACGACCAGCCAGAAGGGGACGCCGAGCACGAGGGCGGCGACCAGGATCGCGGCGATCGGCTGGAGCGGGAGGCGGCGACGGCGCGGGGCGCGCCGGGCGGGGGCCGTCCGCCGCGGCGCGGCGGTACCGGTGGCGGTGGTGCTCACAGGACGTCCTCTCGCTTGCGCAGGAAGCGGATCACGGGGAAGGCCAGGATGGTGACGAGCAGGAACAGCACCAGGCTCATGGTCGTGGCCTGGGCGAACAGGCCCTGCCCGAAGGTCCGGAAGATGAAGATGTTCAGCAGCTCGGTGGTGCCGCCGGGGCCGCCCTCGGTGGTGGCCTGGACGATGTCGAAGCCGTTCATCGAACCGAGCAGCGCGGTCGCGACGTTGAAGGTCACCGCGGGCGCCAGGAGCGGGAAGCGGATGGCGCGGAACATGGTCCAGCGGTTCGCGCCGTCGAGGCGGGCCGCTTCGAGCACGTCCTCGTTGATCGTCTTGAGCCCCGCGAGGTAGATGAGCATCGACAGGCCCATCCACTTCCAGGCGTGGACGACCGCGACGACCACGATCGTCCAGGTGGTGTCGCCGAGCCAAGGGATCGCGACGTCGGCGCCGGTGAGGGCGCCGAGGATGCCGTTGAGGGCGCCGTCGGGCTTGAGGAGCGCCTGGAAGATGTAGCCCACCGCGAGGGCGGACATGATCACGGGGATGAAGAACGCGACGCGGACGGCGCGGTTGACGCGCGTGTCGCGCTCCAGCAGCAGCGCGAGGCCGAGGCCGAAGGCGTTCTGGAAGAGGGCCACGAGCACGGCGTAGACGAGGGTGACCTTGAGGGAGTTGAGGAGCGTGCCGTTGGAGAACAGCGAGGTGAAGTTGTCGATCCCGGCGAAGTTGATGGCGCTCTTGAAGCTCGACCAGTCGGTGAACGCGTAGACGAAGTTGAACAGGGTCGGGACGAAGAAGAACACGACCAGCACCACGAGCGCCGGGACGAGGAACCACAGCGGGTGGTCCTGCTGCCGGGGGCGCGCCTTCGCGAGCGTGAGGTTCGTTGACACGGTTGCGGGCCTTGACCTTTCCAGTGGCGGGGACGGGAGGGTCGCGGGGGCGCGGCTGCGCCGCGCCCCCGCGTCGCGCGTCAGAAGCCCTCGGCGCCTTGGGCCTTGGCCAGCTCGTCGAACTGGGCCTGGGTCGCCTCGGCGACCTCGGCGGGGGTCTTGGTGCCCTGGATCATGTCGGCCAGGTAGAGGTACAGGTCCGGGTTGGCGATCGCGGAGGCCTGCATGGAGCCGACGGCGGTGCCGAGCGAGTCGCTGACCGACAGGAGCGCCTCGGGGACGTCCGCGGGGGTCTCCACATCGGACTGGAGCGAGACGGTGGACTGGGCGTTCACGAAGCCCTCGTAGCCGTCGCCCATCCAGTAGGACAGGAGCTGGCGGGCCGCGGACTCGCGGTCGGCGTCGCCGGTCTTGAAGGCCACCAGGGCGTTCGACTGGTCGGGGATGAAGGTGCCGGTGTTGCCGGACGGGGAGATCGGGAAGAAGCCGATCTTCCGGTTCAGCTCCTCGGTCTCGGCGAGCGACTGGAGCTGGCCGAAGAAGGAGTTGACCTGGACGACCATCGCCGCGTCGCCCGCGAGCAGGGCCGCGCCCTGGTCCTCGAAGGTGGCGGTCTTGATGTCCTCGTTGAACAGGCCCTCCTCGATCAGGCCCTGGTAGGTGTCGATGGCGCCCTGGATGGTCGGGTCGGTGAACAGCTCCTCGCGGGTGTTCACGCGGTCCCACAGGCCGTCGGCGGCGGCGTCGGCGAGCTGGACCTGGACCCACCACTGGGTGCCCCAGCGGTCGGCGGCCATCTCGTGGAAGGGGGTGACGCCGGCGCCCTCGAGGTCGCGGGCGGTCTGGAGGAAGGCGTCCCAGTCGGCGGGGGTCTCGGTGATCCCGTTGGCCGCGAACACCTCCTTGTTGTAGTAGACGCCCTCGACGGCGGGGGTGGTGATGAGCGCGGCGTAGCGGGTGCCGTCCAGGATGCCGGTGATGTCGCGCAGCTCGGGCTTGTAGGCGTCGAGCCAGGGGGCGTCGTCGAGGGGCTGGAGGTGCTGCTTCGCATTCAGGGCGGTCAGCTGGGAGGCGGTGGGCTGCCAGAAGGCGAGGTCGGGCATGTCGCCGGTGGCGACCTTGGTCTGGACGCCCTGCTCGTAGGGGTCGGGGATGGTGACGACCTCGACCTCGGCGCCGGTGAGCTCCTCGAAGCCCGCGATCACGCTGTCGGGCACGGTGTTCGAGTTCTGGGCGGCCCAGACGGTGAGGGTGGTGCCGGAGAGGTCGGCGTCCTGGGCGGGCCAGTCGACGGGCCCGGTGTCGCCGGTCCCGGCCCCGGGGTCGGAGCACGCGGTGAGGGTCAGGGCTGCGGCGGCGACGAGCGCCGGCGCGTAGCGGAACGGCTTCTTCATTGAACGGCTCCTAGTTCTTCGAGGATCGGACGGTGAGGCGCAGGGTGCGGGCGGCGAGGGCGTCGCCCGCGTGGACGGTGAGGGTGCCGGTGGCCCGGTCCCAGGCGGTCTTCCACTCGGGCAGGCCGGTGGGGAAGACCGTGTCGACGGCGACCTCGCTGCCGGCGAGGTGGGGGAAGCGCAGTTCGGTGCGGTCGGGGCCGCCGCGGCGCCAGACCGAGACGTGCTCTTCGCCGTCGGTGCGCAGGGCGAGGGCGGTCCAGGGGTCGGTCCAGCCGGGGAGGCCGGCGGGCCAGTGGGCGCGGCCCGCGGCGACGGTGGCGCGGAGGGTCTTGGCGGCGGCGACGGCCTCGGCGACCGTGGCGCGCTGGGCCTCGGTCATCTCGTTGAGGTGGCCGGAGACGTAGTAGCGGCCGAGGAGGCCGGTGACGAGGCAGAACGCGGCCTCCTCGTCGTTCATGCCCGGCTGCGGGTAGGCCCAGTTGGCGGCCTGCTCGGGGAGCAGGGAGATCGGGGCGGCGGCGGCGATGGGCGGGAACTTGGTGAAGTCCTGCTGGTCGGAGGTGGACTGCATGGCCAGGCGCGAGAGGATCGCGAAGTCCATGCGCATGGCGCCGGAGGAGCAGTTCTCGACCACGAGGCCGGGGTGGCGGTCGAGGAGGCGGTCGATCCAGGCGAGGTGGGCGCGGTTGTGGTCCAGGAGGCCGTCGCCGACCGAGTCGGCGTCGAGGTCGGTGCCGGGGCCGGGGTCGATGTTGTAGTCGAACTTGAAGAAGCCGATGCCGAAGTCGCTCACGAGGCGGTCGACCACGCCGTCGAGGTGCGCGACGGCGGCGGGGTGGCGCAGGTCGAGGTGGTGGCGGTGGTGCTCGACGAGGCGCTGGCCGTGCCGCTGGAGGAAGGCTTCCGGGGGGAGGGCGTCGGCCATGGGGCTGCGGACGCCGATGACCTCGGGTTCGAGCCAGAGGCCGGGGATCATCCCGGCGTCGCGGATCGCGTCGACGACTTCGCCGAGGCCGCCGGGGAAGCGGGTGGTGGAGGGGCGCCACTCCCCCACGGTGGGCCACCAGTCGCCGCTGTCGTCGTACCAGCCCGCGTCGATGCAGAAGATCTCGGCGCCGACTTCGGCCGCGGCGCCGATGAGCGGGAGGAGCTTCGCGGTGGTGGGGTCGCCGTCGAGGGTGTTCATGTAGTCGTTGAAGACCACGGGCATGGCGGCGTTGTCGGGGTGGGGGCGGCGGGCGGCGCGGCGGAAGTCGGTGAGGGCGGCGAGGGCGTCCTCGAAGTCGGCTCCGGCGGCGACGGTCGCGGGGACGGTGGTGAAGGACTGCCCGGGGCGCAGGACCCTGGTCCAGGCCGCGTCGGCGTCGGTGGGGCCGGAGAGGGCGAGGTAGCCGCCGCCGACGTCCTCGCCGAGCTCCCAGCGCCAGGGGCCGTTGTGCTCGATCTGGAAGGCGAGGGCGAGGTCCGGGGAGACGACGGCGCCGGTCGGGAGGTGGCGGCCGGTGGACCAGGTGCCGTCGGAGGTGCGGGTCCAGGCGCCGCGGGGGTTCTGGGCGGTGAGTTCGGAGGCCAGGCGCGGGAAGTCGATGCCGCGCAGGGCCTCGCGGGTCCAGCGGCCTTCGCCGAGCCAGTCGCTCGTGCCCCAGACGCGGTCCCAGCCGGCGAGGTGGTCGGCGGCGGCGCTGCCGGAGGAGGCACTGCCGGGGGCGGTGTCGTCGGCGGTGAAGCCGAGGGAGAGGGAGGCGACGGCGCGCAGGACCAGGGTGCGGTCGGTGGCGCGGACCTCGACGCGGGCGCGGACGGCCGCGGGGGCGCGGTCGAGGACCTCGAGGAGGAGGTCGGCCTCCACGCCGTCGGCGGCCTGGCGGATCACGAGGGTGCGGCGGTCCCCGTGCTCGGCGGCCTCGTGGGAGACGTACCGCAGCCGGGAGCCGAGCTCGGTGTGCGCGAGGCGGTCGGAGGAGGGGAGGTGGCCCTGGTCGGCCGTCAGGACCTCGACGGCCGGGACGCGGTGGACGGGGTGGCCGCGGCGGCCGCGCGCCAGGCGCGCGACGCTCACCGGAGCGTCGGCGCCCCACTCGAATCCGAGCTCGAATTCGGCACTGCCCCAAGACAACTGTTCGGTCACGACACCCCTTCGGCGGTACTGCTCCGGTGTTTGCGGTCGCCGCTGCCAGCCGGTTCGTCTGGTAGCGATTTCAGGGAAACCGTAGCCAAATCTGAAATCGATTTCAAGTTTAGTCTTGAAATCGTTATCAAATCCCGGTACGTTCAAGCCGTATCGAGGGCCTCCGACCCCCCGCGTCTCGATGAGGAGAGACTCAATGAAGAGGAGACTGATGACCACTGCCACCGCGGCGGCGGTCGCGGCCACCGCCGTCACCGGGCTGGGGGGCGCACCGGCGTCCGCCGCCACCGAAGTGCTCGCCGTCGACTTCGGCGAGCGCACCGGCGAGTTCCGCGGCGGCGCGACCGGCACGCTCTACGGCTTCGGCGACGAAGGCGCGCCCACCCAGGCGCTGATCAACGGCGCCCACATCACCAACTCGTCCCAGAAGGCGCCCTACGGGACCCAGCACCCCTCGGGCGACGCGATCAAGATCGAGGACGGCTTCTTCGCCAAGCACGGCGAGGACATGTACATCTACATGCAGGACTACTACCCCGAGTGGCCCTACAACGGCGGGCGGCGGCCCGGTGACGACCGCACCTACAACCCGGAGGACGGCACCTACACCGAGGAGCCCAACGGCGTCTGGGACTTCCTCGAGGTCGTCGAGTTCGTGACCGAGGCCGTCGCGACCGACTCCGACCGCCCGCAGGACTACGTCTTCCTCCCGTTCAACGAGCCCGACGGCGGCAACTGGTACCCCGACTGGGCGAACCAGAAGGACCAGTTCCTCGGCGACTGGCAGGCCGTCTACGAGAAGATCCAGGAGGTCTGGGAGCGCCACGGCCTCGGGCACGCCCGCATCGCCGGCCCCGGCGACACCCGCTGGCAGCCCGAGCGCAGCGCCGACATCCTCGCCTTCGCCAAGGAGCACGGCTCACTGCCGGACATCTTCGTCTGGCACGAGCTGGGCATCGACAACCTCGCGCACTACCGGCGGAACTTCGCCGACTACCGCGCGCTCGAACGGGAGCTCGGGCTCGACCCCGTCCCGGTCAACATCACCGAGTACGGGATGCTCCGCGACATGGGCGTGCCCGGGCAGCTCGTGCAGTGGCTCTCGATGTTCGAGGACACCAAGGTGGACGCCCAGACCGCCTACTGGAACTACGCGGGCAACCTCTCCGACAACAGCGCCCGGCCGGGCGGCGCGAACGCCGGATGGTGGATGTTCAAGTGGTACGGCGACCTCGCCGGGTCCACCACGGTGGCGGTGACCCCGCCGAACCCCGACACCGTGGACACTCTGCAGGGCATCGGCGCGATCGACGAGGAGAACCGGCGCGCCACCGTCCTGTGGGGCGGGACCGACAACGACGTGACGCTGGACCTGAGCGGACTCGACAAGTCCCTGTTCGGGAACAAGGTCGACGTCGAGATCCGCGAGAACGCGCTCACCGGCGCCGAGGGCCTGGCGTACACGCCGCGCGTCGTCGCCGCCTACGACGGGCTCAAGGTCAAGGGCGGGGCGCTGTCGCTGGACGTCCCCACCTACGACCGGTACGCGGCCTACCAGATCGTCAT
This sequence comes from Glycomyces amatae, assembly GCF_020991375.1. Lineage (GTDB taxonomy): Bacteria > Actinomycetota > Actinomycetes > Mycobacteriales > Micromonosporaceae > Glycomyces > Glycomyces amatae. Next base: position 53,018 of record NZ_JAJLQZ010000009.1, on the reverse strand, counting down.
CACGCCGACCCAGTCCCGCGACGTCGAGGCCGGGGCGCGGGCGCAGGCGTGGACGGCCGCGATCGAGGCCGAGGCGATGGACCTCCAGGACGCGACGGTGTACTCGCACGACCCGAAGGGCGGCGGCGGCTGGCAGTTCCTCGCCTCCGGCGGGCAGGACGTGGGCTCGTTCAACCAGGTCGGCTCGAAGGCCGACTGGACCGTGGAGGTGCCGCGCGACGGGACCTACCGGCTCCAGGTCATCGGCGGGGCGCCGGGCGTGCCCGGGCGCCACGCGCTCTTCGTGGACGGCGAGGCGGCCGGGACGATCCAGTACGCGGCCGACCTCGGGCTCAACGCGACCAGCAAATGGCAGTACCGCGGCAGCGCCGAGGTCCTGGTGGAGCTGGCCGCGGGGAGCCGCACCCTGTCGATCAGGACCAGTGAGGACGGTACCGCGGTACTGCCGAACTCGGACGTCACGCTCGACAAGGTCTCGCTGACGTCCGTGGACGAGGGCGAGCCCACGGCGTACCCGGCCTCGACGTTCCGCCTCGCCGAGGGCGCCGCGCTCGACTGGGCGAACGGCTCGCCGCTGCGCGGCGGCGCCGAGCTCCAGGGCGGGGCCCGGGCCGACCTGTACGCCACCGCGATCGAGACCGGCTACCACGACCTGGTCGTGAACTGGGCGTCCGCCGGGGACTCCGCGGTCGAGCTGAGCGTCAACGGCGTCCCGACCGCCCGGCTCGAAGCGGACCGCAAGGGCACGTGGCAGTCCACGGCCAGGGTCCACCTGGTCGAGGGGATCAACGAGATCGAGGTCCGCTCCCCCGAGGGCGCGGTCGTGGAGTCGCTGACCACAGTGCGCGCCAGGGAGGCCGACGAGGCCGCCGTGTCGATCGAGGCCGAGGACGCCGTGCTCCACGGCGCGGCCGAGGCGACCACGCTCGCGGAGGACACCGGCACCAACGCCTCCGGCGGCGCCTTCGTGGGCTGGATCGGCAACGGCGCGGCGAACGCGATCGAGCTCCCCCGCGACGGCTTCGCCGAGGCGGGCGAGTACGACGTCACCGTCCACTACGCCAACGCCGAGCTCTCGGGCGACCACGACTACAACCCGCAGGTGGTCGACCGGAAGCTCCAGGTCCACGAAGGCGGCACGGAGGTCGGGCACGCCTACTTCCGGTACACGTACTCGTGGGACAGCTTCTTCCAGCGGAGCATCGCCGTGACGCTGTCCACCGCGGACGAGCCGCTGCGGCTGGGCAACGCGGAGGCGTGGGCGCCGAACATCGACCGGATCGTGGTGTCGCCGAGGCTCCTCGGCGACCCGGTGACGGAACGGCTGTCGGGACGGTAAGCGCCGCAAGGTGAGACGGGCCCCGCGCGCATGGCGCGCGGGGTCCGTCCGCGCGTTCAGGCGGCCACCCGGCGCTCCGGCGACCGCGCGCCGCGGACCGTGTCGATGTACCGCGAGATCGCGTCGCGGCTGCGCGAGAGGTGCTCGATCCGGTCCGACATGCTGTCGCGCTCGCGCTCCAGGAGGTCCAGCGTCTCCGGCGTCGCGTCGAAGTCGTGGATGGCCCCCTGGAGCTTGAGGCACGGGAGCACCTGCCTGATGACCCGCGTCGGCACCCCCGCCTCCAGCAGGCCCCGGATCTGGAGCGCGCGGTCGACGCTCCGCTCCTCGTAGTCCCGGTACCCGTTCCCGCACCGGCCCGGGACGAGCATGCCCGTCTCCTCGTAGTAGCGCAGCATCCGCCGGGGGATCCCCGTCCGCTCCGACAACGCACCGATCCGCATGTGTCACACCTCATTCGACGGCGACTTGACCTTCACATCTATGTGAGGGTCGGAAGGTACTGAACATGACGACGATCAGTACCCATCGTATTCCCGATCCCGCGGACGCCCCCGAACGCGACCGGCTCCCGATCTGGCCGCTGCTGGCCCTGACGACGGCGGCGTTCCTGGCGATCCTCACCGAGGCGCTGCCCGCGGGGGTCCTGCCCGAGATGGCCGCCGGGCTGTCGGTGGGCGAGTCGGCCGCCGGGCAGACCCTCACCGTCTACGCCCTCGCCACGGGCCTCTCGGCCATCCCGGTCGCGGCGGCCACCGCCGCCTGGCCCCGCAGGCGCCTGCTCCTGACCGCGGTGGCCGCGTTCGCCGTCGCCAACCTGGTCACCGCGGTCTCCTCCTCGTACCTCCTGACGATGGGCCTGCGGCTCGTCGCCGGCGTCGCGGCCGCGGTCGTGTGGGCCGAGCTGGTGGGCTACGCCCGCAGGCTCGCGCCGGCGCGCCTCCAGGGACGCGCCATCGCGCTGACGATGGCGGGCGTGCCGCTGGCGCTGTCGCTGGGCATCCCCCTGGGGACGCTCCTCGGCGGGCTGGTCGGCTGGCGCATGACCTTCGGCCTGGTGGCGGCCGTCTCGGCGCTGCTGGCGGTCTGGATCCGCGCGTCGGTGCCCGAGTTCCCCGGCCGGGCGCGGGACGGGCGGGAGCCGGTCCTGGGGGCGCTCAGGCTCCCCGGCGTGGCCGCGGTGCTGTTCACCGTGGCGGCCTACGTGCTGGCCCACAACATCCTCTACACCTACATCGCGGCCTTCCTGGACGCCAACGGGATGGACGCGCGGCGCGAGTCGGTGCTGCTGGTCTTCGGCATCGCGTCGGTGGCGAGCATCGTCGTCACCGGGGCGCTGGTGGACCGGCGGCTGCGGCTGCTGACGATCGTCAGCTCGGTCCTGTTCCTGGCGGCGGCCGGGATGCTCACGGTGCTGGCGGACGACCCGCTCACGCTGTACCCGGCGGTCGTCCTGTGGGGGCTGGGCTGGGGCGGGGTGACCACGCTGCTCCAGACGGCGGTCACGGACGCGGGCGGCGACCGGGCGCAGGCGCTGCTGGTGACGACCTGGAACTCGTCGATGGCGGCGGGCGGCGCGGTCGGCGGGGTCATGCTGGGCGCGCTCGGCCCGGGGTCCTTCCCGTGGGGCGTGGTCGCGCTCATGGCGCCGGTGGTGGTCGTGGTGGTCGCCGCCCGCTCGCACGCCTTCCCGGCCGAGCGGCCCGGGCTGGGGACCGGTTCCTGACGGGTGCGGTGAGGGCCGGTGTCGGCGCGCCGACACCGGCCCTCACTCGGGTTCTGAGGCCGGGCGGCGCTTGCGCGGGGCCGCGGAGCGGGGCGGCTGGGCGCGCATGTGGTCGCGCGCGCGGGCCATGATGTCGCCGAGGGCGGCCAGGTCCGCCTCGGACAGCGGGTCGAACAGCAGGCGCTTGACGACCGCCACGTGGCCCGGCATGGCCTGCTCGACGCGGGCGAGCCCTTCGTCGGTGAGGGCGAGCAGGGTCGAGCGCTCGTCGTCGGGGCTCGGGCAGCGGGTGACCAGCCCGGCCTTCTCCAGCAGTCCGGCCTGGTAGGTGAGGCCGCTGCGGCTGTAGACCACGCCGTCCGCGAGTTCGGTCATGGTCAGCCGCCCGCCGGCCTCCGCGAGGGTCGCCAGGATGCGGAACTGGATCGCGCTCAGGCCGATCTCGGCGCGCAGGTGCTGCTCGACGTGGTGCTGGAGGGCGCCCGCGGCCTCCGTGAGGGCGAAGTAGGTCGCCACCTGCTCGGGCGCGAGCCCGGGTCCTGGGTCGTGATCGGGCTCGGTCATCCCCCGACCGTACCTGCTTCGGATTCGAAGCAATGTGCGGAGCGTCACCGCAGCGATTGCTTGCTTCGAATTCAAAGCACTTTACACTCGAGATCATGCTTCGAATTCGAAGCAAATTCTCGAAGGAGCCATCATGAAAGCAGTGCGATACCACGCCTACGGCGACAGCGACGTCCTCCGGGTCGAGGAGGCGGAGCGTCCGACGGCGGCGCCGGGCCACGTGGTCCTGAAGGTCGCGGGCGCCGCGTTCAACCCCGTCGACGCCATGATCCGAGCGGGCGGCTTCCACCAGTTCGCCCCCGTGGAGTTCCCGCACACCCCGGGCATGGACGCCTCCGGCACCGTCGCCGAGACCGGCGAGGGCGTGACCGGCTGGAGCGTCGGGGACGCGGTGGTCGCGTCCCTGGCCATCAACGCGCCGGGCGCGGCCGCCGAGTACATCGCCGTCCCCGCCGACGCCCTGGCCGCCGCGCCCCGGACCGTCCCGCTCGCCGACGCCTCGGCGCTGCCCGGCGTCGGGCTGACCGCCTGGCAGGGGCTGTACGAGCACGCGAAGCTGCGATCGGGCCAGCGCCTGCTGGTCAACGGCGCCGGGGGCGGGGTCGGCAGGATCGCCGTGCAGCTCGCCAAGCGGGCCGGCGCCGAGGTCACCGCGACCGCCAGCGCCCGCAGCCTCGACCGCGTCAAGGCCGCGGGCGCGGACCGGATCGTCGACTACACCGCCGGGCCCGTCGCCGAGGCGCTCGCGGGGCAGCGGTTCGACGCGGTGTTCCACCTGGTGCGCACCGCCCCCGAAGAGGTCGCGCGGATGGCGGAACTGGTGGCGGAGGGCGGCGTGCTCGTCAGCGCCACCGTGCCCGCCCCGGAGGGGGCCGGCCGCGGCGTGCGGACCGAGATGATGTCCATGCGCGGCGACGCCGGGCAGCTCGCGGAGCTCGTCGCACTCGTCGACGCCGGGGAGCTCACGGTGGACGTGGCCGAGCGGCTGCCGCTGGCCGAGGCGAAGGCCGTGCACGACCGGTTCGCCGCGGGGACGCTGGCGGGGAAGACCGTGCTCGTGCCGTAGCGGGGGCGCGCGCCCCCGCTACGTCGGCAGACGCGCATGTGAAGCAGATCCGAAGCAGGCCGCCGGTTCCATGGGTCGCACCAACCGCACCGAATCCGCCGCGCCCCGCGCGGCGGCATCAGAAAGGGAACCCATGAGGACACTCACACGGCGCCTGCTCGCCGTCACCGCGGCGGCCTTCGCCGCGGCGCTGGCGCTCACGGCGCCCGGCGCGGCCTCGGCCGCGCCGCCCGGCCCCGCCGCAGACACCGCCGCGGACACCGCGCCGCAGACCGAGACGGTGGAGCTGCCCGCGGTCGACGGCTTCGCCGCGGCCCCGCTGGACGAGTACGAGGTCGCCCTGGAGCAGCGGCAGCAGCCGCCGGACGCCTTCGAATGCCTGTGGGGCTGGACCGTCGAGGTCGGCGGCTTCTACCCCGAGGCGTGGATGGACTACGCCGCGACGTTCGAATGCAGCCAGATCGGCCCCGACATGGCCGGTTCGCTCCTGGGGAGCCTGCACGACTCCCCGGGCGGCCTGACCCTGCACACCGGGGCCCAGGCCGACTTCGCCTGGTGCTGCTCGCTGGTCTTCCCGCCCGCCGTCAGCGGCGGCGAAGTCACCCTCACCGGGCCGGACTCCTTCTACATCAACAGCCAGTCGGTGGTCAACCTGGTCTCCACCGACCCGAGCATGATCTGGGTCTGGACCTACCTGCCCGAGGGATGCACCGGCGTCGGCTCGCCGCAGGCGGTCTGCGACATCGACTCCGCTCCGTTCGACATCACCTGATCGCCGACGGTTCCGGCCGCACCGCCGCGGCGGTGCGGCCGGTCCTCGTCCGCGGTGGGCCGACCGGGGCTCCCGGGCGGCTTCAGCGCCGCCGCGGATCGCGCGCGGCCGCCCCGGCGGGAGCGTCCAGCTCGGCGAGCCTGCTGCGGACCTGGTCGGCGTCGGCGTACTCGAGTTCGGTGAGGAGGCCCAGCGCCTCGCGCCACGCCTCGCGGGCGGCGTCGTCGTCCCCGGCGGAGCGGTGGAGGTCGCCCAGGTGGGCGAGCGTCTCGGCCTCGAAGAAGCGGTTGCCCAGCTCCCGGTACTGGTCGCGGGCGCGCCCGTAGCAGGCGAGCGCCCGGTCGCGGTCGCCGAGCCCGTGGTGGATGTAGCCGAGGCTGTCCCAGACGTTGGCCGCGAGGGAGGCGTAGCCGAGCTCCAGGCACAGGGCCAGCGCCCGGTCGCAGTGGCGGCGCCCCTTCGCGTACTGGCCGAGTTGGGCGTGGTACCAGCCGATCGAGTTGAGGGCGCGGGCCTCCCCGGCGCGGTCGCCCGCCTCCCGGTACAGCTCCAGCGCCCGGCGGGAGTGGCCGAGCGCCTCGGCGGAGTCGCCGTTCCGCTGCGCGAGGTGGCTCAGGTTGCGGTACGCGGCCGCCTGCCCCGCCGCGTCGCCCGCCCGCTCGGACAGCTCCAGGGCCCGCGCCAGTTGCGCGCGGCTGTCGGCGAGGCGCCCGAGCCGGGTGCTGGCCCAGGCCAGCACGCGGTGCGAGTGGGCCTGCGCGGCCGCGTCGCCCAGCCGCCGCGCCGCGTTCAGGGCGATGCGCTGGAGCTCGACCAGCTCGGTCATGCGGCCGCGCAGCGAGGAGAAGTGGTGGAGCGTCCACACCAGCTGCCAGACATGGGCGTCGAAGTCGCCGGCGACGCGGAGGCCGGCGGCGGTCATGGCGGCGTGCTCGGCCTCGAACCAGGCCATCGCCGCGTCGCGGTCGGCGAAGGCCTCGACGGCGGCCCCCGGAGCGGGGTCGCCCAGCGGGATCGCCATCTCGGGGGTGCCGGGGTACACCAGGAGGTTCGCGGCGTGTCCGGTGTGGACGTAGTGGTCGAGCAACCGCCGCACCGCCGCGCGCCGGTCCTCCGGGGCGTCGACGGCCTCGGCGAGCTCGACCGCGTAGGCGCGCAGCAGGTCGTGCAGCGCGTAGCGCCCGGGGGCGGCCTCCGACACCAGATGGGCGCGGGCCAGCTCCGCCAGGGTCCGGCGGGCCCGCCCGGGCGCGACGGCCGCCAGGCTCGCGGCGGCGGCCGCCGAGACGTCCGGTCCGTGGTGCAGGCCCAGGAGCCGGAACAGCCGGGCCGGGCCCTCGGCGAGGGCCCGGTAGGACCAGGAGAACACCGCGCGGAGGTCGGCGGCCGCGTCGTCGCCCGCCAGCGAGTCGAGGCTGGTGGCCGCGTCGCCGAGCTCGGCGGCCAGGACGGCCAGCGACAGGCCGGGGCTGGTGGCCGCGTTGGCGGTGGTGATGGCCAGCGCCAGCGGCAGCCGGGCGCACGAGTCGACGACGGCCCGCGCGGCCTCCGGCTCCGCGGCGATGCGCCCGCGGCCGAGCCTGCGGGTGAGGAACCGCTGCGCCTCCTCGTCGGTGAGCAGGGGGAGGCCGATCGGGTGCGCGTGCTCGATGGCGACCAGGCCCGAGAGCCGGTCGCGGCTGGTGACGAGCACCAGGCTGCCGCTACCGGACGGCAGCAGCGGGCGCGCCTGGTCCGCCCCGGACGCGTTGTCCAGCAGGACGAGCAGCCGCTTGCCGGCGGTCCGGCTGCGGTAGAGGCCCACCAGCGCGTCCAGCTCCGAGGGCATCCGCTCGGGCGGGACGCCGAGCGCCTCCAGGAACCGGCCGATCGCCTCCTCGGGCCGCAGCGGCCGCCCGGCCAGGTCGAAGCCGCGCAGGTTGACGTACAGGTGCCCGTCGGGGAAGCGGTCGGCGACCCGGTGCGCCCAGTGGACCGCCAGCGTCGTCTTCCCGATGCCGGCCATGCCGCCGATCGCGCCGACGGCCACCGCCCCGGGAACCGGGTCGCCGCGCTCGGCCAGGAGGCGGTCCAGTTCCGCGAGGGGTCCGGCGCGGCCGATGAAGTCGCCGATCGCCGGCGGCAGCTGCCTGGGCACCACGGCGGGAGCGGCGGAGGCGGTCGGGGGCCGCGGGGGCGCCGCCGCCGGGGCGCGGCCGGCCAGGAGGTCGGCGTGGACGCGCCGGAGTTCGGGGCCGGGGTCGGTGCCGAGCTCCTCGGCGAGCCGCCTCCTGATCGACTCGTACCGCTCCAGCGCCTCGGCGGGGCGGCCGAGGCGCTGGAGGACCACCAGCAGGCGGGCCAGCAGCGGTTCCCGGAGCGGGTGAGCGGCCGTGAGCCGGTGCAGCTCGGCCGCGAGGTCCCGGTGCCGCCCGAGCAGGAGGTCGAGGTCGACCCGGCGCTCGACGGCGGACAGGTACCGCTCCAGCAGCCGCGGGGCCTCGAAGCGCTCGAGCCATTCGCAGGAGACGTCCTCCATGGGGTCGCCGCGCCACAGCGCGAGCGCCCGGCCCAGGAGGTCGCGTTCGGCGGCGGCGTCGGCGGCCCGGGCGCTCAGGTCGAGCAGCCGCTCGAACTCGAGGGCGTCCACGTCGCCGGGCCCGACCCGGAGCCGCACTCCGGCCGGGGAGGTGCGCACGAGGCGGTCGCCGAGCGCCGCCCGGAGGCGGGCCACGTAGGTCTGGACGCTGCGCCTGGGGTTGGCCGGCGGGTCGTCGCCGAACAGGACGGCGGCCAGGCGTTCGACCGGGACGGGCTCGCCGCCGGCCATGGCCAGCACGACGAGCAGGGACCGCAGGCGCCGGGCGGTCGGCGCCGCCGGGCGTCCGCCGAGGCGGACGTCCAGGGAACCGAGCACCCGGACCGCCAGCGTCTTGGGGGCTTGTGAGTCCAACGCATCACCCGATGAGGGAGAGGTCCTGAGTTGACTGTCGGTTATGCACCTTTCGTCGTCGAGCCTACCTCGGGGGTGCGACAGCCCCGCGCCGGTTTTCGGCGCCTCAGGCGGCCAGGGCGCGGACGTCGGCGGCGAAGCGGGCGGGGGCGGCCAGGTGCGGCAGCTCCCCCGGCGTGCCGTAGACGCGGCAGCGGGCTCCCGGGACGCGCGCCCCGAGCCACGCGGCGTAGCCCGGTTCGGGCTCGTCCGCGAACACCGACAGGTACCGGCACGCGATCGGCCTGCGGGCCTCGGCGACCTCGCGCAGGGCCTGCGCCAGGCCGGGGTCGTCGGAGGCGCCGTCGAGGCGCTGCTCGACGTTGACGACCGCGTGCGCGAGGTACCTGGCGGCGAAGACCGAGGCGACGAGGGCCGCCGAGGCGCAGCCGACCAGGACGGGGGCGCGCGTGCCCAGCTGGAGCACCATGTGGGCGAGGTCCTCGGCGAGCGCCGCGGGCGAGTGGCCGCGCGGCAGGTCGAGGACCATGACGGCGTGGTCGTCGCCGAGGCGGGCGGCGACGGGCCACCAGGCCGACCGGTCGTGCTCGGGGCGGTTGAGGAGCAGGACGGGGCGGCCGCACGCGCCCCACCGCTCGTATGCGGACTGTCGTTCGGGGTCGTGCAGGAGCGTTTCGATTCGCGGAGTGGACACAGCAGGTCTCCCGGGATGGGTCGGAGAAGGGACCGCCGTCCGGCGCTGCGGGACGGGTCGTCGGCGCGTCGCGGCGCCGTCAGGGGAAGCGGGGTCGGTCAGGCTGCGGCGCGAGGTGGCGCGCGCCCGGCGAAGGCGCGGGCCCAGTGGCGGGGCCGGGGGCGGTCCCAGCGGGCCGCCGCCATGGCGTTCCGGCGCGGCGGACCGGGCCGCCGGACCTCCACGAGGGGCCGGAGGGCCCAGGGGATGGCGCCCGCCCAGCAGTGCCACAGCGCGGAGGCCGCGGCGCCGATGAGCAGGTAGACGCCGAGTCCGATCAGGAGGACCAGCAGGGAGGGGGCCGTGGAGTCCCCCGCCAGGGCCCGCCCGGCGATGTCGGCGCCGACGAAGCCGCCGGTCACGAGCAGGGCCGAGGAGCGGACCGCCGCGAAGGGGACGGGCCGCCGGGAGCGGTCGGGGGCGGCGGGGGCCGACAGCAGCGCCAGGAGGGCGCCCGCGCCGAGGCAGCCGAGGGCCACCGCGGCCGAGGAGGCGTGGTGGGACCAGGACCGGTGGCCGGCGCCCGCGTGGGTGCAGTCGATGATCCAGGCGGCGAGCTCGTGCGCCGCCGTCCACGAGAGGAGGCCGAAGGCCGGCGCAGCGGCCGCGCGGAGCAGTCCGACGACGGTGCGGTTGCGCGGCTTGCGGATTCAGGCCCCCTCGGTTCGATATGTCGCGTTCGAGCCTACGTGGCCTTCGGTGTGCCGGACCTGGGAGGCGACTGACCGCTTGCTGAGAGCCGGGGACCTATTCGGACAGGAGGGCCACGCGGTGCTCGACCGTGTCGGCGAGGTCGCGCAGGTCCCCCGAGGTGTACGGGGCGAGGAGGCCGCCGGTGGCCGCGAGCGCGCGGCGCAGCTCGCCGGGGCTCAGGTCGCGGGGGTGGGTGCGCTCGATGCCCTGCGGCGGTTCGGCTTCGGCGTTCTCGACGGTGACGGCGCCGAACTCGGGGTAGACCAGGCCGAGGGCGTGCGCGTGGAGCCGCCAGAGCCGGTCGCGGGCCTCGGTGAGCGATGCCAGTGCGCGCCAGGGGTGGTCGCGGAGCCGGTGGCGAGCAGCGTCGCCGATCGCGATCCAGGCCAGGAAGGCCCATTCGCGGACGGCGGCCTCGTCGGGGTCCCAGCGGTCCCGGTCGAGGGCGCGGGCGAGGCGGCCGGACTTGTCGACGGCGGCGATCGCCTGCGGGGGCAGGCCGGTGCGGACGGCCTCGTCGAGGACGACGAGCGAGAGCTGGCGGCCGTCGCGGTAGGCGCAGAGGAGGTGGGCGGCGCCGCCGTCCCACTGCTGGACGAGGGCGGCGGCGAGGGGCGCGAGGCCGCGCGCGGCGTCGAGGGCCTCGTCGACGCGGCCGGGGCGGTCGGCGAGGCCGCGGACGCCGATCCCGGCGTCGACGTCGGAGAGCTCGTCGCCGGCGCCGCGGCCGAGGGAGCCGCCGATCTCGACCCAGTCGACCCAGTCGGTGTCCAGGGCCCAGGCGTTCAGGGCCGCGACCAGGGCCCAGGGCCCGGTCTCGCCGGTGCGGTGCATGTGCGCGTCCTCCGGGTCAGATGATGAGCAGGGCGGCGCCGACCGCCGAGAGGGCGAGCGTAGCGATCTCGAACTGCTTCTGGTCGACGCGGTGCACGACCGCCCGGCCGGTGAAGGCGCCGAGCGCGACGGCGGGCACCAGGATCAGGGCCGTGAGCATCGTGGTCCAGGTGATGAGGCCGAGGCCGGCGCTGACGGGGACCTTGAAGAGGTTGACGGCGAAGAAGAACCAGGCCATCGTGCCGAGGAACCGCAGCTTCGGGAAGCCCGAGAGCATCAGGTAGAGGACCATGACCGGCCCGGCCGCGTTGGCGAGCATCGTGGCCGCGCCCGCCGCGACGCCGGTCCCGGCCGCCGCGCTCCGGCGGGCGAGGCCGCGGGGCGGCGCGGCCTCGTCGGGCCGGGGCCGCAGCCTCGACCAGACCTGGAGGGCGAGCATGGCGAGGAGGACGGCGCCGATGACGACGCGCATGAGGGCGTCGTCGGCGTACCAGAGGGCGACCGCCCCGGCCCCGACGCCGATCACGACCCAGGGGGCGAGCCGGGCGAGGACCGGCCAGGCGACGTGGCGCGAGTAGAAGCGGATCGCGAACAGGTCGCCGATGACGAGCACCGGCAGGAGGGCGCCGGTGGACTCCTTGGCGGGGAGCACGGTCGCGAACAGCAGGATGGAGAGCGAAGCGGTGCCGTTGATGCCGGTCTTGGAGAACCCGACGAGCGCGGCGGCCAGCGCGAGGGCGGCCCAGGCGGCGGGGTCGGAGGGGAGTTCGCTCATGGGGCCCCATCATTCACTCCCGCCCCAGTGACGCGGCGGTCGGGACGCGGCCCGCCAGGGGGAGACTGTGCCCGAGTGCGCGGTTTCGTCCCATGTCAGCGGGGTCAAGCATTATGAAATCGTTATCGGTCACATCTGTACCGCACTTTTTCTGTTGGTTAGATTTATCGGTGTCTTAACTCACCGCCGACGCTCCGCGTCGGCGTCCAACCCCCGACCGCAAGGAGGCGGAAGACATGGTGGACAAGGTTCGCTGGCACACTCGGGCCGGCATCGCGGCGACGGCACTGATCGGAGCGGCGGGCCTGACGGCCTGCGGCTCCGGCGGAGGCGGCGACGACGGCGCCCTCTCGATGGTGGTCTGGGGCGGCGACGCCGAGAAGGAGACGTACCAGCAGCGCATCGACCTCATCGAGGCCGAGAACCCCGACATCGAGATCGAACTCCAGCTCATCCCCTCGGACCAGTACGCGCAGAAGGTCCAGACGATGATCGCCGGCGGCGACGGCCCCGACATCATGCAGGTCGCCGAGAACGTCAACTCCTACTCGTCCAAGAGCCAGCTCCTGCCGCTCGGCGAGCACATCGACTCCTCCGGCCTGGACATGGAGCAGCGCTTCGGCCCCGTGGCCGACCTCTACGCCTACGAGGGCGAGACCTACGCGATCCCCGACCGCTCGGGCGCGATGGTCGTCTTCTACAACAAGGACCTGTTCGACGCCGCCGGCATCGAGTACCCCACCGCCGAGTGGACCCAGGAGGACGCTCACGCCGCCATGGAGCAGCTGACGGTCCCCGGCGAGCAGTGGGGCTACGGCGGCGCCGGCTGGTGGGCGCAGTGGTGGAGCTTCGCGTACCAGAACGGCGGGCAGATCATCGACGACTCCGGCCGGCCGACCGCCAACTCCCCCGAGGTCGCCGAGGCCCTCCAGTGGGCCAACGACCTGGCGCACGTCGACCACGTCGTGCCCACCCCCGCCGAGTACGCGGACATGGGCCCCGACGTCGGCGGCGACCAGGCGTTCGCCGCGCAGACCGTCGCCATGAACACCACCGGGTTCTGGGGCATCATCGGCCTCGCCGAGGCCGACTTCGACTGGGGCATCGCCCCGATGTGGCAGGGCGAGCAGCAGGCCGTGTCCGGCTTCGGCTCGGGCCTGGCGATCACCCGCGACAGCGAGAACCCGGACAAGGCCTTCGAGGCGATCGAGCTCCTCACCGACGTCGAGGCGCAGCAGGTCCTCATCGACAACGCCCTGGACGTCCCGGCCAACCTCGAAGTGCAGCAGTCCGACGCGTTCCTGCACCCCGAGTGGGCCCCCGAGGACCTGAACATGGGCGCGTTCGGCGAGTCGGCCGACTTCATCCTCCGCGCCCCCTTCATTCCCGAGTGGAACGAGATGATGGCCGCCTTCGACGACAACCTCGGCACGTTCTGGAACGAGGGCGGCGACGCCCAGACCGAGCTCGACAAGGTCCAGACGCAGCTCGAGTCGATCATCGAGTAGGGCGGCCCCGATGACGACCACCGTCGACGAAGCCCCCGGTGCGGCGCGCCCCGCGCGCCGCGCCGGGAGGCGCCGCACCAAGATGTCCCCGCGCCGCAGGAAGGAGGCCCTCTACTTCTGGCTCTTCATCTCGCCGTGGCTGATCGGGTTCGTCGGGTTCCTCCTCGGGCCCATGATCGCCTCCGTCTACATCTCGCTGACGGAGTGGGACTCGTTCACGCCGCCCGAATGGGTCGGCCTGGAGAACTACGCGAAGGCGCTCACCGAGGACCCGGTCTTCTGGAAGGCGCTCTGGAACACCTTCTACTTCGCGGCGATCTCGGTCCCGCTCGGCCTGGTCATCGGCGTGTGGCTCGCCAACCTGCTCAACAAGCAGGTGAAGGGGCGCAAGCTGTTCCGCACGTTCATCTACCTGCCCACGCTCGTCCCGCTCGTGGCGACGGCGATGGTCTTCAAGATGGTCCTCGCCCCGTCCGGCCCGCTCAACGACCTGCTCGGCTGGGTCGGGATCGACGGGCCCGAGTGGCTCCTGAGCGCCACGTGGATCAAACCGGCCCTGATCATCCTGTCCGTGTGGGGCGCGGGCGGCGCGACGGTGCTGCTGCTCTCGGCGATGAACGGCATCCCGCGCGAGCTCTACGAGGCCGCCGAGATCGACGGCGCCAGCCCCTGGCGCCAGTTCTGGGCGGTCACGTTCCCGCAGATCACCCCCGTGATCTTCTTCAACCTCATCATGGGGCTCATCGGGGCGTTCCAGATCTTCTCGCAGGTCTACATCCTCGCGCCCGGCGGCAACGTCGGCGGGCCGGACAACGCCAGCCAGATGATGGTGACCCTCCTGTTCCAGGAGGCGTTCTCCTTCTACCACTTCGGTTACGCCTCGGCGGTCGCCTGGCTGCTCTTCATCGTGATCCTGGTGTTCACCCTGATCGCGTTCCGCACGGCCCGCAAATGGGTCTTCTACGAGACGGAGGTGCGCTGATGGCCGTCGCCACACCCGCTCCCGAGCAGGCGGCCGGCCCCGGGGGCCGCAGGGCCGAGGGCGACCCCGGCAAGCGCACGCTCTCGGTGTTCAAGGCCTCGCCCGCCACCTACGCGGTGCTGCTCGTGGTCTCGGCGCTGTTCTTCGTGCCGTTCGTGCTCATGATCTCGATCTCGCTGGCGAGCGACCAGACCAGCGCGCAGAACGCGTTCACGGTCCTCCCCACCGAGTTCGAGTGGTCGAACTTCACGGCCGTGTTCACCGCGACGGGGCTGCCCGTGGGCCGCTTCGTCCTCAACTCGGTCCTCATCGCGACCCTGTCGGCGGTGGGCCAGGTGCTCTCGTCCTCGCTCGTGGGCTACGCGTTCGCGCGGCTGCGGGCCCCGGGCAAGGGCGTCATGTTCATCATCGTGCTCGCCACGATGATGATCCCCGCGCAGATCACGATGATCCCGCAGTTCCTGCTGTTCAAGGAGCTCGGCTGGGTGAACACCTACCTGCCGCTGATCATCCCGAACTTCTTCACCAACGCGTTCAACGTGTTCCTGGTGCGGCAGTTCGTCTCCCGGATCTCCGGGGAGCTGGACGAGGCGGCGCAGATGGACGGGCTCGGCTACTTCGGCGTCTACCGCCGGATCATCCTGCCGATGATGTGGCCGATCCTCACCGCGATCGCGATCTTCACGCTCACGTTCGCGTGGGGCGACTTCATGGGCCCGCTCATCTACCTCAACTCCGAGGAGTCGATGCCGCTCGCGCTCGGCCTCCAGTACATGACGAGCACCAGCAACGCGATGCAGCTGCCGCCGTGGAACCTGGTGATGGTCGGCTCGATCATCCTGACGCTGCCGATGATCGCGATCTACTACCTCGGCCAGAAGTACCTCTACGAGATGAACCTCCAAGGCGGAAGTGCGGGAGTGAAGTAAGTGAGCGACCTGTCCACAGCGGCCGCCGTGAAGGGCACTGTGAAGCTCGGCCCCACCGGGCTCGTGATCGACGGACGCGAGGAGGCCCTGCTGTGCGCCTCCCTGTTCTACTTCCGCCTGCCGCGGGAGGTCTGGGAGGCCCGGCTCGCGCAGGTCCGCGCGACCGGGTACCACGCGATCGACGTCTACCTGCCGTGGAACTTCCACGAGACCGCGCCGGGCGTGTGGGACTTCGAGGGGCGGCGCGACGTGGGGGCGTTCCTCGACCTCGCGCACGAGGCCGGCCTGGCGGTCGTCGCCCGGCCCGGCCCCTACATCTGCTCCGAATGGGACGGCGGGGCCCTGCCCGCCTGGCTCGGCCTGGAGGCCGGGACCGGGCTGCGCCAGGCCGAGCCGCGCTTCCTCGGCCACGTGCGGGCCTGGTTCGACCGGGCCATGCCGATCCTCGCGGAGCGCCAGTGGGGCCGCGGCGGGAGCGTCGTGGCGGTGCAGCTGGAGAACGAGCTCGACTTCTTCGACACCCGCGACCGGCACGCGTACATGAGCGCCCTGCGGGACATGGCGGTCGGGCACGGCGTCGAGGTGCCGCTCATCGCGTGCGCCGGCCAGGGCGACCTGGTCGGCGCGACCGGCGGCGTCGAGGGGGTCTGCCCCGCGTTCAACTTCTACCCGGACGACCGGTCCGCGTTCATCGAGCCCGAGGTGCGCCGCTACGCCGGCCTTGCGGCCGATCGGGGCCTGCCGCTGCTGGTCACCGAGACCAACCGGCGCCACGCCACGCTGCGGCGCCTGCTCGTCAGCGGCGCGACCCTGCTGGCGCCGTACCTCCAGGCCTCGGGCTTCGACCTCGGGTACACGCCGTCAGTCGGGAACTGGGGCGACCCGGGCGGGTTCATGACCCACGACTACGACTTCGGCGGGTACCTGTCGCCGGTGGGCGAGGCGCGGGCGGAGACCGCCGAGGCGCGCGTCCTGACCGCGTTCACGCGGACGCTCGGCCCGGCCCTGGCGCGGGCCTCCGCGGTGGAGGCGGACGACGTCGCGGAGGCGACGGTGCCGACCGCGGCCTCCACGTCGAAGCTGGTGCTCGACGGCGGCGGGACGGTCACGGGCGTGCCGAACCTGGGCGACGAGGCCGGGACGGCCGTCGTCAAGGGCCGGGACGGCTTGCGGGACTTGAGGATCGCCCTGCCGCCGTCCTCGTGCCTGCTGCTGGTGCGGGACCTGCCGCTGGAGCGGTTCGGCCTGCCGGGGACGCTGCGGCTGGCCTCGGCCGACCTGGTCGGCGCGGGCCCGGCGGGACTCGAGTTCGCGGCTCGCGGGCCGAGCACGGTCGCGCTCGAAGGCGCGGGCGGCGTGGCGGTCGCCGAACTGGACGCGCCGGAACCCGGTGCGCCCGCAAGGCGCGTGGTGGAGAGCCGCGGGGACCGGTGGGAGGTCGTGGTCCGCCACCCGGAGGACGTGCACGGCCCGGACGGGCCGGTCGCGCCCGGCGCCGTCACCGGTGAGCCGGAGGCGCTCACGAGGGCGGTCCGCCTCGACCTGGAGACGCGCTCGGGCGAGACGGAGGCGCACGGGCTGCCGCCGGCCTCCGAGGCCGTGGGGGTCCTGCGTGGGCGCACGCACTACGAAGCGTCGGTCGCGGGTGCGGAGGAGCTGCTGGTCGAGGGCGCGGGCGACATCGTCGACGTCGCGCTCGACGGCCGGGCCGCGGCGGTGTTCGCCCGGTTCGGCGCCACCGTGCGCGTGCCGGTCGCGGGCGCCGAGCGGTTCGAGGCCGTGGTCGAGACCTGGGGCCACGCGAACTTCGACGACCCGCGCCTGCCGGGCCTGGCGATCGGGTCGCTGCGCGGCCTCGGCCGCGTCTGGTCGGTGGCCGGATGCGAGGACGTCACCGCGCTGTGGACCGTCGACGGCGGGGAGCAGTGGGCCGGGGACCCGGCGCCGCTGCGCACCCTCGGCGGGTGGAGCAGCACCCGGATCGGCAGGCCCGCGACCTACCGGCGCTCCCTGCCGGTGGACGGGACGGGCCACCACGCGCTGCACCTGGACGGGCTGGAGCGGCCGTGCGAGGTCGCGGTCGACGGCGACGTCCGCGTCGTCGGCCCGGACGACCCGTGGGTGCACCTGGCCCCCGGCGAGGGCCGGGAGGTGGCCGTCACCGCGCCGCACTGGCCCGGTTCGGGCGGGGCCGCGACGCTGCTGCGCCTCGAGGCCGTGCGGGACTGGCGGGTCGAGCCGCAGCCCGACACCGCCCTCATCGGACTCGCCGGGCGGGAGTGCCGGGGCGAGGAGGTCGAGCTGCCGCTCGAACTCGATGCGGGCGAAGAGGTCTGGCTCGACGTGCCGGTGCCCCCGGGCGGGCGCTCGCTGCGGTTCGAGGGCGGTCGGGTGCGCGTCAGCGCGTTCGCGCACGGGGAGCTGCTGGGCCGCGTCTGGCTGGAGGACGCGAACCGGCCGCGGTTCACCGGCGGGGACCCGGGCCGGCTCTGGCTGCCGGGCGCGTGGAACGCGGGTGGCGTGCGCCTGCTCGTCCGAGGGACCATTGGAGACGGTCGGCCGCGCCTGGAGCGCGTGACCGCCGCACCCGCCCCCGAATAGATCGAACCTGGAGCCGACATGGCCGTCACCCGGCGCACCTCACGTGACATCCGCAGCGAATCGCGACTCGACGTCCTGCACGCGCTGCTGCTGGCGGGCGAGGCGAGCCGGAACGACCTGGTCGGCACCACGGGCCTGAGCAGCGCCACGGTCGCCACCGTGGTGAGCGACCTCCTCGAAGGGGGGCTCGCGACCGAGGCCCGGCGGACCGGCGGCCGCGTCGGGCGGCCCACGACCACGCTGCGGCTCAACGGGGACCGGGGGCGGATCGTCGGCGTCGACGTCGCGGAGACCTACGTCAGGGCGACCGTGTTCGACGCGGCGCTCGACGAGCTGGCCTCCGCCGAGGTCGCCACCGACGAGCACGACGACGCCGACCGGGTGGTCGACCACATCGTCGGCGTGCTCGACCGCGCGTTGGAGAACAGTGCCCTGGAAAGCAGTGCGCCGGGGACGGGCGCGGCCGGGCGCGCGGGCGCCTCCCGGGAGGACGTGCTCGGCGTGGGCATCTCGCTGCCCGGCGGGATGGCGGGCTGGGGCGGGGCGGCGGCGCCGGACGCGGCCTGGTCGCACGTCGACCGGCTGCGCGAGCGCCTCGGCCTGCCGATCGTCGTCGACAACCCGCTCAAGGCGATCGCCACGGCGGAGCTGTGGTTCGGGGAGGGGCGGCGGCACGCCAGCATGATCACGGTCAACCTCGGCACGGGCGTGGGCGCGGGGATCGTCCTCGAAGGGACGATCCTGCGCGGGGCCACGAACTTCGCGGGCGAGTGGGGCCACAGCCTCCTCGCCTTCGAGGGGCGCCGGTGCCGTTGCGGGCGGAGGGGGTGCGTCGAGGCGTACGTCGGCGCGGAGGGCATCCGGCAGACGCTCGCCGAGATCGACCCCGGGCATCCGCTCGCCGCCGGGACCACGCAGCGCGAGTTCATCGGGGCGCTGGCCGCGGCGCTGGAGCCGCCCTCGCCCGACCCGGCCGTGACCGAGACGATCGAACGCACCGCGCGCTACCTCGGGTCGGCGATCGCCGACCTCGTGGCCATCGTCAACCCCGAGATGATCACGCTGACCGGCTGGACGGCGTGGGCCCTGGGCGGCCACCTCGTGCCGGACGTGCGGCGCCGGGTGGGCGAGGAGTCCCCCGGGGACGCGGCGGCGGGCCTGGCGATCGAGGTGTCCACCGTGCGCGGCAACTCGGTCGCGACCGGCATCGCCACGATCGCCCTGGAGCGGTTCCTCGGCGACGTGGGCCTGGTGACCACGAGGGTCCCGACCGCGCTGTGAGCCCCGAGCGGCCGGACCGGGCGGTCACGGATGCTCTAGTGTCGGGCGGGCCCGTCGAGGAGAAAGGCCGGTTCCGGTGCGCACAGTTCACGTCGTCACCCATCCTGAAGCGACGCATCACGTCGAGGGGGTGGTCGGTGGATGGCACGACTCCGAGCTCACGCCCACGGGCATCCGCGCGGCCCGCTCGATCGGTCGGGCGCTGCGAGCGATGATCCCCGCGGACGCCGAGGTGGAGCTGTTCTCCTCGGACCTGCGGCGCACCGGTCAGACGGCCGAGGCGATCGCCGAACGGTTCGGCGTCGCACCGATCCTGGATCGGCGGCTGCGGGAGAAGTCCTTCGGCGAGGCGGAAGGGCGGCCGCAGGCGTGGCTGGACGAGCGGTTCATCCCGCCGCCGGCGGTCGGGGACCGGATGGACCATGATCAGGGAGTCCCCGGCGCCGAATCCAATATTTCGCTCGCGCAGCGCATCGACGAGGCCATGGACGAGATCCTCCGGCGTCGGTGCGAGCACCAGATCATCGTCACACACGGATTCGCCCTGACGTTCGTCGTCGCGTCCTGGATCAAGATGCCGATCGACTCACTCGGCTACGTGCTGTTCCAGGCCCGCTCCGGCAGCATCACCACGCTGCACGAGGACGACTTCTACCGCAGCCGCCGCGTCATCCGCCTCGGCGACACCCGCCATCTCGACGCCGTCGACGGCCCAGAGTGACTCGTGTCCAGGCGACCAGAGCGATCAGCGCGGCGGCGTACGACGGCAGTGGCAAGGACGGTGAAGTCCCGGCGCATGGACGCGGCGCCCTTCGAGGAGGCTCCGAGGCCTACCCGGCGTCCGCCCTCAGGTGCCGGGCGCTCCGGCGGTTGGCCTCGGCGAGGTCGGTGAGGGCGGCGGTGAGCACCTGGAGCTGCTGCTCGCTCAGCGGGGCCAAGGCGTCCGTCGCGGCGGCGACCACCGGCCGCCAGGTGTCGCGGCGGACGCGGACGTGACGGTCGGAGGTCCGCACCTGCCGGGTCCGCCGATCCGTCTCCTCGCCCGAGCGCGTGATGTAGCCGGCCTGTTCGAGCCGGTCGAGCACCTTGGTGATGGCCGCCGGGCTCAGGCCGCTGGCCTGGGCCAGCCGACCGGGCCGCAGCGGCCCCTCCCGCTCGAGGATCTCCAGGCAGCGCAGGTCGTTCCGGTTGATGCCGTAGCGCTCGGCCGCGGCGTCGAAGAGCGCCTCGGTCGCCGAGTGGAGCAGGCGGGTGGCCGACAGCGCGGCGGCGATCGCGTCCTCGGGACGAGCGGCCTCCAGCGGTAGTACACGTCGTGTATCTTTCACGTCGTGAATCATACTGCGCAAGCCACGCCCGTCCGCCGGCACTCCCTTTCAGCTCGGGTCGGTGCCGCCGCTTATGTCCTGTGGGGGCTGCTCCACCTGGGGCTGGGGACCGCCATGGCGGTCCCCAAGATCGCCGAGGGCGCCGCCGGCGAGCTGGAGGCCGAGAGCTTGATGTTCTTCATCTGCGCCGCCGTCTTCGGCGCTCAGGCCATCGCGGTCGGCTGGTTCCTCAACCGCGTCAACGACCGCTTCGGCTACTGGCTCAACCTCGTCGTCCTCGGCCTCGTCGACGCCGCCTTCGTGGCCGTGATGGTGCTGCCCGGACACGTCGACCTCATCGGAGGACTCTCCGGCCCGCTGGTCTGGGCCGTCGCCGCGATCGCCTCGACCGTGGCCGTCCGCTGGACCTGAGGCGGCGCAACGGATCGGCGGCCTCAGATCAGGAAGTCGGCGAGGAACTCGGCGACCTGGTCGGGGGCCTCCTCGGCCATGTGGTGCCCGGACTGGACGACCGCCTGGCGCACCGGCTGCTCGCACCAGGGCTCCCAGATCGCGGCCGGGTCGACGTACAGCTCCCCCATGTCGTCGCGCCAGGACCACATGACGAGCACGGGGGCCTGGATGCGGCGCCCCGCCTCGCGGTCGGCCTCGTCGTTCGCGCGGTCGACGGTGAGCCCGGCGCGGTAGTCCTCCAGCATGGCGCGCACCGTGAGCGGGTCGGTCACGGCCTCGACCATGTCCTTGTAGTTGGCCCCGCCCATGGAGACGACGTCCGGCCGGTACCAGGCCAGCGGGTCGGCGGTGATGACGCGCTCGGCGTGCGGCGAGGAGCCGTAGAAGAACCAGTGCCACCACTTGGCGGCGAAGCGGGCGTCGGCGCGCTCCAGGGCCTCGAGGATCGGGACGCCGTCGCACACGGCGAGGGCGCTCACGCGGTCGGGGTGGTCGAGCGCGGTGCGGTAGGCGACGTAGGCGCCGCGGTCGTGGCCGACGACGGCGAACTCGCGGTGCCCGAGGGCGGCCATGAGCTCGACGACGTCGCCGGCCATGGCGCGGTCGGCGTACACGCGGTGCTCGGCGTCGGGTTCGGGCTTGCTGGAGCGGCCGTAGCCGCGCAGATCGGGGCAGACGATCGTGCGGCCCTGCGCGGCGAGGACGGGCGCGACGCGGTGCCAGGTCGCGTGCGTGCGCGGATGCCCGTGCAGCAGCACCAAAGCGGGACCCGAGCCGCCGGAGCGGCCGTGGAGCGTGATCCCAGGGGACACCTCGATGTCCCATTCGGTGAATCCTTCGAACATGTATGCATTCTTCCCCAAGATCACTGCGGGGCGACACGGGTACGGGCGAATTCCGAGCGCACGGCCCGCCACACCGCCCGCCCGACGCAATGTGAGCGGGCGTTCACCCATGGCACGCAGGACTTTCGGGCACCGGACGCACCCCGGCAGCGATCATTGCAAATCATCTGCAATACCGATATGGAGTGGTGGATAGGGCAACGGTATGGTTCTCGGATGAATCGCCCTGTATAGGAAGGACTACCCCCGGTGCCCGACGCACCCACCCCCAGACTCGTCTACGACGCGCTGCTGATCACCTCACACCACGACTTCTACAAACCCGCCGTAGCGCCGCGGGTGGCCGAGCTCGGCATCGGCGCGGCGCTCGTCGCCGAGCTCGTGCTCTCCGGCCACGTCGCGGTCCGGCCCGAGGACGGGTCCCGGCTCGCGCCCCGCGACATCGGCGTCGCACCGCCCGCGGACTCCCTGGGGCTGTGGCTGACCGAGCTCGTGCGCGCCGAACCCGAGCCGCTCCCCGTGCCCGAGTGGCTCGAGTTCCTCGCCGTCTCCGACCTGTACTCCAAGACCGCCGACCACATGGTCACGACCGGGCTGATGCACCGCACCGAGCGGCGATCCCGCTGGCGCAAGGCGTCCCAGGTCTCCTACGAGCCGGTCGACGCCTTCATCGCCCAGGCGCCCTTGGCCCGCATCCGCCGGCACCTGACCTCGATGGAACAGCGCATGCCGCTGCCCGACGCGTTCCTCGTCGCGCTCACCGAAGCCGTCGGGCTGTCCAGGTCCCTGTACTCCCAGACCCCCTACGGCGCGCGCGACTACGCCCGGTCGCACACGCGCTCCCTCCCCGCGCCCCTGCAAGCCCTGCACGGGCACCTCGCCGCCGCGGTGGCGGCCACCGCCATCACCGGCAACCTCTGAGTCCCTTCATCCCTTAAGGAGCGACCACCTCCATGTCCACCCCGTCAGCCCCGCCCAGCGCGGTCAGGTCGACCCTGGCCCACGACAAGCTCGGCACCTTCAGCCTGCTCCACTTCTCGCTCACCGCCGCCACCCCGCTCACGGTCATCGCCGGCGGCGTCGTGGTCATGTTCGCCGTCGCCGGCCAGATCGGCATCCCCCTGGGCTACATCGTGATCGCCGCCTGCCTGTGGCTGTTCAGCGTGGGCTACACGACCATGTCCCGGCACATCACCAACGCGGGCGCGATGTACGCGTTCATCGCCCGGGGCCTGGGCCGCATCCCCGGCGTCGCGGCGGCCTGGGTCGCGGCGACCTCGTACTGCGCCATGCAGGCCTGCCTGTACGGCCTGCTCGGCGTCACCGCCGAGGGCGTCATGGACCGCATCGGCCTCACCGTGCCGTGGTGGGCCGCCGCGCTGGTCGCCTGGCTCCTGATCGGACTGCTGGGCACGCGCGCGGTGGACATCAACGCGAAGGTGCTCGCCGTGCTCCTCATGGTCGAGATCGCGGTGATCCTGCTGTTCAGCGCCTCCAACTTCATGAACGCGGCCGACGGCCTCTCGCTCGCCCCCCTGTCGCCCGGGTCCTTCGGCGGCGAGGCGGCGGGCGCCGTGCTGGCGCTCGCGGTCGTCGGCTTCATCGGCTTCGAGTCGCCCACGGTGTACGGCGAGGAGGCGCGCGACCGGCGCCGCACCGTCGCCCGGGCCACCATCGCCACCGTCGGCATCCTGGCGTTCATCTACATCACCGCGTCGTGGTCGATCATCACCGCCGTGGGCGAGGACGACGTGGTCGCCGCCGCCTCGGCCGACCCCTCCGGGCTCATGTTCGCCCTGGCGGGCGACCAGCTCGGCGGCGCGTGGGTCACCATCGGCGAGGTGCTGCTGCTGACCTCGGTCACCGCCGCCGCGCTCTCCTTCCACAACACCACGGCCCGCTACCTGTTCGCCCTCGGGCGCGAGCAGGTCGTCACCGCGCGGCTCGGGCGCACCTCGGTGCGCGCCTGCGCCCCGGTCGCGGCCTCGCTGACGCAGACCGCCGTGGGCGGCATCGTGATCGCGCTGTGGGCCGTGCTCGGCCTCGACCCGCTGACGCACCTGTTCTTCTACCTGGGCACCGCGGCCGGCATCGGCCTGCTCGCGCTCATCACCGCGTGCGCGGTGGCCGTGGCCGTCTACTTCTGGCGCGACCAGCGCGGGGAGTCGACGTGGCACACGAGGGTCGCCCCGGTCCTGGCGTGCGTCGCGCTCGCGGGCGTGCTGTACCTGTCGGTCATCCACTTCCACACGCTCCTGGGCGTCGAGAAGGGCTCGCTGCTGCCGCGCCTGGTGCCGATCCTGTTCGCGGCGCTCGCGCTCCTGGGCGCGGGCTGGGCCGCGTACCTCAAGCGCGCCAGGCCCGAGGTGTACGCGGGGATCGGCTACGGCGCCAAGGCGACCCTCGTCCAGAGCACCGGGGGCGTCGAGGCCTCCCCGGAGGTGGCCCGTGGTCGATAGCGCGAAGGTCGCAGGCCTCCTGACCGAGGCGTTCCTGGACCTGCCGAGCGCGAAGTGGCTCGTGGCCGACGTCGACGAGCGCCGCAAGGCGATCCTGGGGCAGTTCACGATCCTGGCCGAGCACGCCCTGGCGCACGGCGGGATCGCCACCGCGGGCGACCTCGACGGGGCGGTGGTCTGGTTCGACCACACGACGCCGCCCGCGCCGATCCCCGACTACGACGAGCGGCTGCGCGCCGCCTGCGGCGCGCACATCGAGCGCTTCGCCCACCTCGACAAGCTCATGGAGCACCACCACCCGTCGGAGCCGCACGTGTACGTGGCGCTGGTCGGGGTCCGGGAGGACCGGCGCGGCCGGGGCCTGGCGACGGCGATGCTGAACGAGGTCCACGCGGAGCTCGACCGCGAGGGGACCTCGGCGTACCTGGAGGCCGTGTCGCCCGAGACCGCCGCGCTCTACGGGACCCTGGGGTACCGGACCCACGCGCGGCCGTTCCACCTCGAGAAGGACGGCCCGGCGCTGTACCCGATGTGGCGCCACCCGGCGCGCTGAACGGCGGCGGACGGTCCCGGCCTCCACGGCCGGGGCCGTCCGCGTTCACCAGGCCTTGCGCTCCTCGCGCCAGGAGGCCATCGGGTCGGGCAGGCGCAGCGCGGCGAACCGCGGGGTCCAGTCGGCGGCCTTGTAGCCGAGGCCGAGGTCGGTGTGGTGCAGTTCGACCTCGGTGAGGCGGCGCGGCAGGATCAGGGCGGCGCGGAACAGGGGGCCGTCGAGGACGCGCACCTCCTGCTGCCAGGCGGCGTCGGTCAGCATCTCGGCCTCGGCGGCGAAGGCCTCGCCGGTCTCGGCGACGTCGTCGCGCAGGTCGTCGACCGAGCGGCCGGCGCCCTCCTCGATGTCGGCGTCGCGCTGCGACTGCCGCCGGTAGGCGGGGGTCTCGACGCCGGTGCGCGCCCAGGCGAGGAGGTTGCGCAGGGCGTCGGCGTTCCTGGCGACGTGGGTGACGACGTGGCCGCGCGTCCAGCCGGGCAGGAGCGAGGGCTCGGCGGCCTCCGCTTCGGACATGCGCTCGACCGCGACGACCAGGCGGTGCGTCGCGATGCGCAGGACGTTGAGCAGTTCGGCCCGATCGGTGGTCATGGCCACATCGTACCGAGGCCGCGGCCGCGGTTCCATCTCAGTCGACATGCGCTGGCGCGGTTGCCATGTGGTGCTCGATCGAGGTGTGGTCGCCGATGGACGCGGGTGCGGCGGGGCTGAGGTTGACCAGGGCCCCCGTCACGGCCGCGGCGAGGGCGACCGCGGCGGCCTCGGCGAGGAGGACGCGGCGCAGGCGGCGCAGGCCCGCCCGCTCCCCCGGGCTCCGGCGGACGGCGGGCACCAGCAGGTACCGGTTCCACGCCGCCAGCGCCAGGGCGACGGCGACGAGGTCGAGCTTCGCCAGGAGCGCGACGCCGTGGTCGGAGCCGAGGAGGCCGGACCAGGAGCGGTGGATCACCAGGGCCATGACGAGGCCGCTCGCGCCGAGGGCGGCCACGGTCGCCCCGGCCCAGGAGGAGAACCGCGCGACGACCCGGGCGGCGGTGGCGGCGTCGACGGCGGGGCGCTCGGCGTGCGCCGCGCGGAGCAGGACGAGGAGCCCGGCGAGGCCGCCGACCCAGACCGCGCCTGCGAGCAGGTGGACCAGGTCGGCGGCGGCCATGAGCCAGCCGGGTTCGAAGGAGCGCGTGTGCCCGGTGAGGACCGGCGCCGCGAGGGCGAGCGAGGCGGAGGCGAGGGCGGCCGGGCGGAACCAGCGGGCGGCGGTGCGGGTGAAGCACCAGTAGGCGGCGGTGACGCCGAGGACCGTGAGGGCGGCGACGAGGACCGGTTCGGGCCGGACGAGGTCGCGCCAGGCCGCGGTGTCCGCGATCCGGGTCGGCGCGAGCCCGGCGGCGTCGAGGGCGCCGAGGGGGACGGCGAGGGCGGCCGCGGCGATCGCGGCGGCGCCCGAGGCGCGCAGGAGCCGGTGGCGCGGGCGCGGCGGCCAGTCGCCGCGGGCGATGGCGGCCTTGAAGCACAGGAGGCCGGTGAACAGGAGCAGCCCGGTGTAGTGGAGGGCGGCGGCGGCCATCGCGGGCCAGGGGGCGTGCGGCGCCGCGTCGGCGCCGGAGGCCTCGGCGAGCGCCTGGTGGCCGGTGGGGATCAGGGCCGCGTGCGCGGGCGCGGCGGGGGCGAGCAGCAGAGCGAGGGCGGCCAGCGCCGCCAGGGCCGAGAGGCGCGGGCGGGAAGAGGTGGTCACGCTCCCATTATCTCAAAGAATCTATATGAATCAATATTTATGGAGCACGGAGTTCCTCCGTGCCGAGGTGAGCGGCGCCGCTCGCCGCTCCCGTCCCTTATTGCAACACGGTTGCAATAGTAGGATCGGTGCGCAGTGACCGGCGGGGCGAGAGGACGGGCCAGTGGAGGCGGAGACGCGGAGTGCCGGCAGGGCGCGGGCGGGCCTAAAGGGGGCGTCCGCATGAGCGGCGCGGTGGTCCTCGGGATCGAGTCCTCGTGCGACGAGACCGGCGTCGGGCTCGTCGCGGACGGAAGGCTGCTGGGCGAGTGCACGGCCACGAGCATGGACCGGCACGCGCGGTTCGGCGGGATCGTGCCCGAGGTCGCGGCCCGCGCGCACCTGGAGTCGATGGTCCCGGCCGTGCGGACCGCGCTGGAGCGCGCCGGGCTGGGGAAGGGCGACGTGGACGCGGTCGCGGTGACCGCCGGGCCCGGCCTGGCGACCGCGCTCACGGTGGGGATCGCCGCCGCGAAGGCGTACGCGCTCGCCCTGGGCGCGCCGCTGATCGGCGTGCACCACCTCGCCGGGCACGTCGCCGCCGACACGCTCGAGCACGGGCCGCTGCCCGAGCGGAGCGTCGGCCTGGTCGTCTCGGGCGGGCACACCTCGCTGCTCATGCTCGGGGACCTGGCCCGGGACCCGATCGAGCACCTGGGCGACACCGCCGACGACGCGGCCGGGGAGGCCTTCGACAAGGTCGCCCGGCTGCTGGGGCTGGGGTATCCGGGCGGGCCCGCGCTCGCGAGGGCGGCCCTCGGCGGCGACCCGGATGCGATCCGGTTCCCGCGTGCCGCCGTCGGGCAGTACGGGTTCTCCTTCTCGGGGTTGAAGTCCGCGGTGGCGCGCTGGGTCGAGGCGGCCGAGGGGCCGCTGCCGGTGGCGGACATCGCCGCGTCGTTCCAGGAGGCCGTGTGCGACGTGCTCACCGCCAAGGCGGTCGCGGCCTGCGCCGACCACGGGGTGGACACGCTCGTCATCGCCGGGGGCGTGGCCGCGAACGGGCGGCTGCGCGAGCTCGCCGAGGAGCGGTGCGCCGAGCGCGGCATCGCGCTGCGCGTCCCGGCGCCGCGGCTGTGCACCGACAACGGCGCCATGATCGCCGCCGTCGGGTCCATGCTGGTCGAGGCGGGGGCGCCGTGGGCGCCGCCGGGCCTGTCCGCCGACTCCTCCGCGCCGCTCACCGCCGCGCTGCTGCACCCCGAGGCTTCACAACGTTCACAACACCGGCCGGAGAATTCCACAAGAAACCACATCCGCAACGGTTCCAACGGGAACCGCGCTGCGCATACTGTGGATCACGTTCCGCGACCATGAGGAGGCGACCGCGATGACGACACCGGCACCGGGCCCGACGATCGCCGACGTCGTGTTCCCCGAGCAGCTCAACCACCGCGGCACCCTGTTCGGCGGGGCCGCCATGGCGCTGATGGACCGGGCCGCGTTCGTGGCCGCGAGCCGCGAGGCCCGCACCGACGTCGTCTGCGCGGGCGCCGACGGCATCGCCTTCTCCCAGCCGATCCGGCCCGGCGACCTCGTCGAGGCCACCGCCGTGGTCGAGCGGCGCGGCCGCCGCTCGATGACCGTCTCGGTCGTCGTGGTCGCCGAGGACCTCCCGAGCGGCGAGCGCCGCGAAGCCGTGCGCGGCACCTTCCACATGGTCGCCGCCGAGCCCCCGCCGGGCTGGGGCCCGGCCCGACCGACCAGCACACCGAAAGGGCACCCATGAACCGATCCAGCGACCTGACCGCGCTCGAGGAGCGATACGGCGCGCACAACTACCACCCGCTGCCGGTGGTGCTCGCCGAAGGCGAGGGCGCGTGGGTCACCGACACCGAGGGGAACCGCTACCTCGACTGGCTCGCCGCGTACTCGGCGGTCAACTTCGGGCACCGGCACCCGCGGCTGGTCGGGGCCGCGAAGGCCCAGCTCGACCGGCTCACCCTCGCCTCGCGGGCCTTCCACACCGACGCGCTGGGGCCGTTCCTGTCCGGGCTCGCCGAGCTGTGCGGCAAGGACGCCGTCCTGCCGATGAACACCGGCGCCGAAGCGGTCGAGACCGCGATCAAGGCCGCCCGCAAATGGGGGTACGAGCGCAAGGGCGTCGCGGCGGACCGGGCGCGGATCGTCGTGTTCGACGGGAACTTCCACGGACGGACCACCACCATCGTGGGCTTCTCCTCCGACCCGTCGGCGCGAGAGGGGTTCGGGCCCTTCGCGCCCGGGTTCGACTCGGTGCCCTACGGCGACGCCGACGCGCTCACCGCCGCGATCGGGCCCGACACGGTCGCCGTCCTCGTCGAGCCGGTGCAGGGCGAGGCGGGCGTCCTGATCCCGCCGGCCGGCTACCTGCGCGCGGTCCGCGAGGCCTGCGACCGGAACGGCGTGCTGATGATCGCCGACGAGATCCAGTCGGGCCTGGCCCGCACCGGGCGCACCTTCGCATGCGACCGGGAGGGCGTGGTCCCCGACGTGTACCTGCTGGGCAAGGCCCTCGGCGGCGGCATCGTGCCGGTCTCGGCGGTCGCGGCCGACCGCGAGGTCATGGACGTCTTCACGCCCGGCACCCACGGGTCCACGTTCGGCGGCAACCCGCTCGCCGCCGCGGTCGGGACCGAGGTCGTCGCCATGCTCGCCACCGGCGAGTGGCAGGCGCGCGCCCAGGACCTCGGCAAGCACCTCGAGGCCGCGCTCGCCGGGCTCGACCCGAGCCGCGTGGACGCGGTGCGGGTGTGCGGCCTGTGGGCGGGCGTGGACCTCGCCGACGGCGGCCCGACCGCCCGCGAGGTCTGCGAGCGCGCGGCCCGCAACGGCCTGCTGTGCAAGGAGACCCACCACCGGACCGTCCGCATCGCACCGCCGCTGGTGGTCGAGCCCGACGAGATCGACCGCGGCGTCGCGATCCTGCGCGAGGCGATGGGGGGCTGACCGGGCTCAGTCCCGGTCGGGCTCGGTGGTCGAGGGGTAGGGGGTGAACCGGCTGCGGTGGCCGGTCGCCTCCAGCGGCTTGCCGATGGCCGGGAAGGCCCGCTGCGGGCAGCCGTCCCGGTCGCACACCTTGCACCCGGGCCCGATCGGGGTGCGGGCGGCGGGGTTCGCCAGGTCGAGGCCGTCGGCGTAGACCAGGCGGTGGGCGTGGTGGAGGTCGCAGCCCAGGCCCACCGCGAAGGTCTTGGTGGGCGTCCCGAAGCCGCCGTAGCTGCTGGTGACGGTGCGCGCGACCCACAGGTAGGCGCGCCCGTCCGGCATCTGGGCCAGCTGCGTGCGGACCGCGCCGGGCTGGGAGAACGCCTCGTAGACGTTCCACAGGGGGCAGGTGCCGCCGACGCGCGAGAAGTGGAAGTCGGTGGCGGACTGGCGCTTCGAGATGTTCCCGGCCCGGTCGACGCGGACGAAGAAGAACGGCACGCCCCGCGCGCCGGGCCGCTGGAGCGTGCTCAGGCGGTGGGCGACGGTCTCGTAGCCGACGTGGAAGCGGCGCTGGAGCAGGTCGATGTCGTAGCGCAGTTCCTCGGCGGCCCTGTGGAAGGCGCCGTAGGGCAGGATCAGGGCCCCGGCGAAGTAGTTGGCGAGGCCCACCCGCGCCAGGGCCCGCGCCTCGTCCCCTGACAGGTCCGCGGCGGCGACCTGCGGTTCGATGAGGTCGGCGAACCCGGTCAGGGCCAGGTGGGTCGCGAGCTGGAACGCGCGCTGGGCGGGGTTCAGGAGCGCGGAGAGGCGCAGGACCCGGGTCTCGGGGTCGAAGCGGCGCTTCGTGCGGGCCTGCTCGGCCGGGTCGAGGTCGGCGACGGCGGTGCCGTGGCGCTCGCGCAGCAGCCGCGTCAGGCCGCCGACGGGATCGGGGTGGAGGCCGGCCTCGGCGCAGAGCCGCTCGGCGGCCTCGTCCAGTTCGGGGATGTAGTTGCGCTTGGCGTAGAACAGGTCCCGCACCTCCTCGTAGGCCGTGGGCGAGGCCCCGGCGTCGAGTTCGGCGCTCATGGCGGCGTTGCGCTCCAGGGCGTGCCGGTAGCGGCGGTGCAGGTCCACGACGTAGCGCGCGAGTTCGGGGGCGCCCTCGGCGAGCTGGCGGGTCTCGGAGGGCGGGACCTGCTCGGCGTGGGCGGTGTCGGCGAGGGCGTCGCGCAGCTGCGCGGCCAGCCGGTCGCTCTCGGCGGCGGAGAAGCGCTGCACGTCCACGTCGTAGACCTCGGCGAGGCGCAGCAGGACCGGGCCGGTGATGGGCCGCTGGTTCGACTCCATCTGGTTGACGTAGCTGGTCGAGATGCCCAGCGCCGAGGCCAGCGCGGCCTGGGTGAGGCCCTGCTCCTCGCGGAAGCGGCGCAGCCGCAGCCCGACCTTCGCCTTCTTCAACGCCATGACCACGCCCTTTCACAAGATTCACAACTGCGGCCGAAAAATTCCACAAGAAACCACATTTACAGCTGTTTCAAGGGGATTCGGATCTGTGCATACTGTGAACCTACCCTTCGGGCAGAGGAACGGAACGCGGCGGTGGCCGCAGGGCGAGGAGATCCAGTTGCAGACACATGTGGTCCGGACGTACGCCTCCGCGGAGGAGCTGCCCCGCGAGGAGCAGCTCGCCTGGAGGATCGCGCGGGTCGCGGCCGACCCCGTGGAGGTCGAGCCCGAGGTCGCCGAGATGATCGGGAACCGGGTCATCGACAACGCGGCGGTCGCGGCCGCGTCGCTGGCCCGCTCCCCCGTGGTGAACGCCCGGGCGCAGGCGCTGGCCCACCCGTACCGGCCCGGCGCGGGCGTGTTCGGCCTCGGGCCCGCGCCGCGGGTCTCCCCCGAGTGGGCGGCGTGGGCGAACGGGGTCGCCGTGCGCGAGCTCGACTTCCACGACACGTTCCTGGCCGCCGACTACTCGCACCCCGGCGACAACATCCCGCCGGTCCTGGCGGTGGCCCAGCACCGGGGCCTGGACGGGCGGGCGCTGGTGCGCGGCATCGCGACCGGGTACGAGGTCCAGGTGGACCTGGTGCGCGGGATCTGCCTGCACGAGCACCGGATCGACCACATCGCGCACCTGGGGCCCTCGGCGGCGGCCGGGATCGGGACGCTGCTGGGCCTGGACGCCGAGACGGTGTACCAGGCGGTGGGCCAGGCGCTGCACACCACGACGACCACGAGGCAGAGCCGCAAGGGCGCGATCTCGTCGTGGAAGGCGTACGCCCCCGCGTTCGCCGGGAAGCTCGCGGTCGAGGCGGTCGACCGGGCCATGCGCGGCGAGGGCGCGCCCTCGCCGGTCTACGAGGGCGAGGACGGCGTGATCGCGCGGCTGCTCGGCGGGCCCGGGGCCCGGTACGAGGTGCCGCTGCCCGAGGCCGGGGAGCCCAAGCGCGCCATCCTGGACACGTACACCAAGGAGCACTCGGCGGAGTACCAGAGCCAGGCGCTCATCGACCTGGCGCGGCGCCTCGCGCCCCGGATCGGGGACCTCTCGCGCGTCGCGGAGGTCGTGATCCGCACGAGCCACCACACGCACCACGTGATCGGAACGGGCGCGAACGACCCGCAGAAGACCGACCCGGACGCCAGCCGCGAGACCCTGGACCACTCGATCCTCTACATCTTCGCGGTGGCCCTGGAGGACCGGGACTGGCACCACGAGCGGTCCTACACTCCTGAACGGGCGCACCGGGAGTCGACCGTGCGCCTGTGGCGCAAGGTCCGCACGGTCGAGGATCCGGAGTGGACGGCCCGGTACCACGACCCCGACCCGGATGAGCGGGCCTTCGGGGGCCGGGTGACGGTGACGCTCGAGGACGGCTCGCGGATCGAGGACGAGATCGCCGTGGCCGACGCGCACCCCAGGGGCGCGAGGCCCTTCGGGCGCGAGCAGTACATCGCGAAGTTCCGCCGACTCGCCGAAGGCGTGGTCGACGCGGCCGAGCAGGACCGGTTCCTGGACCTGGCCCGCCGCCTCGACCGGCTCGACGCCGAGGAGGTCCGGCAGTTGAACCTCTCGGCCCCGGCGCTCACCGAACCGAACCGCGGAGGACTCTTCTGATGACGCAGCGCACCACGCCCGCCGACAAGCGCCGCCGACTGCGCGAGGGCCTGGCCTCGGGGCGGATCCAGCGCCTGCCCGGGGCGTTCTCGCCGCTGGCCGCGCGGGCCGTCGCCGACCACGGCTTCGACGGCGTCTACGCCTCCGGGGCCGCGCTCGCGGCCGACCTCGCCCTGCCCGACATCGGACTGACGACGCTGACGGAGGTGGCCGGGCGGGGCGGGCAGATCGCGCGCGCCACGGACCTGCCGACGCTCGTCGACGCCGACACCGGCTTCGGCGAGGTGTCCAACGTGGCGCGCTCGGTCGGCGCGTTCGAGGACGCCGGGCTCGCCGGGCTGCACCTGGAGGACCAGGTGAACCCCAAGCGCTGCGGCCACCTCGACGGCAAGCAGGTCGTCCCGGTCGAGCAGATGGTCCGCCGCGTGGCCGCGGCGGTGCGGGCCCGCACCGACCCCGACTTCGTGGTCTGCGCCCGCACCGACGCCCGCGCCGTCGAGGGCCTGGACGCCGCCATCGACCGGGCGAAGGCCTATGTGGACGCCGGGGCGGACATGGTGTTCCCCGAGGCGATGCGCGACGAGGCCGAGTTCGCCGCGTTCCGCGCGGCGGTCGACGTGCCGCTGCTGGCGAACATGACCGAGTTCGGGGCCTCGCCGCTGCTCGGCGCCGAGCGGTTGCAGGAGCTCGGCTACAACGCCGTCATCTGGCCGGTGAGCAGCCTCCGCGCCGCGATGGGCGCGGTCGAGACCCTGCTGGAGACGCTGAACGCCGAAGGCACGCAGGCGTCCGTGGTGGACCGGATGCAGACCCGGGCGCGCCTGTACGAGCTGGTCGACTACGCCTCCTACGCGGCGTTCGACCAGGAGCTGTTCGATTTTCAGATCCCGGGGAGGGACGCATGAGCGACATCCGCAAGGGCCTGGCCGGGGTGGTCGCGGACACCACCGCGATCTCCGAGGTCGTGCCCGAGACCAACTCGCTGACCTACCGCGGCTACCCCGTGCAGCAGCTCGCGGCGTCGCGGAGCTTCGAGGAGGTCGCGCACCTCATCTGGTACGGCGAGCTGCCCGACGGGGCCGCGCTGCGGCGTTTCACCGAGCGCGAGCGGGCGCAGCGGGAGGTGACCCGCTCGACCATCGGCGTGATCGACCGCGTCCCGGACAACTGCCACCCGATGGACCTGCTGCGCACCGCCGTCAGCTGCCTCGGCGCGGAGGACCCGGCAGAGGACGACAACAGCCCGGCCGCCAACCGGGCCAAGGCCGAGGCGATGTTCGCCAAGCTGCCCACGGTGATCGCCCACGGCCACCGGCGCCGCAGGGGCCTGGACCGCATCCCGCCGGACGCGGGGCTGGGCTTCACCCAGAACTTCTTCCACATGTGCTTCGGAGAGGTGCCCGCGCCGGAGGTGCTGCGCTGCTTCGAGATCTCGATGATCCTGTACGCCGAGCACAGCTTCAACGCCTCCACGTTCACCGCGCGCGTGGTCGCGTCCACGCTGTCGGACATCTACTCGGCCGTGACCGCCGCGATCGGCGCGCTCAAGGGGCCCCTGCACGGCGGCGCGAACGAGGCCGTCATGCGCATGATGCTCGAGATCGGCGACCCGGCCCTCGCCCGGGACTGGCTCCGGGACCGGTTGGCGGCCAAGGAGAAGGTCATGGGGTTCGGGCACCGGGTCTACAAGGGCGCGGACTCGCGGGTGCCGACCATGAAGGCCGCGTTCACGGCCATGGCCGAGCGGGTCGACGGCGGCAGGTGGGTCGCGATGTACGAGGAGCTCGAGGCGGCGATGCTGGAGGCCAAGGGGCTCCACCCGAACCTGGACTTCCCGGCCGGGCCCGCCTACCACCTCATGGGCTTCGACATCCCGATGTTCACGCCGCTGTTCGTCATGTCCCGCATCACCGGCTGGTCGGCGCACGTCATCGAGCAGCTCGCCGCGAACGCCCTGATCCGCCCGCTGAGCGCCTACACCGGACCGGGGCAGCGGCAGGTCCCGGCCGCGGCGTGAACCGGGCCGCGCCGGAGGTCAGCGGCCGCCGGAGCGCGGCGGGCCGGCGTCCAGGTAGCGGCTGAGGTGCGCGGCGGCCTCGAGCATGGCGAGGCCCTGGCCGGTCAGCCTGCGGCGCCAGTCCTCCAGGGCCTCGGACAGCGCCTCGGCGCCGCCCGCCGTCCGGACCTGCTGGACCACGGTCGCGATGTGGTCCAGCGGGTAGCCGCCGCGCCGCAGCAGGTGGGCGAGCTCGGCGTCGCGGACGTCCTCGGCGTCGAAGCGGCGGTACCCGGCCCGGTCCCTGGCGGGGGCGAGTATCCCGGCGCCCTCCCAGTTGCGCAGCGTCGCCGGGGTCACGCGGAGCCGGTACGCGACCTCGCCGATGGTGAAGGGGCGCAAGTCGCTCGCGGGCTCGGCCGTCAGGCCCGTGACCGCCGCCCGCACGGCGTCGAGGGTGGTCCGGTCGCGCAGGAGCTGCTCGTGGCCGCGGTCGACGACCATCAGGGCGTCGTCGAGCTTCCCGTCGTGCAGCGCGTGCATGACCTCGGCGGCGGTCGCGTGCCCGTAGGCCCTGGTCAGCGCGAGGAAGGCGCGGAGGGCCGCCGCGTGGACCTCGGTGTAGGCCCGGTGGCCGCCGGGGGTGCGCCCGGCGGGCGGGAGGCACCCGTCGCGCTCGTAGTTGCGCACCGTCTGGGTCGACAGGCCGTGCTCCCGCGCGAGGTCGGAAGGCCGCAGGTTCGTCATCGGTTTGAGACTTTACCGGACGGCTCCGAGGCCGGGGCCGAGGCGAAGTTCAACCGCTGTTTCAACGATATGTTTGAGGCCATGACTCAGGACATCTGCGAATTCGTCAACGACTCGTGCGACCTGCTGGGGTTCGGCGAGCCGGACCACCGGGAGCCGGCCTACGGGCTGATCCGCAACGAGCTGTTCGCGCGGCTGGTCGAGCGCGGCTTCCGGTCGATCGCGCTCGAGACCGACCGGGTGGCCGCGTTCGCCGTCGACGACTACGTCCGGGAAGGAGAGGGCGACTTCGAGGCCGTGCTCGCGGAGGGGTTCTCGCACGGGTTCGGCGCCCACGACGCCAACCGGCGGCTGGTCGCCTGGATGCGGGAGTACAACGAGCGGCGGGCGCCCGAGGAGCGGTTGGCGTTCCACGGCATGGACGCGCCGTTCGAGTTCACCGCGGAGAGCCCCCGGCGGTACCTGGAGTTCGGGCGCGACCGCCTCGGACTCGACCTGGACCTGGCGCCGCTCGTCGGCGACGACGACCGGTGGGGCGGCATGGAGGCGGTCACCGACCCGGACCGGTCGCCCGGCGACACCGACGAGGCCCGGCGGCTGCGGGCGATCGCCGACGACATGCTCACCGCGCTCTACGCCGAGGCGCCCCGGCTGATCGCGGCCGCCTCGCGCGCCGACTGGGACCGGGCCAGGGTGCACGTCGCCACGGCGCTGGACCTGCTGCGCTACCACCGGCAGGCGGCGGTCCGGACCGACGAGGGCGACCGGTGGTCGCGGCTGTCGGCCGTGCGGGACGCGATCATGGCACGGAACCTGCTCGACGTCCGCGACCTGGAGGCCCGCCGGGGCCCGACCATGGTCTGCGGGCACAACGTCCACTTGCAGCGGAACCGGAGCCGCATGTCCATGGCGGGCATGGACCTCGCCTGGAACGGGGCCGGCGCGGTCGTGGCCGCGCTACTGCGGGAGCGGTACGTCTGCGTCCTCGGCGGCACCGCGCCCGGCGCGGGCGAGGCCTGGGGCCTGACGGCCGCCGACGAGTTCAAGGGCGAGGGCCGCTTCCCGCTGGACCGGGAGACGCTGGAGGGCGCCGACGCGGTCCTGCACCTCAACGAGAGCGCGACCTGAAACGCCGGTGCCTCACCGCGGATTCGCGGTGAGGCACCGGCGTTTCAGGCTCGGCTCACCAGCGGTGGTGGACCTGCTCGCGGATCCGGCGGTCGTAGAGGTCGCGCACGGCGCCCAGGGCGGCCTCGGGCAGGGGCGCGAGGTCGGCGGCCGCGGCGTTGGCGCGGGCCTGCTCAGGATTGCGGGCGCCGGGGATCACGGTGGAGACGCCGGGCTGCTGGAGGATCCAGCGCAGCGCGGTCTGCGCGGGGGTCGCGCCCTCGGGCGCCAGGCCCGCGAACTCGACGGCCGCCTCGACGCCCGTGGCGTAGTCGACGCCGGAGAACGTCTCGCCCTGGTCGAAGGCCTCGCCGTGCCGGTTGAAGGCGCGGTGGTCGTCGGCGGCGAAGACGGTGTCCTTCGTGTACTTGCCCGAGAGGAGGCCGCTGGCGAGGGGGACGCGGGCGATGACGCCGACCCCGGCCTCGGCGGCGGCGGGCAGGACCTGCTCGAGCGGCTTGAGCCGGAACGGGTTCAGGATGATCTGCACGCTGGCGGTGCCGGGGCGGGCGATCGCGGTCAGGGCCTCGTCGCAGGTCTCGACGCTCACGCCGTAAGCGGCGATCCGGTCCTCCTCCACGAGGGTGTCGAGGGCGTCGAAGACGGCGTCCGAGGAGTAGACGGGGGTGGGCGGGCAGTGGAGCTGGACCAGGTCGAGCCGGTCGACGCCGAGGTTCGCGCGGGAGCGGTCGGTCCAGGCGCGGAAGTTCTCAAGGGTGTACAGCGCCGGGTCCTGGTCGACGCGGCGGCCC
Organism: Glycomyces amatae; assembly: GCF_020991375.1. Lineage (GTDB taxonomy): Bacteria > Actinomycetota > Actinomycetes > Mycobacteriales > Micromonosporaceae > Glycomyces > Glycomyces amatae. The sequence continues at coordinate 16,202 of NZ_JAJLQZ010000009.1, read as the reverse complement.
ATCTTGGTGGCCACGAGCACGTCGGCGTCGGCGTGCTCGCGCAGGAAGCGGCCGATGAGCTGCTCGGAGCGGCCGTCGCCGTACACGTCCGCGGTGTCGAAGAAGGTCACCCCGGCGTCGAGGGCGGCCTCCAGCACGGCGAGGGCGTCGGACTCCTCGACCTCGCCCCAGTCGGCGCCGAGCTGCCAGGTGCCCAGCCCGACCACCGACACCCGCCGGCCACTCCTGCCGAATACGCGCTGCTCCATGGCTCTCCCCCACTCCGCCGACGGGACGCCCCCGCCGAATCCGGGGCCAGTCTACCGGTGCCGCCGCGGGCCGTCCCCGAACCGCCGGAGGCCCGCGGCTTCTCGCCGAAAAGCCCGCGTCGGCTCGAAAGGCTTTGGCGCGCAGACGCGGACGCACCGATACCGCGGAGATGCCGCTCCGGTCGGGCTCACTCTTTCAAGCGGAAGGCGGGGAGCTCGATCGTGTCGGCGTCAATGGTGAACGTGGAGGGCGATCGCTCGATGCCGAATCCGAAGAACGCCAGGAGCGCCTCTTCCGCGAGGTCGAGCGGGTGGAACGGCAGCGGGTAGTCGGGGGCGTGGGCGAGGCCGCGGGCCCCGGTCCAGAACGGCGCCTCGAAGGGGTACCGGTCCCCCGTGTCCTCCATGGTCCCGGCGTCGGCGGCGAGGCTGATCGAGCGCCGGAGCTCGCCGCCCTCCCAGACCGCGAACGCGCCGTAGTCGACCGCGCTGTGCATGAAGACGCCGTGCGCGCTTCCGGTCGGCGACACCGCCTTGATCCAGGCACCGATCTCGCTCGGGCGGTCGGGGCCGATCTCCCGGTATCCGATCAGGGCGGACGCCTCCCACGCCGCGACGCAGATCGTGCCCCGCTCGGGCCACACGCCCTCTTCGGTGAGGACGCGGGTGCCGTCGGCGCCGACCGGTCCGCCGAGCACCGTTGCGGCCAGCTCGGCCGACCGTTCCAGGTCGGGCCGGAGGGCCGCCCGCAGCGCCGCGGAGGGAAGGCCTTCGCCGAGGTGGACGAGTCCGGCCTTCGCGCCCATCGGGTCTCCTCTCAACCGTTGCGGCCTGACGATAGCGCCCCGGTCCGACGGCACCGGCCTAGAGTCGGTCTCCGGGCGACACGGGTTCGGGCGGGTGGGGGCCACCGCCGTCCTTGAGGTCGTCGTCGCAGTCGTGCCGCTGCTCGGACTGGTCGTTCGGGACCAGCAGCACCGCGTCGACCCGCTCGGGGTGCTCGACGGCGAACCAGCCGTCGCCGGTCAGCGCGCCGTCGTCCTGCCCCCACGCCATGCCGGAGTCGATGGTCGTGCAGGCGAGGGCCACGCGGTCCGCGTCCACCGCGCACACGTCCAGTTCGATGTTCCACGGGTCGCGGTCCTCGGAGACGAGCCGGTAGTCGAAGAACACCTGGTCGCCTTCGTCGGGGGTCTGCGGGTGCGGCTCCAGCCGCCACTCCGTGATCGCGGCGGTCACGCCGGTGTCGCCCCAGACGCTCTCGACTTCGACCGTCGAGGCGGCCTTGCCGCGTTCAGCGGTGGTGTCGCTGCAGATCCAGTCGTCCGAGCAGGCGGACAGGACCAGGAGCGCCAGTACGAGCGATGCGCTGGCGGTCAGAGGGGCGGGAAGGGCCACGTGAGCCTCCTGGGGTGACGGGTGGTCCAGGGTACCCGGAGGCCGTCGCCGCGCCCGGTGGCGCCGGGGCGGAAGGTCTCCCGCCCCGGCGTGGTGTCACTTGTAGAAGCGGACGTAGTCGAAGGTGGCGGTCAGTCCCTCGCCCGCCATCGAGACCAGGCCGATCTGCGGTTCGGCGCCTTCCGGCAGGTGCCAGACGCCGCCCCAGGTGTAGTGCTCGCCGTCCCGGCTCGTGGCGGCCTGGAACAGGTGCTCGCCGGTGTCCGGGTCGACGGTGTGCCGCAGGCGCAGCCACAGCTCGTCGGCCGCGACGCCCACCTGCATCTCGGGCCACGGGTTGCGGTCGCGGCCGATCCACAGCAGCACCTGCCCGGACGGGCCGTTCTTCACCGAGGCGAGGTGGATCGAGCTCTCCGGGCTCTGGAACGCGACCAGGCCCGCCTGCGGGCGCTGGGACTCGTCCGTGGCCGGGTCCTCGGAGATCGGCAGGTGGAGCTTCGTCTCCACCGTGTAGGTGCCCTCGGGCGCGTCGCGCAGGAGCGCGGAGGCCATGGCCCCGTTGCCGCTGAGGTCCGCGTCCTGGGTCGGCCACACGTAGGCGCCGTCCTCCACTCGCCCGTCGGGCGTGCCGAACCAGTTCCAGTCGGCGAGGTCGGCGTCGTCGAACTCCTCGCCGTACCCGGTGAGCTCCTCGCCGACCGCGGGGTCGGCGACGCGTTCGGTGACCGGCTCGTAGAGGGCCGTCACGCCGAGGTTGTCGATCGCCGCGGCGCCGCGGGTGGAGGCCGCGCCGCCCGGTGCCCAGGAGGCCGGCACCGCGATGTCGAGTTCGGCGAGCGGCATCCCCAGCAGCGAGGCGCTGAGCTCGACGTGGGCGGTGCCCGCGTCGATCTCGGCGGTCAGCGCGTGCCAGTCGGACAGGTCGGCGCCGTCGTGGACCTGCGCCTGGACGCGGTCGGTGATCCGGCCGTGGCGCCGCACCTCGACGCTGAGCAGTCCGTCGGCGTCGATCCAGGCGACGGCGTGGTTGCGGGAGTCCTCGTAGCCCAGGACGAGTCCGGCCCGGCCGCGGTCGTCGGTGACCCGCACGTCCGACTCCAGCCGCACGTCGCCGGTGGGCGCGTCGTCGGGGAGCAGGAACGACGGGTTCGGCGAGTGCGCGGTGTTGTACGCGAAGCCGCCGGACAGGTCGTCCTGGTCCCGCTTCCAGCGGCCGGGTCCGGGCGTGCTGAAGCCGCCGGCGCCGTCCTCGAAACCAGTGCCGTCCTCGAAGCGGCTGCCCGCGTCCCAGGCGCCGACCGGCGCGGTCTGCGGGCCGTCGCTGGACCAGGCGCCCGCGTTGACCGTGGGCCAGCCGTCGATCCAGTCCAGGCGGTCCATCAGGGTGGGACGCCCGCCCCAGGTCAGGTCCTCCTCGAAGCGGTCGAAGCCGTTGGTGAGGATCCACTCCTGTCCCGAGTGGTCCACGACGTTCGCCGAGTGGCCGGAGGCGACCCAGCGGTTCCCGTTGGGCGAGTTGACGATCGTGCCGCCCGGGTTCTCCGCGGTGAGGCTGACGCCGTCCGCGTCGGTGAACGGCCCCAGCGGGCTGTCGGAGCGGCCGACGAAGACGGGGTAGCCGCCCTTCTCGCGCTCGCAGCAGCCGAGTCCGGAGTAGAACAGGTAGTACAGGCCGTCGTGCTTGACCACGTAGGGCGCCTCGCCCTGGCGGCTGCCGACGACCTGGACGGACTCGCCCACGGGGGCGGTGCCCTCGTCGTTCAGCTCGACCGCGCGCACGCCGGCGTCCTTGAACGAGCCGTAGTAGAGGTACTTGGCGCCGTCGTCGTCGACGAACAGGGCCGGGTCGATCTGGTTGGCGCCGTCGTCCTCCTCGATCACCGGGCGGCCCAGGTCCGTCCAGGGGCCGGCCGGGGTCGGGGCGGTCGCCAGGCCGAGCTGGTTGCGCGGCCCGCCGCCGCCCGCGGCGGCGTAGTAGAGGTGGTACAGGCCGTCGACGTAGCGCACGTCGGGGGCCCAGTAGTAGGTGGTGTCGAAGTCGCGCCACTCGGGGTGGTTGTCGCGGTCGAAGACCTCGCCGACGTACTCCCAGTCGACCAGGTCCGCCGAGCGCATGATCGGCATGAAGTACTGGTCGTCCCAGTCGCCGCCGCGGTTGTCCTTGCGGAGGCTGGTCTGGGTCGCGTAGGCGTACCAGTAGCCGTCCTTGCCCTGGATGATCGACGGGTCCGAGAAGGCGTCCGCCAGGTCGTCCATGATGTGGTTCTCGTAGGTGCCCGGCTCGTCGCCGGGGTCGGCCGCGACCGGGGGGCCGACGGCCAGCAGGCCGATGACCGCGGCGGTGGCGACCGCCAGTCTGGATCTGCGCACGGGGTGCCTCTCTTTCACTGGGTTCACTGGGGACCGACGACGGCGAGTGCGGCGATGCGCCACATCTTGTTGAGGCCGCTGCCGGTGAGCGCCAAGGACGCGACGCGGCCGTCCGCGCCGCCGTCGACCTCGAAGGAGAACCAGGTCATCTTTCGGGACGGCAGGGTGGACGCGCCCGAGCGGCCCAGCTCCGCCCCGTTCTCGGAGACGACGGTGACCGCCGAGTCGGTGAGGGGGTCGCCGGTGAGGATCCAGACGCGGTGCCCGCCCGCGGGGATCGCCACGTCGAGGACGCGTTCGCTGGTGGCGACGACGAGGTCGCGGCGCAGCGGGTCGGTGTTGCGCCGGTCCCGCGCGTCCGGGCGCTCGCCGCTCCAGCCGTAGCCCTGGCCGGCGTCCCATCCGCTCTCGGGGGTGAGCGCCCGGTACCCGGGGATGACGGCCTCGGCGTCGGGCCCGGCGTCGAGGGCGAGCGCGGCGCGCGCCGGGTCGGGCGCGGCCACGACTTCGACGAGCCTGCCGGATTCGAGGACGGTGCCGTTCGCGGTCACGGTGATCGCGAGCCGTTCGATGCTCGGCTCGGGTCCCGCGGTCACCGGGACCGCGATGTCCTGTTCGGAGCCCGCGGCGACGGCGGCGGTCACGGGGGCGGCCTGCCAGCCGTCGGGGACGGCGATGTCGACGGTGACCTCGGCTTCAGTGTCGCCGTCGTTCGCCACGGCGACGGCGACCTCGTACGAGCCGCCGGTCCACCAGATCGGTTCGGCGCCCGCCGCGTGGACCCGCACGGGCGGCATCGGCGCGTCCGGGTCGGGGACGACGAGCGCGGCCAGCTTCCACCAGTCGTCGATGCCGGTGAGCTCGAGGTCCACCGGTCCCCCGGCGTCGCCGCCGTCGAGTTCGACCTCGACCCAGGTGAAGACGCCGGAGTTCAGGTCGGGCGTGGTGGTCTCGGTGCCGCCCGCGGCGACGGTGAAGGGGCGGCAGCGGGCGCCGCGGTCGCCGATGAGGAGCTGGGCGGTGTGCCGTCCTGAGGGGACGGTGACGCGCAGGGTGCAGGCGTCCGGGTGGCCGACCAGGTCGGCCGTGAGCGGTTCGAGGACGTTGCGGTCGCGGCCGTTGGGGGTCGGGCCGGCGACCCAGCCGTAGCCGCGTTCGTCCGAGAAGGTCGTGCCGGGGGCCAGCCGTCGGTAGCCGGGCTGCACCGGAGAGCCGTCGGTGCCCGCGTCCAGGGCGAGGTGGCAGCGCTGCCCGGCGGGGGCGACGAGGAAGCGGACGCCCCGGTTGCCGAGGACCGTGCCCTCCGGCGCCAGTTCGACGTCGACGGGGCCCTCCCAGCCCTGGAGCGGCGGCTGGACCGGGATGAGCGCGGTCGCGGTCTCGCGCGAGGGGATCTCGACGGCGGCCGCGGCGCCCCAGTCGCCTTCGGCGGGCGCGAGCCGGGCCTCCAGTTCCCTGGTCTCACCGCTCGCGTTGGTGACCTCGACGGCGACGCGGTTGCCCCAGCCGCCGGTGAGGACCCGCTCGCCGGGCACGGCGATCTGCGTCCAGGACCGGTGCTCGTCGAGTACCCGGCCGAGGTCGAAGAAGAAGGCGACGATCGCGTCGCGCCAGGTCGTGGCGTGGCCGATCTGCTCGGCGAAGTCCGCGGCGATCTCGGCGTGCCGCTCCTCGTCGACGCGGCCCGCGAGGGCGAGCCAGGCGTCTTCGAACTCGCGCACCCGCTCCACGCCGGCGAAGTGCGTGTCGTAGACGTGCTGGATGACGGTGGACCCCGACTTGAGGCGGTGGTCGTAGGGGACCCAGTGCATGAACAGCAGCAGCTCGTCCGGGACGGTCTCGAGGTTCTCGTAGACCTCGGTCCAGGCCTCGGGGTAGAGGCCGGTGAAGCCGGTGCCGGTGGCGACGGTGCGGTCGAAGCCGGTGCCCTCGCCGGTGCTGTGGTGCGACTGCGTGACCGTGCCGACCGGGTCGGGGTCGAAGTGCGCGCCGCCGGGGTTGCTCAGGTAGCCCATGCCGAGCGGGGCGGTGTAGTCCTCGTAGGTCCGCCAGGAGTCGAGCAGGATCGCGGCGACCGCGTCGACGACCTCCCGGTCGACGCCGAAGGTCATCCGGATCCACTCGGCGGCGAGGTCGGCGGGGTCGGCGCCGGTGGACCAGGCGAGGCGGCCGAAGGCGTAGCTGTTGGCGGCGCCGAGGCGGTAGCCGGTCCAGTTGTCGTCGTCGCCGAAGTTGCTCACGCCCGCGAGGCCCGCGGGGCCGGCGGCGACGACCTCCGCGACGGTGGGACCGGTGCCGGGCCCGCCGGTGGGGAAGTCGAGCACCTCGCGCCACATGGGGGCGAGGAAGACGGCGTGGCCGTCGTGCCCGGTGTACTCCTGGGTGATCTGGAGCTCGACCATCTGGTGGGTGGCCGCGAGCTCGCCGAAGAGCGGGTGGACGGGTTCGCGGACCTGGAAGTCGATGGGGCCGTTCTTGGTCTGCACGATCACGTTGTCGTCGAACTCGCCGTCGAGGGGCGCGAAGACGCGGTACTGGTACTCGGCCCAGTCGCCGAAGTCCTCGTGGACGAAGGAGCGCCACACGATCAGCCGCGGGGCGACCGCGCGGGCGAGCATGTTGGCGCCGTCGGCGTGCGTGCGCCCGTAGTCGAGGGGCCCGGGCTGTCCTTCGGAGTTGGCCTTGACGAGGAAGCCGCCGAGGTCGGGGAGGGCCTCCTCGATCTCGGCGGCCTTGTCGCGCCACCACTGCCGGACGCGCGGGTCCTCGGGGTCGGCGGTGGTGATCGGGTCGTCCGAGTCCTCGGTGAGGAGCATGGGGCTGGCGTAGTTGAGCGACAGCCAGGGGCTGATCCCCCACGAGGCGAGCAGTTCGCACAGCGGGGCGAGCTTCGCGAGCATCGCCGTCTCGATGAAGGCCGCGTCGGCGTTCACGTTGTTGAGGACGGCGGCGTTGATCCCGATCGAGGCGGTGGCGCGGGCGTAGTCGGTCATCCGCTCGGTCAGCTCGGGCAGTGCGTCCCACGCGAAGATCGAGCGCCCGGCGTAGCCGCGCTCGACGGAGCCGTCGAGGTTGTCCCAGTGGTTCAGCATCCGCAGAGGGGCGTCGGGCGCTTCGGTGGCGTCGAGGTCCTCGGGTTCGGTGCCGTTCTGGAGGGAGCGGATCAGGTGGAACACGCCGTAGAGGACCCCGGCGGGTTCGTTGGCGGCCACGGCGATCCGCTTGACGCCGCGGCCGGTGGTCCGCACCCGGATCGCGAAGCCCTCGGTGCCGAGGGCCTCGGCGTCGGCGGCGCCGACGGCGTCGCGCACGTGCGGGGACGAGTCGATCGTGCCGATCACCAGCGTGCCGTGCGCGCCGGACCAGCCGGTGTCCGGTTCGACGCCGGTGAGGCCGGCGAGGGCGCGGCGGACCTCGTGCTCGGCGTTGTCGATGAGGGGGCCGGTGCCGAAGACGGCGACGCGTTTGAAGACGTCGCGGTAGCGGTCGAGGCGGTCGGGGTCGGCGACCCGGAGGTAGCGGAGCCACAGGGGCCCGTCGTCTCCCGCGACTTCCTGTGCTCGTGCGGTTCCCGGTGCGGCCCATGGCGAGGCGGCCGCGGCGAGCGCGACCGCCCCCGCCGTCAGGGTGCCGGTCCGCAGCAGCCCGCGGCGCGAGACGCGCGGCCGACCGGGTCCGTGTGGTGACGTCATTGTCAACTCCCGTTGAGTAAGCGCTTTCTTGAAGGTCGGGGATCGGTCGGCTCGGTGTGCCTTCGCATGCCGGTCGGCGGGCCGGGGTGCGTTCGCGGCGGTTCAGGCGTAGGCGCGGCGCCGGGCGGCGAGCATGGCGACGGCGAGCATCCCCGGCGTGATGACGATGAGCGGCAGGAACATCCACGCCACCACGCCGCCCACGCCGAGTCCGATGAGGACATAGGCGGTGCCGACGGGGTCGACGGTGGTCAGGGCGGCGGCGTCGCGCAGCAGCTCGCGCCAGTCGGCCCCGGGCTCCCACAGGGACGCCGCGCGGACGGCGACCACCGCGATCACCGCGGCGAAGAGGCCGCTGACGACCGCCAGCGGCGTGCCGCCGGGGACCAGGCCCTGGACGCCGAGTGCGACGTTGAGGCCGAGCAAGCCCACCACCAGCGCGACGGCGGCGCCCGCGAGCCAGCCGCCCTTGACCGCGCGCCAGGCGCAGGACAGCAGCTCGTTCAGGCCGTCGCTGCGGTCGGCGAGGTGGCGGTCCAGGTGGCGGGTCCCCGCGGCGATCGCGGGGACGGCCGTCACCAGGGGCAGCGACAGCGCGGTCACGACGAGCCCGACCACGATCATCTCGCCGAAGAGGGCGACGGACCCGCCGCCGAACCGGAGGAGGCGTTCGGCCCCGCGGGACTCGGGCGTCTCCCCGCGTCCGGGACCGGCGGGGCCGCCGTGCGCGCTCATCCCTTCAGCCCCTGGGTCGCGACGCCGCCGACCAGCTGACGCTGGAAGGCGAAGAAGAACAGCAGGACCGGCAGGAGGGCGAGGATGGCCATGGCCATCTGGGCGCCGTAGTCGCTCGTCGACGTCTGGTCCACGTACAGGCGCAGGGCGAGCGGCATCGTGTACATGCCGGGCTCCTTGAGGTACAGCAGCGGCCCGAAGAAGTCGTTCCACGACCAGATGAAGGCGAAGATCGAGCTGGTGACCAGCGCGGGCTTCATGAGCGGGAGGATGATCGAGAAGAAGATCCGCGGGTGCCCGGCGCCGTCGATGACCGCCGCCTCGTCCAGCTCGCGCGGCAGCCCGCGGATGAACTGGATCATCAGGAACACGAAGAACGACTCCGTGGCCAGGAACTTGCCCAGCAGCAGCGGCCAGTAGGTGTTGATCATGCCGAGGTTGTTGAACACGATGTACTGCGGGATGATCACGACGTGGAACGGCAGGAGCATCGTGGCGATCATGCACACGAAGAACAGGTTCCGCCCGCGGAACCTGACCCGCGCGAACGCGTAGGCCGCGAACGAGCACGACAGCAGGATGCCGACCACCGAGCCGACGGCGAGGATCAGCGAGTTCACCACGAAGGTCCAGAACGAGATCCCGCCGATGCCCTCGAGCGCCGTCGCGTAGTTCTGGAACCCGCCGCCGGTGGGGGCGAGGCTCACCGAGCCGATGATCTCGTTGCTGGGCTTGAAGGAGCTCATGAGCATCCACACCGCGGGGTAGAGGATGACGATGAGCACGGCCAGCGAGAAGAGGTGGAACAGAACCGACCCGCCGGCGCGGCGCGCCCTGGCCCGCTTCCGGAGCACGGCGGAGCGGCGCTGCCGTTCGGCCTGCGGCTGTGCGGTCGCAATGCTCATTTGTCGTCTCCCGAGTAGTGCACCCACGACTTCGAGCTGCGGAACAGCAGGAGGCTGACCAGCCCGACCACGATCACCAGGACCCAGGCCATCGCCGAGGCGTAGCCCATCTGGAAGTCCCGGAAGCCGCGGAAGTAGAGGTAGAGCGTGTAGAACAGGGTCGACTGGGCGGGGCCGCCCGAGCCGTTGGAGATGATGAACGCGGAGTTGAAGATCTGGAACGCGTGGATCGTCTCCAGCAGGAGGTTGAAGAACAGCACCGGCGAGAGCAGCGGGACGGTGACGCTCCAGAACCGGCGGACCGGTCCGGCGCCGTCCACTTCGGCCGCCTCGTACATCTCGGTGGGCACCTGCTTGAGGCCCGCCAGGAAGATGACCATGGGCGCCCCGAACTGCCACACGGTGAGCAGGACGAGCATCGGGAGCGTGCGGCCGGGGTCGCCGACCCAGCCGCCGTCGGCGGCGGGAGCGCCGCCGAAGACCTCGCCGACCTGGGCGACGATGCCCTCGTCGATGAACATCGCCTTCCAGACGATCGCGATCGACACGCTGCCGCCGATGAGCGAGGGCAGGTAGTACGCCGAGCGGTAGAACCCCTGGCCGCGGCGGGAGTTGTGCAGGAGCATGGCGATCGCCAGCGCGGCCGCGAGCTTGATGGGGGTCCCGAAGACCACGTACAGGGCGGTGACCTTGGCGGCCTGGAGGAAGTTCGAGTCCGTCAGGAGCCGCTGGTAGTTCTCGAGGCCGGTGAAGACCGGGGGCGTGAACAGGTTGTAGTCGGTGAACGACAGGTACAGTGACGCGATCATCGGTCCGGCGGTGAGTCCGAAGAACCCGATGAGCCACGGGGACAGGAACGCGTACCCGGCGCGAGTCGAGCGGTCCCGGCGCCGCCGCGCCCGGGCGCGGACGGGGTCTCGCGCGATAGTCGTTCCGGCCATATGCCGACCTCCTTTGAGCCGAAGGGGTTGAGGGCGGCCCGGGCGGGGGCCCGGGCCGCCGCGGGTGGTCATCCGAGGAGCAGGTCCATCTCGGAGAACAGCTCCTCCGCGAGCTGCTCGGTGGTGATGTCGCCGTAGAGCAGCTGCTCGTGCAGCTCGCCCCACTTGGCCTCGATGGAGCCGTACCCGGAGGGCAGCAGCGGGTAGGGCTCGGTGATCTCGTCGGCGATCGCGTCGAGGTAGCCGAAGTCGACGGAGTCCGAGGTGGACTGCTCGACGGCCTCGCGGCCCGCCTCGGTGGGGGGCGCGCCGAGGGACGCGCCGAAGATCGCCTTGACCTCGGGCGAGTTGGCGAGGAAGTCGACCAGGACGGCGGAGGCGTCGGGCTGGTCGGTGTTGGCGGCGACGCTCAGCAGCATGCTGGGGTGGTCGGCGAGCACGTGCGTGCCGTCCTCGGTGGGGGCCTGGACCATGCCGATGTTCTCGGTGCCGATGTCGCTCATGGCCTGCGCCACGGTGGTGGAGAAGTTGAACCAGAGCGCGGCCTCGCCGCCGAGGAAGCCGCCGAGCGGATCGAGTGCGACGGTCCGCTCGACGGGGTAGAAGTCGCCCGCGTCGCGCAGGCCCGCGACCGAGTCGAGGTAGTCGACGACGTCGCCCTCTTCGAAGGCGGGCCCGCCGTCCTCGGTGAACACCGGCTCGTCCTGCTGCATCCGGTGGTAGATGAACCCGGGGAAGCTGCCGGTGTAGTCCGAGGCGCCGTAGATCTGGGGGTCGTGGGCGGCGCCGGCCTGGTTGACCTGGAGGACGTACGCCTCGAGCTCGTCGAGGGTCATGTCGTCGGTCGGGTAGGGGACGCCGAGCTCGTCGAGCAGGTCCTTGTTGTACATCATGGACCAGGCGTTGTAGCCCATCGGGACGCCGACGAGCTGGTCGTTGACGGTGCCGGACTCGAGCAGGGTGTCGGCGTACCCCTCGGTGTCGAGCAGGCCGCCGTTCCACGGCTCGAGGTCGAGGAAGAGCCCCTTCTCCGCGTACTCGCCGAGGTAGCCGGCGTCCATCATGAGCACGTCGGGGAGGGCCTGGCCGGCGGCCTCGGTGTTGCGCGCGGTCCAGTAGTCGCCCCACGCGTTGAAGTTCCGCACCACCTCGACGTTGGGGTACTCCTCGTTGAACAGGTCGAGGGCCTGCTCGAACCAGTCGGCGCGCTCCTCGTTCCCCCACCAGGTGAAGGTGATCTCCGCTTCCGTGTCGGGGGCGAAGGTCGTGGCGGCGTCGTGGGGCGCGCCGCCGCTCGAGCAGGCGGCCAGTCCGAGCACCGCCGTGGTGCCCAGTGCTGCCGCGATCTTCATTTTCGGCATGGATTCTCCTCATCGTGCGGAGGTGTGCCGCCCTCCTGGGGGTAGTTCAGCGTTGAACTAAGGCGAATCCAGTTCAACGCTGAACTATTGGCGTGACGCTACCATACGCCCCTCGGAGGGGCAACGGCTCGGTTTCAGTCCGCGTGTCCGAGGATCAGTTTCCGCAGCTGCTCGATCGGCAGTTTCGGCTCGCGGTCCTCGGTGAGCAGGCCGTTCGCCTCCTGGAGGGTGTCGGTCAGCTGCGTCCAGCACCAGCCGGCGAGGCCGTGGCGGCGGCCGCCGTGGCCGATCGACCCGCGCTGGACCGCGCGGAGGATGTCGCCGACGCGGCGCTCGAAGTCCTCGGCGCTGCCCGCCTCGGAGTAGCCCCAGGCGTCCTCGGCCTCGGGGCCCTTCGACCACTTCACGCCGCCGAACTCGGTGAGCATGACCGGCTCGCCGCGGTCGGACGTCCCGGCGAGGCGCACCCGGCGGCCCACCGGCCCGGTGCCGTTGAGGTACGCGCGCAGCTCCTCGACCGGCACGTCGTAGCGGGCGGCGAGCACGCCGCCGTCGGACTCGTAGTCGTGCAGGGTCCACAGGTCGGAGGTGCCGAGCTCCCAGCCGTCGTTGGAGACGACCGGGCGGGTGGGGTCGAGCGCCTTGGTCAGGTGGTAGAGCGCCTCGGCGAAGGCGCGCTGGTCCGCCCGGGTCGCGAGGTGCTGCACGCCCCAGCTCTCGTTCAGCGGCACCCAGGTCACGATCGAGGGGTGGGAGGCGTCGCGCCGCACCGCCTCGGTCCACTCGGCCGCGGTGCGGGCGACCGAGTCGCGCGAGAAGGCGTAGGTCGCCGCCATCTCGCCCCAGACCAGCAGGCCGAGCCGGTCGGCGTGGTACAGGAAGCGCGGGTCCTCGACCTTCTGGTGGACGCGCACGGCGTTGAAGCCGAGCTCGGCGATCAGCTCGGCCTCGCGCCGCAGCGCGTGCTCCGAGGGGGCGGCGAGGTGCGACTCGGGCCAGTAGCCCTGGCTGAGCACCGAGCGGAGCACGACGGGGCGGTCGTTGAGGAGGAACTGGCCGTCGTCCACGCGGACCGAGCGCAGGCCCAGGTAGCTCGCCACGACGTCCTCGGTCCGGCCCTCGGCCTCGACGCCGACCCAGGCGTCGAGGAGGACCGGCGAGCCGGGCCGCCACAGCAGCCGCTCGTACTCCTGGCCGTTGTCCTGCCCCGCGAGCGGCACGGTCACGCTGGCGCGGGTGCCGGTGGCGCGCACCTCGGCCTCGCCGACGACGGCGCCCTCGTGGGCGATGCGGACGCGCACCGCGGCGTCGGCCCGGCGGCTGAGCTCCACTTCGGCGGTGGCGGTGCCGCGGGTCAGGTCGCAGGTCCAGAGCAGGCTCCGGACGTGCAGATCGGGCACCGACTCGAGCCACACTGGCTGCCAGATGCCGGTGGTGCGGTGGTACCAGATGCTGTGCGGCGCTTCGCGCCAGTCCTGCTTGCCGCGGGGCTGGGCGACGTCGCGGGGGTCGTCCTCGGCGCGGACGACCAGGACGTGCGGGCGGTCGGGCTCGCCGTGGAGGTCGTCGGTGAGGTCGAGGGTGAACGGCGTGTGCCCGCCCTCGTGCTCCCCGACGGCCCGGCCGTCGAGCCAGACGCGGGCGCGGTAGTCGACGGCGCCGAAGTGGACCAGCAGGCGCCGGCCGGGCCCGTGGCCGACGGCGGCGAGGTCGGCGGCGGTGAGCTCGCGCCGGTACCAGACGACGGGGTGGAAGCCGGTGGCGCCGACGCCGGAGGCGGAGGACTCCGGGGGGAAGGGGACGGTGATCGTCCGCGGCAGGGCGCGGCCGTCGGACCACCGCTCGGCGAGGCCGCGGTCGCCGTCGTCGTGGGCGAAGCCCCACTGGCCGCTCAGGTCGAGGAACGACTCCCGCAGCAGCTGCGGGCGCGGCCTGGCGACCTCCTGGCGGCTCGCCCGGATGTCGAATGTCGTCGGCTGGGTGCTCATACGCGAAACTCCTTGACGGTGCTTAATTCAACGTTGAATGTATCAGCCCCGGCCGCTATGATCGAGACCGTCGATCCCGCCCCTTCCACGCAGAGAAGAGACCCATGGCGCGCACTCGTGTCACCCTCGCCGACATCGCGGCGCGCGTGGGCGTCAGCCCCAAGACCGTCTCCAACGTCGTGAACAACACCGGCTGGGTGGGCGCGGAGGTCCGCGAGAAGGTCCTCGTGGCGATCGACGAGCTCGGCTACCGGCCGAACCTGGCCGCGCGGCAGCTGCGCCGCGGCTCCAGCGGGGTCCTGGCGCTGGCCCTGCCGACCCTCGCCGAGCCCTACTTCGCGGAGCTCGCCGCCGCCTTCGTCGACGTCGCGCACGACCGGAACCTCACCGTCCTCGTGTCGCAGACCGGCGGGGTGCGCGAGCGGGAGGTGGAGGCGCTCGACGGCGTCCGCCTGCCCGCCATCGACGGGCTGATCATGAGCCCGCTCGGCCTGGAGGCCGAGGACGTGGACGAGCGGCGCCGCGACCTCTCGCTCGTCCTCGTCGGCGAGCACGGCGAGCGCGTCGCCGGGGACCGGGAGCACCACGTCGGGATCGACAACGTCGCCGCCGCGGCGGCGGCCACGGCCGAGCTGATCGCCCAGGGGTGCAGGCGGATCGCCACGATCGGCGTCCAGGACGAGGGGCCGACCGAGACCTCCCGCGACCGCTTCGACGGCTACGCGCTGGCGCTGCGGCGGGCGGGCCTCGCCCTCGACGAGGCCCTGATGGGGCACGTCCAGGAGTTCAACCGCGCGGAGGGGTCGCGCGCCGCGCAGCGCCTGATCGAGTCCGGGGCGGCGTTCGACGGGCTGCTGTGCTTCAACGACTCGCTCGCGCTCGGCGCGATGTACGCGCTCGGGGTGCGGGGGCTGAGCGTCCCGGACCAGGTGCGCGTCATGGGCTTCGACGACATCGCGGACGGCCGGTACTCCATCCCGGCGTTCTCCACGGTCGCGCCGGGCCGGGAGGCGCTGGCGAACCGCGTGCTCGACATCATCGCGAAACCGGACGACACCGCGCCCGGCCACCACGAGGTGCCGTTCTCGCTGGTGCTGCGGTAGCGGAAACCAGTTGTCGCCGGTCGCCGCGGCTGCCAGAATCCGTTGGCATGACACCAGGGTCACCGACGCTGCGCAGCGAGCGGCTCGTGCTGGAGCGGTACGTCCACGCCGACGAGGAGGACTTCGTCGCGCTCTTCATGGACGAGCGGGTCTCGCGCCACATCGGCGACGGGCCCCAGCCCGAGGCGGACGTGAGGGCGCTGTTCTGGCGGGTCTTCTCGAACGTCTACGACAAGGGCGCGTTCGACGTGTGGGCGGTCCGCGAGAACGGCGTCCACATCGGGCACGCCGAGATCAAGCCCACCGAGACCTCCGGCGGGCACGAGCTGGTCTACGCGCTCGCGTTCGACGCCTGGGGCCGCGGACTCGGCACCGAACTCGCGAAGGCGGTCGTCGCCTACGGATTCGACCGCCTCGGACTGGAGGAGGTCCACGCGACCGTCGCGGCCGGGAACACGGGCTCCCTCGCGGTGATGGCGAAGATCGGCTTCGAGCACGTGCGCGACAAGGACAACGAGGACGGCTCGGTCACCCGGGTCCTGACGGTCGCGAAGGCCGGGGCGGACTGGTACCGGGCCGCCGGGGACGCCTGACCGACCTCCCTGGACGTCGCACCTGGACCCGACGCGGTTCAGTTGGGATGGCGGCGGGGTCGTCGGGCCTGGGATGGCGGGTCCGGGGCGGCGGGTCCGGAGGTTGGTCGGAGTGGCGGGTCCGGAGGTTGGCCGGAGTGGCGCGTTGGGTCGCCGTGCGAGTGCGGTGTGGGCGGCGGGGATCGTCTTCGTCGGGCGGGAACGTCGACTTCAGGATGGGTGTGCTCGCGGTCAGAGCAGGCGGCGGTGAAGAGGTTCTATTCGGATCTGGTTGATCTTCGGGGTGCAGGTGGGAGTGGCGCGGCGTTAGAGCGGGCGGCGACGGTGGGGTGCCCTTGGGGGCTGGGTGGAGTGGTGGGCGTCTGGTCGCGGGGGTCGGGGTCAGAACGGGCGGCGACGAAGAGGTGGGTGGGTGCCCGGGGCGGGGTGGCGGGCGTCTGGCCGCGGTAATCGGGGTGCGGGGGGTGCGGTGGGGGTGGTGGTTCGTGTTGGGTCGCAGGGGGCCCTGACGAAAGTTAGGGGTGATCGGGCGGTTTTTCATACCTTCGACCGATGACAGTCCGCAGTCGTCCTGTCACCATTGATGAAGTACGGCATCACCGACAACCAGGCAAGTATTCGAGCACAGCGACACGGCAAGGGAGGCGAGCCCCCGATGAACACCACCACCACTACGCCCGACGCTCCCTCTCTCATCGGCACCGACCGCGCCGCCCAAGCCCGGGAACTGCGCGCCACCCTCGATGCGGCCGCTGATCTGATCAACGCCCAGCACGCCCAAGTGCTCGCCGCCGTCATCGTGATGAAAGAACGGAACCTCCACCGCTCCGCTTTCGGCTACTCGGCGCTGCGGGACCTGCTGCTGTCC
>NZ_JAJLQZ010000008.1 GCF_020991375.1 Glycomyces amatae | reverse complement strand
GTTTGGCGGCGAAGGGGATGGCGTTCGAGCGGCTCGACCAGCTCGCCCTCGAACACCTCTACGGCGTCCGCTAGACGGCGGCGATACCCAGCGAACGGATCGGGCCCGGGGCTCTCGCCCCGGGCCCGATCTCACCCCACACCCATCAGTCGGATCGACTCGCCTTGCGACTCTGTCACCCTCAGGAGGATTTGTTTTTCCCCTTGAGCAGAACAGTAGGCCGGGACCTGACGCGTTCACCGGGAGAATCATCAGAGTTCCATTGGAACGGCGAACGGCACCGCCGCCCGTGGGGGACTAGCCCTCCACCGGGGCCGTAGGCTCGGGCGGGTCCGCCAGCTCGGCCAGCATCTTCTGCCAGACGCCCACGTCGCGCCACTCGCCGTGCTTGTACCCGGCGTCCCTGATGGTCCCCGCCGGCTCGAAGCCGAACGCCGCGTGCAGCGCCTCGCTGCCCGGGTTCGGGCTCGTCACCAGGGCCATGACACTGCGGAAGCCCTGCGCCTCCAAGCGCTTGAGGAGTTCGCGGTACAGCGTCGACCCGACCCGGCGCCCCCGCTGGCCCTCCGCGACGTAGACGGTGGCCTCGGCGGTCCAGTCGTACGCCTGCCTGGCGTTCCACGGCTTCGCATAGGCGAGGCCCACGATTTCGTCCCCGTACACCGCCGCGAGCCAGGGGTAGCGCCCGCCGTACGCGTCGATCTCGCGCTCCCACTCGGCCGCCGACTGCGGCTCGGTCCGGAAGTTCGCGGTGCTGCGGGCGATGTAGTGGTTGACGATCGCGGCTATCGCCGCCGCGTCCGCGACCTCGGCGCGCCGCACGGCGACCACGTCGCCGAAACCGGTGTCACTGGTGCTCATCGCCGAAGCCTATCCGGCGTTCGAGCGGCCTTGAGGCCGTCGCCCCGGCGGTGTGGGCCCCCGTCACCAGACCGTGCTGGGCCGCCACATGCACAGGGACGGGCGCAGGCCGCCCGTCGCCCGGAAGTCCTCCACCGCGCGGGCGAGCGTGCTCAGCGCGATGTGCGCGTCCGGCGGGAACATGCTCGCCGAGTCCATGTCCCGGTACAGCCGCACCCGGGGCGCCAGCAGCTCGTTCGAGAAGGTCACCCATGCGCCGGGACCGTAGTCCTCGCCTCCCGGCCCGTAGTACGACAGGGCGCCCACCTCGGTCCGCCGGTCGACGACGATCTTGAGCCCGTGGTCGGGGCGCCCGCCGGGCTCGTAGCCGGGCCGGTCGCGCACGAGCGCGGTCGGCACCTGCGCCAGGTCGGCGGCGACGATGGTCGCGACCGCCGCGGCGACGCCGTCGGGGTCGTGGGCGAGGAGGACCTGCACCCCGTTGTCCCTTGTGTGGAGCCTGAACTCGGCGCAGTGTCCGGACACATGGGCGCCCGCGGGGCCAGCGCTCATGGGCGGTGCTCCTTCCGGGTCGGGAGAGGCAGATGCGCGGAGTTGGGAATCGTGGTGGTACTCGAGCCGGATCGCCATGGCGGACACCGCACCTCAGTGTTGTCGGGGTTTTGCCAACGACAGTACGTGCGCGATCGCGCCGAATGCGCGGTCAGTCGGGAAGTTGACAGAAAGCCCATGATGTGCCGTGACAACCTGTTCATGCAACTCGTAGATTCCACTCAGGATCGACGGGCCCTCCGGGCCGGACCGCCTCCCCGCGCGGCAAGATAGACCCATGCGAGTGGAACTGCTGGGCCCGTTGCGGGTACGGGACGACTCGGGGGCCGAGATCAGCGTCCCCGCCGGACGCCAGAGCGCCCTCCTCGCCAGGCTCGCACTCGAATCCGGCCGCGACGTCACCGCCGCCGCCCTCATCGACGCCCTCTGGCCCGGCGACGCCCCCGCCAACGCCCTCGGCGCCCTCCACACCCAGCTGTCCCGCCTGCGCCGCACCCTCGGCGCCGCCCGCCTCGAGAGCACCCCCGGCGGCTACCGCCTCGACGCCGCCACCGACGCCGCCGAGTTCGAGCGCTCGGCCTCCCGCGCCGAAGCGGCCGCCCGGGACGACGCGCCCGCCGCCGTCCGCGAGCACGCCGAGGCCGCCCTCGCGCTGTGGCGCGGACCGGCCCTGGCCGGCCTCGACGGGTACGCGTTCGCCGAGGCCGCCCTCGTGCGCCTCGCCGTCCGCCGCGACGCCGTCGCCGCCCTCCGCGTCGACGCCCGGCTGCGCCTCGACGGCGCCGACGCCGTCCTCGCCGAACTGGCCGCCCGCCACGCCGCCGACACCCTGAACGAGACCGACGCCGCCCGCTACATGCGGGCCCTCGCGGCCTCCGGCCGCCAGGCCGAGGCCCTCGCCGTCCACGAGACCGTGCGGCGGCGGCTCGCCGACGAGCTCGGCGTCGACCCCTCCGCGGGCCTCGCCGCCGCCCACCTCGACGTGCTCCGCGGCGTCGCCTCCAAGGCCCCGCCGAAACCCGACCGCCTGCCGCAGCCGCTCACCGCATGCATCGGCCGCGAATCCGAACTCGAGACCCTCGCGGCCCTGCTCAAGGCCAACCGCCTCGTCACACTCACCGGCCCCGGCGGCACCGGCAAGACCCGCCTGGCGGTCGAGACCGCCCACCGCCTCGCCGCCGACGGCCACGCCGTGCACCTCGTCGAGCTCGCCCCCGTCGCCGACCCCTCCCGCCTCCCCGACGTCATGACCGACGCCCTCGGCCTCGGCGAGTCGATCCTCGCGCGCCGCAGCGAGGAGCCGACGGCCCGCCTCGTCGAGGCCCTGTGGGGCCGCGACGTGATCCTCGCCGTCGACAACTGCGAGCACCTCGTCGAGGACGTCGCCGCGCTCCTGGCGCGGCTCCTCGCGCAGGTCCCCGGCCTGCGGGTGCTCGCCACCAGCCGCGAGGCGCTCGGCATCACCGGCGAGGCCGTCCTCGGCGTCGGCCCCCTCCCGCTCCCCGCCCCCGACGCCCCCCTGCCGGAACTGCGGTCGCACGCGGCGATCCGCCTCTTCGAGGAGCGCGCCCGCCAGAGCGACCCCGGCTTCGCCGTGGACGAGGCCAACGCGGCCGTCGTCGTCCAGGTCTGCACCGCGCTCGACGGCCTGCCGCTCGCGGTCGAACTCGCGGCCGCGCGCCTGCGCGGCATGAGCCTCGGCGACCTCGCCGCCCGCCTCGACGACCGCTTCGGTCTGCTCGGCCGCGGCCCCCGCACCGCCGAGCCGCGCCAGCGGACCCTCCGCGCGGTCGTGGACTGGAGCTGGGACCTGCTCGACCCCGCCGAGCGCCGCATCCTCGCCCGCATGTCGGTCTTCAACGGCAGCGCCGACCTCGACGCGGCCTGCGCCGTCTGCGGGGCCACCGCCGACCAGGTCACCGGCCTGGTCGACAAGTCCCTCGTGCAGCGCTTCCCCGGCGGGCGCTACCGGATGCTGGAGACCGTCCGCGAATACGCCGCCGCCCGACTCGCCGAGTCGGGCGAGACCGCCGAGTACTACACGCGCCACGCCGAGCACTACGCCGCCGCGGCCGAGGCCGCCGAACCGCACCTGATGCGGGCCGAGCAGGTGGAGTGGCTCGAACGGCTCGCACCCGACCACGGGAACTTCGGCGCCGCGGTCCGCCGCATGATCGCCGCCGGGAACGCCCTCGTCGCCCACCGCGCCATCGCCCCGCTCTCCTGGTACTGGTGGATGCGCGGCTACCGCCTCGA
This sequence comes from Glycomyces amatae, assembly GCF_020991375.1. Lineage (GTDB taxonomy): Bacteria > Actinomycetota > Actinomycetes > Mycobacteriales > Micromonosporaceae > Glycomyces > Glycomyces amatae. Next base: position 237,535 of record NZ_JAJLQZ010000008.1, on the reverse strand, counting down.
AGGCCAGGAGCTCGCCCGCGAGGTGCGGGCCATGGAGGGCCCCGTCGAACCGCTCCACCGCGCGAAGGTCGCGATGGCGGGCAGCTGGGGCCTGTGGGCGGGCCTGCTCGACCCCGCCGAGGTCGACGCCGGGTTCGCCGAGGCCGAGGCCCTCATCGAGCGCCATCGCCTCGACGAGTCCGAACCCGTGGCGCAGATGGTGCCGGTCATCCGGGCCGTGCTCTCAGGGGACGAGGCGCGACTGCGCTCCGTCCTCGACTCGCTGGCCCGCCCCGAGGACGACTGGGTCAGGGGCATCACGCTCCTGTTCGTCTCCGACTACTCGGCCCGCGCGGGCCGCGGGGAGCTCGCCGCCGCCGAACTGGCCGAGTCGAACGCGATCTTCGAGCGGCTGGGGGAGCGGTTCGGGCTCATCCTCTCCCTCCAGGCCCTGGCGGGGGACCGGATCGCCGCGGGGGACCACCAGGGCGCGCGGGGGCTCCTGCTCCGCGCGGTCGCGGCCGAGGCCGAGTTCGGGGCCGATCTGGGCGACTCGGTGATCGCCGAGTCCCTGTGGCGCCTCGACGCCGAGCACGGCGACGACCCCGCGGCCGCCCTGGAGCGGATGCGCGAGGTCGAGCAGCGGGCCCGGCGGGTGGGCAATGCCGAGAACGTCATCGCCGCCCGGATCTCGGCCGCGATCTGCCTGCGCCGCCTCGGCCGGCCCGCCGAGGCCCGCGACGAGCTGCTGGCCGCGGAGTCCGGCCTGCCCCGCTTCCTGAGCTTCTCCGAGGTCGTCGTGCAGCTGTACCGCCAGCTCGCGGCCGTGGCGCGCGAGATCGGCGACCCGGACCTGGAGATCCGGGCCGCCGGGATGGTCAGCGGCAGCAACTGGCCGTTCAGCTCGTGAGCCGCCTGCGGTAGGCCCGCAGCGACAGCGGCACGAACACCGCGAACAGCGCCGCGCACCACCCCAGGAGCGTCAGCAGCTCGGTGCCGGGCGTCCCGCCATCGAGGAACACCCGCATCGACTCGGCGAGGGACGTCAGCGGGTTGACCGCCGCGAACCACTGCACCGCCTCGGGCAGCGTCTCCTTCTCCACGAAGATCGTCGAGGTGTACGCCAGCGGCATGAGCAGGCTGATCATCCACGTCTGGATCTGGTCCTCGGTCCTGGCCGTGAGGCCCACGAGCACCATCGTCCAGGAGCACGCGAACAGGAACAGCAGGATCACCGCCGCGGCGCCCGCGACCCCGGCCGCGCCGCCGTCGGAGCGGTAGCCGATCGCGAAGGCCACGCCGCCCACGATGAGGAGCGCCCACGTGTGCTTGACCATGTCGGCGGCGACCCGCCCGGCCAGCAGCGCGAAGCGCGACACCGGCATCGCCGTCAAGCGGTCGAACACGCCCGACTTCAGGTCCGAGAACAGGCCGAGCCCGGTCGTGGTGATCGCGAAGAACAGGCCCATCGCGATGAGGGCCGGGCCCGCGTAGTCGAGGAACGCCTGCCACGAGCCCATCATCTGCCCGCCCATGAAGAATGTGATGGACAGCAGGATCATGAGCGGGATCATGAGGAACTCGACGAGCTGCGCGGGCTGGTTCCGGATCGACACCAGCGAGCGCGCCGTCATCGACGCCGCCTGCGCGAACGCCCCGCGGCGCGTGGACCACGTCGTCGCGGCCGCCGGTGCGGTCGATGCGGTCGTCATGCCGCCACCTCCGTCTTCTCGTCGGCACCGGTGCGGTGCCCGGTCAGGGTCAGGAACACCTCGTCGAGGGTCGGCTCGTCGAGCCCGAACGCGGACAGGTCGATCCCGGCCTGCGACACCCGCGACATGAGGGCGGTGGCCTCCCCGGCGTGCGCCACGGGCACGAACAGGGAGCCGTCCTCCTCGCGACCGCCCGCGCCGACGGTCCAGTCGGCGAGGTCCCGCAGCTGCGCGAGCGCCTCGGGGCGGACCGGCCGCATCCGCAGCACGAGCCCGCCCACGGTCTGCTTGAGCTGCGAGGGCGTGCCCGAGGCGATGACCCGCCCGGCGTCGATCACGGCGATCGAGTCGGCCAGCTGGTCGGCCTCCTCCAGGTACTGGGTGGTCAGCAGGACGGTGGTGCCCTCGGCGACCAGCTCCCGCACGACCGCCCACAGTCCGCCCCGGCTGCTCGGGTCGAGCCCGGTGGTCGGCTCGTCCAGGACCAGGACCTCGGGGCGGCGCACGATCGACGCGGCCAGGTCGAGCCGGCGGCGCATCCCGCCGGAGTAGCCCTCGACGGGCCGCGAGGCCGCGTGGGCCAGGTCGAACCGCTCGATCAGCTCGTGCGCGCGGGCCCTGGCCCGGGACCGCGAGGCCCCGAGGAGCCGCGCGATGAGCACGAGGTTCTGCTCGCCGGTCAGGGCGTCGTCGAGCCCGGCGTACTGGCCCGTGAGGCTCAGGCGCTCGCGCACCTGCGCCGCCTGGGAGGCGACGTCGAGCCCGAGCACGCGGGCGGTCCCGGCGTCGGCGGCCGTGAGCGTGGACAGGACGCGGACGGCGGTGGTCTTGCCCGCGCCGTTGGGCCCGAGCAGGCCCAGGACCGTGCCCGGGGCGGCGGCGAGGTCGACGCCGTCCAGGGCGCGGACCTCGCCGAAGGACTTCACCAGCCCTCGGACTTCGATGGCGTGTCGCATCAGGGATGCCTCTCTGGTTCGGTGGGTGTGGAACCAGAGTGCGGCCTTCGCCTTTCACGGCGCTTGCAGCGCGCTTTCACCGCCTTCCGGCACGTGAAAGTCCAGGTCAAGCAGGGTCGGGAAGGGCGCCGACGAGGAACTCGGCCACGGCGGTCATCTCCCGGGCGGCCTGCTCCTCGCTCACCTCGTGCTCGTCCCAGGCGCCGAAGACCGCCGCGATGTAGCGGTGGTCCGGGCCGATGGTCCCGGTCGAGACGAGGAACAGGTCGGGCTTGCAGCAGCCCCAGCCCTGCTTCACCGCCCAGTCGAGGCCGTCGGCGGCGGTGGGGATCCCGAAGGTCTGGTCGTAGCCGTCGGACCCGAACTCCGTGGTCGCCGCCATCGCGTCGACGATGACGGCGCGGTCGCCCTCGGGCAGTCCGGTGAGGACGAACTCGTACATCCGCACGATGTCCGAGGCGGAGATCAGCACGTCGCCCCAGCGCCCCCAGTCCGGCGAAGGCGTGGTGTGCTCGAGCCCCATCTCCTCCGCCAGCTCCTCGATGACGACCGGGCCCTCCACGACGCCCCACAGCTCGTTGGCGATCGGGTCGTCGCTCCTGGAGATCATCTCGGCCACCCTGGACGGGTCGGCCCCGGCCCGGAGCGCGCCGACGGCGATGAGGACCTTGGAGACCGACATCGAGAAGTGGACGTCGTCGGGGCGGTAGGCGAGCAGGTACCGGTCCTCGGCCGAGTCGTAGAGCGCGAAGCCGAACTCGCCGGCCAGCCCGGCCCCGCCCATGAAGTCCGCGGCCGCCGACTCGGGGTCCGCCTCGCCCTCGGAGCTCGGCTCCGGCGCCGGCGAGAGCCGGATGTCCGCCTCCGGCTCGGGCATCGCCGCGAGGACGCCGATCGTGAGCGAGAAGACCGCGACCACGGCGCCGACGGCCCACGCGATCGTCTTCCCGGTGAGGGCGGGGCTGAACCGATGAGGCATGTGGAACCCGGTTTCCGGCGTAGGGAGGGCCGTTTGCGGCAGTCGGGAGTCTAGCAATCCGCAGGTCCCCCACGGCGATTCAGGACTTTCGGCGGGGGCCGGTCGGCGGATGCCCCGCGCGGGGACGCGAAGGGCCGCCTCCGCTCGCGGAGGCGGCCCTCGGACGCGTCGGCTAGCCCTTGATGGCGCCGGTGATGATCGCCTTCGTGAAGTGCTTCTGGATGAACGGGTACATGATCACGATCGGGACGATCGTGCAGACCACCACGGCCATCTTCAGCGCCGCGGTCGGGGCCGCCTCGGCGGCCTGGTACTGGCCGATGTCGGCGCCGGGCATCCCCTGCGTCGACATGAGCATCCGCTGGAGCACCACCTGGATCGGCTGGGTCTCCAGGCCCGGGGTGTACAGCACCGCCTGGAAGTAGATGTTCCAGTAGCCCACCGCGTAGAACAGCGCGATGACCGCCAGGATCGCCTTCGACATCGGCAGCACGACCTTGAACAGGATCCGGAACTCCCCGGCCCCGTCCATCTTCGCGGCGTCGATGAGCTCCGCGGGCACGCTGTTCATGAAGAACGCGCGCAGCACGATCAGGTTGAACGCGTTCAGCGCCGAGGGCAGGATCAGCGACCAGTAGGTGTCGAGCAGCCCCAGCTGCTGCACCACCAGGTAGCTGGGGTACATGCCCGGCCCGAACAGGAACGTGAACAGCACCAGCATGAGCAGCGGGCGGTGCATCAGCGACCCGGGCCGCGACAGCCCGTAGGCCGCGCCGATGGTGAGCACCATCGAGATCGCGGTGCCCCCGGCGGTCAGGAGCACGGTCACCAGCAGCGAGTTGGTGAGCGCGCCGCCGCCCAGGATCTCGCGGTAGGCCTGCGCGCTGAGCTCGGTGGGGAGCAGCAGCAGGTTCCCGCCGGCCTTCTGGAGGGCCTCCTCGCTCGCGAAGCTGGTGGCCACGACCGCCCAGATCGGGAGGACGATCGCGGCGGCGTAGCAGACGAGGAAGGCCGCCTTGACCAGCTTCCCGAAGACGGACGGCTCCTCGTCCCACGCGGGGCGCCGGCTCTTGCGCGGGGACTTCGTTCGGACAGCAGCGGTGGTCATGACTTCTGGTAGATCCCTTGCTCTCCGAGGCGGTGGGCCACGTTGTTCGCGACGAGGATCAGGATCAACCCGATCACGCCCTTGAACAGGCCCGCCGCGGTACCGAACGAGTACTGGCTGGTGAGGATGGCGCGGTAGTAGACGAAGGTGTCCAAGACCTCGGTGGTCTGGTAGCCGACGGCCTGGCGCTGGAGCTGGTACTGCTCGAAGCCGACGGTGAGGATGTTGCCGATGTGGAGGATCAGCAGCAGCACGATCACCGGCCGGATGCCCGGGATCGTGATGTGCCACATGCGCTTCCAGCGCCCGGCGCCGTCGACGGCGGCGGCCTCGTACAGGCTCGGGTTGATCGACGCGAGCGCGGCCAGGAAGATGATCATGCCCCAGCCGGCGTCCTTCCAGGCCCACTGCATCCAGGCCAGGAACGTGAACGTGTCCGGGTCGGACATGATGTCGAGCCGTTCGCCGCCCGCTCCGAGCAGCCAGTTGCTGACCAGTCCGTCGGCGCCGAGCACCTGCACGAAGATGGTGACGACCAGGACCCACGAGAAGAAGTACGGCAGGTACACGATCGACTGGAAGACGCTGCGGACCTTCGTCGAGACCACGCTGTGCATGATGAGCGCCAAGGCGATCGACAGCGGGAACAGGAACAGCAGGTTGAGCGCCGAGAACTTCAGCGTGTTCAGCAGCGCCGGCAGGAAGTACGGGTCGGAGAAGAGCCGCCCGAACCAGGCGAATCCGACGAACGGGTTCTCCCAGAAGCTCCGGTAGGGGCTGTAGTCCATGAACGCGATGATGTTCCAGGACGAGGGCCAGTAGAAGAACACCGCCAGCTGCACGAGCGCGGGCAGGGTCATCAGCAGCAGGGGCCAGTCGTGGCGCAGCCGCTGGCCCAGGGTGCGCTTGCGTCTGAGGTCGGAACGGCCCCCAGCCCGGCCCGAGGCCGGGGGCGCTGAGGTCTGGAGTGCTGTCATCGCTTGTGTGTCCAGTCAGTGCGGGAACGGGGAAGGGAGCGGGCCGGGCGGCGGCGGAGGGCACCGCCGCCGCCCGGGGGTCTTACTCGCCCTGCGCCTTGTTGTAGGCGTTCGTGAAGTGCTCGCGGGCGGCCTCGCCGCCGGAGTTCAGGAAGGTCTCGACCATGTCGGGGATCGCGGACAGCTCGGCGCGGCCGTAGGCGATGTCGTCCTGCTGGTCCAGGAGCGTCTGCGCGGCGGTCTTGTAGTCCGCCGGGCCCTCGACGCGCAGCCCCGCGAAGATGTCCTCCTCGGCGAAGTCCTTCACCGACGCGTTGTACTCGAACCTCCGCTGCACGAACTCGGGGTCGCCGGTCAGGAAGGTCTGCACCTGGCCCGACATCTCCTTGAAGTTGACGGGGGCCTGGACGGTGGCGATGCCCGCCTCGGTGCGCACGGGGAAGCCGTCGTCGCCGTAGGTGAAGTGGGTGCCCTCGACGCCGTACTGGATGAGCTCGTACTCCTTGGTGCCGTAAGGCGCGGAGCAGAAGTTCATGACGTCCAGGAGCTCCTTGACCTGGTCCTCGGAGAGGTCCTTGTTGAAGAAGGTCCACCCGCCGACGGACTTGCTGACGTAGCGGATCGGCTCGCGGCCGCCGAACCCGATCGCGCCGATGGGGTCGACCGCGCCCTCGGCGGTGCCGCCGAGCACCTGGTTGGTGTAGTCGCTCCACCAGGAGATGCCGTCCTGCGACATGAGGATGGTCCCGGCCACGTGCAGCGCGTGCCCGTCCAGGGTCCCGGTCGGGGTGTCCGGGTGGATCAGGCCCTCGTCCCAGCAGGTGCGGCGGAACTCGAGCCACTCGGTGTACTCGGGGCGCTCGCAGTTGTGGACGAGCTTGCCGTCGATGTACGCCCAGCCGGGGCTCGAGGCGAGCCCGAACCACTCGGGGGTCACGTAGTCCAGGCCCAGGAAGGCCCATTTGCCGTTGGCGCCGTCGGACCACTGGCGGGCGACCTCGAGGACCTCCTCGACCGTGGTCGGCATGGCCAGGCCGGCGTCCTCCAGGAGGTCGGTGCGGACGAACATCCCGTTGCCGGGGCCGCCGTAGAAGCTCTGCGGGATGCCGAAGACCCGCGCGGTCTCGGGGTCGGCCGGGTCGGTCGACCAGACCGACTGGCCCCACGAGAGGGTGGGCTCGCCGGCGAGGAGCGGCCAGCGGTCGCTGATGTCGCCCTTGACGATGTCGGTCAGGTCGTAGAAGGTGTTGGCCACCGTCTCCTGGAAGTTCGGGTGGGAGTCGGTCATCCAGCCGAAGATGTTGATGGCGTCGCCGAACTCGTTGGCCTGGAGCCACTGCACCGAGGTCTGGGCGAAGGTGTTGCCGTCCGCGTGGCGGAGGTTGACCTTGGTGCCGCCCCAGGCCTCCTGGAGGGCCGTGAAGTACGGGTCGTCCCCGGACGGGGGCGTGCCCCACATCGGGACGGTGATCTCGTACTCGCCGCCGGCCTCGGCGGTCTCGACGCCGTCGACCGATTCGGGGTAGGTGGTGAAGCCGGAGGGGTGGTTCGGCGGCTCGCCGACCAGGTCGGGCTGCACCGGGAGCTCGTACTCCTTGTACGTGGGCAGGAAGTCGAAGCCCTCGGTCGCCTGGGTGCTGCCGGCTCCCGACTCGATGTCGCTGCAAGCGGCGATGACGGGGAGGCCCGCCACTCCGGCGGCGCCGAGACCGGCCGCCTTGAACAGGGAGCGGCGCCGGAAGATCGACCCGTCTGAGGGAGTAGCCACGTTGCTGTCCTTTCGGTCGTGCTGCTGTGAGGGTGTTGCGGGGGGTGTGGCCGATAATTAGTTCGGCTATTCGATAAACTAAAGTAGCGCACGGTGACACCCCGCACAAGCGGGGGGTCAGGCGAAACGGGCGCGGATTGATCACGATTCGGGAACGGGACTTGTGGTGGAACATGCACATACGCCACTGTCGGGGACCGCTCGACGACCGTTGGTCGCCATCCACGACAATGCCAACTGACGGCTCGCACACCGCGCCGGAAGGCGCCGGCGGACGGTTCACGGACGCCGGCCGCCAGTGCCGGAGCGGTCTGCGGGCGTCGCGGACGAGGCCCACCGGCCCCGCCCGCGGCGGACGGAAAAAGGAACAGCAGGAGGACGAACATGGCGATGCGCATCGCGGCCAAGTCGGCCGGGGCCGACGGCGTCCCTGAGGGCGAGCCCGGCCGCGCCAAACGCGCCGACTTCACCGACGTGCGGGCCAACAACCTCGGCTTCGTGCTCCGCCAGGTCCGCGCCGAGGGCCGGTGCTCCCGCGCCGACCTGGCCGCCAAGACCGGCCTCAACAAGGCCACCGTCTCCTCCCTCGTCGCCGAGCTCATCGAGCGCCGCGTCCTGCGCGAGTCCGGCTCGGTCATCGGCAACATCGGCCGCCCCGCGGTCCTCCTGTCCGTCGACACCGGCTACTACGCCTCGCTCGGCGTCGAGGTCAACGTCGACTACATGACCCTCGTCGCCGTCGACCTCGCCGGGAACCGCCTCCTGTCCTGGCGCCGCGCCCACGACGGCTCCGGCTCCACCCCTGGCAAGTCGGTCTCCGCCCTCGCCGGGCTCGCCAAGCGCGCCGTCGACAAGATGGACGCCGAGGGCCGCCAGATCCTCGGCCTCGCCGTCGCCGTGCCCGGCATGATCGACAACGACGGCGTCGTCCAGCGCGCGCCCATGCTCGGCTGGGACCGGTTCGACCTCACCGGGCGCCTGCGCCAGGCCATGCGCGACCCCAAGTACGCCGTCACCGCCGACAACGACGCCAACCTCGGCGCCGTCGCCGAGCAGCGCTTCGGCTCCTGGGCCGGGGTGTCCAACATGATCTACCTGACCGGCGAGATCGGCCTGGGCGCCGGCCTCATCGTCGACGGCGAGCTCCGCAGGGGCGCCACCGGCTTCGCCGGCGAGATCGGCAACCTCCTCATCGAGGTCGACGGCCGCGTCGGCCGCGTCGAGGACTTCGCCGGCGTCAGCGCCGTCCTCAAGGAGCTGTCCGAATCGGACGACATCGCCGGCGCCGAGGTCGAGGCCGAGGTCGAGGACATCGTCACCCGCGCCCGCGCCGGCGAGGACCGCGTGGTCGCGTCCCTGGAGCGCATCGGCCGCTCCCTCGGCGCCGGGATCGCCCTCGCCGTCGACCTGCTCAACCCCGAGGCCGTGGTCCTCGGCGGCCACTACCAGGCCCTGAGCCCGTGGATCGGCCCCGCCGCCGAGACCGAGCTGGCCGCGCGCACCCACGCCTCCGGCGCGGGCGGGACCGAGGTCGTCGTCTCCTCGCTCGGCCACGAGGCCCCCGCGCTGGGCGCGGCCACCGGCATCCTCAACGACATCGACGCGGGCCGGATGCCGACCCCGCTCGGCGCCTGAGCCCCGCGGGACCGCAGCGCCCACGGGACACGGGAGCTGCGGTCCCCAGCGCCGCGGGCGACCCTGCGGGACTCGGCGGGCGGCGTTCGTTTCGGAACTGTTACCGCCGCCGTTTCCGCAGGCCCGCGCCTGCTGAGGGGTGGAAATCCGTCTATACCGCCCGCGCCGGCGCCCGGCCCGCCTTGACGCCGGTCGCGGCGGGGGTGTAGAAATCTTGCATTCCTCAATCGAAGCGCTTCGACAAGGTCCTTCACCGACAGCGCGGCTCCGATGTCAACGCCCTCACCGGTGGCGGCCCCCCATCATCGAAGCGCTTCGACGGCCTTTCGCACGACAGCGACGTCCAAGCAAGGGAGCCACCCATGAACGACCTCGACACGAGCCCCGCCTTCCGCGACCCGGGCCTGCCGCGCGAGAAGCGCGTCGCCGACCTGCTCTCCCGCCTCACCCTGGACGAGAAGATCGGGCTGCTGCACCAGTACCACCGGCCCGTCGAGCGGCTCGGCATGGGCCCGTTCAAGACCGGCACCGAAGCCCTCCACGGGCTCGCCTGGCTCGGCGAGGCCACCGTCTTCCCGCAGGTGGTCGCCCTCGGCGCCACCTGGAACCCCGCGCTCGTGGAGCAGGTCGGCGCGGCCGTCGCCGACGAGGTCCTCGCCTTCAACCACGACGACCCGGTCAAGGTCGGCCGCAACGTCTGGGCCCCCACCGTGAACCCGCTGCGCGACCCCCGCTGGGGCCGCAACGAGGAGGGCTACTCCGAGGACGCGTGGATGACCGGCCTCATGGGCGCCGCCTACGCGCGCGGCCTCAAGGGCGAGGGCCCCGTCTGGAAGACCGCCCCCACCGTCAAGCACTTCCTCGCGTACGGCAACGAGGCCGACCGCTGCACCACCTCCTCCAACATGCCGCCCCGCGTCCTGCGCGAGTACGAGTTCGCCGCCCACCGCCCGGCACTGGCGAGCGGCGACGCGGTCGCGGTGATGCTCTCCTACAACCTCGTCAACGGCCGCCCCGCCCACGTGACCCCCCTGGTGAACGACGAGCTGCGCACCTGGGCCGAAGACGAGGTCTTCGTCGTCTCGGACGCCTACGCGCCCAACAACCTCGCGCAGCTCCAGGGCTACTTCGAGGACCTCCCGACCGCCTACGCCGCCGCCGTCAAGGCCGGCCTGGACTCCTTCACCCAGGACGACGACCGCCCCGGCGAGGTCCTCGCCCACCTCCGGGCCGCCCTCGAGCGCGGCCTGCTCGACGAGGCCGACGTCGACACCGCCGTCCGCCGCAACCTGTCCGTGCGCTTCGGACTCGGCGAGTTCGACCCCGAGGACCCCTACGCGGGCATCGGCCGCGAGGCCGTGAACTCCGAGGCGCACCGGGCCCTCGCCCGCGAGGCCGCGACCCAGTCGATCACCCTGCTCAGGAACGACGGCATCCTGCCGCTCGCCGCCCCCGGGAAGATCGCCGTGGTCGGCCCGCTCGCCGACGTCCAGATGCAGGACTGGTACTCCGGCACCCTGCCGTACGCCGTCACCGCCCGCGCCGCGATCGGCGAGCGCGCCGAGGTCCTCCACGCCGAAGGCGTCGACCGCATCCGCCTGCGCCACAAGACCGGGTACGTCACTGTCGAGGGCGACGCCGAGGGCGACGCCGAGGTCGTCGTCGCCGACGGCACCGGCGCGGCCGCGCAGTTCGACCTCCTCGACTGGGGCGGCCTGTCCTACCTCCTGCGCAGCGTCGCCACCGGCAAGGTCCTCAACGGGACCAAGGACGGCCGCGTCACCGCCGACTCGCACGGCCCGCACGAGTTCGACGTCACCGAGACGTTCCGGATCGCCGAGATCGAGGGCGGGAAGGTCGCCTTCCGCCAGATCCACAAGCCCGAGGGCGCCGCCGGCGGCAAGTGGATCGGCGTCGGGGACGACGGCCGCCTCACCCTCGTCGCCGACCTGGCCGACGCCGCCGCGTTCGACTTCGAGTTCGTCGTCAAAGGCCACGACGAGGCCGCGGCCCTCGCCGCCGAGGCCGACGTGGCCGTGGTCGTGCTCGGCGACCACCCGCTGGTCAACGGCCGCGAGACCGAGGACCGCACCGACCTCTTCCTGCCCCAGTCCCAGGAGTACCTCCTGCGGCGCGTCATGAAGGCCAACCCGAATACCATTCTGGTCATGTCGTCCTCCTATCCGTTCGCCGTGAACTGGGACGCCACGCGCCCGCCCGCCGTGCTGTGGTCCGGCCACGGCGGCCAGGAGTGGGGCAACGCCCTCGCCGACGTCCTCTTCGGCGACCGCGACCCCGAGGGCCGCCTGCCGCAGACCTGGTACACCGACGCCGCCGAGCTCCCCGCGATGCTCGACTACGACATCGTGGCCTCCGACGCGACCTACCTCTACTACCTCGGCCAGCCGCTCCACCCGTTCGGCCACGGCCTCTCCTACGCGGCGTTCAAGTACGCGAACCTCGCCGTCGACCGCGAGCAGGCCCGCCCCGGCGACGAGCTCCGCGTCACCGTCGACGTCACCAACACCGCCGACCGCGACGGCGTCGAAGTGGTACAGCTCTACTCCCACCAGTGCGGCTCCCGCGTCAAGCAGCCGCTGCGCCAGCTCCGCGGCTTCGACAAGGTCCGCCTCGCCGCGGGCGAGACCCGCACCGTCGCGTTCACCGTCGCCGTGGACGACCTCGCCCACTGGGACAACGTCACCGGGCGGATGATCGTGGAGAAGAGCCGCCAGCGCCTCATGGTCGGCCGCTCCGCCGCGGACATCCTCCTGTCGGCCTCGGTCCGCGTCGACGGCGAGGTCGTCGGCCCGCGCGACCTCTCGGAGCCCTTGCGCGCCACCACGAACGACGCCTACGCGGGCGTCGAGTGGCGCGACGAGGACCGCACCGGCGGCGACGTGATCGCCGCCGAGGAGGCCGGCGGCTGGATCATGCTCGGCGACTGCGACTTCGGCGGAGTCGAACAGAGGCGCAGCGGCGGAGTCGAACAGAGGCGCGGCGGCGGAGTCGAACAGAGGCGCAGCGGTGGAACCGAACCGCGGCACGGCGCGCCCCGCTACACCACCGTGACCGCCCGCGTCGCCGGCCGGCCCTCGCAGCTCCAACTGCGCGTGGACGACCCGCTCGACGGCGACGTGCTCGCCAAGATCGACACCCCCGCCACCGGCGGCGTCTACGACTACGAGGACGTCACGGTCGACCTCGGCCCCGTCGAGGGCGTCAAGGACCTCTACGTGACCTTCGAGGGCCCCGTCCGCCTCGCCTCGCTCGGGTTCTCTTCTGCGCTCAGCGGCGGGGAGTCCTAGTGGCCGGCCCTGGCCGCGGCGTCACCATCGCCGACGTCGCCGCCCGCGCCGGGGTCGCCGCGAGCACCGTCTCCTACGTCCTGAGCGGCAAGCGGTCGATCTCGCCCGAGACGGCCGACCGCGTCATGCAGGCCGTCGCCGACCTCGGCTACCACCCGCACGCCGGGGCGCGCTCGCTCGCCTCCCGCCGCGCGGGCGTCATCGCGATGATGCTCCCGCTGCGCGACGGCATGCACCTGCCGGTGCTCATGCAGTTCGCCTCCGGCGCGGTCACCGAGGCCCGCCGCCACGACCAGGACGTGCTGCTCATGACCGCCGACGAGGGCCCGGCGGGCCTGTCGCGCGTCGCGGCCTCGGCCATCGTCGACGGCCTCATCCTCATGGACGTCGAGGTGCGCGACCCGCGCGTGGAGACCCTGCGCCGCCTCGGCCTCCCGAGCGTCCTCATCGGGTTCCCCGCCGACGCCGAAGGCCTGACCTGCGTCGACCTCGACTTCACCGCCGCCGGGCGGGTCTGCGCCGACTACCTCGCCGAGCGCGGCTGCGGCGACATCGCGCTCCTGGGCGCCTCCGAGGCGGTCTACGCGCGCCGCACCGGCTTCGCCGAGCGCGTCCGCGAGGGCTTCCTCGGCCGCTCCGGCGCGCGCGCCGAGGTCTGGCCCTGCCCCGACGAGGCGGTCTCGGTGCAGCGCACCGTGAAGGAGCTGCTGGCGGCCAACCCGGCGCTGACGGGCCTGGCCGTCCACAACGAGCCGGCCGTCGGCCACGTCATGCACGCGCTGGCCGACGCGGGCAAGCGCGTGGGGGAGGACTTCCACGTGGTCGTCATCGGCCCCGACGAGGTCGCCGAGCGGGTCCACCCGCAGCTGCCGTCGGTGCTGGTGCCCGCCGAGACGCTCGCGGAGACCGCGGTGCGCCACCTCATGCGCAAGCTCGACGGCCTGGAGGTCCCGGACTCGACCCTGGTCGAACCGCAGCTGACCGTCCGGTAGACCGGACGACGGCACGGCGGCCCCGAAGCCCTCGCAGGGCCTCGGGGCCGCCGTCCCTCATGGGGGGAGTGCGGTGCCCGCGGGTCACCCGACGTCGATGCCCTGGTCCTCGAGCCAGGCGAGCGAGTCGATCTTCTCGCCGTCCTGGAGCACCTCGAAGTGCAGGTGCGGGCCGGTCGAGCCGCCGGTGTTCCCCGAGAGGATGACGGTGTCGCCCTTGGAGAGCTCGTCGCCGACGCTGACGGGGACCTCGGAGGCGTGCGCGTAGCGCGTCTCGAGGCCGTCGCCGTGGTCGACGTAGACCACGTTGCCGTAGCCGCCGGCCTCGAAGCCCACGTAGGTCACGGTGCCGTCGCCGACGACCTTGATCTCGTCGCCCTCCCAGTTGCCGAAGTCGGTCCCGCCGTGCAGCCTGCCGTCGCGCATCCCGTAGTACGAGGTGATCGCCGCCTCGGAGGGGGCCGTCCACGGGTTGGCCGCCTCGGCCTCCGCCTCGGCCGCTTCGGCCGCCGCCTGCGCCGCCTCCTCAGCCGCCGCCTCGGCCTCGGCCTCGGCGGCGGCCTGCTCCTCGGCCTCCCGCTCGGCGGCCTCGGCCTCGGCCTGCACGCGGGCGGCCTCCTCGGAGGCGCTCTCGGCCGCCATCTCGGCGAGCACGGTGTCGACCTTCCAGTCGGCCTGGACCATCGTCTGCTCCTCGACGGTCCGGTCCTCGGCGGCCTGCGCGGCGGCCTGCCCCGACAGGGAGGAGACGACCCAGCCCGTGACGATGGCGGCGACGAGTCCCGCCGACACGAACCGCCAGGTGTGACGTTCGCGACGGATGCGGCGCCTGCGGATGATCGCCCGGATCCGGCGGCTGGTCATTTCGCGTCCTGCGGACTCGCAGGTGTCGTGATGTTTGCCCATAGCGCCGGGAAACCTACCCGAGCCGAACCCGACAATCGGCTCGTGACCAGCCGATACAACGTCCAAACTGGTCCCCTCGCGGCGCAGGTCGGCACCCGGGGGCAACCGCGGCTCCCCCGAAAGGAGGAGCGCGCTCACGCACAGTGAGACCTGGGTCGCGAACGGTGCCCCCGGTTATATCGGTAGACCCGTGACGTACGCCGCCGCCTAGACTTGAAGGGTCTGCGGCCGCGTCGGCCCGTCATCGCCTGAAGGAGTGCCCCATGATCACCGCTGCCGGTCTCGAGCTGCGCGCCGGTTCGCGCATCCTCCTGTCCGGGGCCGATCTGCGGATCCAGCCCGGCGACCGCATCGGACTCGTCGGGCGCAACGGCGCCGGCAAGACCACCACCATGAACGTCCTCGCGGGCCTCGCCCAGCCCTACACCGGCAAGGTCGAGCGCACCGGGCCCTTCGGGTACCTGCCGCAGGACCCGCGGTTCGCCGACCTCACGCAGACCGCCTCCAACCGGGTCCTGTCGGCCCGCGGCCTCGACCAGCTCCTGTCCGACCTCGCCAAGACCGAGGCCGAGCTCGCCGAGGTCGCCGACGACGAGAAGCGCGACAAGCTCGTGCGCCGCTACTCCCGGCTCGAGGAGCAGTTCTCGGCCCGCGGCGGCTACGCCGCCGAGTCCGAGGCCGCCCGCATCTGCTCCAACCTGGGCCTGGAGGACCGCATCCTCGCCCAGCCGCTGGAGACGCTCTCGGGCGGGCAGCGGCGCCGCGTCGAGCTCGCCCGGATCCTCTTCGCCGACGACGGCGACGGCATCCTCCTGCTCGACGAGCCCACCAACCACCTCGACGCCGACTCCATCAACTGGCTCCGCGGCTTCCTCTCGGCCCACAAGGGCGGCCTGGTCCTCATCACCCACGACGTCGACCTGCTCGACGAGGTGGTGAACAAGGTCTGGTTCCTCGACCCGACCCGCTCGGTGATCGACGCCTACAACCTCGGCTGGAAGGCCTACCAGCGCCAGCGGGCCGAGGACGCCGAGCGGCGCCGCCGCGAGCGGGCCAACGCCGAGAAGAAGGCCGCCAGCCTCACCAAGCAGGCCGCCAAGCTCGGCGCGAAGGCCACCAAGGCCAAGGCCGCCAAGGGGATGCTGCGCCGCGCCGAGGAGATGCTCGACAACCTCGAAGAGGACCTGCTCCAGGAGAAGGTCGCCGACGTGCGCCTCCCGCAGCCCGCGCCCTGCGGCAAGGTCCCGCTCACCGCGTCCGGGCTGTCCAAGTCCTACGGGTCGCTGGAGATCTTCACCGGCGTCGACCTGGCGATCGACCGCGGCTCGCGGGTGGTCATCCTCGGCCTCAACGGCGCCGGGAAGACCACGCTGCTGCGGATGCTCGCCGGGACGCTCGAACCCGACACCGGCGAGGTCGAGCCCGGCTACGGCCTGCGCATCGGCTACTTCGCGCAGGAGCACGACACGCTCGACCACACCGGGACGGTGCTGGAGCAGATGCAGTCGGCCGCCTCGGACTCCGGCGCGGACCTGCCCGACTCGGAGCTGCGGAAGATCCTGGGCGCGTTCCTGTTCCCCGGGGACGACGTGCACAAGCCCGTGGGCGTGCTCTCGGGCGGGGAGAAGACGCGGCTGGCGCTGGCGAGCCTGGTGTGCTCGGGCGCGAACGTGCTGCTGTTGGACGAGCCGACCAACAACCTCGACCCGGCGAGCCGCCAGCAGGTGCTCGACGCGGTGGACGGCTTCGGCGGCGCCATCGTCATGGTCACCCACGACCCGGGCGCGGTCGAGGCGCTGCGCCCCGAACGGGCGATCCTGCTCCCCGACGGCGACGAGGACCTCTGGTCCGACGACCTGATGGAACTCGTCGAACTCGCTTAGCGCCCGCCGGTGACGCGGCCCCCGGCCCCACCGGGGCGAGCACCGCGCGCAATGGCGCACGCTTTCGGGTGACACCCTTGCCGCGCGGCCGCGTTCCTGTCGGACCCGCGCGGAAGGACGGGCCTACCTTTCCCCTCTCGGGAGGGTGGGGGCTGGGGATGGGAGAACGGCGACGCCGGCCTATAAGCCCGAGTACATCATCACGATCGCCGCGCAGGCGCCCACGCCCGCCGTCACCAGCGGCACCGGCACCGAGCGCCGCCCGCCCGCGCCCCGGCCCGCCCGCCGGCCCTCGGTCCGCGGCGCGGTCGCCGCCACGATCAGCCACGGGCACAACGCGATCCACCCGTACTCCGGATGCTCCGGATTCGACCCGCTCAACGGCGCGATCATCAGCGCCAGCACCGGCCCGACCATCAGCGGCCACACCGCGCTCGACCCGAAGCGCCGCAGGCTCTCCACCACCGCCGGCCCGCACGCCACGCACACCAGCGCGGGCATGATCGCCAGCCACCACAGCTGCCCCGGATGCGCCGCGATCTCGCCGACCGCCGCGTTGTAGGTGTCCACCAGCCCGTACGGCCACGACGGCCCCACCGTCGCCGCCAGCCCCAGCACCGCCAGCGCCGCGCCCGCCGAGACCAGGATCTGCAACGGCCGCCGCCGCACGAAGTACAGGCACAGCAGCGACACGGCGAACCACGCCGCCCCGTACGACAGCAGCGCCGCGATGCCGAGCAGACCGCCCGCCGCCGCCGCGCCCCAGAACGCGTCCCAGCGCCGCACCCGCCGCTCCGAAGCCACCGCCCCGCACGCGAGCACCGCCGCGCACGCCGCCGCGGCGATCCCGTCGATCCCCAGCGTCGTCCACGCCGCCCACGGCCCCAGGATCAGCGCCGGCGACAGCGCCCGCGCCGCCACCGGCCCCGCCACCGACTTCACCGCGACCAGCGTCAGCGGCACCGTCAGGCACGACAGCGCGATCACCGTGATCGCCAGCCCCGCCTCGGAACCGGTGTAGGACACCAGGAGCGCCACCGCGCTGCGGGCGCCCGCGGTCGCCGTCGACATCGTCGTCGGGTCCACGTTCGTGTGCAGCGCCGCCGACCACGTGATCGAGGCCAGGTAGGACGCCACCAGCAGCGTGGGCCACGACAGCCGCGCCGCCGCCGGGCGCGAAGCCGCCGCCAGCACCGCCGCGGCCGTCAACGGCGCGACCACCATCCCGGCCGTGACGTGCAGCGACAGGTTCTGCGCGGGCCACCACGGCAGCGTGGTCGGGCCCACCACGTCGGAGGTCGACACCGCCACCGACGCCACGGTGAACGTCGCCACCAGCAGCGACGTCCAGATCGCGATGTCGCGCAACCAACTGCGTCGCAGGCGGGCGGGCGCGAGGGCGTCCACCCGGTCGGTGTAGGAGGTCTGCGGTGCGGTCACGTCACGAAACTATCGGGTATCCGACACAAGCGACCGCCGGGCGCGAAAAGTCCGGCAAACTTCACAACGTTCCTTCATCACCCTCCGTGCGTAGGAAAGGACTCATGGCACCTGAGGTACCAGCACAGCGCAGCGCCGGCCCGGGGGACGCCCCCGCCACCAGGACCGATCCGAACCGGCAGGTCCGCGGCGAGGAGCGCCGCGCACTCACCGAGCACGTCACCGCCGCCTACGAGAAAGGGCAGAGCATCAGGGACATCGCCTCCACGATAGGCCGCTCCTACGGCTTCGTTCACCGCCTCCTCGCCGAGGCGGGCGTCGACTTCAGGACCCGGGGAGGGGCCCGCAAGGGCGCCCGGAAATAAAAACCGCCCCCGCGGGCGTTCTCCGACTCGGAAACGAGATCGAAACGGCCCAAGACCCACACCACACGACGACCGAACTTGGGCACACCTGCACACAGGAGGCCCAGTGTCATCGATGGGACCTGCCGGCTGGGACGCCATGCGTTCCATGCGCCGCGCCGACGACCTCAAAGGCGTCACCCTCTCCCGCGGCGTCAAGCGCCGCATCCTGCGCTTCGCGCGCCCCTACCGCCGCGACATCGGGCTGTTCATCGCGCTCGTGACCGCGATCGCGGCCATCGGCGTCGCCACCCCGGTCCTCGCCGGCGACATCGTCAACGAGCTGACCGGCGCGGACGGCACCCAGCGCGGCGTGGTCGCCATCGCCGCCGTCATCGCCGGCCTCGCCGTCGTCGAGGGCGCCCTCAACCTCGCCATGCGCTGGTACGGGGCGAAGCTCGGCGAGGGCATCATCTTCGACCTGCGCCGGTCGGTGTTCGGCCACGTCCAGTCGATGCCGGTCGCGTTCTTCACCCGCTCCCAGACCGGCGCGCTCGTCTCGCGCCTGAACAACGACGTCATGGGCGCCCAGCGCGCCTTCACGAGCACCCTCTCCGGCCTCGTCTCCAACGGCATCGCCGTCGCCCTCATCATCGGCGTCATGTTCTTCCAGTCCTGGCAGATCACCCTGCTCTCGCTGGTGCTCGTCCCGGTCTTCCTGGTCCCCGCCAAATGGGTCGGCCGCAGGCTCGCCGTGCTCACCAAGGAGGGCTTCGACCTGAACGCGGCCATGAACACCCAGATGGCCGAGCGGTTCAACATCGGCGGCGCCATGCTCGTGAAGCTCTTCGGCCGCCCCGAGGCCGAGTCCGCCGACTTCGCCGACAAGGCCGACCGCGTGCGCGGCATCGGCATCACCACCGCCATGTACGCGCGCACCTTCATCGTCGCCCTCACCCTCGTCGCCGGGCTCTCACAGGCCCTCGCCTACGGCCTCGGCGGCGCCCTGGTCTTCGCCGGGCAGCTCAGCGCCGGCACCGTCGTGACCCTCGCGCTGCTCCTCACCCGCCTCTACGGGCCGCTGACGGCCCTCTCGAACGTCCGCGTCGACGTCATGAGCGCCCTGGTGAGCTTCCAGCGCGTCTTCGAGGTCCTCGACCTCGAACCGCTCATCCGCGAGGCCGAGGACGCCCGGGAGCTGCCCGACGGCGCCGCCGCGATCCGCTTCCGCGACGTCGAGTTCCGCTACCCCGGCGCCGACGAGGTCTCCCTCGCCAGCCTGGAGGACCTGGCCCGCCCCGACCGCTCCGACAACGGCCGCCAGATCCTCTCCGGCGTGTCCTTCGACGTCGACCCCGGGCAGCTCGTGGCCCTCGTCGGCCCCTCGGGCGCCGGCAAGACCACCACCGCGAACCTGGTGCCGCGCCTGTACGACGTCACCGCCGGCGCCGTCGAGGTCGGCGGCACCGACGTGCGCGAGCTGTCGCTGGCCTCGCTCGCCGCTCACATCGGCATGGTCACCCAGGACGCGCACCTGTTCCACGACACCGTGCGCGAGAACCTGCGCTACGCCCGCCCCGCGGCCACCGACGACGAGATCTGGGAGGCGCTCGACCGCGCCCAGATCGGCGAGACGGTCCGCCGCCTCGAATCGGGCCTCGACACCGTCGTGGGCGAGCGCGGCTACCGCTTCTCCGGCGGCGAGAAGCAGCGCCTCGCCATCGCCCGCGTCCTGCTCAAGGCCCCGCCGATCGTCATCCTCGACGAGGCCACCGCCCACCTCGACTCCGAGTCCGAGGCCGCCGTCCAGCGCGCCCTCGACACCGCGCTCGAAGGCCGCACCTCCCTGGTCATCGCCCACCGGCTCTCCACGGTGCGCCGCGCCGACACGATCGTGGTCCTCGAGGGCGGCAGGGTCGCCGAGTCCGGCACCCACGACGACCTCGTCGGTCGCGGCGGCCTCTACGCCGAGCTGTACCGGACGCAGTTCGCCGAGGGCCGCGGCCCCGAAGGGGCGCTCTCGGCCGCCGTCTGAGGCGCCGCACCGGCCGAGCCCCGAACGCGAGGACCGTTTCGCGCTGCCGGATCGCGCGAAAGCGGGGGTATTGTAGTGTCCAGAGGCCACTTCGGTTCAAATTCGCCGAAGTGGTGAAGCGCCAGCAATGGCGGCACATATCAGGCCGATACGGCGCCCTGCTCGGCCGGGGACCCCCGGGCGGAGCAGGCGGCGGGCCTGAGCATCAACATCGCAAGGAAACACAGCAATGGCGCAAGGCACCGTTAAATGGTTCAACTCCGACAAGGGCTTCGGCTTCATCGCCCCTGACGGCGACGGTCCGGACATCTTCGTCCACTTCACCGCGATCACCGGCAACGGATACCGTTCCCTGGAGGAGAACCAGCGGGTGGAATTCGACGTAGAGCAGGGCAAGAAGGGCCCGCAGGCCGCCAACCTGCGCGCGCTCTAAGCAGGAGAGCGAACGAAGCCGCTGCCCTTCACAAGGAGGACAGCGGCTTCTGTGGCGTCCGGGCCTATCCGGTGCGGTAGCCCCGCAGGAACGTCCCCTCCGAGCCGTCCGGGCTCTCCAGGCTCCGCTCCTCGACCACGTCCCCCTTGGGATCGAACAGCGACACGAGGATCGTGTGGGCATGCTCGGCCGCGTTGTACCGGTGGTCGACCACGATCATCGACCCGTCCGCCAGGAACACCACCTGTGCCCGCTCCGTCTCGACCGGCAGCTCCAGCTCCTCGCCGGTCGTGAGGTCCACGTACCGGTCGCAGCGGTCCGCCTCGACACGGCCCGACTGCGCGGTGTCGCCGAGCTCGAAATGGAAGCAGGCCCGCGTCAGGTCCGCCGAGATCGACGACAGACCCGTGAACCCGGGGTCCCCGGTCCACGACGCCGCGCCGTCGAGCACGACCTCGCCGGAGCCGTCCGGGCGGGCCGCGTAGACCCCGTCGCCGCTGACCAGGTACTCGCCGTCGGGCGTCCACCGCGGCGAGCAGGAGAACTTCCCCGACAGCTCGGACATCTCGCCCGTGGACACGTCCAGCAGGTAGCCGTCGCCGCCCTCCCCGTCGGGCATGTTGAGCGCCACCCGGTTCGAGTCCGGTGACCACGACGGCGGGCAGTCCTTCCCGCCGATCCCCAGCTCCAGGGTGCCCGCCTCATTGAACGACACCAGCGCGCCGTCGCACGCCTCGCCGTAGGCCACCGTGTACCGCTCGCCGTTCGGGGCCAGGGCGTAGTCGGGCGCCGGAGGCAGCACGGTGGTGTGCGCCTCGTCCTCGAACCGGTGGATCGAGGACAGCAGCTGCTCCTCCTCCTGCCGGTAGACCTCGAAGTAGAGCACTTCCGGCAGCGCCCCCAAGGACGGCGCGGCGTCCGGAGCGTCCCAGCCGGTCCAGCCGGTCCAGCCGTCCGAACTCCCGCACGACTCCTCCTGCGCGTCCTCGGTCTCCGTGCGCTCGGCCACCGGGGTCCCCTGCGACGCGGCCGGATCGCCGGCCGGCGGCGCGGCCTCGACGCCGCCGAACATCTCCGCGGTCGCGAGGCCCGCCAGCGCCAGTCCGCAGACGGCGGCGATCGCTCCCGCGGCGAACCGGCGCTGCCCGATGCGCCGGGCCCGCCGTCGCGCACCCGCGGCCAGGTCCTGCGACGGACCGGCCTCGCCTTCCGCGATGCCTTGCAGCAGCGCGCGAATCGAGTCAGGCACGGGCCTCTCCCCTCACGTTCGCGAACTCCAGCTCCCAGCGGGGCAGCCCCCCGCCGGCGTCGCCGAGGACCACCAGCTCGGGGAAGGAGTTGCGCAGCCGCCGCAGCCCGCGCTGGACGCGGGCGCGCAGCGTGGTCACCGGGCAGTCGAGGACGGCCGCGGCGGCCGCCTCGGTCTGGTCCTCGAAGTACCGCAGCACGATCGCGGCCCGCTGCGTGGCCGGCAGCGACAGCAGGGCGGCGTGCACGGCGAGCCGCAGGGCCGTGTCCGGTTCGTCGACGAGGCGCTCGGGCACGGCGTCGGTCGCGATCTCCGCGACCTTCCCTCGCCGCCAGCGGCTCACGTGCAGGTGGTACATGGTGCGCCGCGTGTAGGCCTCGGCGTTGGCCGTCCGGTGCAGGCGCTTCCACGACCGCCACGTGCGGGCCAGGGCGTCCTGGACGAGGTCCTCGGCGAGTCCGCGGTCGCCGGTGAGCAGGTACGCCGAGGCGCACAGGGCCGCCGACCTGGCTCTGACGAAGTCCTCGAACTCGTCCTCCCGCGTCGGCGGCGCCCCGGGCGGGGCGTTCGATCCGCTCACGATCGGTTCCGTTCCGTGAAAAGGAGATGCGGGTGCATATCTTCCTAGACGGGAATCCCGGCCGCGCCGCGCCTCCCCCGAACGGACATCAGCGCCCGGCCGAACGGCGGAGCGAAAACCGGCGTGCGATCCCCGGAACCGCCCGGCACACTGGTGCCGTGGAAATCATCGAATTCGACGCGGGCGACGCCGATCTGATCGATCAGTCCTACGCGATCCTCACCGCGGCGCACCGCGCGGACACCCCCGAGAACCCCGCCGCCCCCGAGCGCTACTTCAGGACCCTGTTCACCCACGTGATCCCCGGCCGCGAACGGCACTGGTTCGCCGCGGTCGACGAAGGCCGCGCCCTCGCCTACGCCCGCGTCAACTTCTTCACCGACGACAACCCCGAGCTCGCCATGTACGAGCTGCCGGTCCACCCCGACCACCGCGGCACCGGCGCCGAGGCGCTCCTGCGCGACCACGTCGAGCGGTACTGCGCCGAGCACGGCCGCACCACCCTCCTCACCGCCACCGCCGTCCACTGGGAGGGCGGCCCCGCCCGCGACGAGACCACCGCGCGCACCCTCGAAGCGCGCGGCTACTCCCGCGCGCTCGTCACCGTCAACCGCCGCAGCCCGGTCGACCCGCTCGGCGCCGACGAGGAGCGGCGCCGCCACGAACAGGCCCTCGCGAAGGCCGGCGACGCCTACGAGGTGCGACAGTGGATCGGCCCCGTCCCCGAGGACCTCGTGGACACCATGTGCCGCATGGAGACCATGATCATGGCCGAGGTCCCCCTGGGGGAGATCGAGGCCGAGCCCGAGCGGATGGACCCCGAGAAGCTGCGCGGCAAGGAGGCCGTCTACGCGGCCGAGGGCCGCACCTGGCTCCACTCGGTCGCCGTCGAGCGCGCCACCGGCGAGGTCAGGGCCTGGACCGAGATCGCGATCGACGACGGCGACGACCGCAACGTGCTCCAGGGCATCACCATCGTCGACCCGGCCCACCGCGGCCACCGCCTCGGCCTGCTCCTCAAGCTCGCGAACCTCCGCCAGCTGCGCGCCCACGCCCCCGGCATCGCCCACATCTGGACCGACAACGCCGACGTCAACGCCCCCATGATCGCCATCAACGAGCTGCTGGGCTACACCACCGTCGACGCCAACGCCGAGTACCAGCTGAAACTGGAGGCCTGAGCGCCGTGGACCTCCGCCGCCTCGACCCGGCCGACCGCGACGCCGTCGACCGGGTCCACCAGCTGTTCGAGCTCGCCCGCGCCACCGAGACCCCCGAACTCGCCCCGGTCTCCGCGAGCCGGTACGCCAGTTTCCTGGAGCACCCGCCGCCGGGCGCCGAGTTCCGCTGCTACACGGCCGCGCAGGACGGCGCCCTGGTGGGCGCCGTCTGGCTCTCCATGCCGCTGAAGGAGAACGCCCACTACCTCGAGGCCGAGCTGCTGGTCCACCCCGGCCACCGCCGCCGCGGCATCGGCACCGCGCTGCTCGACCGCCTCCTGGACCTCGCCCGCGACGAGCACCGCAGCGAGATCGTCCTCCTCGCCCGCGCCGCCGTCGCAGGCGGCCCGCCCCGCTCGGACGCCGGGGCGCGGTTCCTCGAGCGGCACGGCTTCGCCCCCGCGCTCACCGAGATCGACCGGAAGGCCGCGGTCGGCGCGGCCACCGCGGACGAGGAGCGGCTCTGGGACGAGGCGCTCGCCGCCTCCGGCGACTACGAGGCGGTCTCCTGGATCGGCCGCTGCCCCGACGAGCACGTCGCAGGACTCGGCCGCATCGACTCGATGATCTTCACCGAGATCCCCCTCGGCGACGTCGACCTGCGCCCCCGCACGGTCGACGCGCAGTTCGTCCGCGACCGCGAGGACCGCGCCGAAGCCCAGGGCAACGACCTGATCCGCACCGTCGCCGTCCACCGGGCCGGCGGCGGCCTCGTGGCCAACACCGTCCTCTACGCCCACCGGGACGAGACCTACGCCCAGCAGGCCATCACCATCGTCGACCCGGCCCACCGCGGCCACCGCCTCGGCCTGCTCGTCAAACTCGCGAACCTCCGCCGGCTGCGCGAGGCCCGACCCGAGGTCACCGCGGTCTGGACCGGCAACGCCGACGTCAACGCCAACATGAACGCCATCAACGAGCGCCTCGGCTTCCGGCCCGTCGACGCCCGCGTCTCTTACCGGCGCCGGCTCGACGCCTGACCGCGAAGCGGGGGCGGCGCCGTAATTCGGTTGCCGCCCCCGCCGCCGAATGTCCAGACTGAACCCATGAGCAACCTGGAAATCCTTGAACTCGACCCCGCGGACGGCGACCTCGTCTCCGGCGCCTTCGAGGTCCTCCGCGCCTCCCACGCGGCCGACAACCCCGACAGCCCCGCACCCCACGAGGGCAAGTTCGCCAAGGGCCTGGTCCACCCCACCCCCGGCGAGCAGGAGACCACCCTCATCGCCGTCAAGGACGGCACGGTCGTCGGCGTCGCCGAGATCGGCCTGCCCATGCGCGAGAACCTGCACTTTGGCTGGGCCGAGATCCACGTCCACCCCGACCACCGCCGCCAGGGCACCGGCGGGGCCCTCCTGGACCACTTCGTCGCCTACACGCGCGAGCGAGGCCGCACCGAGCTGACCCTCGACACCCACATGACCTGGGAAGACGGACCCGAACGCGCCAAGACCGGGCAGGAGTTCCTGGAGAAGCGCGGCTTCAAACTGGCCCTGACCTCGATCAACCGCCGCTGCGCCGTCGACGCCCTGGACCCCGCGACCGAGCAGCGGCTCCTGGCCGAGGCCCGGGCCGCCGCCGGCGACGACTACGAGATCGTCTCCTGGATCGGCCGCACCCCCGAGGAACTGGTCGAGACCATGGCCCGCATCGACTCCACGATCCTCGCCGAGGTCCCGCTGGGCGACCTCGCCCTCGAACCGGAGACGATCGACGCCGAGCTCAAGAACGCCAAGGCCGACCGCAACGAGGCCATGGGCGTCATCCCGATCCAGACCGTCGCCCGCCACCGCGCCAGCGGCGAGGTCGTCGCCAACACCGCCGTGTTTGCCTACGACGACACCGGCTACACCGACGCGTTCCAGGGCATCACCATCGTCGACAAGGAGCACCGCGGCCACCGCCTCGGCCTCCTCCTCAAACTGGTGAACCTCGAACTCGTCCGGGAGAACTTCCCGCAGGTGCGCGCGATCTGGACCGACAACGCCGACGTCAACGCCCCGATGATCGACATCAACGTCCTCCTCGGGTACGAGGTCGTCGACGCCCTGGGGGAGTACCAGATCAAGTTCCCCTCCTGACCGAACCGCATGGAGACGAGGGAGACAGTGTCTCCAGGCACAAGCCGACCCCGGAGGTGGCGACCGCCCTCCGCGGTCGGCTATTGTCATTAGCTGGCCCTCCTTGTGGCCCGATCAGGCGCGTCCCGCCCCATCACCGTCGGCTTATGGTGAACCTAATCTCCGCGGAACGTGCGTCACTCACGAAGTCGTTCTCGCGGAAGGCGAACCATGACTGTTGACCCAACTGTGCCGAATGCTGCCCCCAGTGAACCGGGCACGGCACTCGAAAACACCGAAACCCCTGAAACCACCCCGGTCCCCGAGGTGGGCGACGCCGCCGCCGAGGCTCCCGCGGTGACCGAGGCGGCCCCCGGATCCGCCCCGGCCGAGACCCCCGAATCCGCCTCCGGCGAGGACTTCACCGTCGAGACCGACGCCGTGGACCCCGTCGCGACCGGCCCGGGCTTCGAAGAGCTCGGCCTGCCCGAGAAGATCACCGCCGCACTGGCCGAGCAGGGCATCATCACGCCCTTCCCGATCCAGGCCGCCACGATCCCCGACGCGCTCGCCGGGCGCGACATCCTCGGCCGCGGCCAGACCGGCTCGGGCAAGACCCTGGCCTTCGGCCTGCCCACCCTCGCGCGCCTCGCCGCGGGCGGGCGCACCAAGCCCAAGCACCCCCGCGCGATCATCCTGACCCCGACCCGCGAACTGGCCATCCAGGTCGCCGACTCGCTCCAGACCTTCGGCGACGCCGTCGGCATCGACATGAAGGTCGTCTGCGGCGGCACCGCGTTCTCCCGCCAGATCGACGCGCTCCGCGCCGGGGTCGACATGCTCGTCGCCACCCCGGGGCGCCTGCGCGACCTGATCCGGCGCGGCGAGTGCTCGCTCGACGCCGTCGAGCTCGCGATCCTCGACGAGGCCGACCAGATGGCCGACATGGGCTTCCTGCCCGAGGTCGAGGAGCTGTTCGACATGCTCCCCGTCGGCGGCCAGCGCATGCTCTTCTCCGCCACGCTGGAGAAGGAGATCGACGTCCTCGTCCGCAAGTACCTGTCCGACCCGGTCACCCACTCGGTCGACCCGTCGGCCGGTTCGGTCACCACCATGACCCACCACCTGCTGCTCATCGGCCCGCGCGACAAGGCCACGATGACCGCGGCCGTCGCCGCCCGCCCGGGCCTGACGATGGTGTTCGTGCGGACCCAGCTCGCCGTCGACCGCATCGCCGACGAGTTGCGCGAGGCCGGCGTCAAGGCCGAGGGCCTGCACGGCGGCATGTCCCAGGTCGACCGCTCGAAGGTCCTGGACCGCTTCAAGAACGGCCGCCTCGACGCGCTGGTGTGCACCGACGTCGCGGCCCGCGGCATCCACGTGGACGGCGTCGACATGGTCCTCCACGTCGACCCGCCGAAGACCCACAAGGACTACCTGCACCGCGCCGGGCGCACCGCCCGCGCCGGGCAGTCCGGGCACGTCGCGACCCTGGTGCTGCCGCACCAGAACCGCAGCATGTTCAGCCTGATCGAGCGCGCCGGCGTAGAGGCCCAGCGCCACTACGTGAACGACAACTTCGACGCCGAGCTGACCGCGCTCATGGGCGCCCGCAACTTCACCGACCTGCGCGCGGTGGCGGCCGACCACCAGGCCTCGCAGAACGATGCCGAGGCGGCCCGCCTGGAGCAGCAGATCCAGCGCTTGAAGGAGGACGCCGAGGGCCTCCGGGCCCAGGCGACCCGTCTGCGCGAGCAGGCCGAGCGCGAGATCATCGAGGGCCCGTCCAAGCGCCGCGACGACCGCGGCCCGCGCCGCGACCGCGACGACCGCGGCGGGGGCTACCGCGGGAACCGCGACGGCGGCCGAGGCGGCTACCGGGGCAACCGCGACGGCGGTGGCGGCGGCTACCGGGGCAACCGCGAGGGCGGCTCCTACGGCGACCGCGACAACCGCGGCGGGGGCTACCGCGGGAACCGCGAGGGCGGCTCCTACGGCGACCGCGACAACCGCGGCGGCGGCTACCGGGGCAACCGCGAGGGCGGCTACCGCGGCGACGACCGCGGCGGGCGCGGCGGCTACGGCGACCGCGACCGCTCGTACGGCGACCGCGGCCGGGGCGGCTACGGGGACCGCGACAACCGCGGGTCCCGCGGCGGCGACGACCGGGGCGGCCGCGGCTTCCGCGGGGACGACCGCGGCAGCCGGGGCGGGTTCCGCGGCGACGACCGCGGTGAGCGCGGCGGCTTCCGCGGCGACCGCGAGCGCCGCGACCGCTGGTAGGCGATGACCGACGAAGCGGCCCTGAGGACTGAGTCCTCAGGGCCGCTTCGCGTCTCCGGTGCCGCGCCGAGGCGCCTCCTCTGGC
Organism: Glycomyces amatae; assembly: GCF_020991375.1. Lineage (GTDB taxonomy): Bacteria > Actinomycetota > Actinomycetes > Mycobacteriales > Micromonosporaceae > Glycomyces > Glycomyces amatae. Next base: position 209,603 of record NZ_JAJLQZ010000008.1, on the reverse strand, counting down.
GGCCGGCCGCCCGGCGCCGCACCGAGCAGTCCAAAGATATATATCGGAATCGAGGTTTTCGCCTCTGGCGCCGAAGGGCTCCGCGGCGCTGCGGTCGCCGTTTTCTTGTTAACGCTCCCATTTCTCGCCGGAGTATCGGAGGGTCCGGGACGCGCGCGGATCGGCTGCGGGACCGGCCCCGCATACGTCCCGGACCCCCGCCTAGGCCGGGACCCCGGCGGCGGCGGGTTCCTTCGCTTCCCGCTCGCTTTTGTTGAGCCACAGGGAATCGACCGCGAACGCACCGCCTCCGGAGAAGCCGATGGCGAGTGAGACCACGGCCAGCAGCAGCACGTACTCGTAGCCGCCGTCCCGGGAGTAGAACCCGCCGTCGAGGTGCACGAAGTACATCGCGCCGAGCATGACGCCCGCCAAGGCGAGCCCCACCAGGGGTAGGAGCGCTCCCACAATAAGCGCTGCGCCGCCGATGAGCTCGGCGAAGACCGTGAAGTAGGCCGACAGCGTGGGTGCCGGGATGCCCATGCCCTCGAAGCCCTGCGCGGTCGCCTCCAGGCCGTTGACGCTGAGTTTCTGCCAGCCGTGCGCGATGAAGACGACACCGAGCATGACGCGTCCGATGAGGAGTGCGTAAGGTTGCAGTTTTGTGAGCATATGCCCTCCAAGGGAAATGCTGCCCCTGTTGGCGGGCCGACGAATCGCGTCGGGCGGCGGTCGGCGCTGACCGCCGTCTCCGGATCGGAACCCGGGGCAGGCGAGGTTGAAAGTTCAACTAACTTGGAAGCATATCAAGTAAAATAGACGATTGTAAATATGCCCGCTCGATATTATCTCGCGCCTTTCGCGGCATAAGGCCGCCGCGCGGCGAGAGGCGGCGGACCGCCGGCCCGCCGCCCCTTCCCGCAGCCTCCTACCGCTGCGCGCGCTGCCTGACGAACTGGTCGACCACCTCGAAGGGCTTGCCGATGTCGTCGCTCATGAGCTTCTGCACCAGCGTGTACTCGGTGCCGTCCTGCGTGACGATCCTGGCCTTGTAGCTCATGCCCTTGAGCTGCTCGATGTGCTTGACCTCCTCGAACGGCAGCCACAGCGCCGCCGATCCGATGAGGCCCTCGACGCCGCCGCACTCCTGCATGACCTGCTTGAGGCGCTTCTCGCCCTCGCCCTGCCCGAGGTGCAGGAACGCCAGGCCGGTGGTGGCCGCGAACAGGTGCCGCTTCTCGCCGTTCAGCTCCACCACGTCGCTCGCGGCGATGATCCGGGCGCGCTCGGCCGCGTGCGAGGCCGCCGTGGTCGCGCCGCTGGAGACGGCCAGCGCGAGGTCGACCCCCTGCTTGGCGAGGGCTTCGCGCACCGACGCGGCGTCAGTGTCCTCGTCGAACACCATCGCGCTGAGGCCGTCGACGTCGAACGGCTCCCCGTCCCGGCCGACGACCCGCATCGGCCCGTCCCAGGACAGCTCGAACCGCAGCGCGCCCGAGGCGATGGCGGCGCTCGCGATGATCGTCCGCACTCCGCCGCGCGGGAAGTTCGCGGCCTCCAGGTCGGCCCAGAGCCGCTTGCCGCGCCCCTCCTTGGCCTCGGTCAGCAGGCCGTCCAGGTTCGCCCTCTCGGGGCCGAGCACGCGCTCGACGGCCCGGTAGGCGGCGTCGGCCTGCTTGCCGTGGACGGCCGCGGCCGTCCGGTGGCACAGCTCGGACCACGGGACCCGCTCGACGTCGGGGGAGATCCACTCGGCGTCGACGCGCCGGGCGATCGCGTCGAAGTCGGCCAGGAGCCCGGTGGCGGGGGCCTCGTCGCCCGGCCGCGGCTCGCCGGGGGCCCCTTCGAGCGCGGCGACGCGGGCGGCGATCGGCGGGTGGGTGTCGAGCCGGTGGGCCTTGTCGGGCAGCGGCTCGGCCCGCAGGGCCTCGATCTCCTCGGCGCGGCCCTCGCGGAAGGCCGCGAAGCCGCCGAAGACGTCGTCGGGCACGAGTTTCTGCTGGGCGCCCAGGAGCATGTACTGCTCCTGGTACCGGCTCCAGGCCGCGGCCATGACCGGCAGCTCGCGGAAGGCCGCGCGGGTGTTCTCGCCGCCGGTGAGCCTGGCGGCGATCTGGTCGGCCTCGAACTCCTGGGCGCGGCTCACGCCCGCCTGGACGTTGAAGAACAGCGCGGCGTAGGCGCGGAACAGCCACGTCACGGGGTTGAAGCGCCGCTCGGCGAACGCGGCGAGCATGAGCCGCACGGCGACGTGGCCGCGGTAGGCCAGCGCTCCCAGTCTGGTGTGGGCCTGCGAGTAGTGGCCGAACTCGTGGCCGATGACGGCGCGGAACCGCCCGGTCGTGAAGGACGCGAGCAGCGGCAGGCCGACGATGAGGTAGCGGCGGCCGCCGACCAGGCCGAGGGCCTTGGCGTCCTCGCTGACGGCGGCGTTGAAGTCGGGGTCGACGAGGATCTCGTCGGGGCCGCGGGTGCCGGCGGCCTCGGCCGAGCGCTCGGCGAGCTCCCACAGGCCGGGGGCGTCGGCGCGGGTGAGCCGGACGCCCTGGGGCGGGGAGGGCTTGTGCCGCAGGGCGCGGTAGAGGGCGACGAGCACGGCCACGGTGATGCCGAGGCCGAAGCCGATCACCTCGACGCTGGCGCGGCTGCTGCCGAACCGCATCACGACGTAGACGGTGCCGGCCGCGACGGCGGCGACGATGAGGAGGGCGTAGACGTAGAACCCGCCGAGGAGCGCCACGGAGACCGCGGCGCGCAGGGCGTTGGGCTTTCGAGGGGCGGGGGCGGTATGGGTCATGTTCGAGGGACTCATGGGAAGGATGTTAGTGAACAGTCCTCAGTGTTTCACCGCGGCATCGCCCACCAGGCACGGAGTCTCCGGATCGTTTGCGGGCGAACGATTCTCCGGTGAGTCCGCAAACTCCCGACAGTCCTCAGTGGCGGCGGACGGCGTCCTCGACGAGTTGGAGGACGCGCGTGATCGCCAGGTCGTCCCGGCCGGTCGCCAGGTAGTGGACGAGGCCGTCGTACATCAGCTGGAGGAACCCGCCGAGCACCTCGATGTCGACGTCGGTGCGCAGCACCCCGATCTCCCGCTGGTGCTCCAGGCGCTCCCGGCTGGCCTCGGCGATCGCCTCGCGCCGCCGCCCCCACGCCTCGGCGAACTCCGGGTCGGTGCGCAGCCGCCGCGCCACCTCCAGCTGCGTGCCCAGCCAGCCGGCGATCTCGGGCTTGTCGGCCCCGGCGGTCAGGTCCTGCATGACCCCGACCAGGCCCCGCTCGGCCACCGTCGCCGCCATCTCGGCCGCGTCCACCGAGGCCACGGCCAGGAACAGGGCGTCCTTGTCCCGGAAGTGGTGGAAGATCGCCCCGCGCGAGAGCTTCGTGGCCTCCTCGAGCCGCCGCACTGTCGCGCCCTCGTAGCCGAAACGGGCGAAGCACGAGCGGGCGCCGTCGAGGATCTGCTGACGGCGCGAGTCGAGGTGTTCTTGGCTGACGCGAGGCACCCGGCAATCTTGCCACCTGGCCTTGGCCCCTGGCCATGCAGTCGCCTACCGTTGAGCGTGCGGATACGCGGCGACGACGAGGAGGCGGGGCATGAAGCTGAGCGATTTCTGGGACCGGATGGACGAGACCTTCGGCGCCGGTTACGCCCGTTCGGTGGCCGCCGACCACTCCCTCGGGCAGCTCGGGGGCCGCACCGTCGACCAGGCCCTCGCCGAGGGCGAGAACGCCAAGGCCGTGTGGATGGCCGTCTGCCGCGCCTGGCCCGAGCGGATCCCGGCGCGCCTCGTCCGCTGAGCGCCGGATCCTATATATCCTATAGGATTTTGCGCGCGGCGGACGTGAGACCGGTGTCTCCCCGGGAACCGCCCTGTTCGAACAAGGCGTTGTCCTAGGTTGTCGGTCGGGGCGGCTACCGTATTCGACATGGCTAAGCAGACAGGATCAGGATCCAGGGGAGGCGGGATGAACTCCGCTCAGGACAAGGCCAAGGCGCTCGATCTCGCGCTGGCCCAGATCGACAAGCAGTTCGGCAAGGGCTCGGTCATGCGACTGGGGGAGAAGCCGAAGCAGAACGTCAAGACCATCTCGACCGGCTCGATCGCGCTCGACGTCGCGCTCGGCGTCGGCGGCCTGCCGCAGGGCCGGATCATCGAGATCTACGGCCCGGAGTCCAGCGGTAAGACCACCATCGCGCTGCACGCGATGGCGAACGTGCAGGCCGAGGGCGGCGTGGCCGCGATGATCGACGCCGAGCACGCGCTCGACCCGGTCTACGCCGAGAAGCTCGGCGTCAACGTGGACGACCTCCTGGTCAGCCAGCCGGACACCGGCGAGCAGGCCCTGGAGATCGCCGACATGCTGGTCCGCTCCGGCGCGGTCGACCTGATCGTCATCGACTCGGTGGCCGCGCTCGTGCCGCGCGCCGAGATCGAGGGCGAGATGGGCGACTCGCACGTGGGCCTCCAGGCCCGGCTGATGAGCCAGGCGCTGCGCAAGATCACCGGCGGCCTGAACACCACCGGCACCACGATGATCTTCATCAACCAGCTGCGCGAGAAGATCGGCGTCATGTTCGGCTCGCCCGAGACCACCGCGGGCGGCAAGGCCCTGAAGTTCTACGCCTCGGTGCGCCTGGACATCCGCCGGATCGAGACGCTCAAGGACGGCGGCGAGGCCGTCGGCAACCGCACCCGCGTCAAGGTCGTCAAGAACAAGGTCGGCTCGCCGTTCCGGCAGGCCGAGTTCGACATCCTCTACGGCGTGGGCGTCTCCAAGGAGGGCTCGCTCATCGACATGGGCGTCGAGCACGGCATCGTGAAGAAGTCGGGCGCCTGGTACACCTACGAGGGCGACCAGCTCGGCCAGGGCAAGGAGAAGGCCCGGTCCAACCTCAGGGAGAACCCGGACCTGGCCCTGGAGATCGAGAAGAAGATCAAGGAGAAGCTCGGCGTCGACGCCGCCGCAGCCGACATCCCGGCCGAGGACGAGATTGAAGAGCCCCCGGTCGACTTCTAAGCCGAACGACCCCGAGGCCGCCCGGCAGTACTGCCTGCAACTGCTGTCGGGTCGGCCCAGGACCCGTTCCGAGCTCGGCGACTCGATGCGCCGCAAGGGCTTCGAGGAGTCGGTCGTGTCCGAGATCCTGGAGCGCTACGCCGAGGTCGGTCTCATCGACGACGAGGTCTTCGCCCGCGCCTGGGTCGAGTCGCGCCACCGCTCGCGCGGCCTGTCGAAGCGGTCCCTCGCCGGGGAGCTGCGCCGCAAGGGCGTCGACCCCGACTTCGTCGACGCCGCCGTCGAGGCGGTCAGCGACGAGGACGAGCGCGAGGCCGCCCTGGCGCTGGCCCGCCGCCGGTACCGCTCGCTCGCGGGCCAGGGCGACGAGGCCGTCCTGCGCAAGCTCGTGGGCATGCTCGCCCGCAAGGGCTACGGCTCCGGCGTGGCGATCCCGGTGGTCAAGCAGGTCCTCGCCGAAGCCGAGAGCGAGGCCGCCGGACTCCTCGACGAGGACGCCCACTACGAATAGCGGGGCGCCGCACAGGCCGCGCATCGAAAAGTGCGCGCGCCGCGCCCGCCCATGCGATGAATCGAAGGCCGCAGGCCGATCTCCCAGGTCGCGCCCCGGTCCGGCACCCGCCGGGACCGGGGCCTTCACCGTTCCAGGATTCGGAACGCGGCAGGTCGGTAAGGCGCCGTTAACGCGTTCGACATACCATTGCCGCGACGACGCAGCGCCGCGCCCGGTCCTCCGTCTCTCCTTACCTTTGCGAGGTATCCATGACCGAACCGAAACCCGTCGTGGTCATTGCCGACCCACTCGCGCCCGCTGCGATCGAGGTCCTCTCCGGGGACTTCGACGTCCGGGAGATCGACGGTACGAACGTGGAGTCCCTCCACGCCGCGCTGGTCGACGCCGATGCCGTGATCGTCCGCTCCGCCACCACCATCGACGCGCCCGCGCTGGAGTCCGCGCCGAAGCTCAAGGTCGTCGCCCGCGCGGGCGTGGGCCTCGACAACGTCGACCTGCCGGCCGCCACCGAGCGCGGCGTCATGGTCGTCAACGCGCCGACCTCCAACATCGTCTCGGCCGCCGAGCAGGCCATCACGCTGCTGCTCGCCAGCGCCCGCCACATCGCCCGCGCCGACGCCTCGCTGCGCGCGGGCCGCTGGGACCGCAAGAAGTTCACCGGCGTCGAGATCCAGGGCAAGACCCTCGGCGTGGTCGGCTTCGGCAAGATCGGGCAGCTCGTCACCACCCGCATGCAGGCCTTCGACATGGACGTCGTCGCCTACGACCCGTACGCCCAGCCCGCGCTCGCCGCGAAGCTCGGCGTCCGCCTCGTCGACCTCGACACGCTGCTGGCGTCCTCGGACTTCATCACGATCCACCTGCCGAAGACCCCCGAGACCGTCGGGATCATCGGCGAGGACGCCCTGCGCAAGGTCAAGCCCGGCGTGCGGATCGTCAACGCCGCCCGCGGCGGCCTGATCGACGAGGACGCGCTCGCCGCGGCCCTCCAGGACGGCCGCGTCGCCGCCGCCGGCCTCGACGTCTTCGTCAAGGAGCCGTGCACCGACTCGCCGCTGTTCGCGCTCGACAACGTCGTGGCCGCGCCCCACCTGGGCGCCTCCACCCGCGAGGCCCAGGACAACGCCGGCCTCGCCGTCGCCAAGAGCGTCAAGCTCGCGCTGTCGGGCGAGTTCGTGCCCGACGCGGCCAACGTCCAGGCGGGCGGCGTGGTCAACGAGGCCGTGCGCCCGCTCCTGCCGCTGGCCGAGCGCCTGGGCCGCACCTTCAACGCGCTGGCCGGCTCGGCCGTCCAGTCGGTCACCGTGGAGGTCCGCGGCGAGGTCATCGCGCACGACGTCACGGTGCTCCAGCTCGCCGCGTCCAAGGGCCTGTTCGTGGACGTGGCCGACTCGGTCACCTACGTGAACGCCCCGCTCGTGGCCGAGCAGCGCGGCGTCGAGGTCGGCCTGCTGACCTCGCAGGAGTCGCAGGAGTACCAGACGCTGCTGACCCTGCGCGGCGCCATGGTCGACGGCCGGGGCCTCCAGGTCTCCGGCACCATCAGCACGGGCCCGCACGGCGGCCTGCGGCTGACCGAGATCGACGGGTTCGAGCTCGACATCGACCTGGACGGCTCGCTGCTGTTCCTGCGCTACGCCGACCGCCCCGGCGTGGTCGGCCTCATCGGCGGGGCCTTGGGCGACCTGGGCATCAACATCGCCGCGATGCAGGTGGCCCGCAAGGCCGCCGGGGGCGAGGCCGTCATGGCGCTGGCCCTCGACGCTCCGGTGCCCGCCGAGGTGCTCGGCCGCGTCAAGGACGCCGTCGGCGCGACCGGCATCAAGACCGTGACCCTCCAGGACTAGGGGTGTTCGCGAACCCCATGGGAACTCGGCCGGCCCTCCGCCGGAGTGGACGTTCATCGATGCGTTCCATCTGCTGAGAGTCGTGAGTCGGAATGCGGGACGGGTGCGTTATGGTGAACGCACTCGCCCGCATTCCGCGTCTCCGGCCCAGAACGCCGTTCCGAGACCAGTCGGGCATCCAGCATCGAAAGCAGCAGAGAGGCAGCATGAGCAGGATCGCGGTCATCCCGGGCGACGGGATCGGGCAAGAGGTCATCGCCGAGGCGCAGAAGGTGCTCGCCGTGGCCCTTCCCGGCTACGAGTCGACCGAGTACGACCTCGGGGCGCGCCTGTACAACCGCACCGGCGAGGTCCTGCCCGACAGCGTGCTGTCCGAACTGGACGAGCACGACGCCGTCCTCCTCGGCGCCATCGGCGACCCCACCGTGCCCCCGGGCGTCCTCGAGCGCGGCCTGCTCCTCAAGCTCCGCTTCGAGTTCGACCAGTACGTGAACCTGCGCCCCAGCCGCCTGTACCCGGGCGGCTCCTCGCCGCTGGCCGACGTCAAGCCCGGCGACATCGACTTCGTGGTCGTCCGCGAGGGCACCGAGGGCCTCTACGCCGGCGCCGGCGGGAACCTCCACACCGGTTCCCCGGCCGAGATCGCCACCGAGGAGTCCCTGAACACCCGCTACGGCGTCGAGCGGGTCGTCCGCGACGCGTTCGAGCGCGCCCGCCGCCGCCGCGGCCACCTCACGATGGTCCACAAGACCAACGTGCTCGTGCACGCCGGCGGCCTGTGGAAGCGGGCCTTCGACGACGTCGCCGCCGAGTACCAGGACGTCACCACCGAGTACCAGCACGTCGATGCCGCGGCCATGTTCCTGGTGAACCGGCCCCACACCTTCGACGTCATCGTCACCGACAACCTCTTCGGCGACATCCTCACCGACATCGCCGCCGCGGTCACCGGCGGCATCGGCCTGGCCGCCACCGGCTCCATCAACCCCGACCACACGCACCCGTCGACGTTCGAGCCCGTGCACGGCTCGGCGCCCGACATCGCCGGTCAGGGCGTGGCCGACCCGGTCGCCGCGATCTCCTCGACCGCGCTCCTGCTCGAGCACCTGGGCCGCGCCGACGCGGCCGTCGCGGTGAACGCCGCGGTCGAGCGCGAACTCGCCGGACGCGACTCCGGCGGCCCGATCCGCACCGGCGAGGTAGGCGACCGAGTAGCCGCCGACGTCGCCGGACAACTCAGCTGACCCACCAGCAAGCAGCCTCGACGCCCGGCGGGCCCGCGCTCCAATAGAGCGCCTCGCCGGGCGTTTTTCCATGTCGTCCACGCGGTGCCCGTCCCCTGCTCGACCACCTGAACGAGCGGTAAGTTAGGCATCAGGACCAGTAACGCCGATACGACTCTGTGAATCCGAAGGACAGATCCATGACCACCGACGGTCTTCCCGACCTGCGGCGCGAGCCGCACCCGAACCCGACGCCCGCCGCCGAACGCGAGGCCATCCTCGCGAACCCGGTGTTCGGCACCGTGTTCACCGACCACATGTTCACCTTGACCTGGACCGAGGGCCGCGGCTGGCACAGCGCCACCCTCAAGCCCTACGGCCCCCTGACCCTGTCCCCGGCCGCGGCGGTCCTGCACTACGCCCAGGAGATCTTCGAGGGCCTCAAGGCCTACCGGCACGAGGACGGCGGCATCGGCCTGTTCCGCGCCGAGGCCAACGCGCACCGCCTCAACATCTCCGCCACCCGCATGGCGATGCCGCACCTGCCCGAGGAGTGGTTCCTCGCCTCCATCCGCGAGCTCCTCGCCGCCGACGGCGACTGGGTCCCCGGCCAGGACGAGGCCACGCTCTACCTGCGCCCGTACATGATCGCCTCCGAGGCGTTCCTGGGCGTGCGGCCAGCGAAGGAGTACCAGTACCTCCTCATCGCCTCCCCGGCCGCCGCGTACTTCAAGGGCGGCCCGAAGCCGCTGACGCTGTGGGTCTCCGAGGAGTACAACCGGGCCGGGCCCGGCGGCACCGGCGCGGCCAAGGCCGGCGGCAACTACGCCGCGAGCCTCCTGCCCCAGTCCGAGGCCATCGAGCACGGCTGCGACCAGGTGATCTTCCTCGACGCCGTCGAGTACAAGTACGTCGACGAGCTCGGGGGCATGAACCTGTTCTTCGTCTACGAGAACGAGCGGGTGCTCTACACCCCCGAACTGGGCACCATCCTCCCCGGCATCACCCGCGACGCGATCCTCACCCTGGCGACCGAGGCCGGCTGGGAGGTGCGCGAGACGAAGTACTCGCTCGACCGCTGGCGCGACGACGCCGAGTCGGGCCTGCTCACCGAGGCGTTCGCGTGCGGCACCGCCGCCGTCATCACCCCGGTCGGCACGGTCAAGGGCCGCGACAGCTCGTTCACCATCGGCGGCGGCGAGGCCGGCAAGTTCACGATGCAGCTGCGCCAGACCCTCCTCGACCTCCAGTACGGCCGCGCCGAGGACACCCACGGCTGGGTCACCAAGGTCGCCTGACCGGAGGCCGCGGCCGCCCGATCACGCACTCGCACAACCGAGCGCGTCGCGCAACCGCCCGAAAACCGGACGGACGGCGGTCCCCTTCCCGTACCTTTGAGACCACATGTGTCGAGACGCGGGGAGGGGACTTTGGGCGAGGTCACCATTCGGCTGAACCGGCTCGGCCTGGAGCGCGGCCGCATGTGGCAGGCGGTCCTCGCCGCCGCGGCCATCGCACTGCCCGTGGTGGTGTGGCTCGGGCTCGAACGGGCCCTGGGCGACTCGGTCCAGAACATCGGCGAGGGCGAGACGCTCTACCTCCAGTCCTACCCCGTGGCCGGGGCGAGCCTCCAGTACGAGCTGCCCGGCGCGGGCTGGACGAGCCCGGGCGTGCACTTCGCCGACCAGCGCCAGAACTTCGTCCGCGACCACCTCACCGCCTCCGTCGAGGTCGGCTCCGGGGTGGACAGCCTCGAGACCCTCCTGGAGCGCCGCGTCGCCCCGATCGTCGGCGAGCCCGGCTACACCTACAACAACCTCCGGTCCTACACCGACACCGCGACCGGCCTCTCCGGCGTCCGCGCCGACGTCCTCGGCATCGACACCGCCGGGTCGATCACCGTGGTCGGCAACGGCGAAGGCGCCGCCGCGATCCTCGTGCTCCTCGCCCCCGGGTCCGACCCGGCCGCGTCCGAGGTCGACCCGGCGCCCTACACCGCGACGTTCGAGCTGGAGGGCGAATGACGGTCCGCACCGAGCGCGTCGTGGTCGAGAGCCAGGGCGCCTTCGTCCGCCTCCGGCGGCCCGCCTACTGGCTCTTCGTCGCCTGCCTCGTCTACGGCCTGCTCGAACTCGGCGCGGTGCTCTCGCCCGACTACGCCGACATCGCGACCGCCCTGTGGGCCTCGGTGGCCATCAACGTCCTGGTGGTCATCGTCTTCCTGGTGATCCTGTCGCGCCTGGACCTGTTCGAGCGCGAACCGCCCTCCGTGCGCGCCGCCGCCATGTGCTGGGGCGGGCTCGCCGCCGTCGGGTTCGCCATGGTCGCCAACGACGCCGCCCTCGTGGTCCTCGCCGAGCTCACCGACGCCCAGTGGGCCCGCACCTGGGGCCCGGCCATCGTCGGCCCCCTCAACGAGGAATGGCTCAAGGCCCTCGGCGTGGCGATGCTCGTCCTCATCGTCCGCGAGCACTTCGACCGCTCCATCGACGGCCTCATCTACGGCGCCCTGGTCGGCCTCGGCTTCCAGGTGGTCGAGAACCTCACCTACGCGATCAACTTCGCGGTCATGAACCCCAACTCGGACCTGTCGGGGGCCCTGACGGTCACCTTCACCCGGGTCCTGGTCGCCGGCCCCTGGTCCCATCCGCTCTACACGGGCGCGGCCGGGCTCGGCATCGCGTTCTACGTGACGCAGACCCGGCGCCGCCGCAGCATCCGCCTCGGGGTCGCCGTCGGCCTGTTCGCGCTCGCCCTGGCGATGCACGCGCTGTGGAACCTGCCGGTGCCCGCGGGCCTGACCCCGGCGGTGACGATCCCGCTGACCTACGGCAAGGGCCTGATCATCCTCGGCCTGTTCTTCGTGCTGTACCACTTCGCGGCCCGCGCCGAATGGCGCTGGTTCGTCACGACCATGTCCGACGAGGACGAATCGGTGATCACCACGGCCGACCTCACCGAGATGCGGTCGCTGCGCAGCCGGCGCAAGGCCCGCAAGCGGGCCGCGGCGCGCTGGGGCAAACCGGCCTCCCAGCTGCTGCGGCAGCTCCAGCGGGAGCTGGTGAACCTGGCGACGCTCGCCGCGCGCGACCAGCGCCGCGGCCAGGACCTCCCCGACGGGCCCGACGTGCAGGCCGTCAAGCGCAACATCGCCGCCATCCGGGTCGAGCTCGCCGCGGCCACGGGCGAGACGAAGGCCGAGGCCAAAGCCGGAATGAAGGCGTGAACGCCCCTCAGCCGCCGACGGGGGCCTTCCGCGGGTCGGGCGCGTTCGACGCGGACTTCGGGGCCTGGCCGTCCCCGGGCTCGCTCGCGGACCCGCTCGGCGCCTCGCCCGGCCCTTCGCTCGTCGGCGCCTCCGACGTCGGCTCCCCGGTCGGCTCCTGCGTGGGCGGCTCGGACGTCGGCTCCCCGGTGGGCTCCCGGGTCGGCTCCTGCGTCGGGGACGGGGAGCCGGTGCCGTTCTCCTCGCCGCCCGGCCCCGAGGTCTCCTCGCCGCCGACCGGGACGAGCCCGGGAGAGCCGCCCGGCGCGTTCCCCGAGCCGCTGCCGCGGGCCTGCGTCTGCTCCGCGCTCGGCGAGACGCCGACGCCCGGATCGGCCGCCTCGCCCCCGGTGGGCGCCTCGGACGCGGACTCGGACTCGGACGCCTCGGCGTCCTGCCCGGTGGTGTCCGAGCCGAGCCCGAACCAGCCGTCGACGATCCCCGCGTCCTCGCCGTCGCCGCCGGGCCCGGTCAGCCCCGGCACCGGCTCGCGCAGCAGCGCCCCGGTCGCGAGGACGCCGCCCGCGACCGTGGCCACGGCGATCACCCCGATCCGCCGGAGCTTCCGCGACTGGCGCAGGTCGTACGAGAGCGAGCGAACCGCGCCCTTGGTCTCGCGCCCGATGGCGCCGAAGAGTCCCACGTGTCTCCACCGTCCGTTCGTGATCCTTCGCCCGGTTCAACGAGCGAGGCGACCGGTGGTAACCGTTGGGTCACCCGTGCGGGGATGAATCACACTCTTCGGGTGACGCCCTCGGCCCGGACGGGCCGGGAGCGGATAGGGTCCCGCCTCAGAAGTCGCGCTTGACGGCCTTGACCAGCAGTCCCGCGAAGACCTCCAGCGCCGCGGGCTCCACGTCCGGGCGCGACGCCTCCAGCGCCGCCTCCGCCTCGGACGCCAGCGCCTCGATGCGCGCCTCCGCGTCGGACAGCGCGCCGGTGTCCATCAGGATCGCCCGCAGCCGCGCCACCCCGTCCCCGTCCAGGTCCGGGTCGCCCAGCCCCGCGTCGAGCGCCGCCCGCTGCGCGCCGTCCGCCGCGGCCCAGGCCCTGGCGACCAGGAACGTGTGCTTGCCCTCGCGCAGGTCGTCCCCGGCGGGCTTGCCGGTCTGCGCCGGGTCGCCGAAGACCCCCAGCACGTCGTCGCGCAGCTGGAACGCCTCGCCCAGCGGCAGCCCGATCGCCGAGTAGTGCCCCCGCACGGCCCCGCCCGCGCCCGCCAGCGACGCGCCCACCAGCAGCGGCCGCTCGATGGTGTACTTCGCGGACTTGTACCGGGCCACCTTCGCGGCCGTCGCCTCCGAGACGTCCCGGCGCACCTCCGAGAGCACGTCCAGGTACTGCCCGGCGCTCACCTCGGTGCGCATCAGGTCGAAGTCGCGCCGCGCGGCCGCGACCGCGGCCACCGGCATCCCCGCCGAGCACAGCAGCTCGTCCGACCAGGCCAGGCACAGGTCCCCGAGCAGGATCGCGGCGGCCGCACCGAACTCCTCGGGCCGCCCCGACCAGCCCTGCTCGCGGTGCAGGGCCGCGAAGCGCCGGTGCACCGACGGCGCCCCGCGCCGCGTGTCCGAGCCGTCGATGAGGTCGTCGTGCATGAGCGCCGAGGCCTGGAGCAGCTCCAGCGACGACACGCACGCCACCAGCTCCGGCGAGTCCCCGAGCCCCGCGCCCCGCGCGCCCCAGTACGCGAACGCCGGACGCAGCCGCTTCCCGCCCTTCAGCACGAAGTCGCGCACCGCATCGGCGTACGAACCGAGCCACGGGTCGATGTCGCAGATGACGGCGGCCTGCCGGTCGAGGAAGGCGGTCAGGGCTGCGCCGATGCGCTCGTTGAGCTCCACGGTCCGAACCCTAGGCTCCCCCGCGCCGATCCCAACTATTGGGTGGTGACGAGTGCAGGTCAGGACACGTGTGTCAGAACCGTTACCGTTGTGGACATGACACTCGGAGTGCCCAGCGTGATGCCGGTCAAGGCCGCCAAGATCGGCGACCTGCTCCGCTCGGGCACGCCCAAGTTCTCCTTCGAGCTCTTCCCGCCCCGGGACGAGAAGGCCGAAGGCGTCCTGTGGCGCACCATCCGCAACCTGGAGCAGCTCGGCCCCGACTTCGTCTCCGTCACCTACGGCGCGGGCGGCCTCACCAGGGAGAAGACGGTCGAGACCACCGAGCTCATCAACGCCGAGACCACCATGCTCACCATGGCCCACTGCACGGCCGTCGACCACACCGTCGGCGAGCTTCGCAACCTGATCGGCCACTTCGCCAACGTCGGCGTCCGCAACATCCTCGCCCTCCGCGGCGACCCGCCCGGCGACCCGCGCGCCGAGTGGGTCGAGCACCCCGGCGGGCTGCGCCACGCCTACGAGCTGGTCGAGCTCATCAAGTCCTCCGGCGACTTCAGCGTCGGCGTCGCCGCCTTCCCCGAAGGCCACCCGCGCGACGTCGACTGGGAGACCGGCGTGCGCCACTTCGTCGCGAAGTGCCGCGCGGGGGCCGACTTCGCCATCACCCAGATCTTCTTCGGCGTCGAGGACTACCTGCGCCTGCGCGACGCCGTCGCCGCCGCCGGGTGCGACGTCCCGATCGTCCCGGGCATCATGCCCGTCACCAACATCAGGCAGATCGAGCGGTTCGCGATCCTCACCGGCATGGACTTCCCCGAGCCCCTGGCCGAGCGCCTGCGCGCGGCCGGGGACGACCGGGACGCCATCCGGGACATCGGCGTCGAGGTCGCGACCGCCATGGGCGAGCGGCTCCTCGCCGAGGGCGCCCCGGGGCTGCACTTCACCACCCTGAACCACTCCCGCTCGACCCGGCGGGTCTGGCAGAACCTGCGCGGAGCGTAGCGCCGCGACCCGATCGGGGGACGACGGCGACCGGACGGACACGTAGAGTCCTCTGGTATGTCCGATGCTGCGACTGCACGTTCGATGCCATCTGCTACAACAAGGTCCATGCGCTCCCGTGTGCCCGCCGACTCCCTCGTGGGGCGGGTCATCCTCTCCACCCGGTTCCAGCCCGGCGCGGTCGTCGGCGTCGGTCTCACCGCCGCCCTCCTCGTCCCCGTCGGCGTCCTGCTCGGCGGTCCGTTCATCCTGGCCGCCCTCCCGCTCATCGCCCTCACGGCCCTCGCCGACGCCTCCTACGCCCTCCTCGCCACCCGCTCGACCAGCCTCTCGCGGCGCGTCCTGGTCCTGGAGCCGCTCGCCGCCCGCTTCTCCGAGGCCTCCTGGCTCATCGCCCTCTGGTTCCTCGGCGCGCCCGGCTGGGCCGTCGCGGTGACCGGCGCGCTGTGCTGGATGTACGTGCAGACCCGCTCGCGGGCCCGCGAGGTCGGCCTGCGCGACCTCGGCATGACGACCCTGGGGGAGCGGTCGGTGCGCGAGTTCGTGGTCGCGCTCGGCTTCGGCGCGGCCGGCGTGATCGCCGTGGCCGGCGGCGAAGGCGGCGCGGGCGGGCAGTGGATCGGCGGCGCGGTCACCATCACCGTGACCGCCTGGATGCTCCTCGCCGCGCTCGGCCTGCTCCAGCTGGTCATCGTCGTCTCGGCGGCGCTGCGCAACGACTGACGCGGTCTTCGCCCGCGCGGGAATGATCCGGCGGGGCCCCGTGTTATGCCGTCCATGCGCTACGAAGACATCACCGACGACCAGATCGCCGCCTTCATCGACTCCACCTCCCGAGAACCGCAGGTCCCCGAGGAGACCCAGCGGCTGCGCGACGCCGAGGAGATGCTCGCGCACAAGGACCCGCACGCGGCCCTGAAGTTCCTGGAGCCGCTGCTGCGCGACCACCCCGAGCACCCGGACGTGATGCTCACGGCCGCGCGCGCCTACTTCAAGTCGGCGCAGCTGAACAAGGCGCTGGCGCTCTCGGAGAAGATGGTCGAGGCCAACCCGGCGGACTTCTACGCCCGCCTGCTCCTCGGCCGCACCCTCCAGCGCCTCGGCCGGGCCGACGAGGCCCGCGGCCACCTGCGCCTGATCGACGAGGTCACCGAGTAGCCGCCCTCGCGGGCGGCGAAGCGCGGCCGCCCGCGAGCGGCCGTGTTCTCGAACACTCGATGTGAACCGCGTGAATTCCCCGAGCCGCGGGCCGAAAGGCCCGCGGCTCGTTCGCGTTGCCGCGCAATGACTCTCCTGTCAGATCAGCGACAATCCGTAGTCGAATGCTGATTTTTCGCAATGTTGGGGGTTGGAAATGTCGGACCCCTGTGGTTCCATATTTCTCGAACGCAAGTTCGAACAGGTTTAGGAGGCCCTCATGGCAGCTTCTCGACCCGGAGCCACCCGATCCGCTTCGTCAGTCACCGCTCGAGGCGCGAACCCGCCTCGACTCGTGCAGGCCGGGACCGTCTCGAACTCCCGTCTGCGCATCCCCGCCGACCAGCTCCCCAACCGCTCGCCGCTCCAACTGCTCGCGACCGCCCGCGCCGACCTCGACGACGCGGCCGAGCGCGTGCGCCCGGGCGAGCGCTACGCCGAGGCCCACATGGCGGCCCTGCGCGTGGCCGTCGCGGTGCTCTCCGTCCGCGCCGGAGACGCCACCGGCAGGCGCCGCCCCGGCCGCCCGTCGAGCACCTGGGAGCTGCTGCGCAACGTCGCGCCCGAGCTGGAGGAGTGGGCCTCCCACTTCGCCCGCACCGCCCGCAAGCGGGTCCTCGCCCAAGCCGGCATCCCCGACATCGTCACGGCCGAGGAGGCCGACGCGATCGTCGCCGACGCCCGCCGGTTCCTCGGCGTGGTGGTGCGCCTGCTCGGCTTCAGTGCGCTTGCGCACTGAAGGGTGAGGGCAGCAGTGCGCTCGCGCACTGAAGAGTGAGCACAGGAGTGCGCTCGCGCACTGAAGAGTGAACGCAGTAGCGCACTCGAGCGCCGAACCATGCGTGCAGTGGCGCGATGGCGCGCTGAAGAACGAGTGCGGTAGTGCGATGACGCGCTGAGGAACGAGCACGGCAATGCGAGGATCGCGTCGGCCTCCGCCGCCCCCGGCCGCGTGACACCGGTGACCCCGGCCCGGCGCGGCGGCATGGCTGCTCCCGCGCGATGCGGGCGGTTATACGATTGCTGCTGGCGCCCGCCGTTCGCGAGAATGGGTTCCAGCAGCCGCAATGACCGACCGTTTCCTCCGAGGAGTATTGAACCCGTGTATCGGACACACCTCGCCGGCACGCTGAGTGCCGCTGACGTCGACCAGCAAGTCACCCTCGCCGGATGGGTGGCCCGACGACGCGATCACGGCGGGGTGGAGTTCGTCGATCTGCGAGACGCCTCGGGCGTCGTCCAAGTCGTCTTCCGCGACTCGGAGGCCGCCAAGGCCGCCCACGAACTGCGGGGCGAGTACTGCGTCTCGGTCACCGGCACCGTCACCCGCCGTCCCGAGGGCAACGAGAACCCCGAGCTGCCGACCGGCCGGATCGAGGTCAACGCGACCGGCCTCGACGTCCTCTCCGAGGCCGCCCCGCTGCCGTTCCAGATCGACGACCACGTGGACGTCTCCGAGGACATCCGCCTGCGCCACCGCTACCTCGACCTGCGCCGCACCGGCCCGAACCAGGCGATCCGCCTGCGCTCCAAGGCCAACCACATCGCCCGCAACCTCCTGGTCGAGGACGGCTACGTCGAGATCGAGACCCCGACGCTGACCCGCTCCACCCCCGAGGGCGCCCGCGACTTCCTGGTCCCCGTCCGCCTCCAGCCCGGCACCTGGTACGCCCTGCCGCAGTCGCCGCAGCTGTTCAAGCAGCTGCTCATGGTCGGCGGCTTCGAGAAGTACTTCCAGATCGCCCGCTGCTACCGCGACGAGGACTTCCGCGCCGACCGCCAGCCCGAGTTCACCCAGCTCGACATCGAGGCCTCCTTCGTCGACCAAGACGACGTCATCGACCTGGGCGAGCGCATCGTCCAGGCCCTGTGGTCCGAGCTCGCCGACTACCAGGTCCCGCTGCCGATCCAGCGCCTCACCTGGCACGACGCCATGGACCGCTACGGCTCGGACAAGCCCGACCTGCGCTTCGGCCAGGAGCTCGTCGAGCTCACCGACTACCTGCGCGGCACCGAGTTCCGCGTCTTCGCCGGCGCGATCGAGGCCGGCGGCTACGTCGGCGCGGTCGTCATGCCCGGCGGCGCCTCCCAGACCCGCAAGGAACTCGACGGCTGGCAGGACTGGGCCAAGGCGCGCGGCGCCAAGGGCCTGGCGTACATCACCTTCAACGCCGAGACCGGCGAGCCCAAGGGCCCGGTCGCCAAGAACCTGTCCGAGGAGCACCTGGCCGGCCTCGCCGACGCCGTGGGCGCCAAGGCCGGGGACGCAGTCTTCTTCGCCGCCGGCGCCGACCGCCGCGAGGCCCAGGAGCTGCTCGGCGCCGCCCGCCTCGAGGTCGGCCGCCGCACCGGCCTCATCGACCCCGACGCCTGGGCGTTCTGCTGGGTCGTCGACGCCCCCATGTTCGAGCCCACCGACGAGGGCGGCTGGACCGCGATCCACCACCCGTTCACCTCGCCGAACCCCGAATGGGTCGACAAGTTCGAGACCGACCCGGCGAACGCGCTCACCTACGCGTACGACATCGTCTGCAACGGCAACGAGCTCGGCGGCGGCTCCATCCGCATCCACGACGCCAAGGTCCAGAGCCGCGTCTTCGACGTGCTCGGCCTGACCCACGAGGACGCCCAGGAGAAGTTCGGCTTCCTCCTCGACGGCCTCAAGTACGGCGCCCCGCCGCACGGCGGCATCGCCCTCGGCTGGGACCGCGTCACCGCGATCCTCGCCAAGGCCGACTCGATCCGCGACGTCATCGCGTTCCCCAAGTCCGGCGGCGGCGTCGACCCGCTGACCTCGGCTCCGACCCCGATCACGCCCGAGCAGCGCGAGGAGGCCGGCATCGACTTCACGCCCGAGCCCGAAGCGGGTACCGACGCCGTTGTCGATTAGCCCTACGATGTCGTAGTGGGCGGCCCGAGCCTGCGGCTCGGGCCGTCTCCCATTTCGATGTGCCAGGTTGCCCCTCAACACATTCCATTTGGCGGGAGTCCGTGGGCGGTGGCCGTGGGCCTTTAGTGCCTGATATATGTAACATCCGGCCGACGCAGGAGTAAGAGGAGCGGGTTCGACGTGCAGAGCGGGACCTTGGTGGCGGGTCGCTATCAATTGGACGAGCGACTGGCCGCGGGCGGCATGGGCGAGGTCTGGAAGGGCACCGACACCCGACTGCAACGCGAAGTAGCCGTAAAGATACTCCACGCGGGGCTCTCGAGCAACGACAAGTTCCGCGCCCGCTTCCAACTCGAGGCCCGCGCCGTCGCCGCGCTCCAGTCCCCGGGCATCGTCGGCCTCTACGACTACGGCGAGGAGACCGGCGACGAGGGTCTGATCTCCTACCTGGTCATGGAACTCGTGCGGGGCCGCTCCCTCGCCGACATCCTCCGCGACCGCGGCCCGCTCCCGCCGGCCGAGGTCATGCAGATCGTCGCGACCGCCGCCGACGCCCTCGAGACCGCCCACCGCGGCGGCATCATCCACCGCGACGTCAAGCCCGCGAACCTCCTCGTGGACGAGGAGACCGGCGCGACCAAGATCGTCGACTTCGGCATCTCCGCGGCCCGGGGCGCCTCGGGCCTCACCGAGACCGGCACGGTCATGGGGACCCTCGCCTACGCGTCCCCCGAGCAGCTCAACGGCGCCGAGCTGACCGGCGCGAGCGACCTGTACTCGCTCGGCATCGTCGCCTACGAGGCGCTGATGGGCCGGCCGCCGTTCGTCTCCGACACGCCCGTCGCGGTCATGAACGGCCACATGACCCAGGCCCCGCCGCCGCTCTCCCGCGAGATCCCCGCCGGCATCGCCCAGGTCGTCCTCCAATCGCTCCAGAAGGACCCGCGCGCCCGCTACGCCTCCGCCGCCGAGATGGCCCGCTCCGCGCGCGAGGGCCGCGTCGTCACCGGCAGCATCCAGACCGGGGCCTCGACCCCGCCGGACGGCCAGCAGACCCAGTACTTCGGCTCGGACGGGACCGCCCTGCTCGCCGGCGCCGCAGTGGGCGGCAACACCGCCGAGCAGCCCACCGGCCAGATGGCCCAAGAAGAGAAGAAGAGCGCCATCACGCCGTGGCTCATCACCGCGGCCGTGACCGCCGCGGTGGTCATCATCGGCCTGCTGCTGTGGTGGAACGTGTTCCGCGACCGGGACCCGGGCAACTTCCAGGAGAACGAGACGACCTCCAGCGAGGCGGAGACCTCGGAGGCGGAGCCCACCACCGAAGAGGCGCCTACCACCGAAGACGACGAGGACGACAAGGACTGGGACCGCACCACGGACGAGGAGACCTCCGAGACGCCCAGCGAGACGCCCTCGGAGACCGATTCACCGTCCCCGACTGATGACGTCACTGAAACGGAGTCCGAGTCGCCGAGTGAAGTCCCCACGACCACGTCCGAACCTGAGGACCCTCCCACCACCGAGGCCGGTGGGGGCGTAGAGGATTAAGCGCACCGTTGCGGCCCGCGGATTCGATCCGCGGGCCGCAACCGCGTTCCTAACCCCCGATCGGCCGGTACCGGATCACCTCGTCCGCGCCGTTCCCGTTCGAGGTCGTGACCCACAGCCAGCCGTCCGGGCCCAGCTCCACGGTGCGGATGCGGCCGAGTTCCGAGACCAGTTCGGCCACAGGCTCACCGGTCACCTCGCCGCCGCTCACCGGGACCGTCCACAGGCGCTGGCCGCGCAGCGCTCCGATGTAGATCGTGTCGCCCGCGACCTCGGCCCCCGAGGGCGACGCCTCGGCGGTCGACCAGGTGGCCAGGGGGTCGACGAACTCCGGCTCCCCGCCGGTGCCCTCGACCTCGGGCCAGCCGTAGTTTCCGCCCGGCTCGGCGTGGTTGAGCTCGTCCCAGGTGTTCTGGCCGAGCTCGGAGAAGTACATCTCGCCGTCCGGGCCCCAGGTCAGGCCCTGCACGTTCCGGTTGCCCCAGGTGTAGACCAGGGAGTCCTCGAAGGGGTTGTCGTCGGGGACCGACCCGTCCGGGTTCGCCCGCAGGATCTTCCCGCCGAGGCTGTCGAGGTCCTGCGAGTTGGCGCTGTCGTTCGCGTCGCCGGTCGAGATGTACAGCTTGTCGTCCGGGCCGAAGGCCAGGCGCCCGCCGTTGTGGTTGAGCGCCGAGGGGATCCCGGTGACCACCGGCTCGGGTTCGAAGCTGTCGAGCGTGAAGCGGACGACCCGGTTGTCCTCCTCGGTCGAGAGGTACGCGTAGATCCAGCCGTCGCTTGCGAACGTCGGCGAGACGGCCAGGCCCAGCAGGCCGCGCTCGTCGAACTGGTTCGTGCCGCCGACGACCTCGAGGTTCCCGAGCACGACCGGCTCGGCGTCGTAGCCGATGCGCAGGACGTCGCCCGAGTTGCGCTCGGCGACGAGCGCCGAGACGCCGTCGGGCAGGAAGGTGAGGCCCCACGGGATCGTGAGTCCCGTGGCGACCGTGTCGCCGGTGCGGAAGTCGAACGTGGGGTCCGCGGCGGGTTCGGCGGGCGGGTCCTCCTCGGCCCACGCCGTGGCGGTCCCCGCCGCGAGTACCAGTCCGGCGATCGCCGCGCCGATGGCAGGCAGTCTGCGTCGCATGGCTGCTCCTTGTCTCTCATGGTGCCGGGTAATGAAAGCGAAGAAATCATGATATAGATGGATTTCAATTAATTACAACCTTAGCGGCGATTCCGCCCGGCGGCGACGAGAACCGGGCGCGAACGGCCGCAATCGACCCGGTAACAATCCGGACATGCGACGGTCTCGGGCCCTTCGGTCCTGGAAGACGTCGCCTATGCTCGGGACCAGGAACTCGGCAACCCCATGAACCAGGAGCTACCCACATGTCCTCCCGCACCGCACAGCGCCTCGCCGGCGCGCTCGCCGTCCCCGCGCTCGGTCTGGCCCTCGTCGCCTGCGGCTCCGACGAGCCCGCCGAGCAGTCCGGCTCCGGCGACGCCGACGACAACCAGGCCGCGGCCCAGCTCAGCCCCCAGGAGGCCGTTCTGGCCTCCGTCGAGGGGCTCAACGACTCCTCGTACAAGATGGAGTCGACCATGACGGTCAACGACCTCGAGTACATGATCGCCACCGGCACCTACGCCGGTGAGAACTCGCAGGCCAGCGTCGACATCCTCATGAGCGCGCTCATGGAGGCCAGCGGCGAGGAGTTCACCGCCGAAGAGGCCGAGATGATGAGCTCCATGTTCGGCGACATGCACACCGAGACGGTCGTCGTCGACAAGGTCCTCTACATGCAGATGAGCGGCGGCATGTTCGACGCCATGGCCGAGGACTTCGGCGAGAACGCCTGGTTCACCATGGACCTCACCGAGGACGCCGCGCTCGGCGACATCTACGCCCAGTACGGCGGCATGGACCTCGCCGAGCAGACCGAGCTCGTCCTCACCGAGCTGACCGACGTCGAGGAGACCGCCGAGGGCACCTTCACCGGCACCCTCGAGGCCGACTCCGAGTCGATGACGGCCCTGTCCGGGGCCTCCGGCGCCGAGGCCTCCGAGCTGGTCGACGGCACGACGGTGACCGTGACCCTCGACGACGAGGGCCTGCTGGAGACGATGGTCATGACCATGCCCGAGTACGAGGGCATGACCATGGAGATGACCAGCACCATCGTCGAGGTCGGCGGCGACTACGCCATCGCGGCCCCCGAGACCGACAACCTCCACGACTTCGAGGAGTTCGCCGCCATGGGCGGCATGTAGCACCTGGACGCCGAAGGCCGCCGCACCGGACCGGTGCGGCGGCCTTCGTCCTGCCTCAGTCGGCGGCCTTCGCGGGCACCTCCTCGTCGTCCTCGGACGGGGCCGTGCGCGCCGGCCCCCGCCGGTCCTTCCACGCCGCGGCCAGGCCGCGGGCGGCCTCGACGATCATCCAGACCGCCAGGGCGAAGATGACCGCGTCCAGCGGCGCGAGCACCCACTCGCCCTGCTCGACGAAGTTGACGAGGTTCTCGATGAGCGCCCAGGTCGTCATCCCGACCAGGAACACCAGCGGGACGAGGATCGCCACCGGGTTGGCGCGGCGCTTGGTCACCCACACCGCGATCACGGCGAGCGCGAGCCCGGCCAGGAGCTGGTTCGTGGTGCCGAACAGCTGCCACAGCACCCCGAAGGCGTACCCGGCGTCCTCGCCGCCCGGCAGCAGCGCCAGCCCGAGCGGGATGAGGACCGCTATCGCGGTGACGAGCGTCAGGCGGTTCGCCGCCCAGCGCCAGCCGGCAAGCTCGGCGATCTCCTGGACCACGTAGCGCTGCAACCTGACCCCGGTGTCCATCGTGGTGGCCGCGAAGGAGATCACCACGACCGCGGCGAAGACCGCCGCCACGTCGAGCGGGATGCCGAGGTTGTTCGCGAACACCGCGATCCCGCCCACGAAGTTCGAGGTCGCGCCGCCCGAGGCGGTCGCGAAGTCCGGGTAGAGCGCCTTCCAGTCGGCCTGCGTGGCCGCGACTCCCGCGCTGACGGCCAGGATCGAGCACAGCGCCAGCGTGCCCTCGCCGAGGGCGCCGCCGTAGCCGACGTACTTCGCGTCGGTCTCCTTGTCGAGCTGCTTCGAGGAGGTCCCGGACGAGACCAGGCAGTGGAACCCGGAGATCGCGCCGCACGCGACGGTGATGAACAGGAACGGCCACATGCTCGGGCTGTCCTCGGGGACGGTGTTGAGCGCGGGGGCGACGACGGTGTTCCAGCCGACGCCGACGCCGAGCAGCACCAGCGCGAGCGCCACGAACAGCTGGTGGGAGTTGATGTAGTCCCGCGGCTGGAGCAGCACCCACACCGGTATGCGCGCGGCGATGAAGCAGTAGACGAACAGGATCACGATCCACACGTTGCGCGGGTTGTCGACCCCGATCGCGTCGGCGAGCGGCGTGATGTCGACCGGCACCTCGTTGCCGATCCAGATGAGGACGTACAGGGCCGCGACGCCCAGGAGGCTCGGCACGAGGGCCGCGCCGCGCCGCTTGTACACGTAGTAGCCGATGGCGATCGCGATCGGGATCTCGCCGAAGATCGGGATCACCGAGCCGGGGTAGGCCACCAGCAGGTTGCCGATGACCACCGCGAACACGGCGTTCACCAGGGTGAGCAGGAAGAAGATGATCACCAGGAACAGCGTCCCGGCCCGGGGGCCGATCACGTCCTTGGTGAGCGTGCCGATGCCCTTGGCCTTGTGCCGCACGGAGAGCACCAGGGCGCCCATGTCGTGGACGCCGGCGGCGACGATGGTGCCGACGACGATCCAGACGAGGGCCGGGAGCCAGCCCCAGTAGACGGCGATGGCGGGGCCGACGATGGGGGCGGCCCCGGCCACCGAGGTGAAGTGGTGGCCGAAGAGGACGTGCTTGTTGGTGGGGACGAAGTCGACGCCGTCGTTGAACCGGTGCGCGGGCGTCACGTAGGCCGGATCGAGCCGGTAGACCTTCTGCGAGAGGTAGCGGGCGTAGAAGAGGAATCCGCAGGCGAACAACGCGAGTACCGCTATCGCCAGGACCATTGCGGGCATCATTGCCTCCCAATGTGTTGTGTGATGTGGGCAACACCGAGGTGCTACCACGGTAGAGGGATGGAATCATGCCTGTCAATGCCTTCCGTGCGGGAAAGCGGCGAACCTCCCGCTTCGCACGCGGATCTGCGGTTCGCTCACGCACATGCCTTACGCTGATGGGGACATGGACGCACCAGGCTTGTTCGAAATCGCCGGATCACCTGAGCCGCAGGGCTCGGGCATCCTCGGCACCGGAGCGGCCACCGGCGACGAGCCGCTGGCCGTGCGCATGCGCCCCCGCGCGCTCGATGAACTCGTCGGCCAGGACCACCTCCTCGGCCCCGGCTCGCCGCTGCGACAGGTGGTCGAGGGCCGCCAGCCGCTCTCGGTGATCCTGTGGGGCCCGCCCGGCTCCGGCAAGACCACCATCGCCCACCTCGTGGCCCAGTCGGGCGACCGGCGCTTCCGCGCGATGTCGGCGCTCAACTCCGGCGTCAAGGACGTCCGCGCGGCGATCGACGAGGCCCGCCGCGTCCGCCGCACCGGCGGCCCGCAGACGATCCTCTTCATCGACGAGGTCCACCGCTTCACCAAGACCCAGCAGGACTCCCTCCTGGGCGCCGTCGAGGACCGCACCATCACCCTCCTGGCCGCCACCACCGAGAACCCCTACTTCTCCGTGGTCGCGCCCCTGGTGAGCCGCTGCGTGCTCCTCACCCTGCGCGAACTCGACGCCACCGACGTCGGCGAGCTCGTCGACCGCGCCGTCGCCGACGAGCGCGGCCTGGGCGGCTCCGCGACCCTCACCGACGAGGCCCGCGAGCACCTGGTGCGCACCGCCGCCGGGGACGCCCGCAAGGCCCTCACCGCCCTGGAGGCCGCCGCCCTCACCGTCCAGGGGACCGAGGGCGGGCCCGAGATCACCGTCGCCGTCGTCGAGGCCGCCATCGACACCGCCGCCGTCCGCTACGACCGCGACGGGGACGGCCACTACGACGTCGCCAGCGCCTTCATCAAGAGCCTCCGCGGCTCCGACGTCGACGCCGCGATGCACTACCTCGCGCGCATGGTCGTCGCGGGGGAGGACCCGCGGTTCATCGCCCGCCGCCTGGTGGTCTTCGCGTCCGAGGACGTCGGCATGGCCGACCCGACCGCGCTCCAGACCGCCACGGCCGCCGCCACCGCCGTGGAGCGCATCGGCATGCCCGAGGCCCGCATCAACCTCGCCCAGGCCGTCGCCCACCTGGCGACCGCCCCGAAGTCCAACGCGGTCATCACCGCGATCGACGAGGCCATCGGCGACGTGCGCCAGGGCAGGGTCGGCCCCGTTCCGCCGGACCTGCGCGACGCCCACTACAAGGGCGCCGGGAGCCTCGGCCACGGCGCGGCCTACGTCTACCCGCACGACGACCCCCGCGGCGTCGTCCCGCAGCGGTACGCCCCCGACGTGGTCGCCGGGCGCGACTACTACCGGCCGACCCGGCACGGCCGCGAGGCCGAGATCGCCGACCGCCTGGAGAAGCTCCGCCGGATCGTGCGGCAGGCCCCCGACCGGAAGCCGGGCGATGACTGACCGCCCGAGCGGCTCCAGCCGGCTCGCGGCCGCCCTGGAGCACACGGGGGCGCGCATCGAGCGGCTGCGCATGAGCGTGATCGCCGTCGGCGTCTCGGCGGTGCTGCTGGTCGCGGCGGTCCTGTTCTTCGGCCGGGCGGTCACGGTCGACCCCACGCGCCGCGCCGCCGACGAGCTCGCGGTCCCCGGCTGGGCCGCCGCCACAGTGCGCGAGGAGACCTACGGCAGCCGCTGGTGCCTGGGGGAGTGCCGGGTGCGGATGCGCACCTGGACCTCCGAGGGCACCGTGGAGGACACGGCCCGCGAGTACTGGGAGGCCGCCCTGAACGCCGGGTGGGTCCCGGCCGACCCGGGCCTGTGCGTCGGCGGCCTCGGCGAAGAGGGCTGCTACACCCGCGACGAGCTGTACCTCGAACTCTGGGTCGTCCCCGTCGAGTGCGGCGACCGGTACGCGCTGTGCGTCGGCGCCGAGGTGACCGCCGTGGTGGCCTCCCAGGCCGCGCTGCCGCGCCTCGCCGAGGAGCGCGCCGCCGCGGACCCCCGCTGAGGGCCCGCGCGCACTGGACTGTGGACCGACGCGCCCCGTTGCGCCGGATGTCCGGTCCCGCAAGGTAAGGTCGGGGCTGCGTCGCTCTTACGCGAATACCGGGATTCATCATCAGCCGCTCCGGTCGGTCAATGCTTCAGCAAGGGGGAAGAGCTGTGCCAGGCGAGACGTTGGCAGTGGAGTTCCAGAACGTCGGGCTGTGGGAGGTAGCGCTCCTGATCATCGCGGTCGCGCTCTTCATCTTCCTGCTGATGCTCGCGCTCGGCCTGATCCGCAAGGCCACCGCCACCCTCAACCGGGTCAACAGCGTGCTCGACAAGGTCGACCACGAGATCGGCCCGATCCTGCGCAACGCCAACACCACCCTCGACAACGTCAACGCCTCGCTCGTGCAGGTCGAGGGCGAGCTCGAGAAGGTCTCCTCGATCACCGAGAACGCCGCCCACGTCTCCTCGAACGTCGCCAACGTCACGAGCCTGATCGTCTCCGCGATCGGCTCGCCGCTGGTGAAGGCCGCCGCGTTCGGGTTCGGCCTGCGCACCGCGGTCAAGAAGCGCAACCAGGGCGTCGACGAGGACCAGGTCCGCCGCATGGTCGAGGCCTCCCGCCAGACCAAGCGCGAGGCCAAGCGCGCCGCCAAGGCCCGCCGGAAGGCCGAGCGGTAGCCGCGGCGGTCCGTCCGAGGTAAATCGACTGGCGCCGGCGCAGAGCATCGGCGAACATCGAGTCAGGAGCTCCCGTGTTGAAACGGATGATCTGGGTAGGCATCGGCATCGCCGTC
This sequence comes from Glycomyces amatae, assembly GCF_020991375.1. Classification (GTDB taxonomy): domain Bacteria; phylum Actinomycetota; class Actinomycetes; order Mycobacteriales; family Micromonosporaceae; genus Glycomyces; species Glycomyces amatae. Next base: position 182,329 of record NZ_JAJLQZ010000008.1, on the reverse strand, counting down.
GGCGTGGTCGCGGTCCGCAAGCTCACCAAGGCCGCGCACTCGGTCACTCCCGGCGGGGTCGCCGAGCGGGTGGGCGACGCCGGTGCTGAAATGAGGCATTCGCTCAAAGCGTTCTGGGCGGACGTGTCCGAGGCGCGCCAGGCCAAGGAGGCCGAGCTGCACGACGCGATCGAGCGCGGCGAGGACATCACCCCGCTGCTCGCCGACGACGAAGACGACGACGACCGGGCCCTGCCCGGCCGTCGCCACTAGACCTTGAAGGAGGTGCCCCATGGAGACCGCTGAAATCCAACGCCGATTTCTGAAGTTCTTCGAGTCCAACGGCCATACGGTGGTCCCCAGCGCACCGCTGCCGGCCATCGAGGACCCGAACCTGCTGTTCATCAACGCGGGCATGGTCCAGTTCGTGCCCTACTTCCTCGGTCAGGCGGCCCCGCCGTGGGACCGGGCGACGTCGGTGCAGAAGTGCCTGCGCACCCCCGACATCGACGAGGTCGGCAAGACCTCCCGCCACGGCACGTTCTTCCAGATGAACGGCAACTTCTCCTTCGGGGACTACTTCAAGGACCAGGCGATCCGCTTCGCCTGGGACCTGACCACCGGGCCTGTCGAGCAAGGCGGCCTCGGCCTGGACGGCGACCGCATCTGGGCCACGGTCTACCTCGACGACGACGAGGCGATCGACATCTGGCACAAGCAGATCGGGCTCCCGCTCGACCGCATCGTGCGCCGCGGCCAGGCCGACAACATGTGGTCCATGGGCATCCCCGGCCCCTGCGGGCCCTGCTCGGAGCTGTACTACGACCGCGGCCCCGCCTACGGCCCCGAAGGCGGCCCCGAGGTCGACGAGGACCGCTACCTCGAGTTCTGGAACCTCGTGTTCATGCAGCAGGAGCGCGGCGCGGGCCCGGCGAAGACCGACTACGAGATCCTCGGCGACCTGCCCAAGAAGAACATCGACACCGGCATGGGCCTGGAGCGCATGGCCGCCCTCCTCCAGGGCGTCGACAACATGTACGAGACCGACCAGGTCCGCCCGATCATCGACAAGGCCGCCGAGCTGACCGGGAAGCGCTACGGCCTCTCGACCTCGCAGACCGCCTCCGAGTCGCACCCGGACGACGTGCGCTTCCGCATCATCGCCGACCACGTCCGCTCGAGCCTCATGCTCATCGGCGACGGCGTCGTGCCCTCGAACGAGGGCCGCGGCTACGTGCTGCGCCGCATCATGCGACGCGCCATCCGCTCGGTGCGCCTCCTCGGCTACGACAAGCCGGCGATGCCCGAGCTGCTGCCGGTCGCGCTCGAGCGCATGGCCACCGCCTACCCCGAGCTGCGCACCGACTTCGACCGGATCTCCTCCTACGCCTACGGCGAGGAGGAGGCCTTCCTCAAGACCCTCAAGCACGGCACCGCCATCCTCGACGTCGCGGTCACCGAGACCAAGACCGAGGGCGGCGGGACCCTCTCCGGCGCCAAGGCGTTCGAGCTGCACGACACGTACGGCTTCCCGATCGACCTGACCCTGGAGATGGCCGAGGAGCAGGGCCTCTCGGTCGACCAGGACGCGTTCCGCCGGCTCATGACCGAGCAGCGGCAGCGCGCCAAGGCCGACGCGGCCGCCCGCAAGACCGGCCACGCCGACCTGTCCGCGTACTGGAGCCTCCTCCAGGAGCAGGGCCCGACCGACTGGAGGGCCTACGAGACCCTCGAGACCGAGTCCCGCGTCATCGGCCTGCTCAAGGACGGCCAGTCCGTCCCGGTGGCCAGGGCCGGCGACATCGTCGAGGTCGTGCTCGACCGGACCCCGTTCTACGCCGAGTCCGGCGGCCAGCACGCCGACGCCGGCAAGCTCGTCGGCCCGAGCCTGTTCGCCGAGGTCCTCGACGTCCAGCGCCCGGTCAAGAAGCTCGTGGTCCACAAGGTGCGCGTCCTCGAGGGCGACCTCGTCCTGGACGCCTCGGTCGAGGCGACCGTGGACCAGGAGTGGCGCCTCGGCGCCCGCCAGGCCCACTCGGGCACCCACGTGGTCCACGCGGCCCTGCGCGAGGTGCTCGGCCCGTCCGCGCTCCAGTCCGGCTCGTTCAACCGGCCCGGATACCTGCGCCTGGACTTCTCGTGGCGCTCGAAGCTCTCCGACGAGACCCGCAGCGAGATCGAGGAGGTCTCCAACCGGGCCGTCCGCGACGACCTCCCGGTCGCCGTCAAGTACATGACGCTCCCCGAGGCCAAGGAGTTCGGCGCGGTCGCGCTGTTCGGCGAGACCTACGACGAGACCGTCCGCGTCGTCGAGATCGGCGGCCCCTGGTCCCGCGAGCTCTGCGGCGGCACCCACGTGTCGCACTCGGCCCAGATCGGCCCGCTCGTCCTCACCGGCGAGTCCTCGGTCGGCTCCGGCCAGCGCCGCGTCGAGGCCGCCACCGGCATGGAGGCCTACAAGTACCTGGCGCGCGAGCGCGACCTCGTCTCGCAGATCGCCGAGGAGATCGGCGCCCAAAGAGGCGACGTCCTCGAGCGCGTCCGCGCGATCCTGCAACGCTCCAAGGACGCCGAGCGGGAGCTCGCGGCCCTCCAGGCGAAGGCCGTCTCCGGCCGCGCCGCCGAGTTCGCCGCCTCCGCGAAGCAGGTCGGGGCCGTCAAGGTCGCCGCGCTCCAGGCGCCCGAGGGCACCAAGGGCGGCGACGTCCGCAACCTCGCGACCCAGATCCGCGGGCACCTGCCCGAGGGCGAGCCGGGCGTCGCGGCGGTCGTGGCGACCGCCGGCGGCAAGGCCAGCATCGTCGTCGCGGTGAACGCGGCCGCGAAGGCCCAGCACGTCTCGGCGGCGGCCCTCGTCAAGGCCGCGCTGTCGGGCAAGGGCGGCGGCAACGACGAGATCGCCCAGGGCGGCGGCGTCCCCGCCGACCAGGCCCCGCAGCTGCTGGACGCGGTCGTCCGCGCCATCGCCGCGTAGACCTGTGGAAGACGAAGCGAACGGCCCCGCCGCCGCTCGGCCCGAGGAGGCCGAGTGGCGGCGGGGCCGCCGTCTCGGCGTCGACCTCGGCAAGGCCCGGGTCGGCGTCGCGGTGTGCGACCCCGACGGCCTCCTCGCCACGCCGGTGGCGACGGTCCGTCGCGACCTCAAAACCGCTGGTGGGGACATTCCCTCCGATATCAAAGAAATCGCCGAAACGGCCCGGGAATACGATGTGGTGGAAATCGTCGTCGGTCTACCCGTTACTCTTTCGGGTGAGGAGGGGCCGGCCGCGGCTCACACCCGTGCCTGGGTGGAGCGGTTCGCCGACCACGTCTCACCCGTTCCGGTGACCCTGACCGACGAGCGCATGACCACCGCCGTCGCGACCCGCAGACTCAATGAAGGCGGCGTCCGCGGCAGGCGCAAGCGCTCCATCGTCGATCAGGCGGCGGCGGTGGAGATCCTCCAGCAATGGTTGGACCGGCGGCGGAGGTAGGGAACGGGATGCTCGGCGACTTCAGGACCGAGGACGAGCGCGCGGCTGCGCCACGCAGCCACCGCCGCAAGGACTCCGGCAAGTCCCTGATCGCCATGACCCTGGTCGTGGCCCTCTTCGGAGTCCTGGGCGTTGGCGGCTGGTGGGCCTACAACAACGTCGTCAAGGAGTACTTCATCGCCGAGGACTTCACCGGCGACGGCAACGGCACCGAAGTGGTCGTCACCGTCGAGGACGGCTGGCTCGTCTCCGACATCGCGGGCGAACTCGAGGAGCAGGGCGTCGTCGCCTCCGCGAAGGCCTTCCTCAACGCCTCCGAGGACGACGGCGACTCCGGCACGGGCATCCAGCCGGGCACCTACAAGATGCAGGCCGAGATGTCCGCGGCCTCCGCGCTGGCGTTCCTCCTCGCCCCCGAGAACCGGCTGACCAACGCGGTCACCATCCCCGAGGGCTACCGTATCTTCGAGGTCTTCCAGGCCCTCTCCGACCACACCGGCGTCCCCGTCGAGGAGTTCGAGGCCGCGGCCGAGGACCCCGAGGCGCTCGGAGTCGACCCGATCTGGTTCGAGGGCTTCGGCGACCGCCAGGTCAAGTCCGTCGAGGGCTTCCTCTTTCCGTCGACGTACGAGTTCGACGAGGAGTGGACCGCCGCGGAGATGCTCTCGGCGATGATCGACCAGTTCAACAAGGTCATCGACGAGATCGGCTTCCTCGAGGACATCCAGAACATCGAGGACCCCGACCCCGACTTCGACCCCAGCACCCTGGGCGAGCAGACGTTCAACCCGCCCACCAACGGGGAGTTCAAGATCTACCCGTGGATGGCGCTCCAGATCGCCTCGATCGTCCAGTCCGAGTCCGGCATCGCCGAAGACGACGCGAAGATCGCCCGGGTCATGTACAACAAGCTCTACCTCAGCTGGATCGACCACGCGCAGACCAACTGCAACTGCTTCGAGTCCGAGGCGATCTGGAACTACGGGCGCCTGTACAACGGCGAAGAGGCCATCACCTCGCACGCCGACATCAACTGGTTCGAGGTCATGCGCGACCCCGACAACCCCTGGGCCGCGAGCGCCCCGGAGAACGCCGGCTACATGCCGACCCCCATCTCCAACCCCGGCGCCGCAGTGCTCGAAGCCGCCGCCAACCCCGCCGACGGCGACTGGCTCTTCTTCGTGACCGCCTACGAGGACGGCAGCGCCCTCTTCGCGCACGACCACGACGACCACGAGGACAACACCGAAATCGCCCAAGCGAACGGGATGGCCTGATGCGCGCGGCCGTCCTCGGCAAGCCCATCGAGCACTCGCTCTCGCCGGTCATCCACAACGCCGGCTACGCGGCCGCCGGGCTCGCCGACTGGACCTACACGCGCCACGAGTGCGACGAGTCCGGCCTCGCCGCCTTCGTCGACGGCCTCGACTCCGACTGGGCCGGGCTCTCGCTCACCATGCCCCTCAAAGAGGTCGCCCTCGACGTCGCCGACGAGGCCACCGAGGTCGCCGAGGCGATCGGCGCGGCCAACACGCTCGTCCTGCGCGGCGGCCGCCGCATCGCGGACAACACCGACGCGCCCGGGATCGTCGACGCGCTCGCCGAGACCGGCATGAAGTCGGCCGACGAGGTCGCCGTCCTCGGCGCGGGCGGCTCCGCCCGCGGCGCGCTCGCCGCCGCCAGGCAGCTGGGGGCCGCCAAGGTCACCGTGTACGCCCGCCGCCGCGAGGCCATCAGTGAACTCGAACCGGTCGCCTCCCGGCTCGGCCTCGAACTCGAGGCCGCCGGATGGGACGAGGCCGAGCGCTGCGGCCGGGCCGACCTCGTGATCGCCACGGTCCCCAAGGGCGCCGCCGACGGCCTCCGCCCCGTCTGGGGCGAGGGCACCGTGCTGTTCGACATCCTCTACGACCCCTGGCCGACCCCGCTCGCCGCGGCCGCCGAACGCGACGGCGTCCGCGTCCTCGACGGCCTCGCGCTCCTGCTCGCCCAGGCCGTCCGCCAGTGGACGCAGTTCACCGGCACCGACCGCGCCCCCGTCGCCGCGATGCGCGAGGCGCTCTACGGCGCCGTCCCCTCCCGCAGCGCCCCCGAGGCACAATAGGACCATGAGCCACCCGCACACCTTCGTCTACGACGGCGACTGCGCCTTCTGCACCAAGTCGGCGCAGTTCCTCGAGCGGCACGTCCGCACCACCGCGAAGGTGGTGCCGTGGCAGTGGGCCGACCTCGACGCCCTCGGCGTCACCCAGGCCCAGGCCGAGGAGGCGGTCCTGTGGATCGGGGCCGACCACGTCGCGGCCGGGCCCGACGCCATCAGCGTCCTGCTGCGCCGCGCCCAGTGGTACTGGAAGCCCTTCGGCTGGATCCTCGCCCTCAAGCCCGTCTCCTGGCTCGCCTGGCCCGTCTACCGCCTCGTCGCCCGCAACCGCCACCGCCTCCCCGGCGGCACGGCCGCCTGCTCCCTCCCGCAGGCCGAGCGCGACCGCCTCCGCTACGGCGGATGAGCTTCCCTCCCATGCCGGTCTGCGCTGGTGTGGCATACTCGCCCAGTGCCGAAGGTCGTAGACGAGCCCCCGCTGACGCGCCGAGGCCGCATCGTGCGGATCGCCGCCACCCTCGCGATGACGGCCGCGCTCGTGGCCACCTCCCTGTGGGGCACTGACGACCTCTTCCCGTTCGCGCCGTTCAAGATGTACTCCCACGCGCACGACCCCGACGGCTGGGCCAACAGCACCGTCCTCATCCTCGTGAACGCCGAAGGCGAGTCGTTCCCCATCGGCGACAACGACACCGGCTTCCGCCGCGCCGAACTCGAAGGCCAGATGGCCCGCTTCCGCGAAGACCCCGCCCTCCTGGCGCTGGTCGCCGAGGCGTACGAGGAGGCCCACCCCGACGAGCCCGAGATCGTCGGCGCCGAGATCCTGATCAGGCGCTACGAACTCGTCGACGGCGAGCGCACTGGCGCGGAGACCGAGGAGCTGGTGGCCTCCTGGACCGAAGGGGAGGCGCCGTGAACCGCCTGACGCGCGGCGTGAACGACTTCTTCTTCACGCCCGTCCCGCTCGGCCGGGTCGCCGCCATGCGCTTCCTCGCCGGGCTCTTCGTCTGGATCGAGTGGTGGGCCTACAAGCCGTTCATCATCCAGCACCGGTTCCTGCCCGAGGACCTGTACCAGCCCCTCCTCATCGGCCGCATCCTGCCGATCCCGGCCCCGAACTACTGGATCGTCACCGGCACCCTCGTCGTCGTGCTCGCCTCGGCCCTGCCGGTCATGTTCGGCTACCGGCCGAGGCTGTTCGGCTGGATCCTCTTCATCGCCTACTTCGAGTGGATGCTCATCTACAACTCGTACGGCAAGGTCGACCACGCCAGCTTCGGCTTCATGGTCCTCCTGCTCGTGCTGTGCATGATGCCCGAGGCCCGGTGGGGCGACCGCGAGCACCTGTCCGCGCGGGTCGGCTGGGGCTTCAACCTGGTCCAGATCGCCGTGGTCTGCACCTACTTCCTCTCCGCCTGGGCGAAGTTCCGCTACGGCGGCCTCGAATGGGCCAACTCCGGGGTCTTCACGTGGGCGATCATCCGCCGCGGCACCGTCTTCTCGGACTGGCTGCTGGAGTTCCCCGCGCTGCTCCAGTTCGCGCAGTGGGGCATGATCGCCTTCGAGCTGCTGACCCCGATCGTGCTGATCGTCTACCGCTGGAAGAAGGTCCAGTACGCGATCGTCGCGTTCCTCTACTGCTTCCACATCGTCGTCTTCGCCGCGCTCACCATCAGCTTCCTGCCGCACCTGTTCGCCATGGCCTGCTTCCTGCCGCTCGAGCGGATCGACCCGCGCGCCCTCGCCCGCAAGGCGAAGGCGCGGCTCACGGGGCGCAAGGGGGACCCGCCCCGCGACGCCTCCGAGTCCGAGCCGGAACCCGCGGGAACCGCCTGACCACCGCCCGTGCCCGGCCGTCCTAGGGCCGCTCGGCGGGCGGCGGCGTGGCATACTCTGGCGGTGCCCGACGAACCCCGCCTCTCCACGGTGCGCCCGGTCGGCAAGGCCGTGCGCATCACCGTCTCCATGGTCGTGCTCGCCCTCGTCACCGCCACCACCTTCTGGGGCGCCGACGACTTCTTCCCGTTCGCGCCCTTCAAGATGTACTCCTTCTCCAAGGAGCTCGACGGCTGGGCCGGCTCGACCCGCGTCGAAGCGGTCAACGAGGAGGGCGAGCGGTTCCGCCTGACCGAGGCCGGCACGGGCTTCCGCCGCGCCGAGGTCGAAGGCCAGAAGAGCCGCTTCATCGAGGACCCCTCGCTCCTGGAGCACATCGCCGAGGCCTACGAGAACACCAACCCCGACAAACCCGAGATCGTCACCGTCGAGATCATCGAGCGCCGGTACCGGCTCGAGGACGGCTACCAGACCGGCGAAGTGATCGAAGTCGTCGAAGCCACCTGGACCAGGGAAGGAGCCGACGCGTGAACTCCTCGCCCCGACCCGGGTCGCTGCTCCCCGCGAGCACCCTCGCACCGGCCCAGAAGGCCGTCGGCTGGTTCTTCCAGCCCGTCGCGCTCGGCCGCGTCGCCGTCATGCGCTTCCTCGCCGGGGCCTTCATCTGGGTCGACTGGTGGTGGTACATGCCGTGGATCATCGGCCACCGCCACGTCCCCGGCGAGCTCTACCAGCCCCTGTTCATCGCCCGCGTCCTGCCGGTCTTCCCGGTCCCGAACTACTGGATCGTCGTCGGCACCCTCGTCGTCCTCCTCGCCGCCTCCGTTCCCATGATGTTCGGCAAGGCCCCGCGCCTGTTCGGATGGATCGTCGCGGCCGCCTACTTCGAGTGGATGATCATCGCGATGTCCTACGGGAAGGTCGACCACGGCAAGTTCGCGTTCCTGCTGCTGCTCTTCCTGCTCCCGACCATGCCCAAGGCGAGGTGGGGCGACCGCCGCAACCTCTCCGAGCACGTCGGCTGGGGCTTCAACCTCGTCCAGATCGGCGTGGTCTGCACCTACTTCTTCGCCGCCTGGGCCAAGATCCGCTACGGCGGCTGGGAATGGCTCAACTCGGCCACCATGACCTGGGCGATCATCCGCCGCGGCACCGAGTTCTCCAACTGGCTGCTCGACTTCCCGGGGCTGCTGCGCGCCTCCCAGTGGGGCATGGTCGGCTTCGAGCTGCTCAGCCCCGTCGTCATGTTCGTCGCGGCCAAACGGCTCAAGTACGGCATCGTGGCGTTCTTCTACTGCTTCCACCTGACGGTGTTCCTCGCCGTCGAGATCAGCTTCCTCAACCACATGGTCGCCATGGCCTGCTTCCTCCCGCTGGAGCGGATCCGGCCGCGTGAGCTGATTCGCGATCTGCCCCGCCTGCCCGGCCTGGTCCGCCGGAAACTCCAGGCCCGCAAGGCGGTACCGGCCCAAGGCGGCCCCGCCGAGCCGTCCCGGGAGGCCGAACCGGCGTCCTGACCCTCGGAAAACGAGTGGCCCGCTCCCACGACGTTTTCCTACGGTTGAGGGATGCCGATTCTCGAAGCCCGGTCCCTCACCAAGACCTTCCGCAGGCCTGACAAGGCCTCCGGGTTCAAGGGCGCCGTCAAGCACCTCGCGCAGCGCAAGTACAAGAACTACACCGCCGTCGACGGGATCGACCTCTCGATCGACGCGGGGGAGTCGGTGGCCTACGTCGGGCCCAACGGCGCGGGCAAGTCCACCACCGTCAAACTCCTCACCGGCATCCTCAAGCCCACCGAGGGCACCGTCCGGGTGATGGGCCGCGACCCGCACACCGAGCGGATCGCGAACGCCCACGACATCGGCGTGCTCTTCGGCCAGCGCACCCAGCTGTGGTGGGACCTGCCCGTCGAGGAGTCCCTGAAGCTCCTCAAGCACATGTACGGCGTCTCCGACGCCGACTACAAGGCCCGCATCGCGAAGTTCGACGAGCTGCTCGACCTCGGCGAGTTCATGCCCGCGCTGGCCCGCACGCTCTCGCTCGGCCAGCGGATGCGCGCCGACCTCGCCTGCGCGCTCATCCACGCCCCCAAGATGGTCTACCTCGACGAGCCGACCATCGGCCTCGACATCTCCGTCAAGGACCGCCTCCGCGCGTTCCTGCGCGAGATGGTCAACGACGGCACCACCCTCCTCCTGACCAGCCACGACCTGGCCGACATCGAGGAGGTCTGCGAGCGGATCATCGTGATCGACAAGGGCGCCGTCGCCTACGACGGGCCCATCACCGAGCTCAAGGCCCACTACATCACCACGAAGGCGGTGAACCTCTACCTCGAGGACGCCGTCGACGTCCCCGCCCTGGCCGAGAAGTTCCCCGAGTTCACCTGGGCCGCAGGCGAGGCGCCCTCGGAGGTCACCGTCACCTACGAGTCCGCGCGCTTCTCGACCGCCGAGGTCCTCGGCTCCCTGACCGCGCAGCTCGCCCCCCGCGACCTGTCGCTGTCCGAGCCGTCCATCGAGGACGTCATCCGCCGCCTCTACGCGGGGGAGCTGACCAGGTGACCCCCGCATCTCGGAACGGAGCGGGCACTTGAGCCACGCGTTCGCGGTCGACCGCGCCTTCGCGACCGTCGCGTTCAAACGCCGCCTGGCCTACAAGACCCAGTGGATGGTCGCGCTGGTCCTCGGCGGCGGCGCCATGCTCGTCTCGATGGCGATGTGGCGGTACCTGCTCGCCGACGGCGCCCTCTCGGGCTACGACTGGGACTCGATGCGCGCCTACATCATCATCGGGTTCATCACCGCGACGGTGGTCTTCGGCGCCGCGGACTGGAACATCGCCGACCGCATCCTCGACGGCCACATCGCGGTCGACCTGACCAAGCCCGTCGACTTCCAGCGGGCCCGCGCCGCCGAGTACATCGGCTCGATGGCCTCCACGGTCCCCACGGTGGTCGTCGGCGTCATCGGCGCCTGGCTCCTCTTCGACCCGCCCGGCCCGGCCTCCCCGACCGCCGGCGTGCTCACCGCCGCCAGCTTCGTCCTGGTGTTCCCGCTGGCCTTCGGCATCACCTACATGACGGTCCTGGTGTGCTTCTGGACCAAGCGGTACCTCGGCGTCATGTGGCTGCGCGAGGCCCTGCTCAGCTTCTTCTCCGGAATGATGATCCCCTTGGCGTTCATGCCCTCCTGGCTCCAGGCGATCGCCTGGGCCCTGCCGTTCCCCCACTTCACGACCACGCCCGCCGCGATCTACCTCGGCCACGTCGACACGGCCGGCGCCCTGGGCCTGCTCGCCGCCGAGGCCGCCTGGGCCGTCGGGCTCTGGCTCGGCGCCCGGCTGGTGTTCCGGCGGGCGGTCAGGAAGGTGACGGTGCACGGTGGCTGACACCATCGCCCGCGACAGGTCCTTGACGGCGCGGCACGTGGGCGGCGTCTACGGGCGCGCCCTCGTGGCCCAGATCCGCGCCATCACCGAGTACCCGGCCGACTTCTGGGTCATGGCCTCGGCCGGGGTGATGTGGAACCTCCTCCAGTTCGCGTTCCTGACGGTCCTGTTCGCCACGGTCCCCGACGTCGCCGGATGGAGCTACCACGAGATGCTGCTGCTCTCGGGCCTCCTTTCCGTGGCCGCCGGCTCGACCGCGCTGCTGTGCGACGGCGTGTGGAGCACCGGCCAGATGGTCCTCAAGGGCGAGATCGACTACCGGATGACCCGGCCCGCGCCGGTGGTCGTCCAGGTCGCGACCACCCACATCGGGATGCAGGGGTTCGGCGAGGTCGCGTTCGGGCTCGTCATGGCCGTCTACGGCTGGATCGGCGCGGGCCTCGGCCTCGCCGCCGCCCCGGTGGGCGTCCTGGCCCTCGTCTGCGCGGTCGTCATCGAGTGCGCCCTGGTCACCGCGTTCTGCGCGGTGAACTTCTGGATCAAGGGCCCCATGTCGAACTTCGCGTTCATGCTCATCGACCTCCAGAACAGCGCGATGACCATGCCGCTGGGGCTCTTCCCGTCCGGCGTGCGGATCGTGACCATGTTCGTGGTCCCGGTCGCCTTCGTCAACTTCGTGCCCGTCGCCGTCCTCACCGGGCACCTGTCCGGCTGGTGGCTCGTCGGCACGCCGCTGGCCGCGCTCGCGGCGCTCCTCGCCGCCGTCGGCGTCTTCCGGCTCGGCCTGCGCTCCTACGACTCGGCGGGACACTGACCATGGCGAGCGTCGACGTCGCGCTCGCGACGATCTCGTTCAAACGCAAGATCGCCTACAAGACCACCTGGATCTTCTCGGTCCTGTTCGGCGGCTGGTCGCTCCTGGCCGGCCTCGCCGTCTGGAACAACCTCATCGGCGACGGCGAACTGGGCGGCTACGACTGGCAGTCCATGAAGGCCTACCTCATCATCGGGTTCCTGACCTCGACCCTCGCCTGGGCCGGGTCGGACTGGGAGATGGCCAACCGCATCCTCGACGGCCACGTCGCGGTCGACCTGACCAAGCCCGTCGACTTCCAGCGCGCCCGCGCCGCCGAGTACATCGGCGGCATGACCGCCGCGGTTCCCGCAGCGATCCTCGGCACCACCGCGGCGGTCCTGATCTTCCAGCCCGCCCCGCCCGCCTCGGCACTCGCCGCGGCCCTCACGGCCCTCAGCGTGCTGTTCATCTTCCCGCTGGCGTTCTGCATCAACTACCTGTCGGTCCTCGCCTGCTTCGTGACGCAGCGCTACCTGGGCGTCCAATGGGCCAGGGACTGCTTCCTGGCGTTCTTCTCCGGCATGATGGTCCCGCTCGCCCTCATGCCCGTCTGGCTCCAAGGCGTCGCCTGGGGGCTCCCGTTCGTCCACTTCACCACCACGCCCGCCTCGATCTACCTCGGTCGCGTCGACACCGCGGGCGCGCTCGGCCTCATCGCCGTCGAAGCGGCCTGGGCCGTCGGCCTGTGGATCGGCGCCCGGCTCATCTGGAACCAGCTCGTGAAGAAGGTGACCGTCCATGGCGGCTGACACCGCGCGCATGCGGCACGCCGGCGCCGTCTACCGCCGCTCGCTCGGCGCCTACCTGCGCTCGATGGCCGAGTACCCGGCCGACTTCTGGATCATGGCGATCGCCGGGTCGCTGTGGCAGATCCTCCTGTTCGCGTTCCTGAGCGTCCTGTTCGCCAACGTGAACGCCATCGACGGCTGGGGCTACCACGAGATGCTCGTCCTCGCCGGGTTCCTCGCCACCTCCTGGTCCTCCACCGCCCTGTTCTGGGACGGCATCTGGGACACCGGCAAGATGGTCGTCGAAGGCGACATGGACTACCGGCTCACCAGGCCCGCGCCCGTGCTCCTCCAGGTCGCCTCCAAGCACCTCGGGATGCAGGTCTTCGGCGAGATGACCCTCGGCCTGGCGATGATCGCGATCGGCTGGGTCGGCGCCGGGCTCGGCCTCGCCGCGGTCCCCGTCGGGATCTTCCTGCTCGCGTGCGCGGCCGTCATCCAGGCGTCCCTGCTGACCATCGCGAACGCCGCGAACTTCTGGATGAAGGGCCGCACCCCCGTCATCGCGTTCATGCTGACCGAACTCCAGAACGAGGCCATGCGCTTCCCGCTGACGATCTTCCCGATCGCGGTGCGCCTGGTCCTCACCTTCGGCCTGCCGCTGGCGTTCGCCAGCTTCGTCCCGGCGCAGATCCTCACCGGCCGGCTCGACCCGTGGTGGCTCCTCGCCCCGCCGATCGCCGCCGCCGCGTGCGCCGCGATCGCCGTGTGGGTCTTCAAGGCCGGCGTCCGCGCCTACGACTCGGCAGGCCATTAGACGACAGGAGCCCCCTTGACCGCCCCGCCCCTCGCCCACCGCCTCACCGTCGACCTCGCTCTGGCTCGCCTCACCTTCAGGCGCCGCGTCGCCTACCGCGTCAACTGGCTGTTCACCGTCGTCATCGGCGGCGGCGGGATGCTCGCCTCCCTCGCGCTGTGGCGACACCTCCTCGACGGCGGGGCCGCGATGGGCGGCTACGACTGGGACGCCATGCGCGCCTATCTCGTCCTCGGCTTCATCACCATGACCGTGGCCGTCGGCGGCGCCGACTTCGACATCGCCGACCGCATCCTCGACGGCATGGTCGCCATCGACCTGACCAAGCCGGTCGACTTCCAGCGCGCCCGCGCCGCCGAGTACATCGGCAGCATCCTCGCCACGGTCCCCGGCGCCGCCTTCAGCGTCGCCCTCGCCGCGCTCCTCGTGGGCCTCCCCGGCCCCGCGTCCCCGCTCGCGGGCGCCCTCACCGCCGTGAGCGTCCTGCTGTCGCTGCCGCTCTCGTTCTGCCTCACCTTCCTGAGCGTCCTCACCTGCTTCTGGGTGAAGCGCTACCTCGGGGTCATGTGGGCGCGCGAGGCGGTCACGATGTTCTTCTCCGGGATGCTCGTCCCGCTCGCGCTCTTCCCCGACCCGCTGCGCGCCCTCGCGTGGAGCCTGCCCTTCGCCCACTTCACCGGCACCCCCACGGGGATCTACCTGGGCCGCTTCGACCTCCCCGCCGCGCTCGGCCTCCTCGCCGCCCAGGCGGCCTGGGTCGTGGCCCTGTGGTGGCTCGCGCGGCTGCTGTGGAGCCGGGCGATCACCACCGTCACCGTCCACGGAGGCTGACCCGTGCGCCACGCCGTCGCCGTCTACTGCCGCTCCTGAAGGCCCACCTCCAGTCCATGATGGAGTACCCGGGGGACTTCTGGATCATGGCCGTCTCCGGACTCATGCTCCAGGCCATGAACTTCGGCTTCCTCGCCGTCCTGTTCACCCGGATCGACACCGTGGCCGGATGGTCCTACCACGAGATGCTCGTCCTCTCCGGCTTCATCAGCGTCGTCATGGCCCTCGTCGAAGGCGGCTGGGACGGCGTCTGGACCATCGGCCGCATGGTCGTCGAAGGCGACCTCGACTACCGCATCACCCGGCCCGCGCCCGTGTCCGTCCAGATCGGCTCCAGCGCCATCGGCATGCAGGCCTTCGGGAACCTCACCGCCGGGCTCGCCATGGCCGCCTACGGCTGGATCGGCGCCGGCATCGGCTTCGACCCGGTCACCCTCGCCGTGGCCGTTCCCCTGTTCGCCAGCGCCGTCGCGATCCAGGCCTCCTACCTGACGATCCTCAACGGCCTCGGCTTCTGGCTCAAGGGCCGCTACGGCTCCTTCGCCTACGCCGCCGTGCAGCTCCAGCACTCCGTCGGCCGCTACCCCATGAGCATCTACCCGGCCGCGATCCGCGCCGCGTTCACCGTCGGCCTGCCCTTCGCGTTCGTCAACTTCATCCCCGCGCAGATCCTCACCGGCCGCGTCCCGCTCGCCTGGGCCGTCCTGCCGCCGATCGCGGCCGCCGCCCTGGTCGGCCTCAGCGCCCTCGTCCTCCGCCTCGGCCTGCGCTCCTACGATTCCGCAGGCCACTGACGTGCCTGAGACCACAGCGAAAAAAGACTTGCGCCCGCGCCGGAGGCTCCGTTAGAGTCACCGCGTTGCCCGGAGCAGTGCGCCCGGGACTCTTGCGGATAGGAGGTGTGACTGATGGATGTCGTTGTGCTCGCCCTTGCCTCGAAACCCAGTTCACCTCCCGCCGACGCGCTCTGACGCGTACCGCGGGTCTACTCCACAGGAGCCCGCCACCTTGGCACGCAAGTCCGAATTCTCTGATTCCTTCCAATCCACCAAGCGCCGCCGACGCGACTTCGACGACGACGAGGTCTTCTCCGCCGAGGAGCAGGCCCGGTTCGAGGAGATGCGCACCGAGTTCGACGACGCCCCGAACGACGACGGCCCGCCCGCCGGCGACCGCTGGACGATCTGGTGGGACTCCGAGCCGCTCCAGCGCGGCCCCGAGCCCCTGCCGGACTGGGTCATCACCGACCACGGCGCCGTCGACTACGAGCTCGGCGTCCTCAAGACCGGCAAGGAGGCCGACGTGTTCCTCATCGAACGCGCCGTCCCCGACACCGACCGGGCCGTGGTCCTCGCGTCGAAGCGCTACCGCAGCGCCGAGCACACCCAGTTCAACCGGGCCGGCGACTACACGGCCGGGCGCGGCGCCAAGCGCTCGCGCGACGTCCGCGCCATGGCCAAGCGCACCACCTTCGGCCTCGAGCAGGCCGCGGGGCGCTGGGCCGCCGCCGAGTTCGACGCGCTCAAGCGCCTGTACGTGGTCGGCGCCCCCGTGCCCTACCCCGTGCAGGTCCTCGGCACCGAGGTCGTCATGGAGTTCATCGGGCACGGCCGCACCGCCGCGCCCCGGCTCGCCGAGACCCGCCCCGACGAGCCCGAGCTCGAGAGCCTGTGGGAGCAGGCCTGCGAGGCGCTGCGCCTGATGACCGAGCAGGGCTTCGCCCACGGCGACCTCTCGCCGTACAACACCGTCGTGCACGAGGGTCGCCTCGTCGTGCTCGACCTGCCGCAGATCGTCGACATCTACGCCAACCCGCTCGGCCACGACTTCCTGGCCCGCGACGTGGAGAACCTCGGCTCGTGGTTCACCGCGCGCGGTATCGACCGCCAGGAGGTCGACGACCTCCAGCTGGAGCTGAAGGCGATCGCGGCCAAGCCGTAGCGGTTGTCGGGAACCCGACACGGGCGTGTCGGGTTCCCCGCTCATTCGTTCTCCAGTCGTATCGAACCGACCGCGAGAACGGAGCCCCCGTGCCCGGAGACTGGCATGAGACCCTGGCGGCGCTGATCGCCGACAACCCCGCGCTCTCCTGGGAGCTGCTGGAGATCGGCGAGGCGAAGTCCATGCCGATCTGCACGGACAGGTGGCATCAGGTGCATGAGGCGCCGATGGCGGGGAACGGTGACGAGGCCGCCCCCTCCGGAGCCTGGACCCGGGCCGAATCGCTCGGCGCCCCGATCCACAACGACCGCCGCACCGACCGGACCGTCGAGATCGGGTTCGCCGGATCCGACGGCCTCATCGTGGTCGGCGAGGTCCAGAGCGGCTGGTCGGACGAGAAGATGTTCCGCCTGCCCGGATACGTCGCCAAGGCCTTCCAAATCCATGAGAAGCAGGTCGAGCTCGTCATCGTCTGCAAGACCGACGCGCTCGCGCGCCGGTACAGGAAGGGCATCTGGATGGGAGCGCGCAGCGTGGTCACTCCGATCGCCGTCGGCGCCGAGGACCTGTTGCCCGTCACCGATCCAAGGGCCGCGGACCAGAGCGTGCAGCTGTCGGTCGCGACGCTGCTGGTCCGCGGCGATCAGGACATGGCGCGCGACCCGCAGGCGACGGTCTCGGCCGTCCTCGCGAAGCTCGATACCATCGACCGGGAACTCGCCGCCGACTACGCCCACTACCTGGCCCGCCTGGTCAGCGACGACTTCGCCGAAATCATGGAGGAGACCATGGACACCGAACGGAAGCCCTGGCACAACGCCTACTACTCCCGAGTGCACCAGGACGGCGTCGAGGAAGGCCGTGAAGAAGGCCGCGAGGAGGGCCGTGAGGAGGGCCGCCTCGTGCAGGGGCGGCGTATGCTGCTGACCGTTCTGGAAGGCCTCGAGATCCCGGTCTCGGCCAAGAACCGCGCGCGCATCGAATTCTGCGAGAATCTCGACCTGCTCGAGGCATGGACCGCCAGGGTCGGGCGCGTCCGCAGCTGCAAGGAGCTGTTCCAGGAGGACTGACCGTCGAGCACCGGCCCCCTGGCAGTGTCGGGGGCGGGATATAGCCTTGTGCTGTGGCTGTTGATTACCGTCCCGCTCCCGGCACCATTCCGACCGAACCGGGCGTCTACCGGTTCAGGGACCGCGACCGGCGCGTGATCTACGTCGGCAAGGCCAAGAACCTCCGCAACCGCCTCAACTCGTACTTCGCGGACGAGTCCCGCCTCCACGAGCGCACGCGCCGCATGGTCAATACCGCCCGCAGTGTCGAGTGGACCGTCGTCGCCACCGAGGTCGAGGCCCTCCAGCTGGAGTGGACCTGGATCAAGGAGTACGACCCGCGCTTCAACGTCATGTTCAAGGACGACAAGTCCTACCCCTGGCTCGCGGTCACCGTGGGGGAGGAGTTCCCCCGCGCCCAGGTCATGCGCGGCAACCGCCGCAAGGGCGTGCGCTACTTCGGGCCCTTCGGCTCCGCCTGGGCCATCCGCCAGACCCTCGACCTGCTCACCCGCGTCTTCCCGATCCGCACCTGCTCCGACACGGAGTTCAAGCGCTGCAACCGGATCGGCCGCCCGAACCTGCTCGCCGACATCGGCAAGTGCTCGGCCCCGTGCGTCGGTCGCATCTCCGCCGAGGAGTACCGCGAGCTCGTCAACGGCTTCTGCGCCTTCATGTCCGGCGACACCGCCCCGGTCCGCCGGCGCCTCATCGCCGAGATGCAGGAGGCCTCCGAGGCCCTCGAGTTCGAGCGGGCCGCGCGCCTGAGGGACGACCTCGGCGCCCTCGACAAGGTCCTCGAGCAGCAGGTCGTCGTCCTCGCCGAGGACGTCGACTGCGACGTCATGGCCGTCGCCGACGACGAGCTCGAGGCCGCCGTGCAGGTCTTCCACGTCCGCGGCGGCCGCATCCGCGGCCAGCGCGGCTGGGTCATCGACAAGGCGGAACCGGTCGACCTCGCCGGGATCGTGGAGCGCTTCTGCCTCCAGTTCTACGGCGAGCAGAACGAGGTCGTGCCCCGCGAGGTCCTCGTCCCGGCCCTGCCCGGCGACGCCGAGGCCCTCGCCGAGCTGCTCTCGGAGCGCCGCGGCGCCAAGGTCGACCTGCGCGTCCCGCGCCGCGGCGACAAGCGCGCCCTCGCCGAGACCGTCGAGAAGAACGCCCTGGAGAACCTCCAGCGGCACAAGCTCAAGCGCGCCGGCGACCTCACCGCCCGCTCCAAGGCCCTCGAGGAGCTCGCCGACGCCCTCGACCTGCCCGAGGCGCCGCTGCGCATCGAGTGCTACGACGTCTCGCAGTCCCAGGGCGAGGACGTGGTCGCCTCCATGGTCGTCTTCGAGGACGGCCTGCCCCGCAAGAGCGAGTACCGCCGCTTCGTCATCCGCGGCGAGCGCAAGGACGACCTCGCCTCGCTCCAGGAGACCCTGCGCCGCCGCCTCTCCAAACTCGCCGACCAGCCCGCCGGATCGCCCGCGGAGGAGGACGAGGAGCCCAAGCGCGGCTTCCACTACCCGCCGCAGCTCCTCGTCGTCGACGGCGGCCAGCCGCAGGTCGCCGCCGCCGATGCGGTCTTCGCCGAGCTCGGGATCGACACGATCAACCTCGCCGGCCTCGCCAAGCGCCTCGAGGAGATCTGGCTCCCCGGCGAGGAGTACCCGGTGATCCTCTCGCGCACCTCCGAGGCCCTGTACCTCATGCAGCGCGTCCGCGACGAGGCCCACCGCTTCGCGATCTCCCTGCACCGCACCCGCCGCCGCAAGAAGATGTCGGCCTCCGCCCTCGACGGCGTGCCCGGCCTCGGCGACTCCAAGCGCAAGGCGCTCATCAAGCAGTTCGGCTCGGTCAAGCGCATCCGCGAAGCCGAACTGTCCGAATTGGAAGCGGTGCCCGGGATCGGACCGAAGCTCGCCGAGGCCTTGCGGACACATCTGCGTAATCCCGATGACAACGGCGCTTGAGACGCGGCTGGTACCTATACGATGGTCAGTTCGGCGCGTACGCCGAGGCCGTGTCACCACGGCGGCAGGAACGATTTCGGGGATACTGGACTTATGGGTGTGGCAGCTGTGCACGCGGATTCGGGCGACCGCAAAGAATTGGACCTCGTGATCGTCACGGGCATCTCCGGGGGTGGGCGCTCGACGGTGGCGCGCGCCCTCGAGAACGTCGGCTACTACGTCATCGACAACCTCCCCGAGTCCCTCGTCGGCCAGGCCGCCGAGCTGGCCGCGGCCGGCGGCGAGGAGGTCCGGCGCACCGCGATGGTCCTCGACGTGCGCTCGCGCGCGTTCATGACCGACCTCGTGGGCGTCCTGGAGGACCTGCGCAAGGGCGGCTTCAAACCGCACCTGGTGTTCGTCGACGCCGACGACGACGTGATCATCCGCCGCTTCGAGAAGGTCCGCCGCGCCCACCCGCTCCAAGGGGACGGCCTGCTCGCCGACGGCATCGCCGCCGAGCGCGTCCTGCTCGAGCCGGCGCGCGGCTCGGCCGACACCCTCTTCGACACCACGCACCTCAACGAGAACCAGCTGCGGGCCCGCGTCGAGGAGGCCTTCCTCGCGCCCTCGTCGCCCGGACTCCAGTTCACCTGCATGTCATTCGGGTTCAAATACGGCATCCCGCGCGATGCCGACTATGTCGCTGACGTACGATTCCTTCCCAACCCGTACTGGGTCCCCGCCCTGCGCGAGCACACCGGCACCGACCGCGAGGTCGCCGAGTACGTCCTCGGCCAGGACGGCGCCGAGGACTTCGTCGAGGCCTACGCCACCCTGCTGCTCGGCACCACGCAAGGGTTCGAACGGGAGGGCAAGCGATACATGACGATCGCCATCGGCTGCACCGGCGGCAAGCACCGCTCCGTCGCCATCGCCGAGGAGCTCGCCAAGCGACTCAACGCCGCCGGGTTCCCCGCGAACACCCACCACCGCGACCGGGGGAACGAGTGACGGCCCCCGCGCCGCGCCACCCCGGGCCCACCGACCGCTCGGGCCCCGCCGGTCCGCCCCGGCCCCGCCGGGCCGGACCGGGGCCCGCGGGCAGCGCCGGCAGGGGGCCGGCCTGGCCGGGTGCGCCGGGGGAGCGCCCCGACCCCCTCGAACGCCGCGTGATCATCGATCCCGGCCGCCGCCCCGAACCTCCCGCACCCTGATTCCGAGGTAACCGCTGATGCTCAAAGTCGTCGCGTTCGGCGGCGGGCGGGGACTCTCCGCCTCGCTGCTCGCCCTCTCCCGGCTCGACATCGAACTGACGGCCGTGGTCACCGTCGCCGACGACGGCGGCTCCTCCGGGGACATCCGCGCCACCCGCCCCGTCCTGCCGCCCGGCGACCTCCGCAAAGCCCTCGTCGCCACCGCCGACCCCGACCGGATCGAGGCGGCCCAGCTCTTCTCGCACCGCTTCGCGGGCGACGACTTCCTCACCGGCCACCCCGTCGGCAACGTCGTCCTCACCGCCCTCCTGGAGCGCCACGCCAACCCCGTCGAGGCCCTCGACGTCGCCGGGCGCCTCCTCGGCTCCCGCGCCCGCATCCTCCCCATGTCCTGCACCCCGCTCGACATCGAGGCCGACCTCGCCGAGGGCCCCGGCACCCGCACCATCGTCGGCCAGCACGACGTCGCCGTCGCCGACGGCGCCGTCACGGACGTCCGCCTCCTCCCCGCCGACGCCTACGCCTGCCCCGAGACCCTCGCCGCCGTCGCCGACGCCGACTGGCACGTCTTCGGGCCCGGCTCCTGGTACACCAGCGTCATCCCGCACCTGCTCCTGCCCGACCTGCGCGAGGCCGTCGGCGCCGCCCGGGCCCGCCGCCTCGTCGTGCTCAACCTCTCCGAGGAGAAGGAGACCGACGGGCTCACCCTCGCCGGGCACGTGGACACCCTGCGCCGTTACGCCGAAGGTGTCCGGTTTCACTACGTCGTGTCGGGCGACGCCCGAACCCTCGCCGATCCCGAATCGTTGAACAGTGCGGCACAATCGTTGGAGGCCGAGCTCGTGGCGGCGGACCTCGCCGCCGACGGCGTGACGCACGACGTCACCGCGCTCGCTGCCGTATTGGGAAACCTGCTGGTCGAAGATGGTGGTTAACGAATGGCGATGACCTCGGAGGTCAAGGACGAGCTCAGCCGTATCGAAGTGACGAAGTCCTGCTGCCAGCGCGCCGAGCTGGGCGCGCTCTTCCGCTTCGCCGGGGGCCTCCACCTCGTCGGCCAGGGCAACGTCGTGGTCGAGGCCGAGGTCGACGCCGGCAACGTCGCGCGCCGCGCCAAGCGCATGATCAACGACCTCTACAACTACGAGTCCGAGACCCACGTCCTCGTCGCCGCCGGCCTGCGCCGCAACAACCACTACCTCCTGCGCGTCATGGCCGACGGCCAGGCCTTCTCCAAGCAGATCGGCCTCACCGACCAGCGCGGCTACCCTGTCCGGGGCCTGCCCAACCACGTCGTCGGCGCCTACCCGTGCTGCGCCGAGGCCGCCTGGCGCGGGGCCTTCCTCGCCCGCGGCTCGCTCACCGAGCCCGGCCGCTCCTCCTCCCTCGAGGTCACCTGCCCCGGCCCCGAGTCCGCGCTCGCCCTCGTCGGCGCCGCCCGCCGCCTCGGCATCGCCGCCAAGTCCCGCGACGTGCGCGGCGTCGACCGCGTCGTCATCCGCGACGGCGACGCCATCGGCGAGCTCCTCACCCGCCTCGGCGCCCACTCCTCGGTCCTGACCTGGGAAGAGAGGCGCGTGCGCCGCGAGGTCCGCGCCACCGCCAACCGCCTCGCCAACTTCGACGACGCCAACCTGCGCCGCTCCGCGCGCGCCGCCGTGGCCGCCGCCGCGAAGGTCACCCGCGCCCTCGAGGTCCTCGGCGACGACGTCCCCGAGCACCTCGCCTCCGCCGGGCGCCTGCGCCTCGACCACCGCCAGGCCTCCCTCGAGGAGCTCGGCACCCTCGCCGACCCGCCGCTCACCAAGGACGCCATCGCCGGGCGCATCCGCCGCCTCATCAACATGGCCACCAAGCGCGCCCAGGAGAACGGCGTCCCCGGCCCCGACGACGTTGTCGCCGAAGAAGAGGCGCTCGTCGCCTGAGCCGCCCGCGCGAATTCGGCCCCGGGCGCGGTGCGCGCGAAAGCCGAGTCCCGAAGGGTTAGGCTTAACCGCGATGTCACACCCGTGTTCCGGGTGTGACATGATCGGGGGGAGCCAGCCGCGACAGGTTCGAGAACCGGAGCGGTTAGGGTCAAGGAGTGCTCGGCGACGAGGCCGAACAGCGATCTGTTCCACCGTCGCTCTTCGGCTGAACGGATCGCGTGCGAGACCGCCTCCGGTCTCATCCAGATATCCGATCCTGTTCTAGCGAGGAGATGGGCACGTGACCATCCGCGTTGGCGTCAACGGCTTCGGCCGCATTGGCCGCAACTTCTTCCGGGCGGTTCTCGCCTCCGGCGCCGATATCGAAATCGTCGCCTTCAACGACTTGGGCGACACCGAGACCATCGCTAACCTGCTCAAGTACGACTCGATCCTGGGCCGCCTCCCCTACGAGGTCAAGGTCGGCGCCGACGAGATCACCGTCAACGGCAAGACCATCAAGGCCTTCAGCGAGCGCGACCCCGGCAGCATCCCGTGGGCCGAGGTCGGCGCCGACGTCGTGATCGAGTCCACCGGCTTCTTCACCGACGGCACCAAGGCCGCCGCGCACCTCGGCGAGACCGTCAAGAAGGTCATCATCTCCGCCCCGGCGAAGAACGAGGACCTCACCGTGGTCATGGGCGTGAACAACGACAAGTACGACGCCGAGAAGCACCACATCATCTCGAACGCGTCCTGCACCACCAACTGCCTGGCCCCGATGGCCAAGGTCCTGAACGAGGCCGTCGGCATCGAAAAGGGCCTCATGACCACCATCCACGCCTACACGCAGGACCAGAACCTGCAGGACGGCCCGCACAAGGACCCGCGCCGCGCCCGCGCCGCCGGCCTGAACGTGGTCCCCACCACCACCGGCGCCGCCAAGGCCGTCGGCGTGGTGCTGCCCGAGCTCAACGGCAAGCTCGACGGCTACTCGCTGCGCGTCCCGATCGCGACCGGCTCGATCACCGACCTCACCTTCGAGGCCTCCCGCGAGGTCACCGCCGAAGAGGTCAACGCCGCGCTCAAGGCCGCCGCCGAGGGCCCGCTCAAGGGCATCATGTCCTACACCGAGGACCCGATCGTCTCCAAGGACATCGAGACCGACCCGCACTCGTGCATCATCGACGGCCTGCTCACCAAGGTCATCGGCAACCAGGTCAAGGTCTTCGGCTGGTACGACAACGAGTGGGGCTTCTCGAACCGCCTCGTCAGCCTCGTCGAACTGGTCGGCTAAGAGTCTGATGAAGACGCTCGACGAACTCCTGCAGGAGGGCGTCAACGGTCGGCGCGTACTCGTACGCGCCGACCTCAACGTGCCTCTGGACGGGAAGAACATCACCGACGACGGCCGCATCCGCGCCGTCGCGCCCACGGTGAAGGCGCTGGCCGAGGCCGGCGCCCGCGTCGTGGTCTGCTCGCACCTGGGCCGCCCCAAGGGCGAGCCCGACCCCGCCTTCTCGCTGGCCCCCGTGGCCCAGCGCCTCGGCGAGGTCCTCGGCCGCGAGGTCGCCTTCGCCCACGACACCGTCGGCTCCGACGCGGAGCAGAAGGCCGTCGCCCAGGGCGACGGCGACGTGCTCCTGCTGGAGAACCTGCGCTTCAACAAGGGCGAGACCAGCAAGGACGAGACCGAGCGGGCCGAGTTCGCGGGCCAGCTCGCGGCGTTCGGCGACGTGTACGTGGACGACGCCTTCGGCGCGGTCCACCGCAAGCACGCCTCCGTGTACGACGTCGCGAAGGTCCTCCCGCACTACGCGGGCTGGCTCATCGCCAAAGAGGTCGAGGTCCTCTCGAAGCTCACCGGCAAGCCCGAGCAGCCGTACGTGGTCATCCTCGGCGGCGCGAAGGTCTCCGACAAGCTCGCGGTCATCGACAACCTGCTCGACAAGGTCGACACGCTCATCGTCGGCGGCGGCATGATGTTCACCTTCCTCGCGGCCAAGGGCCACGAGGTCGGCTCGTCGCTGCTGGAGAAGGACCAGATCGAGGTCTGCAAGTCCTACCTCGAGCGCGCCGAGAAGCTCGGCGTCGAACTGCTGCTGCCGGTCGACACGACCACCGCCGCCGAGTTCGCCGCCGACGCCGAGCCGCTGACGGTGGCCGTCGACGCCATCCCGGCCGAGCGCATGGGCCTGGACATCGGGCCCGAGTCCGCGAAGCTCTTCGCCGACCGCATCGCCGCGGCCAAGACCGTGTTCTGGAACGGCCCGATGGGCGTGTTCGAGTTCCCCGACTACGCCGCCGGGACGAAGACCGTCGCGCAGGCGCTGGTGGACTCCGAGGCGTTCAGCGTGGTCGGCGGCGGCGACTCGGCCGCCGCGGTCCGCACCCTCGGCCTGCCCGAGGACGGCTTCGGCCACATCTCGACCGGCGGAGGGGCGAGCCTCGAGTACCTCGAGGGCAAGACCCTGCCCGGCCTGGACGCACTGGAGAAGTAATGACTGAGACCCGCAAGCCGCTCATCGCCGGCAACTGGAAGATGAACCTCAACCACCTCGAGGCGATCGCGCTGGTGCAGAAGCTGGCCTTCAGCCTCACCCGCGAGCAGCTCGAGGCGGTCGAGACCGTCGTCCTGCCGCCGTTCGTCGACATCCGCAGCGTGCAGACGCTGGTCGACGGCGACAAGCTGACCATCGGCTTCGGCGCCCAGGACCTGTCGGCGCACCCGTCCGGCGCCTACACCGGCGAGATCGCCGGCTCGATGCTGGCCAAGCTCGGCTGCTCCTACGTGGCCGTGGGCCACTCGGAGCGCCGGCAGTACCACGAAGAGGGCGACGAACTGGTGGCCGCGAAGGTCCGCCAGGCGCTCAACAACGGCATCAGCCCGATCCTGTGCGTCGGCGAGGCGCTGGACGTCCGCGAGGCGGGCGACCACGTCCCGCACACGGTCAGCCAGCTGATCGCCGCCGTCGACGGCCTCAACGAGGAGGAGCTCGAGAAGGTCGTCGTGGCCTACGAGCCGGTCTGGGCGATCGGGACGGGCCGCACGGCCACGCCCGACGACGCCCAGGAGGTCATCGGGGCCCTGCGCGCGGCGCTCGCCGAGAAGTTCGGCGCGGTGGCCGAGCGGGTCCGCATCCTCTACGGCGGTTCGGTGAAGTCCTCGAACGTCTCGCAGATCATGGGCAAGCCGGACATCGACGGCGCCCTGGTCGGCGGCGCGAGCCTGGACGCCGAGGAGTTCGCCAAGATCGTGCGCTTCCCGGAGCACCACGGAGCCTGATCAAGGCACAGCAAGTTTCGCCCGCAGTCGTACGAGAGGGCTGCAGGCCGCAGACAGGGCCGCCGTACAACGACGTACGGCGGCTCCTTGCGTTTCCGGAATGCCGGGTTCTACGGCTTAGCGGTGAGCCACCCGATAAGCCGTTGGATAAGCCAGACCGCTAGACTCGACGTGGCCCGCGCCCCATAACGGGCAGATTTGCTGAGAGGACACCCGATCACCGATGATGACGGTTCTGAGTTACGCCCTGCTGATCATCCTGCTGCTCTCCAGCGCGGTCCTGATCCTCATGGTGCTGCTGCACAAGGGCAAGGGCGGCGGCCTCTCGAGCATGTTCGGCGGCGGCATGTCCTCCGTCGCCTCGGGGTCGTCCGTCGCGGAGAAGAACCTGACGCGGATCACGATCGGCGTTGCCGTCGTCTGGTTCGCCGCCATCGTGGCCTTCGGCCTCCTCCTGCGAGCGATGGTCTAGACGCCTCAAGACTTCCGGCGGGGCCCGGCGAGCTTTGCCCGCCGGGCCCCGCTTTTTTGCTGCCGCGGGTCGCCATCGGGTGTCGCATCAGGCTGTCTCAAACCTCCGGCTCATTCCGAGGCTCAAAAGTATTCGGAAGAAAGTGCTGGTCCTGGCGATTTTGGTGGAGGTGTGCGATGGTCCTTCATGCCATCATCAGCCCATGACACAGCAGCGATACGACTCCTGGGTGATTTCCGCCGTGTTTAACAAGCTCTACGAGCGCAAGGGATTCAGCTCCATCAGAGAGGCTGCACGCTTCCTCTTCATGAATCACTCGACCCTCACCCGCTGGCTGGAGGGGGACACGGTGGTGTACGACCCGCAGAAGGTCAGAGGTGTGGCGATCAGCCTCGGCGCTTCCACAGGGATGGCGCGGCACCTGTTCGACCTTGCGGTCCAGACCCATGACACCAGCGCCTCAGGTTTCCACCTTTCGGCCGACCCTGAAGCCGGGCTGGCGCATACGCCGTTCACCCTCATCGAGGCGGGGGCCGAGCGCATCGACATCTACGAGGAAAGCCTGATCGCTGGGCTGCTTCAGTGCATCGAGTACATCAAGGCCTTTGCTTCGCTCGAACCCTCGGCGGACCGCGAGTTCGTGGAGAAGGTCTTGCGGTTCAAGCTCGAACGCCAGGCCGCGATCTTCGGTTCCAAGGTTCCAGAAATGCGGGTGGTGCTCAATGAGGCGGCCCTACTCCGCATCGCTCACTGCGACTTCTATGAGGCGCAAATCGACCACATGCTCGACCTCATCGAGCGTTACGGTATCGGCATTTATGTGCTGCCGATGTCTGCGGGGCTCCATCGGGCGATGTTCGGGCCATTCGTGCTGATGGGTTTCGACCAACCGGTGGAACGTGAGATCGGGTTCCTGGAATCGTATGGGGCGGCGGGAGAGTGGGTGGAGGACCGCAGCACGCTTGACCGGTTCCGTAGGCTGTACAAGAGCACCCTCCAGCGGTGCGTAGAGCTAGGAGCGTATGCGAATGCTGACCGAGGAATGGCGCAAATCGAGCCGTAGCGGGAACAACACGAACCAGAACTGCCTGGAAGCGCGCATCGCCCCGGGCCTGGCCAGCGAGTGGCGCAAGTCCAGCCGTAGCGGCAACAACACGAACCAGCAGTGCGTTGAAGCGCGGAGTCTCCCTCACGTGGTCCAGGTCCGGGACACCAAGCTCGGTGAGGACTCCCCGATCCTCGACGCCTCCCCGGCCGACTGGCGAGGCTTCCTCTCCGCCGTCGCGAAGTAGGCCGAAGCTCGGTCGGGGCCGCCGATCCGTGATGGGATCGGCGGTATGAAGGCTGTAGTGCTGCCCCGGTACGGCGGGGCCGAGGAACTCGAGGTCACCGACACTCCCATGCC
This sequence comes from Glycomyces amatae, assembly GCF_020991375.1. Classification (GTDB taxonomy): domain Bacteria; phylum Actinomycetota; class Actinomycetes; order Mycobacteriales; family Micromonosporaceae; genus Glycomyces; species Glycomyces amatae. Next base: position 155,101 of record NZ_JAJLQZ010000008.1, on the reverse strand, counting down.
CCCTCGCGGGCCCGGCGAAGTGCTCATCCGGCAGCGGGCCACCTCCGTCAACCCCGTCGACTGGAAGATCGGGTCGGGGGCGGCGGCGGAGGTGTTCCCCGCGGAACTGCCGCTCATCCCCGGCTGGGACGCCGCCGGGGTCATCACCGAGGTCGGCTCCGACGTGACCGATTACCAGGTCGGCGACGAGGTCTTCGGCTATGTGCGGCGCCCGGTCGCCAAATGGGGGACCTACGCCGAGTACACCACCGCCGAGCCCTGGATGATCGCCCGCAAGCCCGCCTCGCTCGACTGGGACTCCGCCGGGGCGCTCCCGCTCGTCGGCGTCACCGCGCTCCAGGCCCTCGACATGGTCGGCGTCCAGGAGGGCGACACCGTGCTGGTCCACGCCGCCTCGGGCGGCGTCGGGACCATGGCCGTGCAGATCGCGAAGGCCCGCGGCGCCCGCGTCATCGGCACCGCCAGCGCGCGCAACCACGACTACCTCAGGGCCTTCGGCGCCGAGCCCGTCGAGTACGGCGACGGGCTCCTGGAGCGCCTCAGGCGGCTCGTCCCGGACGGGCCCGACGCGGCCCTCGACGCCGCCGGCGGCGACGCCGTCGCGGTCTCCATCGCGGCGGGGGCCGCCCCGGACCGGGTCGTGTCGATCGTCGACCCCTCGGTGAAGGAGCAGGGCGCCCACCACTTCCTCATGAACGTCACCACCGAGGACCTCCAGACCCTCGGCGGCCTCACCGAGGCGAGGCGGCTGACCGTCCCGATAGCGGAGACCTACCCGCTCGACAAGGCCGCCGACGCCTGGCGCGCCAGTCAGACCGGCCGCACCCGCGGCAAGCTCGTCCTGCGGATCTCCTAGCGTCGCATCGCATATGGACAGTGCCGGGCCCGCGGGCCCGGCACTGTTTCGATGGATCGAACCAATTCGTGACGGTCTTTACACTGTGTGCGTTACGTCATAGAATTGCAGAGGGCGGTGCCCCAGCCGCTCCGGCCGGTGACTCCACGGCGACGCTCGGGGAGCCGCGCGGTCTTCCTCCCGCAGACCCCCGTGCCGTGGCGCGTCCGGCCGACATCCACACCAGATCCCCCGTCTGTGAGGAGCGATCACACATATGTCCAACGGACAAGCCATCCGCGGCACGCGAATCGGCGCCGCATCTGGCCGTCACCCGGAACGCGGCGAACCGGTGCCCCGGCAGCACGTCAAGTACTGGTGCGCCAACGGACACGAGACCGTCAGGTCCTTCGCGCTCTACGTCGACGTCCCGCAGGAGTGGGACTGCACCTGCTGCGGCTGGCCCGCCGGCCCCGACCAGGACAACCCCCCCGAGCGCCGCTCGGTCAAGCCGTACAAGACCCATCTGAACTACGTCCGCGAGCGCCGCAGCGAGGAGGAGGCCGAAGACCTCCTCGCCGAAGCCCTCGCCGCCCGCGCCGCGGCGCGCGGCGAACGCTCCCTCTTCTGACGACACCGCGGCGGCACGCGAGGTTGGGCGTCCGCCGCACCCGAACACACCGAGGGCCCGGAGCGCCGATCCATGGGAAATCGGATCGGCGCTCCGGGCCCCGTCGCGTCTCTCAGAACTCCAGGTGCTTCAGCCGCGACGCGGCCGCCCTGTCCACGAGCCACCGCGTGTGGCCCTGCGCCTCGACGCGCCCGGCCGGAAGCTCCCGCTTCGACAGGGCCTCGTCGACCGCCTCGGCCTTGCCCTCGCCCGAGGCGATGATCCACGCCGCCGCCGCGGTGTTGATCGCCGACATCGTCAGCGAGACCCGCTCGGGCGGCGGCTTGGGGGAGTCGCGCACCCCCACCGCCGAGCCCTCGGCCTCCAGCGCGGCGTTCCCCGGGAACAGCGACGCGACGTGCCCGTCCTCGCCGATCCCCAGCAGCAGCAGGTCGAACGCCGGGACGCCCTCGCCGCCCGCGGCCTTCGCGAGCTCCTCGCGGTACCGCGCGGCGGCCTCCTCGGGCGTGCCCACGGCGTCCGCCGCGGCCATCGGGTGCACCCGCGCCGGGTCCACCGGCAGGTGGTCCAGGAACGCCTCCCGGGCCTGTGTCTCGTTCCGCTCCGGGTCGCCCGACGGCAGGAACCGCTCGTCGCCCCACCAGAACTCGACCTTCGACCAGTCCACGACCGTGCGGATCGGCGAGCCCAGGACGTTCCGGTACACCTGCGCCGCGATCCGCCCGCCGGTGAGCACGACCGAGGCCGAGCCCCGATGCGCCTGCGCGTCCGCGAGCCGGTTGATCAGCCGCGACGCGACCGCCTCGGCCAGCACCTCGGCGTCCCCGTGGACGATCACGGCCCCGCTCACGCGCCCACCCGCTCGTCCGAGTGCTGCTCATGGAAGGTCTGGAGCACCCGCCGGTAGGCGGTGTCCGGGTCGAGGTGCCGCAGCTCCTCGGCCAGCAGCTGGCCCAGGGTCCGGCCCTGGAGCGTCTGGCGGCGCTTCGGCAGCCCCGCCTGGCGCAGCACCGTGGTGCCGTCGGCCTGCCGCTCGACCTCCATGGTCTCGCCCCCGGCCATCGTGAACGCCACGGAGGCGATCGCGGGCAGGTGCTCGGAGTTGCGCTCGACCTCGGTGTCCGCGACCTCCGGGGTCACGCCCAGGTGCGTGCAGAGCCACGCGGCCATGAGCTGCGCCGACGGGTCGTCGTCGTCCGCCTTGATCGTGATCGACTCGACCGCCTGGGTCACGCCGTCGAAGGCGCTGGCGATGAGCGAGCGCCACAGGCTGATCCGGGTCCAGCAGATGTCGGTGTCGCCCGGCGCGTAGGACTCGGCGCGCCGGTGCAGCGACTGGACCGGGTCGGCCGCGCGGGCCGAGTAGGTGATGCGGCGGTCGGCGAAGGACCGCAGCTCCTGCTCCAGGCCGTAGCGGACCGGGTCCAGCAGCCACCAGGTGACCACGGGCACGTCCGACGCGAGCATCGGCAGCACGATCGAGGTCAGGTGCGCGGCGGCCGGGCCGTCGAGGCGCAGGATGATCGCCTCGGCCGCGCCGAGCCGCTCGCCCACGGTGACCTCGGCGTCGATGCGCGGCTCGGCCGCGTCCAGGTCGCGCGGGATCGCCAGGATCAACCGGTACGGGTGCTCCTGCGCGGCGAACGAGGCGGCCTGCTCGACCTCCTCGCGCTCGTCCTCGGTGGTCAGCGCGACCAGGTTGAGCGCCAGGCCCGAGGTGCCGCCGACCTCGTGCAGTATCGACGAGAGCGACTTCATGATGTCGCCGGTGGTGGTGTCCTTCAGATGCACGTCCGACTCCCTTCTAGGCCCGGCGCCAGCGGCGGCCGGACGCCTGCAGCATGAGATCGGCCCCGCTCGGGCCCCACGTCCCCGACTCGTACGGCTCGGGCTTGGTCGTCGCCCAGTACTCCTCGAGCGGGTCGACCACGGCCCAGGACGCGTCGACCTCCTGCGCGTCCGGGAACAGGGTCTTGTCGCCCAGCAGCACGTCCAGGATCAGCCGCTCGTACGCCTCGGGGCTCGACTCGGTGAAGGTCTCGCCGTAGCCGAAGCCCATCGAGATGTCCCGCAGCTCCATGCCGGTGCCGGGCACCTTCGAGCCGAACTTCACCGTGATGCCCTCGTCGGGCTGGACGCGGATGACCAGCTGGTTGTGGCCCAGGATCTTCGTGTCGTAGTCGGCGAAGGGCATGTGCGGGGCCTCCTTGAAGACCACCGCGATCTCGGTGACGCGCTTGGGCAGCCGTTTGCCGGTGCGCAGGTAGAACGGCACGCCGTTCCAGCGCCGGTTCTGGATGCCGATCTGCACCGCCGCGTACGTCTCCGTGGTGGAGGTCGGCGGGATGTTGTCCTCGGACAGGTAGCCCCGGACGGGGCGGCCCTGCACCCAGCCGTCCGCGTACTGGCCGCGGATGGCCGTGGCCTCCAGGTCGTCGTGCAGCTTGATGGCCCGCAGGACCTTCAGCTTCTCGGTGCGGATCTCCTCGGCCTCGAACCCGTTGGGCTGCTCCATGGCCGCGATCGCCAGGAGCTGGAGCACGTGGTTCTGGAGGACGTCGCGGGCGGCGCCGTTGTCGTCGTAGAACCCCGCGCGGGTGCCGATGCCGACGTCCTCGGCCATGGTGATCTGCACGTGGTCGACGTAGTTGGAGTTCCAGATCGGCTCGAACATGGCGTTCGCGAAGCGCAGCGCGAAGATGTTCTGCACCGTCTCCTTGCCGAGGTAGTGGTCGATGCGGAACACGTCGTTGGCGGTGAACACGTCGTCGACGAGCTGGTTCAGATCGGCCGCGGAGTCGCGGTCCTCGCCGAAGGGCTTCTCGACCACGACGCGGCGCCAGCCGCCGCCGTCCTGGCGGTTGTCGGACATGCCGGTCCGCTTGAGCTGCTTGAGCACGGTCGGGAACGCGAGCGGCGGGATCGAGAAGTAGAACGCCGCGTTGCCGACGATGCCGTGCGTGATGCGCAGCTCGTCGACCGTGGCGTCGAGCTTGTCGAAGCACGCGTCGTCGTCGAACGTGCCGGGCACGAACTTGAAGTTGCCGGCCAGGCGCGCCCAGACCTCCTCGCGCCACGGGGTGCGCGCGTGGGACTTGGCGGCCTCGCGGGCCATCTCCTCGAACGTCTCGTCGCCCCAGTCGCGGCGGGCGAAGCCGACGATCACGAACGACGCCGGCAGCAGCCCCCGGTTGGCGAGGTCGTACACCGCCGGGATCAGCTTCTTCTTGGCGAGGTCGCCGGTGACGCCGAAGATCACCAGGGCGCACGGCTCGGGGATGCGCGGCAGGCGGCGGTCCGCCGGGTCGCGCAGCGGGTTGGCGTGGATGTCGGCACCCATCTAACTCAGCTCCCTCACCGCGTGGAGCAGCTGGTTGACGCCCTGGCCGCGGTCGGTGAGGTGGAATCGCACCAGCGGGCGCTCGCGCGACTCGAGGGCCTGGCGGTCGCCCGCGGCCTGCGCGGCCTGGAGCCCGGCGAACGTGTAGTCGCGGCCCGGGATCTCGAGGTCCTCGACGGACTCCCCGGTGATCTGGACGAACACGCCGGTCTGGCGCCCGCCCTTGTGGAACTGCCCGGTCGAGTGCAGGAAGCGCGGCCCCCAGCCCCAGGTGACGGGCGCGGCGGTGCGCTCGGCCAGCTCGGCCCGGAGCGCGGCCAGCCGGGCGTCGTCGATCCGGTCCAGGTAGGCCAGGACGGCGATGTAGGCGCCCTCGCGGTCGGCGTTCGTGAGCACCTCGCCGAGCGCCCCGGCGAGGGTGTCGGCGTGCGAGCCGTAGATCTCCACCGCGCCGTCGACCGCGTGCGGGCGCTCCTGGGGGAGCCCGTCGGCGAGGATGCGGTTGGTGTTCTCCTTGGACTCGGTCACGTTCGGCTGGTTGAACGGGTCGATCCCGATCAGGTAGCCGGCGTAGGCGGTCGCGAGCTCCCACGCGAGGAACTGCGCGCCGAGCGGGCCGTTGACGACCACGTCGGGCATCGCCAGCTGCGAGCCCGCGGCGGGCAGGCCCGTCGAGGAGCCGCCGACCGTCGCGTAGACCCGGTCCGAGTCGCGGGCGCCCGCGGCGCCCGGTCCTTCGAGGACGACCGGGAGCGTGCCCTTGCCGTCCTTGCCGAGGGACTCGGCGATGAGCTGCTCGGCCCAGTCGCCCAGGCCCACGACGCCGGTGCCGTCGTCGGCGACGGTGATCGTGGGCCGGGCCGCGATGACCGCGCCCAGGACCACGGCCGGGTTGTCGCCCTCGCTCTCGACCGTGGTCGCGAACGCCTCGGCCTGCTCGATCAGCTCGGCCACGTCGGCGCCCGCGAGCGCGGTCGGGACCAGCCCGAACGCGGTCAGCGCCGAGTAGCGCCCGCCCACGTTCGCGTCGGCCAGGAACAGGTGCGAGCCCTGCTCCTGCGCCAGCGACTCCAGCGCGGAGCCGGGGTCGGTGACGAACACGAACCGCTCGGCCCAGTTCTCGACGCCGATGCCCTTGAACGCCAGCTCGAAGGCGCGCCGCTGGGAGTCGGTCTCCACCGTGGACCCCGACTTGGAGGACACGACGACGGCGGTGCGCCGCAGCGCCGCCTCGCCCATCTCGGCCCGGATCTGGCCGGGGTCGGTGGTGTCCAGGATGCTGATGCCCAGATCCAGGGTCCGGGAGATCACCTCGGGGGCCAGCGAGGAGCCGCCCATGCCCGCGAGGGCGATGTGGTCGATCCCCTGCTCCTGGAACTCGGCGCGCAGCTTCGCGAGCGGCGCGAGGAGCTCCTTCGACTTGACGAAGGTGTCGATCCAGCCCAGGCGGATCGCGGCCTCCTCCTCGGCCGCGGGACCCCACAGGGTCGCGTCCTTGGCGGCCAGCCTGGCCGGGACGCCCTCGGACCTGAGCCGGTCGACCGCGGCGTTCACGTCCACGCCCGTGGTGACCGCGAGGCCCCCGGCGGCTTCCATCTTCCCCATCGGCTCGCTCACTTCTGTTCTCCGCCTTCTTCGGACGCGCTCTCACTGAGCTTGGTCTGGATCTGGTCCAGCAGCTGGTTCCAGCTGACGATGAACTTGTCCACGCCCTCGTCCTCCAGGACCTTCACGACGTCGTCGTAGTCGACGCCCGCGCGCTCCAGCTGGAGCATGACGGCGGCCGCGTCGTCGTAGAACGGCCGGACGGTGTCGGCCTCGACCCCGCCGTGGTCGGCGAAGTCGTGGAGGGTGCCCTCCGGCATCGTGTTGACCGTGCCGGGGGCGATGAGGTCCTCGACGTACATGACGTCGCGGTAGTCGGGGTTCTTGACCGACGTGGAGGCCCACAGCGGACGCTGCGGGACGGCCCCGGCCGCGGACAGCGCCTTCCAGCGCTCGGTCCCGAACGCGTTCTCGAACTCCTGGTAGGCCAGGCGCGCGTTCGCGACGGCGGCCTTGCCCTTGAGGGCCCGCGCCTCGTCGGTGCCGATCGCGTCGAGCCGCTTGTCGATCTCGGCGTCCACGCGGGACACGAAGAACGAGGCGACCGAGCGGATCGTGGACAGGTCGATCCCGGCGGCCTTGGCGGACTCGAGCCCGGCCATGTAGGCGTCCATGACCGCGCGGTAGCGCTCCAGGGAGAAGATCAGCGTCACGTTGACGCTGATCCCCGCCCCGACGGCGGCGGTGATGGCGGGGAGCCCGGCCTCGGTGGCGGGGATCTTGATCATGGTGTTGGGCCGGTCCACGGCCCACCACAGGTACTCGGCCTCGGCGATGGTCGCCCGCGTCTCGTGGGCGAGGCGCGGGTCGACCTCGATGGAGACGCGGCCGTCCTGGCCCCCCGTGGCCTCGAAGACCGGGGCCAGGACGTCCGCGGCCCAGCGGATGTCGTAGGTGGTGATGGCGCGAGCGGCCTCTTCGACGCTCACCTTGCGGACCGCCAGGTCGGCGATCTGCTCGTCATAACTGCTGCCCTTGGACAGGGCGGCGGCGAAGATGGACGGGTTCGACGTGACGCCCGCGACGGACGACCCGGCGATGAGGTCCTCGAGGTTCCCCGTCTCCAGTCGCCCGCGTGAGATGTCGTCGAGCCAGACGGACACCCCCGCCGCGGTCAGTCCGGCGAGGTTCTCGTTCGCGCTCATCGGTTCCTCCAGCTTTTCAGCTCGTCTGTTCGGTCGGCGGTGCCGCCGAGCCGGTCGGCGGCTCGGCGGCGGTGCTCGCGAGCCGGCGGCCGGCCCGGTCGCGTGGTTACTGCTGTGCCTTCTTGATGGAGGAGCGGGCCGCGTCCGCCACGGCGGCGGCGGTGATCCCGAACTCCTCGTACAACTTCTCGAACGGCGCGGAGGCGCCGAAGTGTTCCAGGGAGACGCTGACTCCCGCGTCACCCACGAGGTCCCTCCAGGACAGGGCGATCCCGGCCTCGACCGAGACGCGGGCCTTGACGGCCTTGGGCAGCACCGACTCCCGGTAGTCCTCGTCCTGCTCCGCGAACCACTCGAAGGACGGGACGGACACGACGCGGGCCTTGACGCCCTCGGCGGCCAGAGTCTCGGCGGCCTCGACCGCGAGCTGCACCTCGGAGCCGGAGCCGAGCAGGATCACATCGGGGGCGCCCTCGGTGTCCAGCAGCGTGTAGGCGCCCTTGGCGGCGCCCTCGGCGGAGGCGAACTTCGCGCGGTCGAACACCGGGATGTTCTGGCGGGTCAGGGCCAGCGCGGTCGGGCGCTCGCCCTTCTCCAGCAGGGTCCGCCAGACCACGGCGGTCTCGTTGGCGTCGCCGGGTCGGACCACGTCCAGGCCCGGGATGGCGCGCAGGGCCGCGAGGTGCTCGACCGGCTGGTGGGTCGGGCCGTCCTCGCCGAGGCCGATCGAGTCGTGCGTCCACACGTAGACGACCGGGGTCTTCATCAGGGCCGCGAGGCGCACCGCGCCGCGCATGTAGTCGGAGAAGACCAGGAACGTGCCGCCGTAGGGGCGGGTCGGGCCGTGGAGCTTGATGCCGTTGAGGATCGCGCCCATCGCGAACTCGCGGATGCCGAAGTGGAGGGTCCGGCCGTACGGGTTGCCCGGGTAGGCCTTGGTCTGGCGCGACAGCGGCAGGAACGACGGCTCGCCGTCCATCGTGGTGTTGTTCGACCCCGCGAGGTCGGCCGAGCCGCCCCACAGCTCCGGCAGGACCGGGGCGAGCGCGGACAGCACCTTGCCGGAGGCCGAGCGGGTGGCGACGCCCTTCGCGGAGGCCTCGAACTCGGGGAACGCCGCGGCGAAGCCCTCGGGGAACTCCCCGGCCCACAGGCGGTCGTGCAGGGCCTTGTGCTCCGGGTTCGCGGCGGCCCAGGAGTCGAACGCGGCGCGCCACGCGGCGCGGTCGGCCGCGCCGCGCTCGCCGACGCCCCGCGTGTACGCGAGGACCTCGTCGGCGACGGCGAAGGACTGCCCGGGGTCGAAGCCCAGGACCTCCTTGGTCGCGGCGATCTCCTCCGCGCCCAGGGCCGAGCCGTGGGCGGCGTAGGAGTTCTGCTTCTTCGGCGCGGGCCAGCCGATGACGGTCTTCAGGCGGATGAGCGAGGGCTTGTCGGTGACGGCCCTGGCCTTCTCGATCGCCTCGTAGAGGGCCTTCGGGTCCTCCTTGTACTCCTCGCCCGCGCGCCAGTCCACGTCCTGCACATGCCAGCCGTAGGCCTCGTAGCGCTTGGCGACGTCCTCGCCGAGGGCGATCCGGGTGTCGTCCTCGATGGAGATCTCGTTGTCGTCGTAGATCAGGACCAGGTTGCCGAGCTCCTGCACGCCGGCGATGGCGGACGCCTCGTGGGTCACGCCCTCCTCGATGTCGCCGTCGGAGGCCAGGACGTACACGAAGTGGTCGAACGGGCTCTCGCCGACGGCCGGCTCGGGGTCGAACAGGCCGCGCTCGCGGCGGGCGGCCATCGCCATGCCGACCGCGGTGGCCAGGCCCTGGCCGAGCGGGCCGGTGGTGGTCTCGACGCCCGCGGTGTGGCCCACCTCGGGGTGGCCCGGCGTCAGGGAGTCCCACTGGCGCAGGCTCTTGAGGTCCTCCAGCTCCAGGCCGTACCCGGCGAGGTACAGCTGCACGTACAGGGTCAAGCTCGAGTGGCCGCACGAGAGCACGAAGCGGTCGCGCCCCTCCCACTGCGGGTCGCTCGGGTCGTGCCGCATGACCTTCTGGAACAAGGTGTGGGCGACCGGCGCGAGGCTCATGGCGGTGCCCGGGTGGCCGTTGCCGGCCTTCTCCACTGCGTCGGCGGCGAGCAGCCGCGCCGTGTCGACCGCCTGCTGATCGAGATCGCTCCACTCGAACTTTGCCACTGCGATACTCCTTGATAGTCGTCTTGTTCGGGCCTTTGACGTGTGCCTTTCGACCCTACCTATCCGGGCTTGACTTTATGCGCAGTCTCTCGGAGGGCGAAATTCCGCTTGTTGTGAACCCGCCCACGAGAAAGCCTCTCATCAGAGAGCCCCTGGTGGGGGGCGTCGACCCAGGCCCCGGTCACACCCGCACGGACCGTATGGTGGGCCGTGATGAACGAGGACCCGACCCGCCCCGACTTGCCCGGCGCCGTAGCCGACCGCCCCCGGCCCGCCCGCAAGCGAATCGAGCTGCCCGAAACCGGCGCCGCCCCGCAGGCGCGCCCGGACCTGCGGACCCTGGTCGGCGCGTACGTGTCGCTCACCAAGCCGCGCATCATCGAGCTGCTCCTCATCACCACCATCCCGGCGATGCTCGTCGCCGCGCGCATGGAGTACGACGCGCTCCCGTCGCTGACGGCCGTGCTCGCGACCCTGATCGGCGGCGCGCTCGCCGCCGGCTCGGCGAACGCGATCAACTGCTACATCGACCGCGACATCGACCAGCTCATGGGCCGCACCTCCCGGCGCCCGCTCGCGAAGCACCAGATCCCGCCGCGCAACGCCCTCGTCTTCGGGCTCGTGATCGGCGCGATCGCGGTCCTCGGCATGGGCCTGCTCGTCAACTGGCTCGCCGCGCTCCTCACCTTCGGCGCGATCGTCTACTACGACGTCGTCTACACGATCTGGCTCAAGCGGACCACGCCCTACAACACGGTGTGGGGCGGCGCGTGCGGCGCGGCCCCCGTCCTCATCGGCTGGGCCGCGGTCACCGGGCACATGTCCTGGATGGCGTGGGTCCTGTTCGCCGTGGTCTTCCTGTGGCAGCCCCCGCACTTCTACGCCCTCGCCATGAAGTTCAAGGACGACTACGTCGCCGCGGGCATCCCCATGCTCCCGGCGGTCGCCCCCGCCAAGCGCGTGGCGGTCGAGTCGGTCGTCTACGGCTGGGCGATGCTCCTGGTCTCCCTGGTCGCGGTCCCGCTCGGCTCCACCTGGGTGTACGGCGTCGTCGCCCTCGTCACCGGCGGCATGTTCGTCCTGGAGTGCCACCGGCTCCTCGGCCGCGTCAACCGCGGCGAGGACCCCAAGCCGATGCGCCTGTTCCACTGGTCGGTCAGCTACCTGACGCTGCTGTTCCTGGCCCTGGCGATCGACAGCTTCCTCATGTGAGGCACCGTCATACGGCGAAGGCCCGGCCGATCCATCGGATCGGCCGGGCCTTCGCCGTTTCCCCGCCGCGGGCCGAACCCTTTCGGAGGGCCGGCGCCTCTTATACGCGTACCGGCGAGTGCCGGTACGGAACCTGGAGGTCGCCATGATCATCGGTATCGCCGTCGTCGCCGGAGTCGCGCTGGTCGGCCTGTGCGGCTACCACGTCGTGCGCAAGTGGAGGAAGACCCGTGGCTGAGCGGACCTGGCCGGCCGAGGGACTGATCGCAGCCGCCCGGGACGGGGACGTCGACGCCCTCACCGCGGTGGTGTCGGACTCGCACCCGAACGTGCGGCGGTTCGCCCGCTCGATCTGCGCCACCCCCGAGGACGCCGAGGACGCGGCCCAGGAGGCGCTGATCATCCTGTACCGCAAGATCGGGATGCTGCGGGCGTCCGGAGCCCTGGCGTCGTGGATGTTCCGCATCGTCCGCAACGAGTGCCTGCGGCGCGTGCGGACGACGCGGACCCACGCGCCCCTGCCCGACACCGCCGTGCGCTCGGCCGAGGACGAAGCCCTGCAACGGCTCGAGGCGGGCAGGGTGGCCGCCGCCATCGCGGCGCTGCCCGAGGACCAGCGCCGCGCGCTGATCCTGCGCGACGTCCAGGGCTACAGCGGGCGCATGGCCGCCGACGCGCTCGGCCTCACCACCGCGGCCCTGAAGTCCCGCCTGCACCGCGCCCGCAAGGCGGTGCAGGAGTCGCTCGGCACCGCAACCGAACCGGCCCTGGGAGGCTCCCATGACGACGCCGTCTGAGGACTCGCGGTTCGCGAGCTCGTCCCTGACCCGCCACCTGGCCCGGGGCGCGATCGGACTCGGCGCCCTGATCGGCGCGTTCGCGCTGATCCCGGCCTTCGGGCCGGTCAGCCTGCTGCTCCTGCCGCTCGGCGTCCTCGCACTGCGCGGCTGCCCGACGTGCTGGGCGATCGGTCTGGCCCAGACCCTCTCGCGAGGCCGCCTGCGACGCGACTGCGACGACGGGCGGTGCGGGCTGACCGTCGCGGACCGGTCGCGCGGATGACCCCGCCGATCAGGCCTTCGTGGCCAGGTAGACCGAGTTCGAGGACTCGCCCCCGGTATAGGGGTTGTCGAACCAGATCCGCTCGGCGTCCACGTCGGTGAAGACCTCCGCGAGCGCGGCCATGAACTCGTCCTCCGGCGGGTCGTCCGACCACATCGCGAAGCAGCCGCCCGGGCGCAGGTGCGCGGCGAGGGCCCGCAGCCCCTCGACGGTGTAGAAGCCGGCGTGCGGCGAGTGCAGCACGTGCCGGGGCGTGTGGTCGATGTCCAGCAGCACGGCGTCGTAGAGTCGTCCGGGCCGCTCGGCGTCGAAGCCGCCCTCGCTCATCGCGGCGGCGAAGAAGTCCGCCTGCACCAGACGGACGCGGTCGTCGGCGGCCAGGCCCGCGGTGTCGGGGATCAGGTCGCGCTCGTGCCAGTCGATGACCGCGTCCGAGTACTCCACGACCGTGAGCGCGGCGATCCGCCGGTCCTCAAGGGCCGCTTGGGCGGTGTAACCCAGGCCGAGACCGCCCACGATCACGTCGAGGCCGGTGCCGGGCGTCCGCGCCAGCCCGAGCCGGGCGAGCTCGATCTCGGCGACGGGGAACAGGCTCGACATGAGGAACTCGTCGCCGAGCTTGACCTCGTACACGTCGGTCCCGACCGTCCGGTCGTACCGGCGCCGCAGGCTGATCTCTCCCATCGGGGACGACTGCCAGCTGAGTTCCTCGAATCGTGTGCTCATCGACCAATCGAACCATCACCGCCCGCGACCGCCGCGGAGCGGGGCCGGACCGCGGCGGCCGCCACGCCGCCGTGAGCCGGGCCCGCTCCGCGGCGGCGACCCGCGGACGCCGCCGCTCGACCCGCCGGGCGGCGGGCCCTCCTCGCGGGCGGGGTCCGCGAACCTCACTGGTCAGCGGGTTCCGGATGCCGTGCAACGCCTTCGTGACGCAGCGGTGGTGTCGCACCCGGCTCCTAGGGTGTCCGGCATGACACCTTCCCCTGACGCCCCGGCCCTCCCCGACGAAGACCGGCTCGACTTCCCCTCCTCCTGGGAGCGCCTGGTCACCCCCACCCGCACCACCGGGAAGCCCCGCAAGGTCGCGCTCGACCCCGAGGCGGGCAGACAGCGGCTCGCCGAGGAGGCCGATCGGATCGCCGAGGCGCTGGCGTTCGAGCCGCGAGGGCGGTGCCAGACCGCCGGGACGGCCTTCCTCGCCGGCGACCCCGACCCCCTGGGCGCCGCCGCGGTCATAGTCCTCGCCGACCGCGGGAGCGGCCGGCACCGGGAGCAGGCCCGGCCCGTGCTCCACCACCTGGTTGCCGAGCGCGGCCTCGCCTTCGCCGCGCAGGCCCTGGCCGAGTACTTCACCGTCGGCGTCTTCAAGCGGTCGAAACGCCGGATCGGCCTCCACCGGATGCCGATCAGCGCCCTCGAATGGGACACCGGCAGCGACGGCCTGCTGAGCGACCTGCGGTCGCTGCTCGCCGTCGCAGGAGACGACGAGTACGCCGCGGTGGTCGCCGCCCTCGCCGACCGCCGCGACTCGCCCGCCCAGCGGTTCGCGGTGACCCTCCTCGTCCCCGACGAGCGCGACTGGGCCGACGAGGTGTGCGCCGAGCACACTTCCCTCAACCCCGCCCACCCCGTCACCGAGACCCTCGTGCGCGAGGCCGTCACCACCGCGGAGCAGCTCCGGCTCCTGGGCCTGTCGACCATCCCGGTCGCCTACGACGTCACGACCGCCCACGTCGCCCCCCTGGTGCGCCGCCTCGGCGCCGACGCCGCGCCGGTGCTGATCCGCACCGCGGAGGAGGCCTACTACGCCGGCGAGCTCAAGGCCTGCCACAAGGCGCTCGCCCTGCTGCCCTCCGACGAGGCCGTCGGCCACCTCGCCGACCGGCTCGGCGAGGCCGGCGTCGTCGGCTTCGCGATGGACGCCGCGAAGCGCTTCCCACTGCGGGCCCTCCGCGCCGTCGCCGCGCGCCTCCCCGGCGCCGACGCCGAGACCCGCAAGCGGCTCGCCGCGCTCGTCCACGCCGACCCGGTCCTCCAGACCGCACTGGAGCACCTGGACGCCCCGGCCCGCGACGTCCTCGCGCCCCTGTTCGAGTCCGGGACGCGCTTCTCCGAGGCCGACCCCGCCGACCTGCCGCCGCTGCTCGCCGCCCCGCCCTGGGCCGACAACGCCCCCAAACGCAGGCCCGTCGTCGTCGAAGGCCTCGTCCCGCCCCCGATCAACCGCGTGGTCTGGGCCGAGGACGAGCGGCAGGAGTGGGAGCGGGAGGCGCCCTACGCCTTCGGCACGCACACCGACGAGGACTGGCGCAAGACCGCCGCCGCACTCGCCCGCGGCGAACTCGCCGCCGACGACGGCCTGCGCTTCCTGGCCTTCGCGCCGCTCGACATCGCCGCGCCGCTGGTCGCGAGCTGGCGGGCCGAAGGCCTCGACGACTGGGCGGCCGGGTACCACCTCAAGACCGCCCTCGCGCGCTTCGGCGAGGACGTGTCCGAGCAGGCCGCCGTCGGCGCCGCGTCCCAAACGGGCCTGCGCGAGGCCCTGCTGCCGGTCGCGAACCTCGCGGCCGCGCGGCTCATGGCCGACGGGTTCGCCCGGCTCAAGTCCGTCCGCGAGCACGCCGCCGCCTGGCTGGACCGCCACCGGTCGGACGCCGCCGTCCTGCTCGTCCCCGACGCCCTCAGCCGGACCGGGAAGCGCCGCACCGCCGCCGAGCAGGCCCTCCACTACCTCGCGAGCGAGCACGGACCCGAACTGGTCCGCACCGCCGCCGCCCGGTACGGCGCCGAGGCCGCCGCCGCGATCGAGGCCCTCACCGACGTCGACCCGTCGACGCCGCCCGGCGGGAAGGCCCCCCGGCCCGGCGCCTGGGCCGCGCCCGCGCTGCTCCCGCAGGTGCTCCTCGCAGGCGGCGAGCGGGCCCTGCCGCCCGAAGCCGTCCGCCACCTCGTCACGGTCCTCGCCGTCGACGCCCCCTACGCGGGCGTCGGCATCGTCGCCGAGGCCTGCGACCGCGCGTCGCTCAACCGCTTCTCCCTGGCCCTGTTCGAACTCTGGCTCGCCGCGGGCGCCCCGTCGAAGGACGGCTGGGCCCTCGCGCAGCTCGCGCACTTCGCCGACGACCACACCGTCCGCGTCCTGGCCCCGCTCGTCGCCGAGTGGCCGGGGGAGAGCCAGCACCACCGGGCCGTCCAGGGCCTGAAGATCCTGGGCGCCATCGGCACCGAGGCGGCCATGCGGGCCGTCCAGGGCATCGCGGACAAGGCGAGGTACGACGGGATCCGCTGGGAGGCGCACGACCAGGTCCAGGCGATCGCCGACCGCCTCGGCCTGACCCCCGAGCAGCTCGCCGACCGCCTCGTCCCCGACTTCGGGCTCGGCGCCACGGAGGCCCTCCTGTTCGACTACGGCCCCCGCACCTTCACCGTGGCCTTCGACGAGCAGCTCAAGCCGTACGTCACCGACGGCGCCGGCAAGCCCCGCAAGACCCTCCCCAGACCCGGCGCCAAGGACGACGCCGAGACCGCCGACGACGCCTACCGGCGCTACACCGCCCTCAAGAAGGAGCTGCGCACCGTCGCCGCCGACCTCGTCAAGCGCCTCGAGACCGCCATGGTCCGCGGGCGCACCTGGAGCGCGGGGGAGTTCCGCCGGCACTTCGCCGAGCACGCCCTCGTGAAGCACCTCGCGCGCCGCCTCGTCTGGCTCGCCGACCACGGCGCCGGGACGACCGCGTTCCGCATCGCCGAGGACGGCTCGTTCGGCGACGCCGCCGACGACGCGTTCGCCCTCCCAGCCGACGCCGCCGTCCGCCTCGCCCACCCCGTCCACTTGGGCCCCGAGATCGCCGCCTGGGCCGAGCTGCTCGCCGACTACGAGATCCTCCAGCCCTTCCCGCAGCTCTCCCGGCCCGTCATGGCCTTCACCGACGAGGAGCTCGCGACCGGCGTCCTCGAGCGCTTCCAGGGCGTCACCGTCGACGTCGGACACGTCCTCGGCCTCACCGGCCGCGGCTGGCACCGCTCCGGCCCCGAGGACGCCGGGATGGAACCGGGCATCGCCTACACGTTCCCCACCGGCGGCTGCATCGTCGTCGGCCTGGAACCGGGCATCTACACCGGGTCGGTCCAGGAGTACCCGCGCCAGACCCTCGCGAGCGTGCGCCTCTCGCCCTTCGAGGACTACCGCCGCGCGAGCGGCGGCGCGCTCCCCGCGGCGGCGGACCCGGTGGCCGCCTCCGAGGCCCTGGCCGGCCTCGCCCGCCTCGCCGCAGCGCGGTAGCGACCGGGACGGGGATGTCGTACCGGCGCTCTATGCTCGGTCCCGACATCCCCGGTCCATGAGAGTTGCCGATGACTGACACCGCTGCACCCCGAGAAGACCAACTCGAAGTCCCCTGGTTCGACGACCTGCTCCCGTTCCGCGGCAGGCGCCCCGGAGGCCCGGTCGAGCTCGACCCCGAGGCCCCCGCGCGGGTCCGCGGCCTCATCGCGTCGCACGACGCCGAGCTGCGCGCCGCACTGGCCGCGCCCGAGAACCAGGACTTCGCCCCCGCGGCCCTGCGCCACCTCGACGGCGAGGCCGACGCCTACGGCGCGGGCGTCGTCGCGGTCCTGATGCGCGACTCCGACCAGCGCCGGTCGCCCTCGGCCCTGCGCCCCGAACTCGACGCCTGGGCCGCCGACCACGGCCTCGCGTTCGCCGTGGCCGCCTCGCTCGCGACCATGTCGCTGAGCTCCTCGAACCGCTACCAGCACCGCAAGAAGGTCCCGATCGCCGAGCGCAGGCTCGCGGTCGCGCAGGTCGGGCACCTCGGCGCCCTCTTCCAGGAGACCCACCTCGGCCTCAAGGCGCTGCGCGGCCTCATCGCGGCCGCCGACGAGAACGAGTACGCCGCGGTCGTCACCGCGGCCGCGGCGTTCCGGACCGGCCCCGTCGAGCGCTTCGTCACCAGCCTCGCCCTCCCCGAGCAGCGGGCCTGGGCCGACGAGGTCTGCCGCGAGTACGCGACCGTGAAGGGCTACTACAGCGACAAGATCCTGTGGGAGATCGTCTCCACCCCCGAGCAGCTCGCCGCCGCCGGCCTCACCAAACTCGAGAAGTGGGAGGCCACCACCCGCCTGACCGGCACGATCCTCCACAACCTCGGCGCCGCCAGCCTCCCGGTCCTCACCGCGAGCCTGCGCCAGATGCTCGACGCCGAGGCCCGCGCCACCCTCCTGGAGGCCCTCTGCCGCATCCCCACCGACGAGGCGATGTCCTACCTCGTCGGCAACCTCACCGAGCCGGGCGTGTACGGGGCCGCGGCGGCCGCCGCCGCCCGCTTCCCGCACCGGGCCCTGCGCATCCTCGCCCGCGCCGCCGCCGCCCCCGAACTGCGGCCCCGCCTGGCCGCCCTCGCGGCCCTCGTTCCCGCCGCGGTCCGCGACGGCCACCCCGACCGCGCCGCGATCGAGGCCCTCTTCGACGCCGCCGACATCCCCCAGGCCGCCCTCGAGGACCTGCCGCCGCTGCTGACCGCCCCGCCCTGGGCCGCGAAGCGCCCCAAGCGCAGACCGGTCGTCATCGACGGCCTCGAAGCGCCCGGCGACACCAGCGTCCACTGGGCCCCGGGCGAACGGGAGCGCTGGTCCGCCCCCGCGGTCGACTACTTCAGCAACCACACCGAGGAGGACTGGCACCAGCGCCTGCGCCACGCCGAGAAGCGCGGCGACACCCGCATGCACGGCATCGCCCTCACCTACGCGCCGGTCGCCGTCGCCGCCACCGTCCTCGAAAAGTGGGACAGCACCTTCTCGCCGTACTCGCACGGCGACCTCAACGTGATCCTCGCGCGCTTCGAGGCCGCGGTGGCGCAGCGCGTCCTGTCGGCCCTGCGCGGCCATCCGGCCCACCACGACGTGCTCGCGCCGATCCGGAGCCTGGACGCGGCCCGACTCGCCGCCGACTGGCTCGACCGCCTCAAGACCGCCCGCGCCGGCGCCGTCGCCTGGTTCGACCGGCACGGCGCCGAAGGCGCCCGCCTCCTCGTCCCCGACGCCCTCGGCGCCGACAAGAAGGCCCGCCGGATCGCCGAAGGCGCCCTGCTGCTCGTCGCGGCGCGCCACGGCGACGCCGCGGTCGAGACCGCCGCCGCCTCCTACGGCGACGAGGCCGCCGCGGCGATCCGCGACCTCCTCGACGGCGACCCGCTCGAACCGCGCGGCGCGAAGCTCCCCAAGCCCGGCGCCTGGGTCGACCCGGCGATGCTCCCGCCGGTCCTGGCCGGCGGCCGCGCGCTCCCGGCCGAGTCGGTCCGCCACCTGGTCACCGTGCTGGCCCTGACCACCCCCGAGTACCCGTACGCGGGCCTCGACGTCGTCGCCGAGGCCTGCGACCGCGACTCCCTCGCCCGCTTCGGCCGGGCCCTGTTCCAGCTGTGGCTCGCGGCCGGCGGCCCGTCGAAGGACGGCTGGGCCCTGACCCAGCTCGCCCACTTCGCCGACGACGACACCGTGCGCCTCCTGGCCCCGAAGATCCGCGAATGGCCGGGCCTGAGCCAGCACAAGCGGGCCGTGGCCGGCCTCGGCGTCCTCGGGGCCATCGGCACCGAGGAGGCCCTGCGGGCCATCCAGGGCATCGCCCAGAAGGTGAAGTTCAAGGCGCTCAAGCAGGAGGCGGGCGTCCAGATCGAGGCGATCGCCGCCGAACTGGGCCTGAGCCCCGAGCAGCTCGCCGACCGCCTCGTCCCCGACTTCGGGCTCGGCGACGACGCCCTCGTCCTCGACTACGGCCCCCGGAAGTTCACGGTGGTCTTCGACGAGCAGCTCAAGCCGTACGTCACCGACGACGCGGGCAAGCCCCGCAAGACCCTCCCCAAACCCGGCGCGAAGGACGACCCCGCGGTCGCCGAGGCCGCCTACCAGCGCTTCTCGCTGCTCAAGAAGGAGCTCCGGTCCGCCGCGTCCGACCAGGTCTCGCGGCTCGAGGCGGCCATGGTCCGCGCCCGGACCTGGAGCCCCGACGAGTTCCGCCGCTTCTTCGCCGAGCACCCGCTCGTCAAGCACCTGGCCCGGCGCCTCGTGTGGCTCGCCGAGCACGACGGCGCCCGCACCGGGTTCCGCATCGCCGAGGACGGCAGCTACGGCGACGCCGCCGACGACGCGTTCACCCTCCCCGACGACGCCGTCGTCCGCCTCGCGCACCCCATCCACATGGAGTCCCGGGAAGTCGACGCCTGGGCCGAGGTCCTCGCCGACTACGAGATCCTCCAGCCCTTCCCGCAGCTCTCGCGGCCCGTCATGGCCTTCACCGACGAGGAGCTCGCCACCGGGCACCTGACCCGCTTCGAGGGCAAGAAGGTCGACGTGGGCCGGCTCCTGGGCCTCACCAAGCGCGGCTGGCAGCGCGCCGCGCCCGAGGACGGCGGCGTCGAGCCCGGCATGCACTACCCCCTGCCGGGCGGCGGCCACGTCTCCCTCTCGCTCGACCCGGGCATCTGGGTCGGCATGATCGCCGAGAACCCCGTCCAGACCATCCAGGGCGCCCATGTCGGCCGCCGCGAGCACTACTGGTACGGCGGCACGCGCGATCACGAGCCCGTCCCGGACGGCATCGACCCGCTCACCGCCTCCGAGATCCTCGCCGACCTCACCCGCGTGACCACGCCCGCCTGACCGGGCGCCGATCCGAACGAAAAGGGCCCCGGCCGACGCCGGGGCCCTTTTTCGTACACGCGCTTCCCGGGGCGGTGTCGCACCGGGTCTCTATGCTCGTGTGGAACGCCACCGCCTCAGGAAAGACGTATATGACCGATCACGTTGCGCCCCAGTCGGATCAATCCGACCCCTCGCCCGAGTGGCGTCAATGGGCGCTCCCTCGCCGCGGCGACGGCGTCCGCCGAGTCTTCCGCATCGGCACGGTCGCCGGCCTCAACGGACTCCCCGAGCGGCACCGGCCCGACCTCGACGAGGCGCTCGCGAACGAACTCACCGACCCCGAGCTCGCCCGCCTCGCCCGCGAGCACCTCGACGGCCGGCCGAACCCGGTCGGCGCCGCGGTCGCCGGCATCGTCCTGCGCCGCACCGAGCACGCCCACGCCGACACCATGAGGGGCATGCACCGGCGCCGGGACGACCACCCCCGCGGCCTCGACGCGCAGGCCGCGGTCCGCGAGCACCTCGACGCCTGGACCGCGCACCACGGCCCGGCCTTCGCCGTCGCCGCCGCCGTCGAAGACCTCGCGGCGACCGTCACCGCGCACCACCAGGGCGGCTGCTTCGTCCGGCCCGTCGCCCCCGAGAACCTCCCGAACAAGCTCCACGTGTGGGCGCCCGACGACGGCCCGCTCGCCGCCGCCCGCACCCTGGTCGCCGCCGTCGACGACGCCGAGCACGCCCGCATCTGCGCCCGCGTCGCCGAGCACCGCGACACGCCCGTCAAGCGGCTCGCCGCCTCGCTCCTGGTGCCCGACCGCGCCGACTGGGCCGCCGAAGTCCTCGCCGAACGCGTCCTCTCCCGTGAGAGCAGGCTCGGCGAACGCCTCACCTGGTCCCTCGTCAACGGCTCCGAGCACCTGAGACTCCTGCGCCGCCAAGCCTTCGAGCCCTACTACGTCTCGCGCGAAGCCGTGGCCGAAGCCGTCGCGGGCCTCGGCCCCGACCTCCTGCCCGTCATCGTCAAGACCCTCGGCTACAAGGCCGTCAACGCCGCCGACCGCGCCGAGCTCTACAACGGCGCCGCCCTGCTGCCCACCGACGAGGCGATGACGCTCCTGCTCGACCGCGGCGCCGACCCCCGCGCCGCCGCGGCCGCGACCGCCGCCGCCGCACGCTTCCCGGACCGCGCCGCCCGCCTCACCGCCGCGCGCGCCGCCACCGCCGCCCCCCTCGAGCGCACCCGCCTGGCCGCCCTCGTCACCGCGACCCCCGCGTGCGCGGCCGCCCCCGGCCTCACCGACGCCGAGCGCGCCGCCCTCGACGCGCTCACCGCCGAGACCGCGCTGCCCGAGGCCGAACCCGGCCGGCTCCCCGGCCTCCTCGTCTCCCCGCCGTGGAACGGCCGCCCCAAGACCAAGGCCCCCCGCCACATCGAGGGCCTCACCAGCCCCGCCCCGGTGATCGTGGGACGGGCGGGGGAGTACGAGCAGGCGCTGGCGACGGAACCGGACCTCGTCGAGTGGGACGACGCGTACTGGGGCGACGACGACGCCTACACGCCCTACCTCGACGGCTTCAACGCCCGCGACAGCGGCCTGGCCCAGCTCGCCCGCAAAGGCCCCGCCGTCGCCGACGACGTGGCCGAGTCGATCCGCCGCTCCCCGTGGGCCGGCCGCGCCCTCACTCCCATCCGCAGCGGCACCGCCGCCGCGATCGCGGCCCACTGGCTCGTGCGCCTCAAGGACGGAGGCGGCCCCGCGCTCGACTGGTTCGACCGCCACGGCCCCCACGCCGCGCACCTGCTCGTCCCGCACGCCTTCGGCCCCAAGGCCTACCAGCGCACCACGGCCCGCGCCGGCCTGCGCCTCGTCGCCTGGCGCCACGGCACCGAGGCCGTGCTCCGCGCCGTCCGACCCCACGGGCCCGAAGCGGTCGCCGCGGTCGAGGCGCTCCTCGACCCCGAGCTCACGCAGCCGCTGCTGAACGCGCCCGGCTCGTGGCACTGGATCGACACCGGCCAGCTGCCGCCGGTCCTGCTGAAGGACCGCTCGGCGGTGCTGTCCGGCACCGCCCTGACCAACCTGATCGAGGTGCTCGCCCAGTGGGCGCCGCGCGTGCCCTACCCCGGGGTCGCGATCGTCACCGGACACCTCGACCGCGCCTCCCTCGCGCGGTTCTCACTCGGCCTGGCGGAGCGGTGGATCGGCGAGGGCACCCCGGGCGACGGCATCTGGACCGTCGGCCAGCTGGCGCGCTTCGGCGGCGCGGCCGCGGCCCGCCTCCTGGAGGAGCACGCGCCCCGCTGGCACGCCCGCCGCCCCGAGTGGACGGACGCCGGACTCGAAGCGCTCGCCGCGCTGCCCGCCCGGCACGCGTTCGCACCGCTCTACCGCCTGTCCCGCAACGCGAAGCGTCCCCAGGTGCGCGAGGCCGCCGCCCGCCGGTGCGCCGCCGTCGCCGACCGCCTCGGCACCGCCCCCGAGACACTGGCGGACCGGTTCGCCCCGGCCCTCGGCCTCGACCGTGCCGTGACGCTCGACTTCGGGCCGCGCTCCTTCCGCGTCGACGTGGACGACCGGCTCAACCTCAGCGTCACCGACGCGACGGGCAAGACCCGCGCCAGGCCTCCCAAGCCCGGCGTCCGCGACGACGCCGAGAAGGCCGCCGCCTCGCTCGCCCGCTACCGGCGCCTCGCCAAGGACCTCGCAGGCGAGATCGCCTTCCAGAGCGCCCGCCTCGAGGACGCGATGCACGCCGGCCGCGTCTGGGAACCGGACGAGTTCGCCCGCCTCGCCGCCCACCCCGTGCTCGGCTCGCTCGCCCGCCGCCTCCTATGGCTCGGCGAGACCGGCACCGGCCCGCAGGGTTTCCGCCTCGCCGAGGACGGCAGCCCCACCGATGTCGACGACAAGCCGTTCGACCTCGGCCCCGACGCGCGGGTCCGACTCGCCCACCCGG
This sequence comes from Glycomyces amatae, assembly GCF_020991375.1. Taxonomy (GTDB): domain Bacteria; phylum Actinomycetota; class Actinomycetes; order Mycobacteriales; family Micromonosporaceae; genus Glycomyces; species Glycomyces amatae. The sequence continues at coordinate 132,487 of NZ_JAJLQZ010000008.1, read as the reverse complement.
CGCTGCTCGGCCCCGGCCTCGCCCCCTGGACCGAGGTCTTCGCCGACTACGAAGTCCTGCAACCGTTCGACCAGCTCGCCCGCCCCGCACTGCTCCTCACCCGCGAGGAGGCCGAAAGCGGCATCCTCCACCGCTTCACCGGCCGCACCGCCGTCTTCGGGCGGCTGCGCGAGGTCATGACCTGGAAGCAGCTGTCCTGGGGCGAGTACCGCCCCGAGGGCGCCGAGTACAGGGCCTGGCGGTTCGACCGCGAACTGCCCGGCGGAGCCCGCCTGCTGGTCGAGATCGACCCCACCTTCGTCCACCCCGAGCCCGATCCGCAAGGGCGCCACCGCGTCCTCGGGATCTGGTTCTCCGCCACCAAGAACCGCCACCGCGACGTCCCGGCCCTGCGCGGCGACGCCCTCGACCCCGTCACCGTCTCCGAGATCCTGGCCGGGCTGTCCCGCGCCACCGGCCTCCTCACCTAGAAAGCCGCCATGAACGACACCGCCACTCCCGAACCGCGCCTCCAGCGCCCGCCCGCCGAGCGCCGCTACGCCGACGAGCTCGCCAAGCTCGCCGACGAGGACGACGCCCCCCGGCCCCCCGGCTGGGCCCTCAGCCTCCAGGCCGCCCGCGCCTTCATCGTCGGCGACGACTCCCGCGGCATCGCGAAGAAGTTCGTCGGCGACCCCTCCCTCATCGACCGCGCGCTCGTGACGCTGGCGACCAGCCGCGGCCTCATGCTCGTCGGCGAGCCCGGCACCGCCAAGTCGCTCCTGTCCGAGCTCATCGCCGCCGCCGTCTCCGGCGACTCCACCCTCACCATCCAGGGCGGCGCCTCCACCACCGAGGACCAGATCGCCTACTCCTGGAACTACTCCCTGCTCGTCTCCGAGGGCCCCACGCGGCGCGCGCTCGTGCCCGCGCCCCTCCTCCAGGGCATGGCCGAGGGCCGCGTCGTCCGCTTCGAGGAGATCACCCGCTGCCCCCTCGAGGTCCAGGACTCCCTGCTCTCGCCCCTGTCCGACCGCGTGCTCGCCATCCCCGAGCTCGACGGCGACTCGATGGTCTTCGCCCGCGAGGGCTTCAACATCATCGCCACCGCCAACACCCGCGACCGCGGCGTCAACGAGATGAGCGCGGCCCTCAAGCGCCGCTTCAACTTCGAGACCGTCTTCCCCATCGCCGACTTCAAGACCGAACTCGACCTCGTCGAGAACGAGGCCGCCGCCGCGCTCGCCCGCTCCGGCGTCCCCGCGCCCCCCGCCCGCGACGTCCTCGAAGTGCTCGTCCGCGTCTTCCGCGACCTCCGCACCGGCGACCAGGGGAGCGGCCGCCCGCAGGCGGTCATGTCCACCGCCGAGGCCGTCTCGGTCGCCCACGCCGTCGGCATCAAGGCCTGGTACCTGCGCGGCGGCCACGCCGAGGCCGGCGACATCGTCGACTGCATGGCCGGCGCCGCCGCCAAGGACAACGCCGAGGACCTCGCGCGCCTGCGCCGCTACCTCGAGCAGAAGGCCCCCAAGCGCAAGGGCCCGCACTGGCAGTCGCTCTACCAGGCCCGGAACCTGCTGCCCGGATGATCGAGCGCCTCCACGTCCAGGGCGTGCGGCACCACTCGCCCGCCTGCGCCCGCCTCGTCGCCGACCGGATCGAGCGCCTGAAGCCCGCCGCGGTCCTCATCGAGGGCCCCGCGGACTTCAACGACCGGCTCGGCGAACTCGCGCTCGAGCACGAGCTGCCTGTCGCGATCTACTCCTACGCCAGCGCCGACCTCGCCGTCCGGCGCTCGTGGACCCCGCTGTGCGACTACTCGCCCGAGTGGATCGCCCTCAGCGAGGGCCGCAAAGCGGGAGCCGACGTCCGCTTCATCGACTTCCCCGCCTGGCACCGCTCCTTCGAAGGCATCGAGAACCGCTACTCCGACGCCGAGCGCCGCTACGCCGAGGCCGCCGAGCGGCTCTGCGCCGCCTTCGCCGTCGACAACACCGACGCCCTCTGGGACCACCTCGTCGAGATCGCCGACCCCGAGGGACTCCCCGAACGCCTCGACGAGTACTTCGACCTGGTGCGCGGCGAGTCCGAGGCCAGCGAGTCGGACACCGCCCGCGAGGCCTACATGGCCCAGTGGATCCGGGCCGCGCTCGCCGAGACCGACGGCCCGGTCCTGGTCGTCTGCGGCGGCTTCCACGCCCCCGCGCTGCGCCGCCTCGCCGAATCCGGCGACGACGCGCGGCCCGAGGTGCCGCTCCCGGCCGAGGACACCGAGACCGGCGGGTTCCTCGTGCCCTACTCGTTCCGGCGGCTCGACTCGTTCGCCGGCTACCAGTCCGGGATGCCCTCGCCCGAGTACTACCAGCGGCTCTGGGAGGACGGCCCCGACGCCGCGGCGGGCGCGCTCATCGAGCGCATCACCTCCCGCCTGCGCCGCAAGGGACTCCACGTCTCCACCTCGGACCTCATCGGCGCCCGCAGCCTCACCGACGGCCTCGCCCGCCTGCGCGGCCACGCCCGTCCCGGCCGCACCGACCTCCTCGACGGCCTCGCCAGCGCCCTCATCAGCGACGACCTCGAGCAGCCGCTGCCGTGGACCCGCCGCGGCACCCTCACGGCCGGAACGCATCCGGTCGTGGTCGAGATGACCGCCGCCCTCACCGGCGAGCGCGTCGGCCGCCTCCACCCCGACACGCCCGCCCCGCCGCTCGTGGCCGACGCCGAAGCCGAGATCGAACGCCTCGGCCTCGACGAGCACGGCGCCCTCGCCCTCGACCTGACCAAGCCGAAGGACCTCGCCCGCAGCCGCGTCCTCCACTGCCTGCGCCTGCTGAGCATCCCGGGCGTGCGCCGCGGCGCCGGACCCACCGCGGGCGCCGACGTCACCGCCGAGGAGCACTGGACCCTCCAGCCGCACGAGGACCGCCTCCCGGCCCTCATCGAGGCCGGCGCGCTCGGCGCGACCCTCGGCGACGCCGCCCAGACCGTGCTCGAGCAGCGCGCCGACCGCGACGGCGCCCTGGACTCCCTGGCCGCCCTCCTCTTCGACGCGGCCCTGTGCGGCCGCGCCCGCCTCACCGACCGGCTCGGCCAGGCCGTCGAAGCGGCCGTCGCCGACTCGGGCGACGTCGCCGCCGTCGGCCGGGCCCTCGCGGTCGCCCTGGCGCTGTGGCGCCACGACCACCTGTTCGGCACCGCCGGAAGCGACCTGTACACCGCCGTCGTCGCGGCCGGATGCGACCGCGTCCTGTGGCTCGTCGAAGGCCTCCACGCCCCGCCCGGACCGGCCGACCTCGGCCGCCTCCAGGCCCTGTGCGCCCTGCGCGACGCCGTCCGGCACGCCCCCGGCCTGGCGCCCGCCTCCACGACGGTGACCCGCGCGGCCGACCGGATCGCGGTCGACCCGCAGGCCCCGCCGGACCTGCGCGGCGCCGCCCTGGGCCTCGCCTGGGCCCTCGGCGCCCCCGCCGACGCCGGCGCGGCCGCCGAGGGCGCGTCCGGTCCCGAGCAGCTCGGCGACTGGCTCGCCGGGCTCTTCTCCCTCGCCCGCGAAGAGGTCATCGCCGAGGAGGAGGGCGTCATCGGCGCCGTCGACGACCTCGTCGCCGACCTCTCCGACGCCGAGTTCTTCATCGCCCTGCCCGCCCTGCGGCAGGCGTTCGCGATGTTCCCCCCGCGCGAGCGGGGCCTCATCGCCCAGCGCGTCGTGGCGCTGCGCGGCGGCGGCGACGCCCGCGGCCTGACCGCGCGCCTCGCGGTCGACCCCCTCACGGTCGCCGCCTCCATGGCCCTCGATGCCCGCGTCGAGGACGTCCTCGCGCGCGAGGGCCTCCTCTTCCCGTCCCCACTGACCGAGCGGAGTCCCGATGGGCGCTGAACTCGAACGCTGGCGGCTCATCCTCGGGCCCGCCGCCGAAGGCGCCACCGGCGGCCTCGGCGAGGAGAACGCCGGGCGCGACGCCGCCCTCGACTGGCTCTACGGCCGCGACGACGACCTCGGCAAGCGCGACGTCCGCCGCGGCGGCGCGCGCTCGGGCGAGCGCGGCGCGGGCGACGAGCCCTCGATCCTCACCACCGTGGACTGGCTCGACGCCGTCCACCGGCTCTTCCCGAAGGAGACGATCGAGCGGCTCGAACGCGACGCCGTGGAGCGCTACGAGATCCACGACGTCCTCACCGACCCCGAGGTGCTCGCCCGCATCGAACCCAACCCGGCCCTGCTCAAAGCGGTCCTGCGCACCAAGCACCTGATGAACCCGCAGGTCCTCGAGGCCGCCCGCCGCATCATCGAGGAGGTGGTGCGTCAACTCGTCGAGAAGCTCTCGGTCCAGGTCCGCACCGTCTTCACCGGCAGCCGCAACCGCCGCCCCAGCCGGCACCGCCGCGCCCGCGACTTCGACCTCAAGCGCACCCTTCAGGCCAACCTCAAGCACTACCGGCCCGAGGAGCGGCGCGTCGCCATCGAGCGCCCCCACTTCCACTCGCGCACCTCCAAGCGCCTGGAGCAGTGGCAGATGATCCTGGTGGTCGACCAGTCCGGCTCGATGGCCGGCTCGGTGATCCACTCGGCCGTCACCGCCGCCTGCCTCTACGCCCTCCCGGGCCTGAAGACCCACCTGGTCGCCTTCGACACCGCCGTCGTCGACCTCACCTCCGAAGTGGACGACCCCGTCGAACTGCTCATGAAGGTCCAGCTCGGCGGCGGCACCGACATCTCCCGCGCCGTCGACTACGCCGCCGGGCTCATCGAGAACCCGCGCCGCTCGATCGTCGCCCTCATCACCGACTTCTACGAGGGGGGCAACCCCTCCCGGCTCGTCCACACCACCAAGCAGCTGTGCCAGCAGGGCACCCAGTTCCTCGGCCTCGCCGCCCTCGACGAGGACGCCAACCCCAACTACGACCGCGAACTCGCCGGGCGCATGGCCGCCGTCGGCGCCCACATCGGCGCCATGACCCCCTCCCACCTGGTCGAGTTCGTGGCCGAAAGGCTCGGCACGTGAACGGCGAACCCGGCCCCGTCCCGCCCGGCTGCGCGACCGCGCCGCGCCCGTCCGCCCGCCGCCGTGCGGCGCAGTCCCCCCGCACCCGCTCCGCGCCGCGAGGGCTCCGCGACCGCCGGCCCCTCGCCCGACACCGCAGCCTCCCCGGAAGGAGCCCCCGCCGTGTCCAGAAGTGACCTCCTCGCGCTCACCGCCGACGCCCTCGCGGCACTCGCCAACCGGGGCCTGGTCAAACGCGCCGCCAAGGACCTCGACGCCGGCACCGCCCCGGTGCTCGAACTCGACGGCGACGGCGCCCTCACCGCGGTCTTCCCCGACGGCGCCACCGCCGTCCTGCCCGCCTCCGGCGGCCTCGACACCGCCACCTGCACCTGCGGGGCCCCCGGCAAGTGCCGCCACCGCGTCGGCGCCGTCCTCGCCTACCAGCGGCAGGCCGCCGAGCCCGCCGGCACCGAAGCGGCCGAGACCGAGAGCGCCCCTCCCGAACCCGAGGCCGCCGCCACCCCCGCCGCGATCACCGACGACCAGCTCCGCGACGTCCTCGGCCCCCACGCCCTCAAGGCCGCCGAGCAGACCCGCCGCGCCGGCTACACCGCCCGCCTCACCTGGCCCGGGCCCGACCGGCCCGCCGTCGCCGAACTCCCCGCCGCCACCGTGAGCTTCCTCGTCCCGGGCCTCGGCTACGTCCACACCGACGCCACCGGGCCCGCCCGCGCCGCCGCCATCGTCCTCGCCGTCTGGGCCTTCCGCGAAGGCGAGGCCGACCAGTCGCCCACCGTCAGCGTCGGCGGCGCCGACTCCGAAGCGGGCCTCGCCGAAGCCCTGCGCCTCACCGAGCAGGTCCTCCTCGACGGCGCGGACGGCGCCGACGCCGTCCTGCGCGCCGCCCTCCAGCGCGAGGCCAAGGCCCTCGCCCGCCGCCGCGCCCACTGGCCCGCCGGCGCCATGGGCGACCTCATCGACCAGCTCCAGCGCTACGAGGACCGCTCGGCCGCCTACGACCCCCAGCGCCTCGCGGCCCTCCTCACCGAGATCCCCGCCCGCGCCCGCGCCGCCGCCCACCCCGGCGGCGCCCCCGCCGCCCAGGTCCTCGGCAGCGAGGAGGCCGACGCCACCCCCCTGACCCTCGTCCGCCTCACCGGCCTCGGCGCCCGCATCGGCACCGACGGCGACCGCCGCACCCTCGAGCTCTACTTCGCCCAGCCCGAGACCGGCATGGTCCTCGCCATCCAGCGCGACTGGCCCCTCCCCGAGGGCGAGGCCCTCACCGGCGCCGAACTCGCCGGGCGCCGCCTCGCCGGGTGCAAGATCGGCGCCCTGGCCGGCGGCAACACCGTCACCGAGGCCGCCACCCGCACCGCCGCCCGCGCCCTCAAGCTCGGCACCGGCCGCCTCGCCAAGACCCAGGTGCTCCCGCTCGGCCTGGCCTGGAACGACCTCCCGGCCTCCCTGCGCGCCACCGACCTCGACGCGCTCGCCGCCGAACTCGCCGACCGGCCGCCCTCGCTGGTGCGGCCCCGCGTCGCCGCCGAGTCCCTGCGCGTCATCGCCGTCGAGTCCTGCGAACTCCTCGGCTACGACCCCGCCTCGCAGCGCCTCGAGGCGATCGTCACCGCGCCCGGCGGCGGCACCGCCCGCCTGCGCATCGAGCACCGCGCGGCCGCCCCCGGCGCCCTCGAGGCCGCCGAGCGGGCCCTCGCGGACCGCCCGCTCGCCGTCGCCGGGCACCTCCACCGCCATCGCGGGGAGCTCATCGTCGAGCCCACCGCGATCCTCACCGCCGAGGGCCCCGTCGTCCCCGACCTCGCCCCCGGCGACGACGCCGGCGAGCTCGCCGCGGGCGGCGACGGCCCCGCGAGCGACCCCGTCTCGGCCGCGATCGACGGCGCGATCACCGCCTGCGCCGACCTCGCGCACCAAGGGCTGCGCCGCTCCCGCGAGCCCTCCCGCGCCCGCGTCGAAGCCGCCGCGGCCGAACTCCAGCGCGTCGGCCTCCAAAGGGCCGCAAACGATTTCGTCCAACTGTCCAAAGCGTTGGGCGAGGACGACGAGTCCGCGAAATGCGCCGCCTGGACGGCCGCCGCCGTCCGGACGGCGGTCACCGCTGAGCTACGATGACCGCCTGGGCAATCCCCAGTCTTTGAATCCAGCCACTCACATCTCCGGTGGAACCATCCGTTCCGCGTTCGCAGAGTCGGCGATCACCATCGAAGCAATGAGGCTTTCAGTGCCATCTCAACCTGTGATCGACCTGCAAGACCCGATCTTCCTCGCCCACCGGGGCGGCAAACTGCGCACCTCCACCACCGTCCCGCTCGACAGCCGCGAGGACCTCTCGGTCGCCTACACGCCCGGCGTGGCCCGCGTCTGCGAGGCCATCGCCGCCGACGAGTCCCTGGCGCGCACGCACACCTGGCGCTCCAACCTGGTCGCCGTCGTCACCGACGGCACCGCCGTGCTCGGCCTCGGCGACATCGGCCCGGCCGCCTCCCTCCCCGTCATGGAGGGCAAGGCCGCGCTCTTCCGCCAGTTCGCCGACGTCGACGCCGTCCCGATCTGCCTCGACACCAAGGACCCCGACGCGATCGTGGCCGCCGTCGCGGCCATCGCGCCGTCCTTCGGCGGCATCAACCTCGAGGACATCTCGGCGCCGCGCTGCTTCGCGATCGAGGACCGCCTCAAGGCCATGCTGGACATCCCGGTGTTCCACGACGACCAGCACGGCACCGCCGTGGTCGTCCTCGCCGCGCTCACCAACGCGCTGCGGCTCCAGGAGCGCCGCGCCGAGGACCTCACCGTGGCCGTGGTCGGCGCGGGCGCCGCCGGCGTCGCGATCACGAGGATCCTCACCGAGGCCGGCGTCGGGGACATCGTCGTCTGCGACTCGACCGGCATCATCCACCAGGGGCGCGACCGGCTCAACCCGGTGAAGGAGCGCCTCGCCGAGGCCACGAACCGCGACGGCCGCAAGGGCGAGGTCGCCGAGGCCCTGCGCGGCGCGGACGTCCTCGTCGGCGTCTCCGGCGGCCGCGTCCCCGAGTCCGCCCTCGAGGGCATGGCCGAGAACGCGATCGTCTTCGCGCTGGCCAACCCGACGCCCGAGGTCGACCCCGCGGTCGCCGCGCGCCACGCCGCCATCGTGGCGACCGGCCGCAGCGACTTCCCGAACCAGATCAACAACGTGCTCGCGTTCCCCGGCATCTTCCGCGGGGCGCTCGACGCCGGGGCCGAGCAGATCACCGAGGCGATGAAGCTCGCCGCGGCCCAGGCCATCGCGGACATCGCGGCCGAGGACCTGGCCGCCGACCGGATCGTGCCCTCGCCGCTGGACCCGCGGGTCGCCCCCGCGGTCGCCGCCGCCGTGAAGGCCGCGGCCTGACCGGACGCCCGACGCCGGATCGCGGCTCCTACGGATCTGCGGTCCGGCGGGCCTTCCCGCCGCTCCGCTCACGCGTCCAGCAGCGCTGCGAGGGACGCGATGACTTCACGGCCTTCGGTCTGCGCCGCCCATTCGCGCGGCAGGGCGCCGTGCCCGTAAGCGGCACCGTAGAGGTTGCCGAGGATCGCGCCGGTCGAGTCGGAGTCGCCGTCGTGGCTCACGGCGGCCACGAGCCCGGCCCGCACGTCGCCGGTCCCCAGGAAGCAGTAGACCGCGATCGCCAGCGCCTCCTCGGCGACCCACCCCTCCCCGAGCGGGGCGCAGGTGTTCGGCGCCGGCGGGACGTTCCCGGCCAGCTCGTAGGCCTGCTGGAGCGCGTCGAGGGTCTCGGAGCGGTCGAGGCTCCGCCGCAGGTGGAGCATGGTCGCCGACACCGCCCGCTGCGGCGACTCGCCGTTCGACAAGTGCGCCACCATCATCGCGAAGGCCCCGGCCGAGGCTCCCGCCGTGGGGTGGCCGTGGGTGAGCGCCGAGCACCGCTCGGCCAGGTCGAAGGCCGCCTCCGGCCCGTACCGCAGCCCGAACGGGGCCGAGCGCATGACGGTCCCGCAGCCCTTCGAGTTCGGGTTCACGGCGAGGCCCCGCCAGTCCGCGCCGCCGGCCCGGTCGTGCGCGGCGAGCCCGGAGATGCAGGCGTTGCCGGGCGCGCGCCGCGCGTACAGCCACGGCTGGGCCACGAGCCCCTGCGATCCCATGGGCGGCATGGGTTCCCGCTGGGTCTGGAGCCACCGCAGGTAGGCCTCGCGGACCGCCTCCACCTCCGCGCCCGGCTGCGCGAGCAGCAGGCCCTCGACGGTGAACAGGGTCATCTGGGTGTCGTCGGAGACCCGGTTGCAGCGCATCTCGGTGACGCCGCCGGGCCCGTAGTCCTCTTCGATCCGGGACCAGGACTGGAACTCGACCTGGTATCCGAGGGCGTCCCCGACGGCGCCGCCGACGAGGCAGCCGAGGACGCGGTCGGCTCGCGTGATCGTTGCATGCACGCCCGGATTGTATGGGGGCCTTGCCCGCGGCGCTTCCGCCGTTCGGCGCGGGACGCCGGACCCTTGACCGAGTGAGCGTTAACATGCACAATGCATTGACATGTTTCAACGCCATCCTCCGCAAAAGGACGAGACGATGAAGTTTCCGACCAGCACGAGAGCGGTGACCGTCGCAGCGGCGGCGGCCGTCGCGATCTCCTCCCTCACCGCGTCCGGAGCCGTCGCTCAAGAGGCCGACGTGCGCATCGACGTCGACCTGCGCGACGCCACCCCCATCTCCGACGACCTCTACGGCCTGTTCTACGAGGACATCAACCACGCCGCCGACGGCGGCCTCTACGCCGAGCTCGTGCAGAACCGCTCCTTCGAGTTCAGCCCGGCCGACGAGGGCTCCTACCACCCCCTGACGGCCTGGGAGACCGCCTCGGGCTCCGCCGCCGTCGCCCACGGCGACCCCCTCAACGACGCCAACCCCTCCTACGTCAGCGCCGCCGCCGGGACCGCGCTCGTCAACGCCGGCTACAACGCCGGCATGGCCTTCACCGCGGGCGACGACTACGACTTCAGCGTCTGGGCGAGCGCCGACGCCCGCACCGAGCTCGAGGTCGTCCTCGTCGACGCCGACGGGACCGCCCTCGCCGACCCCGAGACGGTCCGCGTCCGCGGCGGCGGGGAGTGGCGGCAGTACGAGACCGAGCTGGAGGCCGACACCGGCTCCACCACCGGCCGCCTCCAGGTCACCGCGGCGGGCGCGGTGGACCTCGACATGGTCTCCCTCTTCCCCGAGGACACCTACAAGGGCCGCGAGAACGGCCTGCGCGCCGACCTCGCCGAGCTCATCGCCGACCTGAATCCGTCCTTTCTCCGCTTCCCCGGCGGATGCATCGTCAACACCGGCTCCTTCGACCCCGAGAGCCGCGAGCGGGCCTACGACTGGAAGGACACCGTCGGCCCCGTCGAGGAGCGCCCGGCCAACCACAACTTCTGGGGCTACAACCAGTCCTACGGCCTCGGCTACTTCGAGTACTTCCAGTTCGCCGAGGACATCGGGGCCGAACCGCTGCCCGTCGTGCCCGTGGGCGTGACCGGCTGCGGGGACTCCGCCGAGATCACCGATTCCGAAGAACTCGACCGCTGGGTCCAGGACACACTCGATCTAGTGGAGTTCGCCAACGGCCCCGCCGACTCCGAATGGGGCTCGCTGCGCGCCGCCATGGGCCACCGCAAGCCCTTCGGCCTCGAGAAGATCGGCCTCGGCAACGAGGAGTACAAGGAGCAGTACTACGCCAACTACCCGGCGTTCCAGGAGGCGATCCGCGAGGCCCACCCCGACATCGAGATCGTCGCGAACTCCGGTGTGGACGACTCGAGCGACGTGTTCGACCGCAGCTGGGAGTTCGCCCGCGAGCAGGGCGCCGACCTCGTGGACGAGCACTACTACAACTCGCCGGAGTGGTTCTTCTCCAACAACGGGCGCTACGACTCCTACGACCGCGAGGGTCCGCACGTCTTCGTCGGCGAGTACGCCTCCCGCTCCAACACCTGGTGGAGCGCCCTCTCCGAGGCCTCCTACCTCACCGGCATCGAACGCAACGGCGACGTGGTCGACATGGCCTCCTACGCCCCGCTGCTGTCCAACATCGACTACGTCGACTGGGCCCCGGACATGATCTGGTTCGACAACCACCGGACCGTCAAGTCCGCCAGCTACGAGGTGCAGCACCTGTTCGCGAACCACACCGGCGACGAGGTCCTGGCCTCGGCCCTGGACGCCTCGCCGATCGCCTCACCGGACATCGCCGGCGGCATCGGCCTGGCCACCTGGAACACCGCCGCGACCTACGACGACGTGAAGGTCACCGGCGCCGACGGCGCCACCCTCTTCGAAGACGACTTCGCCGACGGCGCCGACGCCTGGACCCCCGGCGGCAACGCCGCGGGCGCCTGGGAAGCGGCCGACGGCGCCTACCGCCAGACCGCCCTCGTCGAGGACGCCCGCAGCACCGCCGGCTCGGCCGACTGGTCGAACTACACCATGGAGCTCAAAGCGACCAAGACCGCCGGCAGCGAGGGCTTCCTCGTCATGTTCGGCGTCGAAGGCTCGGACGACTACTACTGGTGGAACCTCGGCGGCTGGAACAACACCACCTCCGCGGTCGAGAAGTCCTCCGGCGGCGGCAAGTCCACGCTCGTCAACCACGACACGGTGATCGAGACCGGCCGCACCTACGACCTCAGGATCGAGGTCTCCGGGCGCACCATCACCGGCTACGTCGACGGCGCCGAGGCCTTCAGCGTCGTGGACGAGGAGCAGATCGAACCGCTCTACCAGGTCGTGACCCGCGACGAGCGCACCGGCGAGATCACCCTCAAGGTCGTCAACGCCCAGAGCGAGTCCGTCACCACCGACGTGAACCTGGAGGGCCGCCGCCTGCGGGACAAGGCCGAGGTCACCACCCTCCAGTGCGACCCGGGCTGCGACAACGTCCTCGGCCAGGAGCAGGTGGTCCATCCCGAAACGGAGCAGGTCCGCGACCTCGGCAACGAGTTCACCTACGAGTTCGAGCCCTACTCGGTCACCTTCATCACCCTGAAACCACAAGGGCGCCATTGAGAAGAAGCGGGGGGGCGGGGGGGGGGCCGGGGGGGGGCGGGGGGGGGGGGCGCGCGGGGGGGGCGGGCGGCGGGGGGGGGGGGGGGGGGGGGGGGGGGGGGGGGGGGGGGGGGCCGGCGGGCGGCCCCCCCCCCCCGCCGCGGGGGCGCCCCCCCCCCCCCCCCCCCCCCCCCCCCGCTTCGCGTTCGCGGGGACATGACGGACACCGGCCGCCGAGGGCCCCGGCGGCCCCCGGTGGGCCGAGTGCGCCGATGGCCCCCGGAATCCGGGGGTTCGCCCCGGTCGGGCTCGTTTCGGCCGACGGCTCCGCTTTTGCACGGCGCCCACATAGGAGCATTTCCGGCACTTCGAACGTTGCCGAATCGTTGCGCAACCAGGCGATTCTCTCTCGCGTTTCACTACTGCCCCCACTCGACGGGGCGGCGGACGCCCGGATCCGGGCGACCCCCTCCACGGTCCTCGCGGACTCGTGGCCGCCGCCCCCCGCCCGCAGACCCCCCAACGGAGAGACGACGTGCACATCAAGCAATCACTCAAACGCCTGGCGGCCCTGCTCGGCGCCGCCGCCGTGGGCACCGCCGCCGCGGCCGCCGTAGCGGTCCCGGCCCAGGCCGAGGACAGCCACCGAAGCGGCGCGCGCACATGGTTCAGCGTCACCACCGACGTGTGGGGCGAGGCCGAATGCAAGTCCGGCGAATGGCATGTGACCTGGTACCTCGAGGACACCTCCGAGACCGACCGGTCCTACGACCACAACGTCATCTCCGTCGGCTACCAGACCGAGGGCGACAAGCAGTGGCAGTGGCACGGCCCCGACTTCGAGTCGGGCGCGACCCTCGCGGCGGCCGCCGAGGTGCCCGCGAACGGTGAGGGCGCCCTCTCCGGCACGCAGGTCCTCCCCGGCGACACCGAGTGGGTGAGGCTCGCCGCCCCGACCCTCGCGATCACCACTTCGGGCTTCCCCGCCCTCAGCGCGACGCTCGGGTTCTCCGACAAGCTCCTCCTCGGCGAGTGCACCCTCGAACCCTCCGCCGCGACCGTGACCTCCAGCTGCACCGAGTTCACGGTCCTGCTGGAGGTGCCGCAGAACGGCCGCACCACCGAGTTCGCCGTCGCCACCGCCGCGGGCGAGGAGACCCACACGCTCGCGCCCGGCGAGTCGACCACGGTCACTGTCCCGATCGACTACGACCGCGGCAGCGAGGACCCGCGGCTCGAGGTCACCTGGCCCGACGGCTCCTCCGAACTGGTCCTGGACGACTACGGGACCGCGTGCGTCGGCCTCGCCGAGGTCGCCGTGGTCGCCGACTGCATCGAGTTCAAGGTCGTCCTCTCGGTCCCCGAGAACGGCCTGACCACCGAGTTCACCGTCGCCACCGCCGCCGGCGAGGAGACCCACACGCTCGCGCCCGGCGACGCGCCGCTCGAGCTGTTCCCCCTCGTCGCGTACGACGGCCAGACCGAGCCGTGGCTCGAGGTCACCTGGCCCGAAGGGTCCGTGCCCTTCGCGTTCGAGGACTACGACGCCCAGTGCATCGCCTACTCCGACCTCACCGGCACGCTCTGGTCCGAGTGCGACTCGGTGGGCTACGAGTTCCTCAACACCGCCGTCCAGAACGGCGGCGTCCCCTTCGACGTCCGCCTCGAGCCCAGCACGGGCGACGCCGTCCCGCTGACGATCGAGCCCGAGGCCCACGTCGAGGGCGCCGTCCCGGTCGCCGGCGACGGGGAGTTCAGCGTCGACGTCTACATCGACGACGAGCTCGAGGACACCTTCGTGTGGGAGTACGACGCCGCGGCCTGCGACGGCACCCCGCCGCCGACCGGTGAGGAGTCCACCCCGGTCGCGCAGGAGCAGCTGCCCACGACCGGCTCGTCCCTGACCGTCGCGGTCGTGGCCGCGGCCGCGCTCGCCGCGGCCGGCGCCGCCGTCTACATCGTCATGCGCCGCCGCCGCACGGCCGGGACCTGGTAGACCCCGCGACACGACAAAGGCGGGCCCCGGCGCATGCCGGGGCCCGCCTCATCGTTGCGGCGTTACGCGTCGCGCTTCTTGAACAGGGTCCACGCGGCGGCGATGATCGCCGCGGCGAACACCGCGAACACCGCGCCCGAGCCCCACCGGTCGAAGAACCCGTAGTCCAGGCCCATGCCCATGTCGGCCGAGCCGACCGTCATCAGCAGCGACCCGGCCGTGAACGGCAGGAACTTGACCACCGGCACCAGCCAGTCGAGCGCCGGCAGCACCGACAGGCCGACGATGACGTTCTCGATGATCAGCGGCATCAGGAAGATCACGACCAGCGCCGACGGGACGCCGCGGAACAGCAGCCCCAGTCCGAGCCCCACCAGCATGTAGATCAGCGTGTACACCACGTACCCCAGCAGCGCCGACCGCACCGGGTCGTCGAACAGGCCCGGGACCTCGCCGAAGAACACCATGAGCACACCGGTGTTGACCGCCATGGACACCACGGTGACCGCGACCGTGGCCGCGGAGACGACCAGGATCTTCGCCAGGATCAGGCGCGAGCGCTGCGGCAGCGCCGTGAGCGTCGGCTGGATCGTGCCGTGCCGGTACTCGTGGCCGGTCGCGAAGATCCCGATGACCGCCATGAACACCGCCAGGAACGGGATCCCGAACGAGGCGCCGCCGTTGACGGCGACCGCGATGATCTCCGGCACCAGCTCCTCGTCGCCGGCGGCGAACCCGAGGATGACCGGGATCAGGGCGGCGGCCAGCAGGCCGATGCCCACGAGCCAGTAGGTGGACCGCAGCGTCGTCAGCCGGGTCCATTCGTAGCGAAGGGCGTCAAGCATTCGGGGCACCACCGGTCTGGACAGCGGGGACGGTCGGTTCGGCCGCGATGAACTCCTCGGAGGCGCCCGTCGCGGACATGAACGCCTCTTCGAGGGAGGCGCTGCGGGTGGACAGCTCGGACAGTTCGACGCCCTCGGTGAACGCGAGGTGGCCGACCGCGCCGATCTCCATGCCGGAGACGACCAGTTCGCCGTCCTTGCCCTTGGCGACCTCGGCCCCGGCGCCCTCCAGGGCGGGCGCGAAGCCGTCGGCGGCGGGGCTGCGGACGATGACGGTGGACTGCGTGAACTCGCGCACGAACTGGTCGACGTCGCCGTTGAAGATCATCGTGCCGCGGCCGATCACGACCAGTTCGTCGGCCATGAGCTGCATCTCCGACAGCAGGTGGCTGGAGACGAAGATGGTGCGGCCCTCGGCGGCGAGGTGCTTGAGCATGTCGCGCATCCAGTGGATGCCGTGCGGGTCGAGGCCGTTGGTCGGCTCGTCGAGCAGGAGGATCCCGGGGTCGCCCAGGAGCGCCTGGGCGAGGCCGAGGCGCTGCGCCATGCCGAGCGAGTAGCCCTTCGGCTTCTTCCGCTTCACCGAGGCGAGGCCCACCAGCTCCATCACCTCGTCGATGCGCGCGTCGCCGACGCCGTTGGCGCTGGCGAGCATCCGCAGGTGGTTGCGGGCCGAGCGGGTCGGGTGGAACGGCTTCGCCTCCAGGAGCGTCCCCACCTTGTTCATGGGGCGGCGGATGTCGGTGAACCGCTCGCCGTCGAAGCGGGTCTCGCCCCCGCCGTGGTCGAGGCCGAGCATGAGGCGCATGGTCGTGGACTTGCCCGACCCGTTGGGGCCGAGGAATCCGGTGACGACGCCGGGTCTGACGTCGAATGAGAGCTGGTCTACGGCCACCGTGTTCCGGTAGCGCTTGTACAGACCCTTCGCGGTGATCAAGAGGGGCTCCAGTTCTTAGTGGCTCTGGTTCGCGGGTCGGGGACGAGGCCAGTCTATGGACGGCGGCGGCGCCCGCGCATGGGCGCGCGGACCGATTTCCGGGTCCCCCTCAGGGAGGAGCGGCGCCCCGGGACGGTACCCCGGTACTACCCCCGCGCCGTTTCGCGCTCGGGTGTTCACGGCCGGTTCACCCTCCGCTCCGGCGCGGGTTCCCTGCGGTCGGTGGACTGGGCCGGTACGTTCCCTCCCCAACTGAAGAACAGGAACCGGACTGTGCTCAAGCGCCTGCTCGTCCCTCCGCTGGCCCTGGGCCTCGCCGCCCTCGCCGTCCCGGCCGTCCCCGCCGCCGCGCAGGACGGGCCCGCCCTCGCCGTCACCCCCCTGGGCGCCTACGCGTCCGGCGCGTTCGCCGAGGGCGCCGCCGAGATCGTCGCCTACGACCCCCGGTCGCACCGGGTGTTCACCGTCAACGCCGAGGCCGCGGTCGTGGACGTCCTCGACGTCGCCGACCCCGCCGCGCCCGCCCTGGCCTTCACGCTCGACGCGGCCGCCGCGCTCGGCGTCGAGGGCGCGGTCGCCAACTCCGTGGCCGTCCGCGACGGGCTCGTGGCCGTCGCGGTCGAGGCGCCCGACAAGACCGACGCCGGCTGGGTCGCCCTGTTCACCACCGACGGCGACTTCGTCGACGAGCTCCAGGTCGGGGCCCTGCCCGACAGCCTCGCGTTCTCCGGCGGCGGCGCCTACATCGTCGTCGCCAACGAGGGCGAGCCCTCCGAGGACTACGCGACCGACCCCGACGGCACCGTCTCGGTCATCGACGTCGCGACCCGGGAGGTGCGCACCGCCGACTTCGCGGCCTACGCCTCCGGCGAGCGCGACCTGCCCGAGGGCTTCCGCGTCTTCGGCCCCGACCCGGACGACGTGGCCGCCGGGATCGAACCCGAGTACGTGACCGCGCCCGACGACGCCCACGCGTATGTGACCCTCCAGGAGAACAACGCGATCGCCGTCGTCGACCTGGCCGCCGCCGAGGTCGCCGACGTCCACGCCCTCGGTGCCAAGGACCACTCGGCCGACGGGAACGGCCTCGACGCCTCCGACGAGGACGGCGCGGTCGACATCCGCAACCGCCCCGTGCAGGGCCTGTACCTGCCCGACACGGTCGCGTCCTACGCCGCGGGCGGCGAGACCTACCTGGTCACCGCCAACGAGGGCGACGTGCGCGAATGGGGCGACTACTCCGAGGAGGCCCGCGTCGAGGACCTCGAGCTGTGCGCGGACGCCTTCGCCGGCGCCGACCTCGCCGAGCTCCAGTCCGAGGAGGAGCTCGGCCGCCTCAAGGTCACCGCGACGCTCGGGCTGACCGAGGCGGGCTGCTACGACGAGCTGTACTCCTTCGGGGCGCGCTCGTTCTCGATCTGGACCGCCGGGGGCGACCTCGTCTTCGACTCAGGGTCCGACTTCGAGACGGTGATCGCCGCCGACTACGCCGAGCACTTCAACGCCGACAACGAGTCCAACGACTTCGACGACCGCTCCGACGACAAGGGCCCCGAGCCCGAGGCGGTCGCCGTGGGCGCCGTCGACGGCCGCACGTACGCGTTCATCGGCCTGGAGCGCCAGGGCGGCGTCATGGTCTACGACGTCACCGACCCCGCCGGGGCGTTCTTCGTCGACTACGTGACCGGGCGCGACTTCGGCGTCGAACCGGGCGAGGGCGACGCGGGGGACCTGGGCCCGGAGTCGATCGCGTTCGTCGCGGCCGCGGACTCGCCGACCGGGCGGGACATGATCGTGGTCGGCAACGAGATCTCCGGGACCACCGCGCTGTACGACCTCACCGCCGGCGGGGCCGGTGGCGGCGGCGAGGGCGAGGGCGACCCGAGCGGGACGCCGACCGCGTCGCCGCAGCTGCCGGTGACCGGGACCGGCGTCACGGGCCTGCTCGTGGGCCTCGCCGCAGCGCTGGTGCTCGCCGGGGGCGTGGTCGTCGCGGCCCGCCGCCGCACCGCTTGACGCCTCCCCCGGCCGGGGCGCGACCGGCCGGACGCGCGGCGGCGACCCACATCGCCGCCGCGGGCGCACGCAGGCCCGGCCACCGGGCCTGACACGCGGGGCGCGGCGGGCCGGGCGCGCGGCCTGGTTGTCTAGACTTGCCGGGTGAGCCTGCGACTGTACGACACCGGCACCCGATCCGTACGCGACTTCCAGCCCCGGAAGCCCGGCCAGGTCGGCGTGTACCTGTGCGGCCTCACCGTCCAGGGGCCGCCCCACATCGGGCACCTGCGCACCGGCGTCGCCTACGACGTGATCGTGCGCTGGCTGCGCCGCACCGGCTACGACGTCACCTACGTGCGCAACGTCACCGACGTGGACGACAAGATCTTCGTCCGCGGCGAGGAGCAGGGCCGCCCGTGGTGGTCCATCGCCTACGAGAACGAGCGGACCACCAACCGCGACTACGGCCTCCTCGGCGTCGAGCGCCCCACGTACGAGCCGCGCGCCACCGGGCACATCACCCAGATGGTCGACCTCATCCAGGAGCTCGTCGACCGCGGCCACGCCTACGCGACCGCGGCCGGCAACGTCTGGTTCTCCGTGGCCTCCTGGCCCGACTACGGCGAGCTCTCGCACCGCCGCCCCGAGGACATGATCGCCAGCCCCGACACCGGCGACAAGCGCGACTCGCGCGACTTCGGCCTGTGGAAGGCCCACAAGCCCGGCGAGCCGCTCGACGCCGCCTGGACCTCCCCGTGGGGCCCGGGCCGCCCCGGCTGGCACATCGAGTGCTCCGCGATGGCCCGCCGCTACCTCGGCGACGCGTTCGACATCCACGGCGGCGGCACCGACATCATGTTCCCCCACCACGAGAACGAGCTGGCCCAGTCGCGCGCGGCCGGGCTCGGCTTCGCGAACTACTGGGTGCACAACGGCCTGCTCAACCTCGCCGGCACCAAGATGTCGAAGTCCCTGGGGAACACCCTGAGCGTCACCGCGCTCGGCGAGAAGGGCTTCCGGCCCGTCGACATCCGCTACTACCTGACCACCGGCCAGTACCGGTCCCCGCTGGACTTCTCCGAGGCCGCGCTCGGGGAGGCCCAGTCCGCGTGGGACCGCCTCTCCAACTTCGTACACCGTACGGCCGAGGCGCTGGGGGTCGAGTCCACCATCGGCGGCTCCCTCCCGCCCGAGTTCACCGCCGCCATGGACGACGACCTCAACACGCCCGCCGCCGTCGCCGCGGTCCACGACATGGCCCGCCGGGGCAACGCCGCCCTCGACGCCGCCTCCGACACCGGTGACGACGCCGCCGCGGCCCGCATCGGGGCCGGCGTCCGAGCTATGCTCGACCAGCTCGGCCTCGACCCGCTCGACCCGCACTGGGACGACCCGGGGGACGCGAAGCTCAGCGGCGCCGTGGACGCGCTGGTGAAGATCGCGCTCGAACAGCGCGCCGAGGCCAGGGCCCGCAAGGACTACGCGGCTGCCGACCGCATCCGCGACGAGCTCGCGCACGCCGGCATCACCGTCAAGGACACCCCTCGCGGTCCCGTATGGACTGTTGACTAGGCGGCGCCGCCTGTCTCCGACGATCGACGACCTGGGGAATCTGAACCGATGAGCACCAAGGGTGGCAACCCGAACCGCCGCAAGACCAGCAAGGCCGGCCCCAAGATCGGCTCGGGCGGGGGCAAGAAGGGCCTGGCGGGCAAGGGCCGCACCCTCAAGGCCGAGGACCGGCCCTGGCACAAGTCCTACACCGGCGACGACAAGCCCCAGAAGACCCAGTGGAAGCAGTCGAAGGAGCGCGCCAAGGCCGCCTCGGAGGGCCGCACCACCAACATCGGCAAGACCAAGCCCCGTCCGAGCGCGCGCCGCGCCGACGAGCCCGAGATGATCCTCGGCCGCAACCCGGTCCTGGAGGCGCTGCGCGCGAAGGTCCCGGCCACGGCCCTGTACGTCGCGTTCGGCACCGAGCTCGACGACCGGGTCGCCGAGTCGGTGCGCCTGGCCGGCAACCGCGACCTCCCGATCAAGGAGCTCGCCCGCCGCGACCTCGACCGGCGCACCAACAACGCCCTCCACCAGGGCATCGGCCTCCAGATCGAGCCGTACGAGTACGCCGACTTCGAGGACCTCCTGGAGGTCAGCCGGACCTCGGGCACCGCCCCGCTCCTGGTCGCCCTCGACGGGGTCACCGATCCGCGGAACCTCGGCGCGATCATCCGCTCCACCGCCGCGTTCGGCGGCCACGGCCTCATCATCCCGTCCAAGCGGGCCGCGTCCGTCACGGCCGTGGCCTGGCGGACCTCCGCGGGCGCCGCCGCGCGGCTGCCCGTGGCCAAGGTCGTCAACCTGACCCGCACCATCCAGGCCTGCCAGCAGGCCGGGTTCATGACCGTCGCGCTCGACGGCGGCGGCGACGTCGACGTGTTCGACCTGCCCGTGGCGACCGACCCGCTGCTCATCGTCGTCGGCGACGAGGGCAAGGGCGTCTCGCGGCTCGTGGCCGAGACCTGCGACCACCGGGCGGGCATCCCGATCAGCAGCGAGGTCGAGTCCCTCAACGCCTCGGTCGCGGCCTCGATCGCCCTCGCCGAAGTCCAGCGCCAGCGCCGCTGACCGTCGCCCTGCGGGATCTCGCCGCGCCCGCCGACCGCTCCCGTCCGGACCGTCCCGCCCGTCCCGCGAACCGCCCGGGACGGCCGAGGCGCTCGAGCATCCGGTCGCGGGGCGTTCGCGAGCCCGCGGCGCCCCGCCTCCCCCACAACGGGCGATCCCCGTACCCGCGCCTGTCGCCGCGCCGGATTAACCTGAAACGATCCCGCACGCCCTAGCCCCCGGAGCTGCCCCGCATGCCGGCTGATTACCTGCTCAGCGTCGATCTCGGTACCTCGCACACGGTCGCCGTCGTGGTCTGGCCCGACGGCCGCACCCGGCCGCTGCTGTTCGACGGCTCCCCGGTCATGCCCTCCGCGGTGTTCCTCGACCCCGCCGGGGTCCTCCACACCGGCAAGGACGCCGAGCGGCTGGCGCTGACCGCGCCCGAGCGGTTCGAGCCCAACCCCAAGCACCGCGTCTCCGACGGCACGATCCTGCTGGGCGACCGCGAGGTCCCGGTGACGGCCGCGTTCGCGGCGATCCTCTCGCGCGTCGCCCGCGCCGCGATCGAATCGGTCGGGCACCTGCCGAACGCGGTCCTCACCTGCCCGGCGGCCTGGTCCGAGCAGCGCCGCGGCGCCCTGCACGACGCGGCCGCCCAGGCCGGGTACCGGCCGGTCAAGATCCTCACCGAACCGGTGGCCGCCGCCCACTACTACACCTCCCGCCTCTCGCACCCGCTCGCGCCGGGCCAGGCCCTGGCGGTCTTCGACTTCGGCGGCGGCACGCTCGACATCGCCGTCCTGGAGCGGCGCCCCGACGGCTCGTTCGGCGTGCTCGCCGACGGCGGCCTGCACGACCTGGGCGGCCTCGACTTCGACGCGGCCCTCGTCGCCCACATCGGGGCGACCGTGCGCGCGCGCGAACCCGAGATCTGGAAGCGCCTGGAGAACCCCAGCGGCGCCAGCGAGCTGCGCAACCGCCGCGAGCTGTGGGAAGAGGTCCGCGCCGCCAAGGAGATGCTCTCGCGCTCCTCGGTCGCGCCGGTGACCGTCCCCGACATGGCCCAGTCCCTGCACCTGACGCGCGGCGAGCTCGACCAGATCTCGCGCCCGCTCCTGTCGCGCGCGGTCGGCGAGACCCAGCGGGTCCTGGGCCTGACCGGGCGCCGCCCCGACCAGCTCGCCGGGCTGTTCCTCGTCGGCGGCTCCAGCCGGATGCCCATGGTCGCGAAGATGCTGCACGAAGGGCTCGGCATCGCGCCGACGGTCCTGGAGCAGCCGGAGCTGCCGGTGAGCGAGGGCGCGGCCCTGGCGACGGCGGCCCCCGCGCCGGTCACGCCGCCCGTCCAGCTGACGCCGCCCTCGCCGCCGCCGCACCCGACCGCACCGCCCACGCAGGCCGCCGGGAGCCTCCCGCCCCGCGCGCCCGCCTCGGACGAGACCGTCGCGCTGCGCCGCGGCGGCCTCCCCAGCGCCCCCGAGCCCCCCAAGCGCCGGATCCCCCCGAAGTGGATCGCGATCGGCGTCGCGGCCGTCCTCCTCGCCGTCGCCGTCCCGGTGGGCCTGTGGTGGATCACCAACCCCTACAAGCAGCGCCCGTTCGACGAGGAGCTCACCGAGGTCGGCGCCGCGACCGCGTTCGGCGGCGAGGTCGACGACGGCCTCTACGAGGTCCGCGTCTGGGACGACCGGGCCCTGTTCGCGTACACGACCGCCTCCGGCGACGAGAGCGGCCAGGAGCTCCACGTGCGCGCGGTCGACACCGGCACGGGCGAGCCGCTGTGGGACGGGGACCGGGTCTTCCCCGGCGACGGCTGGAACGACGCCTACTACGTCTCCGACGAGCTCATCGCCTTCTCCCAGGAGGTCGAGGCCGCCGACGGCGGCTCCGAGTACCGGTACTTCTTCCTCGACTGGAAGACCGGCGAGACCCGCAACACGGTCACCAGCCCCGGCCGCGACGCGGCCCGCTCCGGCGACCTCCTCGTGATCGCCCCCGTCGACGGCAACGACTTCGCCGTCTACGACGCCGACGGCGAGACCGTCGCCGAATGGGGGATCGGCAACGCCGAGGAGGGCGTCGTGAACGCCGGCTGGGACCTCGCCGGCAGCCCCGACGACATCGCGAAGCCCGCCGAGACCGTCAACGGCGACGGCCGGGTCTGGGCGCTCACCGGCGACAACGTGCTGCACGTCTACGAGGTCGAGTCCGGCGACCTCATCGCGGAGAAGGAGCTCGAGACCCTCGACGACCACTACTTCGCCTGGAACGGCCTCCTCTACGTCGGCGTCGTGAAGTCCACCGGCTACGACCTCAACGTCTACGACCTCGACGACGACCTGGCCGAAGTGGACAGCGAGACCGTCGACGGCGGCGTGCTCGAGGCCTACCCGATGGCCGCCTGCGGCGAGACCCGGGTGTGCGTCAGGGAACCGGTGGAGGGCGCGACCGACGTCTACACCTGGAAGGTCTACGACGCCGAGGACGAGGAGTTCGTCCACGACTTCGACGACGAGGGCGGGTACGGCGGCGTCCAGCCGATCGGCGACCGCCTCATGGTCGAGTACTACGCGGGCGACGACCTGCGCACCCAGATCTACGACAAGGACTTCGACAAGCGGAACAACAGCCTCGAGGAGACCTTCACCGCGATCGACGGCGGCAGCGCGCTCGACTGGCCCTCCGGGTCGGGCTTCACCACCAGCACCGGCAACGTGGTCGGCCTGGGCCGCGACGGGACCCGCAGCGACCTGCGCATCGACCTCGAGGTCTACGACTGCGACGCCTCGGACGCCCGCCTGGCCTGCCTGACGCCGGAGGGGATGCAGGTCTACGCGTTCCGCGACGCGTGACCCGGCGGCCGCCCCGCACTCGGCGCCCCCGGCGGGATCGGCGAGTGCCGGGGACCGCGCGCGGTCCAGTAGAATCGGGTCGTCGCGCCGTGAACCGGCGCCGACCAGCCGCTGTAGCTTTAACGGTAGAGCAACTGTCTTGTAAACAGTAGGTTGCGGGTTCGAATCCTGTCAGCGGCTCCGGGAACAGCAGGTGGGGCCAGGGATATCCCGGCCCCACCTGAACCATTTCCAGTCCGTTCAAACGCCCGTAGCACGGCCCGCGGCAACCTCCCGAACGCGAGATCCCGTGCGGTGCCGAGCGCCGTCGCCGGCCCGGCGAACGGCCGTCCCCGGCCCCCACCCTTCCGAGAGGGGAAGGTAGGGCCCGCTTTCGCTCTCGGGTCCGACGAGAATCGGTCTCCGCGGCCCCGTGCCACCCGAAAGAGGACGGCGCCTCCGGCCGCTCACTCCTCCACGGTCACCGCGCCCGTGACCAGCCCGGCCGCCGCTTCCGCCGCCAGTGCCGCCACCGCCGCCTCCGAGTCCTGGAGCGCCCCGCGCACCTCCTCCAGCTTCGCGAAGGCCGCCCCCCGCCGCTCCTGCTCGGCCAGCGGGAGCCGCGGGATCCGCACCGACAGGATGCGGCGCTTCGCGCCGGTCGCGGTCCGCCTGGTCGCCGTGGGGAGCCGCGCCGCGAGCGCGGCCGCGATCCAGCCCAGGTCCACCGTCGGCTCGGCGACGACCGTCCACTGCGTCTCGGCCGCGTCGCCGCGCCGCCCCAGCCGCACCGGCGGCTCGCCCACCGGGTCGACGATGACGCACCGCTCGTCCCCGCCCTCCCCGCCCGGCGCCACCGCGAGGTGCCCGTCCCGCTCGAGGTCGCCCAGGCTCGTCTCCGGGGCCGACTCCTCCGCCCCGGCGCCGAAGCGCGGCAGCGGCCGCCCCGCGATCGCGCCGAGCCGCTCGCCGAGGCGCTCGACCGCCCCGGGCAGGTCCGCCGCGTCGCCCGCCGCGCCGGCGAGGTAGACGGCGGGGGAGACGTCCACGTCCTCGTCCCACAGCCGCATGAGCGGCACCGTGACCGCGTCGGTGCGGGCGACCGGCGCGTTCGGCGCGGCCGCGAGGTCGCGCCACGCCTCGGCGAAGTCCCCGCCGTTCGCGACCAGCAGCCGGCTCGTCTCGCCCCGGGGGGCCAGGACCCACAGGTGCGCCTTGGCCTCCGGGTGGTCCACGACCGCCCGGAGCGCGCCCCAGCGCAGCAGCTCGGAGCGCAGGCGCCGGCCGGTGCGGCGGTGGGCGACCTGGGCGGGCATGCGCACGACGGCGTGGCCGCCGGGGGCCAGCAGCGCGACGCAGTGCAGGGCCCACGCCAGCTCGGGCTCGGTGCGCGGCGGCGTGCCGTACGCCAGGCGCGGGTCGTCCCCGTCGGGGAGCCGGTCGTGGCCCCAGTCCTTGACGTTGAACGGCGGGTCGCACACGACCAGGTCGTACCGCTCCTGCGGGAGCGCGCTCAGCAGCGAGTCGCCGGTGCGCGCCCGCACCTCGGCGCGGTCGTCCAGGAGCCGCAGGCGCTGCTCGGCGATCGCGGCGCGCGCCTGCGACAGGTCCGTCCCGGTGAGCGCGGCGCAGCGGCCGATCCGCCGGGCGACGGCCGCGAGGAGGTCCCCTTCGCCGCACGCGGGGTCGTGGACCGTCGGCGCGGCCGCGCCCTCCGCCACGACCGCGGCGACGTCGGCGAGGGGCCCGATGCCCGGCGGCGTCCCGGACCCGGCCGCCTCGCGGGCCCGCTCGATGAAGAACGCGAACAGGTCGGCCCCGGCGCTCTCGCGCCGGAGCGCCGCGAGCCGCTCCACGAGCGCCGGGTCGGGTGCGGGCGCGAAGGCGGCGGGCCCGGCCGGCGGCTCGGGGGCGAGCGCCGCGAACGCGGCGGCGACCGCGCCGAGGGCGTCCTCGGCGGTCGGGTGCGCGGCCGCGAGGGCGAACCAGAGCCGGTCGGCGCCGGTGACGTGGAGCGCGCGGCCGTGCGCCTCGGCCCACGCCTCGAGCGCGGCGAGGGAGAAGCGCGATCGGCGGGCCGAGGCGTCCACGGGGGCGGGGAAGTCGGGTTCGCGGCGGCGCCAGTTGCTGACGGCGTTGCGTCCCACCCCGGCGAGGCGGGCGAGGTCGGTCAGCGTGATGGTCTCGCCGGAACCGGCGTCACGGGTGGTCATGCGGCACTCCTGTCGGATCCGGGGAATCGTAACCCACCCCGCGTTGCTGAGACTCGACACAGTCTATTAGTCTCGTGAAGTGAGTTCACAAGCTTTGAATTCCGAACTCCACCCCACGGAAGGAAGATCATGACCATCGAACTCCCCGAGATCTCCAAGCGGCTCCTCGCCGTCAGCGGCGCCGCCCTCATCGGCCTGGCAGCCCTGACCGCTTGCGGCGGCGGGGACGCCGACTCCGGCTCCGACGGCGACACCGGCGCCGCCGAGGAGGCGGGCGCCGAGGAAGGCGCCGACGAGGCCGCGTCCGGCGACGGCTCCAGCCCCGAGTCCCCGCTCCCGGCCGGCACCTCCGTCGAGATCACCGACTGGACGGTCACCGCCACCGGCGCGCTCGACGCCACCGAGGAGATCCTGGCCGCCGACGAGTACAACGAGGCCCCTGCCGACGGCAACCAGCAGGGCCTGGTGACCCTGGAGGGCGTCTACAACGGCACCGAGTCCGGGTCGCTGTGGACCGACGCCTCCTTCGGCATCTGGGCCGACGGCACCTTCTACGACAGCCTCGACTGCATGAACACCGTCGAGAACGACCTCATGGACGCCCCCGACGTCTCCGCCGGCAGCACCGCCACCGGCGCCGCCTGCGTGGAGGTCCCCTCCGGCGCCGAGACCTACCTCATCTACGTCGAGGACCTGTGGGCCGTGGACGGCACCCAGTACTTCATCGAGATCGGCTAGACGCGCAGAGACCGGAGGACGCGGCGACCATGGGCGGAACCCGCGTCCTCCTCTGCGCCCCAACGCATTCCATCGAATCGCTGAAGAACCCTTCCGGCTTGACCGAATCGCAACCATGGTGATCCTCGTCATGGAGGCGGGGCCACGGTCCCATAACGGATGTGAAACCCCAGGTCAAAGCCGTGGCTTGGTGTCGCGTGACGAGGCGGGCCGCGCCGGTAGTTGAGACCGCCGCATAGTGTCTCGGCTGAACTCAAGAGCACCGTTCCACCCGATCGGCGGTGCCGCACAGAAAGCAGCTCATGAACATCGACACCGAGACCTTCGGCCCCATCCGCCGTCTCCTCGCCGTGGGCGGCGTCGCCGTCGCCGGCACCGTCGCCCTCACCGGCTGCGGCATCCTCGAGGACGCCGCCACCGAGAACACCGCCGACGACGAGGTCAACAGCGCGCAGTACGACGCCGTCGCCGACGCCGCCGAGGGCGACTGCCTGCCCGAGCCCCCCGTGGGCGGCGCCACCGACACCTTCGCGATCGCGTGCGACGACCCCGAGGCCTTCTGGACCCTCACCGCCATCGCGGCCGACCCGGGCATCACCGCCACCGGCGGCTCCATCGCCGACCCCGCGGCCGTCTACGAGTTGTGCGGCGAGGAGATCGGCGCCAACATCCCCGGCCAGGCCTGGACCGACTGGAACATGATCTACGACCAGACCACCGGCAACGTGGACTACCTGTTCTGCCTCGAGGCCACCGGCAACCCCACCGTCGACGGCGCCACCCCGGTCTACCCCTCCGCCGAGGGCGAGTGCTTCTCCAGCACCGACTACATGATCGGCACCTACCCCTGCGACGCCGCCGGGGTCGACTCCACCATCGTCGACACCGTCGAGGTCCAGGCCGACGCCTGGGCGACCGCCGAGGCCGACGCCGAGTCCATCGCGACGGGCGAGTGCTCCGGCGACTGGACCTACTACCTCCCGGCCATCGACCAGTTCGGCCGCGCCGCCGCCGTCTACTGCACCAACTAAGCCGACCGCGGCGCGCCGCCCGCGGCGGACCGCACACGGCACGCAAGGCCCCGAGGCATCGCCTCGGGGCCTTCCCCTATGCCGGGTCCCGCGCGAACGGGAAGCGGTCGAACGCGTCCGACACCGACGGCCGCTCCCCGGCCCGCGTCCGGCGCGACCGGGGGAGCGGCGACTGCTCGTCCACCGGACCGCTGACCACGCGCCGCGTCCCGCGCGACCGGGGCGCGGATGCGAGCGCACGGCGGCGCCGTTCCGCACGGCCGAGGGGACGGGGCGCCGCCGTCGCGTGAACGGCACCGTCCCCGGCGGGCCCGCCCTCAGGGAATGAAGACGCAGTACTCGCGCAGGTGGTGCTCGAACGTCGGGCTGATCTCGACCACGAGCATCACCTCGCCCAGGCTCCCGAACGGCCCGGACCGCTCCACCCGGTCCTGGATCTGGCGGGCGCTGCGCTCGGTCACCCCCGGCAGCGTCACCAGGACCCACGGCGGGGCGTGGTTGAGGTCGACCAGACCGCCGTCGTCGAACTGCCGCGGCAGGTCCGGGCGCCCGATGCCGAGCCGCTTGGCCAGCATCGGGTCGGCGCCCGCCGTCCGGCGGGCCTGCTCGCGCAGCCGCCGCGCCCGGTCCACGACCTCGTCGCCCGACAGCCGCGCCACCGGGATCGTCGGCCCCGGCGGCGGCCACACCGCGGACCGGATCAGCAGCAGGTGCGCGGTGGCGCCGAGCGAGGTGATGACCACGGCGAACGAGAAGACCGTGTTCGCCCAGTCCGGCGGCGGGTAGTCGTACGCGCCGATGGCGCCGCACCCGGCGATGATCAGCGCCGAGTGGAGCACCAGGGCCGCGAGCGTCAGGTTGTCGCGCCGCTTGGCGAGCGCCGTGGCGAACCCGATCGGCGCGCCGAACCCGAACGTCAGGAGCGGCATGAACGCCCACAGGTAGGTGCCGAGGCTCCGCCAGAACCCGTGCGCGCGGCGCTTCGCGCCGTCCACGGGAGGGGCGTGGGGACCGGGGGCGGTCATCGAGGAGGACTCCCAGGCGAGACGAGGGGCGGGACCGGGCCCGCGGGGGGCGGTGCGGACCAGGTCCGCAGCAGCCGTTCGGCCTCGATGGTATCGGCATCGGCCGGTCCGAGCCCGGCGGCCATGTCGCGCACCAGCTCCGACAACCGGTGGTGCGCCTCGGGCCCGCGGCCCAGGGCCGCGAGCATGTCCACGGCGACGCGCCGCGACCGCAGGGTCGACCGCGCCCGCTCGCCCTCCAGGCGCCGCTGCCGCTCGATGACGCTCGACAGTCCCGCCAGCGCGCTGGCCGCGTTCCCCATGCACGCCAGGCACTGCGCCGCCCGCATCTGGCAGTGCAGCGCCAGCGCCGGGTCGGGCGTCTCGAAGGTCTCCGCGAGCGAGCGGAACGCCGAGAGCGCCCCGCCGAAGTCCCCGGCCGCGTACGCCCGGTCGGCCCCGGCCAGGAGCTCGGCCCGGTCGGCCCCGGCCGCACCGGTCCCGGCCGCGGCCCGCACGGCCTCGCGCGCCACCCACCGGGGCGCGAGCGGGGCCCGGAACGGCCAGGTCGGGTCGCCGCAGTCGCGCGCGGGCGCGCCGGAGACCGGTGCGGCGGCGAGCATCGCGGCCAGGTCGAGGTGGACCGCGGCGGCGTCCGAGCCGCGCTCGGCGGGCTCCTTCGACAGCAGGCGCGACACCAGGGCGTCCAGTTCGGACGGCAGGTCGGGGCGGGTGCGGCGCACCGGGTCGGGCAGCTCGCGCAGGTGCGCGGTCTGGACCTCGTAGGCCGAGCCGCGGTCGGCGAACAGCCGCTCGCCGGTGGCCATCTCGTACAGGAGCGCGCCGAGGGCGTAGAGGTCGGCGGCGGGCCCGGCGGGCTGGGCGCGGATCTGCTCGGGCGCCATGTAGTTGAGCGTCCCGGGCTTGTCGCCGGTGGCGGTCAGCCGGGCGGCGTCCGGCTCCAGGACGGCGGCGATGCCGAAGTCCACCACGTGCACCAGGCCGTCGGGGCCGACGATGATGTTGGCGGGCTTGAGGTCCCGGTGGATCACCTGCCGCGAGTGGGCGGCGGCGAGCACCGAGGCGAGCTGCGCGCCGACGGCGAGGACCCAGTCGGCGGGCAGGGCGCCGGTCTCGTCGAGCAGGTCGCGCAGGTTGAGGCCGGGCAGGTAGGCCATGACGAGGAACAGCTCGCCGGAGGACTCGTCGAGCCCGGCGTCGAAGATCGCGGGCACGCCGGGGTGGCCGATCTGGGCGGTCACGCGCGCCTCGCGGCGGAAGCGCGCCGCCGCCTCGTGCCGGCCCGGCCCTTCGAGCAGGTCGGGCTTGACCACCTTGACGGCGACCTCGCGCTCCAAGTGGACGTCGACGCCCTGCCAGACCCGGCCCATGCCGCCCGCGCCGACCGGCCGCACCAGCTGATAGCGGCCGCCGACGACTTGGAGACTACTCACGTCGACAAGCATGCCCGGCCGGTGCTCGGGCGCGGCGGCCGTACCCCCGGCGGCGGTGACGCCGGTCGCCGCCCGGCACCGGACCCCAAGCGGGCCTTGGGCACCGCGGCCACCGGCCCGGCCTTCGGAGCGCGGGGCCCGCCCGGCGCGGGGCCGGGCGGGCCGGAGCGGACGGCGCCGCTGCCGGTTTCCCGGAGAGTGCTCCGGCTTTTAGGCCGGAGGTGGATCCGGGGCGATTGCCTGCTCGCGGTCCCGCGCCAGCGGGACCGCGAGCCTAACTCGGCCGCTGTTGCCCTTCGATATACCGGCGCACCACGTCCAGGGGCGCGCCGCCGACGCTGGCGGCGAAGTACGAGCCCGACCACAGCCGCTTGGCCTTCCAGTAGTGGTGCTCCAGCTCCGGGTACTCCTGGCGAAGCCTGCGCGAGGAGACGCCCTTCAGACTGTTGACCAATTTCGAGACGGCGACCTTGGGCGGGAAGTTCACCAGCAGGTGTACATGGTCCGTTTCACCGTTGAACTCGACCAGCTCGGCCTCGAAGTCCGAGCACACATCCCGCATGACCGCCTCCATCCTGGTCAGGTGATGGTCGGTGAAGACCCGATGCCGGAACTTCGTGACGAAAACCAAGTGCGCGTGCATCGCGAAAACACAATGGCGGCCGGTGCGTACCTCGAAATCAGTGCCCATAAACCAACAGTTTAGGATCCTCATGTGCTCTTGCGGTACCGGTACCGGATCTACCCGACAGCTCCCCAGCGGCAATCGCTGGCGCGCTCGTTCGGGTGCGCACGCGTGGTCTACAACGACGCCGTGGCCGCCAGGAAGCACGCGCACCGCGAGGGCCTGCCCTACCCGGCCACAACCGCGCTGTCGAAGGCGCTGATCACCGACGCCAAGCACACCACTGAGCGGGCATGGCTGTCCGAGGTGTCGGCGGTGGTGTTGCAGCAGGCCCTGGCCGACGCCGACCGGGCATACAAGAACTTCTTCGCCTCCATCAAGGGCAAGCGCGCGGGCTCGCGCATCGGGCCGCCCCGGTTCAAAAAGCGCTCGAACACGCAGTCGATCCGCTTCACCCGCAACGCCAGGTTCGCTGTGCTGGGCAATGGCCGGTTGCACCTGCCGAAGATCGGCAACCTCAAGGTGGCCTGGTCGCGTGACCTTCCGTCCGCGCCCAGCTCGGTCACGATCATCAAGACCCCCACCGGCAGGTACTACGCCTCGTTCGTCGTCTTGGTCGACGACGGCGCAGAGCTGGCCGAGCCGATCCCGGACGAGGACGCCGAGACCGGGATCGATCTCGGGCTCAAGTCGTTCGCAGTGCTGCGCGGAGGCAAGGTCATAGACTCGCCGAAGTTCTTCCGCAAGCTGGAGCGCAAGCTCAAGAAAGCCCAGCGGGCCCTGTCGCGCAAGACCAAGGGCTCGGCGAACCGGGCCAAGGCCCGCATCAAGGTCGCGAAGATCCACGAGAAGATCAAACACACCCGCGCCGACTGGGTAGATAAGCAAGTCCACCGCATCGTTGCCGAGAACCAAGGCATTTACGTGGAAGACCTGCATGTCAAGGGGCTTGCGAAGTCCCGCATGTCCAAGTCGACAGCGGATGCAGCGTTCGGGATGTTTCTGACACGGCTCGAATCCAAGGCCGCCCGCACTGGGCGCACTTTCGTGAGAGTCGACCGGTACTTCCCGTCCACCCGGTCGTGCTCGGCCTGCGGTGCCCTCACCGGACCCAAGGGGCTGAAAGGGCTGAAGGTCCGCACGTGGGTGTGCGAGTGCGGAGCCGAACATGATCGGGATGCCAACGCTGAGATCAACATCAGACGCGAAGGCAAACGTCTGGTGGCCGCCGGGCAGGCGGACACCTGAAACGCCTGCGGAGGGCCGGTAAGACCGGGGAGACCCGGCGCAGCCCGTCGAAACAGGAACCCACCCGTAGCCGGGCCGTACCAACGGACCGCAAGCCGGGAATCTCCTCCCTTCAGGGAGGAGAGGATGTCAATCGCAGTCCCAGACGACGGCGTTGAGGACGTGCCGGCCGTCGGCGTCCTCGCCCGCGTAGACGTTCCCGGCGATCACGGAGCCGTCGGCGCTGATCTGGTCGGCCCTGTCGCCGAAGTAGTTCTCGGCCGGGTCCCAGACGCCCGGCAGCTCGACGGGCTTCCCGCCCTGGTCCTGGTAGGCCGCGTGCGGGAAGGCGTCGCCCGCGGCGGTGCCCTTGGCGCTGACGGCGACCGGGCCGCCGAGGCCGGTGACCTCGGCGGTGCCCTCGGCGAGGTTCCAGACGACGCCGACGCCGTCGAGGCCGGGCGCGCTCAGGTAGCCGGAGGCCCAGTCGCCGTTGAGGTCCGAGACGTAGGCGTGCGCGGTGGCGGGGTCGACGCCGTCGGGCAGCGGCAGGTGGGCGCCGGTGCCGTCCGCGTCCCACGCGTAGGGCGTGAAGTCGCCCTCGGCGTCCTCGTAGTAGCCGACGACGGTGCCGTCCTCGCCGATGTCGGTGGCGGTGCCCGAGCCGGCGCCCTCCGGCAGCGGCAGGTCGACGGGCTTCTCGCCGCCGGCCGGCCAGACCACCGGCACCTGCGGGTACTGGCCCCGGGCGCCGGCGATGTCGCCGCGCTCGTTGATGCCGTTGGCCTCGCCGCCGTCCTCGGCCGCCAGCTCGACGAGCGCGCCGTCGCGCCACGCGTAGGGGACCACCCCGTCGAGGAAGGTGAACCCGGCGCCGTCGCCGGAGGCGTTGACGTCGGCGATCTGCTGGTCCTCGCCGGGGATCGGGACCTCGGTGACCTCGCCGTCCGCGTACAGGAGCGGGTAGCGCTCGTAGCCGTGGTCGGCCGGGTAGGCGCGGTAGGCGACGACGGAGCCGTCGTCGCTCATGCCGGTGACGAACGTGAATCGAAGGCCTTCGGGGATCGGGAGGGTCTCGATCGCGCAGGCCTGCGGCGCGCCGGTCTCGGCGGCCGCGGCCCCCTGGACGGGCAGCGTGATCGCCCCGGCGGCGGCGGCCACCGCGGTGGCCGCCATGAAGGCCTTGCGGCCCTTGGTCGTTCGTTTCGCCGTGGTTGACATGGTGGCGTCGTCCCTTCGGGAAGCGGGTGCGTCGAATCCGGTGATTTCGACATCACTACGACGCTGCTCACACTTCGGCGGGTTGCCCGGGTGCGCCGGATTCTTCGCTTTCGGCCGCCTGCCTCGCACGACGCGCGCTCCTTGCCGCGGCGCCGCGCCCTGAAACTGTCAACAACCCGGGGCATTTCGCCCTACGGGACACTTGCGACTCACCCGGGCTGCGATGAAACGCCTGCGTAACACGTATGTTCGGGTCGAAGTATTTCCACGGCCCGCGTTGACTGCGGCCTGTGTCTGACGCTACAGTTCTTCACAATCACCCCCCACCGAGTGAACGTGCACTCACCCCCACAGGTGAACCCCAAAGTGGTAGGGAGCCATATGCCGACGGTGATCTCAGACCCCCGGAGCATCCGACTGCGGACAGTGGACGGCCTCAGCGCCCTCGGCATCCCCGCGCCCCCCGCGCAGTTCCCCATGCCCTTCCCCTCCGGCAAGCTCCCGCGCCTGCGCCCCCGCGGCCACATCGAGGCCCGCGCCGCGATCCTCAACATCGTCCAGGCCCGCGTCTTCGACATGCCCGAGGAGCTCGCCATGCGCTGGCTCCTCGACGCCCACGTCCTCGACCACCTCGCCCCCGACGAATGGGGCTTCATCGCCTGCGGCAGAGGCGAACGCGCCCGCTACGCCGACCAGCTCGAGAGCCTCTACGCCGTCGCCTGGCTGCTCGGCCTCGTCGACCACCTCGACCCGGCCGTGCCCTGCGCCGAGGACCTCCCCGAGATGCTGCCCGACCTGCGCCGCCCCGAGTCCTTCGGCTCCTGGCGGGACCGCCAGCTCACCCCCACGCGCGACGCCGGGGTCGTCGCCGAGATGCTCGACCTCTACTACTGCCTCGACTGGGTGTGCGACCAGGCCCGCCGCGCCGGGCAGGCCCCGCCGCGCGGCGTCGACGACAGCCTCGTCTGGCACCGGCGCTGGGCCCTGGAGTGGGCCGTGGTCTTCGCCGACGAGCGCCCCGTCCACTGGGACGAGGTCCGGTTGTGACGACGGCTCCCGAAACGCCCTGACTATATTCATGGGATGAATCCGAAGCCGCTTACCCACGAACAGATCCGCTCGGCCCCCAAGGTCGTGCTGCACGAGCACCTCGACGGCGGCCTGCGCCCGCAGACGCTCATCGAACTCGCCCACGAGATCGGCCACACCCTGCCCGCGAACGAGCCCGAGGCCCTCGCGAACTGGTTCTTCGACGCCGCGAACTCCGGCACCCTCGAGCGGTACCTGGAGACCTTCGCGCACACCGTCGCCGTGCTCCAGACGCCCGAGCACTGCTTCCGCGTCGCCTCGGAGGCCGCCCAGGACCTCGCCGCCGACGGCGTCGTCTACGCCGAGATCCGCTACGCCCCCGAGCAGCAGCTCCTCGGCGGCATGAGCCTCGAAGCGGTCGTCGAGGCCACCCTCGCCGGGTTCGCCGAAGGCGAGCGCCTCGCCCAGGAGGCGGGCAACCCGATCATCGCGCGCACGATCCTGTGCGGCATGCGCCACGCCGACCGCACCCTCGAGATCGCCCAGCTCGCGGCCGCCTACCGCGACAAGGGCGTCGTCGGCTTCGACATCGCCGGCGGCGAGATCGGCAACCCGCCCGAGCGCCACCTCCCCGCCTTCACCTACCTGCGCCACGTGTCCATGCCGTTCACCATCCACGCCGGCGAGTCCGTGGGCACCCCCTCGATCAAGGGCGCGGTCGCCGTGTGCGGCGCCAGCCGGATCGGCCACGGCATCAAGCTCATGGAGGACATCGACCTCTCCAGCGACGAGCCGAGGCTCGGCCGGGTCGCCGACTACATCCGCGACCGCCGCATCGCCCTCGAGGTCGCCCCCTCCTCCAACCTCCAGACCGGCGGTGCGAAGACCCTCGCGGAGCACCCGATCAAGCAGCTCTTCGACCTCGGCTTCCGCGTCACCGTCAACAACGACAACCGGCTCATGAGCCGCACCCACACCTCCCGCGAGTTCCAGCGGCTCTCCGAGACCTTCGGCTGGGGCTGGGCCGAGGTGCGCCGCTGCACCGAGAACGCGATCAAGGCCTCGTTCCTGCACTACCCCGAGCGCCGCCGGATCCTCGAGGCGGTCATCCGACCCGCGTACGCGGCGCTCGAGGCATCCGAATCAGACTCCGAGTAACCTCGGCTGCATGCACGTTTACACCGCTCCCGTCGTCGTCCCCGTAGCGGGCGAGCCGATCCGCGAGGGTGCGATCGGGGTCGACGACGGGCGCATCGCCTACGTCGGCCCCGCCGCCGACGCCCCCGAGGCCGAGGGCGCCACCGCCTTCGACGGCATCGTCGCGCCCGGACTCGTCAACGCCCACACCCACTTGTGCTACACCGCCTTCGCCGACATGTACGGCAACGAGAAGGAGTTCTTCGAGTGGATCCAGGAGTTCGCCCGCCGCAACCCCGAGACCGCTGACGAGGTCTGGAAGGCCTCGGTCCGCCAGGGCATCGAGGAGTCCCTCGCCCACGGCGTCACCGCCGTCGCCGACATCGTCACCCCCGCCGCCGCCTTCGAGGCCCTCTTCGAGTCCGAGCTCGCCGGCGTCGCCTACTGGGAGGCCTGCTTCATCGACGACGCCGCCTGGGAGGTGCGCCGCAGCGCCTGGCGCGACGTCGTCACCGACAACCGCGCCGTCAACAACTCCGACATCGCCGTCGGCATCAGCCCCCACACGCTCTACACGCTCGGCACCGAGGTCGGCAAGAGCCTCGCCGAACTCGCGCGCACCCTCGACATCCGCCTCCACCCCCACCTCGCCGAGACCAGCCACGAGGACATGTTCGTGCGCCGCGGCTCCGGCCCCTTCGCGTTCATGAACCGCCGCGCCGGGCTCGAACTCGAGATCGCCGACGGCGGCGCCGGGCACTCCCCGGCCACGCAGATGGACAAGGTCGGCTGGCTCGGCGCCGACGCCCATGTGGCCCATGGCGTGCACCTCGACAAGGCCGACCGCGAACTCCTGCGCTCGCGCGGCACCGCCGTCGCCCTCTGCGCCCGGTCCAACGCCCGCCTCGAAGCGGGCGAGCCGCCCGTGGCGGACCTGCGCGCCGAAGGCAACACCGTCGCGATCGGCACCGACTCGCGCGCCTCCAGCCCCGACCTCGACGTCGCCGCCGAATGGCCCGTGCTCCGCCGGCTCGCGCTCGCCCAGGGCGACGGCGGCGAAGGCCTCAACGAGTGGCTCGTGCGCGCGGCCACCGAAGGCGGTGCGAAGGCCCTCGGCCGCAGCGACATCGGTGTCCTCAAGGTCGGCGCCCGCGCCGACCTCGCGGTCTTCGACGTCCCCACCGAGGGCGACCCGTACGCGGCCCTCGTGACCGGCGCGGCGGGCAACTGCACCGCCACGGTGCTGAAGGGGAAGCTGCTCAAAGGGGATCCGCTCGAAGACCAACCGTCTCAAGACGAACCGCTCGAACCCTAGACCCGACCCCCCTCCTTGACCGCGGGCTTCCATGACCGCCGCTCTCCGGTCGTGCTCGCCGATGCCCTGCCGCTCTCCTCTCCTCGGCATCGTCGGACCGCCTGGCCGAGCCCGTCGGCGGTGGCGGTCCGCCGGGCCCGGCCCCGTGGCGCTCGCTCAAGTCTGCGCCCGCGAACCTGAAGCGGACCTGAAGCCGCCTGAAGGCGGCTTCAGGTAACGCTTCGGTCTCGTTGCTTGTCGATCGGGCCCGCTTCCGGAATGCTGAATGAGGCCGCCGCGGTGGTACTCGTGAGCCGCGAGTTGTCACATTGGCGTGACGGGCCGGAGTCTTGATTCACCGGAGAGGCCGAGCCTCTCTGTGTATCCCCTGGAGAAGGCGGGGCGCGCGGACGCCGCGCGCCCCGCCGCCACGGGAACGTCCCCTCGGCGTCGCCGCCGAAGCGCCGCGACCCGCCCGGCGACCGGAAGGGCGCGCCGCCGCTCGGCGCTCTGCGGAGTGCATGCTCGGTGAAGCGCACCGCGCGACCGTCCCGCCCGGCGCATAGCCCCCGCCGTCCACACCGAACTCCCGACGCACCGGGACGCCGCGCCCAAAAGCGTCGGAACCAGCGACTATCCGGCCTTCGTGACGATGCGGCCGCTCCCTGTGATCATCGGCACGCCCTAGTTATCGGATGGGTTACGCGCGATAACGGTTCGGTTTCATAGATCGACATCACAGCCTTCATGCGTCAGTGTGGTCCTGTAGCGCAGGCCGCACTCGGGGGATCTCTCAGCGTCGTCCCAGCCGAGCACCGCCCGCGCGAGTTCCGAACCGACGACGAGGAGGCTCAGGTGATCCGCTCACCCCAGTTCGAAGCCGCGCCTCTCGCTGCGCCCCAGGCGCTCTCGTCCTCGGTCGCACCGCACGCCTCCCTACCGGGCGAGCGCGCGGCCCTTCCCTGCTCCCTCACGGCCGCACGCGCCGCGTAAACCCCACGCGCGCCCGATATAACCCCTTGATCCGCCGGGGCCCACACCGACAGGGCTCCGGCGGATTTTCTCGCCGGGGTGTGGAAGGCTGTCGGTGTGATCGAAGCGAACGAAGCGAATACGCCGCGTAAAGAGCCGGGTCGCATCGCGGCCATGTTCGACCGCGTCGCACCGGGCTACGACCGCACCAACACCGTCATGGTGGCCGGGCAGGACAAGCGCTGGCGCAAGGCCACGCGCGAGGCCCTGAGCCTCCAGCCGGGCGAGCGCTGCCTCGACCTGGGCGCGGGCACCGGCGTCTCCACCGCCGAGCTCGCCAAGTCCGGCGCCGACGTCGTCGGCGTGGACTTCTCCCTCGGGATGCTCAAGGCCCACAAGGACCGCCAGGTCCCGCTGGTGAACGCCGACGCGCTGCACCTGCCGTTCGGCGACGGCACCTTCAACGCGGTGACCGGCTCCTTCTTCATCCGCAACGTCGTCGACCTCGACGCGTGCCTGGCCGAGATCCTGCGGGTCCTCGCCCCGGGCGGGCGCATGGTGCTGTGCGAGGTCTCGCAGCCGGTCTGGAAGCCGTACCGCAAGGCCCACGGGGTGTTCGTCAAGCACGTCCTGCCGAAGGTCGCCTCGCGCGTCGCCTCCGACCCCGATGCGTACCGGTACCTCGCCGACACGACCATGGCCTGGCCCGACCAGTCGGCCCTGGCCGACCGCATCGTCAAGGCCGGCTTCCGCAAGGTCGCCTGGCGCAACCTCGCCGGCGGCGCGGTCGCCATGCACCGCGGCTTCAAGTAGGCCGGAGGCAGCCTCCGGCCCTTCGGGGCCCGGGTGGGATGGGCCCCCGGTCGCAATCGTGCCCGCGGGGTGCGACAGTCCGCTGTTCGAACGGCGGGTCGTGGGAACGCGTTAGTCGCCTTCCCTCGACAGGGGCGCCTCCGTTTTCGGTGTCTCCTTTGCAAGCGTTTCCAAGCTGGACCGGCTGGACCGGCTGGACCGGCTGGACCGGCTGGACCGGCTGGACCGGCTGGACCGGCTGGACCGGCTGGACCGGCTGGACCGGCTATACTATTCGGGACATCTTCTACGTCCGGGAGGGGATGATTCGGATGGCTAAAACCACGGTCGACATCAATACGGAACAGATGGAACGGGCCCAGGCGATCCTGGGGACCACCACGATCAAGGAGACCATCGACGTCGCGGTGCGCCGGGTCCTCGCTGAAGAGGCCAGGGAACGGTTCATCGACCTCGCTTCGAGCGGCTACTTCGCCGAACTCGCCGACCCCGAGGTGCGGCGGAAGATCCGCTCGTGACCCAATACCTGGGCGACACCAGCGCATTGTCGCGCTGGGGTCTGGAACCGGTGAAGGCGCGACTGGACCCGCTGCTGCGCCGCGGGCTCATCTCGATCTGCGACGCCACCGAGTACGAGCTGTTGTTCAGCGCTCGCGATCGTGCCGAGCGAAGCCACCTCAAAGCGGTCATGATTCCTGCTTTCCCATGGGTCCCCATGGGCGACAATGTATTCGCAGAGGTATTGGATCTCCAGCAGCAGCTCACGGATGCCGGAAGGCATCGCTGCGCGTCGATGGTCGATGCCCTGCTGGCAGTGGTGGCCGCGCGGGAGGGCCTGACGATCCTGCATTACGACCGAGACTTCGAGACCATCGCGGCCGTCACGGGCCAACCTGTCGAATGGGTGGTCGAGCCGGGCACGGTCTTATCCGCAGGGCCTCTGAACGGGAACGCGCCGCCCGCGCCTCCTCGGTGCGCGGCGGCGCGGACGGCGCAGCGGGCGGGGACCATGACGATCACCGGCCCGCGGCCTCGGGTTCAGTTCAGCTGGAACGAGCGCTTCGACAGGCCGAACCAGTACCCGTCGATCACCGTCTTCGCGGCCTGCTCCTGCTCGCTCGCCGCGCCGTAGGTCACGAACAGCGGCACGTAGTGGTCCACCGTGGGGTGCGCGTACGGCATCCCCGGCGCCTGCGACCGGTAGCGCGCCAGCTCCTCGACGTCCCCGCGCGCCAGCGCCTCCGAGGCCCACGCGTCGAACTCCGCCGACCACCCCGGCACCCGCTCCGGGTGGCGGAAGTCCACGAACGGCAGCCCGTGCGTCATGAAGCCCGACCCCACCACCAGGTACCCCTCCTCGCGCAGCGGCCGGAGCCGCCGCCCGATCGCCATGAGCCGGTCCGGGTCGTGCGTCGGGATCGACAGCTGGAGCACCGGCAGGTCCGCCTGCGGGTACATGACCTTGAGCGGCACCCACGCGCCGTGGTCGAGCCCGCGGCTCGCGTGCCGGTGGAGCGGTTCGGCGTCCGGCATGGCGGCGGCCACGCGCCGGGCCATCGCGCTCGCGTCCGGCGTCTCGTACCGCATCGTGAAGTACCGCTCGGCGAAGCCGCCGAAGTCGTAGACCAGCGGCGTCCCGGCCGCCGGGCTGGAGATCATGAGCGGCGCGGCCTCCCAGTGGGCCGAGACGATGAGCACGCCCTTGGGCCGCGGCAGCCCCTGCGCCCACGCGAAGAGCTGCGCCATCCACTCGGCCTCGTCGAACAGCGGCGGGGCGCCGTGGCTGAGGTAGAGCGCGGGCAGGGGGCCGTCCTCGGGGGTCCAGTCGCGGCGGTCGGCGGCGCGGGGCGCGTCGGTCTCCATGAAGGCGTCGAAGGCGGCGCCGGGGCGGGCTGGCATGGCCACTCCAAATCATTGAATCTTCAATAAATACTACTCGTATTCCTTGAGCCATCAACCAGTGAAGTTAAGCTTGCGGCATGAGTGATGCGCCGTGGTTGGACGACGAGGAGATGGCGACGTGGCTGGCGTTCGTGGGCCTGGTCTCGCGACTCCCCGCCGCCCTCGACGGCCAGGTCCGCAGCGACGCCGACGTCAGCTACTTCGAGTACACCGTGCTCGTGGTCCTCGAGCACGCCGAGGACCGCACCATGCGCATGAGCGACCTCGCCTACCTCGCCAACGGCTCCCTCTCGCGGCTCTCGCACGTGGCCCGGCGCCTGGAGCAGGAGGGCTTCATCCGCCGCTTCGCCTGCCCCACCGACGGCCGCTCGACCCTCGCCGCCCTCACCGACGCCGGCCTCGAGAAGCTCGCCCAGGCCGCCCCCGGCCACGTGAAGCTGGTGCGCGCCCTGATCTTCGACGAGCTCACCCGCGACGAGGTGCGCCAGCTCGGGGCCCTCTCCCGGCGGCTGCTCGACCGCATCCAGCCCTGACCGCGGCGTATGCGCGTGATCACCCCGATTTGCGGGCCCTCGATATAGTGGGCTAGATCTCCTTTCGTTCGTACCCCCCGAGGAGCCCGCAATTGCATAACCCGAGTCCGTCGCCGGCGGTGCGCGATGACCGGCGCTGACGTCTTCGCCATGGACCCCGACGAGGTCCACCGCTCCGTCGAGGTCCTCTTCGCGATCGAGGCCGAGGCCCGCAGCCAGGCCACCGCCATGGCCGAGGCCAACGCCCGGGCCTGCGGCCCCCTCAAGGACGCGGGCACCGCCCTCGGTCCCGCCCTCGAGGCGGCCGGCGAGTGGTGGCGGACCCAGCGCGCGGGCGGCTTCGCCCGCCTCCTCGGCAACACCGGCGAGTACCTCGCCGTCTGCGCCGAAGAGGCCGTCGAGGTCGACGAGTTCACCGCCGGGACCTTCGCGGCCCTCGCCGACACCGACCGCTACCCCGGCCGGTAGCCCCGTGAGCGAACTGACCTGGGAGCACCTGCGCGACCTCGACTGCGGCGCCGTCCGCTCCCTCGGCGACTCCTGGCAGTCCTACACCGAGCAGCAGCTGGTCCATCCCGAGCGGCTCCGCGCCGACGTGGTCGGCGGCCACCTCAGCGTCGAGCACTACGAGTCCGACACCGCCGCGACGGTCCGCGACCAGATCGACATGACCGCCGACCGCTACGAGGACGACCTCTCCGACTACGCCCGCACCCGCGTCGCCACCACCCTCTTCGAGGCCGCCGACGCCCTCGAGAAGGAGCAGGCCGAGCTCGAGGAGCTCGTCCCGCTCATCGAGGCGCACGGCATGGCGATCGAGGGGGACCGGCACGAGTACGACGTGAACCTCTCCGGCGACCTGCACCGCGCGATCCTCACCCTCGATCCGCCCCAGTGGCTGTGCGACAGGTGCGGGGTGCGCAAGCCCGACGGCTTCTGGGACTGGGACACCCTCAAGGTCCTGTTCGACGGCGCCGACCTCTACGGCACCGCCGTCGGCCTCGCGGGCCAGTACCAGGACTGGCTCCGCGCCGTCATGTCCCGCGCCCACGACGCCGACGACGAGGCCGCCGCCGCGCTCACGGCGATGAGCGAGCACCCCGGCGAGCTCCCGCCCGAGCTCGGCGCCGCCTACGACGACCTCGTCGACGACTACCGGGAGGCGCTCTCCCAGGAGGTCGCCGACGAGGCCCGGGCCATCGCCGAAGGCGCCTCCGACCTGTCTCCCGAGCAGGTGAACCAGTGGTGGGAGGGCCTGTCCGAGGCCGAGCGCGAGGCGCTCGCCGAGGAGCACCCCGAGTGGGTCGGCCCCGTCGACGGCATCCCGGCCGCCGCCCGCGACACCGCCAACCGCGCCCTCCTCGACGACCGGATCGGCGGCCTCGACTCCCGGATCGCGGACAAGGAGCGAGCCCTCGCCGGCATGGACCCCGGCTCGGACGCGTACGAGCGGGCGAAGGAGGAGCTCGACGGGCTCGAGACCGACCGCCGGGAGCTGTCGGACCTCCGCGGCGAGATCACCGACCGGGACGGCGGCCCCGGCACCCACGGCGAGACCGGCCAGCCCTACCACCTGCTCGGCTTCGACACCGAGGGCAGCGGCAAGGCGATCGTCGCCATCGGCGACCCCGACACCGCCGACAACGTCAACGCCTACGTGCCGGGCACCGGCGGCGGCCTGGCCGGCTCCGGCGCCGGCCTGCTCGACCGCGCCCGCACCATGGCCTCCGACGCCCAGTTCTACCGCCCGGACGAGCAGACCGCGACGGTC
The DNA here is from genome assembly GCF_020991375.1 of Glycomyces amatae. Lineage (GTDB taxonomy): Bacteria > Actinomycetota > Actinomycetes > Mycobacteriales > Micromonosporaceae > Glycomyces > Glycomyces amatae. The sequence continues at coordinate 90,312 of NZ_JAJLQZ010000008.1, read as the reverse complement.
CTGTGGATGGGGTACGACGCGCCGGACGACCTGATCGAGGCCACCGACGACCGGTGGGCCCGAGAGGGCGCCGAGAACCTGGAGCGGTTCACCCGGGGCGTCCGCGCCACCGCCGAGGGCGAGCCCGCGAACCTGACGCTCACCGGCCACTCCTACGGCTCGACCGCGGTCGGCGCCGCCGCCTCCGGCCAGGGCGTGGAGGCCGACAACCTCGTCTTCGTGGGCTCGCCGGGCGTCGGCGTCGACACCGCCTCGGCGCTCGGCGTCGACGAGGGCGGCGTGTGGGCCTCGACCAACGACGAGGACATGATCCAGTACGCGCCCGTCCACGGGAACGCGCCGGTGAACGAGGACTTCGGCGCCGGCACCTTCACCAGCGACTCGCCGCGCGAGGCGAGCTCCCCCTGGAGGTTCTGGGAGGGCGCGACCGAGAACCACGGCTCGTACTGGGACACCGACGAGTCCGCGACGGGCCCCAACACGGCCAGCCGCCAGAACCAGGCCTACATCGTCACCGGCCAGGAGGCCATGGTGCGATGAGGCCCGCCGCCGACCTCCGCAGGCCGCGCACCGCCGGGCGGCGCGCGCGGTTCGCGCTCGCCGCAGCGGCGCTCGCGATCCTCCCCGCCGCCTGCTCGAACCCGAAGGGACCCATGGAGACCGCACCGCCGGAATCGGCGTACACCCAGGCCGAGGCCTACGCCCCGATGGAGGCCGCCGCCGCCGAGGCGGTCGCCGCGCTCCCGGACTTCCCCGGGTTCGAGCAGCGCAGCTGGGCCGAGATGCCCTGCAGCCGCGGCGGCGTCGACGACCCCGACTACACGAGGATCGAGATCCGGTACCGGTTCTCACTGCCCGACTCGGGGGCGCCGCTGGTCCGCGAGCGGTACGTCGAGCTGCTCCGGGACCACTGGACCGGGCTCGGCTACGAGATCACCGCCGACGACGCGGTCGAAGGCGGGGAGCGCACCGACCGCAACCTGGTCGCGCTCCGCGAGGACGGCATCAGCCTCTGGTACGCGGTCGGCGGGTACGCGGGGCTGTTCATCGACTCCGGCTGCGTGCCCGTCAGCGACGCCGGCGACATCGAGTACGTCCCCCCGACCGGGGGCGTCGCCCCCGGCGGCCCCGGCGACCTCGTCGGCGACTACTTCCCCGAAGGCGTCCCGGCCGCCCGCGAGGCCGTCGCCCCCTTCGAGCCGCCCGCGGACTACGGCGACCACCTGTGACCGCGGCCCACACCCCAGCGGCACAGGGGAGGAGCGCGGCCTCCGGGGACGCGAAACGCCCGGTCCGGCCCCCCGGGTGCCGTCGGGGGATCGAACCGGGCGCGCGTCGTCGTGCTACGCGGCGAGGGCGGCGCGGCCGGCCTTGATGGCCGCGGCGGTCGCCACCACGCGCTCGGCCTGGGCGGTGGCCCCGGCGAGCGTGGTCTCGTCGATGTCGTAGCCGTTCCAGTGCGAGACGCCGTACGGCGAGGCGTTCGCGAACAGGGTCTCGTTCGCGTAGCCGGGGGCGACGATGATGCCGCCGAAGTGGTGGAACGAGTTGTAGAGGGCCAGCAGGGTCGACTCGTTGCCGCCGTGCTTGCCGGAGGCCGCGGCGAAGCCGGAGTAGACCTTGTCGGCCAGCAGGCCCTGGAACCACTGCGGGCCGAGGGTGTCGATGAACTGCTTGAGCTGCGCCGCGACGTTGCCGTAGCGGGTCGGGGAGCCCATGATGACGGCGTCGGCCCAGAGGATGTCCTCCGCGGTGGCCACGGGGATGTCGGCGGTGGCCTTGACGTTCTCGGCCCACGCCGGGTTCGAGTCGATCGCGGCCTGCGGAGCCAGCTCGGCCACGCGGAGCAGGCGGACCTCGGCGCCGGCCTTCTCGGCCGAGGAGGCGATCTGCTTCGCCAGGGCGGTCACGTTGCCGGTGGCCGAGTAGAAGATCACGGAGACCTTGACGGGCTCGACGGTCATGCGTTCCTCCAGGAACTGATAGTTCAGATTTGAATTACCCATCGACCATAGCGGCGCCGCCCGTGAAGTTTCAAATTCGAACGATGTGGCGCTCGACACGCTCCCGCCCGGAACGCCCCCTTTTCAGATTCGCCCGCGCGAGCGGGCCGCCGACCGTGTTACGAGAGTGTTTCCAGGCATCGAAAGTTGTCCGGTGCATCGACTGTCGCCTTTGTCACGTGCCCTCATGACGTCGCTCCAGGCGCTCCCTTCGCTTCCGCCACTCTGGTTCAGGCACGCCTGTTCGCGTCGTGACCTCGAATAATGACAACTTAGGTGGACCTAAGTGACAGGGCGTAGATAGCGGAGTTCTAGACTTGCGGCAAACGCTTGTGAACAGCTTCACAAGCAGGCTGATCGTTACGAGGATCACCACCCCAAACGCCTGAGAGGACGCCCGTGACCACTCACGCAACCCCGGACGCCGACGTCATCGTCGTCGGCGCCGGCCCCGGTGGTGCGGCCTCGGCCTACCATCTGGCCGCCCGGGGCCTCGACGTACTCCTGCTGGAGAAGACGCACTTTCCCCGCGAGAAGGTCTGCGGCGACGGCCTCACCCCGCGCGCCGTCGCGCAGCTGCTCAAGATGGGCGTCGACACCGAGGCCCCCGGCTGGGTCCGCAACCGCGGCCTGCGCGTCGTCGCCGACGGCGCCGCCATCGAGCTCGACTGGCCCGCCCTCGAGCACTTCCCCGACTACGGCCTCACCCGCACCCGCCTCGACTTCGACCAGATCCTCGCCGACCGGGCCGTGGCGGCCGGCGCGAAGCTCCTCACCGGCGCCAAGGTCACCGCCCCCGTCTTCGACCTCGCCGGCCGCGTCGCGGGCGTCACCGCCGTCCGCGACGGCGAGCACGTCACCTTCCGGGCCCCCCTGGTCATCGCCGCCGACGGCGTCTCCGGCCGCCTCGCCCTCGCCCTCGGCCTCAAACGCGACGAGAAGCGCCCCATGGGCGTCGCGGTCCGCCAGTACTACCGGTCCGCGGCCAAGCACGACGACGACTACCTCGAGTCCTGGCTCGCCCTGCGCACCGCCGCCGAACCCGACGTCCTCCAGCCCGGCTACGGCTGGATCTTCGGCCTCGGCGACGGCCGCGTCAACGTCGGCCTCGGCGTCCTCAACTCCTCCGAGGGCTACGGCAAGACCGACTACCGGGCCCTGCTGCGCGACTGGCTCGCCAACACCCCCGAGGAGTGGGGCCTCGCCGACGAGGCCAACGCCGACGGCCCCGTGCGCGGCGCCGCCCTCCCCATGGGCTTCAACCGGACCCCGCACTACAGCCGCGGCCTCATGCTCGTGGGCGACGCCGGCGGCATGGTCAACCCCTTCAACGGCGAGGGCATCGCCTACGCCGTCGAGGCGGGCGAGGCCGCCGCGCAGGTCGCCGCGGCCGCCCTCAAGGCCCCGAACACCCCGCGCCGCGAGGCGATCCTCCGCTCCTACGCGGGCCGCATGGACGAGCTGTGGGGCTCGTACTACCGCATGGGCGGGATCTTCGTGCAGCTCATCGGCCACCCCACCGTCATGCGGCTGTGCACCGAGCACGGCCTCCAGCGCCCAGCGCTCATGCGCGTCGTGCTGAAACTGCTGGCCAACCTCACCGACCGGCCCGGCCGCGACACCGCCGACCGGATCGTCAACGGGATGCGCCTCGTCACGCCCGGACTGGGCCGGGCCAAGGCCCGGTCGGCAGGCCGCGCCCATGCCGCTCGAGCCGATGACCGGCTCGCAAGCCTCACCGAAAGGAGGGTCTGAGCCGATGGAAGTCTACGTACCGGTCGTCATCATGTTCGCGATCGGACTGGGGTTCGGCGTCGTCTCGGTGGTCGCCTCGCGCATCGCCGGCCCCTACCGCAGGAACCGCGCCAAGGCCGACCCCTACGAGTGCGGCATCGAGCCCGCGCCCACGACCGCGGGCCCCACCAAGTTCCCGGTGAAGTTCTACCTCACCGCCATGCTGTTCATCGTCTTCGACATCGAGATCATCTTCCTCGTGCCGTGGGCGGTCCACCACGACGTGCTCGGGATCTTCGGGTTCTGGGCCGTGTTCATGTTCATCGCCGCGCTGTTCGTCGCCTACGCCTACGAATGGCGCCGCGGCGGACTGGACTGGGACTGAGGCATCAATGGGTGTAGAAGAGAAACTCCCGCAGGGCATCATCCTCACCTCGGTCGAGGCCCTCGTCAACTGGACCCGCCGGGCCTCGATGTGGCCGGCCACGTTCGGCCTCGCCTGCTGCGCCATCGAGATGATGGCCACCGGCGCCGCCCGCTACGACACCGGCCGCTTCGGCATGGAGGTCTTCCGGGCCTCCCCGCGCCAGGCCGACCTCATGATCGTGGCCGGGCGCGTGAGCCAGAAGATGGCGCCGGTGCTGCGCCAGATCTACGACCAGATGGCCGAGCCCAAGTGGGTCCTGTCCATGGGCGTGTGCGCCACCTCCGGCGGCATGTTCAACAACTACGCGATCGTCCAGGGCGTCGACCACGTCGTCCCCGTCGACATGTACCTCCCCGGCTGCCCGCCGCGGCCCGAGATGCTCCTCGACGCGATCCTCAAGCTCCACGAGAAGGTCCAGCACGAGCCGCTGGGCGAGAAGCGCCGGCAGGCCCTCGCCGACCTCCCCGAGCCCGTGGTCAAGCCCGGCGCGATGCCCTCCTCCTACCGCTTCGACAAGCAGCGCAAGAAGGAGTGGACCGAGGCGGTCAAGGCCGGCGACGAGGAGCAGCTGCGCATCCGAAAGGCGGTGGCCAAGCGATGAGCACCGAACCCGCCGACCCGACCGGCACCGGCGAGTCGGGCCCCGGCGACGTCCAGCCCGTCGGCGTCCAGCGCCAGAAGGGCCTCTTCGGCGCCACCGACACCGGCGACACCTCCGGCTTCGGCGGCCTCGTGCGGGCCGCCCCGCTCGGCGCCGAGATCGCCTCCACGGCCGAGCCCCTGGGCGGCTACTTCGACGAGGTCGTCGGGGCGCTGCGCGACCTGCTCGGCGACGACGTCACCCGCGCGGTCGTCGTCGACCGCGGCGAGCTGACGATCTACATCGCCCCCGACCGCACCGCCGAGGTCTGCAAGGCCATGCGCGACGACGAGGCCCTGCGGTTCGAGCTGTGCAACTCGGTGTCCGGCGTGGACTACCCGGACCGGCGCAACCGGCTCCACGTGGTCTACCAGCTGACGTCGATGACCTACCGCCGCCAGGTCCGCCTGGAGACCGCCGTCGGACTCGACCACCCCGTGGTCCAGTCGGTCGCCGCGGTCTACCCGACCGCCGACTGGCAGGAGCGGGAGGCCTACGACATGTTCGGCGTCGTCTTCGAGGGCCACCCGCACCTGACCCGCATCCTCATGCCCGACGACTGGGAGGGCCACCCGCAGCGGAAGGACTACCCGCTGGGCGGCATCGCAGTCGAGTACAAAGGCGCCCACATCCCTCCGCCGGACGAGCGGAGGGCCTACAAGTGACCGTCTACCGGATCTCCCCACGGGGAGCGCGGGGTGGCGAAGCCCCCCGCGAGAAGCGGCCCAGCCCGCCGCCCGACGAGAGGAGGGCCTGCAAGTGACCGCCACTGAGAACGCCCAGGACGCCTACGCCGCGGAGCGCGACACCACCGAGGGCCGCGTCTACACCGTCACCGGCGGCGACTGGGACGAGCTCGTCGCCTCGGTCGACCCGGTCAACGAAGAGCGCCTCATCGTCAACCTCGGCCCGCAGCACCCGTCCACGCACGGCGTGCTCCGCCTGGTCTGCGAGCTCGAGGGCGAGACCGTCCGCTCGGTGCGCCCCGTCATCGGCTACCTGCACACCGGCATCGAGAAGAACCTCGAGTACCGGACCTGGACGCAGGGGACCACGTTCGTCACCCGCGCCGACTACCTCGCCCCGATCTTCAACGAGACCGCGTACTGCCTCGCCGTCGAGAAGCTCCTCGGGATCGAGGTGCCCCGGCGGGCCGAGGTGATCCGCGTGATCATGATGGAGCTCAACCGGATCAGCTCCCACCTCGTGGCCCTCGCGACCACCGGCATGGAGCTCGGCGCGCTGTCGATGATGATCTACGGCTTCCGCGACCGCGAGAAGATCCTCGACATCTTCGAGGCCGTCTGCGGCCTGCGCATGAACATGGCCTACGTCCGGCCCGGCGGCGTCTCCCAGGACCTCCCGCGCGACGGCGTCCAGATGATCCGCGACTTCATCGACTACATGCCCCAGGGCCTCGACGACTACGAGGGCCTGCTCACCGGCAACGCCATCTGGCAGGAGCGCACCCAGGGCGTCGCCTACCTCGACGTCTCCGGCTGCCTCGCCCTCGGCGTCACCGGCCCCGTGCTCCGCTCCGCCGGGCTCCCCTGGGACCTGCGCAAGACGCAGCCGTACTGCGGCTACGAGGAGTACGACTTCGAGGTCCCGACCCACAACGGCGCCGACGCCTGGGCCCGGTACCTCGTCCGCCTCGAGGAGATCCGCCAGAGCCTGCGCATCATCGAGCAGGGCCTCGACAAGCTCGAGCCCGGCCCGGTCATGGTCGAGGACAAGAAGATCGCCTGGCCCGCGCAGCTCGCCCTCGGCGGCGACGGCATGGGCAACAGCCTCAACCACATCCGGCACATCATGAGCCAGTCGATGGAGGCGCTGATCCACCACTTCAAGCTCGTCACCGAGGGCTTCCGGGTCCCGGCCGGGCAGGTGTACACCGCCGTCGAGGCCCCTCGCGGCGAACTGGGCATCCACGCCGTCTCCGACGGCGGCACGAGGCCGTTCCGCGTCCACATGCGCGAACCGTCCTTCATCAATCTGCAGGCCATCCCCGCCATCTCCGAAGGCGGCCTGCTCGCCGACGTCATCGCGGGCGGGGCCTCGCTCGACCCGGTCATGGGAGGTTGCGACAGGTGAACTACCCGGAGAAGATCCGCGAGCAGGCCGAGGCCATCCTCGTGCGCTACCCCGAGGGCCGCGAGCGCTCGGCGCTGCTGCCGCTGCTGCACCTCGTGCAGTCCCACGACGGCTACGTCTCGGACGAGGGCATCGCCTTCTGCGCCGAAGCACTGGGCATCACCAAGGCCCAGGTGCAGGCGGTCTCGACCTTCTACACGATGTACAAGCGCGAGCCGGCCGGCGACTGGCTGGTCTCGGTATGCACCAACACCCTCTGCCAGTCCAAGGGCGGCCAGAAGGTGTTCGACGCGCTCAGCGACGAGCTCGACGTCGGCCACGACGAGACCACGCCCGACGGGAAGATCACGCTCGAGCACGCCGAGTGCCTCGCCGCGTGCGACTACGCGCCCGTCGTCACCGTCAACTACGAGTTCTTCGACGAGCACGACGAGGCCAAGGCCGTGGAGCTGGTCCGCGAGCTGCGGGACGGGCGCCGCCCGATCCCCACGCGCGGCGCGCCGCTGTGCACGCTGCGCGAGCTGTCGGTGCAGCTGGCCGGGTTCGACGAGGAGCGCACGGCCGGGCTCGAGGGCAACGCCCACGGCGACGCGACGCTCGCCGGGGCCCGCCTGGCGGCCGAGGCCGGCGTCACCGCGCCCGCCTACGACCCCGCCGCGCCCCTCCTGACCAAGGAACCCGAGGAAGCGAAGTGAGCGTAACCGTGCCCGGTCCCAGGCGGCCCCGCGAGGACGTCCTCAGCAAGCTCAAGCCCGTGGTCACCAAGCGCTGGATGTCCCCGGGCGCGTGGAAGATCGACGTCTACGAGCAGCTCGAGGGCTACCAGGCCCTGCGCAAGGCCCTCGGCTACTCCCAGGCCGACCTCATCGCGTTCATGAAGGAGTCCGGCCACCGCGGCCGCGGCGGCGCCGGCTTCCCCGTCGGCATGAAGTGGCAGTTCGTGCCCGACGACGGCCAGGAGCACTACCTGGTCGTCAACGCCGACGAGGGCGAGCCGGGCACCTGCAAGGACCTGCCGCTGATGATGAACGACCCGCACTCGCTCATCGAGGGCATCGTCATCGCCTCCTACGCCATCAAGGCCTCCCGCGCGTTCGTGTACGTGCGCGGCGAGGCGATCCACGCCGCCCGCCGCCTGCGCCACGCCGTCCGCGAGGCCCGCGAGGCCGGGTACCTCGGCAAGGACATCCTCGGCTCCGGCTTCGACCTCGAGGTCGTGATCCACTCCGGCGCGGGCGCGTACATCTGCGGCGAGGAGACCGCGCTCCTCGACTCGCTCGAGGGCAAGCGCGGCCAGCCGCGGCTGCGCCCGCCGTTCCCGGCCACGCACGGGCTGTACAACAAGCCCACGTGCATCAACAACGTCGGCTCCATCGCGGCCGTCCCGCACATCGTGCTCGGCGGCGCCCAGTGGTGGAAGGACCTCGGCTCCGAGAACGCCGCGGGCACGATGATCTACTCGCTGTCGGGCCGCGTCAAGCACCCCGGCCAGTACGAGTGCTCCATGGGCACCACGCTGCGCGAGCTCATCGAGCTCGCCGGCGGGATGACCGAGGGCCACGAGCTGAAGTTCTTCACCCCCGGCGGTTCCTCGACGCCGATGCTCTCGGCCGACTCGATCGACGTCCCGCTGGACTTCGACAACGTCGCCAAGGCCGGGTCGATCCTCGGCACCACCGCGGTCATGATCTTCTCCGACCAGGACTGCCCGGTGGTCGCCTGCTGGCGGTGGCTGAAGTTCTACCAGCACGAGTCCTGCGGCAAGTGCACCCCGTGCCGCGAGGGCAACTACTGGATGGTCCGCGTCTACGAGCGCATCCTGTCGGGCCGGGGGTCCCTCGGCGACCTCAAGCTCCTGGAGAGCGCCTGCAAGAACCTCCTCGGCCGCTCCTTCTGCGGCCTCGGCGACGGCGCGACCTCGTGCGTCACCTCGTCGCTGAAGTTCTTCAAGCAGGACTACCTCGACTACATCGAAGGTCACAAGCCGGCCCTCTTCGACGCCGAGAAGATCGGAGCGCACTGAACATGACCGATCAAGTCACCTTCACCATCGACGGTGTGGAGGTCACGGTCCCCAAGGGCACCTTGATCATCCGGGCCGCCGAGCAGCTCGGCATCGAGATCCCCCGGTTCTGCGACCACCCGCTGCTCGAGCCGGTCGGCGCCTGCCGCCAGTGCCTGGTGGACGTCCCCGACATGGGCAACGGGCGCGGGATGCCCAAGCCCGCGGCCTCGTGCACGACCACTGCCATGGAGGGCATGGTCGTCAAGACCCAGCACTCCAGCGAGGTCGCGAAGGAGGCCCAGGAGGGGATCATGGAGTTCCTCCTGATCAACCACCCCCTGGACTGCCCGGTCTGCGACAAGGGCGGCGAGTGCCCGCTCCAGAACCAGGCGATGAGCACCGGCCGCACCGAGACCCGCATGGAGGCGGCCGACAAGCGCACCTACAAGAAGGCGCTGCCGATCTCCTCCCAGGTGCTCCTCGACCGCGAGCGCTGCGTCCTGTGCGCCCGCTGCACCCGCTTCTCCGACCAGGTCGCCGGCGACCCGTTCATCGAGCTCATGGAGCGCTCAGCGCTGGAGCAGGTGGGCGTCTACGAGGACGAGCCGTTCGAGTCCTACTTCTCGGGCAACACCGTCCAGATCTGCCCGGTCGGGGCCCTCACCGGCTCCCAGTACCGGTTCCGCTCGCGCCCGTTCGACCTCGTCTCCAGCCCGAGCGTGTGCGAGCACTGCTCGGCCGGGTGCGCGCAGCGCACCGACCACCGCCGCGGCAAGGTGCTGCGGCGCCTCGCGGGCGAGGACGCGGCCGTGAACGAGGAGTGGAACTGCGACAAGGGCCGCTGGGCCCACTCGTACGCCGACGCCGCCGACCGCATCACCAAGCCCATGGTCCGCGAGGCCGACGGCTCCCTGCGCGAGGCCTCCTGGCCCGAGGCCCTGCGCCGGGCCGCCGCGGGCCTCGCCGGCGAGGAGACCGGCCGCGTCGGGGTCCTCCCCGGCGGCCGCCTCACCGTCGAGGACGCCTACGCCTACGCCAAGTTCGCGCGCATCGTCCTGGGCACCAACGACATCGACTTCCGCTCCCGGCCGCACTCGACCGAGGAGTCCGAGTTCCTCGCCCACGCCGTCGCGGGGGTCTACCCCTCCAGCGGCGCGGTCACCTACGAGGACCTCGAGCAGGCCCCGGTGGTCCTCACCGTGGGCCTCGAAGTCGAGGAGGAGTGCCCGATCGCGTTCCTGCGCATGCGCAAGGCCGTGCGGGCGCACGGCCAGCGCGTGCACGTGGTCGCGCCGTTCGCGACCCGCGGCACCGGCAAGCTCGACGCGAACCTCATCGAGGCGCTGCCCGGCGAGGAGGCCGAGCTCCTCGACGGCTGGCAGCGCGGCGGCTACGTCCGCGACGCCCTCGCCGAGGACGGCGCGGTGATCCTCCTCGGGGAGCGCCTCGCCACGGTCGAAGGCGCGTTCTCCGCCGCCGTGAAGCTGGCCCGCGCCACCGGCGCGCGCCTGGCCTGGATCCCCCGGCGCGCCGGGGACCGCGGCGCGGTCGAGGCCGGCTGCCTGCCCGGGCTCCTGCCCGGCGGCGGGCTCGCCTCCCACGCGGCCGACCGCGAGCAGCTCGCCGAGTACTGGGGCGTCGCGTCCCTGCCCGGCGGCGACGGGCGCGGCGCCTGGGACCTCCTCCAGGCCGCCGCGGACGGCGAGATCGACGCGCTCCTGGTGGGCGGCGTCGACCCGTACGACTTCGCGGACGCCCCGGCGGTCGAGGCGGCGCTGTACGCGGCCCGCTTCGTGGTCTCCCTGGAGATCCGGCACTCGGCGGTCACCCGCGTCGCGGACGTGATCCTCCCGGTCGCGCCGGTCACCGGCAAGGACGGGGCCTACTTCGACTGGGAGGGGCGCCTGCGCACCTTCGAGACGGTGGTCCCCACCGACCTCATGAGCGACCACGCCGTGCTCGACACGCTCGCGGCCGCCATGGGCGTCGAGCTGGGCCTGGCCCAGACGCGCACCGTGCGCGCCGAACTGGCCGGCCTGCCCGACCCGATCACCCGCCAGGAGGCGCCCGAGTGGGGCTTCGACAAGCCCGCGCGGTCCGGCGAGGACGGCAAGGCGGTGCTCGCCACCTGGCGCCAGCTCCTCGACGGCGGCTCCATGCAGGAGAACAACCCGCACCTGGCCGGCTGCGCCCCCGACCCGGTGGTGCGCCTGAGCGCGGCCACCGCGAAGGCGATCGGCGCGGTCGAGGGCTCGGGCGTCACGGTCGCCACGGCGATCGGCGGGATCACGCTGCCGCTGGCGGTGACGGACATGCCCGAGGGCGTGGTCTGGCTGCCGCAGAACGCGCCCGGCCGCGGCATCTACCGCCACCTGGGCGCCGGCTCGGGCGACGTGGTCCAGATCCGGGCCTACCCGAACGTGCCGCGCCCGGCCGCCGCCGAGCCCCCGATCGGCTCGCAGGCGTCCCCGGGCGGCGAAGTAGAGGCGGTCGAGGCATGAACGAGCTGCTCCTCCTGAAGAAGAAGGCGGTCGAGGCATGAACGACCCCATCTGGCTGATGCTCGTCAAGGGCGTCCTGGTCTTCGTGGTCCTGGTCCTGCTGGTGCTGTTCACCATCTGGTACGAGCGCCGCGTGGTCGCGATCATGCAGGTGCGGCCCGGGCCGAACCGGAACGGGCCCTTCGGCCTGCTCCAGTCGCTCGCCGACGGCCTGAAGCTCGCGTTCAAAGAGGACACCATGCCGCGCACCGCGGACAAGTGGGTGTTCCTGGCGGCCCCGGTCATCGCGGTCACCTGCGCGTTCACCGCGTTCGCGGTGATCCCCTTCGGGCCCGAGGTGAGCGTCTTCGGGCTCGAGACCGAGCTCCAGCTCACCGACTTCGAGGTGAGCGTCCTGGTCATCCTGGCCTGCTCGGCCCTGGGCGTCTACGGCATCGTGCTCGCGGGCTGGTCCTCCGGCTCGGCGTACTCGCTGCTGGGCGCGCTGCGCGCCGCGGCGCAGGTCATCTCGTACGAGATCGCGCTGGGTCTGGCGGTCCTCGCGGTGTTCTTCCAGTCGCAGCTGATGTCGACCGGGGCGATCGTCGAGGCGCAGGCCGAGGGCATCCCGCTCAACGTCGCGGGCCTCGACATCACCCTGCCGGGCTGGTACTTCCTGGTGCTCGCGCCGAGCTTCGTGATCTTCGTGATCGCGATGGTCGGCGAGACCAACCGCGCCCCGTTCGACCTCCCCGAGGCCGAGTCCGAGCTCGTGGCCGGGTTCGCGACCGAGTACTCGAGCCTGAAGTACGCCTCGTTCTTCCTGGCCGAGTACGTCAACATGGTCACGATGTCGGCCCTGGCCGTCACGCTGTTCCTCGGCGGCTGGGCCGCGCCCTTCCCCGACTCGTGGTGGCCGGGCGCGAACGAGGGCTTCATGCCCCTGGTCTGGTTCTTCGGGAAGGTCCTGGCGTTCCTGTTCTTCTACGTGTGGCTGCGCGGCACGCTCCCGCGGCTGCGCTACGACCAGTTCATGCGCCTGGGCTGGAAGGTCCTCGTCCCGGTCTCCCTGGTCTGGCTCATGGTCCTGGCGGCCATGAACATCGGCCTCGACACCGACAACGAGACGGCCACCCGCATCGCCTTCGCGGGCGGCGCGGCCATCGTCGTCATGGCCCTGATCTTCTTCTGGCCCAGCCGGAAGCAGTACGAGGCCCCGGCCGAGCCCGACACGGGCCTCGGCGGCTTCCCCGTCCCGCCGCTCGACCTCGCCGTCCCGCCCAACCCGCGGGCCCTGCGCGAGCTCGAGCCCGCGGACGCCACCGCGCCGGTCAACGGCTCCAACGAGAAGGGGGAGGAGTAGATGTCCGGTTTCGCCAAGGGCTTCGGCGTCACCTTCTCGCACATGTTCAAGCCGAAGGTGACCGTCGACTACCCGGAGGAGCCCTCGAAGCTCCAGCCGCGCTACCACGGCCGCCACGTGCTCAACCGCCACCCGGACGGGCTGGAGAAGTGCATCGGCTGCGAGCTGTGCGCCTGGGCCTGCCCGGCCGACGCGATCTACGTCGAGGGCGCCGAGAACACCGAGGCCGAGCGGTTCTCGCCCGGCGAGCGGTACGCCAAGACCTACCAGATCAACTACGCGCGCTGCATCTTCTGCGGCCTGTGCATCGAGGCCTGCCCGACCCGCTCGCTCACCATGAGCAACGAGTACGAGCTGGCCCGCGACGACCGCCGCGACCTCATCTTCACCAAGGAGGAGCTGCTCGCGCCGCTCATCGAGGGCATGGAGCAGCCGCCGCACCCGATGCGCCTGGGCGACAGCGAGAAGGACTACTACGCGTCCGGCCCGGTCAACCCCGGCGCCAGCGAGGGCGCGGAGTTCTCCCTCACGGAGATGCTCGCGCAGACCAAGCAGAGGGGGCAGCAGTGATCGACCTGGCCCAGACCCTCGCCCAGGACGCCTCCATCGGCGAGGCGGTGTTCTTCTGGATCCTCGCACCGATCGCGCTCGGCGGGGCCATCGGCCTCGTCCTGGCCCGCTCGGCCATCCACGCGGCCCTCATGCTCGCGATCACCATGATGTGCCTGGCGGTCTTCTACATCATGCAGGCCGCGCCGTTCCTCGGCTTCGTGCAGATCATGGTCTACACCGGCGCGATCATGATGCTGTTCCTGTTCGTGCTCATGCTGTTCGGGCGCGACTCGAAGGACTCCATGTTCGAGACGCTCCGGGGCCAGCGGTTCCTCGCCGTGTGCCTGGGCATCGGCCTCGCCGCGCTGCTGTCGGCGGGCCTGGCCCGGGCCGTCTCCGGCCTCATCGTCCCCGCCGAGCCCGCCGCCTGGGCCACGGGGGCCGGGTCCAACGTGGAGGCGATCGCCGACGCGCTGTTCTCGACCTACCTGTTCCCCTTCGAGGTGGTCTCCGGCGTCCTCACCGTCGCCGCGGTCGGCGCGCTCATGTTCGCGCACGTCGCCAAGAAGGGCGGCCACAAGGGCCAGAAGGAGCACAGCCGCGAGCGGTTCGCGCCCGGCGTCTACCCCGGCCCCAGGCCCGGGCCCGGCGTGTTCGCCACCTCCGACTCGACCGCGACCCCGGCGCTGCGCCCGGACGGCTCGATCGAGCCCGCGAGCCTGTCCGAGTACGTCCCGCCGCGCCAGCTCACCGCCGCCGAGGCGGCGCCGAAGCACACGGAAGGGAAGGACGCATGAGCCCCGAGCACTGCCGGCCCTCCACGGAAGGGCGCGACCGATGAGCCCCGAGTACTACCTGATCCTCGCCGCCGCGCTGTTCTGCATCGGGGCCGTCGGCGTCCTGGTGCGCCGCAACTCGATCGTCGTGTTCATGTGCGTCGAGCTCATGCTCAACGCCGGGAACCTGACCCTGGTGACCTTCGCGCGCACCAGCGGCACCATCGACGGGCAGGTCATGGCGTTCTTCGTCATGGCCGTCGCCGCCGCCGAGGTCGTGGTCGGACTGGCGATCATCATGGCGATCTACCGGTCGCGGCGCTCCGCCTCTGTCGACGACGCCAACCTCCTGAAGGCCTAGAGGGGACACAGTGGACGACATCTCGTACGCGCCCGCGACCGGCGCGCTGGCCTGGACGTGGGCGCTCATCGCGCTCCCGGCGCTCGGCGCCGCCGTCCTGCTCCTGGCGGGCCGCCGCGCCGACAAGTGGGGCCACTGGCTCGGCACCGCCACCATCGGCGCCGCCTTCGCCCTCGCGCTGACGCTCTTCGCCTCCCTCTCGGGACTCGAGGACAAGAGCGGCACCCTGGACCTGTTCACGATCATCTCGGTCGGGGACCTCCAGATCGACGCGAGCCTCCTGTTCGACCCGCTGAGCGCGGTCTTCTGCCTGCTCATCACCGGCGTCGGCTTCCTCATCCACGTCTACGCCGTCGGCTACATGGCGCACGACGAGGGGCGCCGGAAGTTCTTCGCCTACTTCAACCTGTTCGCCGCCGCGATGCTCGTGCTCGTGCTGGGCGGCAACTACTTCATGACCTTCATCGGCTGGGAGGGCGTGGGCGTCGCCTCCTACCTCCTCATCGCGTTCTGGCAGGCCAAGCCCGCCGCCGCGACCGCCGGCAAGAAGGCCTTCCTCGCCAACCGGGTCGCCGACGTCGGCTTCCTCCTGGCGATGTTCACCATGATCGGCGCGCTCGGCTCGCTCGACTTCGCCACGGTCTTCAACGGCGCCGAGTCCCTCTCCACGGGGACGAGCCTCGCGATCGGGCTGCTGCTCCTGGCCGCGGCCTGCGGCAAGTCCGGCCAGTGGCCGTTCCAGACCTGGCTCCCCGACGCCATGGAGGGCCCGACCCCGGTCTCGGCCCTCATCCACGCGGCCACCATGGTCACCGCGGGCGTCTACCTGATCGCCCGCTCGAACGTCATCTTCAGCCTCAACCCGGACGTGCAGACGGCCGTGGTCGTCGTCGGCGCGCTGACCCTCCTCTTCGGGGCGGTCGTCGGCTGCGCCAAGGACGACATCAAACGCGTCCTCGCCTGGTCCACGGTCTCCCAGATCGGCTACATGTTCCTCGCGGTCGGCCTCGGCGGCGGCGCGTTCGCGCTCGGCATCATCCACCTGCTGGCGCACGGCTTCTTCAAGGCCGGCCTGTTCCTCGGCTCCGGCTCGGTCATGCACGCCATGAACGACCAGACCGACATCCGCCGCTTCGGCGGCCTGTGGCGCGTGATGCCCTGGACCTACGCCACGTTCGCCGCCGGCTGGCTCGCGATCATCGGCCTGTTCCCGTTCTCCGGCTACTTCAGCAAGGACCCGATCATCGCCGCCGCGTTCGCGCGCGAAGGCTGGCAGGGCTGGGTCGTCGGCGGCGCCGCGCTCCTGGGCGCCGCGCTCACCGCGTTCTACATGACGCGGCTGTTCGTGCTCACCTTCCACGGCCCCCGGCGCTGGACCGAGGACGTGCACCCGCACGAGTCCCCGGCGATCATGACGGGCCCGCTGGTCCTGCTCGGCCTCGGCTCGCTCGCGGCGGGCGGCCTCATGGCCGGCCCCGTGACCACCTGGCTCACACCGGTGTTCGGCGAGCACCACGAGGCCCACGGGCACCTGAGCCACACCCAGGTCACCATCGCCACCACCGTCGTGGTGGTCCTCGGCGCGGCCCTGGGCTGGTTCCTGTTCCGCCGCGGCACCGACGAGGCGCCGCGGGCCGCCGCCTGGCCGGTGCGCCTCGCGCGCGCCGACCTCGGCGGGGAGGCCGTCAACCGCGGCCTCTTCGAACGCCCGAGCCGCCTGGTCGCGGGCGCCTCCGTCTCGATCGACGCCCGCGGCGTCGACGGCGCCGTCAACGGCCTGTCGGCCGCGATCGGCGGCGGCTCGCGGCGGCTCCTGGCGCTCCAGACCGGCTTCGTCCGCTCCTATGCCCTGTCCATTCTGTCCGGCGCCGTCATCGTGGTGGCCGCGCTCATGGTGGTGGTCGTCCAATGAACGAACTCCCGTTGCTGTCGGCGCTGGTCGCCGTGCCCCTCATCGGGGCGGTGGTCGTCGCGTCGATCAGACGCGAGAACGCGGACGCCGCCAAGTGGACCGCCCTGGCGGTCTCCGGCGTCGTCGCCGTCATCACCGCCATGGTGGCGCTCGGCTTCGACTACTCGGCCGACGCGCCCTGGCTCCAGTTCACCGAGACCTACACGTGGGTCGAGGCCTGGGACCTCAACCTGTCGTGGGGGGTCGACGGCATCGCCCTGCTCCTGGTCGCCCTGACCGCCGGGCTCACGCCCATCGCGATGCTCGCGGCCTGGCGCGACCTCGACGCGGTCAAGCGCAGCGTCCCGGCGTTCTTCGCGCTCATACTGGCGCTCCAGGCGGCCATGCTGGCGACCTTCCTGGCCTCCAACGTGCTGCTGTTCTACTTCTTCTTCGAAGCGATGCTCGTCCCGATGTACTTCCTCATCGGCTCCTACGGCACCGGCCCGAAGAAGCAGTACGCGGCGGTCAAGTTCTTCCTGTACTCGCTCGTCGGCGGCCTGTTCATGCTCGTCGCCGTCATCGGCCTGTGGGTCCACTCCGGCGGCGTCTTCGACTGGCAGACGCTCGTCGCGGCCGAGCCGATGGAGGCCGGGTCGCTCCAGAACTGGCTGTTCCTCGGGTTCTTCCTCGCGTTCGCGATCAAGGCCCCGTTCTTCCCGTTCCACACCTGGCTCCCGGACGCGGGCGGGGCGGCCCCGGCCGCGGTCGCGGCGCTCCTGGTCGGCGTCATGGACAAGATCGGGACGTTCGCGATCCTGCGCTACTGCATCCCGCTGTTCCCGGACGCCACGCGGACGTTCGCGCCGTGGGTGATCGGCATGAGCGTCATCGGCGTGCTCTACGCCGCGTTCGTCGCCATCGGCCAGACCGACCTCAAGCGCCTGGTCGCCTACACCTCGATCGCGCACTTCGGGTTCATCGGCATCGGGATCTTCGCGTTCACGCAGGCCTCGGCGACCGGCGCGGTCCTCTACATGTTCAACCACGGCCTCGCCACGGGCCTGCTGTTCATCATCGTCGGGTTCCTCACGCTGCGCCGCGGCTCGGCGCAGATCGCCGACTACGGCGGGGCCGCCAAGACCCTGCCGCTGCTGGCCGGGATCTTCCTGTTCGCGGGGCTCGCCTCGCTCTCGCTGCCGGGCACCGCGCCGTTCATCTCCGAGTTCCTGGTCCTGTTCGGCGCGTTCACCGACAACGAGCCCGTCGCGGTCCTGGCGACCCTCGGGATCATCCTCGCGGCCGCGTACGTCCTGTGGATGTACCAGCGCACCATGCAGGGCGACCGGAACCCGGCGCTCGACGAGGTGCCCGCGATGCGGCGCGACCTCACCCTCCGCGAGAAGGCCCTCGTCGCGCCGCTGGTGATCGCGATCCTCGGCTTCGGGTTCTACCCGCAGCCGCTCATCGACGCCGTCGAGCCCGCCGTCGACAACACGCTCCTGTTCATCTCCGGTGAACAGGCCGACCTGCCCGCCGCTGAAGGAGTCAGCAATGAATGAGGTCCAGATCGACTGGGCCGGCCTGGCCCCCATGATCATCGTGTTCGCGGCGGCCTTCGGCGGACTCCTCGTGGAGGCCACGGTCCCCCGGGCCCGCCGCCTCGCGGTCCAGGCGGGCCTCGCCGTCGCGGCGCTCCTCGCGGCGTTCACCGCCGTGGTCCTGATCCACGACAAGAGCAGCGCCGCGTTCTCCATCGAGGGCACCGGCCTCGGCTCGGTGGTCCTCGACGGGCCGGGCCTGTTCCTCCAGGGCACCATCGCGCTCCTGTCGGTCGTGGCCGTGCTCCTGCTCGCCGAGCGCCGCACCACCCGGGGCGGCGACTTCGTCGCCGAGGCCGCGGTGGTCGCCGACTCGGCCGCGGACAAGGCGCAGCAGCGCGAGGACGGCGCGACCGAGATCTTCCCGCTGACGCTCTTCGCGGTCGTCGGCATGATGATGTTCGTCGTCGCGGGCGACCTGCTCACCATGTTCGTCGCCCTCGAGATGCTCTCGCTCCCGCTGTACCTCCTGTGCGGCCTCGCCAAGCGGCGCCGCCTCATCAGCCAGGAGGCCGCGCTCAAGTACTTCCTGCTGGGCGCGTTCGCCTCGGCGTTCTACGTCTACGGCATGGCGATGCTGTACGGCTTCGCCGGCACCGTGGACCTCGCGGGGATCAACCAGGCGGGGATCGCCTCGAACCAGCCGCGGCTCCTGCTGTACATCGGCGTCGCCATGATCGCCGTCGCGATGCTGTTCAAGGCCGCGGCCGTCCCGTTCCACATGTGGACCCCGGACGTCTACACCGGCGCCCCGACGCCGGTGACGGCCCTGATGGCCGCCTGCGTGAAGGTCGCCGCCTTCGGCGGGCTCCTGCGCGTGTTCAACGTGGGCCTGGAGTCCTCGGCGTGGGACTGGCGCATGATCCTCATGGTCATCGCGATCGCGACGATGCTCGGCGGCGCGATCTTCGCCGTCACCCAGCGCAACATCAAGCGGCTGCTCGCGTACAGCTCCATCGCGAACGCCGGGTACCTGCTGATCGGCGTCATCGCGCTCGGCGACGCGGTCGGGTCGACCATGTTCTACCTGGCCGCCTACGGCTTCACCGTGATCGCGGCGTTCGCCGTCGTCTCCCTCGTGCGGGACGGCGACGAGGAGGCGACGCACCTGTCGCGCTGGGCCGGGCTCGGCAAGAAGTCCCCGGGCACCGCGGCGGTCTTCACGATCCTGATGCTGGCGCTCGCGGGGCTCCCGTTCACCAGCGGCTTCACCGCGAAGTTCGGCCTGTTCGCCGCCGCCCTGGGCGCCGGCGAGGTCGGCCTCGTGGTGGTCGGCGTCGTGTCCTCGGCGATCCTGGCGTTCCCGTACCTGCGCGTGGTCGTCCTCCTGTGGCTCAACGAGCCCGCGCCGGACGCGCCGACGGTGAACCTGCCGAGCCCGATGGCCGGCGCCGTCGTGGCCGCGGGCGTGGCCGCGACCCTGATCCTCGGCGTCGCCCCGGGCTTCCTGATCGACATCGCCGACCAGGCCAGCACCTTCCTGAACACCTAAGCGCACCAACGAGAAGAGGCCGCGGGGAGCGAACGCTCCCCGCGGCCTCTTCTCGTGTGCCGCGGCAGAGCGCGAGGCTATGGCGACGATGACCGAAGGAGTCGGCCTGGCCGCAGAAGGCGTCTCCGATATGCGGAAGGATTGCGAGCCAAGTGAGGGCGGCGATTGCGAAATGACCGCGACTGCGATGGCGGAGCACCTCGCTACCAGTGGGTATCTTGAAGACATGCGCGCCGACATTGAAACCGCCCTTGATCGGGGCATGTAATGGCGATTGATCCCTATGTGCCGCTTGAGAAGCACTCGACCGAAGTCCTTGTGGCCGAGATCCGGCGGCTCAACCGGGTGTGCTTCGCGCACGAGCAGGCCCGAGAACAGCTCGAGCTGAAAGTCGCGGCACTCGCCGACGAGCGGCTCCACGAGGTGAAGGAGGAGACCGACCGCCTCGAACTGCGGGGGTTCGTCAAGGGCGCGGCGGCGGTGGCGGCGTGCTACCTGGTGGTGCGGGCTTTGGGCGTCGGGGGATTCTTGAGCTGAAGGCGGCAAGGGACTCAGGTTGAATCGAAGCTGCTCCGGTCCATCCTCAGGAGATTCTCGTGTCGCTGCTCGCTGAACTGATCGCGCAATTGACCGCGCTCATCGAACAGAACCGCCAAGCCGAAGCCGCGCTTGTCGCGGCCCACGACCGGATGAAGGAGGCGCTCAGTTCGATACGGGCCTCGACAGTCGGTTCGAGCAACCCTCTGGTCGCCGACGGCTTGGTCCAATGGGAATCCGCGCTTGAGAAGCTCGCAGAGGTCCATGGGCTGATGAGCGCAGGCGACCAGGCCATGACCGACTACATCTCCGGGCCTCTGCTCGGTGGCACGGTGTCGACGGCTGGGGGTACCGGCGACGGCCCTTCGAGTGGTACGCCACGCTCACCGTCTCCCGTCCACGCCGTCACGAGACCGGCACACCCGCCCGACCCCGGCAGGCGACCCGCAGGCCCGCCCACCGCGCTTGACGGCACCAAGAGCCGTGCCCTCGAGCGCGAGAACGAGTCCGCGATCGTCCTGGCGCGTGCCGGATACGACATCGAGCAGAACCCACCAACCGCATCGGAGAAGGACCCGGACTACCGGACCCAGGGTGAGCTTTGGGACTGCTATGCCCCGAAAACCAACAAGCCCAAGAACATCCGTACCGCCATGCGCGACAAGGTCCACGACAAGCAGGCTTTCCGAATAATCTTGAACCTTGACGATTGCGAAGCGAGTCCCGCCGAGATCCGGGCGCGATTGGAACACGATCCGATCCGTGGACTCGAAGAGATCAAGATCGTCTACAACGACCAAGTAACGCAGTTCTTTCCCTGGGATTCGGAGATTAATTGAGATGGCGATCGAGTATGTGCTTGAAGCGACCCCGGTCCTCGATGCGGCCGCGATGCTCGACTATTTTGCGGACCTGATCGGCTGCGATGAACGCTTCGACGAGCCGGGGGATGTTCCTCGAGCAGTGCGGCGGGAGGTCCAGTTGACCACCTTGGAGACGCCGTCGGAGGATGACCCGGAGGAGGAGCCGCTGCTGGGCGAGCTGTTCGGCGTCGACCAGACCGTGACTCTCACCTTTCGGATGAACAAGTTCCTCACCCGCGAGGAGGATGGAGCGATCTTCCGCGACATGCTGGCCGCGTGCGCCAAGTTCCTCGAGGATCACCCTGGAGCCAAGGGGATCTTCAGCTATCAGTACGACCACATCTATCTGCAACGCCTGGACGAGGACGGGATCGTGTTGAGTGAGCGCCTGCGCGATCCCGACTTCAACACCGACGGTGTGCTGGACGAATTGCTGGCGACATACCCGAGCCGGGAGCTGGGCATGGTGGATGCCTTCGTCTCAGACGACTGACTTTGAACGCGGCAAGAGGCCGCGGGGAGCGAAGCTCCCCGCGGCCTCTTGCCATGAAGTTTTAGGTGAGGTCGCCGGTCTTGATGGCGGTGAGGAGGCCGGTCCAGGAGGCGGGGTCGACCAGGAGGTGCGGGAAGTCCCCGGAGGTGGGGAGTTTGGAGTCCCGGACTGCGATCGTGGAGGCCACGGGGGCGACCTCGACACAGGCGCCGTTCGTCTGCGACCGGCTGGACTTGCGCCAGGGGGCGTCATGGATGCAGGCGACCTCTACGCAGTTGCCGTTGCTGGCGCTACGGCTGCTCTTTCGCCAAAGGGCGTTGGTCAGGTCGGTAGTCATCCCTCATCCGTTCCGGTTCAGCCAAGCTCCTTGGCGACGGCACGGATCAACTTGGCCGATTCCTGCTGGCTGAGCGCCGCCGCCATCATGTGGCTGTACGCAACACTACAGCGCTGCACTTCCGA
Source organism: Glycomyces amatae (assembly GCF_020991375.1). GTDB lineage: Bacteria > Actinomycetota > Actinomycetes > Mycobacteriales > Micromonosporaceae > Glycomyces > Glycomyces amatae. Next base: position 68,538 of record NZ_JAJLQZ010000008.1, on the reverse strand, counting down.
CTCTTTCTCCAGGTAGAAGCTGCCTGCCTGGGTTTCTGCGTAGGCGACGGGGGAGTGGAAGTCCTCGGGGAACTCCAACAGTTTGACCGGCCCGAGCAGGCCATGATAGCCGCCATGGCTGAGGGGCACGATCTGGATGTTCACATATGGGCGCTTCCCGAATTCGAGGAGATGCAACAGCTGCTCGTGCATGATTTCCGGACCGCCGATATTGCGTCGCAGCACTGCTTCATCGAAGATCGCCCAGATCTCGGGAGGGTCTTCATCCAGCAATCGCCGTTGGCGCTCCATGCGCATCTCGACCTGGTTCTCGACCGGTGTTTGTCCAGAATGCCAGGTGGATTCGATAAGTGCCCAGGCGTATTTCTCGGTTTGGAGCATTCCATCGACCATCATTGACTCAAAGAACCTGATGGTCGTGGCGGCGCCTTCGATGCCGAGGAGATTCTCGAACGCGGTTGGTACAGAGCCGAAGCTAGCCCAGTAACCGCGCTCCTTGCCCTTCTTGGCGAGCTCGACCAGTGCGGTGCGGTTCTCCTCGTCCTTCACGCCGAGGAGGTCGAGCAGGTACAGCAGCTCGATGCGGCTTATCCCGATCCGGCCCTCCTCGATCTTGCGGATCTTGCTCTCCGAGCAGTCCATCAGCTCCGCGATCTCATCGCGGCTCTTCTTCGTCTTGCGGCGCAGGCCTTCCAGGGCCTCGCCCAGTTGCCAGCGCGGGATGGTCGGGCCGGTCATTTTCGGCATCGCTACCTCCTCGGTGGGCAGATCATAACCGCCGCCTCTGCTCATGCCATCCTCCAGATCCGGCGAGTCTGCTGTCGGGAAGTTGTCACGACACGCCGAACCATAATGCTTGACCCGAGAAAAGTTCCATGGAAAACTTCTGGAAGTGGTGAGAGCCACGCATGGCCGCAATTCTGGATCACCGGCCGCGGTGCTGACTCGCAGGCCGCTTGGTTCCGGTGGGGTCAGGCGGCGTTGCCGCCCGGTGGTTCGGCCCGCTCCTTCGGTTCGTGACTCCGGGGGAGCGGGCGCCTACTTCGGGCACCTGCCTGTTGCGCAACCGAACATGACCACATAAGCAGCGGCCCACCGGGAGCTTGGAACCTTGCCGGTGGGCCGCGTCCCAACGAGAAATGGAGCTTCTCATGGGTCTTCTCAGCGTACCCGTCGACCGTGTCCCCGCCTGGACCAAGATCGACCTGCAACTCCACCAGCCCTACCGCACCTTCCTCGGCTTCGGCCGCCTGCGCTGCGACTGGTGCGGCGAACGCTGGGGCCGCCACGGCTGCCCCTCCCGAGAATCAGCCGCCCGCCTCTTCCTCCACACCGCCAGCCCCGCCCAGCGCCAAGCCGCGCTCGACTCCGGCGACCTCACCCCCGCAGACCTCCGCCTCCGCCGCACCGCGCCCTCCGGCCTCGCCGATCCCACCGCCTCCACCGACCCTTCCCCCACCTGCCACACCTCCCGCACCTCCCACTCGTCCCGCCCGGCCCACCGCCGCCGTCCACCCAGCCCGCACCCTCGTACCGCCTCCACCCCCGCCCCGCGCGGCCACCGGGCCCGCGACGACTCCCGGCCGAACCCGCTCACCGCCCTCCGCCGCGAACTCCAGGCGGCGAACCGATGAGCACCGACACCAGCGCATCGCCATCCGACCGCACCAAGATCGGCACCGAGGTCTTCGGCGTCCGCGTCGTCTCCGGCTCCGTCGACCGCCCCGAACCCGGCTCCGTGACTCTGCGCCAGCTTTACCCCGGCGCACCAACCGATATCGGCGTCATCGACACTATCGAGGGCGGCACCGGCGCCGTCACGATCTACCCCTCCCACCGCCGCGAATGGACCGACCGTGACCGCGCCCGCCTCGCCGAGTTCTTCGTCCGCCGATACCTGGACCGCGCCCGCCGCACTACCGACGACAGCACCGTCCCGGGCGTTCCGCATGAACATCGGTGAGCGCGACACCACCGCCGGCTCCCCCGACTGGGTCTACCTCGGCGAGTTCTTCCACGACATCGGCCTGGGCGACCGCGTCCGCTTCGCGGTCTACCGCAGCACCGCCGACAAGGCCCTGCACCGCCTGACCTCCGACGAGCAGAAGCACTACGGCGCCCGGCTCATCGCCGTGTTCACCGAGCCCCCCTCCGACGCCGGCACCGACATGTGGCACCCGGCCTGGGAGCGCGACGAGATGCGTCCCGCGACCGAGCAGTGCGCCCGGGGCATCGCCGCCCGCGGCTGACCGCCCGGTCCTGCCTCCTCCGGCGCCGGGCGCCCGACACGCACGACGAAGCCGCCGGGAGCCTCGGGCTCCCGGCGGCTTCGCGTCGTGCTTCTGCGGGCTTCGACCGCTCGTGCTTCTAGCGGGCCTCGACCGCTTCGAGTTCTCCGGTCTCCGACAGCTCGCGGTCGATCTCCTCGAAGAGGGCCTCGGCGGCGAACCAGGCGCGCGCGCCCCGCGAGCGCAGCAGCAGGAGCGTCGCGGTCGGGAACGACCCGCACACCACCAGCATCGCGGCGGCGCTCAGGAAGAACGGGGCCTCGTCGGGGAACGTCGCGAAGTACGCCCGGCCCAGGATCCACAGGTACATCGTGAACGGGACGATCGCCAGCGCCCACCACGCGGCCGTGACCGCGTGCGCCCGCCGCTGCCCGAGCCGGGTCGCGATGAACGGCATCGAGACGGTGATCGCGACGCTGAGCAGGATCGTCACCGCGTTCTCCAGCCCGATCGAGCCGATGACGCCGAGCATCGACCGCTCGCTGGAGTCGGATCTGGTGGCGTCGAACAGGAACCGCAGCCCGAACGAGTAGAGCAGCATGATGGCCGCGAACTGGAGCCAGATGACGCCTTGGGCGGCGATGACGGTCTTCGGCGTGGCAGAGGGCCCGGTGAGCTGGGGTCGCACTGCGCTCCCTTCTCGGCGGCGGTGGCGCGCGCCGGAGGCGTCCCGGCGATCGCCGGGGGTCGAACATGTCTGATCGGCGGCTCGGCCGCCGCGAGCGTGCCGCCTCCTGGGGGAGGAGCGGCGCTTTGAACGATAGCGAACCGGGCCCACCCGCAGGCAGGCGGTGCGGCCGGGAACACAGGGCGTACGCCGGTGACCTCCCGGCAACCCCGGCTCACTGTCTCGTCCGTCGCGAAGCGGGCATCCCGCTGCAAGGCGACTTCTCGACGCGACATAACCATGATGTTAATCTAGATAAATGTCGACTTACACTATCACCGAGGCGCGACCGAAGCTCGGCGACATCGTGCGCCGCGCCGCCGCACATCAGCAGACTGTCATCACCGACCACGATCGCCCCATCGCCCTCGTGGTGAACTTCAGCGACTGGGAGGACATGGAGGACACCATCGCCGCCCTCCGCAACCGAATTTCCCGAGCCGAAGGCGTGCAGCCGATCGAACACGGGGAAGCCAAACGGCTCCTGCGTGAGGCGGCGGCCGAGGCCGCCGCGCAGTGAGCTACATCGTCCAGTGGGAACCGGCCGTGGTCGCGCAGGTCTCACGGTTCATGGCATCCCATCACGGCGAACTCGAAGAACTCCTGGCGTTCCTGGACTCGTTGGAGGAAAACCCCCGGCCGACGGGTTCGGTCGCATGGGGGCCGGATTACCGTCGCGCCCGTGTCGGAGCGTGGCGGGTGCTCTACAGGATCGAAGAGACGCTGAGCGTCGTCGGCATCGAGAACGTCGGACGCACCGAATGATCCGCGAGACGGCCGGCGAGAGCGGGCCCCCGTCTCGAAGGAGAGCGGAACACGAGCGCTTGACAGACGAGCTTGTCGAGCGCCATCGCAAACTGCCACGGCTCGATTACGAGAAGATGCGGGCCGAAGTCGACGCATGCTTCGGGAACGAGGGCCGCCTCGGGGACGACGACCCGTGGGAGCGGGCCGGGGCCGTCGAATTAGGCGTCGCGCTCGATCATGTAGTCGCAGATGTCGACCAGGGCCTTCTGCGCCGCGCCCTCCGGGAGCGACTCGGCCAGCGCCCGGGCCCGCTCCTGGTACTGGTGCAGCGTGTCCTTCGCCTGCCCGATCGCCTTCGAGCCCCGCAGCAGCGCCAGCGCCTCCTCGAGGTCCTCCTCCGGGACGGGCCCGGCGACGAGCTCCCGCAGCCGCGCGTCCTCCGGGGCGTCGCCCGCCAGCGCGTACAGCACCGCCAGCGTCGGCACGCCCTCGAGGAGGTCGGTCCCCGGCGTCTTCCCCGACGAGTCGGACTCGATGTCGATGATGTCGTCCGCGATCTGGAACGCCACCCCGATGACCTCGCCGAACTCCTCGGCGGTCGCGATGGTCGCCTCGTCGGCGCCCGAGAGCCACGCCCCGAACTTGGCGCACGTGGCGATGAGCGACCCGGTCTTCTCCGAGAGGATCTCCAGGTGCCACTCGACGGCGTCGATCCCGTCGGGCCGGGGCATGGTCTCGTTGATCTGCCCGCGCACGAGCCGCGCGAACGTCGCGGCCTGGAGGCGCACGGCCTCGGTGCCCAGCTCGGACATGATCTGCGCGGCCTGGCTGAACAGGTAGTCGCCGGTGAGGATCGCGACCGAGTTGTCCCAGCGGGCGTTCGCGCTCGGGGCGCCGCGGCGCATGAGCGCCTCGTCCATGACGTCGTCGTGGTAGAGCGTCGCCAGGTGCGTCAGCTCCAGCCCCACGGCCGCCTCGAGGATGTCGGGGCGGGCCGGGTCGCCCAGGTGCGCGCACGCCAGCGTCAGCATCGGCCGGAACCGCTTCCCGCCGGCGCGGATGAGGTGGGACCCGGACTGCCGCAGCAGCGGTTGGTCCGTGTCGACCGCTTTGAGCAGGCGCTCCTCGACGAGGCCGAGGGAGGCCTGCATGTCCTCGGCGAAGGCCTCGTCGGTGAAGGTCAGTGCGGTCTGGGCGCGTCGGGTGGTCACCACGGCCTCACCTTATCGTGCGGCCCCGGCGGCTGAAACGGCACGTGAACGCGAGTAGCGGACGCCGCAGCGAGGAACGTCAATGCCGGGCCCTCGAGTAGGCGAGGCTCCCCGCGACGATGAACAGGGCCGACAGCCCCATGGCCGCGATCGCCGCGGTCCAACCTGCGGCCCACCCGGCGCGGTCCACCAGGAGCCCGAACCCGACGGGCCCGAACGCGCCGCCGAGGAAGATCCCGGTCTGCGTGACGGAGGTCGCCAGCGCCGGGGCGTCCGGGTACCGGCTGGTCACGGCGTGGTTCATCAGCCCCGGCCAGGCCCAGCCGAGCGCGTAGGCCGCGGCGGTGCCCAGCGGCAGCAGCGACGGCAGCTCGAACAGGTACGTCGCGAGCCCGGCCGCGCCGCCGACGAGCATGAGCGCGATGACGCCGAACTCGCCGCCCTGGCGGCGGTCGCCCAGGGCCCCGGCCCCGGTGCGGCCGATGACGCCCGCGATCCCGCCGATCGTCAGCACCAGCCCCGCGTAGTGCTCCGATCCGCCGATGTCCACCGTGTACGTGGTCAGGAACGAGCCGATCGGGGTGGCCGCGGACGCCCCGAGGCAGGTCGCGGCGGCGAACAGCAGCAGCCGCGCGTCGAAGCCCCTCGCGCCGGGGGCCTTGGGCCGCACGGCGGGCCTGCCGAGCCCGGCCAGCGGCACGAGCGCGAGCAGCACCAGGGCGGCCCCGAACACGAACGCCCACCGCCAGCCCAGCGTCAGCGCCACCGCCGGGACGCTGAGCCCGCCGAGCATGATGCACAGCGGCACCGAGGCCTGCTTGGCGCCGAACAGGAGCCCCCGGCCGCGCAGGGGCGCCCACTCGGTGAGCACCGTGTTGGACGCGAGCTGCCCGAGCCCGTTGGCGGGGGCGCACAGGATCATGAACGCGGTGAGGACCACCGGTTCGCGCGCGAAGACCGCGATCCCGAGCATGGCCCCGGCCGAGAGCGCGACGGCGACCCTGGCGGTGACGAGCGCCCCGAACCGGTCGACGAGCCGTCCGGAGGGGACGGTGGTGAGCGCGGAGACGGCGAAGTAGAGGCCCGAGACCCATCCGATCGCGCTGACGCTCATGCCCAGCTCGTCCGAGACCTGGACGGCGAGGCCGCCGAAGAGGAACAGCGGGAGGACGGCGGCGACCTGGACGCTCATGGCGGCCACGACGGTGGTGGAAGTCCTGGGGGAGGAGGGGGCGGTGGTGTCGACGGGCACGCCGGCAACCGTACTCCAGCGCGCCGGATCGTCCCGGAATCGGTTCACATACAGGGAATGCGCGGTACGCGTCGCCGGTACGGGTGAACCTTCTTGACGCGCGCGCACCGCGTGTGCGACGGTGGATCCTGTTTCAAGACGGTGCGTTACCGGTCGACTCCACCGGGTCCCGTCCGCGGCCGGGCCCCCTCCCCGGGGAACACGAAACGCGGCGGCCCTGGTGGGAGGGAGCCGCCGCGCTTCGGTTATTCGAATGTCCGCGGTGACGGCGAGGAAGTTTGGTGGGGACTCGACGCCGCCGCCGCGGGTTGTCCGCGACCGGCGAGCCGGACCGCGAACGGTGCTGACACATAGATACTGCCCTGTACGCGACGGCGGCGCAACCCACTGTTGTTTATATAGTTAGATCACGGCCGACCCGACCCGCGCCGCACCCGGCGCAGGCCTCGAGGTCAACGGTGTGCAATTGGAGCGGCGGCATGGTGGAGCAGCGGCGACCAGGAGACGAGTCGCGCGGAGGCGACCCGCGGGGACCGGGCGCGCGGTCGCGCGCCGGGCGGTCCAGGCCCGACCGGGCGGGCATCAAGGCCCCCGGCACGGCCGGGGTCTTCCCGACCCCGTCCGAGCCGACGAAGATGATCCAGAGCGTCCAGCGGGCGCTGCGCATCATGGAGCTCGTCGGCCGCCACGCCGACGGCGTCACCGCGCCGCGCATCGCGTTCGAGTGCGGCCTCAACCGCGCCACCGCCTACAACCTGCTGCGCACCCTCGTCTACGAGCGCTACCTGCGCCGCGACGACGAGGGCCGCTACACGCTGGGCCTGGAGGTCTCCGACCGCTACTCGGAGCTGACGCGCGCGATGGCCGGGCCGCGCACCTGCGGCCAGTACATGCGCCGCATGTCCACCGAGACGGGCTACTCGACGTTCGTGGCCCGCTTCGTGGAGGGCCGCCCCGCGGTCACCGACGTCATCGAGGGCAACAAGAGCCCGCACGTGGAGGAGCTCATCGTCGGCTTCGACGACGGCGCCCACGCGACCGCGCTCGGCAAGGCGCTCCTGGCGACGCTCCAGCCGATGGACCGGGCCCGCTTCCTGCGGGCCGCCGGGATGCGCAAGTTCACCGGCCACACCCTCACCGAGCCGGACGCCTTCGAGTACGACCTGGCCGTCTACGGCGAGTCGGGCGTGTACGCCGAGATCGGCCAGTTCAAAGAGGACGTCGCCTGCGCGGGGGTCGTGATCCGCGAGGGCGACGCCCCGGCCGAGCGGATCGTCTTCGCCGTCGCGATGCCCCTGGAGGACATCCGCGCCTCCTGGCCGATCCTCACCCAGCGCCTGCGCGAGGCCGCCGCCGAACTGCAACCGCTCCTGTGAGCAACGCCGGGGCACCGGCCGGGCGTACTCAGAGGGTCATGACCGACCCGTCGAGAGGACACCTGACCGATGCAGCGGACCACCGCCGCGGGCCTCACCGGCCTCGCGGTCGCCCTGGCGGCCACCGCCGCCTGCACTGACGACCCCGCCGGAGGGGGCGACGCCGCCGAGACGGCGCCGTTCGACGAGGTCCGCCTGGTCGACATGGTCAACGAGAGCGCCCGGCTCCTGTACGAACTGGAGTCGGCCGAGAACCGGATCGTCCAGGACTGCCTGGAGCGCGAGGGCTTCGCCGTCCACGACCGGTTCTGGTTCACCGCCTCCGAACCGGAGCGGCAGGAGGCGCTGTTCCGCCCCGACGACTGGGGGAGCTGGCTCCCCGAGCCCGACGAGGCCGCCGAGTTCGGCCTCGGCTCCTGGACCATCGCCGCCGAGGGCCGCGACGACCCGGACCTGGAGGCGTACTACGAGTACAAGGGCATCGTCCCCGACGAACTGGGGATGAGCGGCGACGGTCCCGCGGGCGACGCCGGCCCGCCCGACAACGGCGAGTTCGACGCGCTCTCCCCCCAGGAGCAGTACGACTGGTACACGGCCTACTTCGGCGAGGCCACCGCCGTGACGGAGTACGGCCACCTGGTCGACGCGCAGGCCCCCGACAACGACGGCGGCGCCGACGGCGGCGAGATCGACCTGGGGGACGACTTCGACTACGTGGAGCCGGAACCGGGCGGCTGCCGGCGCGAGATGATCGACGCCCTCTACGGCGACGGCCTGGAACTGGTCCAGGACCCCGAGGGCCAGGAGTACCGCGAGGCGGTCTGGACCTACCGACCCGCCAACCCCGTGGACGACTTCGCGGTCTACGAGGAGTTCGACCTCCTCTACCGCGAGAGGATGGCCGAGGCCGAGGGGCTGCTGGTCGACTGCCTCGCCGAGCGCGGCCACCCCGGCTGGGAGTTCGGCGAGGAGGGCTCCCTGCCGCTGTCCGACTACTTCTGGGAGCTCTACGAGGGCGAGGCGGACGTCCACGACCACCCGGACCTGCCCGACGACGTCCCCGGCGACTACGAGGGCAGGAAGGCCTTCGAGATCGCGTTCGCCGTCGAGCTCGCCGCATGCGGCGACGAGACCGGCTTCCGCGAGACGGCCGAGCAGTCGTGGGCCGACACCCAGAACGAGTACTACCTGTCGATCGAGACGGCGGTCTACGCCTGGCAGGACGAGGTGCGCGACATCCTCACGACCGCGCAGGACCTCCTCGAGGGCTGAGCGGGGCCGGACCCCGAAGGGCCCGGTGCGTCCCGGGGAGCGGCCGACCGCCCCCCGGGGCCGCCCTACTCGTTGAAGTTCTGGTACGCGCAGCCCGCGATGGCGTGGCACAGCCGCATCCGGTAGGGCACCAGCTCGAGGACGTCGAACCCGAAGCTCACCGGGTTGCCGTCGCCCGAGCCGTTGTGCTCGCACTTCAGGGTCGTCCACCCCACCCGCGGCGCGTACGCCTGGAGGCAGCCCTCGGGGCCGTAGCCGTCGGACTGGTCGTCGTAGATCTTGAACACGTCGCCGTCGTCCACGTGCGTCATGTGCGCGACCTGCCGTCCGTCGATGTCCGACAGGATCAGCAGGGTGTTCCCGGCGTAGGCCGGGCTCGTGCTCCCCGCGACCATGGCCAGGCCCAGGGCGCCGGCGATCGCGAATCGGGTCAGCCACTGCTTCAGCATGCTGGTCTCCTCCTTCGTCCGGCGCCCCCGTTCCAAGTGCCTTCACGTTGCGCCGCAGGCGATCGCATCCGGTGCCGGAGGCGTCGCCGGAGGTAATACGTCGCCCGGGCCGAAAGGGGTTGCACGCATAGCGAACGGGAATACCGGACAGCGCGAGAGGACCGGGCCCCGGGCCCGGTCCTCTCGTCTGCGAAGTCCGCTCCGGCGTCTAGAGCACGGTCCAGGTGTCCCCGGAGTGCAGGAGCCGGTCGAGGGCCTCCCTGCGGTCGACGCCCGCCGCGGCCTCGTCGACCTGGGTGCGCACGCCCTTGTCGTAGGTGGGCCGGGCGACGTTGCGGAACACGCCGATCGGGGTGTGGTCGAGCGCCGTGCCCGACAGGCGCGAGAGCGCGAACGCGTACGCCGGGTCGTCCACGTCGGCCTTGTGGACCACCACGTCGGCCTCGTCCACGTCGGCGGCGTCGCGCACCTCGAGCCCGTAACCGGACTGGACGACGACCTTCTCGCCGTCGGCCGCGCCGAACCGGACCGGCTCGCCGTTGCGCAGCCGGATGATCGCCTCGTCGCGGGTCTCGGGGTTCTTCAGCACCTCGAACGCGTTGTCGTTGAAGATCGGGCAGTTCTGGTAGATCTCGACGAACGCCGAGCCCTCGTGCTCGGCCGCGGCCCGCAGGACCTCCTGGAGGTGCGCCCGGTCGGAGTCGAGCGTGCGGGCCACGAACGTGGCCTCGGAGCCCAGCGCGAGCGACAGCGGGTTGAACGGCGCGTCGACCGAGCCCATCGGGCTCGACTTGGTGAGCTTGCCCGGCTCGGACGTCGGCGAGTACTGGCCCTTGGTGAGCCCGTAGATCCGGTTGTTGAACAGCAGGATCTTCAGGTTCACGTTGCGGCGCAGCGCGTGGATGAGGTGGTTGCCGCCGATCGACAGCGCGTCGCCGTCGCCGGTGACGACCCACACCGACAGGTCCGGGCGCGAGACCGCCAGGCCCGTGGCGATGGCCGGGGCGCGGCCGTGGATCGAGTGGATCCCGTACGTGTTCAGGTAGTACGGGAACCGCGAGGAGCAGCCGATGCCGGAGACGAACGCGATCTTCTCGCGCTCCAGGCCCAGCTCGGGCAGGAACGACTGGACCGCGGCCAGGATGGCGTAGTCGCCGCACCCGGGGCACCAGCGCACCTCCTGGGTCGACTTGAAGTCCTTGGCCTTCAGCTTGGGAGCCTCGAGCTTCACTGCGTCAGCCACGACGGGAGACCTCCTCGGAGAGATAAGGGACGGTGTCAGCCATTCTTGATGACCTCCTCCAGGGCGTCCTGCAGTTCGTTGGAGGTGAACGGCAGGCCGCGCACCTGGTTGTAGCCGACCACGTTCACGCCGGGGAAGTTGCCGCGCAGCAGGAGCGCGAGCTGCCCCAGGTTCATCTCGGGCACGACGACCTTGTCGTAGCGGGCGAGCACCTCGGCGGTGTTCCCCGGCATCGGGTTGAGGTAGCGCAGGTGCGCGCGGGCGATCGGGACGCCCTTGTCGCGCAGGCCCCGCACGGCCGCGCCGATCGGGCCCCACGTCGAGCCCCAGCCGAGGACGAGCACGTCGGCGTCGCCCTGGTCGTCGACCTCGAGGTCGGGCACGTCGATCCCGGCGATCTTCGCCGCGCGGGTGCGCACCATGTGGTCGTGGTTGGCCGGGTCGTAGGAGATGTCGCCGGTCTTGTCGGCCTTCTCGATGCCGCCGATGCGGTGCTGGAGGCCGGGCGTGCCGGGGACGGCCCACGGCCGGGCGAGGGTCTCGGGGTCGCGCAGGTACGGCAGGAACGCCGGCTCGCCCTTGGCGTCGACGCCGTTCGGCTCGGTCGCGAACGCCACCGAGATGTCGGGCAGGTCGGCGAGGTCGGGCAGCCGCCACGGCTCGGCGCCGTTGGCGATGTACCCGTCGGAGAGGACCATCACCGGGGTCCGGTAGGCCAGGCCGATGCGCGCGGCCTCGAGCATGATGTCGAAGCAGTCCGAAGGGGACTGCGGCGCGAGGACCGCGATCGGGGCCTCGCCGTGGCGGCCGAACATGGCCATCACGAGGTCGGCCTGCTCGGTCTTGGTGGGCAGGCCGGTCGAGGGCCCGGCGCGCTGCACGTCCACGACCAGGAGCGGCAGCTCCAGCGAGACCGCGAGCGAGATCGTCTCGGACTTGAGGGCGATGCCCGGGCCCGAGGAGGTGGTGACGCCGAGCGCCCCGCCCCACGAGGCGCCCAGGGCCGCGCCGACCGCGGCGATCTCGTCCTCGGCCTGCACGGTGGTGACGCCGAAGCGCTTGTGCTTGGACAGCTCGTGGAGGATGTCGCTGGCCGGGGTGATCGGGTACGCGCCGAGGAACACCGGGAGCCCGGAGGCGACGCCCGCGGCGGTGATGCCCCACGCCAGCGCCGTGTTCCCGGTGACGTTCCGGTAGGTGCCCGCGTTGAGCTTCGCCGGCGGGACCTCGAACCGGACCGCGAAGGCCTCGGCGGTCTCGCCGTAGTTCCAGCCGGCCTTGAGCGCGGCGATGTTCGCCTCCGCGATGGCCGGCTTGGCCTTGAACTTGCCGCGCAGGAACTCCTCGGTGGCCTCGGTCGGGCGCGAGTACATCCACGAGACGAGGCCGAGGGCGAACATGTTCTTGGACCGCTCGGCGTCCTTCTTGCTGACCTCGTACTCGGCCAGGGCCGCGATGGTCAGGCCCGCGAGCGCCACCGGGTGCACCTGGTAGTCGTCGAGCGAGCCGTCCTCGAGCGGGTTCGCCTCGTACCCGACCTTGGTGAGGTTCCGCTTGGTGAACTCGTCGGTGTTGACGACGATGGTGCCGCCGGACTTGAGGTCGCGCAGGTTGGCCTTGAGCGCCGCGGGGTTCATCGCGATGAGGACCTCGGGCTGGTCGCCGGGGGTGAGGATGTCGGTGTCCGCGAAGTGGATCTGGAAGCTCGACACCCCCGGGAGCGTCCCGGCGGGGGCGCGGATCTCGGCGGGGTAGTTCGGGAGGGTCGACAAGTCGTTGCCGAGCTTGGCGGTCTCCGCGGTGAAGCGGTCTCCCGTGAGCTGCATGCCGTCGCCGGAGTCCCCTGCGAAGCGGATGACGACCCGGTCAAGCTGCCGGACGGTGTTCACCTAGTTCTCCTCATGCGAGTTCTGGGGCACGCAGGATTGCGGCGCTTCGGGCGGGGGAGCGGGGGGCTCCGCCATGTCTTACTTGCGATGCTACGCGGCGGCCGGGACGCGGTGCCAACCCAACGAGGCGGGCGCGATGTAGGCGACACCACTTCGTGCCCTAGCTCTCACCCACTGGGACAGGACGGCCTCGTCAGTGACCTGGACCTCTCGTTTCGGCCGCCAGAGGACCGAATCCGAGTCTTCCATCCGTCCCGGATCGTGGACGCGGCTCGGCGGCGCCGACACGTCGGAGTCGCGTATCCGACTCGCGTCCGGCGCCCGCCGTCAGTGCTATGGGGACCCGTGCGCTCGCGACCGGCCTCCCCCGCCCCGTCTCCGGGAACCGCGGTCAGGAGCCGCTGGTGGTGCTCGCGCTCGCGCCCGCGTCCGTCGTGGGCGTCTCGCTCGGCACGGGGCTGCTGCTGGTCTCGTCGTCCGGCGTCGGCTCGGTGGTCGGGCCGTCGTCGACGAGGACGAACGCCTCCGCCTCGCCGTCCCACTCGTACCGGGCCGTCCAGGCCTCCCCGGCCTCGTCGAGGCCCTCGATCGCGACGACGCCGTCCTCGACCTCGGTGACCGCGGTCAGCTCGTGCTCGCCGTCCGGCTGCCACACCCACCCGAAGGAGGCCAGCACCGGACCCTCGTCCGCGTCCTCCTCCATCGTGAACGCGGCGACGCCGATCTTCTCGTCGCAGCGCAGCGCCAGGATCGTGTCGTACTCGCCGTCGCCGTCCGCGTCGCCCTCGGCGACCCCGGCGATGCTCCAGCCGGTGTCGCCGGTGATCTTCCACGAGTCGAAGTCCGCGGTCTGCACGCCGGTCGCGCACGACGCGGCCCAGTCGCCCTCGAACGGGCCGTCGACGACCAGCGCCTCGAGCCCGCCGGCGGGCGGCGAGGGGGTCGACGCGGCCGACTCGCCGCCGGACATGCCGGGGGAGGCCGGGTCGTACGGGGACGCGCTGGGCGCCTCGTCCGAGCTGGTCTCGACGACGGCGCCGCCGGCGTCGGTGGACTCGGGCCCGCCCGCGAGCGGGCCGAGGGTCTGCGCGACCGCGAAGCCGCCCGCGGTGACCGCGGTGCACGCGCCCACGACCGCGGCGAGCGAGACGAGGCGGCGGCGGCGCAGCGCGGCCGGGCCGCGCATGATGAGGTCGTCGACCGGCGGCGGCGGGAAGTGCGCGCCCGACTCCGCCTTCAGGCTCGCGAAGGCCGCCGCGACCGCGCGGTCGTCGTCGTGGGGCTCGATGCTCATGAGCGGTCCTCCTTCACGGAAGCCCGGCGGCCCGCGGACCGGGGCGCGCCCGGGTTCGCGCGCCGGATGCGGATCGGCATGGTGTCGCGGAAGGCGCTCGTGGCCGTCTCCGCCGGGGCCTCGTCGCGCAGCAGCGCCGCCAGCTCCTTGCGGCCGCGGTGCAGCCAGGACTTGACGGTGCCCTCGCGGGCGCCGGTCTGGGCGGCGATCGCGCTGATCGTCATGTCGGCCATGTAGTGCATGACCAGGGCCTGGCGCCGCTTGGCCGGGATCTCCTTGAGCGCGGCGACCAGCGCCACGTGGTCCGGGCTCGCGGCGGGCGCGGCCTCGGGGGCCTGGGACTTCTGGAGGAACTTGCGCGCGACCTGGTTGCGGCGGTGCCGGCTGGTCGCGAGGTTCCACGCCACGCGGCGCACCCACGCGACGGGCTCCTCGTAGCCGCCGACCTTGTCCCAGCGCTGCCACGCCCGCAGGAAGGCCTCCTGGACCAGGTCCTGGGCTTCGGTGGCGTCCCCGAGATACGCGCACACCTGGGCAGCGAGCTCCGAGAAGTGGTTCTCGTAGAGGTCGGTGAACTCCGCCTCCGTTCGCACATCCGCTCCAGCGCAAGTAGGGGAATCAAGGACATCCATCGGGCCCTGTCCGTCGTGCCCGGCGGCAACCATTGTCGCTTTGTCCGAGGCGGAGACGCGAGGCGGGGTCGGCATGTCGGCGCTCCCGACCGCCCGGGGGCCGCCGTGCGGCCATCCGCGCACGAGCGCGTCGAACTCGGCGTCGACCGGCCACGGGCCCGGCGCGCTCCGGGTCCACTTCGCCGAGGCCGCATCGGGCCGGCGGTCGGCCCGGTGCAGCGGCGGGGCGCTGGCGGCGGTCATGTGCGGTGATCCCATTCCTTATATCTGCGCTCCGCGTGCGGAACGTCCCGTCTTCATCCGAGGCGGCTCGGTCGTCCATCTGCGCTCCGCGTGCGGAACGCCCTGTCCTCTATCCGCGGCGGCCCGGCGTCTCTCCGTGCGCTGCCCGCGGAACACACGCCTCTCGGCCCCGGCCCGAAGCCGTCCGCCGTTCGGAGTGAATCCTCTTCGTACAACAACACGTTCACGGGTGCCGCGCGGTTGCGCTCAGTGCGCCCGAGTTCCGCGGAAATCGTTCGAACCGGAACGTTTTCCGAAGGGCCCGCGAAACCGCGCCTCCAGCGCTTCCCGTCGACCCCCTCGCGGCATTATGGTGTCCCCATGGCCTCCTCTCGACTGGTCGGTGCCGCATTGTCCGAATACCTGGTCTTCGGGGTGCTCCTGCTGGTCGGATTCGCGTTCGTGGCCGCCGCCATGACGGCGAACCGGCTGCTGCGGCCCTCGGCGCCCTCACCGGGGAAGGGCGCGGTGTACGAGTGCGGCGTGGACCCGGTCGGCGGGGACTGGGCCCAGGTGCAGATCCGCTACTACGTCTACGCGTACCTCTTCGTCCTCTTCGCGGTCGAGGCCGTGTTCCTGTTCCCGTGGGCCGCCGTTTTCCGCGACTTCGGGCCCGCCGCGGCGGCCGAGATGGGGCTGTTCGTCGGCGTCCTGGCGCTGGGCCTCGCCTACGCCTGGAGGAAGGGGGTCCTGCGATGGCGGTGAACCTGCCGTTCCCCTCGCGCGGCGGCCGGCCCGCCGAGTCCGACGCGAGCGCCCTCGGTGAGCCGATCCGCTTCGTCCTCAACTGGGGCCGCCGCTATTCCCTATGGGTCTTCAATTTCGGATTGGCTTGCTGCGCAATAGAATTCATTGCCGCTTCGATGAGCCGGCACGATTTCATGCGCCTCGGGGTGATCCCTTTCGCGCATTCGCCGCGCCAGGCCGACCTCATGGTCGTCTCCGGCACCGTCACCGACAAGATGGCCCCCGCGATCAAGCGCCTCTACGACCAGATGCCCGAGCCGAAGTACGTGATCTCATTCGGCGCCTGCTCCAACTCCGGCGGCCCGTACTGGGACTCGTACTGCGTCACCAAGGGCGTCGACCAGATCATCCCCGTCGACGTGTACGTCCCCGGCTGCCCGCCGCGCCCCGAGGCGCTCCTCTACGGCATCGGCGAACTCCAGAAGCAGATCGCCGCCGAACCCCTGCGGAAGCCGAGCCTGCGCCCCCTGCTGCGGAGGCCCCGTGACTGACCACAGAGGATATAGAGTGGATCCTACGGGATCTGCGATCGGAGGCCCGGCCCGATGACCGACCCCTGGCACAATCGCCTCCGCGCCGCCATCGGCGTCGAGGAGGTCGGCGCGGACGGCCCCCGCGCGGTCGCCGACGTCGACCCCAAGGACTGGCACGAGGCCGTGCGCGCCTGCCGCGACGACCTCGGCTGCGACTTCTTCGACTGGCTCTCCGCCATCGACGAGGGCCCGGTCGAAAAGAGCCCAGCCGAGGGCCCGGTCGTGGAGAGCACCGCCGAGGGCCCGGTCGCAGAGAGCCCGGCTGAGGGCCCCTCCGGCCCGGCCGCCGGCCGCACCGGCGGCTTCCGCGTCGTCGCCCACCTGTGGTCCGTCGCCGAGCGCCGCGGCGTGCTCCTGCGCGCGCTCCTCACCGAGGGCGCGGTCGCCTCCGTCACCGACCTCTACCCCGGCGCGGACTGGCACGAGCGCGAGACCCACGAGATGTTCGGCGTCGACTTCCCCGGCCACCCCGGCCTCAAGCCGCTCCTGCTCGCCCCCGAGTTCGAGGGCCACCCGCTCCGCAAGGACTTCGTGCTCGCCTCCCGCGTCGTCAAGCCCTGGCCCGGAGCCAAGGAGCCCGGCGAGGCGGCGCACACCGACGGCTCGGAGGCTTCGCCGAAGACCCGCGCCGCCCGCAAGCGCGCCCCCAAGCGCCCGCCCGGCGTTCCCGAGGACTGGATCGAGCCCCGGCCCGAGCCCTCGACCCGCCGCCCCGGCCCTCCGGAGGCGCCCGGTGCTGCTTGAGCTCGCCGTCAAGGTCGCGGCCGTCCTCGCCGCGTTCCTGGTGCTGCCCCTGGCCGTGGGCCAGACCGAGCACAAGCTCATGGCCCACATGCAGGGGCGCCTGGGCCCCATGCACGCCGGCCGCTTCCACGGCTGGGCCCAGCTCATCGCCGACGGCGTCAAGTTCGCCCAGAAGGAGGACCTCGTCCCCGACGCCGCCGACAAGCCCGTCTTCAGGCTCGCGCCCGCCGTCGCCCTCCTGCCCTACCTCCTGGTCATCCTGTTCATCCCGCTCGGCCCCGGCGACCTGGTCGGCTCGAGCCTGGACATGGGCCTGTTCGTGGTCGTCGCGCTCGTCGGCGTCGGCGTCCTCGCCGTGCTCATGGCCGGCTGGTCCTCGGCGAACAAGTACACCCTCATCGGCGCCCTGCGCGGCGCCGCCCAGCTCATGGCCTACGAGCTGCCGCTGGTGCTCGCGGCCGCGTCCGTCGCCGTCGCGGCCGGGACCCTGAGCCTCCCGGCGATCGTGGAGGCCTGGCACCCCTGGTGGCTGCTGTGGCAGGCCCCGGCCGCGGTCGTGTTCTTCACCGCCGGGCTCGCCGAGATCCGCCGGCCGCCGTTCGACGCCCCCATCGCCGACTCCGAGCTCGTCTTCGGCTACCTCACCGAGTACGCGGGGCTGCGCTTCGCGCTGCTCCTGCTCGCCGAGTACGTCGGCATCGTCGTCGTCTCGGCCCTCACCGCGGTCCTCTTCCTCGGCGGCTGGCGCGGCCCCGGCCCCGAGTCGCTGGGCTGGCTGTGGACGCTGCTGAAGACCGGCGCGCTCGCGGCCGTCGTCATCTGGCTGCGCGTGGCCTGGCCGCGGCTGCGCGTCGACCAGATCCAGGCCCTGTGCTGGAAGGGCCTCGTGCCGGTCGCGCTCGCGCAGCTCGTCCTCACCACCGCCGTCGCACTGGCCCTCTGAGCCCCCGCGACCGAACCGCCCCATTCGGATCGTTTCGCCCGAGGACAACCGGATCGGGCGCACCCCGCGTATACCACTCATGGCAGGCTCAGCAATCCCCAGCGGAACCGAGTCCACCCTCCAGCTGCGGCGACGGGGCCGCAAGGCCGCCGCCGAGGCCCCGTCCGAGCGCCCCGGCGGGCGCCGGAAGCGGCGCGGGCGCCGCCGCATGGCCGCCCTCGCGGCGGTGCTCGCGCTCCTCTCCGGGACCGCCGTCATCGTCGGCTCGGTCTTCTACGCGAGCGTCGACCTCCCCGACGAGCTCGACGCCGCCCTCAGCCAGGGGTCCACCGTCTACTACAACGACGGCGCCACCGTCATGGGCGAGCTCGCCGCCGAGCGGCGCACCTCCGTGGGCCTCGACGAGATCGCCGACGACCTCGAGCACGCGCTCGTGGCCGCCGAGGACGCCGGCTTCTACTCCCACCCCGGCGTCGACGCCAAGGGCGTGCTCCGCGCCCTCGTCAACAACGTCACCGGCGGCGACCAGCAGGGCGCCTCGACCCTGACGCAGCAGTACGTCGGCCGCGTCGCCGACATCCGCGGCGACGACACCTACCTCCGCAAGGCCCGCGAGGCCGCGATGGCGATGAAGATGGAGGAGGAGTTCACCAAGGACGAGATCCTCAACCACTACCTCAACATCGTCTACTTCGGACGAGGCGCGTACGGCGCCGAGGCCGCGTCCCAGGCGTTCTTCGGCATCCCGGCCGCCGACCTCTCCACCTCCCAGGCCGCGCTGCTGATCGCCCAGCTCAAGTGGCCGGACGGCCCCTACGACCCGCGCGACCCCTACGACCAGGGCGGCACCGCCGAGGAGGCCGCCGAGCGCTGGGAGTACGTGCTCGACCGGATGGTCGCGACCGGCGACCTCGACCCCGTCAAGCGCGCGGCCCTGACCGAGCCCCCCGAGACCCTCGACCCCGCCGACGACCCCGAAGGGCTCGGCCCCGAGGGCTTCGTCACGAACGGGTTCGTCCTGACCGAGCTGGCCGAGGCGGGGCTGACCACCGAGGAGGTGCTGCGCGGCGGGTACCACATCACCACGACGCTCAACGCCGACCTCCAGGAGGCGGCGCTCGAGCGCACGGGGCTGCGCGAGGTCGCCGCGGACGACCCGGACGCGGCCGCGGCGATGGCCGCCGTCGAACCGGGCAGCGGGCGGGTCCTGGCCTACTACGGCGGCGAGAACGGCGCCGGACTCGACCAGGCGTCCGACCTCGGGCACCGCCCCGGCACCGCCTTCAGCACCGTCGTCGCGGCGGCTGCGGCGCTGGCGAGCCTCGACCTGTGGAGCCCGGTCCTGGACGGCTCCTCGCCGCAGTACTTCGACTCCTACACCGACGAGGAGGGCGAGCCGAGGCCCCTCGTCAACACCGGCGGCGCCTCGGTCGAGGAGGTCAGCCTCCAGCAGGCCGTCTTCGACAGGCTCGACACGCCCGTGTACGGCGTCGCCGAGCAGCTCGGCGGCGAGAGGATCGCCGCGACCGCCGCCGCCTTCGGCGTCGACCGCCTCTGGGACCCGCACGACCTGGACGGGCACGGCGTGGCCGCCGAGGTCGCCACCGACGACCCCGCGGCCGGCTTCCAGCCCGACATCGGCATCGGCGCCTACTCGATGACCGTCCTCGACGCCGCCGTCATGCACGCGACCCTCGCCGAGGAGGGCGATGCCGCCGAACCCTACTTCGTGGAGCGCGCGACCGGCCCCGACGGCACCGTCTACGAGGCCGAGAGCGAGGTCCACGAGGAGTCCATCCCCGCGTGGACCGCCTCCGAGACCCGGGCGCTCCTCACGACGGACCGGAGCGACCCGGAGACCCCGACCGCGCTGCCCTTCGTCGTGAACGCCTCCTCGATGTGGCACGCCGGGTCCGTCCCGGACCTGGCGCTCGCGGTCTGGGCCGGCGACGAGCGCCGGGAGGGCGACGGCAGCTCCTCGAAGGGCACCGTCGCCGAGGCGATCTGGTGGGACCTGATGGAGGACCGGCCCGGCCGGTACGGCGGGGACTGGGAGGACTACGAGCGCGAACGGCAGGAGTCGCCGGATGAGTCGGAGGCGTCGGCGTGGGAGGAGGACCTGGAGGTCGAGCAGCAGGCGGCGGAGGGCGACGAGTCCCTGGGCGCCTTCGAAGAGGAGGTCCCCGAGGGACCGGCCGATCCGGCGGGGGAGGCGGAGCCGGTGCGGTAGGGGCCGCCGCCCTCCGGCCTAGAGGTCGTCGGGGAGCAGCCGGAACGCCTGGAACTGCGCGAGCGGTTCGATCGCCCGGAAGTCGCGTCGGTCGAGCGTCAGGATCGCATCGGTCTCGTACTCGGCGGCGATCACGACGTTGAACGCATCTGCGATGTCAAGGTCGAGGCCGCGATATCGGCGGCGAACGTCCTGTGCCAGATCCAGGGTATGCGACGTCACGATGGGAATCACTGCTCGTCCTTCGTCCACCCGGGCCCTCAGATCGTCGAGCACCTCAAGAGAGGCGTCCCGGCCGAAATCCCGTGTGATCATGTGATCGAGTTCCGAGAACAGCACGGGGCAGATCACCAGCATTCCCGCCGTGCTCATGACCGTGCGAGCGGCCTCGCCGTCGGGATGGCCCTCGTCGAGCGCCGCCAGGAGGCCGGAGGTGTCGGCCGCAACGACGATCACGAGCGGTCGCCTCGCGAATTGTGGTAGCGGTCCAGCTTCTCCTCCCAGACGGCGTCTTTCGCCTCCTGGAAGCTCTCATCGCGGATCCGCTTGTAGGTCTTCCTGAAGAACGGCTCGTCCCAGATCCGGCTCGACATCGCCGCCCGGTGGATCGCGTTGCGGATGATCTCCGCCTCGGACACGCCGTACCGCTTCGCGGCCTCCTTGATGATCGCGAGGTCTTCCTCGTCCGCGTAGACCATGGTGCGCTTCTTAGCCATGTGCATATGATACCGCCGGCATACGTGAATGCCTCTCACTTGAAACGAGAAACGCCGGCCCCCGCGCTGCGGGGGCCGGCTGAAGCGTATGGAGCGCTTACGCGGCCTTGGACTCGGCCTTCGCCGCGGGCTTCGCCTTGGCCTCGGACTTGGCGCCGCCCGAGCCGGACTCGGACTTGGTCTCGGCCTTCTTCGCGCCGTTCTTGGAGCCGTTCGAGCCGAGCGAGCTGGAGTCGGTGGAGCGCGAGTCGGTGCGGTAGAAGCCGCTGCCCTTGAAGGTGACGCCGACGTTCCCGAAGACCTTGCGCAGGCCGCCCTTCGCCTCGCAGCTCGGGCAGTCGGTCAGGCGCGCTTCGGAGAACGACTGATGCTTGTCGAACTCGTAACCGCACTCCTTGCAGCGGTATTCGTAGACGGGCACGTCCTACCTCCAGCAGTCAAAACCGAATCCCGATCGACATTAGCAGTCAACGCCGGGGAGTGCTAATCCCATCCGGCGCGGGAGTGAGATGACGGCCACGGGGGCCGCTCACCGCAGCGACGTGAACCCGTTCGAGGGGGTGATCACGCCCGTCACCGGCTGGTCGTGCGGCTCGGCCGGGACCGGCAGCCCGAACTCGCCGTCGCGCAGCAGCGCCACCACCGGCACCCCCGGCCCCAGGCGCGCCAGCGCCCGGTCGTACGAGCCCCCGCCCCGCCCCAGTCGAATCCCGTCATGTGAGACGGCCAGTGCGGGGACGATCACCGCCGCGGCGCCCGCGATCGCGTCCGGCCCGAGCGTCTCCGCCGCCGCGCCCGCGTCCCCGGTCTCGCCGGTCGCCGGCTCGGACGACTCCCCGTCCCCGACGTCGTCGCCCGTCTCCTCCAGCGGCCCAACGGGTACCGACACCTGCCAGGCGAGGTCGTTGTCCGGCAACAGCACCGGCAGCAGCACCTTGTAGACCACGGCGAGCCGTTCGGGCAGTTCGGGTTCCAGCGCCGCGCCCGGCTCGGCCCCGAACGGCCGGTACACGGCCACCGTCGCACCCTCCTCGACCGCTTCGATCAGGAAGTCCCGCAACGCCTTCCATGTGGCCAGATCGGCCTGCCCGCGTGCTTCGCCCGGCATCGACGTGCGCCGCGCGAACAGCTCGCGCCGCGCCGCCCTCTTGGTCTCATGCATCGAAAATCCCTTCGTCGACGATCCGCACCTGCAAGGATTCCCCCGAACGGCCGGACGCATTCGCCCTTTCGGCCAGACTGCCATAAAAGCCCATGCCGCCTCGTGTTCAGACGGTAGCGCTAGGTAGTGTTCTAGGGAGTGAACTTGAGGGGGCTTCGGTGTCGCTGCGCTCACGGCTCACCACGGCGTTCCTCGTCGTCGTGCTCGGGCCGGTCCTGGTGGGGGCCGTCTTCGTCGCTGCCGTCATGTCCCATCTGGCGGACTCCCGCGGCGAGGCGCTGGCCAATTCGGCCGTGACGATGGTCGACTCGACCCTCGGCACGATCTGCGAGCGCATCCAGGCCTCCGCGGCGGCGGTCGCCCTCAATTACAGCAGCGGCACCCGCACGGACGCGGTCGAGATGGCCCACCTCCTGGTCGACCGGGCCGTCGTCGACGGCGTCGTCTTCACGAGCCTCGAGACCGCCGGGGCCGGCGCGGGGGACGACGTCGGCGTCGACGCCCCCGAAGGCGCCTGGGTCGACTGCGGCGAGACCGCCGCCTACGCCGACGCGGGCCCCATCGTCGCCCTCGGCGCCCAGGCCGAGGTCCAGGGCACCGACGGCACCACGGCCGTCTTCAGCGCCTTCCGCGTCGTCGACGTCGCCTTCCTCGGCCGGATCGCCCAGGTCGCCGACGCGGAGCTGGTCCTCCAGGACAGCCGCGCCGACCCGCTCGGCGCCGGCGCGGTCGACGCCGGGCGCTGGGACTTCACCGACGCCTTCCTGCCGCTGAGCATCGGCACCGCCGCCACCGACGTCACCCCCATGTACTGGACCCTCGCGGCCATGGTCGCCGCCTCGGCCGTGTGCGCCATGGGCCTGGCCGCCTGGCTCGCCCGCTCGACCACGCGCCCGCTCGTGGAGCTCTCGGCCGCCGCCGAGCGCGTCTCCGAGGGCGACCTGGACGTGCGCGTGCCCGTCCACGGCCGCGACGAGGTCGCCCACCTGGCGCTCGCGTTCAACCGCATGACGGCCCAGACCCAGGCGTACGTGCAGGCGCTCACCGCCTCCCGCGACCAGATGCGCGGCCAGCTCGGGCGCCTCGGCCAGACCCTGACCGCCACGCTCGACCTCGACCGCATCCTGGAGGTCATCCTCGACACCGCGATGGTCACGGCCGGTGCCGAGGCCGGGGTGGTCATGCTCGTGGACGTGGACGACGCCGACCAGCTGCGCCAGCGCGCCGGCGAGGGCCACCTCGGCATCGACCAGCCCGCGAGCATCCGCGTCGGCCAGGGCATCATCGGCGCGATCGCCGCCAGCGCCGCCCCGGCCCACGGCCGCATCGTCGACGGCGCCTTCGGCGACTGGCACCGCGTCGACACCGAGCCCGACGCCCGCACCATCGCGGCGGTGCCGTTCACCGGGCGTCAGCCCGTGGACAGTGTGTTCGGCACCGGGCGTCAGCCCGTGGACAGTGTGTTCGGCACCGGGCGTCAGCCCGTGGACAGTGTGTTCGGCACCGGGCGCCAGCCCGCCGACAGTGCGTTCGGCACCGGGAACCGGTCCCCGGACGACGCGTCCGCGCGCCGGCCCGCCGAGTCGGACCCCGCCCGCCCGCTCTCCGAGGCCGACGCCGCCGCGCGCACCGACGCCGGGGTCCTCGGCGTCCTCGTCCTCTACAACCGCGTCGCGGGCGAGGACTTCGCGCCCGGGGACGTCGACACGCTCCGCACCTTCGCCGGGCAGGCCGCCGTCGCCGTCGAGAACGTGCTCCTGCACCGCCAGGCCCAGCGACTGAGCCTGACCGACCCGCTCACGGGCCTGTGGAACTACCGGTTCATGCAGACCTCCCTGCGCCGCGAGGCCGAGCGCACCCGCCGCTACCAGCGGCCCTCGGCGCTCCTGGCGATCGACCTCGACCGCTTCAAGGCCGTCAACGACGCGTACGGCCACCCCGTCGGCGACCAGGTCCTCATCGAGCTCGCCCGGCGCATCACCGCCCAGATCCGCGAGGTCGACCTCGCCTTCCGCCACGGCGGCGAGGAGTTCATGGTGCTGCTGCCCGAGACCGACGCGGCCGGGGCCGAGGTGGTCGCCGAGCGCCTCGGCCGGGCCGTCGCCGGCCGGCCCTTCAAGGTCAACGACTCCTCCGGCGGCCGCGAGCTGCACGTGAGCGTCTCCATCGGCGTCGCCGTCCTCGGCGTCCACGCCGAGGGCGCCGCCGCGGTCCTGGCCGCCGCCGACGAGGCCCTCTACGCCGCCAAGGCCGCCGGCCGCGGCACCTGGCGCGTGGCCGCCGCCTGAGCCCCCGCGGGGCGCCGCGCCCCTTCCCGGCACGGTTCCGCGCGCCGCGGCACTCCCTGACGCCACCCCTCCCACCTCGCCCGACGCCACGCCAGCCCCCCCGGACGCACCGTGCCGCTCCGGCACCACGAGTCATGGACGTTCACCCGGTGTTCGCCAGGGTGGCTGACATCTGACGCAGCGTGTGCACGCTACCCTCGCCATATGTCTGATACCTCGCCCCGCGCCACGAAAGCCGTCATTCCCGCCGCCGGTTTCGCGACCCGATTCCTGCCGGTCACCAAGGCCGTCCCGAAAGAGCTCCTGCCCATCGTGGACAAGCCGGTCCTCCAGTACATCGTCGAGGAGGCCGCCGCCGCCGGGGCCGACGACATCACCCTCGTGACCGCCCCCGGCAAAGACGCCATGGTCGACTACTTCGACGCCCGGGCCGACCTCGACAACGCCCTCCGCGCCAAGAAGAAGGACGCGATGCTGGCGAAGGTCAAGGCCCCCGAGTCCATCGCCGAGATCACCGCGATCCGCCAGGGCGGCGCCAAGGGCCTCGGCCACGCCGTCGGCCGCGCCGCCTCCCACGTCGGCGACGAGCCCTTCGCGGTCCTCCTCGGCGACGAGTTCTACCCCCTCGACGACCGCCTCCTGCCGCGCATGATCGACCTCCAGGCCGAGACCGGCGGCATCGTCCTGGCCCTCATCGAGGTCCCCGAGGACCAGGTCTCCCGCTACGGCGTCGCCGCCGTCCAGGCCACCGACGACCCCGACGTCGTCGAGGTGACCGGACTGGTCGAGAAGCCCGCCGTCGAGGACGCGCCGTCCAACCTCATCCTCATCGGACGATACGTCCTGCCCGGCTCGATCTTCCCCGTCCTCGACGCCACCGGCCCCGGCTCGGGCGGCGAGATCCAACTCACCGACGCCATGGACACCATGCGGGCCAAGGGAACCCCCGTCCACGCCGTGGTCTTCCGGGGCCGCCGCCACGACACCGGAGAGCCCGTCGCGTACCTCCAGACCCTGGTGGAACTCGCCAGCGAGCGCGACGACTTGCCCGGCTTCAACGCCTGGCTGCGGGAATTCAGTGCGACACTTGACTGACCTGGCGACCGCGCTGCGGCGCTGAGAGGCACTTGACCGACGGGGGGAAAGCAGTGAAGGGGACCGGCGACGCTACGCCATTGGCCGACTTCCTGTCGAAGGCGCTGGCCCTGGTCCGGCCGCTGCCCCCCGTCGACATCGACATGACCCAGTCCACGGGCGCGGTCCTGGCCGAGAACGCGGTCAACCCCGGGCCGCTGCCCGCCTTCGACTACGCCGCGATCGACGGCTACGCGTGCGCGGCCGACGACATCGCCGGCGCCAGCCCCGAGCGCGGGGTCGGCCTGAAGGTCCTCGGCGACCTGGCCGCCTCCTCGTGGCGGCCGGTCCGCCTCGTCCCCGGCACCTGCTTCTCCGTCGCCGCCGGGGCCGCGCTCCCGGTCGGCGCCGACATCGTCGTGCCGCTCGCGTGGACCGACGAGGGCATGGCCACCGTGGACGTCCGCCAGGCCCCCCGGCGCGGACACGGCGTGCGCCGCATGGGATCCGAGCGTCCCTCGGGTGAGATCCTCGCCCACGAGGGCCGCCGCGTCACGCCCCAGCTCGTGGCCCTCCTCGCCGCCGCCGGGATCGCCGACGTCGTCGTGCGCCCCACCCCGCGGGTCGTCGTCATCGCCACCGGCGACGAGCTGGTCGACACCGGCCGGCCCTCGCAGCCGGGCCAGCTCATCGACGTCAACTCCCACCTCGTCACCGCCGCCGCCTCCGAGGCCGGCGCCCACGCCTACCGCGTCGGCATCTGCGACGACGAGCCCGACGCGCTCCGCACCGTCCTGGACGACCAGATCCTCCGCGCCGACCTCGTCATCACCACCGGCGGCACCGGCACCGGCCCCGGCGACATGGTCCGGCGCACCTTCTCCCGCGACGGCGCCGTCGACTTCGCGCCCATCGCCGTGTACCTGTGCGAGACCATGGGCTTCGGCACGATCGGACCCGAGGAGGTCCCCGTCGTGTGCCTCCCCGGCGACCCGGTCGCCGCGACGATCGCGTTCGAGGTCGTCGCCCGGCCGCTCATCCAGCGCCTCGCCGGGGCCGAGCCCGTTTTCCGGCCCAGCGTGCGCGCCAACCTGACCGAGCCCGTATCCTCACCGAGCGGGCTGCGGGAGTTCCGTCCCGTCCGCGTCGCCGAGCGGCGCGGCGGGGGCTACACCGTCGCCCCGCTGGGATCCACCTCCTACACGCTCTCCGGACTCGCCGAGGCCACCGGCCTGATGACCGTCGGCGAGAACGCGACCCGGGTGCCCGCCGGGTCGACCGTGGACGTGCTCCTGCTGGACCGGAACCGATGAGCCTGCCTTGCCATTTGAAACCGAGCGGAACGATCGCCGCCCCCGGCTCGACCGCCCGCCCGCGACCGAGCGGAACCACCGCCCCGCGGCCCGCCCCGGGCCGGGCGGTGCCCGATGACCGCCCCCGACGACGCGCCCTCCCACCTGCCTCCGGGCGGCCCCCGATGACCGCCCGCCACGACCTGGACCGAGACCGATGACCCTTTCCAACCCCGGCTGGCCGGTGCACCTCGAGCACGGCGACGTGAGCGTCCGGCCCTTCCGCCGATCGGACGCCGCGCGCTGGTCGCAGCTGCGCCGCGCCAACGAGGCCTGGCTCGCCCCCTGGGAGCCCGGCACCGGCACCACCTGGCACGAGGCCCATTCGCCGGCCGCGTTCCGGGCGATGCTCCGCGGCCTCAAGCGCTCCGTCAAGGACGGCACCAGCTGGCCGCTCGCCGTCTGCTGGCAGCGGCAGCTCGTCGGCGGGCTCACCGTCGGCAACGTCGTGCGCCGCGCCTTCGGCTCGGCCTACGCCGGCTACTGGATCGACCGCGGGCACGCCGGGAAGGGCATCACGGCCACGGCGCTCGCCATCGTGATCGACCACGCCCTCACCGTCGGGCGCCTGCACCGCATCGAGGTCAACATCCGGCCCGAGAACGGCCCGTCGAACCGGGTGGCCGAGAAGCTCGGCCTGCGCCGGGAGGGCCTGCACAAGCGCTACCTCTACATCGACGGCGACTGGCGCGACCACTACGGGTACGCCGTCACCGCCGAGGAGATCACCACCGAGCGCATGGTCGACCGGATGGCCCGCCTCGCCCGCTCCGAGGCCGAGCACCCGACCCAGACCCGCGAATAGCCCGCACCGCCCGGGCCGGGCCCGCTCCGCCGACCGCGTCCTCCTGCGCGTCAGTCCCGCGCGGTCAGGATGATCGGCCCGTCCTCGGTGATCGCCACGGTGTGCTCCATGTGGGCGCCCCGCGAGCCGTCCGCGCTGCGCAGGGTCCACCCGTCGGGGTCGTAGCGGATCTCGTCGGTGGTCTGGAGGAACCACGGCTCGATCGCGATGACCAGACCCGGCTTGAGCTTCATGCCCCGCCCCGGGCGGCCGTCGTTCGGCACGTGCGGGTCGCCGTGCATGGTCCGCCCGACGCCGTGCCCGCCGAACTGCGTGTTGACCTCCAGGCCGTCCCCGCGGGCCACGGTCGCGATCGCGTGGCCGATGTCGCCGATCTTGCTGCCCGCCTGCGCGGCCGCGATCCCGGCCTCGAGCGCCCGCGTCGTGGTGTCGATGAGGTGCAGGTCCTGCTCGGCGGCCTCGCCCACCACGACCGACAGGGCCGAGTCGGCGACCCAGCCGTCGACCTCGGCGGCGAAGTCGAAGCTCACCAGGTCCCCGTCCTCGAGCCGGTAGTCGAACGGCAGGCCGTGCAGGACCGCGTCGTTCACGGAGGTGCACAGCACCTTCCCGAACGGGCTGCCGCCGAACGACGGGTGGTAGTCCACGTAGCAGGAGACCGCGCCGGCCTCCTTGATGCGGCGGGCGACGAGGTCGTCGAGCTCCAGGAGGTTGACGCCGACGTCGGCGACCTTCGACAGCTCGGTGAGCACGCCGGCCACGAAGCGGCCCGCGGGGCGCATCGCCTCGATCTCGGCGGGGGAGTAGAGCTCGATCATCGGACGGCCTCTCAGTTGTCGACGGTTCGGTCGTTGGCGGTTCGGGCGGCTGCGGCACCGCCGGTTCAGATATTGCCGGTATTTATATACCGGTACTATAATACCGGTATGATTCGACCGCCGCTGAGGCCCGAAGAGCACGACCGCGGCCGCGCCCTCGGCCGGGCGCTGCGCGAGGCGCGCGGCCCCCGCAGCCTCCTCGACGTCGCCTCCGAGGCCGGCATCTCCCCGGAGACGCTGCGAAAGATCGAGACCGGCCGCATCGCCACACCGGCGTTCTTCACCATCATGGCCCTCTGCGGCGTCCTCGGCGTCGCCCCCGACCAACTCGCCGACCACGCCCGCCCCGAACATCCCATGACCGGCTGATTCACCGCCGCATCGCGTCAAGGACGCAGGTCACGCCCGGCGCCGACGGCGCCGGAAACCCCCCCGCCCCCGGGATAGGCTCTGGCCGTGGATGCCGCGACCCAACTCCCGACCGTGGGCATGATCGGAGCCGGCCAGCTCGCCCGCATGACCCATCAGGCCGCCATCGCCCTCGGCCAGAGCCTCAAGGTGCTCGCGGGCGACGCCGCCGAGAGCGCCGCCGTCGTCGCCCCCGCGACCGTGCTCGGCGACTACCGCAGCGTCGAGGACCTGCGCGGCTTCGCCAAGGGCTGCACCGTGGTCACCTTCGACCACGAGCACGTGCCCCAGGAGGCCCTGAAGACCCTCGCCGCCGAGGGGGTCGACGTCCAGCCCCGGCCCGAGGCCCTGCTGTACGCCCAGGACAAGCAGGCCATGCGCACCCGCCTCGGCGGCCTCGGCCTGCCCCAGCCCCGCTGGGCCCCCGTCGCGTCCGTCGCCGACGTCGAGGCGTTCGGCCTCCCGTGCGTCCTCAAGGCCGCCACCGGCGGCTACGACGGCAAGGGCGTGTGGATGGTCGAGACCCCCGCCGACGCCGAGCCCGTGCTCGCCTCGGGCCTGCGCCTCATCGCCGAGGAGCGCATGGCCCTCCAGCGCGAGCTCGCGGTCCAGATCGCCCGCTCCCCGCGCGGCGAGACCGCCGTCTACCCCGTGGTCGAGACCGTCCAGACGAACGGCATCTGCACCGAGGTCATCGCCCCCGCCCCGCACCTCGACGAGACCGCCGCCGCGGCCGCCGCCGCGATCGCCGAGACCGTCGCGGCCGAACTCGGCGTCTGCGGGATGCTCGCCGTCGAGCTCTTCCAGACCGCCGAGGGCCTCTTCGTCAACGAACTCGCGATGCGCGCCCACAACTCCGGGCACTGGACCATCGAAGGGGCCGAGACCAGCCAGTTCGAGCAGCACCTGCGCGCCGTCCTCGACTACCCGCTCGGCTCGACCCGGACCGCCGCGCCGTACACCGTCATGGCGAACGTCCTCGGCGGCGAGCCCGGCGGCCCCCGCCTCGACGAGCGGCTCCAGCACCTCCTCGCCGAGGACCCGGGCGCGCACGTCCACCTCTACGGCAAGGCCGTCCGGCCCGGCCGCAAGATCGGCCACGTCACCGTCCGCGGCGACGACCCCGACGAACTGCGGCGCCGCGCCCTGCGCGCCGCCCAGTGGCTCCAGGAAGGCGAGTAATGGCAGAGCAGCACCCCCGCGTCGGCGTCATCATGGGCTCCGACTCCGACTGGCCCGTCATGCAGGCGGCCGTGCAGGCGCTCGACGAGTTCGGCGTCCCGCACGAGGTCCGCGTGGTCTCGGCCCACCGCACCCCGCACGGGATGCTCGCCTACGCCGACTCGGCGGCCTCCCGGGGCCTCCAGGCGATCATCGCCGGCGCCGGCGGCGCCGCCCACCTCCCCGGCATGGTCGCCTCGGCGACGCCGCTGCCCGTGATCGGCGTGCCCGTGCCGCTCAAGCACCTCGACGGCATGGACTCGCTGCTCTCGATCGTGCAGATGCCCGCGGGCATCCCGGTCGCCACCGTCTCGGTCGCCGGGGCCCGCAACGCCGGTCTCCTCGCCGTCCGCATCCTCGGCGCGACCGACGAGGCCCTGCGGGCGAAGATGCAGGATTTCCAGGTCGACCTCGAGCGCATGGTCACCGAGAAGGACGCGAACCTCCGCTACCGGCTCGCCCACCCCGACTAGCCGCAACGGTATCCTCCCGCAGGGTGGTACTGCGACTCACCGACAGTAATATATTTGTTACTATTGATAGAGATTCTATGCTTCGGGATAGTATTCCTGAGGATAGTATCCTCATCTATACTAAGTGGTGATGGCAGTGCTGGACTTTGTAGGTCGAACCCGGGAACTCGGCCTCCTCGACGGTGTTCTCGACTCCGTGAGGGGCCGTATCGGCAGCAGGGCGCCCGGTAAGTGCGTGATGATGCGGGGCCGCCGCCGGGTGGGCAAGTCCGCCTTGGTCGAGGAGTACCGGCAGCGCGTGCAGCTTCCGTCGGTGTATTTCAACGCCACGAACGTGAACTCGGAGCTGGAGCTCTCGAACTTCATCGAAGCCGTGGCCGCTTCCGACCTGCCGGACCGGGAGTTCTTTCTTTCGACGCAGCCTTCGCACTGGGGTGCGGCACTGGGGCAGTTGGCCGAGATCCTGCCCGAGGACGGACCGAGCCTCGTGGTCATCGACGAGGTCCCCTACCTGATGGACAACGTGCCTTCATTTGAAGGAATTCTCCAAGGGGCTTGGGACCGCCAGCTTTCGCGCAAACCGGTGCTGCTCCTATTGGTCGGCTCGGATCTGTCGATGATGGAGGCGCTCAACAGCTATGAACGGCCCTTCCATCAGCGCGGCACCGAGATGGTGCTGGGGCCGATGAGTCCGGCGGAAGTCGGTGAAATGCTCGATCTCGAGCCTGCCGACGCTTTCGACGCCGCACTCGTGACAGGAGGGCTTCCACTGATCTGCGCCGATTGGTCGCTCGGGACCGGCTTGTGGGACTTCCTGGGCCGATCGCTGGAGAATCCGATCTCGGCGTTGGTCGTCTCCGGCAGGCTCGCGCTCGCCGCGGAGTTTCCGGACCGGGCGATGGCGTCGCAGGTACTTCGAGCCATCGGCAGTGGCGAGCGGACTTTCACCAACATCGCCAGAGCTGGGGGCGGCCTCAACCATGCGACCTTGAACAAAGCCCTCGAACTGTTGGTGCACAAGGGTATCGTGACTGCCAGCTTGCCGATGTCCCTTCAGCCTTCGAAGGATCGCCGCTACACGATCTCCGATCCGTACCTGCGATTCTGGCTAGCGCTCGTAGAACCGCACATGGACGAAATCGAGCGTCGCCGCGGTGATCTGGTAGTGGAGAGAATCCGTAACTCATGGACGAGCTGGCGAGGCCGGGCGATCGAGCCGTTGCTGCGAGAGTCGCTGGCGCGCATCCTTCCCATCGGATCGATTCCGTATGCGCGGTATATCGGCGGGTATTGGACACGGAGTAACAGTGTTGAGATCGACATCGTCGGCGCGGAGGAAGCGCCGATTGCGAGAGAACCGCTGTTCGTAGGTTCGATCAAATGGCTCGACAACGACAGGTTCGACCGACGCGATCTGGCCGCCCTGAAGAACCACCGGGTGGCCCTGACCGATGAGGACATTCCTCTGATCGGTGTCTCCCGCAGCGGCTTCGACTGCCAGGGCCTCGACGGGCAGTTCGGCCCCGAAGACCTCATCAAGGGCTGGCAGCGCTGACCGCTGAAAACCGGTGGCGGGCCGCGGAGCCGCCCGATAGCCTCGCCGCATGTCGGGAACCGGGCTGCACCCCACCGGGGGCTACGAGCATGTGACCATCGTCGAAGCGGGCCGCACCGCCTATCTCGCCGGGCAGTGCCCGGTCGACGCCGAGGAGCGCGTCGTCGGCGTCGGCGACCTCGACGCGCAGATCGAGCAGGTGGCGGCGAACTGCCTCGCCGCGCTGGAGGCCGCGGGCGCGAAGCCCGAGGACGTGGTCCGCTCGATCGTCTACGTGGTGAGCGGCGACAGCGACGAGGTCGGCGGCGCCTGGCACCGCCTCTACGAGCACCCCGACCTCGGCCCGGCCTTCAAAGCCGCGAGCACCGTTCTGGGAGTGACCGCCCTCGGCTACTCCGGCCAACTCATCGAGGTCGACCTCACCGCCCGCCTGGACTGAACAGCCCCGCGCCGGCAACCGCGGTGCCGCCGCAGCGGATCGACGCGATCGTGCACGGCGGTTCAGGCCTCCCTGCAGAGGATCGCGACGTGGGCCTCTCCCACCCGGGTCGCCACCAGCGTCGCCTCGTTCGGGCCCTTCGGCTTCAACTGCCTCCGCAGCGCCGCCGGGTCGATGCCCGTGCCCCGCTGCTTGATCGTCAACCGCCCGATCTCCCGCTCCGCCAGGAGCGCCTTCAGCTTCTTCGGGTGCAGCGGCCAGACCTCCTCCACCTTCCACGCCCTCGCGAACGGCGTCTCCCGCAGCTCATCGCCGTACAGGTACGCGATGCGCTCGCTGGCCGTGTGCGCCTCCAGCCCCTCCGCCAGCTCGGCCACCAGCCCCGCCCGGATCACCGCCCCGTCCGGCTCGTACAGGTACGCCGCGACCTCGCCGACCTCGGCCCGCTCTTCCCCTGAACCGGTCAGCTCGTGCCACTCGCCCGCCTTGCACACGCTCGCCCGCCGCGGCACCTGCGCCGCCTCGCCCAGCCACAGGCACGCCTCCACCACGTCCCGGTCCACCGAGACCCATTCGGCCTCGGCCCCTCCGGGGATCCACTCGTGGCCGACCCCCGGCCCCAGCTTCACCGCCGCGAACCGCGCCTTCGCCAGATGCTCCAGCAGCCCGTCCAACGGCGGCGAGTAGTCCGCCGGGTTGAAGTTCCTCGTCCCGCCCGACCTCCTGGCCGGGTCCGCGAACGCCGCCTCCGCCAGATCGGCCTGCAGCGCGTCGCCCACCCGCACCGCGACCGGCAGCCCCATCGCCTCCGCGTTCGCCCGCGCGTACGCGGCGGTCGCCTCGTCCATGTCCACGGCCTCGACCTCCAGGCCCGCCTCCGCGAACGCCAGCGCCTCCGTGCCCAGCCCGCAGCACAGGTCCGTCACCCGATCCGCGGCCGCCGCGAACCGCGCCGCCCGCCGGACCGCCACCGGCCACCGCGTGGCCTGCTCCAGGCCCGCCCTCGTGAAGTACAGCCGCTCGGCCCGCTCGCCGAACTTCGCCCGGGCGCGGCCCCGCAGCTCCGCCAGCGTCAGCGCCGCCGCGGCCAGGTCCGGCTCGACCCCCGCCTTCCGCAGCGTCAGCGGGGCCCGGCCCCCGTCGCGCTCCAGCGCCTCGGCGGCCCTCCGCCGGAGTCCGGGGTCGGCCTTCAACGCGGCGAGCAGGCTGGTTTCCACGCGTCCCATGATCCACCACCGGCGACCCCCGCCCGCCGCGGCCTATGACTTTCAAGACCCCCGGTTGACGTCCCCCACCTGCACGAACTAACTTCTGCCTTAGCACTCGCAGACCGAGATTGCCAAGCGCTATGATCGGCTTGGCACTCTCACCTGGAGAGTGCCAACAGCCACCGGCCGGTGCCTCGGCACCCGCGACGACGAGACCCGCGCTGTCGTGGCGGACAACGTATCGAACATCAGGTTTGGAGAAACCAAGTGAGCAAGGCTGCCATCAAGCCGCTGGGCGACCGCATCGTGGTCCAGGCGAACGAGGCCGAGACCACCACCGCCTCCGGCATCGTCATCCCCGACACCGCCAAGGAGAAGCCCCAGGAGGGCACCGTCCTGGCCGTGGGCCCGGGCGCCTTCGACGACAAGGGCAACCGCCTCCCGATCGACGTCAAGGTCGGCGACGTGGTCATCTACTCCAAGTACGGCGGCACCGAGGTCAAGTACAACGGCGAGGAGTACCTCGTCCTGTCCTCGCGCGACGTCCTCGCGGTCGTCGAGAACTAGCGCGTTCGGGGGCCTCGGCGGCGACGCCCGGGGCCCTCACGCGTCTTAGGAAGGGAAACCATGCCGAAGATTCTCAACTTCGCCGAGGACGCGCGGCACAACCTGCTGCACGGCATCGACCACCTCGCCGACACCGTCAAGGTCACGCTCGGCCCCAAGGGCCGCAACGTGGTCCTCCAACGCTCCTTCGGCGCGCCGCTGATCACCAACGACGGCGTGACCATCGCCAAGGAGATCGAGCTCGCCGACCCGTACGCCAACCTGGGCGCGCAGCTGGTGAAGGAGGTCGCGACCAAGACGAACGACGTCGCGGGCGACGGCACCACCACCGCCACGGTCCTGGCCCAGAAGATGAGCCGCGCCGGCATCAAGGCGGTCACGGCCGGGGCCAACCCGATCGCGATCCGCAAGGGCATCGAGGCCGCGGCGAACGCCGTCTCGGACGAACTGCTCAACCAGGCCGTCGAGATCTCCGGCCACGAGCACATCGCGCAGGTCGCGGCGGTCTCGGCGCAGGACCCGGAGATCGGCGAGCTCATCGCCGAGGCCATGGACGCGGTCGGCGTCGAGGGCGTCATCTCCGTCGAGGACGGCTCCAGCCTGGAGACCGTGCTCGAGGTGACCGAGGGCATGCAGTTCGACAAGGGCTTCATCTCGCCGAACTTCATCACCGACCAGGACTCGCGCCAGACGGTCTTCGAGGACCCGTACATCCTCATCAGCAACTCCAAGGTCTCCTCGATCGAGGAGCTCCTGCCGGTGCTGGAGAAGGTCGTCGAGACCTCGAAGCCGCTGCTGATCATCGCCGAGGACGTCGAGGGCCAGGCCCTCGCGACCCTGACGGTGAACGCCCTGCGCGGCACCCTGCGCGTGTGCGCCGTCAAGGCCCCGGCCTTCGGCGACCGCCGCAAGGCCATCCTGGGCGACATCGCGACCCTCACGGGCGCCGAGGTCATCTCCGCGGAGATCGGCCTCGAGCTCAAGCAGGCCGACCTGTCGCACCTGGGCCGGGCCCGCCGCGTCACGGTCTCCAAGGACGCCACCACGATCGTGGACGGCGGCGGGACCAAGGACGAGGTCGACGCCCGCATCGCGCAGATCAAGCAGCAGGCGTCGCAGACCGAGTCCTCCTGGGACCGCGAGAAGCTCGAGGAGCGTCTCGCGAAGCTCTCGGGCGGCGTCGCCGTCGTCCAGGTCGGCGCGGCCACCGAGGTCGAGCTCAAGGAGCGCAAGCACCGCATCGAGGACGCGGTCAACGCGACCAAGGCCGCGGTGGAGGAGGGCATCGTCGCCGGCGGCGGCGCGGCCCTGGTCCACGCGATCGCCGCGCTCGAGAAGGTCGAGCTGGACGACCCGGAGGCCCGCGTGGGCCTCAGGATCGTCGAGTCGGCCCTGTCGGAGCCGCTGCGCCGCATCGCGGTCAACGCCGGCGAGTCGGGCGACGTCGTCGTCAACGCCGTCACCGGCAAGGGCTGGCGCGAGGGCTGGAACGCCGCCACCGGCGAGTACGAGGACCTGGTCGCGGCCGGCATCCTCGACCCGGTGAAGGTCACCCGCAACGCGCTGCTGAACGCCGGCTCGATCGTGGGCATGCTGCTCACGACCGAGGTGACGATCGTGGACAAGCCCGAGGAGGAGGACGAGGAGGCCGGCCACGGCCACTCGCACTCCCACGGCGGGCACTCCCACTCGCACTAGCCCCTGATCGCGGGCCCCTCGGGGTCCGCGAACACGGCTAGGGCGCCGCGCCCGGCTCTTCCGGGCGAGCGCCCCGCAGGGCCGCCGACATTCGTCGGCGGCCCTGCTTCGCGTCCGGAGCCCTTCCGGCGAACGCGCCCGGGCCCCGTGCACCGGGCCGACCCGCCGCGGACCGCGCCTCGGGCACCAGTCCGCGGATGAGGACGGGCAGGCCCGGACCCGCCGCCTCGACCGCGGACCGTGCTCGTTCGGCCACACCGCCTCGGCTCGGCCCTCCGGACCGGAATGCGCCCGTCCCGACGCACGGTCCCCTGCGGAGGCCCTGGCAGCGGCCTCGGCTGGAACCCCAAGTGTCAACATCCCGACACTTGGTCGCGTAACTGTCGGGAAACCGATAGAGTTCAAGTGCCTTCGCGGCCTTTGGGGATCGGAGCCGCGAAGGCACTTTTACGCCCGCTTTCAGCGGTATCGCCAGTGCCTCCCGAGTAAGCGGACCCTCACGGCCGCAAGCGCTCCGGTCACTCTCCGCTCTGCCGCACCCGCAGCTCCCGCATCCGGTTCAGCGTCGCGGCCACCTCGTGCCGCCGCGGCACCGCCAAGTCGACGTCCCGGATCCGCAGCAGCGCCGCCGCCCCGTCCGCGCCGAGTGCCTCCTCCAAGCGGTCCAGCGCCTCGGCGACCGTGGCCTTCCCGTCGATCCAGTCCTCCCGCACGGCCGCCTCGATCGCCAGGCCGATCCCGGCGGTCATCGACGGGTCGGTGATCTGCTCCACCGACCTGACGTCCACTTCGGACTCACCGAAGCGGAGCCCGTCCGTGCCCTCGGCCTTGATCCGCTGCTTGCCCCGCGCCTCCGAGGACACCGACCGCGGGTCGATCACCCGCTCGCGCGGCATCCGGAACCCCTCGGCCTCCACGCGCCGCCCGGTCGGCCTCGCCGCCAGGGCCCTCGCCCGCTCCGTGACGTCCTCGGGCCGGTAGGCGTCCATGAGGACCACCCGGTCGGCCACGTCCATGTAGTCGCCCGAGCCGCCCATCACCAGGATCACGGCGACCCCGTGGTCGTCGGCCATCGACCGCACCAGGTCCACCAGCGGCGTCAGCGGCTCGCGGTCCTTGGCGACCAGCTCCTGCATCCGCGCGTCGCGGATCATCAGGTTCGTCGCGGCCGTGTCCTCGTCGATGAGCAGCACCCGCGAGCCCGCCTCGAGCGCCTCCACCACGGACGCGGCCTGCGACGTCGAGCCCGAGGCGTTCTCGGTCGTGAAGCGCCGCGTGTCGTCCCCGGACGGCAGCCGGTCGACGAACGCGTGCACGTCGACGCCCGTGACGGCCCGGCCGTCCTCGGCGCGGACCTTCACCGCGCCCCGGTCGGCCACCACGAAGTCCCGGCCGTCCCCCGGCACGTGGTCCCACACCCCGGCCTCCAAGGCCCGCAGCAGGGTCGACTTGCCGTGGAACCCGCCGCCGACGACGAGCGTCACGCCCGGTCCGATCCCCATGCCCCGCACCGTCCCGGCGTGCGGCAGCGTGAACTCGACCGCCATCGACCCGGGGCTCGCGAACGGCACGCCCGCCTCCAGCGGCCGGTCGTCCACCCCCGAGCGCCGCGCGAGCATCGACCCGTCCGCGACGAACGCGACCAAGCCCCGCGCGGCGACCTGCTCGCGCAGCGCGGCGACGTCGTCGGCGTGCCGCACCCACCGCCCGGCCTCCTCCTCGCCCACCGCGAGCGCGTCGTCGGCGGCGTCCGGCAGCAGCCCGCACAGCAGCCGCGCCGCCTCCCGCCCGGCGATGCGCCGCCCGTGCCCCGGCAGCTGCGCGCCGAGGCGGAACACCACCGAGCCGTCCTCGCCGACCTCGCACGAGGACCGCGCCAGGATCTCCTGCCCGCCCGAGTCGATCCGCAGGTCCCTTGTCCGGCAAGCGCTTCGCAGCCGCTTGGCGAGGAGCACCGCGAGCGCCCGGCGCCGCTCGGGCGTGGCGTGCCAGTCGGACAGCAGGTCCGCCGCCTCGGCATCGAAACGCAGTTCGATACGACTGGGCGGTGCGTACGGATCCGACTGGACCTTCACGATGTCCAGAACCGCCGCATCCGTCCACCATTTGCCGCGCAGGGATTTATATCGGCCGTAACTCGTACCTTCCAGGGCCGTTAGTTCGTTAGACAGGTCATGGCGAGGTGGATGCGAACGTTGATCATCAAAATCGCGGGACCCGGCCCGGTGCTGTCGTCCGACTCTTCGCTGTGTCATGCCCCCAGTTTTCCATCAGGGACGAGGCCTCCGCGTCAGCGAACCGAGCGCCGTGCGTCCGCGCCTCATCCCCGGTACCTCGAAAAGTCACTCGAAAAAATCGCGCGAATCCGCGTCATGGCGGCGGACCGCCTGCGTGCTGGATACAGACATGCACGGCCTACCGCAGCGAAAGGTAGAATAAAGTGAGAACCGTACTGGTCTGTGTCAAGACCCCTCAAGCCGGACAGAAGATCTCGGCCTGCGCCACCCGGATGGGACTCGCGCAGGCGGTCAAGTCGGTCGAGGGGTCGCCCGAGCTCTTCCTCGAACTCGGCCGCCGCCAAGTGGACGTGGTGCTGGTCGACGTGGCGCTCGCCGCCCCCGACCCGGTCAAGTTCGTCAAGACCGTCCGCACCCGCTCGCCCCGGACCGGCGTCCTCCTGTCCGGCGCCGCCGACCCCCGCACGGCCGCCATGGTGGTCGCCGCGGGCGCCCGGGGCGTCATCCGCACGCCGTCCAACAACTCCGACGACCTGCTGGTCGCCCTGGCGCAGGCGATCATGTTCGCCTCGCCGACCCTCCAGCGCGTCACGGAGACCGTCCCCCGCCAGCGCTCGACCCTCCAGGGCATGAAGCTCACCGAACGCGAGCTCCAGGTCCTGCGCGGCATGAGCGAGGGCAAGTCGAACGCCGAGATCGGACGCGACCTGTTCGTCTCCGAGGACACCGTCAAGACCCATGCGCGGCGCATGTTCCGCAAGCTCGGCGCGCGCGACCGCGCCCACGCGGTGGCCGAGGCCTTCCGCTCGGGACTGGTCTGCTGACCCGTCCCATCCATTGAGGACTTCAGCGCTCCGGCCGGCAGGAAGAGCGCTTCGGGCCGCGGGAGTTCGGCAGGGCTCCGCACGGCCGGTCCTCACCGATCCTCGCGCGCCAGATGATCCGTGCATGTGGGAAGCACGGAGACGAAGGCGCGCAAGGCGACCGCTCACGCCGCCCCCGGCGGTTCAGCGGCGGTCGGCCAGTTCCAGCAGGACCTCGTCGCCTCCCGGAGTGGCGACGAGCTGCAGACCCACCGGCGCGCCGTCCACCGCGCCGGCGGGGACGGCGAGGGCCGGAGCCCCGGACAGTCCCGCAATGCACGTCAAGCGCACGATCGCCTCCCGGTCGGGCTCGCGCCCGATGCGGGGGGCGGGCCCGGGCGCGGCGGGCAGCGCGAGGGTCGTGCCCGCGGGGATCCGGTCCCTGACCAGTGCGACGACGCCGCTGCGGACCCTCCCGGCCGCGGTGACCGCGTCGCTGCCGATCAGCGACGCGTTCGCGAACCGGGCCTTGACGCCCGGCCCGAACTCGGGGCCCTCCGCCTCGATCCACGCGCCGTGCGCCTGCCAGGCCTCCCACGCCTGGAGGGTCGCGTACGCGACCCTGGCGGTCTCCAGCGGCGAGGCCGCCGCCTCGGCCGCGCCTTCGAGCCCGCCCGCGAACAGCGGCGACGGGTCGACGTCGATCCCGAGCGCTTCGACCGCGGGCATGACCGCGGCCCGCACCGGGCCTGCGATCTCGTCCCACACGTCCTCGGGCACCAGCAGCCGCGTGATCGGCGCGCCCTCCTCCGGTTCGCCCAGGAGCACGCCCATGGCCGCCGCGAGCGTGCCCGCGTCCCGCGCGAGGACCCCGGCCGTGTCGAACGTCGGCGCGAGCGGCACCGCCCCCTCCAGGCTCACCCGCCCGTGGGTCGGGCGCAGCCCGTACAGCCCGCAGTAGGAGGCCGGGACGCGGATCGAGCCGCCGGTGTCGGTGCCGAGCCCGATGTCGGCCAGCCCGAGCGCGACCGCCGACGCCGACCCCGACGAGGACCCGCCGGGCACGCGCCCGGGCGCGGCCGGGTTGTCGGGCGTCCCGTAGTGCGCGTTGGTGCCGTTGAGGCTCCACGCGAGCTCGTCGGTGATCGTCTTGCCGACCGCCCGCGCCCCGGCGCCGCGCAGCAGCGCCACCGCCGCGGCGTCCTCGTCCGGGACGCCGTGCGTCTCGAGCCACCGCGGATTCCCGGCGCCGGTGGGCGTCCCGGCCAGGTCGAACAGGTCCTTGACGGCCAGGCGCAGCCCCGCGAGGGGCCCTTCGCGGCCGGCGTCCTCGAAGGTCCGGATGAACGGGTCAGACATGGCCTCGAGTCTCCTCCTCCGGAGAACCGCGGGGCCGACCGGACCGGACAGGCGGTGCCGCGCGGCGGGACCGCGCATTGCGGCCCTCAACGCTATTCTGAGGACAATCCGATTCCGCCGCTCCACCACACCCCCCTGAGCGAGGCCGAATTGTCCTATCCGCATGCGTCCGATGCCGACCGGTACTGGAACGACGATCACCCCGTCCTCGAAGTGATCCGGGCCCGCCGGGCGGCCGGCTCGGCGCCCGGCGCGCGCGCCGACGGCTTCAGGCTCGGCCTGGCCGTCGAAGGCGGCGGGATGCGCGGGGTCACCTCCGCCGCGATGCTCGTCGCCCTCGACGACCTGGGGCTGCGCCCGGTGTTCGACGCCGTCTACAGCACCTCGTCCGGTTCGATCAACGCCGCCTACTTCCTGGCGGGCGGCGACTGCTGGTACCCGCTGACGATCTACTTCGACGACCTCTGCACGCGCAGGTTCGTGGACATGCGGCAGATGTTCACCAACCGCCCGATGCTCAACCTCGACTACGCCTTCGACGAAGTCCTGGAGAAGGTCAAGCCGCTCGACTACGAGCAGGTCCTGAAGAACCCGACCGAGTTCCACGTCGCGATCAGCCTGGTGGACGAGCTCACCGCGATCAGCCCGAGCGAATTCGAGTCCAGGGAGGACCTGAAGTCCGCCCTGAAGGCGAGCTGCTGGATGCCCGTCGCCGTTCCCGGGACCGGCGTCTTCAGGGACCGGCGCGCCATCGACGGCGGCGTGCTCACCGCGCACCCCCACCTCCTCGCGCTGGACGACGGCTGCACCCACGTGCTCTCCCTCAGCACCAAGCCGATCAAGGCCCCGCCCACCCGCCTCTCACCCGGCCGCCGTTACTCCGTCGCCTATCTGGAACGGCTCCGCAAGGGCCTCGGCAAGGCCTACGCCGCGTCCCAGTTCCAGTACCGCACGCAGCGAAGGCGGCTGCAGCAGTGGATGACCGAGCCCGGCGACGGCCCGCAGGTCCTCGACCTCGCGCCGCTGCCGTGGATGCGGGAGGTCGGGAACCAGACGCAATCGCGCGACACGCTCATCACCGCCGCCCGGCATGCGCACGCCGTCATGAGCGCCGCGATCCAGGGGATACCGCTCGCCGAGCTCCGCGACGGCTCCTTCCGCTCCGTGCCCCGCCTCGTCACCGTGAGGACCGCCGATGGCGAACGCATCGGTTGACCTCCTCGCCGCCGCCTGCGCGCACCTCACCGGCCGCCGGGACGACCGGGCCGCCGCAACGGGAGTCGACCGCTGGAAGACCGACGACTGGCATGCCGCGCTGCTCGACGTGCCGCTCGACGAGCGCGCCTACGCCGACCGGTTCGCAACCGCCCGGCCCACCGAGATCGACGAGCTGTGGGCCTGGTGGTCCGATCCCGAAGCCGACGACCGGGTGAGCTCCACGACCACCGGCTACCTCGGGTTCTTCCTGCTCACGCTGATCTCGATGCACCGCTCGGACCGGATGCGCTACCACGGCGAGGCGTACGAGAGCGTCGGGATCGCCGGGCGGTCGCCGGACGAGCTGTGCCGCAGGCTCGTCGCCGACCCCCACGTGCAGGAGGCCCTCAGGCGGCTCTACGCGCCCTCCGGGAAGACCGGCGGGGCGGCGGCGGTCTGGACCACGATCGACTTCGACACCATGGCGTTCCACCGCCACGGCACGACCTCGATCATCATCTCCGCGTCCTCGGTGGCCCCCGCGGTCGGCCGCGCCGAGCGCCACGCCCTGAAATGCCTCATCTACCCGTACCTGCGCATCCCGGCGATCGTCAAGGCCACCGAGGACTACCAGCGTGACTTCGGCGGCGTCCACTCCAAGGAGTCGCCCCTGGTCACGGTGTGGGCCAGCCATGAGAGCTGGGTGCTCATGGACTTCGTCGAGGGGCCGACCCTCACCGACCACCTCCGTGAGATCGCCAAGGGCCGCAAGGCTCCGCGGTCCGAGATCCTGCGGGCCGTCGACGCCGGGCAGCTGCGCGTCCTCGGCGCGGCCCTGCTGGAGGCGATGGCCGTACTGGCGCAGAAGGTCGGCCACCACAACGACCTCACCCCGTCGAACATCATCGTCCAGGCCGAGAACGCCACCACCGTCAAGTTCAAGATCATCGACCTCGGCGTGAACTTCCTCCACACCCGCACGCTCCCGGGGGCCGAACCCGTCGAGGCCGGGTACGTCGCGCCCGAGGTCAAGGCCAACGGCACGGGCGGCCCGCAGGCCGACCTCTACTCGGTCGGCATGGTGCTCATCGCGATCGGCGGCATACCCCGCACGACGGACGGCACGGTGCCCGACCAGTTCTACGTCGCCTCGGTGGGCCTCGCGAGGCTCCTCGAGGACCTGCTCGACGCCGACCCCGACCGGCGCCTGATCGTCTCCGGCATCGGACCCGGCCCCGCCCGCTTCAAGGAGATCCGCGACCTCTTCCTGCGCGAGGTCGAGGTGCTCGAGGCGGCGGAGGCCGAGAAGCCCAAGACGCCGTGGCGCCGCCTGAAGAGCATCGTTCCCGGTGCCGACGCGGTCCAGCGGCAGCGCGCCATCTGGAAGGTCCGCCGCAGGCAGGCGAAGAGGATCGACAAGGCGAGGCATCCGATGCAGGTCCACCACCTGCGGCAGGCGAAGCGGCTCAAACGCTGGGCGATCGTCTGCGCGGCGCTGGCGTGGGCGACGGTGGCGCTGGTGCTCACCTGGACGGCGCGGGACTTCGACTTCTTCTGGCAGGCGAAGTGGGTGGAGTACGCCAACGGCCTGCTCAATCGCTCGGGGGACCAGCGCGTGCCGTTCTTCGACGACTTCCGCGCCGCCGACTACCCGATCTCGGACGCCTGGGGCAACCTGCCGGTGCGGATCGTCGCGTTCACCTACGCCCTGCCCGGCCTGCGGTGCTACATGAACATCTTCGCCGACATGACGCCGCATTCGGCGCTGCGCCGGCGCGGGTGGAAGGGCGTGCGCACGGCCGCGGCCTCGTTCATGATGCGGGCCGCGGCGATCTTCCCGTTCGTGTACATCCTGCTGCCGACGCTGGTGCAGCGGCGCTGGTGGGTCATCTTCTGCCCGCTGGGGATCGTCACGGTGGCGACGATGGTCTCGGCGTGCCTGTGGTTCGCGCGCGACGCGAACGCGCGGGCCCGCAGGGCCGGGCTCTCGACCGTCCCCAGAGGGGAGATCATGACGCTGGAGCGCCTGGCGTCGTGGGCGCCCACGGCCTGGCTCTACTCCGCGCCGGTGATCGTCATCGGGATCTTCCTCTACAACGACCGGCTCCAGGACGAGCTCATGTACGCCATCGCGATCGGACTGATCAACATCGGCATCTGGTACTTCAAGAACTCCGGGACCGACGCGCCGTACGTGCGGGCCGGGCTCACCCGGGCGATCCTCGCCGCCGAGCGGCTCGACGTGCTGGAGGCGGGGGAGGCCGAGCGGCGGACCGCGCGGACCCCGGGGCCGCGGGCGCCCGACCCGGTCAAGGAGGCCGTGGGCTGACCGCGGTGTTCAGGGAGACCTGCCGGGCGGGAACGACGTTCCTGAACACCGCCGCTCACGCGGGGTCCTCGCCATGCTGCTTGAGCCAGCAGTCGGAGAACCCCCGGGCGTAGTCCCAGGTCACGTAGTGCGCGGGGTCGGGATCGAAGGCCGGCTCGTGGACCTGCGCGCAGTTGGCCTCCAGGAGGCCGCGCAGGTTCGCCATGAGCAGGCCCCACGTGAAGTAGTGCGGCTCGTCGCAGTCGGCGCAGTCGACGACGACGCCCCGGAATCCCTGCGGATGCAGCACCTTCTCGAACATCTCCAGTTCGTGGAGGTCTTCGAGGAGGTCGGCGCGGTCGTCGTCGTCCAGCTCGGGTTCGAACGGGGCGAGCGCCTCCGCGTGGTCGGGATCGTCGGCGAACGGGTCGCGAGGCTCCTCATACACGGTTCAAGCCTAACGCCCGGGAGCGATCCCGCCAGGGCTCCGGCGCGGCGGATCCCCCGGACGGCGCCGGGCCCGGGGGCGCGGGCCGGCCGCGGCGCCGCCTCCTCCCGGATGCGTGCCACTGTCGCCGCCGGGTGCTGACAACGCGGGCCCTGCTCATTAACATGGGCCGCAAGCCAACCGACCGACACAAGGAGACGGCAATGGATGAGTTCACCGAGGGCGCCGAGGAGATCTTCGACGACGTCGTCGACAGTGTCGCCGACGCGATCGGCGACATCGACGCGGGCGAAGTGTGGGAGGACGTCAGCGACGGCGCCACCGAGGCCTGGGACGTCGTCTCCGAAGAGGTCGGCGACCTGATCGAGTAGCCCGCCGCGTTCACTCCGCGCCCGGTCCCGTTCCGCGGGGCCGGGCGGCGCGGACGCCGTAGGGCCGCCGTTCCCGTCTTCCCGGAACCGGGTACTCAGAATCCTATAGGATATATCCTGTAGGATCACCGCTCCG
Organism: Glycomyces amatae; assembly: GCF_020991375.1. Taxonomy (GTDB): domain Bacteria; phylum Actinomycetota; class Actinomycetes; order Mycobacteriales; family Micromonosporaceae; genus Glycomyces; species Glycomyces amatae. The sequence goes on along the minus strand of NZ_JAJLQZ010000008.1, from coordinate 24,096 downwards.
CCGCGACGGGCACGTCCCATGACCCCCTCACCGGGCCCCGGCGCCCGCTGCGAATCACACCTCAGGGGCCGTGTGCACCTCGAAGCGGCGCAGCTCGCGGCACTACCATTGGCCCATGGCGTTCTCAGGCGATTTCGGAATTCAGGGGCACGAGGGTGCCACCGGTGAGCGTGTCGGCGGCACCACGGTGCCGATGGGCTCGGTCGGTGCCATCCCGCTCGGCCTGACCTTCGACGACGTGCTGCTCTTGCCCGGCGAATCCGACGTGATCCCGTCCGAGGTCGACACCTCCTCCCAGCTCACCCGCAACATCCGCATCTCGGTGCCGCTGCTGACGGCCGCGATGGACACCGTCACCGAGGCCCGCATGGCCATCGCCATGGCCCGCCTCGGCGGCCTGGGCATCCTGCACCGCAACATGTCCGCCGAGGAGCAGGCCCAGCAGGTCGACCTCGTCAAGCGCTCCGAGTCCGGCATGGTCGCCGACCCGGTCACCTGCTCCCCGCACGACACGCTCGAGCAGGTCGACAAGCTCTGCGGCAAGTACCGCATCTCCGGCCTCCCCGTCACCGACGAGGACGGCAAGCTCATCGGCATCGTCACCAACCGCGACATGCGCTTCGAGAGCGACATGACCGTGACCGTGGCCTCCGTCATGACCTCCCGCGACCTGGTGACCGCCCCCGAGGGCGTCTCCAGCGAGGAGGCCCTGGAGCTGCTCAAGCGCAACAAGATCGAGAAGCTCCCGATCGTCGACGCCGAGGGCCACCTGCGGGGCCTCATCACCGTCAAGGACTTCTCCAAGCGCGAGGAGTTCCCGAACGCGTCCAAGGACGGCGTCGGGCGCCTGCGCGTCGGCGGCGCGATCGGCGTCGGCGACGACCAGTACGCCCGCGCCGGCCAGCTCGTCGAGGCCGGGATCGACGTCCTGTCCGTCGACTCGGCGCACGGCCACTCCCGCGGCGTGCTCGACATGATCGCGCGCGTCTCCAAGGACTTCGGCGACAAGGTCGACATCATCGGCGGCAACATCGTCACCGCCGAGGCCGCGAACGCCATGATCGACGCGGGCGCCGACGGCGTCAAGGTCGGCGTCGGGCCCGGCGCCATCTGCACCACCCGCGTGGTCGCGGGCGTGGGCGCCCCGCAGGTCTCCGCGATCATGGACACCGTGCGCGCCGCCCGCGAGCGGGGCGTCCCGGTCATCGCCGACGGCGGCATCCAGTACTCCGGCGACATCGCCAAGGCCATCGTCGCCGGCGCCTCCTCGGTGATGATGGGCCAGCTGTTCGCCGGCTGCGCCGAGAGCCCCGGCGAGCTCATCTACATGAACGGCAAGCAGTTCAAGTCCTACCGCGGCATGGGCTCCTTGGGCGCCATGCAGTCCCGCGGCGAGGCCCGGTCCTACTCCAAGGACCGCTACTTCCAGGGCGGCGTCGAGTCGAACGACAAGCTCGTCCCCGAGGGCGTCGAGGGACAGGTGCCGTACCGCGGGACTCTCGCACAGGTGGTCTACCAGCTCGTGGGCGGACTGCGCAGTGCCATGGGCTACACCGGGGCCGGTACCATCGAGGCGATGCATGAGCGCGGGCGTCTGGTCCGGATCACCGCTGCGGGCCTCAAGGAGAGCCACCCGCACGACATCCAGATGACTGTTGAAGCGCCCAACTACCACACGCGGTAGTCGGGCCCGGTAGGAGGAGAGACTGTGCGGGAATTGGTCGAGATCGGCCCCGGCAAGATCGTGGCGCGCGGCTGGCGTCTGTCCGAAGTGGCGCTCGTGCCGACCCGGCGGACCAGGGACATCGACGATGTGTCCACCGAATGGCAGCTCGACGCCTACCGGTTCGAGATCCCCGCCGTGGCGCACCCGTCCGACGCGACGATGAGCCCGGCCTCGGTGATCGAGATGGGCCGCCTCGGCGGCCTGGGCGTCCTGAACGGCGAGGGGCTCTGGTGCCGCTACGTCGACCCGACCTCGCTGCTCAAGGAGCTCGCGGACACCCCGGCGGAGAACGCGATCGAGCGCCTCCAGGAGGTCTACGCCGAGCCCGTCAAGCCCGAGCTCGTCGCCGAGCGGATCGCCGAGATCCGCGCCGGCGGCATCACCACCGCGATCCGCTTCAGCCCGCAGCACACCGCCGAACTCGCGCCGCTCGCGGTCGAGGCCGGGGTGGACCTGCTGGTCATCCAGGGCACCATCGTCTCCGCGGAGCACGTCTCCTCCGGCGGCGACGTGCTCAACCTGAAGCAGTTCATCGCGGACCTGGACGTCCCCGTCGTCGTCGGCGGGGCCACGAACTACAAGACCGCGATGCACCTGATGCGCACCGGCGCGGCGGGCGTCATCGTCGGGGTCGGCTCCGACGACTGGTCGACCACCGACACCGTGCTCGGCATCGACGTGCCGATGGCCTCGGCCATCGTCGAGGCCGCCGCGGCCCGGCGCGACTACCTGGACGAGACCGGCGGGCGCTACGTGCACCTCATCGCCGACGGCGAGGTGACCAACTCGGGCGCGATCGCGAAGGCCGTCGCGTGCGGCGCGGACGCGGTCATGCTCGGCTCGATCCTCGCGGACGCGGCCGAGTCCCCGGCGGCGGGCGCCTGGTGGCACTCCGCCGCGTCCCACCCGAAGCTCCCGCGCGGGCGCTTCCGCCCGGGCGACTCCGGCGACGTGGAGGTCCCGGACCTGGAGGCGATCCTGTACGGCCCGAGCAACAGCTCGGACGGCAGCCAGAACCTCTTCGGCGGCCTGCGCCGGGCCATGGCCAAGACCGGCTACACCACCGTGAAGGAATTCCAGAAGGCCAGCCTGGTCACCGCATAAGCAAGAAGTCGAACGAGGCCCGGGCCCGCGAAAGCGGCCCGGGCCTCGTTCGTACCAGCCGAGAATCGGGAGACGTCGAAGTGACGAGCAAAGAACTGCTGCACCGCTTGATAGACGGCCTCGACGAAGCGCGGGCCGTCGAGGTGCTCACCTGGCTGCGCGCCCGACTCGCGCTGGGCGACCCTGCCCGCGACGGGAGCAAAGCGCGATCGGTCAGCGGTTCGTTTAGCCGTCCGATGGAAACGGGCCGTTGACCTCTCTATTGCTCAAAACGCTGAGGTCGAAGTGATCAAAACGCCGAGAGTGAAGTGACCAGAATGCCGGACCGGTCGACCCCGCCCTACTCGCCCACGGATTTCGGACGCCGATCGGCATCCTGTCGCTCGGCCTGGTGCTCGAGCAGGATGTCGGCCAGGTTCGCCCAGTCCTTCCGATCGGCGAACCACCGAACGACCGGCAGCCGGCGCCGCTTCCCGCTTGCCGCGACCTCATAGACCCCGGCGTCGTACACCGAGTACTCGATCCGGTCGAATCCCCGCCAGGGGTAGACCCCCCTGCTCCTCCACCTACCCGAAGCCGTCACCGTTCTGCTTCGCAGGTCGTAGGTGAAGTACCAGCGGCGAAGGAGCGGCGTGAGGCAGTAGATCGCCAGGTTCAAGCACAGGATCCCGCCTGCGCGCGACAGGTCCTCGGCTGCCGAATCGACGTCTTCGGGATCGAACAGGATGAGGCCGGCGGACAAGATGAGACCGGTGATCGCGATCGACAGGCAGCGGAATCGGTTCGCTCGTACCTTGATCACCGGTCCTCACCACCGGTGGAACGGCTTTCGGCGGCCGCCTGGTCCCGCATGAACCGGTCGACGAAGGTCTTCCACGCCGCCTGGTCGCGCGCCCATCCCCTGGCCACCCGCCGCCGCTTGCCGTCGGCCCGCACCTCGTAGAGGACGCCGTCGTAGACCGAGTGCTCGAGCCGCTCGAAGCCGGGGCGCGGGAACCCGCGGGCCGGGAGCCCTCGCGTCTTGACACTGACCCGGTCGGACCCCGACTCGTAGGCGAGCACCGGATTGCAGACGATCGGGAGCACGCCGAAGAGGACGTACCCGCCGGCCATGACCGTCAAGAGCCCGAAGAAGTCGTAGTCGGCCCCACTGCGCTCGGCGTCGGCCCAGATGGCGACGTTGAACGCTACGAGCGCCAGTCCGGCGAGCAGCACGGCGCCGAAGAACCGCCAGCGGACGCCGACCCTGACCGCGGGCCCGAGGCCCGGTTGCGGTGCCGACGGGTGTCGGGGTTCGGCACCGGTGTCCCGGTGGTCTTCTGCCCGGGTGTTCTGGTGCGCCAGGAAGACGTCGACGAACGCGGTCCAGGAGGCGCGGTCGACGAGGTATCCGCTGCGGAAGAGGACACGTCGTCTGCCGTTCGCGCGGATGAGCTCCAGTCGCCCGAGCGGGACCGAGTATTCGATGCGGTCCCCGTCGCGCCACCGATTGAGCGCCGAACGACCCGCGACACCCCCGATCCACCCATGGCGGACGTCGTAGGTGAGAAGGTCCTTCCGCGTCAGGAGGTAAGTGCCGAAGGCCGCGGCGTACAGCGGTGGGAAGTTCAGGAGGAACGTGGGGACGCTGCTGTCGAGTTCGAAGGACACCATGAGGTAGATGCCGAGTACGAACGTCACGGGGGTCAGGGGCCACGCGATCGCGACCACCCACCAGAGCAGGCGGCGCTTGTAGCGGACGGTGACGACGTTTCGCTCGGACGCGTCCGGGGCGGTCCGGTCCGGCTTCGGGCGTTTCCGGAACCGCGCCATCTCGTCGTCCGGGATCGGGGGTGCGGTCGGCAGGTCCGAGGGTGGGGCCATATGGGGTGTCTTTCGTCTGCGGAGCCGCGAGGGGCCGGCTCGGTACCGCTGATTTTATCGGGGTCCGCGGTGTTCATGGGGTCTGCGCCCTCGCGTTTCCCATCGGGCTCGACGAGGTCCGCGGGGTGTGTGGGCCGGGTCCTCTGTTCGTGTGAGGACCTGTCCGCTTACCGGTGGTTTGTGGGTCCGCACACAGGCAGCTGTCAGCTAGGCCACGTATCCTTGCCAGCGTGAAGCGCAAGAAGCACCCCATTCCCACAAGGAGTGGGGAACAACACACCCGCCTTGCATCGTTGGTGCTGCTGTGACCTGCCCGTTCTGCTCCGTGCCCACCGTGCCCGGCGCGCGCTACTGCCACAACTGCGGTGCGCCGCTGTCCCCAGAGGCGACCGCTCCGCAGACGGAGCGCCGCTACGTCACGGTGCTCTTCGGCGACCTCTCCGACTTCACGACCTGGTCCGAGACCCTCGACCCCGAGCGCGTCTCGTCCGTGACCGACCGCCTCCTCGCCGAGTGCGTCTCCGCCGTCAACGAGTTCGGCGGCCACGTCGACAAGCTCATGGGCGACGGCCTCATGGCCGTCTTCGGCGCCCCGCTCTCCCACGAGGACGACGCCGAGCGCGCCGTCCGCGCCGCCCAGGCCATGCAGAAGCGCGTCCGCCGCCTGCTCAAGGCCGAGTCCGGCGGCGGCCTCCCCATCGGCCTGCGCATCGGGCTCTATTCCGGCCTCGTCGTCGCCGGCATGCAGGCGAACCTCGAGTACACCGTCATCGGCGACACCGTGAACACCGCCGCGCGGATCTGCGCGGTCGCCTCCGTCGGCACCGTTTGGGCCGGCGCCGAGACCATGCGCGCCACCAAGCACGCCGCCGCCTGGCGCCGCCTCACGCCCGTGCGCCTCAAAGGCAAGCGCGAGCCCGTCGAGGTGTTCCAGCTCCTGGGCCTCGAGGACGAGCCCGGCACCCGCGCCAGCCTCGGCGACACCGCGCCGTTCATCGGCCGGGACGCCGAGATCGGCCGCGTCACCGGCCGCCTCGAGGCCGTCATCGACCGCGGCGAGCCCCTGGTCCTCATCCACACCGCCGAGGCCGGCATGGGCAAGACCCGCTTCGCCCGCGAGGTGCGCACCATCGCCACCGAGCGCGGCGCCCGCGTCCTCACCGTCCGTGTCGCCCCCTACGGCGAGGGCCGCCGCTTCGGGCCCCTCGCCGACCTCGTCCGCAAGGCCGCGGGCCTGCGCTTCGACGACGACCGCGCCACCGCCGAGGCCAAGATCCGCCGCATCGCCGACGGCCACCCCGACCACGGCGAGTGCCGCCTCAACATCACGCTCCTGCTCGGGCTCCTGGGCCACGGCCGCCCCGGCGCCGCCGACCGCGTCGGCGGCTTCACCGGCCAGCAGTCCGACGCCTACACGATCCCCGAGGCGGTCGCCGAGCTCATCACGCACATGGCCACCCAGGGCCCGCTCGTGCTCAACATCGACGACCTCCACACCGCCTCCCTCGACGGCATCGACGCCCTCGGCGTCGCCCTCTCCAAGATCCACGGCCCCGTGCTCGTGATCCTCTACGGCCGCCCCGAGCTCACCCGCTCCTCGGGCGTCCTCACCCGCATCTCCGAGGCCGAGGTCCACCCGCTGCCGCCGCTGGCGGGCGCCGACGCCGCGCGCCTGCTGCGCGAGTTCCTCGGCGGCGGCCGCATGCCCAAGCCCGACGAGGACCGCCTCCTCGGCTTCGCCCAGGGCAACCCGTACTACCTCGCCGAGCTCGTCACCCTCCTCACCGAGCAGGGCCTGCTCACCGACGCGGGCGACCACTGGCGCCTCGCCGCCGGGTCCCTCACCGGCCGCGTCCTCTCGCGCGACCTCGCGCAGGTCCTCGGCGCCCGCATCGACGCGCTCAGCCCCGCGGCCCGCTCGCTCCTGCGCGCCGCCTCGATCTTCGGCGACGCCGTGCCCCCCGAGGCCGCGCAGCTGCTCGAGAAGGAGGTCCCCGGCGAGTTCGACCGCGCCCTCCAGGAGCTCCTCGACCGCCGCATGCTGCGCCGCCGCTCCTACGGCGGCTACCGCTTCGTGACCCCGCTGCTGCGCCAGGCCGCCTACGCCCCGATCGGCAAGGCCGACGCCGCGCACGCGCACGCCGAGATCGCCCGCTGGGCCGCCGACACCGAGCTCGAGGGTCAGAGCGCCGACGACCTCGTCGTCTTCCACGCCGAGCAGGCCGTCACCCTCGCCAAAGAGGTCGAGATCGAGGCGCTCGACGAGGTCTGGAACGTCCTCCCGCTCGCGGTCGAGGCCGTCCGCAAGCAGGCCGCCCGCGCCATGGACGCCTCCGAGCCCGAGCGCGCCGTGGCCCTGCTCAACGGCGTCGAGCGCCTCGCGCCGCTCTCGTACGACGACCGCCTCCTGCGCGGCCGGGCCCTGACCCGCCTGGGCCGCACCGTCGAGGCCGAGGCCGAGATCGAGGGCCTCGCCGTCGACATCGGCCTCATCGTCCCCGCCGACGACCACGAGGAGCACCCGTCCGGGCGGCTCTTCGGCGACGACTTCCCCGAGGACGAGGCCGAGCTCGTCGCGCAGCTCCTGCTGCTGCGCGGTCGCCTCCACCGCTACAAGGGCGAGCTCCAGGACGCCCGCACGGCGTGGACCGCCGCGCTGGCGCTGTCGCGGCGCGAGGGCCTCGCGGGGCCCCGCTGCGACGCGCAGTGCCGCATCGGCCTGCTCGACTTCCTCGCCGGGCACCTCTCGGAGGCCGAGGCCCGCTTCCTCGACGCCTACGACGTCGCGTACGGCGTCGGCGACGACCGGCGCCTCGCGTGGGCCCTCCAGCACCGCGCCTGGGTCCTGGTGGCCCGCGGCGACTTCGACGGCGCCGACGACGTCCTGCGGGAGGCCGCGAAAGCCTTCGCGCGCCAGATGGACCTCGTCGGCCGCGCCTGGGTCCGCGGCGTCTCGGCGTTCGCCCTGCTCATGGCCGGGCGCTTCACCGAGGCGAAGCGCCTCTCGGACGTGTTCATGCCGATCGGCGAGCGCTCGGGCGACGTGTTCGCCGTGGGGCTCCTGCGCGCCACCGGCGCCGCGGCCCAGGTCGGCCTCGGCAACCCGGCCGGCGCGGACGCGGCCGCCCGCAAGTCCTTCCGCGACTTCGAGCGCATCGACGACGACTGGGGCCGCGGCTTCGCCAAGTACGTGCGGGCCCTCGCGGCCCGCTCGATCGGCGCCCTCGACCACGCCCTCGACCTCGCCGCGACCGCCGAGGAGTACGGCGCGAAGACCGGCCACCCGCTGCTGATCTCCTTGGCGCACAACCTCAGAGGCCGCTGCGCCCTCGAAGCGGGCGACCCCGCGACCGCGGAGGCCGCCGCCGAGGAGGCGCTCGCGCTCGTCACCGACGACGTGCTCGAGCCGGGCCGCGCGGCCAACACCGCGCTCCTGGCGGAGGTGCGCGCCGCCAAGGGCGACCGCGACGAGGCCCTGCGGATGCTGGCCCCCCTCGCGGCCCACTACGACGAGCCGTCACTGGGCCGGTCGCGCCGCGCCATCGTGGCCCGCTACGCCCGCCTGCTCGACGAGGACGGGCAGCGCGACGAGGCCGCCAGGTGGGCCGCGATCGCGCTGAAGTCCTTCGGCGAGGACCCCGAGGCCACCGCCTGGGCCGAGGGCTACCTCGACCGCAGCGTGACCGCCTTACGGCGCGGTTCGCGGCACTGCCCGCCGTCCCGGCCGCAGGCGATCGCCTCACCGCGCGCCCTTCGGACCCGCCGTCCCGACCGCCGCGGCGCCCGGCCGGCGCCCTGCGAGACGACGCACTCCCTGTCTGCCGCGCACCGGCCCGGCGGCTGGGATGCTGAAGGCATGAAAAAGACGCGACGGGCGGACGGGCGGCCCTTTCGAGCTCCGGCCGTGTCGGCCGGGGCCCGTTCCAGTCGGGCCGCCCGTCCTCCCGCGCGCCGCACGGGGGATGCATTCACTATGCGCCACCGCCACTTCGCCCTCGGCGAGCGACACATCATCCGTTCGGCCAGTTGTCGGTGCCTTTTCGTCCAGGGGTATACAGAAACGTGGGCGCGTTGCCGTACCGTTATTCCCAAAAGGTCCCATGACTCGGAACCCCCAGATCCGATCTTGCCGACCTAGGCTCGGAACGTACCCCGCACCCACGCGTGCACCGAACCGCACCGAACCGCATCAGGCCCGACGCCAGGCTGCTCCACGGCCGTGCGTCGCCGAGAACGGAGGCTGTATCCAGTGGACACCATCTCGTCCTACGGTGCTCCAACCGGTCCCCACCCCTCCGCCGGCGTCCCCCTCGCCCCTCCCGGCCTCCGCGTCGAACCCGACCCCGAAGCCCTCCTCCAGGGGATCGAGCGCCTCACCGGCTTCACCGAGATCGACCGCGGCGCCTACTCCACCGTCTACAGCGCCACGCGCTTCGACGACGGCGCCGAGGTCGCCGTCAAGATCGAGGCCCGGCCGCTCACCGACGACGCGGGGCTCGAGCGCTTCCGCCACGAGGTCCAGACCGCCGGGCGCCTGTCCGACCACCCGTGCGTGGTCAAGATGCTGTCCGCGGGCCTCACCCACCAGGCCAACCCGTACGTGGTCATGGAGCGCTGCCGCGGGTCGGTCGCCGACCTGCTCGACCGCCACACCACGATCCCGCCGCACCGGACCATCGAGATCGGCATCCGCATCGCCGACGCCCTCGCCGCGGCGCACGAGGCCGGGATCGTCCACCGCGACGTCAAGCCCGCGAACCTCCTGGTGAACCACACCGGCCACGCCGTCCTGGCCGACTTCGGCCTCTCCAGCCTCATCCCCGTGCCGCGCCCCGGCGAGCCCGTCTCCACGATGGCCACCCCGGCGTACGCGCCGCTGGAGGTCTTCCAGATGCGCGAGGCGGGCCCCAGCGCCGACGTCTACTCGCTCGCGGCCACGCTCTACACGATGCTCAGCGGCAACCCGCCGCGCTTCCCCTCGGACGGCGTCCCCGACATCAACCAGGTCGCGGCCCTGTTCGACCAGCCGATCCCGGCGATCCCCGGTATATCGCCCCTGCTGCTCGAGATGCTGCGCACGGCGCTCATCAACAACCCGGAGGGCCGCCCCACCGCGGTCGAGTTCCGCGAGTTCCTCGCGAGCATCCCCGAGGCGTCCACCGGCATCATCCAGCGCGTCACCGACGACGGCTCGCTGCGCACCCCGGTCTCCCCCGCGCCCCAGGGGGTCGGCGTGTACGGCGCCTACGCCTCGCCGCCGAGGGCCGAGGCCCGCGGCGCCGCCCCCGGCCGCGCCGACCTCGACCCGCCGGTCATCCCGGACGCGCCCTCGACGCTGCGCCTGGCCCCCGGCAAGCGCCGCGGCCGCATCCCCACCCACCCGGTCGAGACGCAGGCGGGGCCCCCGTTCGTCTCGCCGATCAGCCCCGAGCGGCCCGCCCTCATCGTTCCGGAGCGGCCCTCCCTCATCGTCCCCGAACGCGCCCCGCTCCTCGTCCCCGAGGGGACCGCGGCCGCCGGTCCCGCCGTGAGCCCCCCGGACCCGGTGTTCCCCGAGGACGACGGCTTCGGGAACGAGACCGCCAAATGGCAGTCCTTCACCTCCGGCGGCACCCGCGACCGCGACGACCACGACTCGCGCCTCCCGGTCCCGGTGGCCCGCAACGAGTCCGGTCTGACCCGCCGCGAACGCCGCCTCAAGGAGGGCGACGGCGGCTCCGGCCTCGGGCGCCTCATCGGCATGGGCGCCGCGGGCCTGGTGGTCCTGGGCCTGCTCATCGTCGGCGGCGTGTGGCTCTTCGGCGGCGACGAGCCGACCGACCTCGCCGAGCAGTCCATGGCCGAGGACTACGTCAGCGAGTGCACGCTCGACGTCGCCGGCGCCGGGTGCGTCACCGAGCCGGCCTGCTTCGACGCGGAGTTCGCCTCGGCCAACTGCGAAGGCGCCCACCAGTGGGAGGCCTACGCGACCGGTTCGCTCCCCGAGGGCGTCGAGGACGCCGAGGCCGCGCGCGCCGACGCCTCCGTCGCCGAGGCGTGCGTCGCCGGTGAACGCGAGGACGGCCCGCTCTCCCAGCTCGTCGGCGGCGACTCCGTCTACTGGACCACCGACGTCCACCTCCCCGGCGACGGCACCTTCCTGTGCGTCGCCCAGCTCAAGGACGGCACCGAGGCCTCGGGCGCGCTCTTCGCCCGCGGCTGAGCTCCGCAACCGGACGCGAAGCGGCCGACCGGGAACGACCGAAAGGGCCCCGGCACCACCTCTGGTGCCGGGGCCCTTCGTCGTCGCCGCGCCGGGGAGAACGGGCGCGGCCTCGGATCAGAACTCCTCGTCGAGGTCGACCTTGCCCTCCACGGCCACTTGGTAGGCGGTCGGCCTGCGCTCGAAGAAGTTCGTCAGCTCCTGCACGTCCTGGAGCGCCATGAACGGGAACGGGTTCTCCGAGCCCCACTTCTTGGGCATGCCGAGGCGCGCGAGGCGCTGGTCGGCGGCGTACTCCAGGTACGACTTCATGTCCTTGACGGTCATGCCGGGCATGCCCTCGCCGATGAGGTCCTCGGCGAACTGGAGCTCGGCCTCCACGGCCTCCTCCAGCATGTCGGTGACCTGCTGCCGCATCCGCTCGTCGAACAGCTCGGGCTCCTCCTGGCGCACCACGTCGACCACGCTGAACGCGAAGTTCATGTGGCAGGACTCGTCGCGGAACACCCAGTTGGTGCCGGTGGCGAGCCCGTCGAGCAGGCCCCGGCTGCGCAGCCAGTACACGTACGCGAAGGCGCCGTAGAAGAACAGGCCCTCGATGCACGCGGCGAAGCAGATGAGGTTGAGCAGGAACGACCGGCGGTCCTCGGCGGTCTTGAGCTCCTGCATGTCGAAGACCGAGTCGATCCACTTGAAGCAGAAGTCGGCCTTGCGCTTGATCGAGGGGATGTTGTTGACCGCGTCGAACGCCTTGGCGCGCTCCTCCGGGTCGGGCAGGTACGTGTCGAGCAGCGTCAGGTAGAACTGGACGTGCACGGCCTCCTCGAACAGCTGCCGCGACAGGTACAGGCGGCCCTCGGGGGAGTTGACGTGCTGGTACAGGTTGAGCACCAGGTTGTTCGCCACGATCGTGTCGCCGGTGGCGAAGAACGCCACGAGCCGGTGGATGAGGTGCTGCTCCTGGGGCGTGAAGGCCGCCAGGTCGGTCAGGTCGGAGGCGAGGTCGACCTCCTCGACGTGCCACGTGTTCTTGATGGCGTCCCGGTACTGCTCGTAGAAGTCCGGGTACTTCATCGGTCGCAGCGTCAGGTCCATACCTGGGTCGAGCAGCATGGGCGGGTCCTCTCGGTCGTCGGTTCGGTCGGGGTGGCGGCAGTACGAGGTCTCGGTGCGGGGGCGGGCCCGCGGGCCCGCCCCGGGCCGTCTACTGGCAGGCCTCGCAGCTCTCCGGGTTCTCCAGCGAGCAGGCGATGTCGGCCGGGACGACCTCCAGCTCCGTGGGCTCCTTCGCGGCGGGCGCGGCGCTCACGGTGGTCTGGTTGATGCGCGTGGCCGGGCGGCTGCGCAGGTAGTACGTGGTCTTCAGGCCCTGCTGCCACGCGTAGCGGTACATCGACGAGAGCTTGCCGATGGTCGGGCTCGCCTGGAACAGGTTGAGCGACTGGGCCTGGTCGATGAACGGCGTGCGCGCGGCCGCGAGGTCGATGAGCGCGCGCTGCGGCAGCTCCCACGCGGTGCGGTACCGCTCCTGGAGGTCGGCCGGGATCGCGTCGATCCCCTGGACCGAGCCGTCCGCGACCAGGATGGCCTGGCGCAGCGTCTCGTTCCACAGGCCCCGCTCCTTGAGCTCGGCGATCAGGTGCCGGTTGACCTGGAGGAACTCGCCCGAGAGGGTCTCGCGCTTGAAGACGTTCGACACGACCGGCTCGATGCACTCGGCGCAGCCGGCGATGGAGGCGATGGTCGCGGTCGGGGCGATCGCGATCATGAGCGAGTTGCGCAGGCCGTGCTCGCCGACGGCGCCGCGCACCGCGTCCCAGCGCTCGTGCAGCGTGACGCGCGCGTTCGGGTAGTGGTCGAGGTGGAGCACGCCCTCGGCGGCGCGGGTCTCGGCGAAGTTCGGGTGCGCCCCGAGCTCGGCGGCGAGCCGCGCGGAGGTCTCGAACGCGACGAGCGCGATCCGCTCGCTGATCGCCGTGGAGAGCCTGAGCGCCTCCTCGGAGTCGAACGCGAGCTTCAGCTTGAAGAACACGTCGGCGAGGCCCATGCAGCCCAGGCCGATCGGGCGCCACTTGCGGTTGGCCTTCTCGGCCTCGGCGGTCGGGTAGAAGCCGAGGTCGATGGTGCGGTCGAGGAACTTGACGGCGGTCGCGACCGTCTCCTCCAGCCGCTCGAAGTCGAAGCCCTCCGGCGAGCAGTGCTCGGCGAGGTTCACCGAGCCGAGGTTGCACACGGCGGTCTCGGAGTCGTTGGTGACCTCGAGGATCTCGGTGCACAGGTTCGAGAGGTGGATGACGTTCTCTTTGCGCGCGGTCTGGTTCGAGGTCCGGTTCGCGGTGTCGGAGAAGGTGATCCAGCCGTTCCCGGTCTGCGCGAGGGTCCGCATCATGCGCCCGTACAGTTCACGCGCGGGGACGGTCTTGCGGGCCTTCCCGGCGGCCTCGGCGGCCCGGTACGCCTCGTCGAACGCGTCGCCCCACAGGTCCACCAGCTCCGGCGTCTCCTTGGGGTCGAACAGCGACCACTGGGCGTCGGCCTCGACGCGGCGCATGAACTCGTCCGGGATCCAGTTGGCGAGGTTGAGGTTGTGGGTGCGGCGCTCGGTGTCGCCGGTGTTGTCGCGCAGCTCCAGGAACTCCTCGACGTCGGCGTGCCAGGTCGCCAGGTACACGCACGCGGCGCCCTTGCGGCGCCCGCCCTGGTTCACCGCCGCCACCGAGGAATCGAGGGTCCGCAGCCACGGCACGATGCCGTTGGAGTGCCCGTTGGTGCCGCGGATGAGCGAGCCCCTCGAGCGCACCCGCGACCACGCGATGCCGATGCCGCCGGCGTACTTCGACAGGCGCGCGACCTGGCTGTAGCGCTCGTAGATCGAGTCGAGCTCGTCCTTGGGGGAGTCGAGCAGGAAGCACGAGGACAGCTGCGGGCGGCGGGTGCCGGAGTTGAACAGGGTCGGCGAGGACGGCAGGTACGCGAGGGCCGACATGAGCCGGTAGAGCTCGGCGGCCTCCTCCACGGTCTGGCTCAGGCCGCAGGCGACGCGGAGCATGAAGTGCTGGGGCCGTTCGAGCACCGTCCGGTGCTCGGGGTGGCGCAGCAGGTAGCGGTCGTAGACGGTGCGCAGCCCGAAGTACTCGAACCGGTCGTCGGCGGCCTCGTCGATCACGGCGTCGAGCGCGGGGCCGTCGGCCCGCACGAACGCCACCAGGTCGTCGGAGAGCAGCCCGTTGGCCCGGCACGCCTCGATCGAGGACGTGAAGCTCGTGACGCCCTCGCCCGCGGTCTCGTCCGCGATGTGCTCGGCGAGGAGCCGGGCGGCGAGCTTGGAGTACGTGGGCTCGGAGGCCACGGTCGACGAGGTGATCTCGATGGCCCGCTCGCGCAGGGCCGCCTCGGTCGCGCCGGGCCACAGGCCCGACTCGATCTGCGCGATGACCCGCTCGGCGTCCACGTCGGGCAGTCCGGCCGCGTGGGCCCGGAGGCGCTCGGCGATCAGGGCGGCGGGCCCCTGCTCGGGCTCCCGCTGCGGCGGTGCGGTGGTGGTGGCGGATGGCGTGGTGGCGAGCCCGGTCATCTCTGCATCCCCTCGTGCTGTGCGTTCTGTGGCGTGCGGTCCGGTGCGGACCGCACTCTGACGGCACGGCGGCGCCGCCCTCCCCGCATGGTGGGAACGGAGGTTGACGGCACCGACCTGACAGAGGGGAATCATACATGTTGTGGTCGACCCTTGGGGTCGCCCCAAGATGTTGCGATTCCTCGGAGTTTTACTCACTGAACCCGCAGCGTGTCCGCTAGGCTCGAGGGTTTCCGAGGAGTCAGCCTATGCCGCGAATCCGACACTCCCGCCGCGAAACCGCCGCGGGCGCGGCGGTGTGATCCTCGACCGCCAAACCGCCTGCGGGAGGCGGAGCGGGGGCTGATAGCATCGTGGCGGCCTGTTCGATCAGGCCATGCCTCCGTAGCTCAGTGGATAGAGCACTGGTTTCCGGGACCAGGTGTCGCAGGTTCGAATCCTGCCGGGGGCACAGGTCAGACCTGCGCGACCGTTTTGGCCGCGCAGGTCTTTTTTGCTCGTGCCTGCTTCGGCAAGGATGTCGCCGATGGCCCGTTGGACGGCTCGGATGGTTTCACCGATCAGCGTGATCTGGCATACGGCGCTCCGTGTCGTGTGATCGTAGGTGACGGTCAGTCTGAGGGCTTCGAAGAGGCGGCGGGTGAGTTCGACTGGCAGTTGGTGAAGATCGATTCTTGCTGTTGGCAATTCCTCGATGAGTTCCGGGTTGGCGACCTCACTTGCAGACGCGGCGAGGTCCACCAGTTGGTCCTTGAGGTGCTGCTGCTGTGTCCGCAGTTCGGCGCTGCGCTGGTTCATGACGTGAAGAAGGCCCTCGTCGAGCTCGTCAGCCGATTCGAGGCGGCTGGCGAGCCGCCAGAGCTTTGCTTCGGCCTCGGCCAGGGCCTTTTGCAGGGTGGCGGTGTGGTCGGCATGTTCGTCGATCTGCGCTTCTTGGAGTGACGCCAGGTTGTCTTGCAGGATGCTCTTTCGGTAGGGGCCGAAGACGTATGTGGCGAGGAAGGTGTTGATGCCGTCGAGGAGGACATCTTCTCGGACGCGGACGGTGTGAGGGTGGTCGTCCGGTCGCTGGTCGGGTTTTGGTGAGCAGGAGTGGTAGCGGCTCTCTCGGCGTTGATTGCCGAACATGCGCCGCCCGCACTGTTCGTGGAACACGAAGCTTCGTAGCGGGTATTCGTTCTTCGCTGCTTGTCGGGAGTTCTTCTTTGAGCGGGATCGGTTGGTGCGCTTGGCGACTTCTTGGGCTTGGACGAATTCTTCGAGACTCACCAGGGGCTCGTGGACGGGCTCGGGTGACCATACCCACTCATCAACAGGGTTGGCGCGGTTCTTGCCTTTGCCTTTGCGCGCTCGCCGGTTCCAGACCATGTGGCCGGTGTGTTTGGGGTTGGTGAGCATGTCGCGGACGTTCGAGGCGGTCCAGTGGCCGACGGCGCGAGTCGGGATGACCGGGACCGGTGGCGGATTGAGCACGAGGTCGTCGTTGAGGCGGTCGGCGATCGCCTGGTAGCCGAGTCGTTCGGTGATGCGCCAGTTGAAGGCCCGCTGCACCACGGGGCCTTCGACTGAATGGACTTCGAGCATGCTCTTCTTGATGCCCTTGTCGCGCTTTGCGGGAACGGGGTGGGGCAGGTGCTTTGCGCGGTACCCGTAACAAGGCTTGCCGACGTTGTAGCCCTGTTCGGCGTGCATCTCGAAGCCACCCCAGGCTTTTTCGAGCATCTCGATCACGTACCACTCTGCGACGCCCTGTTTCATGCGTCTGGTGAGTACCTGGGTGGAGTTCTTAGGCCGTCGGCCCGACCCGCCGAGGTGGAACGGCTCGTCGGAGGCGATCAGCTGCACGCCCGCCTCTTCGAGTTGGTGTTCGATCTCGGTGGAGATGTGGCTGCGCCTGCCTGCACGCCCGATGTCTTCGCAGATGACCACGTCGAAGCGGCGGTCGGGTCTGCGTGCTTCTTCGAGAAGGTCGTCGACTCCGCCGTCGCGGGGCACTGGGATCTGCATGCGCTGGTGCCCGCCGCCTTTGCCTCGGTCGACCAGGTCCTTGCGGCCGGATTCGACGTCGTAGAAGTGCGCGACGATGAGCGCATCCTCGGGGAGTACGAGCTGGCAGGCGCGCAGTTGCCGGGGGATTGACAGGGTCGGGTCTTGCTGGTCGTAGGTCGAGGTGCGGCCCAGAAAGGCCAACAGGATGACCCCTCCGGGCCGCTCGGGCCTGAACAGGCCCGGATTGCCGCGTTCTACCCGCAGGGGCCCTTCCCACGTGCTGATAGCTGCTGGGATTGCCACTCGCATACCTCCCGGATCACTTGCGCTTGATGGCGTTCGAGCTGCCGGGCCTCGGCGAGAGTGGCGGTGATGACCTTGAAGTCGATAACCGTGCCATCATCGTGCTCATACCGCCACTCCCGGCCCGCGGTTTCGTCCTCAGTGGTCATGGGCAGGCCGCCCCGGCGATGGGACGATACGAGGACTCCCAGGCGCCGCCAAGCGCGCCGGATACCGACCTGCACCTGCGGTCGGCGAGCAACCGTAGTTCGCCTGGGTCCGGTGTTCGGTCCAGGGCGGCTGCGTTCATTGCGGCCTCCGGAAGACGATGACGTCCTCGTGCGCCCTGGCGAAGACGGTCTTCCCGGCTGCACGCGCGCGGCGGACGTTGTGCAGGTGGAAGAACGTCACGCTCGGCGAGAGCTTCGCGCCGTCCCAGCGCGACAGAAGCGCGACCCGGCGCTCGGCGAGCGTGAACCCGGCGGCGATCCCGGCACGGATCACGGCGGAAGGGAAGTCGACCAACTGCCCCGCCTCGGTGAACGGGCGCGACGTGACCACTGCATACCCGCCCGGCTTCAGCGCTGCGAGACAACCCGCGAAGACCGCCTCGAGACCGGCCTGCAGCCGAGGCGCCGACGAAGTCGCCAACGACTCGGGCTTCGGCTTGCCGGTGCTGTAGCGGTGCGCGCGATTGCGGATCTTCCCGCCGGTCACCCGCGAGGTGTCCGGCTGCCCGTGGGTCACGGCACCGTATGGCGGGCTGGTGAGCACCAGAGCGACCTTGCCCCTCAGCCCCGTGTCCGCCAGCAGCGATACGAGGTTCGCCGCATCCCCCTGGACGACCTCGCCCCGCACCCCGGGGTGAGCGGCCATCGCCGCCTCGGCGTTGGTGCGTGCCATCTCGACCCACTCCGGCTCCAGATCGACACCGAAGGCGTTCCGGCCCTGCGCGATCGCTTCGATCAGGGAGGTGCCGACGCCGCACATGGGGTCCAAGACCGTGTCGCCGGGCTTGGAGTAGCGGGCGATCGCAGTGGCGGCGATTTGCGGCCACATCTTCGCCGGGTGGGCGTTCCCGGCCACGTACGCTGCAGTGCGCTGGCGGTGCGGCTTCGTCTGCCCGGTCGCCCAGATACTCGGCAGCGGCCGAGGAGCACGGCTAGCCACGAGCACCACCCCCGATTCCGTCGGTCCGTCGCCAGACCCCGATGCCCCAATGGGAGCCGGGCGTCGTCGGATCGCCGCCACCCGCCACCGGGCGCGTTTTGACCGCAGCGTCGAAGACCGGCGGTGCCGCGGCGACCAGGTAGGCGGTGAAGGACAGCGGCAGGAACGTGACGTCGGTGAGCGTGGCGATGTCGACCGCGTCCTGTTCCGAGCGCCCCACCAGCACGAGCAGCCCGCCCGGCTTCAGCGCCCCGATCGCCGCCTCCAGCGCGCCCGGGCAGTGCAGCAGCCATGCTGAGGCCGCAATCATCCCGGCCTGGTACTGGTGCAGTTTCGCCGCGAGCGTGGAGCTACAGACCGGCTCCATGCTCGTCCGGCGCTGGCCGAAGGCCGGCACGTTGCCGAGCGCACGGGTCGCAGTGGCGCGGCGGCGGTAGAGGACATGAGTACGCCGCCCCGCAATGGGAACGGCCTCCCACCCTGGGAGATCGACGGTGATGACCATGCCGATGGGAGCGAGTTCGTCGAGGAGCCCGTCCACGAGGTCGACGGCGTCCCGGACGGTCCAGACCGTGAGTGGAACGTCGAGGCTGCCGACACGGGCGACCGCCAGCGGCGGCTGTTGCATGCGGTTAGGCAAGAGCGCGTCTCACCGAACACCGAGAGATCCAGGCACCCTGTATAGGCAGCGGGTGCGCGGATTTCATTCACGGCAATCCCGGGTGCGCGCACCCGAAATACCAGACTAAATACTTGTATGCACCAGACTATGAGCGAAACGGGCCGCAGGGTTGCAGGAGTAGCGAAGGTAGGGCGTGTCCCCATGGCGGACCCGCCCTGTAAGAATTTGGCTAATCTTACGGGTCTATTTGAGGAACGACAGTGCCGCCAGTGAGAGGGTCAGCGCTCCTCCAAACCACAACCCTCCCTCGAGAACTGCGCGAGGCGCGGAGGTGCCATCCAGGAACGACAGGCCGCCAGCGAAAAGACCCACCAAGAGAGAAAACATGAGCAGGATCGCAAACCAGACGCGTTTGATGTTGGGGTCTTTCACCGGGCCTCCAAGGCTGATGCCAGCGGTAACGCAGGCTGGGGTCGATGTGCGTTGTAAAATTTACAGTAGTGTACACCGAAGCCGACATGTAGGCTGAGGGGACGGGAGGACGGATGACGGACCCAATACAGGAGACCTCAGTTACGGACCTGAGCGCGTACCTGCGTCGATTGCGCGCGGACGCAGGCATGCCGAGTTTGCGCGAGATCGCCCGTGACGCCGTGAATGTCAGTCATACCTCAGTTGCTGACACTTTTTCGGGTAAGCGAGCTCCTTCCTGGCGCATTGCCAGAGAGGTTGGGCTCCGGCTAAATGGTGACGAAGCGACGCTGAGGAGGCTGTGGGAAGCTGCAGTCCTAGCAAAGAAGAAGCCGAAGTCAAGCAACGATGAAACCGCAAAGACTACATTTCCTTGCGTATTTGGGATCGTGCCTCGCCTTGCGGCAGCTAGGCAGATGCGCGAGGCAGATGCTCAACTAGAAGTGTCTATGGGAAGCAGTGAGTTCGCACCTCCAACGCAAATTCTTAGCGGTATGGGCGGCGTTGGTAAAACTCAAATTGCTGCTGCATATGCGCAACGCCATTGGAATGCTGGAGATATTGACCTGCTTCTCTGGATAGATGCCAGTCGTCGCGACAACATCGTAATGATGCTTGATCAAGCGGCCAGTGCACTCCTGGGATCCGATGGTGGGAATGGCATGGCGGCCGCAGAACGCTTGCTCTCCTGGATTCGTCGACCGAACGGACCTCGATGGCTAATAATTCTGGACGATCTTTGCGATCCCGCTGACATGGAAGGGCTTTGGCCGCCAGCAAGTCCTCGAGGCAAAGCAATTATTACCACTCGAAGGCGGGATGCTGCTCTCGATGGATACGATCGGGTGCGAATTGATGTTGGTTTGTTCAATGAGGTCGAATCCATCAATTACTTGCGGGAGAGGCTACACGGAGATGCCCGTGTGCTTGAAGAAGCGGAGGCCCTGAGCTGGGAGCTGGGATTCCTTCCACTGGCACTCTCTCAAGCCGCAGCATTCATTATTGATCAACCTGGTCTGACTTGTGCTGAATATCGTCACCTTCTCCATGATCGGAAACTTCGGCTTTCTGAGCTAAGTCCGGACAGGCTTCCTGATGGCTACCCGCTTACGGTTGAAGCCATGGTTTCTCTTTCTGTACAAGCTGCTAGCTTGGATAGCGGTGAGGGGGTGTATGACAGAGTCCTCCAGATTACGAGTGTGCTGGACCCTGTCGGCATTCCTGTCGATATCCTGAAGTCGAGAGCAGTTAGAAAATGGATTTCTTCGGCGGAGGTTGCAGAGTCAAAGATTCGGAATGATCTTGTCTATCAAGACTCGGTCTCTTTCGCACTTGCGCGACTTCATCGGCTTAGTCTCCTGGATTTCGACGGCCAGACAATTCAGATGCACCCGCTCGTCAGCTATATTGTGGTTTCCATGATGAGTCGTTCTGAGCTTGTGAATGCTATCCAGGTCGCTGCTTCTGCCTTGGTGGAAAAATGGGATGAAAGCTCGGATACTCCTGCTGGTGCGGCGGTAATGCGATCAAACGCCAATAGAGTCAAGTCGGTTGACTCTTCGGCGTTGTTTCAAGAAGGTGCCCATCCTGTCCTGTTTCTTATTGGGCAAAGTCTTGGTGACCATGCTTATATGCAAGATGCGGCGAACTACTTTACGGAATTCTCTCAGAACTGTGAGGTCGAACTGGGTCACAGTCATCCAGACACGCTGCGATCTCGCTCTGAAGCACTGTATTGGCTGGCACGATTGGGACGCCCAAGCGAAGCTAGACCACTTGTAGGGCAGATTGTGACGGATCATGTGAGTGTCTTTGGGCCGCATGCTCATGAAACACTCAATGCTCATCGAAATCTTGCCGCCTGGTGTGCCGCGAGTGGCGACCTGGGGCGGGCTCTAGAAATCTATGAGTTGCTCCTTGACGACCTGCAGAAAGCCCTCGGGCCGGACCATTACGAAACGCTGCGCACCCGTCATCAGCTCGCGCAACTGCAGGGGAACCTGGGAGACGCTTCGGGAGCCGCATCCGTTCTCGTTGCGCTTGTCAATGACATGGATCAGTTCATGGGCACTGATCACGCTGAAAAGCTCCTTAGCCAAGGTGATCTCGCGTACTGGCGCGGCAAGTCCGGGGATCTGAACGGTGCACGGAGATCTCTTGAAGAGCTGCTGACTGAATGCATCCGCATCCTTGGTGCAGACCATCCGCATACGTTGAAAACTCGCGGCGACCTGGCGCGCTGGAGAGGGGAGGCCGGAGACGTTTCCGGAGCTCTGTTGGCTTTCGAGGAACTTCTTGCTGATAGTCTCCGAGTGTTTGGGCCGGAGCATCCCGAAACACTCCGCGCTCGTGTAGAGCTAGCTCGATGGCGTGGATTTTCTGGAGATGCGCTCAGAGCAGTTGCCGGATTTGAGGAGCTGCTTCCCGATCTGCAACGTGTGCTGGGACCAGATCATCCAGATACCTTTCGGGCCAGGGCAGAACTTGCTCGCTGGCATGGTGATTCAGGTGATGCTCCTAAGGCTGTGGCAGCATTTAGCGCACTGCTTGGAGACCGCCCCCGAGTGCTCGGACCCGATCATCCCTATGTACTGCGTGTTCGTGCGCAGTTGGCGCGATGGTATGGCGAGGCAGGCCATGCCGCAACGGCGGTAGCAACGTTCGAAGAATTGCTCCCTGACTTCGTACGGGTGCTTGGTGACCAACATCCGCGAACTCTCAGGGTTAGGGGTGACTTGGCGCGTTGGCGGGGAGCATCCGGTGAATTTAGTGAAGCTGTTGAAGCTTTTGAAGAGCTACTTCCTGACTTCATAAGTGTGCTCGGATCTGATCATCCTCACACTCTTAGGGCGCGCCTGGAACTCGCTCGATGGAAGGGCGAGGCCGGCGGTGCTCAGGAGGCAGCAGCTGCGATCCGTCGCCTTCTCGATGATCTATTTCGTGTCCTTGGCCCCGACCATCCCGATACGCTCCGCGCCCGAGCTGAGCTGGCGCGGTGGTTGGGGGCAGCAGGAGAACATGCTTCCGCAGTCGCGGCGTTTGAACAACTTCTTGCGGATCGTCCGACTTACATTGACCTGGACAACCATAATGTTCTCCGAGCGCGTGCGGAGCTAGCGCATTGGCGGGGCGAGAGTGGGGACACTTTCGGCGCATTGTCCGAAATTGAAGCACTGTTGCCTGAGATGATGCGGGTACTTGGCCAGCATCATCCTCGAACTTTCAGGACCCGGGCAGACTTGGCGCATTGGCGCGGCCTCGCAGGCGACATCGATGGTGCTATCGCGGATCTCGAGCGGATCTTGGCAGATGTAGAAGCAACATCAAGTGCTCAACACTTTGATGGATCCTCGATTCGAAAGGAATTGTCTACCCTGAAGGAGATGTGCTAAGGCGATCTTGGCGCTGGCTGGTTGATGGCTGACGCTTGACTTCGGTAGAAGCTCCCTGGTGCACGGCCTGCTGGCCGACGGGCACAGCATCCGCGGCATCGCCCTCCACCTGGGCCGGTGCCGCCACACCGTCCAGTGCTACGTCCGTGCGACCCCCTAACCAGAGCATGGTCAAAGGCCACAAACACCAGAAGCGGACCATTCTCGACCCCTACAAGCCCCAATGGGAGCAGAAACGATCCCACGGCCAGGACCTCTGCCGCGAGAACCGCACGCGAGGCAACGCTGTCGCCTCCGACCTGCCCGGGATCTACGGCTTCGCCAAGGGCCTGCAACACGACTTCGACGCCGTGACCGCCGGCCTCGCCCTCCCGCACAGTTCAGGAGCGGTAGAAGGCAACATGAACCGACTGAAGACCCTTGAGGCAGATGTCCGGACGCGCCAACCTCGACTTGCTCAGGAAACGAATCTCGCTCGGCCGCTGACCGGAACAACACCACCATCAAACTTGGGCCAGATCCCAAATCTCATCGTCGGAATCACCATGGCCTGTGGTACACCAGACCGGGGAACGCAGGTCTGCTTCAGGGACTAGGCATCGATGTCTGCGGCAATGGCGCCGGCGGGGGCCGCCTTGACGGGCCTGATCATGGCGCTCGAGGGCTTGGAGGTCGTCTTGAGTGAACACATCGAGGACCTTGATCAGGAGACCGTCAGCGATGACGACGCCGCCGCCGCGGCCGACGACCTCACCGCCGCCATTGCCTATGAGAGGGACCTTCACCGCCAAGCTGACGCGAAGGCGATCGGCACGTTCACCGTGGTCGGCTTGATTATTGCGGCGACATCAGCCACGTTTTCTCACATTGACGGAGTGCTCCAAGACGTCGTGGCAATAGGACTCGCCATGGTTATCGCTGGTGGGATCACCAGCGGCATCACCTTGATCCCGCTGAACGCACCGTTGCGCGCCGCCTCCGCTGAGGAGGCCCAGAAGCTCGTGCTCAAGCGGGCCCGCGATCCGCGCTTCCGGCTCAATGCGGCGTCGACAGAACTGTGGCGCTTGGAGAAGATCACCCGGGCGAAGAACCGGCTGATGGTCTCGAGCTTGATATTGCTGGGGGTCGGCGCTTACCTGATTGGCACAGTCCTGTTCCTGTTCGTCTTCTGATCGTTGAGCGAATGTTCCTCAGCACCGGAGGGGTCGCTCCAGGCTGCCTAGTGAGCATCACTGTCAGTCCGAGATGCCCACAGGCGAACCAGGTAGTGCTGCGTGAGATTCGAAGTGCGAGTGACAGTTGGGGCGGTGGTTCAGCCGGCGGGATCATTCAGAGCAATAGCCGCCCATTGAACTGCGTCGGTCGGAACTTCGATGCCGCGACCACCGAGTTTGAGGAGCGCTTCGCGGCGGCCGCGCTCGATGAAGTCCTTCGAGTTCCTGGTGATAAGCAAGTCGCCATCGTACTTGAGATGGCTCCAGTAAAGGTCAGCATCGATGATCCGGTTCCGCCATTTCTGGGTTTCACGCGTGTCCAGGTCGAAGGGGACTGGTGGCTCGTAGTGGATGCCACTGGTAGAGGTTCGGGAAGGCAGCGAGCCCACGGTTCCATTTCGCGCCGCTGATGCGTCGGCCATTGGCCGGGGCGTGGCGACGCCATTCCTCGTAGTCGAACAGGTCGTCGGCGGTTGCTTCGTGGCAG
>NZ_JAJLQZ010000007.1 GCF_020991375.1 Glycomyces amatae | reverse complement strand
CAGCGCACCCGCGGCCTGATCGACAACCCGCAACGCGACTTACCGCGCCGCCTCAGGTCGTCTCACAACGCGGTACCCCAGGGTCGCAAGGAACCTGTGCGCGGGCCGACCGATCGGCTCAGCTCGCTCGGCCCGCGCACAGGCCCGTTGTCGGTCCCACCGCCTACGCTTCCAGCCGTGACCGACACCAGAGACACCGCCGTGAACTACTTCGCCGCCCTCGAAGCCCGCGACTGGGCCGCCTTCGCCGAACTGCTCGTCCCGGACGTGGTGTACGAGATGCCGCAGACGCGCGAGCGCATCACCGGTCGCGACGCGTACCTCCGCTTCAACCGGGAGTACCCGGGCGACTGGCACCTGGCCGTGCAACACCTCGTCTGCGAAGGCCGGTACGCCGCCGCCCGAGTGGACTCGCGGGTCGGCGAGGAGCACCAGGAGGCCTGCGTCTGGCTCTACACGGACGAGAGCGGCCTGATCACCCGCGTCGTCGACTTCTGGCCCGAGCCCTACGAACCGCCCGCGGGCCGCGAGCACCTCGTCGAACGCTACTGAGGACCGAACCACCCGCCCCGCAATGGCATGAGCCCTCCACGTACGGGCACCACGGCGCGCCCACCTCCGGAAGCCTTATCGACTGCAAACGTATTGGATGAGCTTCTGCGGTTTTCGACGGCAGGCCGATCACATGATGTCTTGCAGCTCTCGCTTGCCTCGGATCGGTGAGGCCAGGAGGGTCAGGACCGACAACGTCATGCCGAGTGCGGCCGCCAGCAGGGCGGCGCTGATCGGGATCTGCAGGGCCACCGCACCGCCGATGAAGGCGCCCATGGGCAGTGCGCTGCGGGTGACCACCCGGATCGAGGCTCCGGCGCGGCTGAGCATGCCCGTTGGGACCAGCGTCTGGATGAAGGTGCCGACCGCGACGTTGAAGGCGACCACGCCGATGGCCGGAACGAGTGCGCCCACCACGAAGAACGCCAAGCCCCACCCGTTCTCGGTGAGGGGCAGAAGCGTCCCGAAGGGGACCGTGAGCACCGGGACGACCCAGATCAGGCGCACGGTGCCGAGCCTGCGCTGGGCGAGGCCCATCAGCGAGGCCCCGACCAATCCGCCGATGCCCGCCGAGGCGAGCAGCACTCCGATGAGTCCGGGTGAGACACCCACCGACTGCACCAGGAAGATCACGACCAGGGCCTCGTGCGCGGCGATGAAGAAGTTGAACCCCGCTGAGGCGATCATGACCGAGCGGATCACCCGGTGCCGTCGCACGAACCGCAGGCCGTCCTTGATCTGCGTCAGCAGGCTCTCGCCGGTCGTCACCTGAGGAGGCGGTTCCGTGTCGTCGATCCTGCCGAGGCACACCGCGGAGATGAGGAAGGTCGCCGTGTTGACCAGGATGGCGAACGGCGCCGTGAGCGCTTGGACCAGCCCGCCGCCCACCGAAGGGCCGCTGATCTGGGAGGTCGAGTAGATCAGTTGCAGGCGGGCGTTCGCGGTCACCAGGTCGGATCGGTCCACGATGTGGGGCACGTATGCCGGGTAGGCGATGTCGAACACCGTCGTCAGGATGCCGGTCCCGAGTGCCACCGCGTACAACTGCCCCAAGGTCAGGGCGTCCAGCGCTGCCGCTACCGGGATGGAGAGCACCAGCGCGGCGCGCCCGATGTCGCAGAAGACCATGACCGGCCGCTTCAGCCTTCGGTCCAGTAGTGCTCCCGCGGGCAGCCCGACCAGGATCCACGCGGCGTATCCGGCGGCGGTGAGCAGGCCGACTTCGAATGAGGAAGCGTCCAGAGCCAGGATCGCCACCAGCGGCAGGGCGATGTAGGTGATCATGCTGCCGACCTGGCTGGCGGCATCGCCGAACCACAGCAGCCGGAACGAGCGGTTCCGGGCAAGGAGCCCCCGCCGCTCCCGGGTGTCGGCGGCCTGATCTTCCACGTCCTGCGCCCTGCTCTCGGAGGAAACGCCAGTCGAGCACTCCATCCGGAGTCCACCTCTTGCGCTGCGGTAGCGCCGCTTCAGGATGAGAGACGAGCGCTGTCGATCATTATGGTTGCGACGCGGCAAGAGAAGACAGCGGTTTTAATCTCGGTCTGGGCGCAGCCGGACCGGCCAGTCCGTTGCGCTCCGCTTGACTGCACGGACAGAAGGGACCGGCCCTTTGCACACTCCCCCGCCCTGCATCGTCAGTATCGCCATGGCGGCAGTCTGCCTTTCTGCGCGAGTCGGAACAGGTAGTTCAGATCGTTGGCGGTGCGCTCCCAGTCCATGGGGTCGATGCGCCCGCCGGTCGGATGCTGCGGCGCGCCGCTGCGGGCCCGGAGCGCCTCCAGCGGACTCAGCCCGGCGCCGTGGAGTTTCACGAACTCCTCGAGCCACCACACCTCGGCCCAATTGGTCTTGCCCGACCGCTGGTTCTGCATGAAGCCGGCCGCGTCATCGGTCACCGAGGCCCACACATAGCCGATCAGGTCGTGGTCCATCCGCACCGGCAGATAGCGCACCTGTTCAGGAGTTTCTCTCGGATAACTTTTGCAGCGTTCACGAGCTTCGATCTCCGGATGCGAGAGCCGCCAATCGTTCCGGCCCGGCGGCGGCTGGGGGACCGGGCCCGCTAGGTCCGATGGCGGTACCTCGCCCGGGTTCGCCCACTCGACAAGTACCGCTGCGCTCGCCGCATCCCTGAGCTGCGCGCCCGGGGGGATTGCGCCGCCCACGGAGTCCTCGGGCGCGCCTCGCCACTGTTCGAGGGCCTCGAGCGGGCGCAACCCCGCAGTGGCAGCATCTGCGAGTCGGCGCTCCCACAACACGGCAAGGTCGATCCGTGCCGGCATGTCGAGTGCCGAGAGGATCAGGATCGTGCCGGCGGCAGGCCGCGCTTCGTCGGCAGCGGCGCACAGGTAGCCGACCGTCGCGCCGCCGAGCACCAGCGGGTAGAAGCGGACCGGGCCGTCGAACTTCGTCCCGTACCCACGCCGCGGCGCCCGGCTCACGCCGCCGCTCCTCGCGGTCTCCGATTCATCGCATCGGGAGCGGGTTGGCCGCCCTGCGCTCTCAGGGTGTTGGCACGCGCCGCGGCCGCCTCCATGCCCATTGCTTGAAAGTGCATGCGACGACCCTAGTACGCCAGTTGGAGTGCATCGCTTGCGCTGCGGTGGTCCAGGCGGTGTCAAAAGCTCTCATAGGTCCAGCTCGGCACCCGTCATGCTTCCTCAATGACAAAAGGCTGCCACTCCGTGCCGTTGGGGCGCTGACCGGTGCGGACGTAGTCGATCGCGATCTGCCGGGCGGTCTCGATACCGGTGCGGGCCAGGGCCGCCGGGATGGTCACCAGGGGCCGGTCGGAGGACTCGCAGACGGTGATGTCGCGAGGTTCCAGATCCGGGTCGACCGCGATCAGGCCCTCAGGCACCCACCGCACCGCCGCGGCCCCGGCTTCGGGGTCCAGATCGATTCGCAGCGGCATGTCGCGGCGTTTGGCGCCTTCAGGACCGAACCACAGGGTCACGCTGTGCGTGCCGTGCGGGTTGACCATCGCGAGCTGCTCGGCAATGAAGGCCGCGGCCTCCTCGGCGCTCGCGAGGGGCTCCTGGTTGATGTCCCAGCGGACACTATGGGCCATGTTCGATTCCTTCTCCGTTGCCCTCGTAATGGCGGTAGAACGAGACGCCGTCGCCGTCTCGAAGATAGACCGTGACGCTCGACCTGGTCGGGATGATGGCGGGCAGCGTCGCATCGCAGCCCTTCACCCCCTGGCACGGCTCCTTGTTGATCACCATCGTCACCCGCTGGTCACCGGTCGCCGCGCGGATGGCCGCTGCGGTCTTGGCCTCGGCATGGTCCATGATCCACCGGTTCGCGTAATCGGGCTTTAGCCCGGTCTTCGCGGTCGCGTCCCTGCCGCTGCGAAACTCGGTCTCGACACCGTCCTCATCGGTGTAGGCGTAGGCGGTGGTCGGCTCGTCCTCGTCCCACACCGGCAGGCGTTGCGCCAACCGCTGCACGAGCGGCGGGATCGCGGTCGACGGCGTGACCGCCGACGGCGCCGCGCTGTCGCTTCCGGCAGCCGGCCGGGGGCCCGCAGTTGCGAACGAACCGGTGGTGCCGTCGCTGCCTGCGATCGAGGCGACGTAGTCGCCCATCGTGGTGTTGCCGGATGCGAGCGCTGCCAGGATGTCACCGAGCATCCGGTGGGCGGCACGCATCTGGGCTTGCCCCTCATGGGCGTCGGGGTTCGCGGACGCCTCGAGCATGGCGCCCAGGTCGGCGAGCACGCGCTCCAGCTTGTCGCCGGCTGCCTTGACCGCTCGCGTCGCCTCCTCGGCCATCACCATCGCCGCGCGCAGCACCGCCGCAACGTCGCCGATCGATGCCATGGAGATTCCTCGCATCGGGGGACTGCAACCCTATGACGCGGCCACCGCACGGTCCCCGCGCCACGCCGAGTTGCGGCCGAATGCGGTGCCATAGGTCGATCCCTCAGGCAGCGCCTTCGCAGCGGCCTGGGAAGCTCTGGTCGGCAGCCTGTCCGAGCGGGCACCCACGGGCGCGACCGGCGGCCGGGCGCGCGGAAATACGCGGCCGGTCCCTTCAGGATGGTCTTGCTAAGCGGTGACCGGTTCGGCCTCGGTGATGGCCTGGGCGATGGCCTCCAGGATCTCGGCGGCGCCGACGTGGGAGAAGACCGGCTCGGAGTTCCAGGCGAAGACCTGCCCGGCCGCGACGCCCGAGATCGCGTTCCAGGTCGGGTAGTCGACCAGGTCCGGTGCCTGGAGGTTGCCGGAGCGGGCGTCGAGGAAGATCAGGTCGGCGTCGTACTTGTCGGCGTTCTCCCAGGACAGGGGCTCCCAGTAGCCGCCGTCGGCGGGGGCCTCGGGCACGACGAGGTCGACGCCGAGTTCGGCGCAGGTGGCGAGGACGGTGAAGTCCGGCGGGTTGGCGATGCTGAAGTTCTCGCCGTAGGCGTTGCAGGCCAGGATCGTGATCGGGTTGGCTGTCGCGGCGGCGCGGACGGCCTCCACGGCCGCGTCGTAGCGGTCGGCCGCGGCGGCGTTCTCCGCGGAGTCGAGGTCGGCGCCGAGCGCTTCGGCGAGGCGGGTGTGCCGGTCGAGGACCTCGCCGAGGGTGCTGTCGGAGACCTGGACGCCGATGGAGGGCGCGAGCTCCTCGATCTGCCCGATGCGCTCCTCGGGGACGTACCAGAGGGGGAAGCCCTCGTAGTGGTGGGAGACGAGCAGGTCGGGGCCGAGGGCGGCGTAGGCCTCGAGGTCGAACTCGCCGAAGACGTTGCCGATGATCTCGAGGTCGTTGACGGGGAGGCGCCCGGCCTGGGGGTCGGGTCCGCCGTCGGCGGTGACGGTGGGGCCGAAGACCGCGGCGACCTCGACGCCGTAGTCGTGGAGGGAGGCGGCCAGGCCGGTGAAGGCGACGACCACGGCAGGTGCGCCGCCGAGTTCGACGGTCTCGCCGCGGTCATCGGTGTACGTCCACGCGTCGCCGCCGCCGTCCTCGTCGGCGCCGGTGCCGCAGGCGCCGAGCAGGGCGGCGCCGCCGACCGCGGTGGCGGTGAACAGGTTGCGGCGGTTGAGATTCGGTGTCGCGGACGGGTCGAGCGGCATGGGGTTCTCCTGGGGAGGGCGCACTGGAGGGAAGTGAACTTGCGTTAGCCTAACCTAACTAATCAGCCGGGGCGGCGCGGCCGCCGCATGGCGCGAAAACCCCGTTTGCACGGATACTCGGTATCCTCCGTGATCGTTGGAGGAGGCCTCATGGCATACTCCCGGCCATGTCCGGAGAGCACACCGACCGGCGCGGGCTGCCGGTGATCCTGGCGGTCGCGGTCGCCGGGGGCGTCGCGCTCGGCGCCGTCGACCTGGTCGCGCAGCGCGCGCTCCCCTACCCGTGGGCGAACCTCGCCAACTCGAGCGCCGTCTGGGCGGTCGGGGCCTTCGCGATCGGCGCCTGGGTGCGGACCGGCCGGTGGCGGCCCGCGCTCGCCGGGGTGGTGCTGCTGGTCGTCGCCGTCGAGAGCTACTACCTGGCCGCGACGCTGATACAGAACGACGACCTCGCGAACCTGTGGGCGCCGACGTCGCTGGTCTGGATGGCCTTCGGGGTGCTCGCCGGAGTGGTGTTCGGGACGTTCGGGGCGTGGTCGCGGTCGGCGGTCCGCTGGCGGGCCGTGGCGGGCCCGGCCGCGCTGGGGGCGGTGTTCCTGGCGGAGGCCGCGTTGCTGCTGGGCCGGCGGTCGAGCATGGAGGCGCAGTACCGGACCGACGGGCTCGCGACGGCGCTCATCACCGCGGTGATCGGGCTCGCGCTGCCGCTGCTCCTGGCGCGGGGCCGGCGGGCGCGGCTGTACGCGCTCGCCGCGGCGGTGCCGCTGGCGGCGGTCGGCTACCTGGGTTTCAGGGCGGCCGGGTTCGGCGCCTGATCCCGGGGCGGGCGCGAGGCCCGTGCCGGATCGCGGCCGCGCTCAGGCCGGGAGGTGGCCGACGAAGCTCAGCCAGGTCACGGCGGCGCAGAGCAGGAGCATGCCGGTCGCGTTCAGAAAGAGGTTGCGGCCGAAGTCTGCGGCGCGCACGTGCATGGCGACGGCGGTGACGAAGTAGGCGACCAGGCCGAGCGAGGCGAGCAGACCGAGGTACGGGACCCAGATGCCCGCGACCAGTCCTGCGGCGGCGGCGAACTTCAGCACCGGCATCGCCCGCCAGAACTTGCGGGGCCACTCGACGGCTTCGAAGCAGTCGGCGATGAACCCGACCGGGCGCAGGCACAGCAGCCCGTCCCCGAGCTGGACTGCGGCCAGCAGCAGGACGGGCCAGAGGGGGTCGGGCAGTGCGGCGAGCGTGATCATGAAGTTACCGTACCATACGGTATGGTATGTTCGTCGAAGACGACCACTGAACAGGAGGCGGGCGTGGCCAGCAGGGACGATTGGATCACCGCCGGGCTGGAAGCCCTGGCCGAGACGGGGCTGCCGGGCGTGCGGATCGACCGGATCGCCGCCCGCCTCGGCGTCAGCAAGGGCTCCTTCCATCACCACTTCAACGGCGCGGACGCCTACCGCCGGGCGATGCTGGAGCGCTACGGGGATCGGGCGGTCGAGGCGATGCGGCGGACGGTCGCGGACGCGCCCGGCGAGGGTCTCGAACGGATCGAGGCGCTTGTCGGCGCGTTCGACGGCCTCTACGACGCCCGGATCGAAACCGCCCTGCGCGCCTGGGCGAGGCACGACGACGATGCGCAGCGGGTCGTGGCCGGGATCGACCGGGCGCGGCTGGAGGCGCTCCAGGAAGTGTGGACCAGGCTCCTCCCCGGCGCTGAAACGGCCAGGATCGCCGCCCTGGTCCCGCATCTGGTCGTGATCGGCGCCAGCGCCGCGCCCTGGAGCGTCGCCGACGGCGACCTGGCCGCCGTGATGCGCCTCCTCGCGCGGATCGCCCCGGCGCTGGCCGAGCCTTCCGGCGACGAACCGGCCTGAGCCGCCGAGCCGTACCGCGGCCTCCGCGGACACGGCGGTTCGGCGGCGCCCGCGCGGCGTATGAGGCTAGTTGCCGTCGAGGTAGGCGAGGACGGCCAGGACGCGGCGGTTGTCGTCCTCGGACTGGCCGAGGCCGAGCTTGCGGAACACGTTCGCGGAGTGCTTGCCCACGGCCTTCTCGGTGACGTACAGGCTCGCGGCGATCGCGGCGTTCGTGCGCCCCTCCGCCATGAGCCCCAGGACCTCCAGCTCCCGCGGGGTCAGGGCGTCGAGCCGGTTCTGCTGCTTGCCGAGGAGGCGGGCGACGACCTCGGGGTCCATGGCGGTGCCGCCCGCGGCGACGCGGCGCAGCGCCTCGATGAACTCGCCGACGTTCGAGACGCGGTCCTTGAGCAGGTAGCCGACGCCGCCGCGGCGGTCGCCGAGGAGTTCGCGGGCGTAGAGCTGCTCGACGTACTGGGAGAGCACGAGGATCGGCAGGGCCGGGATGTGGCGGCGGGCCTCGATGGCGGCGCGCAGGCCCTCGTCCTTGAACGTCGGGGGGAGCCGGATGTCGACCACGGCCACGTCGGGCCGGTGCTTGAGGAGGGCCGCGGTGAGGGAGGGTCCGTTGTCGACCGCCTCGACCACGGTGCAGTCGTGGGCCTCGAGCATGCGGGTCAGGCCGTCGCGCAGGAGCGAGTGGTCTTCGGCGAGGACGACGTCCATCGTGGCTCCTTGGTGTCTCGAGCCGCGGCTCGGCTCGGAGGTCTGTCTGGAATTGGGGTGTTCAGCGCGGTGCGGCGCGGTCAGGCGCATTATCGGCGCCGCCGCGGACGACCACGGCGGCGGGGACCGTCATGGTGACGACGGTCGGGCCGCCTTCGGGGCTGGAGACGTCGAGCGTGCCGTCGAAGGCGGCCAGGCGGCGCGCCACGCCGTCGAGGCCGCCTCCGGGGGCGACGACCGCGCCGCCGCGCCCGTCGTCGCAGACCTCGATGGCGACCCGGTCGCGTTCGCGGCCGACGACGACGTGGACCTGGGTCGCCTCGGCGTGCTTGGTGATGTTCGTGAGGACCTCGTTGGTGGCGAAGTAGACGGCGGCCTCCAGCGGCGGCGCCAGCTTGTCCCCGAGCCGGTCGACGACCGACACCGGCAGCGGGTGGTCGAGCGCCATCGCCTGGAGCGCGCCGGTGAAGCCGCGGTCGGCGAGCACCGGCGGGTGGATGCCGCGGACGAGCTGGCGGATCTCCTCGAGCGCGTCCGAGCAGGCCTGGCGGGCCTCGCCGACGAGCGCGACCGCCTGGTCGGGGCGGCCGTGGTGGAGCAGCTCCTCGGCCATGCCGAGGGTGAGGCTGAGGGCGGCGATGCGGGCCTGCGCGCCGTCGTGCAGGTCGCGCTCGATGCGCCGCAGTTCGGAGGCGGCGTGGTCGACCGTCTGGTCGCGGGCCTGGCGCAGCTCCGTGACGCGCTCAGTGAGCAGGGCCTTCGCGGTGGGGCCGAGGAGGAGGACGCCCAGGTGGGAGTACCAGCGCAGGAACAGCTCGCCCCAGCGCCACCAGGCGGCCGCGCACCCGAGGGCGAGCGGCACGAGCAGGAGGGTCTTGGCGGGGGTGTCGAAGTCGAAGAAGCCGAAGTTGTTGACGGCCATGGGGATGGGCGCGGCGTGGAAGATCGTGACCAGCAGCAGCGGCTGGACGAGGTAGTAGACGGCGACGCCGAAGACGCCGAGGTAGAGGAGGTTCACCATGAAGCCGAGGGTGGCGTCGATGGCGAGCCAGGCGACGTCGCGCCAGGTCGCGGCCTCGCGTACGAGCCAGAGGGCCTGCTGGTCGATGCGGGCCTTGGGGCGGGCGCGGTAGGGGACGGGGATGTGGACGCCGAGCTGCTCGCCGATGACGCGGCGCTGCGCGTTGGCCCAGACGCGGATGGCGAGGAAGACGGCGACGGCGACGGGGATGCCGATCCAGAACACCACGAGCACGCCGGTGACGATCGCGGCGGCCAGGAGGGCGGCGGCGACGAGCGTGAGGCTGAAGCGGAGGACCGACCAGCCGGGGAGGGCCAGCCGTCGCGTGATCGGGTTGGTAGGCATCGACATGGTGCGGCAAGCGTACCCGCAGCTTCGCCGAGGCCCCGGCCCCTACCTGCGGTTCGACTGTCCGGGGTGGCCGGATCGGTAGGCTGGGCGGGTGGTGCTCGGCTACGGAGGGACCGGTCATGGGTGCGGAATCGGCGGCGGCGCGGCCGTGGGCGCTGGTCACGGGGGCGTCGTCGGGCATGGGGAGGGTGTTCGCCCGGGAGCTGGCGGGCCGGGGCATGAACGTGGTGCTGGTGGCGCGGTCGGCGGACAAGCTGGAGGCGCTGGCCGGGGAGCTGCGGGCGCGGCACGGGGCCGAGGCGCTGGTGGTGGCGCGGGACCTGGCGGAGCCGGGGGCGGCCGAACGGGTCGGCGAGGCGGTCGACGCGGCGGGGGTCGAGGTCGAGGTGCTGGTGAACAACGCGGGGATCGGGAAGTTCGGGCGGGACGTGGAGATCGCCGCCGAGTACGGCCGGGACGCGGTGATGCTGAACGTGGTGGCGGTGACGGGCCTGGTGAAGCGGTTCATGCCGGGGATGGTGGCGCGCGGTTCGGGGTCGGTGGTGAACGTGGCGTCGATGGCGGGGTTCCAGGCGCAGCCGTACATGGCGCTGTACGCGGCGACGAAGGCGTTCGTGGTGAACTACAGCCTGGGGCTGTGGGAGGAGGCGCGCGGGACGGGGGTGCGGGTGCTGGCGGTGTGCCCGGGGCCGGTGGACACGGGGTTCCCGATCGCGAACGGGATCAAGTACAACCGGCGCAAGCTCGGCTGGCTGCTGGCGGAGCCGGAGCAGATCGTGCGGCAGTCGCTGCGGGCGCTCGACCGGAACCGGGGGTACACGGTGCCGGACGCGAAGAACTGGCCGGAGGCGCACCTGCTGCCGAGGCGGCCCCGGAGGCTGATGACGCGGCTGATAGGGCTGGTGCTGCGGCGCTTCGCGGACTACCAGGACCGCTGAGGCAAGGGCGGGGCGGAGGAGGAGCAGGTGCGGCCCGCGTTCCGCAGCTAAAGGTGGCTGCCATCCCTAACCCCCACCCTCCCGAGGGGGAAAGAAGGTAGCCCCCACTCTCCCGCGCGGGTACGACAGAAATCGGGGCCCGGGGCCGATCGTTCACCCGAACCGGTGACGCGGGTGGGCGAACCGGCGTCGCGGCCAGGCGACGAGCGCCGCGGGCCCCGGCTCGCGAGCGCGTCAGAAGGGGTAGCGCTCCAGGAGCCGGCGGGCCTCTCCCAGCACCTGCTCCTGGTCGAGTTCGAGGAGGCCGGGCGCCGGGCGTTCGGCGAGGGCCTCGCCGGTGAGGCCGGCCCAGAGGGCGCGGTGGCGGCGGCGCCACGGCGGCGGGCCCCACAGCGTGGGCGGCGTCGGCCCGAACAGGACCACCGACGGCGTCCCGAACGCGGTCGCGAGGTGCGCGACGCCGGTGTCCCCGCACAGCACCAGCCGCGCGGAGGCGACGACGGCCGCGAGCTCGTCGAGGCCGGTGTGGCCCGCCAGGACCCGCCATGGCGCGATGCCGCCCGCGGCGGCGACCGCCCGGGCCAGGCCCAGGTCCTCGGCGCGGCCGGTGACGGCGATCTCGTGGCCGTCCTCCTGGAGCCGCCCGGCGACCCACGCGAAGCGGTCGGCGGGCCAGCGCCGGGCCGCCGAGGAGGCGCCGGGGTGGACGACGACCGTGCCGACGTGCGGCGTGGGCCGCGGGGGCGGCGCCAGCAGCAGGTCGGTGGGGTCGGCGGTGATGCCGTTGTCGTCGAGCAGGCGGCACCAGCGGTCGATCTCGTGGAGTTCGGGGCGCCAGTGCGGCCCGGCGACGCCGGGCACCTCGGGGTGGCGGTGGGCGATGATCTCGTCGGTTCCGGTGCCGAGGAGGCCACGGACGCTGTCGGGGCCCTGGCCGTGGAGGTTCACGGCGAGGTCGGGGGCCTCGCTGTGCCAGTGGAGGTCGTCGACGCCGGTGGTGGGGTGGAGCCGGTCGACGGCCTCGACGAGGTCGGCGAGCGATCGCAGGTGCTCGGGCGCGGCGAGCACGATCCGCTTGGCGGGGAAGGATTTCCGCAGGGCCCGGAGGGCGGGGACGGCGGTGAGCAGGTCGCCGACGCCGCGGGCGCGCAGGACGAGGACGGTGCCGTCCGCGGTCGCGGCGGCGTCAGTGGCCTCGGGGGTGGGGTTTCCGTTCCATGAGTTCACTGTGGCCTCCCGGGTTCGGCTGGGGTACTCGCGCACCGACCAGTACTATTCGCCTACCCGGTGACAAGAGTGGCAAACCTCACCTATGTCATGCGCCCGGCGGCGGGGCCGCCGGAGCCGGATCGTCGTACCCCGCGGGCACCATCGAAACCGGGGGTCTTTCCCATCGCCGCGAGCGGGATCGTCCCTGCGCCGGAAACGGCGCCGCCGCCCGCTTCGGCCCGTACGACCGGTACGGCCTCGGCGGCTGCCGAGCCCTCCCGTGCCGAGCGCCGCCGAGAGAACAGCATGCGCGACCTCGTTCACCACCGGAGCCCCCGCGGAGCGCCGCCCTCCCGGTTCGCCGTGTCCGCTCGGCTCCCTCGTGGAGCTCCCCGCGTGCGGAGCGCCGCCTCCTCGCCGCCCGCCTCGCGGCCGAGGACCAGAGCGCCGCGCCGTACACGTCCCCGGAGCCGGGCGTGAGCAGTAGCAGTTCCCCGCACGGAGCACCGCCGATGCCGACCGCGGCCTTGAAGCCGATCACGGAGGGACTCCCCCGCGCGGAGCGCCGCCGCGTTCACGCCACGGCGCGTTCGAGGGCCTTGACCGTCTCGGCCGCCACGGACTCCCACGAGTACCTGCCGCAGGCCCGCGCCCGGCCCGCGAGGCCCGCGCGTTCGGCCAGCGCCGGGTCGCTCAGGTACGGTTCCACGGCCGCCGCGACCGCCTCGGCGGACGCTTCGTCCAGGAGCCGCCCCGTCACGCCGTCGACCACCAGGTCCTTCAGGCAGCCGACCGCCGCCGCCACGACGGGCACGCCGCAGGCCATGGCCTCCAGCGCCGCCGCTCCGGACGGCTCGTACCAGGACGTGCACACGACCGCGTCGGAGGCCCGGTACAGCGCCGGCATGGCGTCGTGGGCGGCCCGGCCGGGCATGAGCACCCGCTCCGAGACGCCGGCCTCCTCGGCCACCCACCGGAGGCGGCGGGCCTCCGCGTCGTCCTCCGCTTGGCCGTGCTCGGGGCCCCCGGCGATGATCAGCTCCGTCCCGGGCAGGTGCTGGAGCGCGAGGATCGCGGCGTCGGCGCCCTTGCGCCGCATGAGGTTGCCGGGGACGAGGAGTCGGGTCCAGCCGTCCCTGCCGGCGGCGGGCCCGACGGGGCAGAACAGGTTGAGGTCGACGCCGCCGGGGACGACCGTGACCTTGTCGGCGGCCACGCCGATCTCGGCGAGGTCGGCCGCCTCCGCTTCGCAGGCCGCGATGACGCCGCCGCAGGTGCCCGCGATCTCGCGTTCGATGCCGACGCGCTCGCGGGGGTTGGGGTCGGCCGAGCCGAGGTGGCGGCGTTCGGCGGCGCCGAGCCCGTGGAAGGACTGCACGACCGGGATCTCCAGCGGGAGCGCCGCGCGCAGGGCGGCCAGGCCCGAGAGCCAGTAGTGGGCGTGCACGACGTCGGGCCGCTCGATGCCCCACGACTCGCCGAGCCGCTCGCCGAAGCGCCCCATGTAGGGCATGAGTCCCTCCTTGGGCACCGGTTCGGCGGGACCGGCGTCGATGTGGACGACCGCGTAGCCCTGGGGGGTCTCGGTCGCGGCCTCGAGGTCGGGCCGGTCGCGCCGGGTGTAGACCGTCACCTCGCAGCCCTGCCGCACCAGCGCCGCGGCCGATTGTCCTACATGGATGTCCAAGCCGCCGTCGTCCCGCAGCGGGTCGGCGTGCACCGATACGATCGCGATCCTCATGCCCGGCTGGTACCCCGGAAGCGCGGGCACCAACCATGGCCGCGGGCGCGGGGCGCGCAGCGCAAGGGCGGCGGACGCGCGTCCGCCGCCCAGGAGGTCCGCGGGCGCTACTCGAGGACGCGGGCGATGGAGAGCCCGTCGTAGCCCTTGACGCCGACGGTCTGCATGACGGTGCCCTCCAGTCGCGGGTGCGCCGCGACCTGCTCCAGATAGGACCGCACGCCCTGCACGTTCGGGTCGCGGCTGAGGCCGTCGGCCACGGCGCCGCCGCGCACCACGTTGTCGGCCACGATCAGCGACCCGGGCCGGGTCAGTTTGAGGGCCCATTCGAGGTAGGCGGGGTAGCCGCCCTTGTCGGCGTCGATGAAGACCATGTCGAACGGGTCGGCGCTCTCGGCGGCGAGCTTGGGGAGCTGCTCGCGCGCGTCGCCGACGCGGATCTCGACGGTGCCCACGAGCCCGGCGCGGGCGATGTTGCCGCTGGCGACCTCGGCGTGCCGCGGGCTGTACTCGAGGCTGACCAGGTGGCCGTCGGCGGGCAGGGCCCGCGCCATCCAGATGGCGCTGTAGCCGCCGAGGGTGCCGATCTCCAGGACGCGCCGGGCGCCGAGGGTCTTGGCGAGCAGGTACAGGAACTTGCCCTGCGCGGGCGAGACGGAGATCGGGGGGAGCCCGGCCCGCTGGGCCGCGGCGGTCGCCTCGGCGAGCGCCGGGTCCTCGCCGACGAGCAGCGATCCGAGGAATCCGTCGACTTCGGTCCATTGCGCCTGGCCCATTGTTCGCTCCTTCCGGGGAGTCCGAGGACATCGGGTGAAACGCTATCACCGCGGGGGCCGCGCGCACTCGCGCGATTCCGGTGCGCGGCGGGCGTCGGCCGCTCCTGTCGGAGGGGCCGCGGAATGGTACCGCTAAAGGGTGAAGGTTGCTGTTGTAATTACGACATGGACAGAGGATCACCCGGGTGATTTTGTCAGTTTTTGCACCTAAATCAGGGGAACGCGCCGGGCTCGGTCTTGCCGATCCTCGTACGACGCAACGGCTTGAATGATAGACCTGAATAACGACTTGTTCGTCGCCGAATCTCCGGTCCGCCGGTGCGGCGGCGCACTGGGACGACGGCCGGCTTCGGGGGGAGCGGGCCGCACACTGGGGGGTATCGCTATGAGCATGGCACGATCGGCGACCGTCGATATCGGGACCACCATGCGACTCGTCGCGCCCGATTTCGCCACGGTGAGCGTGCGGGCGAGCCTGCGCTACGACCCGGACGACCCGTACGCGGTGTGCGTGATGTTCCACCCCGACGGGTCCGACGCCGACCAGGTCGCCTGGTCCTTCTCCCGCGAGCTGCTCGCGAAGGGGCTCGAGGAGCCCACGGGCATCGGCGACGTGCGCGTGTGGCCGTGGACCACGCCGCGCGGCGAGTCGGTGGCTCTGGCGCTGTCCTCGCCGGACGGGAACGCCCTCTTCGAGATCAACCGCGGCGTCGTGCAGCGATTCCTCCGCCGGGCCTACAGCCTGGTGCCGCGCGGCCGCGAGTCGGGCTATGTGGACATGGACACGACCCTCACGAAGCTCCTGGCCGGGGGCGTATAGCCGCCCGGAACGCCATACCAGCGAGCCGCAGGGCGGACCGGGGAGACCCGGTCCGCCCTTCACATGTCCGCGAACGACCATCGCCGCGTTGTTGTCGCACCCTGATGTCAGGGTTGTCGCCGGGGGCCCATCGTGTGTCCTTTTTGCCGGGACACGCCTGTGATGGCCGGTCAGCTGCGAAGCAGGTTCGCGGTCTGGCGGGCGATCTCGCCCTCCTCGTTGGTGGGAATGACCATCACGGTGATCGGCGAGTCGGGGGTGGAGATGACCGGCCCGCCCGCCGCGTTCGCGGCCTCGTCGAGGTGCACCCCCAGGGCCACGAGCGAGCCGAGGGCGCCCGCGCGCACCTCCGCGGAGTTCTCGCCGATCCCGGCGGTGAACGCGATCGCGTCCGCGCCGCCGAGCGCGGCGATGTAGGAGCCGATGTACTTGCGGATGCGGTAGCAGTAGATCTCCAGGGCGGTCTGCGCCGCCCGGTCCCCGCCCCGGGCGGCCCGCTCGACCGCGCGCATGTCGATCGCGCCGGCCAGGGCGAGCATCCCCGACTCCTTGTTGAGGGCCGCGTCCAGGTCGTCGAAGGAGGCGCCGGTGCGCCGGTGCATGTGGAAGACGATCGCGGGGTCGATGTCGCCCGAGCGGGTGCCCATGACCAGGCCTTCGAGGGGGGTGAGGCCCATCGACGTGTCGATGGAGCGGCCCCGCTCGACGGCGGTCACGGAGGCGCCGTTGCCGAGGTGGGCGACGATCACGTTGACGGCCTTGGGGCTCCTGCCGAGCAGCTCGGCGGCCTTGCGGGAGACGTAGGCGTGCGAGGTGCCGTGGAAGCCGTAACGGCGCACCCCGTGCTCCTCGCGCCAGGCGGTCGGCACCGCGTACAGGTGGGCGCGCTCGGGGATCGTGGCGTGGAAGGCGGTGTCGAACACGGCGACCTGCGGCAGCCGCGGGAAGAGCTTGCGGGCGACCCGGATGCCCTCCAGGTTCGCGGGGTTGTGCAGGGGCGCGAGGTCCGAGAGGTCCTCGACGGCCCGCTCGACCTCGTCGTCGACGACCACCGGCTGCACGAACCGCTCGCCGCCGTGGACGACGCGGTGCGCGACGGCGATGAGGCCGGTGCCGCCCAGCGGCGTCCCGTGCTCCTCGAAGGCCGCGACCACGGCCTCCAGGCCGGCGGCGTGGTCGGCGAGGTGCTCGCGCCGCTCGTGCTCCTCCCCCGCGTGCCGGTGGGTGAGGATCGACTCGGACTGGCCGATACGCTCGATCAGGCCCGAGGTCGAGGCCTCCGGGGTGTCGCCGTCGACGAGCTGGTACTTGATCGACGAGGACCCGGAGTTGATCACCAGGACCGGTGCGCTCATGGAACTTCTCCCTCTACGGCGCGGCGCCGGGCCCGCTCAGGCCCGGCTCGCCTGGATGGCGGTCAGCGCGACGGTGTTGACGATGTCGGGCACGGTGGCGCCCCGAGACAGGTCGTTCACGGGCTTGCGCAGGCCCTGGAGGACCGGGCCGACCGCGATCGCCCCTGCCGAGCGCTGCACGGCCTTGTACAGGTTGTTGCCGGTGTTCAGGTCGGGGACGATGAAGACGGTGGCCTTTCCCGCCACCTGCGACTGCGGCAGTTTGGTGCCCGCGACGCCGGCGTCGGCGGCGGCGTCGTACTGGATCGGTCCCTCCACCGGGAGGTCGGGCCGGCGGGACCTGACGATCTCGGTGGCCGCCCGGACCTTGTCGACGGCTTCGCCGCTGCCCGAGGTGCCGGTGGAGTAGGAGAGCATCGCCACCCGCGGTTCCACGCCGAACTCGGTGGCGGTGTCAGCAGAGGATAGCGCGATGTCGGCGAGCTGCTCGGCATCGGGGTTGGGGTTGACGGCGCAGTCGCCGTAGACGAGGACGCGGTCCTCGAGGCACATGAAGAACACCGAGGAGACCACGGCGACCCCGGGCTTGGTCTTGATGATCTCGAAGGAGGGCCGGATGGTGTGGGCGGTGGTGTGCACCGCGCCGGAGACCATGCCGTCGGCCATGCCGGTGTGGACCATCATGGTGCCGAAGTAGGAGACGTCGGCGACGGTGTCGTAGGCCTGGTCGGCGGTGACGCCCTTGTGGGCGCGGAGCCGGGCGTACTCCTTCGCGAAGCGCTCGCGGATCTCGTGGTCGCCGGGGTTGAGGATGTTCGCGCCGGCGAGGTCGACGCCGAGCTGGCCGGCCTGGGAGCGGATCTCGGACTCCTCGCCGAGGAGGGTGAGGCGGGCGACGTCGCGGCGGATGAGGATCTCGGCGGCCTTGAGGATGCGCGGCTCGGCGCCCTCGGGCAGCACGATGTGCTTGTCGAGGGCCTTGGCGCGGCCGAGCATGGAGTGCTCGAACATGATGGGGGTGACCA
Organism: Glycomyces amatae; assembly: GCF_020991375.1. Lineage (GTDB taxonomy): Bacteria > Actinomycetota > Actinomycetes > Mycobacteriales > Micromonosporaceae > Glycomyces > Glycomyces amatae. The sequence continues at coordinate 271,927 of NZ_JAJLQZ010000007.1, read as the reverse complement.
CTGTGGGCTTCGCGAGGGCGAGCCGGTCGAGGAGGTCCTCCCCGTCGACGCCCGCGGCGAAGTCCTCCAGGGCGCGGGTGATCTTGCCGGCCCCGCCGGCGGCGAGGGACCCGGCGACATCGCCGACGAGGTTGGCCATGTCGAAGGTGTCGTGCTGGACCAGGGCGATCGGGAGGCGCGAGTCGAGGCCGGCGACGATGTCGAGGATCTGCGGCTCGGGGCGGATGCCGCCGGTGAGGAAGACCGCCGAGAGGCTCGGGGTGCCCTCGGCCTGGTGGGCGGCGAGGAGTCCGAGGAGGACTTCGGAGCGGTCGCCGGGGAGGATCACGGCCTTGTCGTCGGCGAGGCGGGTGAGGAGGTTGGGGAGGGTCATGGCGGCGACGACCACGTCGCCGACGGTGCGGGTGAGGACCTCGGCGTCGCCGGAGATGAGGGTCGCGTCCGCGGCGGCGATGAGCTCGCCGACGGTGGGGGCCTCGATGGCGGGGTCGTCGGCGATGACGCCGGTGCCGGGGTGGGCGGCCTTGACGAGGTCGGCGTCGGCGGGGTCGACGCGGTTGACGACGGTGCCGAGGACCGTGGCGTGGTCGGCCTCGGCCTGGGCGACGCCGAAGCGCAGCGCGGCGGCGATGTCGGCGGGGGTCTTGCGGTAGCCGGTGACCACCAGGAGCAGGGGCGCGGCGAGGTTGACGGCGACGCGCGTGTTGAAGGTGAACTCCACTGAGGCGGCCACGTCGGAGTAGTCGGAGCCGACGACGAGGACGACGTCGTGCCGGTCGGCGAGGGCGTGGTAGCGCTCGACGATGCGGCTGAGGGCCGCGTCGGCGTCGGCGCGGACGTCGGCGTAGGTGACGCCGACGGAGGCCTCGTAGGGGTCGGGGAGGCGGTACTGGTCGCGGAGGAGGGTGATGACGGGGTCGCCCGCGGCCGTGTCGGCGTCGCGGACGATGGGGCGGAAGACGGCGACGGAGCCGGCGCGCCGGGTGAGCAGGTCCATGACGCCGACCGCGACGGTCGACTTGCCGCTGTTGGGGTCCAGGCTGGCGAGATAGAGACTTTGAGCCACGGCTCAACGCTATCCACCCCATGCCCGGCGCGCAGCCGATCTGCGCGGCGGCTCACCTGTGAGCTTGGGCCCGTCCGGGTCCGCTGCGCAGGGTGAGGCGGGGCGTGTCGCGCGGGGCGGGGAGGGGCGCATGTAGACGGCGCCGCCGAAGACGGCGGCCGCGGGCCCGCCGCCCGGGGGGGAGCAGCGCTGCGAAGCGGAAAACCTGGGGTGGAGGCCGGGACTACCGTCCCTGACCCCCGCCCTCCCGGGGAAAGGTAGGGCCATCCTTCCCCGCGGGTCCGACAAGAACGCCGGCCCGCGGCGGCCGTGTCACCCGAAGGCGTGAACGGCGGCGAGCGGCCCTCGCCGGCGGGGCGAGAGCGTCGCCGCCGAGCGACGGGTCGTAGAACGCGAGCGGCCCTCGCCGGGGAGGCGAGGGCCGTGTCGGAGCGGGTCGGGGCCGCGGCCGGCCGCCGAGCCGCTCCGGTTCAGCCGGCGAAGCCGCCTTCGGGGACCGGCTGCGGCGGCGGGGCGCCCACGTACCGGGCCCGGGGGCGGATGATCTTGGAGTCGCGGGCCTGCTCGAGGATGTTGGCGCTCCACCCCACCACGCGGCTGGTGGTGAACGTGGGCGTGAACATCGGGCGCGGCACGCCCGCCAGCTCCATCACCACGCCCGCGTAGAACTCGACGTTCGTGTAGAGCTTGCGGCCGGGCTTGACCTCGGCGAGGATCTCGACCACGCGGCGCTCGACGGTCTTGGAGAAGTCCACGATGTCGCCGCCCATCTCGGTGGCGACGTCCCGCAGGTGGTTGGAGCGGGGGTCCTCGGTCTTGTAGACGTTGTGCCCGAAGCCCATGATGCGCCGGCCCGCCTCGAGCTCGCCGCGGATCCAGTCGTCGATGTTGCCGGGCCCGCCGATCGCGTCCAGGGCGTCGAGCGCCCGCGCGGGCGCGCCGCCGTGCAGCGGCCCTGAGAGCGCCCCGATCGCGCCGACGAGGGACGCGCCGACGTCGGCGCCGGTGGAGGCGATGACCCGGGAGGTGAACGTGGAGGCGTTGAACCCGTGGTCGACGGTGAGGATCAGGTAGTGCTCGATGGCGCGCGCGGCCTGCTCGGAGGGGACCTCGCCGGTCGTCATGTACAGGTAGTTCGCGGCGTAGCCGAGGTCGTCGCGCGGGTCGAGGGGCTCGAGCCCCTGGCTGACGCGCCACATGGCGGTGAGGATCGTGGGGGTGACGGCGCAGGCGAACAGGGCGTCGTCGGCGCGGGCGGCCTCGTCGATGTCGAGGACCGGCCGCATGGGCCGGGCGGCGCACGCGGCGGACAGGGCGGTGCGCAGGCCGTCGAGCGGCGAGGCGCCCTTGAGGTGCGGCAGGAGCTCGCGCAGCAGGGGCGTGAGCGCGCGGTGGGGGGCGACCTGGGCCTTGAACTCGGCGAGCTGGTCGCGGGTGGGCAGGGCGGCGTGGGTCATGAGGTACCAGACCTGCTCGAAGGAGCAGGTCTTCGCGAGGTCGACGGCGCTGTACTGCCGGTAGTGGTAGAACCCCTCTTCCCCGCGGACGTCGCCTATCTCGGTGTCGGCGACGATGACGCGGTCCAGGCCCTTGGGGACTTCGATGAATTCGGTCATTGGTGCTCCTCCTCGACGGGGCCGTCGGACCGGCGGGGCGGCGCGATCACACGTCACTGACTGGCAGGACCTGTCAAGATCGCCGATCCGGTTCGCCTGACAGCCTACGGGACCCCGCGCCCGAAACGTCCGAACGGTGCCCCGGGAGCGCGCCCCGCGGGGCGGGAGGTCACACTGGTTCAGAACCGTTCTCCAGAGCACTCCCCGGCTTCGCCGGGGCGGCTCCGGAGTGGACCCTGCCCGACAGCAGCGCCCGCACGCGAGCCGCCGGACCCCGTTCGCCTCGGCCCGCGGATCATCCGGTCACCGGCGCCGCAGCACACCCTGAACGAGGACCTCGCAACGTGGACTCCGGAACCCTCATCGCCGGCCGCTACCGGCTCGAACGCGTCATAGCCTCCGGCGGCATGGGCTCGGTGTGGCGGGCCCAGGACGAGCGGCTGGAACGCGACGTGGCCGTCAAGGTCCTCCACCCCGGCCTCGACGGCGCCCAGCGCCCGAAGGACCGGTTCGAGCGGGAGGCGAAGGCCCTGGCGAGCCTCAAGGGGCCCGGCTGCGTGGAGGTCTACGACTTCGGCGAGGAGGCCGACGGCGACCGCGACGTGCTGTACCTGGTGATGGAGCTGGTCGAGGGCGTCTCGCTGGCGGAGCTGCTGCACAGCGAGCAGCGGCTCGACCCGGCCCGGACGATGCGGATCGTGGCCGAGGCGGCCGAGGCGCTCGCGGCGGCGCACCAGCGCGGGATCGTGCACCGGGACGTCAAGCCCGGCAACATCCTCATCGACGCCGACGACCGGGTCCGGGTGGTGGACTTCGGGATCTCGCTGCTCGCGCACCGCCCGCGGCTGACGCCGACCGACGGGGTGCTGGGGACGGCGCCGTACGTCTCGCCGGAGCAGTTGCGGGACAAGGGCGTCACGGGCGCGTCCGATCTGTACTCGCTGGGGGCCGTGGCGTACGAGTGCCTGACGGGCGCGCCGCCGTTCGACGCGGCGGACCCGGCTTCGATCATCCACGGCCACTTGTACTCCGAGCCTCCGGCGCTGCCCGGGCACGTCCCGGCCGCGATCGCCGGGGTGGTCACGAGGACCCTCCGGAAGGCCCCTGAGGAGCGGTGGCCCTCGGGTGAGGTCCTGGCCGCCGCCTGCCGGGCCGCGACGACCGGGGAGCACCCGGTGGCAGCAGCGGAGGCCGGGCCGGAGGCGGGGGCCGAGGGCTCTGCGGCGAACGGGGACCCGACCGCGGCGTCGGACGACCCGAACGGGCAGGTCGACCGGGTCGAGGAGGGCGAAGGCGGAACACCCGCCGACGAGGTGAGCACGGTCGACTTGGACCAGGGGCCGGTCAACCCGCCGTTCAGGGCCCCGGACGCGGCCCTGCTGGCGTCCGAGCCGACGCCTCCCGGCGCGCCGGAGAGAAACTCACGGCGGCGCCGCCTGATGGTGGTGGGCGCGGCCCTCGTAGTGGTGCTGACGGTGCTGGCGGTCGCGTTCTGGAACCCCTGGGGCGGCGACGGCCCGGTGAACGCCGGTGAAGGCGACACCGCGAGCTCCGCAGCCGAGTCGTCGGCGGCGGCGACCACCGGGGAGCCGAGCCCCTCGGACAGCCCGACGGCCGGCGAGACCGCCACCGAATCGGCTGCGGCCCAAGAGGAGACCAGCGCCGAGGACGGCGGCGGGGAGGCGAACGGCGGCGGCACCGACGAGGGCGGCGCCGAGGACGGCGGATCGGATGAGGGCGACGAGGGCGACACCGGGGACCAGGTCAAGGAGGGCAGCGGCACCGTCCCGAGCGTCACCGGCATGACCACCTTCGAGGCCAGGGACGCGCTGGAGGCCGAGGGGTTCACCAATGTCGTCGCGAACGTGGGCTACTACTACTTCAACCCCGAGCCCGAGCACTGCCAGGTCATGATGCAGAGCCCGCGGGCGGGGCAGACCGTCGACTACGCCGAGCAGATCAGCGTGTCCTATCACGAGCGCCAGGCCGTGGGGACGGCCTGCGACTGGTGACCGGGACCGCCGGTCCCGCTGCGCGGGTTGACCGGTCGGGCCCCGGCCTGAATGATGGAGTGGGCGACCGGTACAAAGGTCGAGGCACGATCGGCCCCTGACGGGATTGGGAGCAAGGTGGACGAAGGAATCAGTTCGGCGCCCGGTGTGGTGGTCGGAGTGCTGCTCATCATCGCGGCGGTCATGTGGTTCTCCCCCGGCGCCCGCCACAAGTTCCGCAAGGCCACGCTGTGGCTGGTGATCGTCGCGGTCGCGATGATCATCATCTTCGGCTACCTGAACGCGGGCCAGCAGGCCTGAGCGCGGCCGGCCTCTTTCGTCGCACCCTCGCGGCATGGTTGATCCGGGGGCGGCTTCGAGTGCCCGTTTTACACGCTTTCACTCGGTTCGACTCCTGGCTCCCGACCGGCCGCTCCGGGATTCCGCAGCTCGGAAGCCTTCGAAGCGAGCTCGGAAAATTCGGCCCTTCTAATGGAACAGATCATTCCGGTCTGCTATAGTGGAATCAAGCGTTCCGTTCCAAAGAAACTCGGATTCCCTGGAGGCAGCTGTGGCCATCGCAGTCGACACCCCCGCAACCGGCGCTCCCGCCGGCCGCTCCGAAACCGCTTCGGCCCCAGCTGAAGCAACCGCTCCGGCGCCCTTCCCGCGGCGCTGGCTCGGCCTCATCGCGATCCTCGCGGCCACCCTCCTCAACCTGCTCGACGCCTCGATCGTCAACGTCGCCGCCCCGGCCATCCGGACCGAGCTCGGCGGCACCGCCGCGACCATCCAATGGCTCGCGGCCGGCTACACCCTCGCCCTCGCGGTCGGGCTGCTCACCGGCGGACGCCTCGGCGACATGTTCGGCCGCAAGCGGATCCTCGTCATCGGGCTCGTCGGCTTCCTCACCGCCTCGCTCGCCTGCGGCGCGGCCGGGTCGATCGAGCTGCTCCTCGCCGCCCGCGTCGTCCAGGGCGCGTTCGCGGCGGTGATGATCCCCCAGTGCTTCGGGCTCATCCGCGACATGTTCGGCCGGGACATGGGCAAGGCCTACGCGGTCTTCGGCCCGCTCATCGGCCTCGCCTCCATCGGCGGCCCGATCCTGGCCGGCGTCCTCGTCGAAGCCGACCTGTTCGGCAGCGGCTGGCGCTCGATCTTCCTGATCAACCTCCCGCTCGGTCTCGCCGCGCTCGTCCTCGGCGTCAAGATCCTCCCCGCCGGAGCGCCGATCGCCAAGGGCCTCAAACTGGACCTGGGCGGCGCGCTCATCGCCGCCGCCGGCATGGGCCTGCTGCTCTACCCGCTCGTGGAGGGCCGCGAGGCCGGGTGGCCCGCCTGGTCGCTGGTCATGCTCGCCTCGTCCGTCCCGGTCCTGGGCCTGTTCGCCTTCACGCAGGTCAAGCGCGCCCGCTCGGGCAGGTCCGCGCTCATCGAGCTGAGCGTCTTCACCAAGCGCTCCTACGTCTCCGGCGTCGCCTTCTGCGTGGTCTTCTTCGGGGCCGTCACCGGCTTCTCGCTCGCGGTCGGCCTGTTCCTCCAGCTCGGCCTCGGCTTCAGCCCGCTGAAGGCCAGCCTGGCGATGGCCGCCTGGGCCGTCGGCGCGTTCATCGGCTCCGGCGCCAGCGCCGGGCTGTCCCCGAAGCTCGGCCGCGGCGTCCTCCACCTCGGACTCGCCACGATGGTGCTGGGCCTGGCGGTCCTGTGGCTCCAGTTCGGCGCGGCCGCCGCTCCGGGCACCTGGTCGATGTCGCCCGCGCTGCTGGTCTTCGGGATCGGGATGGGCATGATCTTCGTGCCGCTGTTCGGGATCATCGTCGGCGAGCTGGAGGACCGCGAGGTCGGCTCGGCCTCGGGGCTCCTGGAGTCGTTCCAGCAGGGGGCGTCGGCGCTGGGCGTGGCCGGGCTCGGAACGGTGTTCTTCGGCGGGTTCGCGATCGGCGGCGGCGCGGCCGAGGCCATGGAGGCGGCGCAGCTGGTGACGGGCCTGACCGTGGGCCTGACGGTCGTGGCGTTCCTGGTGGTCTTCGGGCTGCCGAAGCAGGCCAAGGCCGAGCACTGAGGTTCGACGGCGGCCTCGGCCGGCCGGGCCCGCGCGGGCCCGGCCGGCCGAGGCCGTTGCAGAAGGAATCGTTCTGTTCCCGTTAGGATGCGATCATGACCGACAAGCCGCTCAGCGGGCGCAAGGCGCAGGCCGCCCGCAACGACAAGCTCATCCTCGAAGCCGCCCACGAGGTGTTCGTCGCGAACCCGGAGGCGCCGATCGCCGAGGTCGCCAAGCGCGCCGGGGTCGGCATCAGCGCGCTGTACCGGCGCTACCCGAGCAAGGAGGACCTGCTGCGCAAGCTCTGCGCCGACGGCCTGGGGCGGTACCTGGAGCTGGTGCGCGAGGCGGTCGAGGCCGAGGGCGATGCCTGGGAGGCGTTCCGGGACTTCATGAGGGGGGTCGTGGTGGCGGACACGCCGTCGATCACCGTGCGGCTGGCGGGGACGTTCACGCCGAGCCCCGAGATGTTCCAGGCCGCCGTCGAGGGCGACGCGATGAACCGGGCCATGCTGGAGCGGTTCAAGTCGGCGGGGGTGCTGCGGGAGGACGTGGAGAACGGGGACCTCCAGATGGTCACCGAGTCGCTCTCGTCGATCGACATCGGGGACGCCGAGCGGACGAGGGCGGTGCGGCTGCGGGCGCTCGAGCTGTACCTGGAGGCGCTGCGGGCCCCGGGCGCGGGTCCGCTGCCGGGGAGCGCGGTGTCCGACGAGGAGATGGGCGCGCGCTGGATCCCGAGGAGCGCCAAGGAGGATTAGGAAAGGCCCGGCGTCACCGCCGGGCCTTCTCCGTCTGAGCGGACGACCGGGATCGAACCGGCGACCTGCACCTTGGCAAGGTGTCGCACCAGCGCGCAGCGCTGCATGAGCACTGCCAACTGCGCTACGTCCGCCCCGAGACGACCCCCGTACCCGGGCACGAGAAAGGCCCGGCGTCACCGCCGGGCCTTCTCCACCTGAGCGGACGACCGGGATCGAACCGGCGACCTACACCTTGGCAAGGTGTCGCGCTACCAACTGCGCTACGTCCGCATTCACGAGGTTGCCCCCTGAACGAGGATTACTGTATCGCATCGCTCATCGGCGCCTTCTGGGGCCTTGGGCCCGATTGGGGCGCGGCTCACGCCCGCGCCGCGCCCCTCGCGCTCACTCCCCCGCGTCCTCGCCGAGGCCGAGCATCGCCAGCACGCCCTCGTCGAGGCCCTCGATCGCGACCTCGTGCTTGCGGTTCGCCTCCCAGTCCTCGCGGCTCAAGCGCCACCGCCGGTCGACGCGGCGCTCGCCGCGCAGCACGTGGTGCACGATGCCGTCCTCCCGGTAGCCGAGCTTGCGCGAGACGCCCTGCGACGGGCCGTTGCCGTCGAACGAGGCACTGAGGGCGTAGTCCGCGCCGAGCCCGTTGAACAGGAAGTCGAGCACCGCGGCGCGCATCTCGGTCCCGAGGCCCCTGCCGTGGTGGGCGAGGCCGAGCCACGAACCGGTGGTGCCCTCGCGGCTGGCCTTGAACTCCTTGCCGGCGACCTCCTGCATGCCGATCACCTCGCCGTCGCGGACGACGACGAACGGCAGCGTCCACTCCTCCGGCGTCGAGACCGCGATCGCGCGCATCTGCCACAGGACGGTGGCGCGGCCGCGCTCCATGGGTTCGGCCTCGGTCCACGGCACCACGAACGGCATGAACGCCGGGTCGTGGACGCCCGCGGCCGCCTGGTCGGCCAGTGCGACCAGGTCGTCGAAGTCCGGCATCCGCAGCTCCAGGCGCTCGGTGCGCAGCCGGAGCCGGTAGACCGGCAGGTAGTCGGTGATCATCGCGCCTCGCCTTCCTCGGTGCCGAGGCCCAGCATCGCCAGGACCTCCTGGTCGAGGCCTTCGATCGCGACCTCGTGCTTGCGGTTCGCCTCCCAGTCCTCGCGGCTCAAGCGCCACCGCCGCAGGTGGCGACGCCGGTCCTGCACGACGTGGAACTCCTCGCCGTCGGGCCGGTAGCCGAGGCGCCGCGAGACGCGCTCCGAGGCGTCGTTGCCGTCGTACGAGCCGCTCTTCGCGGTCTCGGCGCCGAGTCCGGCGAACGCGAAGTGGAGCACGGCCGCGCGCATCTCGGTGCCGAGGCCCCTGCCCTGGTGGGCCAGGCCGATCCACGAGCCCGAGTCGACCTCGCGGGCGACGGCGAACCGCTTGCCGCCGATCACCTGGACGCCGATCGGCGCTCCCTCGTGGAAGGCGACGAAGGGGACGGCCCAGTCCTCTTCGTCCCAGCGGCCGAGGGCGCGGTGGTACCAGACGGCGACGCTGCGGGCGGTCTCGGCGGGCCCGCCTTCGGTCCAGGGGACCGAGAACGGCATGAAGTCCGGGTCGTGGACGCCCGCGGCGGCCGCGTCGGCGAGGGCGCCCAGCTCCTCGTAGTCGGCGAGCAGGCGCAGTTCGAGGCGGTCGGTGCGCAGTCGGAGCCGCAGGATCGGCAGGTGGTCGGCGAGCATGTCTCGATTCTGGAGGCGGGCCGCGCCCGCGGCAATCGGATTTCACCGCCGGGCCGGTGTCGACAGGCTTCGGTTTCATATGTAAGGTTTTTCTTACACGATATAGGGATGGTTGACATGCCGGAGGACTCCACCGCCGAGGGGCCGACGGGCGCGGCGCTGCTCGCGGCCTGCTCGGCCCTGGCGAACCCGCACCGGCTGCGCATCCTCGGCGCCCTGGCGGACGGCAGGCAGTACGTGAGCCTGCTGGCCCGCCAGCTGGGGATGAGCCGGCCGCTGCTCCACATGCACCTGCAGAAGCTCCAGGCGGCGGGTCTCGTGCGGGGCGAACTGGAGCTCTCGGAGGACGGCCGGGCCGTCAAGTACTTCGAGGCGGTCCCGTTCGCACTGGAGATCACGCCGCAGGTCGTCAAGGCGTCGCTGCCGACGCTGCCCGAGACGGCCGAGCGCACCGACCACGACGAGAAGGAGACCGAGCAATGAACATGGGACAGGCCGGAATGCTCTTCGCATTCGGATTCCTCCTGCTGATCACCGCGATCATCATCGTCTCGATCATCGTCTTCGCCTCCGCCTCGAAGGCGAAGGCGTCGGCGGCCCGCGAGGCGAACTACCGCGCGCTGGCGGAGAAGGCCAGTCTGGACGCGGCCGAGATCAAGGCCTCGCTCATCGAGATCAAGGGCCGCCTCGCGTCGGTGGAGCGGATGCTCAGAGAGGTCGAGTGAGCGGGCGGCGCCCCCGTGGTCCGGCGGGCGCGAGGAATTCTTCCGAATCGCGGTTATACCGTGCCCGATACGGCACTCTCTGACGCATGGACACGTCTCGAAAAGACTCTGCCCGAAACGACGCCGCCCGGCCGGACCCGGCCGCCGCTCCGCTCGCCGACGAGGAGCTCGCCCGCATCGACGCCTACTGGCGGGCCGCGAACTACCTCACCGTCGGCCAGATCTACCTGCTCGACAACCCGCTCCTGCGCGAGCCCCTGTGCCCCGAGCACCTCAAGCCGCGCCTGCTCGGCCACTGGGGCACCAGTCCCGGACTGAGCCTGATCTACGCGCACCTCAACCGCTGCATCAAGGCCCGCGGCCTCGACATGATCTACGTGACCGGGCCCGGCCACGGCGGCCCGGCGATCGTGGCGAACACGTGGCTGGAGGGCACCTACCCGGAGCTGTACCCGTCCGTGGACCACTCCGAGGAGGGGATGCGGCGGCTGTTCCGCCAGTTCTCCTTCCCCGGCGGCATCCCCTCGCACGTGGCGCCCGAGGTGCCCGGCTCGATCCACGAGGGCGGCGAGCTGGGCTACTCGCTCTCGCACGCCTACGGGGCGGCGTTCGACAACCCGGACCTCACCGTCGCCTGCGTCGTCGGCGACGGCGAGGCCGAGACGGGCGCGCTCGCGGGCTCGTGGCTGTCCAACGTGTTCCTCAACCCCGCCTCGGACGGCACGGTCCTGCCGATCCTGCACCTCAACGGCTACAAGATCGCCAACCCGACCATCTTCGGGCGCCTGCCCGAGGAGGACCTCCTCTCGTTCTTCCGGGGCGTGGGCCACGAGCCGTACGTGGTCGAGGGCGACGATCCGGCGAGCGTCCACCAGCAGATGGCGGCGACGCTGGACGCGTGCTTCGACCGGATCGCCGAGATCCGCGCCGAGGCCCGCCGGAACGCGAACGGCGCCCCGACGCGGCCGCGGTGGCCGATGGTCGTCCTGCGGACCCCGAAGGGCTGGACGGGACCCGCCGAAGTGGACGGCGTGCCCGTCGAGGGCACCTGGCGGGCCCACCAGGTGCCGCTGGCCGAGGTGCGGTCCAATCCGGACCATCTGGCGCAGCTCGAGGAGTGGATGCGCTCGTACCGGCCCGAGGAGCTGTTCGACGCCACCGGCGCCCCCGCGGCCGAGCTCCGCGGCCTGCACCCCGAGGGCGAGGCGCGCATGAGCGCCAACCCGCACGCCAACGGCGGCCTCGTGCTGCGGGACCTGGTCCTGCCCGACTACCGCGAGTACGGGGTCGCGGTCGAGGGCCACGGCCGCACGGTCGGCGAGGCCACGAAGGTGCTCGGCACCTGGCTGCGGGACGTCATCGAGCGCAACCCCGACCGGTTCCGGCTCTTCGGGCCCGACGAGGTCGCCTCCAACCGGCTCAGCGCGACGTTCGAGGCCACCGACCGGCAGTGGGGGGCCGAGATCCTGCCCACCGACGAGCACCAGGCGCCGTACGGGCGGGTCATGGAGGTGCTGTCGGAGCAGCAGTGCGAGGGCTGGCTGGAGGGGTACCTGCTGACCGGCCGCCACGGCCTGTTCACCAGCTACGAGGCGTTCATCCACGTCGTCGACTCGATGTTCAACCAGCACGCGAAGTGGCTGGAGTCGACCGACGAGATCGCGTGGCGCCGGCCGATCGCCTCGCTCAACTACCTCCTGTCGAGCCATGTGTGGCGCCAGGACCACAACGGGTTCTCGCACCAGGACCCGGGCTTCATCGACCATGTGATGAACAAGAAGGCCGACGTCGTGCGGGTGTACCTGCCGCCGGACGCCAACACCCTCTTGTCCACGATGGACCACTGCCTGCGGTCGCGGCAGTACGTGAACGTGGTGGTGGCCGGGAAGCAGCCCGCGCTCCAGTACCTGAGCATGGACGAGGCGGTGCGCCACTGCGAACGGGGCCTGGGGATCTGGGAGTGGGCCTCCACCGACGACGGCGCCGAGCCGGACGTGGTGCTCGCCTGCGCCGGGGACGTGCCGACCCTGGAGGTCCTGGCCGCCGCGGACCTGCTGCGCCAGACGCTGCCGCGGCTCAAGGTCCGGGTGGTCAACGTCGTGGACCCGATGCGGCTCCAGCCCGAGAGCGAGCACCCGCACGGCCTGGGCGACCGGCAGTTCGACACCGTCTTCACCACCGGCAAGCCGGTGATCTTCGCCTACCACGGCTACCCGATGCTCATCCACCGCCTGACCTACCGGCGCACCAACCACGACAACATCCACGTGCGCGGCTACAAGGAGGAGGGCACCACGACCACGCCGTTCGACATGGTCATGCTCAACGACCTCGACCGGTACCGGCTGGTCATGGACGTCATCGACCGGGTGCCGGGCCTGGGCGCGAACGCCGCGGGCCTGCGCCAGCGCATGGTCGACGCCCGCCACGCCGCCCGCGAGCACACCCGCGCGTACGGCGAGGACCTGCCCGACGTGGCCGATTGGAGCTGGCCCGGCTAGGACGAACCGCCTGGGGCGCAGTCGAAGGCGCCCTAGACGGTTCCGGCCGCCGCTGTGGCGCGACACGCGTGCGCTTCGTTAATCTCTTAGGGGAGCCTTACTCGCGACCCCTGGGAGGACTGCACGTGGCGAAGGTCAGACCCGGACGCGTGGTGGTCGACCACGACGAGGACCTCGTGGTCTTCACGGTCGGCATGCGGATCAACAGGTTCTGGAAGGTCCACAAGTGGTGGCCGGTCCTCGCCTCGCTGCCGCGGATGCTCCGCGAGCTCGCCGCCGACCCCGAGCTGGGCCTGCTGGACTCGCGCACCGTGGTGGGCGGCAGGGTGGTCATGGTCGTCCAGTACTGGCGCAGCGACGACCACCTGGAGCGGTACGCCCACTCCCAGGCCCACGCGCACCGCGGCTTCTGGAAGTGGTTCAACCGCAACGTCAAGAGCAACGGCGACGTCGGCCTGTGGCACGAGCTGTACAAGGTCCGCGCCGGCGAGTACGACACCTCCTACGTCAACATGCCGCCCTACGGGCTCGCGCGCGCCACCAAGGAGAAGGACGCGACGCGCACCGACCCGGACGACCACGACCACCACCACGGGGTCCACTGACCCCGCGCCGCGCGGTCAGGCGGTGAACCGGGCGAGTTCCCGCACGAGGGTCTCGGTGGCCCAGGTCGTCTGGTGCTCGGTCAGCTCGGCGTCGAAGCCGCGCACGCCGCACTCGGCGATGAGGATGAACATGAGGTACATGCGGTAGAGGGCCAGCCGCCGCTCCTCCCCCGGGGTCAGGCCGCGGCCCAGGAAGCCGTCCACGACGGCCGGGAACTCCTCTTCGGGGATGAGCTGGAGGGAGACCAGCTCGGCGATGGGGTCGCCGTAGAAGGCGCGCTCGCCGTCGATGAACGCCTCGACGCCCCAGCCGGTCCCGGTGCGGTGGACGAAGATGTTGCCGTCCCACAGGTCGAAGTGGACGAGGGCGGGGCGGTCGACCTCGTCGAGCAGGCCGCGTTCGGCCGCGAACAGGGCCGCGACCTCGCCGATCGGGAGCGGCAGGACCAGTCCCTGCCCGGCGATGTCGTCGAGGACGTCGCCGACCATGGCCAGGAAGGACTCGCCCCACGTGTCGGCGGCCGTCCGGCCGCTCGCGCGGGGGTAGCCGAACCGCTCGCCGGTCGCCAGCGCGAAGCGGGCGCTCATGGCCCCGATCTCCCGGCGCAGGGCCAGGCGTTCGGCCGCGGGGATGTCGTCGCGGACGCTCGGCAGGGAGTGGCCGGCGAGGCGGTCGATGATCATGAGGCCGTGCTCGGCGTCGCCGTGCCAGAGCCGCGGCATGGGGACGCCGACGGCGATCGCCCGCTCGAAGCACTCGATCTCGGTGGCCATGAGGTCCACTTCGTACGTGAGGAGCTTCAGGCCCTTGTCGGGGGCGACCTTGACGACGATGCGGCGGCCGTCGGCGAGGTCGAGCCCGTGCGCGGCGTTGAAGAACCCGTCGGTGAACTCCTCGTGGCCGGTGAACTCCAGGTCGCCGCCGAGGCGGTCGCGGACGAGGGCCTCGACGTCGGCGCGGTCGAGCCTGGGGCGGATGGCGATCTCCATCGCGCCAGTGTGGCCGCTGGGGGGCGCTCCCGCAAGAGGGTATCCACCGGGGCCGCGCCCTCGCGGCCCGCGGAGGCGGCAGGGGCTCCCGCCGGACCGCCGGCCGGGCGGGCGGTCCGGCGGGGCTCACTGCGACTTGAGCGCGGCCATGCGGGCCTCGATCTCGGCCTCGTCGCCGAGGCTGTCGAGGTCCTCGAACTGCCGGTCCAGGGAGGACATCGCGAGCTCCTGCTGCCCGCGGACCTTCGCCTCCTCGCGGCGGACCTTCTCCTCGAAGCGGTTGACCTCGCTGAGCGGGTCCATGACGTCGACGGCGCCGAGCGCCTCGTTGACCTGCTGCTGCGCCTGCGCGGTCTTCTGGCGGGCGGTCAGGCTCGCCTTCTTGGAGCGGAGCTCCTCGAGCTTGTCCTTCATCGTCGCGAGCGACTGCTTGAGCTTCTCGACGACCTCGCGCTGGCCCGCGATGACCGGCTCGCTGGCCTTCATCTCCTTCTCGAAGCCGATCTGCTTGCCGAGCGCGACCTTGGCGAGGTTGTCGAAGCGGTCGGCCTCGGCGTCGTTCCCGTCCGCCCGCAGCCGGTCGGCCTTCTGGCTCGCGTTGCGCGCCTTCGTGCCCCACTCCTCGACGGCCTGGCGGTCCGACTCGTGGTCGTCCTCCATGAGCCGCAGGTTGCCGATGGTCTCGGCGATGGAGTTCTCGGCGTCCACGATGCTGTTCCTGTAGTCGCGCTCCATCTGGGCGAGCATCTTCTCGGGGTCCTCGGCGTTGTCGATGACGTCGTTGACGTTGGCCCTCACGAGCTGGCTGATGCGCCCGAAGATCGACTGCTTCTTGGTCATTGGTCACTCCTTGGTTCGATGCGGTTCCCGGTCGCGGTGGTGGTTCAGAATCGGCCGCCGCCCCCTCGCCGTCCGCGGGTCGCGCTGCCGCCGAACGACCCCGGGCCCGCGCTGCGCCGGCGGCCCCCGCCGGCGAAACCTCCGGGACGGTAGGCGCCCCCGCCCCCGCCGCCGCCGAACATGCCGCCCAGGAGGATGCCGCCGAGCATGGCGCCGGCGCTGCCGCCCAGGGGCGAGCCGCCCCCGCCCGTGTAGGTCGGCGCGAGGTAGCCCTGCACGTCCTGCTGCGCGGCCGCGGCGGCCGCGTTCGCGAGCTCGTCGGCGCGCTGCGCCAGCGGCAGGGCCCGGGCGGGGTCGTCCTCCTGGAGCGCCAGGGCCCGGTCCAGCTGGATCCTGGCCTCGTTGAGGCGGGTGCGGGCCTCGGGGCCGACTGCGCCGCGGTTGGTGTTGACGTAGTCCTCGACGGCCGCGGTGGTGCTCCGGGCGCTCAGCAGCACCTGGTCGAGCTGGGCGCGGGCCCGGCGCGCGCCGGCGACCGCGCCGCGCAGGGCCTCGAGCCCGCGGTCGAGCTCGGCGGCGGCGCGTTCGACGCGCGCGGTGGCCGCCAGGGGGTCGACGGGGCCCTCGGCGGCGCGGACCTCGGCGACGACCGCCTCGAGGTGCGCGGCCTGCGCCGCGACGGCCTCGCCGTCCGGGGCCCCCGCGGCGGCCCGCCCCGCCTCGCCGGCGTTGGCTTCGGCCTCGTCGAGGACGGCGCCGAGCTGGGCGGCGGCCGCGTCGAGCTCGCCGGAGCGGCGGGCGACCGCGTCGACGGCCTGCTCGGCCTGGGCGGTGGCCTCCTCGGCGGCGCGCAGGAGCAGCGCGGCGCGGCCCCGGTCGTCGGCGGCGACGGCCTGGTCGGCGCCGTTCAGGCTCGTCTGCGCGAAGCGCAGCCGGTCCTCGGCGGTGTCGGGGAAGTCCCGCACGGTCGCGGACGCCGACTCGGCGTAGCGGTCCTGGAGGGAGGTGAGCGCGGCGCGGGCCTCGGCGATCCGGGGCGGCAGGGCGCCGCCGCGCTCCTTGAGCGCGGCGACGGCCTCGGGGGCGCGGCGGCCGAGGTCGCGGAGCCGGTCGAAGTCGTCGGCCTTGGCGTCGAGCTCCCGGTTGGCCTCGACCAGGCGGTCGACGATCGCCGAGAGCATCTGGCGGCGCTGGGGTTCGGTCTCGGGGACGTCGTCGTCGAGCTCCTGGCGGATCTTGAACGACTCGGTGAGGCCGGTCCTGGCGGCGGCGAGCGCGGCGGTGAAGGCGGCGGTGTGCTCGGCGCCGAACTCGGCCTCGGCGAAGCCGAGCTCCTGCTCGCTGGTGCGGATCGCGTCGTCGGTCTCGACCAGGAGGCGGTTGGCCTCGGCGTTGAGCCGCTCGGTGGTCATCTTCTGCCGCTTCGCGGGCGAGGGCACGGGCGCGGCAGCGCCACCGCCGCGGCGGCGATTCCTGAACCACAGGTAGAGGCCGATCGCGGCGGCCGCGGCCAGGAGCAGCACGAGGATCCAGACGAAGGACGAGCCGCCCGAGGCGCCCTCGCCGCGGTAGGCGGCCCGATAGCCCTCGGCGGCGCCGATGGCGGCCTCGACCCAGTTCCCGTCGGCGAGCTCGGGGGCGATCCGGTCGGCGGCGACCCGGTTGAGCTGGCTGTCGGTCAAGGGGAATCCGGCGGCGACCGACCAGGTGTAGCGGCGCTCGTCGATCGCGACGGCGAGGAGGAGGTCGTCGGTGCCCAGGTCGCTGTCGACGGCGGTGGTGTCGGCCCAGTCCTGGGGGTCGTAGCCGCCGAAGTCGTCGATGTAGGCGACGTAGAGGCCCATGCCGGTGTCCTCCTCGAGGTCGCCGATCGCCGCCAGGACGTCGTCCTCGCGGTCGCCGACGGCGCCGGCCCGGTCGGTGACGGGGCCGGAGAGGAGCAGCGGGGCCGCGGCCGAGGCGGGGCCGGGCACCAGGGCGAGGGCGGCGGCCGCCAGGACCGCCAGCGAAGTCCGCACCGACCGCATCCGCGCACCCCCGTAGCTCGAAAACGCTGTCAGTCTAGGAGCGAGCCCCAGGTCGCAGGGGGCGTTCGGGGATTTGCCCGCAGCGGTGAGGCGGAGTGTCCCGCCTCACTCCTGAAATATTCGGAGGCGGCCGGGCGTCATACAGGTCGTTAGCACTCTCAAGGCTCGAGTGCTAATCCTGAGGAAGGAGACCGCCACCATGATCGTTCGCTACCAGCACCCTTACGCGGCGTTCCGGCAGTTCGACCGCACGTTCAACCGTGAGTTCGAGCGCCTCGTCCGCCGCGGTTTCGGCCGCGCCGCCGCCCAGCCGTCGCTTCGCGCCGACGTCTACACCGAAGGCCCCGACGCGGTGATCACCGCCGCCGTCCCGGGCATCGCCCCCGAGGACGTGACCGTGACCCTGGAGGGGCGCCGCCTCTCCGTGACCGCCGAGCGCCGCGAGCGCGAGGCGGCCGAAGGCGACCGGTACCTGGTCCGGGGCCTCACGGCGGGCACGTTCCGCCGCGAGTTCACCGTCCCGGAGGGGACCGAGGCGGCGCAGGTGAGCGCCGAGGTCGCCGACGGGCTCCTGACCGTCCGCGTCGCGAACGCCGTCAAGCCCGCGCCGCAGGCGCAGGCCATCGAGGTCAAGGGCGCCCAGCCCGTGATCGAGGCCGAGACCGCCGAGGCCCGGGACGGCGACGAGTAGGAGCGGCGACCGCCGCTTCGCTTACTGCGATGCGAAAGGCCCCGGAGCGATCCGGGGCCTTTCGCGTGCGCCGCTACTCCGCGCACCGCTCCGTCCACTCGTCCCACTCGACTTGGGCGAGGTCCGTGCCGTCCTGGAAGTACACCTTCGTTCCGCGACTGGTCGCGAACGTCAGCGTCTCGTCGTCGGCGCTGAACTCGATGTCGTCGTCGGCGCTGTAGACGCCGTCCTCGACGTGCCATGAGACGTACGTGCGGGACTCGTTCATCTTGCCTTCGCTGCGGTCCTCGTCCCGCTCCTCCCCGCAGTCCATGGTCTCGGCGATCATGTCCACGCCGTCCACCGTGAGGACCCTCATGGTGGAGCCGTCGCGGAGCACGTACTCGTCGCCTCCGGGCTCCCCGCCGCCGGAGCATCCGGCGAGCGCGAGTGCCGCGACGAGTCCGGCCGCGCTCAGAGAACCGAGACCGGCGGTGTTCTTGCGCGTGGGTTCAGTGGTCATGGGTTCCTCCCGCAGATGTGGGCAGCACGCGTCGTCGGACACGCTATGCGGGCGCACTTGCCATCGGATTGCCGCCGATGCGGCGGCCTGCGCGCCGTCGGCGGAGCGGGTGGCGTTCAGGGGATGCGGAAAGAGCCCGGTCGCCCGGGCTCTGATCCGGTGAGGTACCTGTGGAGGCGGGTACGGGGGTCGAACCCGTGTGGACGGCTTTGCAGGCCGCTGCCTAACCACTCGGCCAACCCACCATGATGCGAGAAAAGCCCAGGCCTCGTGAACCTGGGCCTCCACCGCGGTGAGCGATACCGGGATTGAACCAGTACCTCTCCCGCATCAGGCGGGACCGCCGCTTCGGTCTTGAGGACCGAACTGGAGCAAACCACCCCGTGCAGCAGTAGCGTTCCCGGTCAATGGGTTACGTCAAGCTGCGCCACCGCAAGAAGGGCGACCGGTTCACCGCCGTCCACGCTGGCGTCGAACGCTCCGCCGGCACCGCTGAGCACCCTGGCGGGCATCGACATCGCCGCGCTCGGGTTCACCGAGCCCGGACCTCCTCGGCCAGATCTCCAGCCTCCACGCGCAGCTCGCGAAGGCGGTCGAGCCCAAGGAGGCCGCGGAGTCATGAGCGACCCGATCAAATGGCCGCGGTCGCGGGCCCACTACACCGGCGGTGGCCTTCGCTAGAGTGACGCGCCGCCCAGAGCGCCGAGAGCGGAAGCGCGGTCAGGTCCGGGCCGAAAGGCCGGATCTGGTCGCCGAGGTAGACGACGTACCCGGCCTTGAACCGGTCCCCCAGGCGTTCTTTCATCCACCGCAGGTGTTTGAACGCGTCGTCGCGCCGTTCGAGGACGAAGTCGACTTCACGACCATCCCGGTCGCGGAAGAACGACAGTTCAGCACGCAACTCGCTCGCGGCCACCCGTCGATCCCGGCATCAGCAGCAGGACGGCTGCGCAGCCGAGCAGCGGCAGCAGGTACTGCACTTCACGCTCCGATGGGTCGGATCGAGTCCAGGGTCATGCGGAGCTTGCGCTCGTCGACGGGGCCGTGGCTGAACCGCACGCCGCCAAGCGGACCCGCTCATTCCCCGTCGTCGTCCCCGCCACCGCACCACCACGGATCCGAGCGCGGCCCCACACGGATGCGAGAGCGGTGCAGTGCAGCTCAGGGTCCGGCGACGATGCCGCACGTAGAATGGGGCCATGCCCGAACGCGAAACACCGGCTCCTGCAAAGACCTTGCACCACGCCTCCCCCTCGGGCGAGCAGTTCGCCAACGCCGCCTCGGTGTTCGCGCTCTTGGCCGACTCCACCCGGCTCCACCTGCTGTGGGTCCTCGCTCAGGAAGAGGCCGACGTGACCGCGCTGGCCGAGGCCACGGGGGCGGCGAGGCCGGCCGTCAGCCAGCACCTGGCGAAGCTGCGGCTCGCCGGGCTCGTGCAGCCGCGGCGGGAAGGGCGGCGCGCGGTCTACTCGCTGACCGACGGGCACCTGCGCCGACTCGTGACCGAAGCGCTCAGCCGCGCCGACCACCAGGTCACCGGGGAGCCCTGGCACCAGTAGCCCAGGAATATAGTCGACATGTGCGCACCTGCGCACATGTATGTTACGGTCAGGGTGTCATCGCACTCTGCCCGAGGATCCCGCCGTGCTCTCCGTGCTGCGCCACCGCACCTACCGCCACCTGTTCGCCGCCCAGGCCATCGCCCTCGTCGGCACCGGCCTCGCCACGGTGGCGCTCAGCCTCCTGGCCTACGACCTCGCCGGGGCCCGGGCCGGGGCGGTGCTCGGCACGGCGCTGGCGGTCAAGATGCTCGCGTACCTGTTCATCGGGCCCGTCGCCACCGCCCTCGCCGAGCGGCTCTCACGCCGCACCCTCATGGTCGCGATGGACGCGGCGCGCGCGGCGGTGGCGCTGGCGCTGCCGTTCGTGACCGAGGTCTGGCAGATCTACGTCCTGGTGCTGGTGCTCCAGTCCGCCTCGGCGGCGTTCACTCCCACGTTCCAGGCCGCGATCCCCGACGTCCTCGACCGCGAAGAGGACTACACGAAGGCGCTGTCGCTCTCGCGCCTCGCCTACGACCTGGAGAACCTGTGCAGCCCGATGCTGGCCGCGGCGCTGCTGTCGCTCGTGTCCTACGACTGGCTGTTCACCGGCACCGCCGCCGGGTTCCTCGCCTCGGCGGTCCTGGTCGTCTCGGTCGTCCTGCCGAAGCGCACTCCCGCCGAGGCCGACGAGGACCGGTGGGCGAAGACCACCCGCGG
This sequence comes from Glycomyces amatae, assembly GCF_020991375.1. Taxonomy (GTDB): domain Bacteria; phylum Actinomycetota; class Actinomycetes; order Mycobacteriales; family Micromonosporaceae; genus Glycomyces; species Glycomyces amatae. The sequence goes on along the minus strand of NZ_JAJLQZ010000007.1, from coordinate 251,589 downwards.
GTTCCGCCTGTACGCGGCCACGCCCCGGCTGCGGGGCCTGCTGCTGATGCACCTGGCCGTGGCCGCCTCGACCGCGATGGTCGTGGTCGACACCGTGGTCCTCGTCCAGGACGTCCTCGGGCGCGGCAGCGGCGACGTGGCTATCGCCTTGGGCGCCTACGGCGTGGGTTCGATGGCCGCCGCGCTCGCCCTGCCGCGGCTGCTGAGGCGGGTCGAGGACCGCGCCGTCATGGTCCCCGCCGCGTTCACGCTGGCCGCAGGCCTGGTCGCGCTCACCGCCGCACTCGCCGCCGGCGCCTTCGGTTGGGCGGGCCTGCTCGCGCTGTGGGCCGTCCTCGGCATCGCGACCGGCGCGATCCTCACCCCCACCGGGCGGATCGTGACCGCATCGTCCACCCCGAACGACCGGCCCGCCGCCTTCGCCGCCCAGTTCTCCCTCTCCCACGGCTGGTTCCTCATCACCTACCCGGCCGCGGGCTGGCTCGCCGCCCAGGCCGGCACGGGAGCGGCCGCCGGGGCGCTGGCCGCGGTCGCCGTCGCCGCCGCCGTCACCGGACTTCTCGTCTGGCCCTCCAGCGACACCACCGCCGTCGAGCACGTCCACACCGAACTCGGCCCGGACGACCCGCACCTCACCGGCGCCCATCCCGTCGGGTCCGGCTGGGTCCACCAGCACGCCTTCGTCATCGACGGCCTCCACCGGCGCTGGCCCGCGCGCGACTCCCCGGAGCCGCGCGACGCCGAGAGGAAGGTCCCGGCCGCGTCGAGCGCGGCCGCGACCCGCTCCTAACGGACGTCTGCCCCGGACCGGGCCGCGGCGAGCGGGGCGACGGCGCGCTCGGCGGGCGTCCGGCGCTCGTTCCAGTGGCGGCGGCTCAGGAGCCGGAGGCCGTTGAGCCCCACGACGACCGTGGAGAGCTCGTGGCCGGCGACGCCGAGGACGAGCGGCAGGGTGCCGAACAGGTCCCAGGCCGCGAGCACGAGGATGACGGCCGCGGCGAAGGCCAGGTTCACCCGGGCGACGCGCCGCGCGCGGCGGGCCAGGTCGACCGCGGCCGGGAGCGCGGTCAGGCGCCGTCCGACCAGGACGACGTCCGAGGCCTGGAGCGCCAGGTCCGAGGCGGTGCCGCCCATTGCCGCGCCGACGTGCGAGGCGGCGAGGGCGGGGGCGTCGTTGACGCCGTCGCCGACGTAGAGGGCCCGGGTCCCTGCGAGGCGGTCGGCCTTGCCGCCGGGCAGGAGCGAGGCCTCGACGGCGCCGATGCCGACCGCGTCGGCGACGCGGCGGGCCGCGGCAGGATGGTCGCCGGTGAGCAGGCGCGGCTCAGTCCCCAAGCGGGCCTTCAGGTCCGCGACGGCCGCGGCGGCTTCGGGCCGCACCGCGTCGGTGAGGCCGATGACGCCGATCGCACGCCCGTCAGCGAGCACGACGGCGACGGTCAGGCCCTCGGCTTCGAACGCGGCGACGGTCCCATGGGCGTCGTCGTCGGCATCGAGCAGCACGGGATGGCCGACCTCGACGAGGACGCCGTCGACCGCGCCGCGGACCCCGCGCCCCGGGACCGCCTCGAACCGCGCGACCGGCGAGACCGGTTCGATCCGGGCCAGGACACGGCCGATCGGGTGCTCGCTGCGAGCCTCGACGGAGGCCGCCAGCCTCCGCAGCCGGGCCTCGTCGCCGCGGAGGACCTCGATGCGTTCGACCTCGGGTTCGCCGTTGGTGAGCGTCCCGGTCTTGTCGAAGGCCGCCGCGTCGACCTCGGCGAGGCGCTCCATCATCAAGGCGCTCTTGACGAGCACGCCGTGGCGGCCGGCGAGGGCGACCGCGGCCAGCAACGGGGGCATGGTGGCGAGGACGATCGCGCACGGACTGGCGACGATCATGAAGGTCATGGCCCGCAGCAGGGTCGACTCGAACGCGGCCCCGAACGCGAGCGGGACGGCGATGAGCGCGAGCGTGGCGCCGACGACCGCGAGCGAGTAGGGCTGCTCGACCTTCTCGATCGTCAACTGGGTCTTCGACTTCGCCTCCGAGGCCTCCTCGACCTGGCGGGCGATCCGGGCCAGCACCGTGTCCCCGCTCGAGCGGGCCACCCGCACCTCGAGCGCCCCGGTGCCGTTGAGCGTCCCGGCCAGCACCGCCGAGCCGGGCGCCTTGCGGCCGGGCAGAGCCTCCCCGGTGAGGGTCGACTCGTCTACTTCGGACTCGCCGCCCTCGACGGTGCCGTCGGCCGGGACGCGCTCGCCAGGTCGCACCAGCGCGAGGTCCCCGGGAGCGAGTGCGGCGGCGTCCATGATCTCCTCGCGGCCGTCGACCAGCCGCGCCGCCCGTTCGGGCGCGTGTTCGAGCAGGCTCCGCACCGACTCGGCGGTCCGCTCGGTCAAGACCGCCTCCAGGGCGCCGGAGGTCGCGAAGATGACGATGAGCAGCGCCCCGTCGAACCACTGCCCGATCGCGGCGGCCGCGAGCGCGGCCAGGACCATGAGCAAGTCGACCTCGAAGCGCGGCTTGGCGAGGGCGCTGGCGCCCTCCCAGGCCGGGCCCCAGCCGCCCGCGACGTAGCAGGCGGCGTAGGCGGTGATCCACGCCCACGCGGGGGCGCCGCCGAACTGCGCGGCCGCGCCGAGGGCGAAGAGCGCGAGGGCGGCGGCGGCCCAGCGCACGTCGGACAGCCGGAACATCCGTGTGAACATGCGCATGATCGTATCTTCGCAATTGCGAAGGTATCAAGCCAGGGTAAGCTCGGCCCCATGCACGAGAGCATCCCGGACTTCACGATGCCCGACGACGACCAGGTCAAGGCCGCCGCCGACGCACTGCGGATGCTCGCCGACCCCACCCGCCTCAAACTCATGTGGGCGCTGCTCCAGGGCGAGGAGAACGTCGCCTGCCTCGCCGACCTCACCGGCGCCCGCCCCACCGCCGTCAGCCAGCACCTCGCGAAACTGCGCCTGGCCGGACTGGTCACCACCCGCCGCGAAGGCACCTTCGTCTACTACTCCGTCGCCGACGCCCACCTCAGGCCCCTCATCGAGGAGGCCTTCGGCCACGCGAGCACGACCAGGCGCTGAGAAAGACGTGTCAGTGTCCTAGCGGAGGACGGTGGTCGCGCCGCACCAGACGTTGCCGTGGTCGAGCTCGACGACCTTGACGACGATGCGGGAGTTCGGGGCGTGCGCGATCAGGCCGTCGCCGATGCGCATGCCTTGCCGCAGCCGATCGCACGATCATCGAGACGCGGACCGCCGAGATCGCGACGCCGCGGGAACTCCAAGCCCGGTTGCAGCCCTCCGCCCCGCGGCGCGGGCCGGTGGTCACCGGCCCGCACCGCGGAGACCTGGGGACTGCGACCAGTTCGCTCAGCGAGGACCGACTGCTCGTTCCATTCGAGCGCGGCGGGGAATACCGGAGCGGACGACGGCGTTGGATCCGCTTGCCCACATACCCCCCAGGGGTATATGGTCATTGCGACGGCCAACGATATGGAAGGAGCCTCCGATGAGCGGCCACCACGCCCACGGTGACGACGCGAGGCGCCACGAGCACCACCACGACCACGGCGGCCACAGCGGCGCCCCCGCTCATGACGAACACACGGACCACGCCGGACACGGCGCGGCCGCCGCCAACGCAGAACCCTCAGGTCGAGCCCACGGCGCGGAGAGAGCGCACGGCGGCCACGACGCACATGAAGACCACGGTGGTCATGACAAGCACGCCGGGCACGACCCGGAGGCGTTCCGCCGCAAGTTCTGGCTCACCCTGGTCCTGACGATCCCCCTGGTCGCCACCAGTCACATGGTCATGGACTGGTTCGGGTACACACTGGACTTCCCCGGCATCGACCTCGTCCGGCCTGTACTGGGCACGTTCGTGTTCTTCTACGGCGGCTGGCCCTTCCTCGTCGGCGGCGTCCGCGAGATCCGGGACCGCGCCCCGGGCATGATGCTCCTGATCGCCACCGCGATCACCGTCGCCTTCGCGGCGTCGCTGGCGACCGCGTTCGGGGTGTTCGACCTCGACTTCTGGTGGGAGCTGGGCGCGCTGGTCGCGATCATGCTCCTCGGCCACTGGCAGGAGATGAAGGCCATCGGCCAGGCCCGAGGGGCCCTCGCCGCCCTCGCGGCGCTGCTGCCCGACGAGGCCGAGCGCGTCCGCGCCGACGGCTCCACCGAGACCGTCCCCGCGAGCGCCCTCGCGGTCGGCGACACGGCGCTGGTCCGCTCCGGCTCCCGCGTCCCCGCCGACGGCGAGATCACCGACGGCGCCGCGGAGATGGACGAGTCGATGATCACCGGCGAGTCCCGGCCCGTGCCGAAGGAACCAGGTGAGCGGGTCGTGGCGGGCACGGTCGCGACCGACTCCGCGATCCGGGTGCGCATCGACGCGGTCGGCGACGACACCGCCCTCGCGGGCATCCAGCGCCTCGTCTCCCAGGCGCAGCAGTCTCGAGGCAGGGGCCAGGTCCTGGCCGACCGGTTCGCTGCCATGCTGTTCTACGTCGCCATGGCCGCCGCCGTGGTCACCTTCGCGGTCTGGTCGCTCCTCGGCGACACCGCCTCGGCCGTCGTCCGGACGGTGACCGTGCTGGTCATCGCCTGCCCCCACGCGCTCGGCCTGGCCATCCCGCTGGTCATCTCGATCACCACGGCGGTCTCGGCCAAGGCGGGCATCCTGGTGAAGGACCGGCTCGCCATCGAGCGGATGCGCACTGTGGACGCCGTCCTGTTCGACAAGACCGGCACGCTGACCAAGGGCGAGCACACCGTCGCCGGCGTCAGTGGAGCCGAAGGCGTCGACGGCGACGAGGTGCTGCGCCTGGCCGCGGCGGTCGAGTCCGACTCCGAGCACCCGCTGGCTCGGGCGATCGTCGCCCACCACGGCCACGAGCACGGTGAAGGCGCGCACGCCACCGACTTCCGCTCCCGCACCGGCAAGGGCGTCGAGGCCGCCGTCGACGGCCACCGCTACGCGGTGGGCGGGCCGGCCCTGCTGCGCGAACTCGGCGTCGCGCCGCCGAGCGAGCTGGAGGGCGACATCGACGCCTGGTCGGGGCGCGGCGCCACCGTCCTCCACCTCATCGCCCTCGAAGGCGAGGCAAAGGTGCTCGGTGCGATCGCGCTGGAGGACGAGGTCCGGTCCGAGGCGGAGCAGGCCATCGCCGACCTGCGGGCCCAAGGCGTGCAGAAGATCGCGATGATCACCGGCGACGCCCGCGCGGTCGCCGAGGCCGTCGCCGCCGATCTCGGCTTCACCGAAGACGACGAGGTCTTCGCCGAGGTGCTACCCGCCGACAAGGACCAGGCCGTCGCCGATCTCCAGGCCCGCGGACTGCGGGTCGCCATGGTGGGCGACGGCGTCAACGACGCACCCGCGCTCGCGCGGGCCGACGTCGGCATCGCGATCGGCGCGGGCACCGACGTGGCGATCGAGTCCGCCGGGGTGGTCCTGGCCTCCTCGGACCCGCGCGGCGTCGGCGGCGTCCGGCGCCTCTCGAAGGCGAGCTACCGCAAGATGATCGAGAACCTCGGCTGGGCCGCGGGTTACAACATCGTCGCGATCCCGCTCGCGGCCGGTGCGCTCGCCTGGGCCGGGTTCACGCTGAGTCCGGCGGTCGGCGCCGTGCTGATGTCCGCCTCCACCATCGTGGTCGCCCTCAACGCGCAACTCCTGCGCCGCGTCCGGCTGACACCGGAATCCTAGAAGGCGAAGGGCCGCAGACCGCGACGGTCTGCGGCCCTCACCGCAATGCGCCAACAGCCCTGGATGTCGTCGCGCTGCCGCAGCCGGTTCGCCGCGGGCGTCCCGGCGTACCCGGTCTGCGCAGGTATGGGCGTTTTGGCCGATCGATCTCGCATTTTCGCAGTTCAATGGGGTGAGGTCTCACCTGCGTCCGGGGGCGCCAGTGCCGCGCTGGAAGAGAGCTGGCACCCGAGAGACCTGAATCAATCTTCACCGATCAGGTGACATGTCTGCTGAGCTGGGCGTTCGTCGTGGCAGCCTGAAACCTACAAGACCCTGCGCCTCACGGACCGGACGAAGCTTGCGTGGGTGCGGAAAGAGCCCGGTCGCCCGGGCTCTGATCCTCTGACATATCGATGGAGGTGGGTACGGGAGTCGAACCCGTGTGGACGGCTTTGCAGGCCGCTGCCTAACCACTCGGCCAACCCACCATGATGCGAGAAAAGCCCAGGCCTTGTGAGCCTGGGCCCTCACTGCGGTGGACGATACTGGGATTGAACCAGTGACCTCTCCCGTGTCAGGGGAGTGCTCTCCCGCTGAGCTAATCGTCCGGGAAGGCGCTCTTTCGAGCTCCGAGCGGACGACCGGGATCGAACCGGCGACCTACACCTTGGCAAGGTGTCGCGCTACCAACTGCGCTACGTCCGCATGTCTTCCAGGGGTTTTTCATTCCCTGGCGACGGGATAGAACTTTACCCAATGCCGAACCAAGCGTCCACCGGGGGGTGGGGGCTACCGGCTTGGGGCCATGTTGTCGCAGCGCTCTGGCAGAATCCTCCCGTGGCTCAAGCTATCGATCAACGCATCGCCGAAGAACTCTCGGTCGGCTCCCATCAAGTCCGCGCGGCCGTCGCGCTCCTGGACGACGGCTCCACCGTCCCCTTCATCGCCCGATACCGCAAGGAGGCCACCGAGGGCCTCTCCGACGAGCAGCTGCGCGCCCTCGAGGAGCGCCTCGGGTACCTGCGGGAACTGGAGGCCCGCCGCAAGGCCGTGCTCGAATCCATCGGCGAGCAGGGGAAGCTCACCCCGGAGCTCACCGCGCAGATCGACGCCGCCGACACCAAGGCCCGGCTCGAGGACCTCTACGCGCCGTTCAAGGTCAAGCGCCGCACCAAGGCCCAGATCGCCCGCGAGGCCGGCCTGGAGCCGCTCGCCGACCTCCTGCTGAGTGATCCCTCACAGGACCCGGAGACCGCCGCGGCGGCGTACCTGGACCCCGAGAAGGACGTGGCCGACGCGGCCGCCGCCCTCGCGGGGGCGCGCGCGATCCTCACCGAGCGGTTCTCCGAGGACGCCGACCTCATCGGCGACCTGCGCGAACGCATGTGGCGCAAGGGCAGGATCGTCTCCAGGGTCCGCGACGGCGCCGAGGAGAAGGGCGCGAAGTTCTCCGACTACTTCGACTTCGCCGAGACGTTCACCACGCTCCCCTCGCACCGGGTGCTCGCGCTGTTCCGCGGCGAGAAGGAGGAGGCGCTCTCGCTCGCGCTGGAGCCGGGCGAGACCGAGGCCGACGGGGCCGACTGCGAGGACGTGATCGCCGCCAAGTTCGGCGTCCGCGACGCCGGGCGGCCCGCCGACGCGTGGCTGGCCAAGACCGTCTCGTGGGCCTGGCGCACCCGCATCCTCGTCAAGCTCGGCGTGGACCTGCGGATGCGGCTGTGGCAGCTCGCCGAGGACGAGGCCGTGAAGGTCTTCGCGGCGAACCTGAAGGACCTCCTGCTCGCGGCCCCCGCCGGCCCGAAGGCCGTCCTCGGCCTGGACCCGGGGTACCGCACCGGCGTCAAGGTCGCCGTCGTGGACGCGACCGGGAAGGTGCTCGACGCCACCGCGATCTACCCGCACCAGCCGCAGAACCGCTGGGACGACGCGCTGGCGGTGCTCGGCGCGCTCGTCAAGAAGCACGGCGTGCAGCTCGTCGCCATCGGCAACGGCACCGCCTCCCGCGAGACCGACCGGCTCGCCGCCGACCTCGTCAAGGCGTTCGCGGGCACCGCCGAGCTGTCGAAGATCGTCGTCTCCGAGGCCGGCGCGTCGATCTACTCGGCGTCCGCCTACGCCACCAAGGAGCTCCCGGGCATGGACGTGTCCCTGCGCGGGGCCGTCTCCATCGCGCGCCGCCTCCAGGACCCGCTGGCCGAGCTGGTCAAGATCGAGCCCAAGCACATCGGCGTCGGCCAGTACCAGCACGACCTCACCGAGTCCAAGCTCACCCGCTCGCTCGAGGCGGTCGTCGAGGACGCCGTGAACGCCGTCGGCGTGGACCTCAACACCGCCTCGGCGCCGCTCCTGTCGCAGGTCTCCGGGCTCTCCGAGAGCGTCGCCGCGAACATCGTCGCCTACCGCGACGAGCACGGCCGCTTCGCCGACCGCAAGGCGCTGCTCGGCGTGCCCCGCTTGGGCCCCAAGGCGTTCGAGCAGGCCGCCGGGTTCCTCCGGGTGCCGGGCGGGGCCAACCCGCTCGACGCCTCCGCGGTCCACCCCGAGGCGTACCCGGTCGTAGAGCGGATCCTCGCGGCCACCGGGGCCACGGTGGGCGGGATCGTCGGGGACGCGAAGACGCTCCGCAGGCTCAGGCCGGGCGACTTCGCCGACGAGCGCTTCGGCGTGCCGACGGTCACCGACATCATCGCCGAGCTGGAGAAGCCCGGCCGCGACCCGCGGCCCGAGTTCAAGGCCGCCGCGTTCAAGGAGGGCGTCGAGAAGGTCGCCGACCTCGAACCGGGGATGCTCCTCGAAGGGGCCGTGACGAACGTCGCGGCCTTCGGCGCGTTCGTCGACATCGGCGTCCACCAGGACGGCCTGGTGCACATCTCGGCGCTGGCGAACCGCTACGTCGAGGACCCGCGCGAGATCGTCAAGCCCGGCGACGTCGTCAAGGTGAAGGTGCTGAGCGTCGATTTGCAGCGGCAGCGGATCTCGCTGACGATGCGGCTGGAGGACGAGCCCGAGGCCGGTGGAGGCCGACGCGGTGGGCAGCAGCAAGGCGGCGGCAAGGGCGGCAAGGGGAACGGCGGCCGTCAGCAGCCGCGCCAGCGCGGCGGGCAGCAGGCCGCGCCGCAGAGCGCGATGGCCGAGGCGCTGCGCCGGGCCGGCCTGACGAAGTAGCGGACCGAGGAGCGCCCGGCCGCGGCCGGGCGCTCCTGCCTAGGCTGGGAGGCGTGCTGAACCGCTACTCCGTGCGCGCCGTCGACCTGATCGTCGGCTCCGTCAACGCGGTGATCGTCCTGACGTGGACGCTGATCCAGTGGGCCGTGAAGCGGAACGACACGGAGGGGCTCAACGAGGACCTGGCGTGGGCGATGCTCGCGGTGTCGGTCGCGGCGGTGTTCTTCCGCTCCTCGTTCCCGCTCACGGTGACGCTCGTGACGCTGGTGGCGACCCTGGTGTACTTCCCGGCCTCGTCGATCGACGGGCCGACGCTCATGGGCTTCGCCATCGCGCTGTACACGCTCGCGGCGCTGGGCCGGGTGGTCGCGGCGGGGATCATCGCGGCCTGCACGTTCCTGATCATCGTGGTCTCGGAGGTCATCGCCGACTTCGCGCACATCACCGCGAGCGAGACGTTCATGCTCGGCGGCTGGATCATCGCGATCCCGGCGATCGGCGCGGTCGTGGCGCACCACCGGCGGTACCGGGCCGAGACGGCCGTGGCGCTCGCCGAGACGCAGCGGCGCAGCGTGGCCGAGGAGCGGCTGCGGATCGCCCGGGAGCTGCACGACGCGGTGGGCCACCACCTGTCGCTCATCAACGTGCAGACGGCGGCGGCGCTGCGCAGGCTGCGGCGCGACCCCGGGTTCGCGACGCATGAGACGCTCCAGGTCATCGCCGACACGAGCCGGCTGTCGCTGCGGGAGCTGCGGGCCCTGGTCGGGGTGCTGCGCGATCCCGGCGAGGACGCCCCGACCGGGCCGGGGCCGAGCCTGGACCAGCTGTCGTCGCTGGTGGACGCCGCGCGCGAATCGGGCCTGGAGGTCGACCTGCGGGTGGACGGGCGGGCCGAGCTGCCGGCGACGGTGGACGCGGCCGCGTTCCGGGTGGTGCAGGAGTCGCTGACGAACGTGCTGCGGCACGCCAAGGCGAAGCGCGTCCAGGTGAAGGTGGTGACCGGGACGTCGACACTGGCGGTCTCAGTGGTCGACGACGGGGTCGCCAAGGGCGCCAAGGCTCCCGGGAACGGCCTCATGGGGATGCGCGAGCGGGCCGAGGGGCTCGGCGGTACCTTCTACGCGGGGCCGCTCGACGACGGCGGCTTCACCGTGGAGGCCACATGGCCGTTGGAGGTGGTCGAGTGATCCGCGTGATGCTGGTGGACGATCAGCGGCTGGTGCGGGCCGGGTTCGCCTCGATCCTCGGCGACGAGGAGGACATCGAGCTGGTCGCCGAGGCCGGCGACGGGCGCGAGGCGCTGGAGCTGGCGCGGCGGCACCGCCCGGACGTGCTGCTCATGGACATCCGGATGCCCGGCATGGACGGCCTGGAGGCGACCGAGCGGCTCGGCGCCGACCCGAAGCTCGACGGCGTCAAGGTGGTGATCCTGACGACGTTCGACGAGGACGACTACGTGTACCGGGCGCTGCGCGCGGGCGCGAGCGGATTCCTCCTCAAGGACACCGACCCGGACGAGCTCCTGCACGCGATCCGGGTGGTCGCGATCGGCGAGGCGCTCATCTCCCCCAAGGTCACGCGGCGGCTCATCGGCGAGTTCGCCGGGCGCGTCGCCCGGCCCGAGCCGAGCTCGAGGCTGAACGCGCTCACCGAGCGCGAGACCGAGGTGCTCAAGCTGGTGGCGACGGGCATGAGCAACGACGAGATCGCCGGGACGCTGTTCCTGTCGCCCGCGACGGCGAAGACGCACGTCAGCCGGATCATGTCGAAGCTGTCGGCGCGCGACCGCGCGCAGCTGGTGGTGACCGCGTACGAGTCGGGCCTGGTCCGTCCGACCTGGACCGACGGGGAGTCCTGAGACCGGTCGAGGGCCCGGCCGCGCAGAAGGGCGGGGCCTTCGGCGGGCGCTCCTCGGAGCCGGCGCCGCAGCTCGCCGGCGGGCCGGTGCGACCGGGGGTGTAGTCGCCCGGCCCGGGTGTGGTCCCCCGGGCGTACGGCGGTCGCCCCGTGAAGGTGATGCGGCCGGGCGTTCGCCGCGCCGACAGTGGACCGCATGGAACCACACCTTGCCTCACAACCGCGTTCGGCGATGGCCCGGCTGTCCCACTGGACGCAGCGGCGCCCCTGGATCGCGATCCTCCTCTGGGTCCTCGTGTTCGGCGCGTCGATCGGCGCCTCCGGCGCGGTCGGCTCGGCCTTCGAGGACGACTTCTCCATGCCCGGGACCGAGTCCCAGGAGCTGGCCGACCTGCTCGAGGAGCGCGCGCCCGAGGCGAACGACGTCTCGGTGCAGGTGGTCTTCGCGGCCGACGACGTCGCGGCCGAGCGGGACCGCGTCGACGCGCTCCTGGCCGAGATCGCCGGGATGCCCGGGGTCGCGTCGGTGAACGACCCGTACGCCGAGTACGGGGCGATCGGCGAGGACGGCACCGTCGGGTACGCGACGGCGGTCTTCGACGGCACCGCCGAGGAGGCCGCGGCGCTGCTGCCGCTCGCCGAGGAGGCCTCCGGGGACGGCCTGGAGGTCGCGCTGGGCGGCGACCCGATCCGCGAGGTCGAGGAGGGCGGCGGCGGGGCCGCCGAGGGCGTCGGCATCCTCGCGGCGCTGGTGATCCTCGTGCTCATGTTCGGGTCGTTCCTGGCCGCGAGCCTGCCGCTCATCACCGCGGTGTTCGCCGTGGGGACCACGTTCGGCCTGGCCGTGCTCGTCTCGCACGTCGTGACGCTGCCGACCTTCCTGACGCCGATCCTGTTCCTGGTGGGCCTGGGCGTCGGGGTCGACTACGCGCTGCTCATCTTCGCGCGCTTCCGCTCCGAGCTGCTGGGCGGCGCGAGCCGCAGGGCCGCGGCGGCCGCCGCGCTGGACACGGCCGGGCGCTCGGTCCTGTTCGCCGGCTCCGTGGTGATCATCGCGCTCATCGGCCTGTACGCGCTGGGTCTCGGTGCGCTGCAATCGGTCGCGATCGCGGTGGCGCTGGTGGTCCTGGTGACCATGATCGCCTCGGTGACGCTGCTGCCGGCGCTGCTGGCGCTGTTCGGGAAGCGGATCGAGAAGCGGGTCCGGAGGCACGCCGCGAAGGCGAAGGGCGTGCCGGGGCGGCGCTGGAACGCGTGGTCGCGGTTCGTCGAGAAGCGCGCCTGGCTGGCGATCGTGCTGGTCACCGTCGGGCTGGTGGCGCTCTCGGCGCCGCTGACGGGGCTGCGGCTGGGCTTCGCCGACGCGGGCACCGAGTCCGAGGAGCTGCAGAGCCGCCAGGCGTACGACATGCTCAGCGACGGGTTCGGCAAGGGCTTCAACGGCCCGCTCATGGTGGTCACGGACGGCACCGAGGCCGAGGCGGCGGCCGCGTACGAGGCGGTCGGGGCGCTCGACGCGGTGGAGCAGGCCTCCCCGGCGGTCGAGGTCGCGCCGCAGCTGTGGATGTCGTTCGTGATCGGCACGGGCGGGCCGAGCGACGAGGCGACGGTGGACCTGGTGCACCAGCTGCGCGAGGACCTCGACGGGGTCGAGGGGGTCCAGCTCGTGGGCGGTCCGACGGCCGCGGCGATCGACTTCAGCGACATCATCGAGCAGCGGGCGCCGCTGTTCCTGGTGATCGTGGTGGGCCTGTCGATGCTGCTGCTGATGGCGGTGTTCCGCTCGGTCCTGATCCCGCTCAAGGCCGCGGTGCTCAACCTGCTGACGATCGGCGCGAGCCTGGGCCTGGTCGCCTGGATCTTCCAGGAGGGGCTGCTGGGGACGCAGCCGGGGCCGATCGAGGCGTTCGTGCCGGTGATGAGCTTCGCGATCATCTTCGGGCTGTCGATGGACTACGAGGTGTTCCTGATGTCGCGGATGCGCGAGGAGTGGGTGCGGACCGGCGACGCCGTCGAGGCGGTGCGCAAGGGGCTGGCGTCGACCGGGAGCGTGGTGACCGCGGCGGCGGCGATCATGATCGCGGTGTTCGGGGCGTTCATGTTCAGCGAGTCGCGGATGATGCAGCAGTTCGGGATCGGGATGGCCGCGGCGATCTTCATCGACGCGTTCGTGATCCGCTGCCTGCTGGTCCCGGCGCTGATGAAGGCCATGGGCCGGGGCGCGTGGTGGATCCCGAAATGGCTGGACAGGGTCCTGCCGCACGTGACGGTGGAACCCGAGCCGGAGCGGACGGAGACCGGCCGCGAACCGGCCGCGGTCCGCTAAACCCGAGACAGCGAGGCCCCGGCGCAGCGCGCCGGGGCCTTGATAACACCGCATCAAATTCTGTAGGCGTTGTTCGCCTACAGAATTGCATGCTACAAAAGCAGTATGGACATGATCTCAGTACGCATACCCAAGGACGAGTACGACCGAGCGAAGGGCATAGCCGAGGCGCACGGCGTGCCTGTCACCGAGCACATCCGCCAAGCCCTCGTCGAGGCGAATCTCCAGGCCTACCTCGCCGACGCCGCGGCCGTCCAAGCCGCGGCGGACGCCGTCGGCTTCACGGCCGAATGGGACGCCGATGTCGCGGCCCTGGACGGCGAGGGCCGAGAGTGATCTTCGAGCGTGGTGCGATCTACGAGCGCGGCGACCGTCCCGGCCGCCGCGTCGTCATTCTCTCCACCGGAGAGATCGTTCCCGGCCGCGTCCTGGTCGTTCCCCTGATCGCCTCCCTGGAGTTCGCGAACTCGGCGCCGCGCTCGCTCCAGGTCATGACGCCCGAGCCGGCCTGGATCAGCCCAGGGCATGTGACGGCGTTCCCCACCAACGGACTCGGCGATCACCTCGGCCAGGCCGAGGCCGGGCCCGTGGAAGTCTGCCGGGTGATCCTGTCCGCCAAGCTCGCCTGACCCGCTTCGAGTGTGCGGCATCGTGTCGGGTTTTCAAGGAAACCGCGTCGGTTCGTCGTGTTGGGGCTAGCCTCGGATGCATAGTGTTATCGCAGGTGGAACGGGGTGGTTGCGGTGCTCGAACTGCTCGCTCGGAGTTGGGCCTGGGTGCTGGCCCGCGGTATCTTCACCGTCCTCTTCGGGGCCCTCGCGGTCTTCTGGCCCGAGATCACGCTGGTCGCCCTCGTCATCCTGTTCGGCGCCTACGCCATCGTGGACGGGGCCGGCATCCTGGCCATGGGCCTGCGGCGGTCCTCCGGGCGCGGATTCCTCATCGTCGTCGGCGCCCTCGGGATCATCGCCGGGCTGGTCGCGCTGCTCTGGCCCGACATCACCGCGCTCGTGCTCCTGTACGTCATCGCGATCTGGGCGATCGTCACCGGCGTCGGCTCGATCGTCTCCGGTCTCGGGCTCTCCCGCGATGCGGGCGGGCGCTGGCTCTTCATCCTCTCGGGGCTCGCCGGCGTGGTGCTCGGGATCCTGCTGCTCGCCGATCCCGGTTCGGGGGCGGTCGCGCTCGTGGTGACCATCGGGTTCTTCGCGATCATCTGGGGGATCATCACCGTCATGACGAGCGTGCGGCTCCGCAGGCTCGCCAAGGAGCTTGACGCGTGGTAAGGCTTCCTGGATATTTACTCTTGTAAATGTCCGGCGACGGAGCGCGAGGTTGGGCGCGGCTCCGCACACCCCTGATCGGAGTCCCATGACACGACTTCCCAGCCTGCTGCGCGGCGCCATCGCGCTCGTCGCGGGCGTCCTGTTCGCGCTCGCGGCCGCCGCACCGGCGGCGGCCGCACCGGTCCCCTTCACGGTGAGCGACACCGGCGAGGACTACTGCACCTTCTACGAGGCCACCGGGGAGGCCGAGTGGCCCGACTTCGTCGTCCAGCCGACCGTGGCGATCACCGGCAAGGCCTCGACCACGATCGCCGACGACCGGCCCTGCCTCGACGTGGTGCCGTTCCCGCGCCACGTCCGGTTCACCGCCCACTCGCACGACTGGCCCGTGGCCGAGCACCGCGTGGCGCTGCCTGACACGGAGTCGTCCTTCGCGTTCGACTTCGAGCTGAACGCCGAGGCGGGCGCGTCGATCGATTACGTGACGGTGGCCGTCTGCCTCACCGACGACCTCGGCACCGGGCCCGTCGAGGTCTGCGACGAGCCCGTCCTGCTCCAGCCGGGTTCCTAGCGGCGACGCGGAGCGGCCCGCGCGAAGGCGCGGGCCGCTCCGCTGCGTCTCAGCGCTGCGCGGCCCAGTCGTTCCAGGCCTCGACCTGCTCGCGGACCCGGGCGAGCTGGTCGGCGACGGCCTTCGGGCCCGTCGAACCCGGCGTGGTGCGGGCGGCGAGCGCGCCGTCCACGTCGAGCACCTGCTTCACCGACGGGTCCAGGTCGGCCGAGATGGCCGCCAGGTCCGCGTCCGCGATCTCGTGGAGCTCGATGCCCCGCGCCTCGCAGTGCGCCACGCACGCGCCCGCGGTCTCGTGGGCGCTGCGGAACGGAACACCCTTGCGCACCAGCCAGTCCGCGATCTCCGTGGCCAGGCTGAAGCCCTTCGGGGCGCTCGCGCGCGGCACCTCCGCGTTGAACCGCATGGTCTCGACCATGCCCGTGACGGCGGGCAGGAGGAGCGCCAGGTTGTCCAGGGAGTCGAAGACCGGCTCCTTGTCCTCCTGGAGGTCCTTGTTGTACGTGAACGGCAGGCCCTTGAGCGTCACGAGGAGGCCCGTCAGGTTGCCGACCAGGCGGCCCGCCTTGCCGCGGGCCAGTTCGGCCACGTCCGGGTTCTTCTTCTGCGGCATGATCGAGGAGCCCGTGGAGAACGCGTCGTCGAGCACGACCCAGCCGAACTCGTGGCTCGACCAGAGGATGACCTCCTCCCCCAGGCGGGAGAGGTGCACGCCGATCATCGAGCAGGCGAACAGCAGCTCGGCGGCGAAGTCGCGGTCCGAGACGCCGTCCATCGAGTTCGCCGCGGGCGCGTCGAAGCCGAGCTCCTCGGCCACGGCGACCGGGTCCAGCGGGAGCGAGGAGCCCGACAGGGCGCCCGACCCGAGCGGCGAGACGGCGGCGCGCCGGTCCCAGTCGCGCAGGCGCTCCAGGTCCCGCAGGAAGCCCTGCGCGTGGGCCAGGAGCTGGTGTCCCAGGGTGACCGGCTGCGCGTGCTGGAGGTGGGTCATGCCTGGCGCGGGCGCGTCCACCACCGCGGCGGCCTGCTCGGCGAGCGCGTGCACCAGCGCGGCCACGTCGGCGGCCAGACCGCGGGCGTGGTCGCGGCAGTACAGGCGCAGGTCCGTGGCGATCTGGTCGTTGCGCGAGCGGCCCGCGCGGAGCTTGCCGCCCAGGTCGCCGAGGCGCTCCACGAGGCCGCGCTCGAGCGCGGTGTGGACGTCCTCGTCGCTGATCGTCCCGGTGAACGCGCCGGAGGCGACGTCCTCGCCGAGGGCGTCGAGCGCACCGAGCATCGCGGCGAGTTCGCCGGCGTCCAGCAGCCCCGCGCGGTGGAGCACGCGCGCATGGGCCTTGGAGGCCTTGAGGTCGTACGGCGCCAGCCGCCAGTCGAAGCCGATCGAGGCGTTCAGGGCTTCGAGGGCGGCGGCGGGGCCGCCCGTGAAGCGGCCCCCCCACAGTTTCGCCATTACTCGGCCTTGGCCCGCTCGTTCCGGGCGGCGGCGAGCTTGGCCGGGAGGCTCCACAGCTCGACGAAGCCGCGCGCGTTCGACTGGTCGAACGCGTCGCCCTCGTCGTAGGTGGCCAGGTCGAAGTCGTAGAGGCTGGTCTCGGAGCGCCGGCCGGTGACGGTGGCCTTGCCCGCGTGGAGCGAGAGCCGCACCTCGCCGGTGACGTGGGTCTGGGCGTCGGCGATGAACGCCTCGAGGCTCTGCTTCAGCGGCGAGAACCACAGGCCGTCGTACACGAGCTCGCCCCAGCGCTGGTCGACCGTGCGCTTGAACCGGGCCTGCTCGCGTTCGACGGTGACGTTCTCGAGCTCCATGTGGGCGGCGATCAGGGTGATGCCGGCCGGGGACTCGTAGACCTCGCGGGACTTGATGCCCACGAGCCGGTCCTCGACCATGTCGATCCGACCGATGCCCTGGGCGCCGGCGCGCTCGTTGAGCTCCTTGACGAGGTCGAACGCGGACTTCTCGACGCCGTCGAGGGCGACGGGCCTGCCGCCGATGAAGGTGACGACCACCTCGTCGGCCTCGCGGGCCTCGGCCGGGTCCTGGGTGTAGTCGTAGATGTCCTCGATGGGGCCGTTCCAGATGTCCTCGAGGAAGCCGGTCTCGACGGCGCGGCCCCACAGGTTCTGGTCGATCGAGTACGGGGACTTCTTGGTCACGTCGATCGGGAGGCCCTTCTCCTCGGCGAACGCGATGGCCTTGTCCCGGGTCCAGGCGAAGTCGCGGGCGGGGGCGACGACCTTGAGGTGCGGGGCGAGGGCGGCGAGGCCGGCCTCGAAGCGGACCTGGTCGTTGCCCTTGCCGGTGCAGCCGTGGGAGACGATCGTGGCGCCGTGCTTCTCGGCGGCGGCCACGAGGTGCTTGACGATGAGCGGCCGGGACAGGGCGGAGACCAGGGGGTAGCGGTCCATGTAGAGCGCGTTGGCGGCCACGGCCGGGAAGCAGTAGTCGGCGGCGAACTCCTCGCGGGCGTCGACGACCTCGGCGACGACGGCGCCGCAGCCCAGGGCGCGCTGCTTGATGACGTCCATGTCCTCGCCGCCCTGGCCGACGTCGATCGCCACGGCGATCACCTCGGCGTCGAGCTGCTCGGCCAGGTACGGGATCGCTACGGACGTGTCGAGGCCGCCCGAGTAGGCGAGCACTACTTTCTCGGTCATTGCTGGTTCTCCTTTATTCCCTGGGTGGTCGTGTAGGGGTCTGGCGCCTTGCCGGCCCAATGAAGCATCTGCTCGGCCACCTGGCCGCCGGTGACGCCGTCGCGGGCGATCACGGCGATCGTGTCGTCCCCTGCGATGGTGCCGATGACGTCGGCCAGGCCCGATCGGTCGATCGCGCTGGCGAGGTACTGGGCCGCGCCGGGCGGGACGCGCAGGACGGCCATGTTGGCCGAGTGGTCGGCGCCGACGAGCAGCTCCCGCAGGAGGCGCTGGAGCCGGTCGGGGGCGGCCTCGGCGTCGCGCAGGGGCCGTTCGCCCTCAGCGAAGATCGAGTAGACCGCGGAGCCGCCGTCGGTGCCGCGGACCTTGACCGCGCCGAGCTCCTCGAGGTCGCGCGAGAGCGTCGCCTGGGTGGCCTCGATGCCGTCGGCGGCGAGGAGGTTCGCCAGCTCGGTCTGGGAGCGGATCGCGCGGGTCGAGATCAGCTCGACGATGCGGGCCTGCCTGGCGGCCTTGGTGGTCGGCTGGTTCACTGCGACTCCTTCACGAGCCACGCGAGGAGGGCCTTCTGGGCGTGGAGGCGGTTCTCGGCCTGGTCGAACACGCGCGACTGCGGGCCGTCTAGACACTCGTCGGTGATCTCCTCGCCGCGGTGGGCCGGGAGGCAGTGCAGCACGATCGCGTCGTCGGCGGCGTGGGCGAGCAGGCCGGCGTTGAGCTGGTAGGCGTGCAGTTCGCCGAAGCGCTTGGCGCTGTCGGCCATGCCCATCGAGACCCACGCGTCGGTGGAGACCACGTCGGCGCCCGCGACCGCCTCGACGGGGTCGGCGGTGACGGTGACCGACCCGCCCGTGGCGGCGTTGATCCGCGCGGCGCGCTCGAGGACCTCGGCGGCGGGCTGGTAGCCCTCGGGGGCGCCGACGCGGACGTGCATCCCGGCGAGGGAGGAGGCGATGACCGTGGAGTTGCCCATGTTGAAGGCGGCGTCGCCGAGGTAGGCGATGCTCGTGCCCTTGAGCGGCCGGTGCTCGGCGATGGTCTGGAGGTCGGCCAGGAGCTGGCAGGGGTGCCAGCCGTCGGTGAGCGCGTTGACGACCGGAACGGTGGCGGGCTCGGCGAGCTCGGCGATCCGGTCGTCGCCGAAGGTGCGGATCACGATGGCGCTGACGTACCGGGACAGGACCCGGGCGGTGTCGGCGACGGACTCGCCGCGGCCGAGCTGGGTGGACTGGGCGTCGATGACCACGGAGTGGCCGCCGAGCTCGGCGATGCCGACGTCGAACGACAGCCGGGTCCGGGTGGAGGGCTTCTCGAAGACGACCGCGACGGACTTGGGGCCCGCGAGGGGGCGGTGGGCGTGGCGGTCGGCCTTCATCTTGGCGGCGAGGTCGAGGATCTCGGCCTGCTGCGCGGGGGTGATGTCGTCGTCCTTGAGAAAGTGCCTCACGCCCGGTAGAGCCTGGTGCTGCTGAGCTGCGTTGAGAGTCACGGTCGACCTCCCGGGTGCGGAGCTCCGTGGGGCGCAGCCCCTCCGGTTCGGGGAGAGGCGTCGCGAAGCGGCGCCGGCGGGCGGGGCGACGGGTGCGGGACGATGGCGTCGAGGGCTTCGATGAGCTTGTCGCAGAACGCGTCGAGCTCGGGCCGGGTGATGGTGAGCGGCGGGGCGATCCGGACCGTGTCGGGCCGGGGCGCGTTGGCGAGCACGCCGAGGCCGATGAGGTGGCCGACCACCTCGGCCGCGACGGGCTCGGCGAGGTTGATGCCGCGCCACAGGGCCTGGCCGCGGACCTCGGTGACCCGCGGGTCGGCGGCGAGCCGGGCGTCGAGGTGCTCGCCGAGGGCGAGGACGTTCGCGAACAGGTGCTCGCGCTCGATCGTGTCGATCACGGCCAGGGACGCCGCGCACGCGATGGGGTTGCCGCCGAAGGTGGAGCCGTGCACGCCCTTGGTGAACAGCGCGGCGGCCTCCTCGGTGGCGAGGACCGCGCCGATCGGGACGCCGCCGCCGAGGCCCTTGGCGAGGGTCACGACGTCGGGGACGATCCCTTCGGCGTGGTGGGCGAACCAGGCGCCGGTGCGGCCGAAGCCGGACTGGATCTCGTCGAGGACGAGCAGGGCGTTGCTCGCGGTCGTGAGCTCCCGCGCGGCCTCGAGGTAGCCGGGGGGCGAGGGCACGACGCCGGTCTCGCCCTGGGTCGGTTCGAGGAACACCGCGGCGACCGAGTCGTCGACGGCGGCCTTGAGGGCGTCGGCGTCGCCGTAGGGCACGAACACGACGTCGCGGCCCAGCGGCTCGAACGGCTCGCGGATCGCGGCCTTCCCGGTGATGGACAGGGCGCCGAGGGACCGGCCGTGGAAGCCGTTCTCGGTGGCGACGATCCTGGTGCGGCCCAAGGCGTTGCCGTGGAGCAGCGCGAGCTTCAGCGCGGCCTCGTTGGCCTCGGTGCCGGAGTTGCACAGGAAGACCCGGCCGGGGTGGCCCCACAGCTCGAGGAGCTTCTCGGCGAGCTCGACCTCCTTCTCGTGCAGGAAGAGGTTCGAGGTGTGGGCGAGCCGCGCGGCCTGGCCCGCGACGGCCTCGACCAGCGCGGGGTGGTCGTGCCCCAGGCTGGAGACGGCGATGCCGCCGATCATGTCGAGGTAGGTGTTGCCGTCCACGTCGGTGACGGTGCGGCCCTCGCCTTCGCGGATCGCGACGGGCGGCAGGCCGTAGTTGCCCATGAGGGCCTTGGCGTACCGGTCCTTGAGCTGCTGGGAGTAACTCACTGCTCCTCCATGACCATGGTGCCGACGCCGTCGGAGGTGAAGATCTCCAGCAGCGTCGAGTGGGGGACGCGCCCGTCGATGACGTGCGCCTGGGGGACGCCGCCCTTGACCGCGCGCAGGCAGGCCTCCATCTTCGGGACCATGCCCGCCTGGAGGGAGGGCAGCATCTCGGCGAGCCGGTCGGTCGAGATCTGCCGCAGGAGCGAGTCCTTGTCCGGCCAGTTCTCGTACAGCCCTTCGACGTCGGTGAGGACGATGAGCTTCTGCGCGCCGAGGGCCTCGGCGAGCGCGGCCGCGGCGGTGTCGGCGTTGAGGTTGTAGAGGATGCCGTCGTGGTCGAGCGCGACCGTGGAGACCACGGGGATGCGCCCGGCGGCGATGAGGTCGTCGACGGCGGCGGTGTTGACGGACGCGACGTCGCCGACGCGGCCGACGTCGACCCGCTCGCCCTCGACCTCGGCCCAGCGCCGCTTGGCGGTGAACAGCTGGGCGTCCTCGCCGGACATGCCGACGGCGAAGGGGCCGTGGTTGTTGATGAGGCCCACGAGCTGGCGCCCGACCTGGCCGACCAGGACCATCCGGACCACGTCGGCGGTCTCGGGGGTGGTGACCCGCAGGCCGCCCTTGAACTCGGAGGCGATGTCGAGCTTCGCGAGCATGGAGGAGATCTGGGGGCCGCCGCCGTGCACGACGACCGGCTTGATGCCGACGTAGTGCAGGAACACCATGTCGGCTGCGAACGCGGCCTGGAGCTCGGGGTTGATCATGGCGTTGCCGCCGTACTTGACCACCACGATGGAGCCGGTGAAGCGCTGGAGCCACGGGAGGGCCTCGATGAGGGTCTCGGCCTTCCCGAGGGCCTTCTGGAGGTTCGGTGCGAGGTCGTCTATCGCGCTCATGTGCTGTACGCCGAGTTCTCGTGGACGTAGTCGTGGGACAGGTCGTTGGTCCAGATCGTGGCCGAGGCCGCGCCGTTGTGGAGGTCGATGTCGATCGCGACGGCGCGGTCCTTCAGGTCCACGAGGTCGCGCGGCTCCCCGGCGGCGCCGGCCTTGCAGATCTGGACGCCGTTGACGGCGACGTCGACCTCGTCGGCGTCGAAGGGGGCCTTGGCGACGCCGACGGCGGCGAGGATGCGGCCCCAGTTGGGGTCGCCGCCGAACATGGCGGTCTTGACGAGGCTGTCGCGGGCGACGCAGCGGCCGACCTCGACCGCGTCGTCCTCGGTCGCGGCGCCCGAGACGGTGATCGCGATGTCCTTCGTGGAGCCCTCGGCGTCGCTCAGGAGCTGGTGCGCGAGGTCCTTGCACAGGTCGGTGAGCGCGGTGATGAACTCGTCCGCCTCGGCTTCGACGCCGGAGGCGCCGGAGGCGAGCAGGAGCACGGTGTCGTTGGTGGACATCGAGCCGTCGGAGTCGAGCCGGTCGAACGAGTACCGGCAGGCGGTGCCGAGCGCGGTGTCGGCCAGCGGGTGGTCGACCACGGCGTCGGTGGTGAGGACGACGAGCATGGTCGCCAGGCCGGGGGCGAGCATCCCGGCGCCCTTGGCGACGCCGCCGACGCTCCAGCCCGCGGGGCTGGTCACGACCGCGTTCTTGGCGACGGTGTCGGTGGTCATGATCGCGGTCGCGGCGGCCTCGCCGCCGTCGGCGGCCAGCGCGGCGGCGGCGGCCTCGACGCCCGGCAGGAGCTTGTCCATCGGGAGCTGCTCGCCGATGAGGCCGGTCGAGCAGACCGCGACCTCGGCCGCGCCGCAGCCGAGGAGGGCGGCGGTCTTCTCGGCGGTGGCGTGCGTGTTCTGGAAGCCCTCGGCGCCGGTGCAGGCGTTCGCGCCGCCGGAGTTGAGGACGACGGCCTTGAGCCGGCCGTAGGTGAGGACCTGCTGGGACCACTTGACGGGGGCGGCCTTGACGCGGTTGCCGGTGAAGCGGCCCGCGGCGACCTGGAGCGGGCCGTCGTTGACGACCAGCGCCACGTCCGGCCTGCCGGAGGGCTTGAGCCCGGCGGTGACGCCGGAGGCCTGGAAGCCCTTGGGAGTCGTGACGGTCACGGGGCCACTCCGTTCACGGTGAGGCCCGCGGCCTCGGGGAGGCCGAGCATGAGGTTGGCGCACTGGACGACCTGCGCGGCCGCGCCCTTGCCGAGGTTGTCGATCGCGGCGGTCACGATGATCCGGCCGGAGTCCTTGTCGACGGCGCCCTGGAGCTGGACGGCGTTGGTGCCGAGGGTCGAGGCGGTCGCGGGCCACTGGCCCTCGCGCAGGACGTGGACGAAGTGCTCGCCGTCGTAGGCCTTGGCGAGCGCGGCCCGCACGTCGGCGGCGGTGGCCTCGCCGGCGGCCTTGGCGGTCACGGTCGAGAGGATGCCGCGCGGCATGGGGGCCAGCAGCGGGGTCAGCGAGAGCGAGGTCGCGCCGGTGGCCTGCTTGATCTCGGGGACGTGCTGGTGGGCGCCGACCTTGTAGGGGCTGATCGACCCGGCGACCTCGGAGGCGAGCAGGTGCTTCTTGGGGGCGTTGCCCGCGCCGGTGGTGCCGGAGGCCGCGACGACCACGACGTCCTCGGGGGAGGCGATCCCGGCGTCCAGGAGCGGCCGGAGGCCGAGGATGGTCGCGACGGCGTAGCAGCCGGTCGCGGCGACCCGGGTCGCGGCGGCGATCTCCTCGCGCTGGCCGGGCAGTTCGGGGAGGCCGTAGGTCCAGGTCCCGGCGTGGGGGCCGGGGTAGTAGGCCTCCCAGGCCGCGGCGTCCTCGAGCCGGTGGTCGGCGCCGAGGTCGACGATCTTCTGCTCGGCGGGGAGCTGGGCGGCGAGCGCGGCGGACTGGCCGTGCGGGAGGGTCATGATCACCAGGTCGGCCTCGGCGAAGGCCTCCGGGGTGGTCGGGGTGAAGCGTCGGTCGCCGTAAGCGGTGAGGTGGGGGTGGACTGCGGTGATGTGCTCACCGGCGTTGCTGTGCGCGCCCGCGGCGACGACGTCGAGCTGCGGGTGGTCGGCGAGCAGCCGCAGCACCTCGCCTCCCGCGTAGCCGCTGGCGCCCGCCACGGCGACCTGGTACGTCACTGGAACCTCCATTTGAATGACTATGCAGAGAACTGTATCAGCATTCAATGGAAGGCCGGAAGCGATATTCCGGTGTGTGGGATGTGACTGTCGCCCCTGTTCGTGGTCGTCGGCCACCGGAAGTACTGCTCTCAGCGCGCCTGCTCGCGGGCGAAGATGGCGGCCTGGACGCGGCTGGCGAGGCCGAGCTTGGCGAGCACGCGGGTGACGTGGGACTTCACGGTGGCCTCGGCCATCCCCAGCTCGGCGGCGATCTCCGCGTTCGACATGCCCTCGCCGATGAGGGCGAGGACTTCGGTCTCGCGCGGGGTCAGACTCGCGAGGCCGGCGTCGTCGACGCTGATGGGGGCGTACGCGGGACGCGAGCGCGCGAACTCGGCGATGAGGCCGCGGGTGACGGCCGGGGAGATGAGGCCGTCGCCGCGCGCGATGGTGCGCACCGCCTCGACCAGGGTCTCGGCGTCGGCGTCCTTCAGCAGGAACCCGCTGGCGCCGGCGCGCAGGGCGTCGAACACGAAGCCGTCCTCGCCGTAGCTGGTGAGGACCAGGACGTCGGCGGTGCCGCGCAGCTCGGCGGCCGCGGCGATGCCGTCCTTGCGGGGCATGCGCACGTCCATGACGACCACGTCCGGGGACAGCTCCCTCGCGAGGTCGACCGCCTCGACGCCGTCGGCGGCCTCCCCGACCACCTCGATGTCCTCGGAGCTGTCGAGCAGCATGCGCAGGCCGGCGCGAACGGCGGCATGGTCGTCGGCGAGCAGGACCCTAATCATCAGTGTTCACTCCGGTTCGGGGAAGGCGAGCGCAGCGAGCCGGATTGGCCGCAGCAGGCGCGGTGCGCCTTCGGTGTCGGGCGGCGGCGGGCGACGGGTGGGCGCGACGGGTGCGGACCACACAGCGTTCACTCCGGTTCGGGGAAGGCGAGCGCAGCGAGCCGGCTGGGCGGGGCGACGGGTGCGGGTCATCGGTGCTCACTCCGGTTCGGGAAGCGGTGGGCGGCGGGCCCGGGCTGCGGTGCGGGATCGTCGAGGCCGCCGGTCGGGATCTCGGCGCGGACCCGCCAGCGGCGGCCCTCCGGCCCCGCCCGCACGTCGCCGCCCAGGAGCCGGACGCGCTCGGTCATCCCGACCAGCCCCGCTCCCCCGCCGGGTACGTGGCCGCCGCCCGGGCGCACCGCGTTCTCGACCTCGACCACGACCCGCCGCTCCTCGTAGCGGATCGCGACGGCGGCGTCCGAACCGTGCTTCAGCACGTTCGTCAGCGCCTCCTGGACCACCCGGTAGGCGGTGAGCTCGACCTCGCCCGGCAGCGGCCGCGCCGGCCCGTCGACCGCGAAGTCCACGACGAGGCCGGCCTTGCGCATCCGCTCGACCAGCCCGGCCACCTGGTCGAGTCGGAAGGACGCCAGCTCCTCCCCCTCGCCGGTCCCGTTGTCCGCGGCGCGCAGGAGGCCGATGATGCGCCGCAGCTCGGCCAGGCCCTCGACGCTGGAGGAGCGGATCGCGGCCACGGAGCTCCGCATCGTCTCGGCGTCGAGGTCCTTGCGGGCCTGGAGGGCCGTGGACTGGAGGGCGATCGCCGACAGGTAGTTGGCGACGGTGTCGTGCAGCTCGCGCGCCATGAGGGTCCGCTCGCGCAGCACCGCCTCGCGGCGGCGCACGTCCGCCAGCCGCACGGCCTGCTCGGCCCGCTCGGCCTCCAGCATCGCCCGGTCGTGGCCCTGGCGCACGATGATCGCGGTGAACACCGGGGAGACGAGCACGAGCGCGGCGATCGCGAGCATGGTGATCACCGCCGCGGCCCTGCCGTCCATGATCCCGATGTAGGCCCCGGTCGCCAGCACGAACGCGATCACGACCGGCACCATGATCCGCAGCCCGCGCCGGGACCCGTAGCGGGCGTAGGCGTACAGGTTGTCGGTGTAGACGAACACGACCGCCATCGAGAAGCCGATCGCGATCTCGATGCCGAAGCCCACGGTGCCGAGGGCGAGGGTCACGCCGGGCCAGGCCCGGCGCAGCACCACGCCGGTGCAGACCAGGGCCAGCGGCACGTACCGCACGAGGTGCGGCACCTCGATGCCGAACCGCTCGTAGCTGCCGAGCGCGAACAGCGAGGACCCCGCGGCGAACAGCAGAACGGCGGCGACGACGTCGGCGCGCTTGACGCGGTCGATGCGGCGGGGCGGGCGGCTCATGCCCCCATCCCATCACGTCCGGGGCGCGGCGGCCTCAGTCCTGGTGCGGAAGGGGCCCTCCGACTTTCGTCGCACCCCGTTGCGGGCGCCGCGGGCGAGGGACCATCATGGTCCCGTGAACGAACCGAAGCAATCCTCGGCTGCGAGCCCCTCCCACGACCGGCCGGAATGGGACCGGTACTCGGGCGTCCTGCGGACCTTCGTGATGCTGAACGCGCTGCTGGCGTTCGCGCTCGAGATGGCCATGCTCGTCTTCGTCGCCTGGTGGGCCCTGGAGCTCGACCTCGACGGCTGGTGGGCGCGCCTGCTCGTCGCGGCGGCGGCCGTGGGCGCACTGGTGGTCCTGTGGGGCGCGTTCGCGGCCCCGAAGGCGCGGATACCGCTGCCGCTGTGGGGGTCCCTGGCGGTCAAGGCGATCGCGTTCGGGGCCGGGACGGCGGCGCTGTGGGACCTGGGCCTCCCGGCGGCGGCGATCGCGTTCGCGGTGGTCGCGGTCGCGAACACCGCCGTGGCGGCCTACGTCAGGCGCCCGCGCTGAGCTGCCGGAGCAGGGCGCCGATCAGCTCGATCGACCAGGTCGGGTCGTCGGTGGGGTAGCCGGTGGGCCAGTCCTCGATCTCGTTGACGGCGGTGCTGAAGAGCCCGATGACGGCCACGAGGTAGATCGCCCAGAACACGACCGAGGCGACGCCGATCCAGCCGAGCACGATCCCCGCGGTCGCGAAGCCCTCGCCCTGCTCGCCGCGCTCGGCGATCTGGCGCTTGGCGATCATGCCGAAGATGAGGCCCAGGATCGAGATGGGGTTGCAGACGCCGACGATGCCCATGATCATCGCGGCGATCGCCAGGCCGTTCGTGGGCCGCGGCGGCATGTACGGGTACCCGTAGGGCGGGTACGGCGCGTACGGCGGCGGCACCTGCTGCGGTTGGGGCTCTTGGTGGTCGGGGTCGGGCGTCGACATGGGGGCAACCTTTCGGGAGGTCCGGGCCCCACCAGCTTAAGCGGCCGGTGCCCGCCCCGGGGTCCTGGCCGGTCGGCGCGGACTCGCGCAGGGCGCGCTCGCGGTCGAGCAGCGGCGACAGGACCCGCCACAGGAGCGTCGCCACGGCCCAGCCGAGGGCGGCCCCGGCGATCGTGTCGCTCAGCCAGTGGGCGTGCTGCCAGGTCCGGGCCCACATCATCGCCATGGTGAGCAGCACCGCGGCGGGCCACCAGAGCCGCAGGCGCCGGGCCGGGATCGCGACCACGGCGATGATCACCACGAACGCGGCCATGCGGGCGCTGTGCCCGGAGGGGAACGCGAAGGAGGCGGTGTCGACCATGATGTCGGCCGGGCGCGGGCGCTCGGGGACGGATTTGACCACGTCGACCACCAGCGAGGTGGCCGCGACCGCCGCGCACGCGTAGACGGCCGAGCGCCAGCGGCGCATGAGCAGGAGGACGACCACGCCGACCGCGAGGACGGCGAGGCCCGGTTCCGCGCCGAAGCGGTTGAGGCCCTCGGCGAGGTGCCACCACAGGCCCGAGTCGGGGCCGCCGACCAGGCCGTTCCACCCGTCGTCCATGGCCTGCCAGGGCGGCCCGGCCGGGTCGGCCCGGATCCACAGGGCGTCGCCGAGCACGGCGAGCGGGACGAGGACCGCCAGCGCGAGCGCGGTCCGGGAGGCGGGGAAGCGGTTGGGCGTCAAGGCTAGAGGTTCGAGGCGGCGTTGGCGGCGCCGATGACGGCGATGATCACGATGAGGAAGTAGAGGGCCCAGAAGACCGTGAAGCCCACCGAGACCCAGCCCAGGACGCGCCCGGCCTTGGCGAGGGGGCGGCCGATGCCCATGCCGGCGTCGATCTGGCGCTCGGCGGTCTTGCCGAACGCGAGGCCCATGATGCCCAGCGGCGAGGCCACGAACAGCATGCCGCACACGAGCGCCGCCACGGCCTTGCCGTTGATCTCGGGGCCGGACTGGTACGGCTGGTAGTACGGTCCGGGCGGTGGAGGGGGCGGCGGCGGCACGGGCTGCTGGTACGGGTCGGGAGCGGACATGCGGGTCCTCCTCGGTCAGGGTGTGGTCGCATGGTAGCCCACGCGGTCGGCGGCGATCAGCACCAAGGCCAGCCGCAGTCCTCAGTGGTGGTCTCCTCTTCGGAGGAGGTCGTGGGCGGGTCCGGCTCCTCCTCTGAGGAGGTGGTCGGGTCGGGCTCGGGTTCGGGCTCCTCGGAGGTCTCCTCCTCCTGCTCGGTCTCGGTCGGCGACTCGCTCGGCGACTCGGCCTCGGTGCAGCCCTCGATGTCGGGGTTGGCCTGGCAGTACTCGCTGTCGGGGTCGATCCGGCCGTCCTCGTCGGCGATGCCGTCGGTCAGGTCGTCGCCGGCGCCCGAGGCGCCGGGCAGCTCCTCGGCCTCGTAGTCGTTGACCTCGATGGCGGTGTCGATGACGTTGCGCCACAAGGGCACGCCGCCTTCGGAGGCGGCCGAGCCGTTGGCCCAGGCGGCGACGCTCAGCTGCGGTATGGCGCCGACGAACCAGGACTGGGTGGTCTCGCCGTGGAAGTCGGCGGCGACGCCGAAGAAGTCGCGGTCCTCGATGGCCTCGCTCTCGCCGAGGCCGGTGAACTGGAGGTCCTGGGCGGTGGTCTCGGCGATGGCCTGATCGGTGCGGATGCCCTGGGCGGGTTCGACGGTGCGGCCCTCGCCGTCGACGACCCGCTCGATGAAGTGGGTGTCGGCGTGGACGCCGTCGGCGGCGATGGTCGCGTAGACGCCGGCCATGTCGACCACGCTGACGGGGTAGCTGCCGAGGCCGGCGGCGTCGAGCCCGTCGAAGTCGCCCGCGGCGACGTCGCGGAGGACGCCCTCGTCGTCGGCGATCGCGGTGAGGCCCATGGCGCCGGCGGTCTCGAGCACCTCGGCGACGCCGTACTCCGCGGCGACGGCGTCCATGGCCGCGGTGCGCGACTCGCGGACCGCCTGGACGAGGGTGACGTCGGCTTCGGCGTCGCTCCACCAGGACTCGAGGGAGGCGCCCGCTTCGAGCGCGGTCGCGGCGGTGACCATGTCGAACACCGAGGACGGCGGGTGCGGGGCGTCGGGGCCGAGCTGGTCGGCGCCGGTCTCGGCCTCGGCCCCGTAGTAGCAGCGGACGGCGCCGGTGCCGGGTTCGACGGCGACGACCCCGGCTTCGCCGGAGGTCTCCTCGGCGGCCTCCTGGAGGGCCCGGTCGAGGGTGAGCACGACGCGGGGGCCGTCCGGGCGGGCGGCCGCGTCGTAGAGCTCGTCGGGGTCCAGGCCGTAGCGGGCCGCGAGTTCGGCGTGGACGCCGGCGGCCAGGGCGGGGTGGGTGTCGGCGAAGTCGGCGGGGAGGGCCTGGCCGTCGGCGTACAGGAGCGCGGCGTGCTCCTCGCCGCCGGAGCCGGAGGCCTCCTCGGGGAGGTTGCCCAGGACGATGGAGACGCCGACGGCGACGACGAGGCTCACCGCCCCGGCGACGGCCAGGTGCAGCTTGTTGAAGCGCACGTCGCCGAGCCGGCCGGGGAGGGGGACGGCGAAGGGGAGCGCCGGCCCCGCGCGCCGCTTGCCGCTGTACGAGGAGCCGCGGGCACCGGCCCGGTGACTGCCGGGCGGGGGTCCGCCCTCGGAGCCGGTCCGCCCCCGCCGCCTGCCAACGTGAGAGGGGTTCCCGTTATTCACACCACGTACCTTAAAAGGCGCGGACCATACGACAAGCCGCGGCTCCGGCCCTACCGTGTGTCACCGGGCGACACGGACAATGCGAAAAGGCGCAGCCGCACGGGTGTGCGGCTGCGCCCCAAGGGTTCGCGCAGTGTCAGACGCGGATCGCGGCGCCGAAGCGGTCGGCCGCGACGGCGACGGCCGCGTCGCGCACGGCCACGCCCTCCTCGTTGGTGAGCGTCCGGTCGGCCGCGCGCAGCTCCAGCTTGAACGCCAGCGACTTGCGGTCCTCGCCGAGCTTCGCGTCCCGGTAGACGTCGAACAGCCGCAGGCCGTCGAGCAGCTCCCCGGCGCCCTCGCGCAGCGCGGCCTCGACCTCGCCGGCCGGGACGGCCTCGGCCACCACGACCGCGACGTCGATGAGCACGGCCGGGAAGTGCGAGATCACCGGCGCGGGCGCGAGGTCCGGCAGCGGCAGCGCCGTCAGGTCCAGCTCCATGGCGACCGTGCGCTTCGGCAGGCCCAGGCGGTCGCAGACCTCCGGGTGCAGCTCCCCCGCGTGGCCGACCGGCAGGCCGCCCACGCGCAGCTCCGCGCACCGCCCCGGATGCCACGGCGCGGCCTCGCCCTGGGCCGTCTCGAGCTTCACGCCCGAGGCCTCGGCGACGACCTCGGCGGCCTCGACCGCGTCGGCCCAGTCCACGGCCCGGCCGGGCGCGTCGACCCCGGCGGGCACGGCCTGCCCGCACAGGACGGCGGCCACATGGCGCGGCTGCGCCGGCAGGCGGCGGACGGCGGCGGCGATGTCCTCGTCCTCGGGCCGCCGCGACACCGGCAGCGCCACGGCGTCCAGCCCGGTCCAGCCCTCGGCGGGCTGGAAGACCAGGCCCTCCTCGAACACCGCGAGGTCCCTCGCGCCGCGCGCCAGGTTGGTCCTGACGGCGTTCACCAGGGTCGCCAGCACGGTGGTGCGCAGCAGCGGCGCGGCGTCGTCGAGCGGGTTGAGCACGGCGACGGCCTCGCGCTGCGGGTCCTTCTCGTCCAGGCCGAACTCGTCGGCGCGCTCGCGGGAGACGAACGGGAACGTGTAGGCCTCGGTGAACCCGTTGTCCGCCAAGGCGCGCGCCACCCGGCGGCGGCGCCGCTGCGCGGACGTCAGGCCGGTCCCGGCGATCGCCCGCGGGACGCTGGAGGGGATGTGGCCGTAGCCGTGGAGCCGGGCCACCTCCTCGACCAGGTCGGCCGGGTCGGTCAGGTCGGGGCGCCAGGACGCGGGCACCACGGTCAGGACGTCGCCGCCCTCCACCGTGCCCTCCTTGACCTTGCCGCCCACGACCTCGCACCCGGCCGCCTCGAGCATCGCCACGACCAGGTCGCGGTCGTACTCGACGCCGATGGTCCGCGACGGCAGGTCCACCGGCATCACGACCGGCTCAACCGGCTCGCGGCGGTCGACGTCGGCGACCTCCGCGACGAGGGTCCCGCCGCCGTACTCGACCAGCAGGTCGGCCGCGCGCTGGGCCGCGAGCAGCGAGAGCGCCGGGTCCGCGCCGCGCTCGTAGCGCTTCGAGGCCTCGGAGGTCAGCTTGTGCCGCCGCGAGGTGCGGGCGATCGAGACCGGGTCCCAGTGCGCCGCCTCGATGAGCACGTTGCGGGTGGCGGGCCCGACCTCGGAGGTCTGGCCGCCCATGACGCCGGCCAGCGACAGCGGTCCGGTCCCGTCGCAGATGACCATGTCCTCGGGGTCGAGCATCCGGTCGACGTCGTCGAGCGTCCGCAGCGTCTCGCCGGCCTTCGCGCGGCGCACCACGAGGACGTCCTCGAGCGCGTCGCGGTCGAAGGCGTGCAGCGGGTGGCCCAGCTCGAGCATCAGGTAGTTCGTGACGTCGACCGCGAGGCCCAGCGGGCGCATCCCGGCCTGGACGAGGCGCTTGGCCATCCACTCGGGCGCCTCGGCGTTCGCGTCCACGTCGCGCACCTCGCGCAGCGTGAAGCGGGTGCAGCCGTCGGTCTCCACGCGCACCGGGTAGGGCGGGTACTCGGTGGCCTCGGGCTCGGCGGCCTTCGCGGCCGGGTCGGTGAAGGCGGTGCCGAGGCGGTGCGCCACCTCGCGGGCGACGCCGCGCACCGAGAAGCAGTAGCCCATGTCCGGGGTGATCGCCAGCTCGAACACGACGTCGTCGAGGCCGACCAGCGGCCGCGCATCCTCGCCCACGGTGCCCTCGGGCAGGACGATGATGCCCTCGTGGTCGTCGGAGACGCCGAGCTCGCGGGCCGAGCAGATCATGCCGTCGGAGAGGCGGCCGTAGGTCTTGCGGGAGGCGATCTGGAAGCCGCCGGGCAGCTCCGCGCCCGGCAGCGCGACCACGACGAGGTCGCCTTCGGCGAAGTTCCTCGCGCCGCAGATGATCGAGCGCGGCTCGGCCTCGCCGACCTCGACCCAGCAGTGGCGGATCGGCTTCTTGAACTCGGTCAGCTCCTCGATCGAGGCGACGCGGCCGACCACCAGCGGACCGGTCACGCGGCCGCGCAGGTCGTCGACCTCCTCGACCTCGAGGCCGGCCTCGACCAGCGCGGCGTCGAGCGCCTCGGTGGTCAGGTCGGCGGGCAGCGCGGCGTACTCGGCGAGCCAAGAGACGGGAATCCTCATCGGTTACTCCTCCACTCGCAGTCCGGCCGGGAACCGGACGTCGCCGTCGATGATGTCGCGCAGGTCGGTGATGCCGTGGCGCAGCATGAGCGCCCGTTCGACGCCCATGCCGAACGCGAAGCCCGAGTAGACGTCGGGGTCGATCCCGCAGGCGCGCAGCACGCGCGGGTTGACCATGCCGCAGCCGCCCCACTCGATCCAGCGGGCGCCGTCCTTGTGCGCGGCGAACCAGACGTCCACCTCGGCGCTGGGCTCGGTGAACGGGAAGTACGAGGGCCGCAGGCGGGTGACCGCGCCGGGCCCGAAGACCGACTTCGCGAAGTGGTCGAGGGTGCCCTTGAGGTCGGCCATGGTGATGCCCCGGTCCACGACGAGGCCCTCGGTCTGGTGGAACACCGGCGAGTGCGTCGCGTCGACCTCGTCGGTGCGGTACACGCGGCCGGGCGCGACCGTGTAGATCGGCGGCTCCTGCGCGAGCATGGTGCGGATCTGCACGGGCGAGGTGTGGGTGCGCAGCACCATGTTCGAGCCGTACCCGCCCTCGCCGTCGGCGATGTGGAACGTGTCCATCATGGTCCGGGCCGGGTGGTCGGGGTGGATGTTGAGCGCGTCGAAGTTGAACCACTCGAGCTCGACCTCGGGGCCCTCGCCGATCTGGTAGCCCATGGCCGTGAACAGGTCGGCGATGCGGTCCATCTGGACGCTGATCGGGTGGCGCGCGCCCTGGCGGCGGCGCGGCGTGCGGGCGGTGACGTCGACGGTCTCCTCGCGGAGGACCCGGGCGGCCTCGGCGGCCTCCAGGAGCTCCTTGCGGGCCTCGTAGACGGCCGTGATCTCGGTGCGGGCGGCGTTCACGTTGCGCCCGGCCTCGCCGCGCTCCTTGCCGGGGATCGAACCGATCGCCCTGCGGGCCAAGGAAACCGGGGCCTTGTCGCCGAGTACGGCGGTCTTGGCGGCGGCGAGCTCCCCGAGGTTCGCGGCGGCTTCGACGGCCGCGGCGGCGTCTTTGACGGCCCTGGCGAGGGCCTCGGGCTGGAGCAGGCCAGCCTCGTTCTCTGCGTTCATCGTCTTCTCTCCTGGCGGGACCTGTAGGAGTCTAAGGAAGGCGCGCGGCTCGGCCGCAGCCCGCCAGGAGGATGTGGACGGCTAAGGCCACAGCCCGCACCCGGCGGGCTGGATAAATTCGCGATAGCCGTGAGACATGACTCGATGGTACCGGCCGCCGGTGCGGCCGGTCGCCTCCATATGGCGGGCGGCGCTCACGACCGCCGCCGCGCGGCTGCGCTCGCAGCCGCGCTCATGACACTGCTCGCCGCCGCGCGGCTGCGCTCGCAGCCGCGCTCATGACACTGCTCGCCGCTGCGCGGCTGCGCTCGCGTACATGCACACGCCCGCCGCGACGGCGAGGTTCAGGCTCTCGGCCCTCCCCCAGATCGGGACGCCGACCTTGCGGTGCGCGAGCGCGGCCGTGGCCTCGTCGAGGCCGTGCGCCTCCGAGCCGAGCAGCCACACCGTGGGCGCGGCGAGGTCCCCGGCGGCGTCGAGCGCGTACAGGTCCTCCCCGCCGGCGGCGGCCGCCAGGATCTGGGCGTGCGGGAACACGTCGAGGATGTCGGCGGTGTCGGCCGCGCGGATCACCGGCAGGTGGAACAGGCTCCCGGCGGAGGAGCGCACGCACTTGCCGTTGTACGGGTCGACCGAGTCGGTCCCGAAGACCACGCAGTCGGCCCCGGCCGCGTCGGCCGCGCGGAGCACGGTCCCGGCGTTGCCCGGGTCGGTGATGCCGTGGAGCACCGCGACCAGGTTCGCCTCCTCGGGGAGCCGCTGGTCGAGGTAGCGGCAGACGGCGACGAGCCCCTGCGGGGTCACCGTCTCGGCGAGGGCGGCGAGTCCCTCGTCGGCGCACGGGTGCACGTGGGCGCCCGCGGCGACGGCCGTGTCGATGAGCTCCGAGTGCCGGGTGTCGGCGTCGAGGTCGTAGAACAGGTCCTCGACCGCGCCGGCGGCCACGGCCTCGCGGACGGCCTGGGGGCCTTCGGCGAGGAACCGCTCGGCCTTGTCGCGGCCGCGGCGGCGCTGGAGCTTCCGGGCGGCGACGACCCGGGACGATCGCGCGGTGAGCACGCCCGTCCCGGGGGTCTCAGCGGTCATCTACTGCTCGCCTCTACTGTTCGACCGCGGCGTTGACGTCCTCGGGGAGGGCCTTGCGGGCGACGTCGACCAGGGCGGTGAACGCCGCCGGGTCGGAGACGGCCAGCTCGGCGAGGATCTTGCGGTCCACCTCGACCTCGGCCAGGGCCAGGCCCTGGATGAAGCGGTTGTAGGTGATGCCGTTCTGGCGGGCCGCGGCGTTGATGCGGGTGATCCAGAGCTTGCGGAACTCGCGCTTGCGGGCCTTCCGGTCGCGGTACGAGTAGGTGTACGAGTGGAGCAGCTGCTCCTTGGCCTTGCGGTACAGGCGCGAGCGCTGGCCGCGGTAGCCCTTGGCCTCCTCGAGTACGACGCGGCGCTTCTTCTTGGCGTTCATCGAACGCTTGACGCGTGCCACAGTTCAGTCTCCTTGCGTTAAAGGCGGATGGAAGTCAGACGGGGGGCGAGGCTAGCGGCCCAGCAGCTTGTTGACCTGCTTGACGTCGGCGGGCGCCACCTCGGTGCGGCCGTCCTTGCCGCGCTTGAGCTTGGAGGTCTTGTGCTCCAGCAGGTGGTTCTTGCCGGCCTTGCGGCGCATCAGCTTGCCCGAGCCGGTGACCTTGAAACGCTTCTTGGCACCGCTGTGGGTCTTCATCTTCGGCATCGTGGTTCTCCTATGTGTTCAATCCCGGCCGTGGCGGGCGCGCGGGCGCCCGCTCCGGGCCGGGTCGTGCTCGGTCTAGGACTCGGGCGTCTCGGCGGGGGCCTCGGCCGCTGCCGGGACCTCCTCGGCGGGGGCCGCGGCCTCGCCGCGGTCGCGCCCGCTCTTGCGCCCGCCGCCCTTGATCTCGCCCTTGGGGCGGATGGGGGCGACGACCATGATCATGTTGCGGCCGTCCTGCTTCGCCGCGGACTCGATGACCGCGAGGTCGGCGAGCTCCTCCGCCAGCTTGTCCAGCAGGCGGCGGCCCAGCTCCGGGCGCGACTGCTCGCGGCCGCGGAACATGATGGTGATCTTGACCTTGTCCCCGGCCGTGAGGAACCGCACGATGTGACCCTTTTTGGTCTCGTAGTCGTGCTTGTCGATCTTCGGCCGGAGCTTCATCTCCTTGATGACGGTCTGCTGCTGATTGCGGCGCGAGGCGCGGGCCTTCTGGGCGGACTCGTACTTGTACTTGCCGTAGTCCATGAGCTTGCAGACCGGCGGACGGGCGGTGGGTGCGACTTCGACCAGGTCCAGGTCGACGTCGGCGGCCAGTTGCAGGGCCTTGTCGATCGACACGATGCCGACCTGCTCTCCCTGCGGGCCGACCAGGCGCACTTCCTTGGTCCGGATCTGGTCGTTCACGCGCAAATCGCTGATGGGGCCTCCTTGGTTCGCGATTCTCGCCGATGCGGGCATCGGCGCCCCTGTGGCTGTGGGCGTCGCCGGGGCGGGTGCTCCGGCGGCTCGTCGCGCAAGCGTGACCCAGCAGGCCTCACAGGTAGAGGTCCCCAAAAGAAAAGACCCCGGCCTAGGCTGGGGTCCACTCCAAAGCACGGCGAACGCGTTCGCCGTGGGTTGACCCGTTCGCCAGTCGATCCGGTGAAGGACCCGGCTGAGGGTGGGAGCTGGACTCCGCTTGCGGGTGCGTCGCGTAGCGAGCGCACAGTTCGCAAGTATAGCTATGTGCTACAGGAGGCCCCTCACAAGGTGCCTATGACTTGCGCGACTGCTCCATGAGCGCTCGCAGGTGTTTGATCGCGGCCACGGCCCGCTCCTTGTCGCTGACCTGGATCGCCATGATCGACATCTCGTCGTCGTCGGCGAGTTCCACGGTGGCCCAGGTCATCTTGTCGGTGAAGTTGATCGCGGTGACGATCTGCCACGGGAAGTAGCGCTTGGCGGTGACGTTGACGACCTCGATGCCCTTCTCGTCGGCGCGCACGCGCAGCCGCAGGAAGCTGAGGGCGATCCCGGCGCCGATGACGCCGAGGCCGATCATGCCCGCCTGGTCGGCCCAGGTGACGGCGCCGCCCTCGGCGGTCTGGGAGCCGAGGGTGAACGACAGGGCGGTGAAGCCGCC
This sequence comes from Glycomyces amatae, assembly GCF_020991375.1. Lineage (GTDB taxonomy): Bacteria > Actinomycetota > Actinomycetes > Mycobacteriales > Micromonosporaceae > Glycomyces > Glycomyces amatae. The sequence goes on along the minus strand of NZ_JAJLQZ010000007.1, from coordinate 215,507 downwards.
GAAGGCGACGACGGCGCCGATCCAGGCCCCGATGCGGGACTTGCGCGGCTGGTACTCGAACTTGCCGATCTCGGTCATGGTCTGCTCCTGCAGGGCGGTCACGCTGCTCCCCTATCGTCGGTCGCCGGCTCTCACGGCAGCTGGTCGATCTCGAGACTCGAGTCGAATGCAAGCAGCGTCTTGGGTTCGCCGGTCACGATGGGCCAGCCGGGGCGGTTCAGGCCACACCAGGCGACGTGCCCGGCGGCGATGTTGCCGTGCTGGCGCGAGCGCGAGAGCATGAGGCCGACGTCGCGGGCGGACTTCTGGTCGAGGTCCATGATGACGGTCACGGGCAGCCCCAGCAGGACCAGGAGGGCGTCGCGGTCGCGGCGGCGGGCCTGGGACCAGGCCTCGGTGAGCGCGCCGGAGGGGATCGCGAGGACCACGTTCTGCTCGAGGGCGGTGAACACCACTGCCTGGGGGTAGGGCATGGAGGTGGCGAAACCGACGATGGCCGAGACGTCCAGGATGCGGCCTCCGATCACGCTTTGCCCTCTCCTTCTCGGTCGTCCACGCCGAGGACTTCGCGGGCCCACGCCAGGTGCTCGGCGCTGGGGGCGTGGCCCTTGCGCTCGAACAGGTCCTGGAGTTCGGTGAGCGAGCGGTCCCGCTCGAGGCGCTCGGCGACGGCGGCCTCGACGTACTCGTCGACGGACGAGGCGCGGCCGACCGCGACGAGGCGGCGTATCTGCTCGAGCTGGGTGCCGGAGAGGGTGACGCCCGAACGCGGGGGGCCCGACCCGGCGGCGGGCGGGTTGAGCGACGAATTGGCGCGATCGGTCACGATTCTCAGCGTAGCGGGCGGGGGCCGCGGAGTGGAGCCGCCATGTCGGTCCGCCGCGTCTCGGCGAAGCTTGCGAGCCGTAAAAGGGCGCTGCGGTACCTTCGTGGTGAGGCGCGTCCTCACTCTCGGCGGCGCACGCGAACCGCGCGTCGGCCGAGCATCCGCAACCGTTGCCTGGAAGGACCTGTGATGGCTGAGAAGAAGTCCGGCGAGCGGCCCCACGACCCGAAGTTCCCCGAGAAGTTCCTGGACTTCATGCGCACCGGCTGGGGCGCCTCGGACCTGGACGTGGCCGAGCTGCCCCAGGCGGCCTACACCGCCCGGCGCCGCGAGGCGGTCTCCGCGGCCTTCCCCGGCGAGACGGTCGTGGTCCCGTCCGGCGCCGAGAAGACCCGCTCGAACGACACGTTCTTCCGCTTCCGCGCGGGCTCGGACTTCGCGTGGCTCACCGGCGACCTCGACCCCGAGGGCGTGCTCGTGCTCCACCCGAACGGGGCCGGGCACGACGCGGTGCTGTACCGGCGCCCGCGCAAGGGCACCGACTCCGACGAGTTCTTCCGCTCCGCGAAGTACGGCGAGCTGTGGATCGGGCGCAAGCACTCCCTGGAGGAGACCAGCGTGCGCCTGGGCGTCGAGGTCCGCGACGTGGACCGCCTCGAGGGCGAGCTCACGGGCGTCGAGCGCGGCAAGGCCCGGGTCCTGCGCGGCTTCGACGCGGCGCTCGACGGGCGCTTCGCCGCCGAGGAGGCCGACGGGGGGCTCTCGCGCGACGGCGAGCTCGCCGCGGTGCTCTCGGAGCTGCGCCTGGTCAAGGACGCGTGGGAGCTCGCGCAGCTCCAGGACGCCGTGGACATCACGGTGCGCGGCTTCGAGGACGTCGCGCGCGTCCTGCCCGCGGACGGGCCGATCCCCGAGCGGGTGCTCGAGGGCGTGTTCGCCGCGCGCTCGCGCGTGGAGGGCAACGGCCTGGGCTACGACTCGATCGTGGGCGCCGGGTCGCACGCCACGACGCTGCACTGGATCACCAACGACGGGGCGACGGCGCCGGGCGAGCTCATCCTCATGGACATGGGGGTGGAGAACGACCACCTCTACACCGCCGACGTGACGCGGACGCTGCCGGTGAGCGGGACCTTCACGCCGCTCCAGCGGCAGGTCTACGACATCGTGCACGCCTCGCAGCAGGCGGGCATGGACGCCGTCAGGCCGGGCGCCGGGTTCCAGGACATCCACCAGGCATGCATGCGGGTCCTGGCCGAGGGGCTCAAGGACCTGGGGGTGCTGCCCGGCTCGGTGGAGGAGGCGCTCGACAAGGACTCGCTGATCTACCGGCGCTGGACCCTGCACGGGTTCGGGCACATGCTCGGCCTCGACGTGCACGACTGCGCGAACTCGCGCCCCGAGCACTACTACAAGGGCGCGGTGCAGGAGGACTTCGTGCTCACCGTCGAGCCGGGCCTGTACTTCCAGGCCAACGACGAGCTGGTGCCCGAGGAGCTGCGCGGGGTCGGCATCCGCATCGAGGACGACGTGCGGGTGACCACCGACGGCTGCGAGAACCTCTCGGCGGGGCTGCCGCGTTCGGCCGAGGACGTCGAGGCGTGGCTGGGCGAGCAGCGCGAGGCGGGGCCCCGTCTCGCGCTGCCGGCGTGAAACCGCAGTTCGCGAGGGATGTCGCAGGGCCGGTGAAGGTCCTGGACGCCCACCGCGTATAGTCCGAATTAAGACTTATATCCACCGCACCGGGCCGGCGGCGGCGAGCATCACCGCACACAACCGCCAGCCGCCGCCGGCCTTCAAACCCCTCGCCGCGGCCCGGATGCGAACCTCCTCGAATCATCGCCGCCCGCCGGCCGCTCCTTAGGCTCGGCTAAGCGGTGCCCGCGGGAAGCCGAGTGCTACAGTTGGAACCGTTAAATAAGACGGACGTACTGTTTAGAAGTCGGCGGCTCTGCCCGACCCCGGTGCACGACCCTTCCGGTCGCGGCAGACTGAGACCGACTGACGCAGTTCAGAATCGAGGAGCTCTCATGGTGAGTACGGACTCCTTCGGCGCCCGCGGGACGCTGCGGGTCGGCGAACACGACTACGACATCTTCCGCATCGACAGGGTCGAGGGACACGACCGGCTGCCGTACAGCCTCAAGGTCCTCCTCGAGAACCTGCTGCGCAACGAGGACGGCGCGGACATCACCGCCGACCACGTCCGGGCCCTGGGCTCGTGGGACCCGACCGCCAAGCCGAGCACCGAGATCCAGTTCACGCCCGGCCGCGTCATCATGCAGGACTTCACCGGCGTCCCGTGCGTGGTCGACCTGGCCACCATGCGCGAGGCCGTGCGCGACCTCGGCGGCGACCCGTCGCAGATCAACCCCCTCGCGCCCGCCGAGATGGTCATCGACCACTCGGTCATCGTCGACTTCTTCGGCCGCCCGGACTCCTTCCAGCGCAACGTGGAGCGCGAGTACGAGCGCAACCGCGAGCGCTACCAGTTCCTGCGCTGGGGCCAGACCGCGTTCGACGAGTTCAAGGTCGTCCCGCCCGGCACCGGCATCGTCCACCAGGTCAACATCGAGCACCTGGCCCGCGTCGTCATGACCCGCGACGGGGTGGCCTACCCCGACACCTGCGTGGGCACCGACTCGCACACCACCATGGAGAACGGCATCGGCGTCCTCGGCTGGGGCGTCGGCGGCATCGAGGCCGAGGCCGCGATGCTCGGCCAGCCGATCTCGATGCTCATCCCCCGCGTCGTCGGCTTCAAGCTCGCCGGGGACCTCCCCGCCGGGACCACCGCCACCGACCTGGTCCTCACCATCACCGAGATGCTCCGCGAGCACGGCGTGGTCGGCAAGTTCGTCGAGTTCTACGGCGAGGGCGTCTCGGCCGTGCCCGTGGCCGACCGCGCCACGCTCGGCAACATGAGCCCCGAGTTCGGCTCCACCTGCGCGATCTTCCCGATCGACGACCGCACCGTGGACTACCTGCGCCTGACCGGGCGCACCGACGAGCAGATCGCGCTCGTCGAGGCGTACGCCAAGGCCCAGGGCCTGTGGCACGACGCCTCCCGCGAGGCCGAGTACTCCGAGTACCTCGAGCTCGACCTCTCCACGGTGGTGCCCTCGATCGCCGGGCCCAAGCGCCCGCAGGACCGCATCCAGCTCGACCGGGCGGACTCGCAGTGGCGCCGCGACGTGGCGAACTACGTCGCCGACGAGGCCGGCCTCGAGTCCTTCCCGGGCTCGGACGCGCCCGCGGAGTCCCCGAACGGGGCCCGCCCGCACAACCCGCAGACCGTCAAGAACGACGACGGCGAGTTCGAGCTCGACCACGGCGCGGTCGTGATCGCCGCGATCACCTCGTGCACCAACACCTCGAACCCGTACGTCATGGTCGGCGCCGGGCTCCTCGCCAAGAACGCCGTCGAGGCGGGCCTGGCGTCCCAGCCGTGGGTGAAGACCTCGCTCGCGCCGGGCTCGCAGGTCGTCACCGGCTACCTCCAGCGCGCCGGGCTCTCCCCGTACCTCGACAAGCTCGGGTTCAACCTGGTCGGCTACGGCTGCACCACGTGCATCGGCAACTCCGGTCCGCTCCCCGAGGAGACCTCGGCGGCGGTCCAGACCGGCGACCTCGCCGTGGCGGCGGTCCTGTCGGGCAACCGCAACTTCGAGGGGCGCATCAACCCCGACGTCAAGATGAACTACCTCGCCAGTCCTCCGCTCGTGGTGGCGTACGCCCTCGCCGGGTCGATGGACGTGAACCTCACGTCCGACCCGATCGGCAAGGGCAAGGACGGCCAGGACGTGTACCTGCGCGACATCTGGCCCTCCTCCGAGGACGTGCGCGAGGTCGTCGACGGCCACATCGGCCGCGACATGTTCCTCACCGAGTACGCCTCGGTCTTCGACGGCGACGAGACCTGGCAGTCCCTGCCGATCCCGACCGGCGACACCTTCGAGTGGGACCAGGCCTCCACCTACGTGCGCAAGGCCCCGTACTTCGAGGGGATGCCGGCGGCCCCGGCGGCCGTCGAGGACATCGCGGGCGCGCGCGTCATGGCGAAGCTGGGCGACTCGGTCACGACCGACCACATCTCCCCCGCCGGGTCCATCAAGGCCGACTCGCCCGCGGGCGAGTACCTCAAGGCCCAGGGCGTCTCGCCCGCGGACTTCAACTCCTACGGCTCGCGCCGCGGGAACCACGAGGTCATGGTCCGGGGCACCTTCGCGAACATCCGCCTGCGCAACCAGCTCGCGCCGGGCACCGAAGGCGGCTGGACCCGCGACTTCACGCAGGCCGGCGGCCCGGTGACGACGATCTACGACGCGTGCCAGAACTACGCCGCCGAGGGCACGCCGCTGGTCGTGTTCGCGGGCAAGGAGTACGGCACCGGCTCCAGCCGCGACTGGGCGGCCAAGGGCACGACCCTGCTGGGCGTCAAGGCCGTCATCGCCGAGTCGTACGAGCGCATCCACCGCTCGAACCTCATCGGCATGGGCGTGCTGCCGCTCCAGTTCCCGGAGGGCGAGTCGCACCAGAGCCTGGAGCTGACCGGCGAGGAGACCGTCTCGATCTCGGGCGTCACCGCGATCAACGACGGCATCCCGGCCACCGTCACGGTGACCGCCGTGAGCCCCGACGGGTCCGAGAAGACCTTCGAGGCCGTGGTCCGCCTGGACACCCCGGGCGAGGCCGAGTACTACCGCAACGGCGGCATCCTCCAGTACGTGCTGCGCGGCCTGCTCGCGAAGTAGGCACCGGTTCGACAGAGGGGCGGGCCGTCTGCGGCCCGCCCCTCTTCAACCGCCCGCGAGCGAAATCGGAGCGGACCACGGCAGCCGCCCGCTACCGCGACCCCCGCGGGGCCTCGCCCTTCGGGTACGGGCTACCACGTGCAGCTCGCCGTCCGGCCCGGGTGCGAGGACCTCGCCCGCGCCTTCTACGTCGAGGTGCTGGGCATGACCGAGGCGCCCAGGCCGCCGGAGCTCACTGGGCTGGTGAAGACCCGGTCGACCGGGTCAAGGCCATGGTCAGTCCGCGTGCTCGCTCAGGTACGAGGCGATCGCGGCGACATAGCGCTTGTACAAGTCCGCCGCTATCGGCATCGCCTCGGCGAACAACCTGCGGTCCACGGCGACGTAGTCATGGATCAGGATGTTGCGAAGCCCCGCGCTGGGCGCCAGTTCGGCGGCGAGGTCTTCCGGTATGGCGCCGAGTTCGGCGGTCTTCGGGAACGTCTCGCGATAGGACTTCGGGATGACGCTGCCGGATTGCGCGATGAGGTGATTGTTGACGGCGACCGCCAGTTCGACGAGCTGGGTGAAGACGCGCTCGGTCGCGAGGCGCACCGTGATGTCCCTCTGGAGGCGATCGAGCGTCACGGGGCCGATCGCGTCGAGGGCCTCCAGCATCTCCCGCATGAGGACGAGTCGCTCGTGAACGATGTCGGGGTTCACTGCCATTGGGTCAGTTGCCTTCGCTGCAGCTCGCGAACCCATTCGGTGTCCATGCGGGCGCTGATCGCGGTCATCTGCGCTCGCGCGAAGTCGCCCCTGCGCCGCTCGAAGAGCGCTTCGCCGTAGGCGAGCGCCTGTTCGCGTGCCACGGGCGCGGCCTGGTCGAGGTTCATGAAGTCGAGGGCATCGGTCCCCGTGGCCTGCGTGAGGGCGTCGATGAAGCCGAGGAGGCGGCTCTGGGGCTCGTGCCGGAGCCGGAAAGCCAGGTCGAGGTCGCGGGCGGGGCGTCCGGAGTCTCGCACCGCACTGCCGAAGACCACGAGCAGCTCGATGCCGTACTCGTCGCACAGCGACTGGAGGCGGCCGTTCCCGGCCATCTCCTTGAGCCGCCGGTAGGCGCGACGCTGGTCGTCCATCGCCGAAACTATACCCGCAGTGCCCCGTGCGGGTCGCAGCGTTTTCCGCTCGAGCTGCACCTCGGCGTGGAACCGGGCCCGCCTGGTTCGGGAAAACCCAGTCGACTGGGGTCGACTGGGTTTGCGGCGCAGGCGTTGACGGGCGGCCGGGCCCGCTGGCAGGCTCGGGGCATGACTGCGGCTCACGAACTGGCACAGGTGAACATCGCCCGGATGCGGGCGCCCCTGGACTCGCCGGTGATGAAGGACTTCATGGACAACCTCGACGCGGTCAACGCCGCCGCCGAAGCGGCCGAGGGGTTCGTGTGGCGCCTCATCGACGAGGGCGGGGCGAACGCGACCGCGCTCCGGTTCTACGGCGACGAGTGGATCATCGTGAACATGTCGGTGTGGACCGACGCGGAGGCGTTCAGGGCCTACGTGTTCGGTCCCGCTCACCGGCCGTTCCTCCAGCGGCGGCGCGAGTGGTTCGAGCACCTCGCGGAGGCGGCCACGGCCCTGTGGTGGGTGCCCGCCGGAGAGCGGCCCGCGGTCCAGGACGGCGAGAAGCGCCTGACGCTCCTGCGCGAGAAGGGCCCGACCGCGGAGGCGTTCACGATGAAGGCGCCGTTCCCGCCGCCGGCGTAGGGCGCCGCGGCCCGGTGAGCGGCCTCACCTCGCGGAATCCCCGCCTCGGCGGGACCGTTGCACCCGGCATGGTGCGCGAAGTGGAAGTCGTGGTCGTCGGCGCCGGTCAGGCCGGTCTCGCGGCCGCGTACCACCTGCGCCGCTTCTACGAGCCCGGGACCGGGTTCGCCGTCCTCGACCACGCCCCGCACGCGGGCGGCGCGTGGCAGTTCCGCTGGCCCACCCTCACCTTCGCCACGGTCAACGGCGTCTACCAGCTCCCCGGGATGGCCGTGCCCGAGCCCGAGGCGTCCACACCCGTCGCCGGGGTCATCTCGGACTACTTCGCCGCCTACGAGCGCGAGTTCGACCTGCGCGTCCAGCGGCCCGTCTCGGTCCGCTCCGTCCGGTCCCTGCCGGACGGGCGCCTCGAGGTCGGCACCGACCGCGGCGCATGGGTCGCCAAGGCGCTCGTCAACGCCACCGGCACCTGGGAGCGCCCCTTCTGGCCTCGCTACAGCGGCCAGGAGTCCTTCGCGGGCCGCCAGCTCCACACCGCGCAGTACCGGGGCCCGCGGGAGTTCGCGGGCGAGCGCGTCGCCGTGGTCGGCGGCGGCATCTCCGCGATCCAGCACCTGATGGAGATCCACCCGTTCGCCGCCGCGACCGCGTGGGTCACCCGCCGCCCTCCGCAGTGGCGCGACGGCGAGTTCAACCCCGACCGCGGCCGCGAGGCCGTCGCCATGGTCGAGGAGCGCGTCCGCAGGGGACTGCGCCCGCAGTCGGTCATCAGCGTCACCGGGATCCCGCAGACGCCGCAGATCCGGGCGGCGCGGGAGGCGGGGGTCCTGGAGCGGCTGCCGGTGTTCGACCGCATCGAGCCCGGAGGCCTGCGCTGGGACGACGGCCGGTTCGCATCCGTAGACGCGATCCTGTGGGCCACGGGGTTCCGGGCCTCGCTCGACCACCTCGCGCCGCTGCGGCTGCGCGGGCCCGGCGGCGGGATCGTCATGGACGGCACCCGCGTCGCGGCCGATCCCCGCGTCCACCTGGTCGGCTACGGGCCCTCGGCGAGCACCGTGGGCGCGAACCGCGCCGGGCGCGCGGCCGTCCGCGAGATCCGGGAGCTGCTGAAGAGGGACGATCCGGTCAGCGCCGGCCGACGGTGAGCACGGCCTGCACGGGCCAGTGGTCGGAGGGCGCGAGGTCGAACTCGCTGTGGGCGTTCACGCCCACCCGGTGGACCCGCACCTCCTGGCGGCGGCCGCCGGACTTCGCGAGGATCCAGTCGATGCGGTCGCCGCCCTCGACGGGCCGGGTCCGCCAGCGGTTGAACGTGGACCAGTCGGGGGTGACCCGCTCCTCGGCGGCGCTCCAGGCGTCGACCAGGCCGCCGCCGGTGAGCAGCTTGTGGGCCTCGTCGCCGGGCCCGCTGTTGAAGTCCCCGGCGAGCACGGCGGGGCCGAGGAAGCCGCGCATGAGCTCGAGGCACATCCGGGCGCCCTTGCGGCGGGCCTTCTCGGAGCGGTGGTCGAGGTGGACGTTCGCGACGTGGAAGTCCTTGCCGGTGGCCTTGTCCTCGAAGCGGACCCAGGTGAGCATCCGGACCGTGCCCGCGCCCCAGGCGCGCGAGCCGATCACCCTGGGGCGCCGGGAGAGCCACACGTGGTCGTACTCCATCGGGGCCAGGCGCGAAGCGTCCCAGAGGATCGCGGTGGACTCCGAGCGGGAGCCGCCGCCGCGTCCGAGGTGGATCCAGTCGTAGCCGTCGAGCTCCTCGCGCAACTCGACGAGCTGGCGGAACCGGCCCTCCTGGGTGCACAGGACGGTGGGCTGCTCGGCGCGGAGCACGGCCTCCACGAGGGGGCGGCGCTTCCACCACGAGTGCGGGGCCCGGCCAGAGGCCGACTTGAGGTTGTAGGTCATGACCTGGACGAACGGGGGTTCGACCGGGCCGATGAGCGGCAGGTCGGGGACGGCGGTCGCAGTCTGGCTCACAAACGCGAGGTTAGACCCGGGTCCGCCGTCCCGCTCGGCTTTGCCGACCAAAATGCACAGGGGCCTCGCCGCTCGAACGTGCAGGGGCATCGCCGCCCGGCGGGCTACGGGAGCTCGACGAGGGCCTGGACCGGCCAGTGGTCCGAGGGCGTCAGGCCGTCCTCGGCGTACGTGTTGACCCCGGCCTTGAGGGTCCGGACGTCCGGGGTGGACAGGATCCAGTCGATGCGCCGCTCCGCCTCGGTGGGGACGGGGTCCCAGCCGTTCCAGCTGCCGTAGACGGGCGTGACCTGCTCCTCGGCCTCGATGAGGGTGTCGACGAGGCCGCCGTCGGCGAAGATCTGGTAGATCGGCGTGTCGGGGGTGTTGTTGAAGTCCCCGGCGAGGATCACCGGCGCCGTCCAGGGCTCGATGACGTCGAGGTTCATCTGCGCGCCCTTCTGGCGGGACTCCTCGGACTGGTGGTCGAAGTGGTTGTTGACGACGTAGAACTCCCTGCCGGTGCGCAGGTCGGCGAAGCGGACCCAGGTGAGCATCCGGACCACGTTGTTGCCCCAGCCCTTGGAGCCGATGAGCAGCGGGGTGTCGGAGAGCCACTGGTGGTCGTACTCGAGGGCCTTGAGGCGCTTGGCGTTCCAGAAGACGGCGGTGGCCTCGCTCCTGGAGCCGCCGAGGCGGCCGAGGTGGATCCAGTCGTAGCCGTCGAGGTCCTCGAGGAGGTCCTGGTTCTGGCCGTAGAGGCCCTCCTGGGTGAACAGGACGGTGGGCTTCTCGCGCTTGAGGACCCCGGCGACGAGCGGGCGGCGCTCGTCCCAGGTGTGCGGGGAGGCGTCGCCGCCCTCGTAGCGGATGTTGAAGGTGAGCAGGTGGAGCTGGTCGCCTCGGGGGGCGCCGATGAGCGGCCCGCCGAGGGTCTCCTGGGCGTGCGCGGTGCCGGAGAGGGCTCCGGTGGCGATGGCGGTGGCACCGGCCGCGAGGCCCGCGCCGAGGACGTTGCGTCGACTGAGGACGTTTGACATGAAACCTCTATACCGAAGGAGGAAACCGGGTGGAAAGCAAGTTCACGACAAAAGCCGCCTTCGGACAACCGACACGCCGTGAACCCCGGGTGAATTCGCGCGGGGCGCGGGCGCCCGCCCCGGACGCGCACTGAAGCAGGCGGCGATGCGGTTGGGGCCCTTGAGGGACGGCGGGCCGGAGCCCGCCGCCGTGGTGGTGGTGTTCAGCGTTCGCCCGTGCGGGTCTCCAGGTAGTCGCGGATCGCCGCGGGGTCGTCGGGGCCGGCCCAGCCGATGTAGCCGTCGGGGCGGACGACCCTGGCGAGGCCGTCGGGGGCGGCCGAGGCCGCGCCCACGGCGGCGGCCGGGGCCGCCTCGGCGCTGTCGAGGACGACGAACCGCCCGCGGCGCAGGGCCTCGTAGAGGCGGGTGCCGTCGGCGAGGGCGGTGTCCCGGGCGCGCGTGCCGACGAGCGCGTCCTCGTCCTTCCCGTGTCCGTAGTGGATGCCCACGCCGCTGATCATGCCCATGGCCTTGCGCTCGATCGGCTTGACGCTCAGGGCGGCAGCGGCGGCCAGGCCGCCGATGGCGGCCTTGAGCTTCGAGCGCTCGGCGGCGAGGCGGATCATCGCGCCGCTGGAGCGCAGGACGGCCTTGCCGACGGGGTGGCGCTCGGCGTGGTAGGTGTCGAGCAGGGCCGGGTCGGCGCCGCGCAGGACCGCGGCGAGCTTCCAGGACAGGTTCGCGGCGTCCTGGATGCCGGTGTTCATGCCCTGGCCGCCCGCGGGCGAGTGGCAGTGCGCGGCGTCGCCGGCGAGGAAGACGTTGCCGTCGCGGTATTCGGGGACCTGGCGCTCGTCGGAGTGGAAGCGGGAGATCCAGCGCGGGTCGCGCATGCCGAAGTCGGTGCCGAACGCCAGGCGCGCCGCCTCCTTGAGCTCGTCGAGTTCGACCGGCTCGTCGTCGCCGCGCTGGTCGGCGCTGTTCCACGCGAAGACGCGCCAGTACCCGTCGCCGAAGTCGGCCACGAAGCAGAAGGCGCCGTTGACGCCGTGGATCGCGGGGCTCTCGGCGGGCGGCTCGGCGAGTCGCACGTCGGCGAGCATGATCGACTCGAGGACCGATTCGCCGGGGTAGGGCATCCCGATGGCCTTGCGCACGCCGGAGCCGACGCCGTCGGCGGCGACCGCGTAGGCCGCGGTGAAGCGGCCCCGGCCGGTGGTGAGGGCGACGCGTCCGTCGGCCTGCTCGACATCGGTGACCGCGCAGTCGTAGCGGATTCGGGCGCCGGCGTCGGTCGCGCGGCGCAGCAGGACCCGCTCGACGTCGTACTGCGGGGCCATGAGCAGGTAGGGGAAGCGGGTCTCGAGTTCGGCGAGGTGGAGCGAGACCCGGTTGAACAGGCGGATCCCGGGCAGCCGCGCGCCGCCGCGGGACAGGAGCTCCTCGGCGATGCCGCGGGCGTCGAACATCTCCATGGTGCGGGCGTGGACGCCGAAGGCGCGGGAGAGGTTCGAGATCCCGGCGCCGCGCTTCTCGAGCACGAGCGTCTCGACGCCCGCTTCGGCGAGGTCGCCGGCGAGCATGAGGCCGGTGGGCCCGGCGCCGACGATGACGACTTCGGCTTGCTGGTCCGACATGGTGGTCTCCCTGGAGTGGCCGAGGCGAATAATTCATCACTTGATGAATTCAATGTACGGTGAATTTCGCGCGAAGGGAAGTCCTGCGACCGAATGTGACGGAGACCAAGGCCCGGAAAGGCCTCAGGGCCGCGGGAGGTGAGTAGCCCGCGGCCCTGAATCGTACTGCCGAAGAAAGGTTAGCATAACCTAACTTCACGCTCAAGCGGTGGCTCACCACCGCAGGAACGCCCCCACGCCCCCGGCCTCCTCGTCCAGGCACGTGCCGTCGCTGAGGATCGACACCCGGGCGTCCGAGGCCAGCGCCATCTCGATCATCGCCTCGCCGAGCTGGGCGTCCGCCACGGCCGCGGCGACCTCCGGTTCGCCGGGCGCGATGGCGTCGGCGAGGACCGCGCCGGCCGGGATGCGGCGGCCGCTCCACACCGAGTCGCGCTCGATGAGCAGGCGGTCGACCCGCCCGCCCTGGAGCGCGTCGAGCACCGCCTCCGAACCGGCGGCGGTCTTGCGCGGCGACTCGGCGAAGTCGGCGACGAGGCGCTCATCGCGCTCGCGCCTGGCGGCCGCGATCTCGGGCGCGAGGGCCTGCTGGATCTGGGCGGGCGTGGACTGGCTGAGGACCAGCTGCGAGGCCACGACGTCGGCCTTCAGGCCGTTGCCCAGCGACTTCGACGCGGCCTCGACCAGCTCGGGCTCGCCGGTGACCACCAGGAGCTCCCAGCCGAAGGCCCTCACGTGCTCCTCCAGTGTGGAGTGGGCGGCGGCGAGGAACTTCTGGAGGTGCTCGGCGACCCGGTAGTCGAACAAGTCCTGCTGGTTCGAGGAGATGAAACCGTCCCGGCTGCCGTAGGCGCTGCGGACGGCGGCGGGGCCCTTCATGACCCGCCATTCGGCGGTGTCCAGCGAGAAGGAGAGCCCGGAGACCTCCTCGCACCGGCCGAAGCGGCTGTCGAGGAGCCGCAGCCCCTTGCCGTCGACGACGGCGACGCCGACCGGGGAGCCCTCGGCCCAGGCGCCGAGCATCGGGACGATGTGGGAGCGGGGGGCGAGGGCGACGCGGTCGACCAGGGGGGTCTGCATCTCGACGGTGTAGGTCTCGCCGGTGGCGAGGGCCGTGAAGAGGGCGCGGCCGATCCCGGGGGCGCCGGGCCGCACCAGCTGCTCGAGGTCGAGCTTCATCTCCTCGACGCGCCGGCCGAGCAGGGACCGGGTCCCGTTGTCGACGGCCTCGAGGAGCTGCTTCAGGCCCTGGTCGAGCCGGGTCTTCCAGGGCGGTGTCGAACCTTCCTGCCGGGGGTCGGCGTTGACGTAGAGCGAGAGCACGCCGGCTTCGTCGCGCAGGTTCACCAGCCTCAGTTGCGTCTCGCGGTCCATCGGCATGGCTATCGCCTCCTCGTTGAGCGGAATTCGCCTCAGGATATTCCCGGCGTTGCCCGCTCGTGAGGGTTTGACTCAGATCGGGCAGCCGTCGGGCCCGCAGGCCTCCCCGCCCTCGGTGCCGTCGATGGTGGTGAGGGTCGGTTTCTTTTCGCCCCAAGCCTTTTCGAGGACTTCAGTGAACAACGCAGTGGGCTGGGCGCCGGAGACGCCGTACTTCTCGTCGATGACGAAGAAGGGGACGCCGGTGGCCCCCAGCGCGGCGGCCTCGGCCTCGTCGGCGCGGACGGCCTCGCGGTAGGCCTCGGGGTCGTCCAGCACCGCGAGGACCTCGGCGCGGTCGAGCCCGGCGCCCACCGCGACCTCGACGAGGCGCTCGCGCCCGTAGACCGAGGCCTCCTCGGCGAAGTTCGCGGCGTAGAAGGCCCGCCAGACCTCGGCCTCGAGGCCCCGCTCCGAAGCCAGGTGCAGCAGCCGGTGCAGGTCGAGGGTGTTGCCGTGGTCGCGGCCCTCGGTCCGGTACTCCAGGCCCTCGAGCTTCGCGAGGTCGCCGAGCTTGTACTCGTTGGCCTGGGCCTGGGCGGTGCTGATGCCGTACTTCTGGGCGATCATGGGCACCACCGGGACGACGTCGGAGGGGTCGCGGTGCGGGTCCAGCTCGAAGGAGCGGTGCCGCACCTCGACGTCGACCTTCCCCTCCAGGCCCTCCACGGCCTTGTCGAAGCGGGCCTTCCCCACGTAGCACCACGGGCAGGCGATGTCGGACCAGATGTCGACTCGAAGTTTCGTCACCCCACTGCGAACACTTGAAGCTTCACCTGAATTCCCGCGCCGCCCCAGCTCAGCCGCGAGACCCTGCACTCGCGCCCAAGCCCCCGTTCAGGTACCCTTTCTCAGGCTCGGAGCGCCCGCAACGCGCCCCAGGGTGCTTAGCTCAGCGGTAGAGCACCTCCCTTACAAGGAGGTGGTCACAGGTTCGATCCCTGTAGCACCCACCAACGGCCGTTCAGGCCGTGACACTTCATGACAGATCCGTGCCGGGTCACGACCGAGACCACCGGCCGCATCTTGAGCCTCTCGGCGATTCCGCCTCCGGTTCAGCGTGGACACGTCCGCGCCTGGGCCTGACCCTGGAGGCGACCCCATCGTGGTCGCTTCTACCGCCGCGGCCCTCGGCGGCCTTGCCGTCGACGAGGCGCAGAGCGAGGTCACCAGGCGGATCGGCCCCGCCTCAAGGCCGCTGCCGCCTTCCGCCGCTGTGATGTGGGACATCGGGGGTTGACCTCAACTTCGGTTGAGGTGGTGTGGTGGCCATGACCAGTTCTTCCGTTCAGAAAGCGGCTTTCATGGACCTCACCGTTCCCGATGCTGCGCCCGAGGCGGCGCAGCGCACTTCCCCGTTGACCCTGCCGGTGGTCTTGGTCGGCGTCGTCCTGGTGGCGATGTCGATCTCGGGCACGGCGGTGGCGCTGCCGAGCATCGGGCGCGACCTCGGGGCGTCGGGATCACCGCTGAACTGGGTGGTCGCCGGGTACAACCTGGCGTTCGCGGCCATGACGCTCGTCGCCGGGTCCACTGCGGACCGGATCGGGCGGCGGCGCGTCTTCGTGTTCTCGGCGCTCGTGTTCGCCGCGGGGTTCGCCGTCACCGCGGCGAGCCTGTCGATCGTGCTCACCGACATCGCACGGATCGTCTCGGGCGCGGGCGGCGCGGGGATCATGGCCGCCGGCGGCGCGATCCTCGCGTCCGAATACGAAGGGGCCGCGCGCAACCGCGCGTTCGCGCTCATGGGGACCATGGCGGGCGTGGGCATCGCGATCGGGCCGACGCTGTCGGGCCTGCTCATCGCGGTGACCGGATGGCGCGGCGGCTTCGCGGTCTTCACCGTCGTCGGGTTGCTGATCGTCTTCGGCGGCACGAGGATCCGCGAGTCGCGGGCGAGCGGTTCGCGCACCGACCGGCTCGGCAGCGGACTGTTCGTCGCCGCGCTGACGCTGCTCATGTACGCGCTCATCGAAGCCCCCGAGCTCGGCTGGACGCACCCGGCGGTCCTGGCGACCGCCGTCGCGGGGTTCGCGGCCCTCGCGGTGTTCGCCCTCGTGCAGCGCCGGAGCGCCGCACCCGTGCTCGCGCCGTCCCTGGTCGCCAACCGCGGTTTCATGGGCTGGAGCATGGCCACGCTGACCACCTCGATCGGCTTCCTCGGGGTGCTGGTCTTCCTGCCCACCTACCTCCAGGCCGCCGGCGGCATGTCCCCCGCGCTCTCCGGCACCGCGATGCTGCTGCTCACCGCACCGGTGCTCGCCGCCCCGCTCGCCGCCTCCGGGCTGGTCAACCGCGGCGTCTCAGCGCGCCTGCTCATCACCCTCGCACTCGCGTTCGTCACCGCGGGCAACCTGTGGCTCACGGCCCTCGACTCCGAGCGGGCGCTTGCGACAGCCGCCGTGCCGCTGCTGCTGATCGGGATCGGCATGGGCGCGTCGTTCGGGATCACCGACGGGCAGGCGATGGCCCTCGTGCCGGCCGAATCGGTCGGCATGGCCGCCGGGTTCATCAACACGCTGCGCGGCGCGGCCGAAGCGCTCGTGATCGCCGCGTTCAGCGCCTCCCTCATCGGACTCCTCACCGGTCGGCTCGGCGACGGGGCGCGGGCGGCGGCCGTCAGCGCGGGTCGGACCTCCGCCGACGGGCGGGCCTCGGAACTCGAGGCGTTCACGTGGTCGTGGCGCGTCACGCAGCTCGGCGTCGGACTGCTGTGCCTGGTGCTCGCGATCATCGTGGCGCTCCTGATCTTCGGAGGGAAGACTGGAGCACGCCGGGCCGAATGAGCCCGGCGGGGAAGGAGGCGAGGGCGATGCAGTTCAGTCCCGACGACGAACTGACGATCGGCGAGGTCGGCCGCCGTACCGGCGTCGCCGCCTCCGCGCTCCACTTCTACGAGCGCCAGGGTCTCATCGCGAGCCGGCGCAACGGTGCCAACCAGCGCCGCTACCCCCGGCACATGCTCCGGCGCATCTCGCTGATCATCGTCGCCAAGCGGCTCGGCGTCCCCCTCGGCGATGTCGGCCGCGTCTTCGCCGCCCTTCCCCTCGACCGCTCCCCCACGCACGAAGAGTGGCAGCAGGTGTCCCGGATCTGGAAGCGCCACTTGGAGGAGCGCCGCCTCGCCATAGAGCAGCTCGAACGCGAACTCACCGGCTGCATCGGCTGCGGCTGCCTCTCCATGAAGGCCTGCCTCCTGCTCAACCCCGACGACGCCCTGCGCGGCCGAGGCCCCGGCCCGGTCCGCCTCCAGGCCGACGAGGCGTGAACCCGGTCGGCCCCGCGCTCGCGGGGCCGACCGCCGGGTCGTTCGCCGGTCGCACAGCGGTCGAGGCGGTGGCGCCGATACTTCGGACGGCTTGGGCGGCCATGCCGCTCAGGACTCCGGCGGGGCGTCCATGCGGAAGAGCCGTTCGATCAGGGCCTGCCAGGCGTCGGCCAGGCGCCGTTCGATCTCGGCGGCGGGCGGCTCGGCGTCTTGCGGCGAGGACAGGAAGAGCAGCAGCGGCCCTTCGAGGGCGGCGCTGAGCTGGAGCGCGAGGCTGTCCAGGTCGGCGATGCCGAGGTCGGCCCGCGCCAGGAGCATCCGGAAGTGGGTGTGCGTCATGTCCACTTCGGCGACCGGGAGCCCCCGGTCGCGCTCCATCGCGGCCTGCGCCACGGCGAGGTTGTCGATCAGGAACTCGATGCGCACGCGGCCGTAGGCGATCAGGCGCTCGGCCGGCCCGGCGCCGGGCCCCAGCGGGGGCGGGCCGGCCAGCACCAGCTCCTGGAACCGGCTCGCCTCGTCCTCCAGCAGGGCCTTGAAGATCCCCGCGCGGGTGCCGAAGCGGCGGAAGACCGTGCCCTTGCCCAGTCCGGCCCGCTCGGCGAGTGCGTCCATCGTCACATTCGCGGTGCCGTGCTCGGCGACCATCTCACGAGCGACTGCCAAGAGCCGCAATCGGTTTCGTTTGGCGTCGGCGCGTTCGGCGCGGGGTCTGCCCAAGGGCACGAGCGGTCGTTCCACAAATGCAATCTACCCGCCGGAAATATAAACGGGGTGAAGTCCGTTTATGAGGGCGAGGGTCCCGCCGACGCGACCCGCCCACCCGCGACCGCGACCGCGGTCCACCGCTTGAGGAGCTTCATCCATGAACCTGTTCCGCCTGGACGCCAGCATCCTGCCCGGCGCCTCCACCAGCGCCGAGATCGCCGACCTCGCCGAGGCCGAGTGGACCGCGGCCCACCCCGGCGGCACGGTCGTCCGCCGCCACCTCGGCACCGACCCGCTGCCCGCCGAGGCCTGGACGAACGCGACCCTCGCCGGGTTCGCGCCCGAGGAGCAGCACGACGAGGCGCAGCGGCGGGCCCTCGAGCTCGCCGCCGCGCTGGCCGAGGAGCTCCAGAGCGCCGACGCGGCCATCCTGGCGGTCCCGCTCTACAACTACGGCGTCTCGCAGCACTTCAAGACCTGGACCGACCTGGTCATCTCCGGCGCCGGCCCGACCACCCCGGTCCTCAAGGGCACGCCCACCGTCCTGGTCACCTCGCTCGGCGGCGGCTACGGCCCCGGCGCGCCCCGCCACGGCTGGGACCACTCCACGCCGTACCTGGAGCGCGTGCTGGGCGACATCTGGGGCGCCGACCTCACGGTGGTCAAGCGCGAGCTCACCCTCGCCGCGACCACGCCGGGCATGGAGGGCCTGCGCGACCTCGCCGCCGAGCAGCACCGGCAGGCGCTGGCCGCCGGCCGCGAGGCCGGCCGCGCCATCGCGGGGAACTGATCACGGGGCCCGCCGGGCCGCGGCCCGGCGGGCTCCCGCTATCGGCGCTTCGGGTCGGCGGCCGCCGCGGGCGTCCGCTCGGCCTGCCGGGCCCGGAGCGCCGTGAACATCGGCTTCCTGGAAGGGGACTCGGCCAGGCCGCCGTGGAGGACCGCGGTGATCGCGATCGACGCGGCGGCGTCGTCGGCGGCCGTCACACCGGCGGTGACCATGTCGAGGATCTCGTCGGCGGCCGCGCTGACGAGCGCGGGATCGGCGGTCTTGGACGCCCGGGAGAAGCCGTAGGCGAGGTCGTTGTCGCCGGTGACGCTCCAGGCGGCGCAGGTGTGCAGGCGGCGCCCGTAACCGGTGCCCTCGATCCAGGCGTCGACGAGGTACACCATCGTCCGGGCCGGGCCGTCCCACAGCAGGTCGCCCTCGAGCAGGTCCGACAGCGCGGGGAGCCGCTGCGCCTGCGGATAGGAGGAGCGGACGACGGCCTCGGCCTCATCGTCGCGGAGATAACGGTAGTTCATTCTTGAACGGTAACCGCTCCGTGAGCGGTTGCCGCAACGCCCGGCCCCTGGGATGCTCGCCACCAGGTCCGTGAGGACGCGACGGTCGAGCTGGAACGGGCACGGCCGCCGGGCCGGGGCGTCGGCCCCGGCCCGGCGGACCTGCGGTGTCAGGCGGCTTCGCAGAAGACGTCGGACTCGGGCATCTCGCCGTCGACGAGGTACCGCGTCGTGGTGTTCAGGGCGCACGGGTTGTCGCCGTACACGTAGACGCCGTGGCCGTCGCCGTCGACGGTGACCAGGCGGGACCGGTCGCCGAAGGCCTCGCGGGCCGCGAGGGCGCCCTCGTACGGGGTCGCCGCGTCGCGCAGGTGCTGCACGATGAGGACGTTCCGCGGGCCCTCGTCGCTGATCGGGACCTGCGGCTCGACCGGGTCGTTGTGCCAGAACGCGCACGGCGAGACGTTGGCGCCCGCCGCGCCGAACTTCGGGTACCGCTCGCGGTCCTCGGCGACCGCGGCCTGATAGGTCGCGAGGTCCTCCGGCCAGTCCGTGTCGTTGCAGGCGACGGCCAGGTAGGAGGACCAGGCGTTGTCGTACGGCGAGAGCCCCGAGGCGTCCTGCCCGGCGGCCGCGGGGAGGTCGTGCTCCTCGAACCGCTCGCGGGCGGCCTGCTCGTCGGAGGCGGCCAGCGACTGCCAGATCCCGGCCGTCATCCCGTAGGAGGCCTCGCTGTAGAGACCGCCGAACACGAGGAAGCGGAACAGCGGGCCGTCGAACTCCGCGAGCGGCTCCTCGTCGAGCCGCTCCGCCAGCGCGAAGTAGTGCTCCTCGACCTCCTCGGGGGTCTCGCCGAGGCCGTAGCTGTCGTGGCGCTGCGCCGCCCAGGCCGCGAAGGCCGGGAAGCCGTCCTCGAAGCCGGGGCCCCACAGGCGCTGCTGCTCGTAGCCGAGCGCGGTGTCGCCGAGGTTGCTGTCGAGGACGATCCGGTCGCTCCGCTCGGGGAAGAGCGAGGCGTAAGCCGATCCCAGGGCGGAGCCGTACGAGGCGCCGTAGAAGCTGATGGCGTCCTCGCCGAGGGCTTCGCGGATGACGTCCATGTCGCGCGCGGTGTTGGCCGTGGTCATGTGCGGCATGAGGCCTTCGGGGTCGTTCGCGGCGCACTGGTCGGCGACCGCCTCGGCGGCCTCGGCCTGCTCGGCGACGGCCGCCTCGTCCACCGCGTACGGCGGCAGGTTGCCGCGGTAGTGCTGCTCGACGGTGAAGCCGCAGCTCACCGGGGTCGAGTGGCCGACGCCTCGCGGGTCCATGCCGATGAGGTCGTAGGCGTCGAGCACGCTGCTCGGCAGTCCGAGGTCCCGCATCTGGCCCGGCTGCGCCAGTCCCGATCCGCCGGGTCCGCCGGGGTTGAGCAGCAGCACGCCGCGGCGCTCCTCGGGGTTCGCGCCGGTGAGCCGGGAGATCATGACGTCGATGGTGTCGCCCTCGGGTGCGCGGTGGTCCAGCGGGACGGCGATGGTCGCGCATTCGAGGTCGGGCGCGGCCGCCGCGTCCTCGGGGCAGGCGCCCCAGTCGA
Source organism: Glycomyces amatae (assembly GCF_020991375.1). Classification (GTDB taxonomy): domain Bacteria; phylum Actinomycetota; class Actinomycetes; order Mycobacteriales; family Micromonosporaceae; genus Glycomyces; species Glycomyces amatae. The sequence continues at coordinate 195,312 of NZ_JAJLQZ010000007.1, read as the reverse complement.
CGGTGCCTGCCGCGTCGTCGGCGGCGAGCGCCGGGGTGGTCATCAGCGAGGCGCCGAGTCCCGCCGCGGCCGTCAGCGCCAGGCTGCGCCCGATGATTCGTCGTAGTCGCATCTCGTTCCCTTCCCTGTCGCCCCCTTTGGGGGGTTATGGGGCACAGTCCAGGCCATGCCGCAGCGGCACGGTCAAGGTTTTCCGCGCTTTGGTGAACGGGATCACACCGCTTCAGTCGGTCGGCGGCCGGACGATCAGGTCGTGGACGCGCCGCATGACGTCGAGCTGCGCGGGGTTGTAGAGGTCCTTGAGGGCCTTGCCGATCGAGCGCTTGACGAACGCCTCGCCGCGCGGGGCGTCGGTGAGGTCGTTCAGTTCCGGGTGCCGCTCGTGGAGGTCGCGCGCGAACGGCGCGAGGCGTTCGGCCAGCGCGGCGCGGGTCGCCTCGTCGGCGTCGGCGGGCAGGCGCTCGAACTCGTCGTTCGCCGGCTCGGCGGGCGGGTCGCGCAGGATGTCGGCGTACGCCTGGATGGTCCTGGGGCCGAGGAGCCGGGTCAGGACCACCACGAGGGAGCGGCCCGGGTCGGAGGGCTCCGCGTCGGCGGCGGCAGCCGGGAACCCGAGGGGCAGGTCCGTGGGCCCCGACTGGTCCAGGAGCACGCCGACCTCGGCCCGGACGCGCTGGAGCCGTTCGATGGTGGCCGCGAGTTCGGCGTCGAGGGCGCGCAGGGCCTCCTCGGGGTGGTCGTCCTCCTCGCCCATGGCGGCGATCTGGGGCAGGGAGAAGCCGAGGTCGGACAGGCGCTTGATCCGCAGCAGCTTGACGAGGTGGGCGACGCCGTACTGCTTGTAGCCGTTGGGGAGCCGCTCGGGCTCCTCGAGCAGGCCGACCTCGTGGTAGTGGCGCACCGCCCGGAGGCTGGTGCCGGCGAGCTCGGCGATCTCGCGGGTGCTCCATGCCATCGTCGTCACCTCGTTCCCCGGCGCCCTCGCGCCGCGGCCCCCAGTCAAGACCATGCCGCGGCGGCATGACGCCCTCTATGGGACATATCACGCCGGAACGACCTTGAGCATGCCGCTGCGGCATGGTCTGTGATGGGAGGCGGCGGAGAGCCCGCCGGAGCACCCGAGGAGTGAGCGCCGTGACCGACCTCGACGACACCTGCGAATCCGACCGGACCGGGGAGCGGCTGCGGCCGTTCCGCCGCTACGAGGTGCTGCACCGGGCGCTCTACTGCATCGACCTCCCCGGCGGGGACGGCGCGCCCGTCCGGTACACGGCCGAGGTCGACGCGGCCGCGGACTGGCGCGCGGTCCTGTACGCGGACGGGCGCCGCGTGGGCGGGAAGGACCTGCCCGCGCGCTTCGCCGTCCCCGGCGGGGCCATCGAGGTCGACTCCTCCCTCTACGGGATCAGCCGCGTCCACTTCGTGTCCGCCGACGGCCGGGAGCGGCGGCTCGCGCCGGTGCGCGGGACCCTCGAGGACGTGCGCGGCCGCTTCGCGCGCCGCCACCCGCGCTGGAGTCGGATGATCGGCCGGGCGGCGGTCGCGGTCCTGCTGGTGAACCTCGCGGTGGCGGCGCCCCAGGCGCTGGAGCTGGTCACCGAGCTGCCGAGGGTCGCCGAGCGGTTCGGGACGTTCACCTCGCCGGTCCGGCTGCCGTGGTGGCTCGACACCGCCCTGGTCCTGGCGGGCGCGGCCGCCGCCGTCGAGCGGGTCCTCACGTTCCGCCACAACAGGCTCGTCGACCTCGAGACGCTCTGGACGAACGTCTGAGGCGGGGTCACTCCCCCGCCGGCGGGCGCCGCCGCGGCAGGCGCATGTGGATCCGCATGGTGGTCCCGCGGGCGCCGGTGTGCGTGCGCAGGAGGTCGACGACGTGGTTGACCAGCAGCAGGCCGCGCCCGTCGATGCGGTCGGGGTCGGCCGGGCGGCGCCCGGCGAGCGGGTCGGCGATGCGGCCGGCGTCGCTGACGTCGCAGAGGAGCCGGTCCTCCTCGGCCCAGATCCGGAGCGTCCCGGCGCCCCCGCCGTGGCAGACGCTGTTGGTGAGCAGTTCGGTGACGGCGATCTCCAAGTCGACGAGCTGGGTGGCCGTCAGCCCGGTCTTGCGCCCGTAAGAGGTCGCGAACCAGCGCGCGTTGTCGATCGTGAAGCGGTCGAACTCCCGCTCGATGGCGGTCCGCGGCGGGGCCTCGAGCGGCCGGTTGTACTCGGCCACGATGCGGTCGGGGTCGTAGCCGTCGCTGGCGCGGCGCCCGGCGCGGTCGATGAGGACCGGGTGCGTGGCGAGGGAGTCGTCGATCGCCCGCGCGTCGAGCCCGTCGAGGTCGTACGGGCAGAGGATGGCGACGTCGCGGCCGGCGAACGCGTGGTTGATCAGCGCCTCGTGCTGAGCGCAGGCGGGGTACTCGTCCTCGGTGCGGGCGGGCCAGACCGGTTCGCCGACGATGCGGACGCGGCGGTCGGGGTGCGCGTCGGCGAAGGCGCGCAGCACGCCGGGGATGATGCGCCCGGGGTTGGCGCCCGCCTCGGTCATGTCGAGCATGAGGACGCGCCCGGCCCGCTCGCCCAGGGCGTCCCGCAGGAGCTTCAGGTTCGGTCCGGGAACGGCCACCGCGACCGGCCCCTCGGCGGCCAGCGCCTGCTCGATGAACGGGAGCGTGCCGTCGAGGTACTCCCGGTCGCCGGAGTAGTGCAGGGCGGGGTGGTCGAACGGATCCTCGGCCTCGCGGCCGGGAGCTGCGGTCATCGCGCGTCTCCTTTGATCGTGATCGCGTCCAGGCCCGCGGGCCAGAGCACTTCCATCATGCGCCGCATGCAGGGCGGGGCGCGGTGGACCACGACCCGGGCCCCCTCGGGGAGTCCCCGCGCGACGTCGACGAGCACGCTGACGCCCCGCATGTCGATGAACGCCAGTCCGGCGAGGTCCACGTGCAGCTCCCCGTGCCTGACGGTCGCCTGCCGCAGCACCCGCCCCCAGTCGTCGTGGCTGTTGAGGTCGACCGATCCGGAGACGTGCAGGACCGGCAGCGGCCCCGTGGTCTCCGTCGCGCGCAGCGGCCCCTCGGGCGGCCCTGGCTCGAGCGGCTCGGACGGGGCGTCGGTCTCCCGCGCACCGTCGTCCTCGATCGCTGCCATCGCTCCACCTCCGTGCGGCGTCGATCCCGACTCACACGCCCCTGGGCCGCCGCCGCTGGTGCGCTCTCGCGGCGGATGCCGCCCGCCGAATCGCGGATGACGCGACAAGGGCTCCCACTATAAGCAGAAGATCCGGACGGCGGCCCGGCCGTCGCGGCCGGGGAGACCATCATATGCGCGTTCGAAAATCATCAGCGCATGCGACGGGTGACGCCGCCTGCGGATGCTGCTACGTTGGGCACACGTTGGAACGCGGCAGGGACGCTGCACTATCGGTACGTGAGACGCGGTCGGACCGCGGACCAGGCGGTCGGAGGCCCATCGGCGGCGCCGGCCCTGCAGAACGGCGATCGCATGACAGACCCGACCCCGCCGAGCGGCGGACCCGACGAGTACGGGCACTTGGCGCCGCTGTTCGCCGAGATGAGCGGCCTCGACGTGGACGAGCCCCGGCGCTCCGAGATCAGGGACCGCCTCATCGTCGGATACCTGCCGCTGGTCGGGCACCTCGCCCGGCGGTACGCCGTCACCGGCTTCGCGGACGAGGACCTCCTTCGGATCGCCTCGGTCGGCCTGATCCACGCCATCGACCGATTCGACCCGGCGCAGGGCGCCGACTTCCTGTCCTTCGCGATCCCGACGATCTCGGCGGAGGTCCGGCGCCGTTTCCGCGACACCACGTGGCCGGCGCGGACGCGGCGTCCCCTCCGGACGCCGCGGCCGGCGCTGGGCCAGGTGCGCGCGGCGCTCGCGCGCCGGCTGGGCCGGCTGCCGACCGACGAGGAGCTCGCCGACCACTTCGGCGCCGGATCCGACGCCGCGGCGGGCGACGGCCCGGCGCAGCGGGCGGTCGCGCTCGACGAGCCGGGGCCCGGCGCGCCGTAGCGTCATCCGGCCGCGGAGGGCTCCCAGGGGACCTCGGCGCTGAAGCTCGCGCCCAGCAGACGGACCAGGTTCCAGTAGTCGTCGTCCTCGACGATGCCGTTCTCGACAGCGCCGTTCTCGACAGCGCCGTTCTCGGCACCGCCGTCGTCAAAAAGCAGCCGCGCCGCCGGGAAGGGCCTGCCGGGTCGCAGCTGGGCGAGTTCGACCAGGCGGGCCCGGTCGGCCTCGGGGTCGGTCCCGCCGTCCAGGCTCGCCGGCGCGGCGCGGAGCGCGGGCTGGAAGGCGCCCGGCTCCCACAGCCCCTCGATCTCGTCGAGTTCGATCGTCAGGTGCGCGCCCGGGGCGGCGGCGGCCGCCCGGCGCAGCATCGCCGCATGCTCGTCGAGGAGGCCTTCGGCGGCGAAGAGCCGGCCGAGCACCGGGACGGCGGCGTCGAGCTGGGCGAGCGCGCGGTCCTTGGCGACGAGCGGCGCGGTCGCCTCGACGACCTGCGTCTCGGTCTCCTCCGGGGCGCCTCGGCCTCGACGAGGTCGCCGCCGCCCTCGTCGAACGCGAAGAAGACGGCGTCGGGGTCGGGTTCGACCGTGACGGCCTGGGTCGAGAGGTCGGCCGGGCGGAACATCGCGAGCCACAGCAGGGGCACGCAGCGCACGTCGAACGCGACGACGCCCTTCGCCGGGTCGAAGCCCCGGTCGGTGGTCGAGGGGTAGAGGGACCGCAGGTCGGTCGAGCAGAGGTATGAGGAGTTCGGCATGGCGGCAGCTCAGCCGCGCCGGTCCCGGGCGAAGGCGGTGAGGAGTTCGGCGCCGGTCGGGCCCGCGCCGCCGCGACCGGGCACGCCGTCGGCGAGCGGCCGCGGCCACACTGGAGGCATGACGATCCGGATCTCGGCCGACTCGGCGCCCGGCGGCGCGGGCCCCAACGAGGACCACTACCGCACCGGCGACGCCTGGGCCCTCGTGCTCGACGGCATCACCCGCTACCCGGACGACGGCTGCGTCCACGACGTGCCCTGGTACGTGGAGCGGCTCGGCGCGGCGATCGCCGCGCGCATCGGCGACCGGGCGCTCGGTCTGCGGGCCGTCCTCGGCGGGGCCATCGAGGCGACCGCGGACGGGCACCGCGGCTGCGACCTGGCGAACCCGGTCACCCCCGGTGCGACGGTCGCCATGGTGCGCCTCTCGGCGGGGCGCCTGGCGTGGCTGGTGCTGGGCGACAGCGCCGTCGCGTGGCGCGACGGCGGCGGGGCGGTGCGGGCCGTCTCGGACGAGCGGCTGGCCCGGCTGACGGGCGCGCCCGCGGTCGAGGACGTCGGCGGGTACCGCCGCTACCCGGTCGGCTACATCGCGGCGGTGCGCAACCGGCCGCACGGCTTCTGGGTGGCCTCGGCCGATCCGGGCGCGGCCGCCGAGGCGCTCACCGGCGAGGTCGACGCCGCGGGGCTGCGGGACGCCATGCTGTGCACCGACGGGCTGACGCGCCTGACCGAGCGCTACGGCCACCGGTGGGAGCACCTGCTGGACCGCGCGGGGCGCGAGGGCGTGGCGGCGCTGTGCGCCCTGGTCCGCGAGCACGAGCGCGGCGACCCGGTCGCCATGGCCTCCGCCAAGCCCCATGACGACGCGACCGGCGTCCACCTCGGATTCCGGTAGGATACGGGAGGATTCATCCCATACGGACGGCACCGCGAGGACGCCTCCGCTGTGGTCCGCGACCGACGCGAACCGCCGACGCGAGATAGACGAGTAATCCTATCGTTTTAGTTGACTTTCTTCGGCCGCGGCACTACGTTGTGGGGCGTGCCCACGAGGCACTTCCCCCGGACTTCGCGAAAGGCACTGCCATGCCCCAGCCCAAGGCGCCCGGTCGCGGCGCACCGAGATCCCTCGCCGCCGTCGCGGCCGCCCTCGCCCTGGCGGTCGGCGCGTGCGGCGGCGAGGCGGCCGACACGAACGCGGGCTTCGAGGACTGCGCGACCGAGCCGACCACCTGCAACGCCGGGGAGCGCGCCGACGGCGGCGACCTGGTGTGGGCCGTGGACGGCAAGTGGGAGGCCTGGGGCCAGGCCGACGTCTACGGCTCCAGCCTGGCCACCTCGATCATCAACCAGCCCCTGCGGCCCTCGGTCCTCACCTTCGACCAGGACGGCGAGATCCACTACAACGACGGGATCTACGCCGAGGCCCCCGAGCTGCTGGCCGAAGCGCCGCTCACCGTCGCCTACCGCCTCAAGAACGACGCGACCTGGGGCGAGGGCACCCCGATCGGCATCGACGACTTCGTCTGGCACTGGCACGCGACCTCCGGCGACCAGGCCCGGTGCGCCGAGTGCGCCCCGGCGAGCGACTACGGCTCCCACGTCGCGAGCATCGAGGAGGCCGAGGACGGCGCGATCGTCGTGACCTACGAGGAGGGCTACCTCGACGCCGAGTGGTACGCCGCCGGGGTCATCACCCACCCGGCGCACATCGCCGAGGCCCGCGGCCACCCGGACTGGCGCACCGACCCGGTCGCGATGGCCGCCTCCGTCGCCGACTTCTCCGAGAACCCGCCGCTCGACTACAGCGCCGGCCCGTTCCGGATGGTCGAGGGCGAGCTCGGGGTCTACGCGAAGTACGTGCCGAACGAGGAGTGGACCGGCTCCCAGCGGTCCACGCTCGACTCCTTGACGCTCAAGTACATCGAGGGCGCCGACGCCATGGCCACCGAGCTGCGGCAGGGCACGGTCGACGGCGGCGCGCCCTCCAGCTTCGACCCCGAGGTGCTCGACCGGATCGCGGGCGAGGAGCACCTGAAGTACTCGGTCGCGCCCCAGTCGGGCTGGTCCCACATCGACGCGAACTTCGACAACCCGTTCCTCGCCGAGGAACCGCTGCGCCGGGCCGTCTTCACGGCGATCGACGCCGACGAGATCAACGAGCGCGCCTACGGCACGGCCTACGAGGACGTCGAGACGATGCGGAGCGTGCTGTTCCGCCCCGGCTCGGCGTACTGGACCGACCAGATCGGGGACGGCGGCCTCGGCTCGGGCGACGCCGACGCGGCCCGCGGCATCCTCGAAGGGGCCGGGTACACCTGGGAGGGCGGGCGGCTGCTGACCCCCGAGGGCGAGCCGGTGAGCCTGCGCTACCGCACCGGCCTGGAGGGCAACGCCTTCACGCCGATCATCCAGGACCTCGTCATCACCTACCTCGAGGGGATCGGCATCGAGGTCGAGGCCGACCCGATCCCGGCGGGCGAGCTGAACTCGGTCCTGGAGGCGAAGGACTGGGACCTCGTCCAGTTCAGCTGGATCGAGACGCCGCTGTTCGCCTCCTCCGCGGCCGACTACTGGGGCGAGGGGGGCCACACCGGGTTCCGTGACGACGAGGTCGACGCCATCGTGGACGAGCTCGCGACCACGATGGACCGCGACCGGGCCGCCGAGCTCAACAACCGGGCCGCGCAGATCTCCCTGGACCAGTCGGTGCAGCTGCCGCTCGCGTGGACCCCGGCGCTGGTCATGCTGAACGAGGACGTCGTGAACGTCCGCGACAACTGGGCGACCACGATGCGGGTGTTCTACAACGTCGGCGAGTGGGGTTTCGCCGAGGAGTCGTAGCGGACCGGCGCCTCCGTCAGCGCGCCGCGACCCCGGTCATCCGCTCCGAGCGCTCCCACAGCGCGCGGGCGAGGCCGGGGTCGGTCGCGTGCCGGCCTCGGGGCGACTCGCGCCTGAGCCGGTGGAAGTAGGCGCCGTCGGCCGCCTCCGGCGCGGTCGCGAGCATGACGAGCGGTTCGGCGCCCTGCTCGGGGGTGAGCAGGAGCCGGCCCAGGGGCGAGCCGATGAGCCGGTTGAGGACCTGCTTCTCGCGGAACACGTCGCTGGCGACGCCGCCGGGGTGGAACGCCGAGGCCGTCACGGTGGTGCCCTCGGTGCGGCGGGCCAGTTCGCGGGTGAACAGGATCGTCGCGAGCTTCGCGGCGCCGTAGACCTTCATGGGGCGGTACCTGCCCTCGGCGGCGTCGAGGTCGTCGAGGTCGAGCGCCGCGCCGCGGTAGGCCATGCTGCCGGTCGAGATCACCCGCGCGTCGGGGCTCCGGGCGAGGCGGTCGAGCAGCAGGTTCGTGAGCAGGAACGGCGCCAGGTGGTTGACCTGGAAGGTCCACTCGTGGCCGTCGGCGGTGAGGACGCGCTCGGGGCGGTAGCCGCCGGCGTTGTTCGCGAGGACGTCGATGCGCGGGAAGCGGTCGGCCAGGTCGGCGGCGAGGGCGCGCACGTCGCCGAGGTCCGCGAAGTCGGCGGTGAAGGCCGGGCCGCCGACGGAATCGGCGACCGCGGCGGTCTTGCGCGGGTCGCGGCCGACGACCGCCACCTCGGCGCCGAGCGCGGCGAAGCGGCGGGCCGCGGCGGCGCCGATGCCCGAACTGGCGCCGGTGACGACGACGGTCCTCCCGTCGAGGTCAGGGGCTCCCTGAACGCTCATGGAATCAACTCCTCTTTATGAGACTCAGTCTCATGTTAGAGCCTGAGTCTCACATATGACAACCCCGGAGCGAGGATTGGTAGGATCGGCCCCGTGAACCGAGGCACCCGCGACATCGCCCGCGCCGCCGTGCGCGCCGAGCTGGCCGAGGCCGCCCTGGAGGTCTTCAACCGCGAGGGCTTCGACCGGTCCACGGTCAACGACGTCGCCGCCGCCGCGGGCGTCTCCCGCTCGACCTTCCTGCGCTACTTCAAGACCAAGGAGGACGCCGTCCTGGGCGCCCTGGAGGCGAAGGGCTTCGAGCTCGCCGACGCCCTGCGCTCGCGGCCCGCGGGCGAGGACGAGTGGGTCTCCCTGCGGCAGAGCGTCGACGGCTTCGTGGAGGAGTTCCGCCAAGACGCCGACCGCGCGCTCGCGCTGGCGCGCATGGTCAGGGAGAGCCCCTCGCTCGCCGCCTGCCGGATGGAGCACCAGCACTCCTGGCAGCGGCTGGTCGCCGCCGTGCTCGCCGAGCGGGCGGGCCGCGGCGAGGCCTCGCTGCGGGACGGCGTGCTCGCCGCGGCCGCGATCGCCTGCGTCGAGCTGGCCGCCGACCGGTGGACTGCCGGGGGCGGGCGCGAGGACCTCCCGGCACTCGTGGACGAGGCGTTCGCGGCGCTCCGCCCGAACTGAACCGGCGACCGGCCCCGCCTCGCTAAGCTCGAGGGCGTGAGCGAAGCGGCCGAAGCGCAGCCGGAGGAACCCGCGAACGCGGAGAGCATCCTCACCGTGATCGTCGCGGGCCTGATGAACCTGGGCATCGCGATCGCGAAGCTCGTCGCGGGGCTCCTGTCGGGATCGGCCGCGATGGTCTCGGAGGCCGCGCACTCCGCGGCCGACACCGTCACCCAGTTCATGCTGTACATCGCGCTGCGCAACAGCGAGAAGGCCCCCGACGAGGCGCACCCGTTCGGCTACGGCTCCACCGCCTACATGTGGGCGGCGCTCGCCGCGGCGTTCACGTTCGTCGCCGGCGGCCTGTTCTCCATCACCCACGGCGTGCACTCGATGCACGGCGGGACCGAGTCGAACTACCTGGTCGCCTACATCGTCCTGGCGATCTCGTTCGTGCTGGAGGGCGTCTCGTTCACGCGCACCATCGTGCAGCTGCGCGACGAGTCCCGCAAGTGGAAGGTGCGGCCGGGCCGGTTCCTGCGCCACACCGCGGACACAAGCGTCAAGGCGGTGTTCCTGGAGGACTTCGCCGCGCTCACCGGCCTGATCCTGGCGGCGACCGGCCTGGCGCTCACCGAGATCACCGGGGACCCGTTCTACGACGGCGGCGCGTCCGTCCTCATCGGCGTGCTGCTGCTGATCGTGGCGGTCCTGCTCGGCCACGCGAACCTCTCGCTCCTGATCGGACGGAGCCTGCCGCCGCGGTTCCGCGGGGCGGTGCTCGCGGAGATCGAGGCGGGCGAGGACATCGCGGCCGTCCAGGAGCTCCTGACGCTCTACCTGGGGCCGGAGTCGGTGCTCGTCGCCGCCAAGATCGACTACCGCGACAGCGCGAGCGGCGAGGCGATCGAGCGCACCAGCCGGGCCGTGGAGGCGCGGCTGCGCGAGCGGTTCCCGATGATCCGGTTCGTGTTCCTGAGCCCGTGGGGCGCCGCCCCGCTGGAGCGCGGCGACGGGGGCCTCAGCCCTCGATGACCTCCTGGGCCGCCTCGAGGTGGCGGCGCATCTCCTCCTGCCACGCGTACGTCTCCTGCTCGATGTCGAGGTAGTACCGCAGCTGCGCCTGCTCCCAGGCGTGCCCGGCAGCCTCGCGGTAGCCGGTCTCGTCGCCGCACTCGGCGATGCGGACGGCCGTGCCGCGTTCGAAGTCGAGCCAGCCCTGGGCGTCGTCGGCGTCCGGGACGTCCTCGGGAGGGTCGGGCCAGGCGCCGCCGCCGCCCTCGAAGGAGTGGTACGGGTGCCCGGCCTCGCCGGCCTCGAACAGGTAGTCGTGGACGCGGAGGTGCCCGCGGTGGGGCTCCCAGCCGCCGAAGCCCCGGTCCTCCAGGCAGTCCTGGATGATCCGGCCCTCGGCCGCGGTCAGCTCCCGGTCCAGTCGGACGCCCTCGTTGTGCATGTCGGTGAGGTCGCCGGCGTAGGCGTCGAAGTCGAGGTCCTCCTCCTGCCCGCCGATCAGGGAGCAGCCGGCGGCGAGCGGCAGGAGGGCGAGGGCGGCGAGGCGGTGGCGCACGGGCTGATCCGATCGTGGGGGGGGCGTTCAACCCATTGAACGCCAAGGGCGCAGCGGCGGCCGGCCGCTGCGCCCCGTGCGGTCTCAGGCCTGGAGCTCGGCCAGGGCCTTCTGCCAGGCGCCCTGGTCGCGGGGCTCGCCGGGCAGGTTCATCTCGGCGAAGCGGACCACGCCGGCCTTGTCGATGACGAAGGTGCCGCGGTTCGCCATGCCCTTCTCCGCGTTGAACACGCCGTAGGCCTGGGCGACCTCGCCGTGCGGCCAGAAGTCGCTCAGCAGCGGGAACTCGAAGCCCTCGCGCTGCGCCCAGACCTTGTGGGCGAACGGGGAGTCGACGGAGACGCTGAGGACCTGGACCTCGTCGGTCTGGTAGGCGTCGAGGTTGTCGCGGATGCCGCACAGCTCGCCCTCGCACACGCCGGTGAACGCGAACGGGTAGAAGACCAGGAGGACGTGCTTCTCGCCGGCGAAGTCGGCGAGGGCGACCTCCTGGTTGTTCTGGTCCTTCAGGGTGAAGCCGGGGGCCTTGGTTCCGGTCTCGATCGGCATCTGCGCTCCTTGGGTGCGGCCCTCGCGGGAGGGCCTCGGTGGTCGGACGCGCTGAACGTTAGCGCCGCGCGACGACCATCCGCGAGGCGACCCAGTCGGGGGAGGCGTTGAGCGTCTTGGTCGACTTGAGGCCGGCCAGGGCCGCCGACTCCTCGACGTCGGCCGGCTCGATGTGGCCGCTCCGCCCGGCCTTGGGGGTCAGGAGCCAGACCACGCCGTCGTCGGCGAGGGGGTCGCGGGCGTCCAGGAGGAGGTCGACGAGGTCGCCGTCCTCCTCGCGACACCACAGGAGGACGGCCCCGACGATCTCGTCGGAGTCCTCCCCCAGGAGTTCGCCGACGGCGTCGATGACGGCGGTGCGCAGGGTCGCGTCGACGTCCGTGTCGAACCCGATCTCCATCACGGATTCGACACCGTCGAGCCCGAGTCGCTGCACGACGCTGGAGACGTCCACCTGGCTGCTCGGAGCGTTCAATTCGTCCCTCCATGGGTGTCGACTGGCCAGAGCGTACCGCCCTGCTCTGCACAGCATATGAGGTACGGCATATGCGGTGCGGCATATGCGCCGCCCGCGCGCGCACGCGCGGAGGAAGGACCGCACGGCCTCCGAACGCGGAGATGAGCACACGTTCACGTGGCCGTCATCTCTTCTGATAGCGCTTGACGCGCGGGGGCGCAGGTGAGCGGCGTTCGAGGTCGCGGGGAGTGTGGGCGCGGTCGCATCAACCCGGGTGGGTCGGCGACGCTCGCGGTAGATTCAAGGGAGGATGGTAGAAAACGATGACACTCTGCTGCCATACGAGAAACCCTGCAAAGCCGCAGTCTTAGAACGAGGGATCGCCCGTGACCACGGAACAGAACCGGCCGCCCATCAGTGACGGATTGCCGACCCAAGTACCGGACACTGACCCGGGGGAGACCAGCGAGTGGCTGGAATCCCTCGACGGCCTCCTCGACGCCGGCGGGCGCAGCCGCGCCCGCTACGTCATCCAGCGGCTGCTCGAGCACGCCCGCAACCGCCAGATCGGCGTCCCGGCGTCCACGAGCACCGACTATGTGAACACCATTCCGGTCGAGGCCGAGCCGCACTACCCCGGCGACGAGGCCGTCGAGCAACGCATCCGCAGCTTCGTGCGGTGGAACGCGGCGATGACCGTGCACCGCGCGCAGCGACCCGGCATCGGCGTGGGCGGCCACATCTCCACGTACGCCTCCGCGGCGAACCTGTACGAGGTGGGCTACAACCACTTCTTCCGCGGCCGCGACCACGCCGGCGGCGGCGACCAGATCTTCTTCCAGGGCCACGCCTCCCCCGGCATGTACGCCCGGTCCTTCATCGAGGGGCGCCTGAGCGAGGACGACCTGGACGGCTTCCGCCAGGAGGTGTCGCGCCCGCAGGGCGGCCTGCCCTCCTACCCCCACCCGCGGCTGATGCCCGACTACTGGCAGTTCCCGACCGTGTCGATGGGCCTGGGCCCGATCAACGCGATCTACCAGGCGCTGTTCAACCGCTACATGGACGACCGCGGCATGGCCGACACCAAGCGGCAGCAGGTGTGGGCGTTCCTGGGCGACGGCGAGATGGACGAGGTCGAGTCGCGGGGCGCGCTGCAGTTCGCGGCGGGCGCCGAGCTCGACAACCTGACGTTCGTCGTCAACTGCAACCTCCAGCGCCTCGACGGGCCGGTGCGCGGCAACGGCAAGATCGTGCAGGAGCTCGAGTCGTACTTCCGCGGCGCGGGCTGGAACGTCATCAAGGTCATGTGGGGCCGCGAGTGGGACCCGCTGCTCGCCGCCGACCACGACGGCGCGCTGGTGAACCTCATGAACACCACGCCCGACGGCGACTACCAGACCTTCAAGGCCGAGTCCGGGGCGTTCGTCCGCGAGCACTTCTTCGGGCGCGACACGCGCACGAAGGCGCTCGCCCAGAACCTCACCGACGACCAGATCTGGGACCTGCGCCGCGGCGGCCACGACGACCGCAAGATCTACGCCGCCTACAAGGCCGCGATGGAGCACGAGGGCCAGCCGACGGTGATCCTCGCGCACACCGTCAAGGGCTACAAGCTCGGCTCGACCTTCGAGGGCCGCAACGCGACGCACCAGATGAAGAAGCTCTCCCTGGAGGACCTCAAGGGCTTCCGGGACGCGCTCGACATGCCCGTCACCGACGAGCAGCTCGAGCAGAGCCCGTACCTGCCGCCGTACATCAAGCCGGAGCCCGGCTCGGCCGAGCACGAGTACCTCCAGGAGCGCCGCCGCGCCCTGGGCGGCTCGATCCCCTCGCGCCGCAACACGGTGGTCCCGCTGGACCTGCCCGGCGACGACGCCTACAAGTCGGCCAAGCGCGGCTCGGGCAAGCAGAAGGTCGCCACCACCATGGCGCTGGTGCGCCTGCTCAAGGACCTCATGCGGGACAAGGAGATCGGCAAGCGCTGGGTCCCGATCATCCCCGACGAGGCGCGCACGTTCGGCATGGACGCGATGTTCCCGACGGCGAAGATCTGGTCCCCGCACGGCCAGCAGTACCTGTCGGTGGACCGCGACCTGTTCCTGTCCTACAAGGAGTCCGAGCAGGGCCAGCTGATGCACGTGGGCATCAACGAGGCCGGCTCGGTGGCCGCGTTCACCGCGGCGGGCACCTCGGGCGACACGCTCGGCGAGCCGATGATCCCGTTCTACATCTTCTACTCGATGTTCGGGTTCCAGCGGACCGCCGACGCGATCTGGGCCGCCACGGACCAGCTCGCGAACGGGTTCCTCATCGGCGCGACCGCCGGGCGGACCACGCTCAACGGCGAGGGCCTCCAGCACGAGGACGGCCACTCGATCCTGATCGCGCACACCAACCCGGCGGTGGTCTCCTACGACCCGGCGTTCGGCTACGAGATCGGGCACCTGGTCCAGGACGGCCTCAAGCGGATGTACGCCGACGGCGAGCACGTCTTCTACTACCTGACCGTCTACAACGAGCCGATCGTGCAGCCGGCCGAGCCGGAGGGCGTGGACGTGGAGGGCATCCTCAGGGGCCTCCACCGGGTCTCGGCCTCGGACGCGCAGGGCCCGCGAGTGCAGCTGCTCGCGTCGGGCTCGGGCATGCCGTGGGCGCAGAAGGCCGTCGAGCTGCTCGCCTCGGACTGGGGCGTGGCCGCCGACGTGTGGTCGGTGACCTCGTGGTCGGAGCTCAACCGCGACGCGGTCGAGGCCGAGCGGCAGAACCTGCGCCACCCCGAGGCCGAGAAGCGCGTCCCGTACGTGACCGAGAAGCTCTCGGGCGCCGAGGGGCCGTTCATCGCCGTCAGCGACTACATGCGGTCCGTGCCGGACCTCATCAGCCGCTGGGTGCCGGGCGACTACACCTCGCTGGGCACGGACGGCTTCGGCCACTCCGACACCCGCGGGGCGCTGCGCCGCCACTTCAACGTCGACGCCGAGTCGATCGCGGTGGCCGCGCTCCAGCAGCTCGCCGCGCGCGGCGAGGTCAAGCCGGAGCTGGCCGCGCAGGCGGCCGCGAAGTACCAGATCACCGACCCGACGGCCGCCGAGGCGGGCGAAGCGGGCGGCGACTCGTAAGCAGCGGAGAGGGGGCCGCAGGCGTTCGCCTGCGGCCCCCTTCGCCGTCCCCGGGGACGGCGAAGGGCGGGAACGCCGCGCGTCCCGCCCCTCGAAGGCCGTGTGACCGGGTCTAGTGCTGGTGCCCGTCGTGGTCGCCGGCCTCTTCGGCCTCGATCTGCTTGCGGACCTCGTCCATGTCGAGCTCCTTGACCTTGCCGATGATCTCCTCCAGCGCGGCCGCCGGGAGGGCGCCGGGCTGGCTGTAGAGGAGGATGCCGTCCCGGAACGCCATGAGCGTCGGGATCGACTGGATGCCGGCCTCGGCCGAGAGCTCCTGCTGGTCCTCGGTGTCGATCTTGCCGAAGACGACGTCGGCGTGCTGCTCGCTGGCGGACTCGAAGGTCGGCGCGAACATCTTGCACGGGCCGCACCAGTCGGCCCACCAGTCGACCAGCACGATGCCGTTGCCGGTCACGGTCTCCTCGAAGTTGTCCTTGGTCAGTTCAACCGTGGCCATGTGGCCGCCTCTCTGTCGACTTTCGGTGCTATTGGGGCCAACAGTAGTGGCGGCCCCGGTATTCCGTCAGACGTCGGTGCGCGGCGCGCGCCACGTCTGGCAGGCTATAGGGCATGGACCTGGCCACCACCATTCAGAACATCGAGCGCTCCTCGTCGGCGCTGACGACCCAGTCGCTCACGCGGATGGACGAGCGCCTCCCCTGGTTCCGCGACCTGCCCGCCGAGCAGCGCTCCATGGTCACGCTGGTGGCCCAGGCCGGGGTGCGGCAGTTCCTCGAATGGCTGCGCCACTCCGGCGACGACCTCGGCTCCTCGGACATGGTGTTCGAGGCCGCCCCCGTGGAGCTGGCCCGCGCCATCAGCCTCCAGCACACCGTGGCCCTCATCCAGGTCGTCATCGACGTCGTCGAGGAGCAGGTCCCCCAGCTCGCCGCCGACGGCGAGGAGGACCAGCTGCGCGAGTCGGTGCTGCGCTTCAGCCGCGAGATCGCCTTCGCGGCGGCCCGCGTGTACGCGCGGGCCGCCGAGACCCGCGGGGCCTGGGACGCGCGCCTCCAGGCGATGCTCGTGGACGCGCTGCTGCGCGGCGACAACTCCGACGAGCTCATCAGCCGCGCCGCGGCCCTGGGCTGGTCCGAGACGCAGACGATCACCGTGGTCTGCGGCGCGACCCCCGGCGGCGAGGCCACGCTCGTCCTCCACTCGGTCCAGCGGGCCGCCCGGCGCCTGGGGCTCGACATCCTCGCGGGCGTCCACGGCGCCCGCCTGGTGCTGCTGCTCGGGGGCGTCAAGGAGCCGGTCGAGATCGTCGAGAAGCTCACCGGGCAGTTCGGTGACGGCCCGATCGTGGTGGGCCCCACCGTGAACGGGCTCGCCGAGGCCTCGGCGTCGGCGCTGGCGGCCGTCGCGGGCCACCGGTCGGCCCCGGCCTGGCCGGACGCGCCCCGGCCCGTGACCGCGACCCAGCTGCTGCCCGAGCGGGCGATCGCCGGGGACGAGGCGGCCCGCCAGGGGCTGCGCGAGGGCGTGTTCATGACGCTGCGCCGCGCGGGGGGCGAGCTGCTGGAGACCATGGACGCGTTCATCGCCTCCGGCGGCGTCCTGGAGGGCACCGCCCGGGAGCTGTACGTCCACCCCAACACGGTCCGGTACCGGCTCCGCCGCATCCAGGAGGTGACCGGTTTCTCCCCCACCGATCCCCATGAAGCTTTCGTCCTGCGTGTGGGGTTGACCATAGGGCGCCTGGAGAACGCACCGGCCGCCCGGCGTTCCCGCAGTTGACAACGAGTATTGTAGATTCCCTACAAGAACCGAACGGGGTTTCAGTCCCCTGACGGCTCCCGTATCCCATGCCGCCGATGCGAAAGTTCTCTTGTGCTTGCCATTCTCGCTCCCGGGCAGGGCTCGCAGAAGCCCGGGTTCCTCTCGCCGTGGATCGAGTCCGACCCCGCGATGGAGCGCCGCCTCCGCGACTGGTCCGACCTGATCGACCTCGACCTCGTCCGCCTCGGCACTGAGGCGGGCCAGGACGAGATCACCGACACCGCCAACACGCAGCCGCTGCTGGTGGCCGCCGGGCTGCTGGCCGCCGAGCACCTGCTCGCCGACGCCGCCGCGGCCGAGCGGTACACGGCCGTCGCCGGCCACTCGGTCGGCGAGCTCACCGCGCTCGCCATCGCCGGGGTCCTCGAGCCCGAGGCCGCCGTCCGCCTCGCCGCCGTCCGCGGCCGCGCGATGGCCGAGGCCTGCGGCATCGAGCCGACCACGATGGCCGCCGTCCTCGGCGGGGACGAGGACGAGGTCCTCGCCGCGATCGAGAGCGCCGGGGCCTGGCCCGCGAACCGCAACGGCGCCGGCCAGATCGTCGCCGCCGGGCCCGTGGCCGCCGTCGAGAAGCTCGCCGGGAACCCGCCCGCCAAGGCGCGGATCATCCCGCTCAAGGTCGCCGGGGCGTTCCACACCCCGCACATGGCCCCCGCGAAGGAGGCCCTCGAGGCGGCCGCCGCCGCGATCGAGCCCGCCGACCCGGTGCGGACCCTCCTGTCGAACCGGGACGGGAAGCCCGTCACCAGCGGCGCCGCCGCCTTGCAGCAGGTTGTGGCTCAGGTCACCTCACCGGTCCGATGGGACGCGTGCATGAGTACGCTTGGAGAACTGGGCGTCACGGCGGTCACCGAGCTGCCGCCGGCGGGGACGCTCACCGGGCTGGCCAAACGTGCACTCAAGGGCGTCGAGCGTGTCAACGTGAACACCCCTGGGGACCTCGCGGCCGCCGCCGAACTCGCAAGCATCGAAGGAGTCGAGTGAGCGTCAACGGATCGCGGGTCGTCAGCGTCGGCCACTACCAGCCGGAGAAGATCCTCACCAACGACGAGCTGGCCGAGATGGTCGACACCAGCGACGAGTGGATCGTCTCGCGGGTCGGCATCAAGGAGCGCCGCATCGCCGCCGCGGACGAGAAGGTCGCCGACATGGCGGTCCACGCCGCCCGCCAGGCCCTCGCCAATTCCGGCTACGGCCCCGGCGACATCGACATGGTCATCGTCGCGACGGTCTCCGCCAAGGACGTGTGTCCCAACACCGCCTGCCGCGTCGCCGAGGCGCTCGGCCTGAGCGTGCCGGCGGCCATCGACGTCAACACCGCCTGCTCGGGCTTCGAGTACGCCGTCGCCCAGGCCGACATGGCCATCCGCACCGGCAGCGCCAAGCGCGCCATCGTGGTCGGCGCCGAGAAGCTCACCGCCGTGACCGACTGGGAGGACCGCTCCTCGTGCGTCCTGTTCGGCGACGGCGCGGGCGCGGTCGTCATCGAGGGCACCGACGACCCGGCGCTGGCGATCAGCCCGGTCGTGTGGGGCTCGGAGCCGTCCATGGCCGACGTCATCCGCATCGAGGAGGACGTCCCGTACATCAAGCAGGCCGGCCAGACCGTCTTCCGCTGGGCGACCACCCAGCTGGCCCCGCTCATCGAGAAGGTCGCCGAGAGGGCCGACGTCAAGATCTCGGAGCTGGCGGCGTTCGTGCCGCACCAGGCGAACCTGCGGATCATCCAGGGCATCGCCAAGCGGCTCGACTTCAGCGACGACTGCATCGTCGCCGAGGACATCGTGTACTCCGGCAACACCTCCGCGGCATCGGTGCCGCTGGCGCTGTCGAAGTTGGTACAAAGTGGCAAGGTGGCCTCCGGCGCTCCGATCCTCCTGTTCGGATTCGGCGGCGGGCTCACCTACGCCGGGCAGGTCATCCGCTGCCCGTAACTATCGAGAGGAAATAACTCATGGCTCTGTCTCGTGACGAGATCCGCGAAGGCCTGTCCGACATTCTCGAAGAGGTCGCGGGCGTCAACCCCGACGACGTCGCCGACGGCAAGTCGTTCACCGACGACCTGGACGTCGACTCGCTCGCCATGGTCGAGGTCGTCGTGGCCGCCGAGGAGAAGTTCGGCGTGAAGATCCCCGATGACGAGGTCGCCAACCTGAAGACCGTCGGCGACGCCGTCTCCTACATCGAAAAGGGCTGAAAGGGCTGAATGTGACTGAGGTAGTCGTGACCGGGCTCGGCGCGACCACTCCCCTCGGCGGGGACGTGGCGTCGACCTGGGAGGCACTCGTGGCCGGACGGTCGGGCGTGCACCTGCTCGAGCACGAGTGGGCGCGGGAACTCCCCTGCCGTATCGCCGCCGAGCTGGCGGTGGAGCCCTCCGAGGTGCTGCCTCGGGTCCGGCTGCGCCGCCTCGACCGCTCCGAGCAGATCGCGCTGGTCGCGGCTCAGCAGGCGTGGGACGACGCGGGGCTGAGCGACGACCTCGACACGGAACGGCTCGGCGTCGTCTTCGGCTCCGGGATCGGCGGGGCGCTCACACTGCTCGAACAGGACGACATCCTGGAGGAGAAGGGCGCCCGGCGGGTCTCCCCGTTCACCGTCCCCATGCTCATGCCCAACGGCCCCGCGGCCGTCGTGGGCCTGGAGTTCCACGCCAAGGCCGGCGTGCACGCCCCCACCAGCGCGTGCGCCACCTCCGCCGAGGCGATCTCCTGGGCCGCCGACATGATCC
Organism: Glycomyces amatae; assembly: GCF_020991375.1. Classification (GTDB taxonomy): domain Bacteria; phylum Actinomycetota; class Actinomycetes; order Mycobacteriales; family Micromonosporaceae; genus Glycomyces; species Glycomyces amatae. Next base: position 175,922 of record NZ_JAJLQZ010000007.1, on the reverse strand, counting down.
GCGTCGGCCGCGCCGACGTGGTCGTCGCGGGCGGCGCCGAGGCGGTCATCGGCGGCCTGCCGATGGCCGGGTTCTCCTCGATGAAGGCCATGTCGACCCGCAACGACGACCCCGAGCACGCCTCCCGGCCCTGGGACCGCGACCGCGACGGGTTCGTCATGGGCGAGGGCGCGGGCGCGCTGATCCTGGAACGCCGCGAGCACGCCGAGGCGCGCGGGGCGAGGATCTACGCGGTCGTGGCCGGTTCGGGCCTGACCTCCGACGGGTTCGACATCGTGCAGCCCCAGCCGGAGTGCGAGGGCGGCGGCCGGGCGATGGCGGCGGCGATCCGGCAGGCCGGCATCGACCCGAAGGAGATCGGACACGTCAACGCCCACGCCACCTCCACGCCGGTCGGCGACATGGCGGAGGTCAAGGGCATCAAGCGCGAGGTCGGCGACCACGTGGTGCTCACCGCGACCAAGTCCATGACCGGGCACCTGCTCGGCGGGGCGGGCGCGGTCGAGTCGATCGCGGCGATCCTGGCGATCGTCGAGGGGGTCATCCCGCCGACGATCAACCTGGAGAACCCCGACCCGGCCCTGGACCTGGACGTGGCCGCGAACGAGGCCCGCAAGGTCGAGTTGAACGCCGCGCTCAACACGGCGTTCGGCTTCGGCGGCCACAATGCGGCGTTGCTGTTCACGAAGGCGTAGCCGGAGTGGACCTGAAGCGCAGCACGAAGGCGTAGCCGGAGTGAACGTGAAGGACAGCACGAAGGCGTAGCCGGAGTGGACCTGAAGCGCAGTACGAAGGCGTAACCGGAGCAGGACGAAGACGTTCGAGGGGCCCCACCGCAAAGCGGTGGGGCCCTTCGTCGTTTCGGGAGGTTCACGGAGCGCCTCGGCGCGTCTACCATAAAACGGACACAAGAGGGACCCCTGGCTTAAAAATACCCCCGGGGTACGACGTCCTTCCGAACGTGATCCTCCCTCGGAACGAGTCGGACGGCACCACGGGCGGGTGCGCTCATCGGGAGTCGGCGTCACCGTGGAAAGTGCCGAAACTGCCTACACTGAGGGCGGAAACCACCAGAACCCGCTCATCACCGCAGAGGAGTCCCCTCATGTCCACGGCCACGCAGCAGGCGGCCCGCCCGCCGGGCGCGCCCGCGTCCATCACGAAGGCCGAGCGCTCCCTCGCCCCCGACATCGCGCGGGGCGGGATGCTGCTCTTCATCGCCCTCGCCAACGTCCCCATCCACCTGTGGGGCATGACCACCGACCAGTACAACCACAACACCGGGCAGTCGACCGCCGACCACATCGCGCTGTTCATCGAGCAGCTCGTCATCGCCGAGCGCTCCCGGCCGATGTTCGCGATCCTGTACGGCTTCGGCATCGCGGTCATGGCCTCGCGCATGTTCGCGCGCGGCATGGACCCCAAGGGCGTCCGCAAGGTCCTGCGCCGCCGCTCCTGGTGGCTCGTCGCCTTCGGCTTCCTGCACGCGACGTTCCTGTTCTTCGGCGACATCCTCGCCCCCTACGGCATCACCGGCCTCATCGCCCTGTTCTTCGTGCACCTCTCGGACCAGGCGCTCAAGAAGTGGCTGTGGGGCTCCTCGCTCTACCTCGTCCTCATCGGGCTCCCGCTCCTGGCCTACGCCTACAGCGGCGGCAGCGCCCCGCCCGCCATGGGCGACCTGCCGCTCTACGCCGAGCAGATGATCATGGGCGCGTCCGCCTCGATCACCGTCATGCTCGTGAGCGTCTTCCTGGCCATGTTCCTGCCGCTCGTCGCGGCCGGCATGGTGCTCCAGCGCTCGGGCTGGATCGACCACCCCGAGCGGCACCTGCCGGGGCTGAAGCGCGTCTTCGTCACCGGCATGGCCGTGAACGTGCTCAGCTCGCTGCCGTACGCGCTCGTCGCGCTCGGCACGTGGGAGCCGTCGACGGTCCCGTACGTCTCCTCGATCTACCTGACGCTCCTGGGCGGCATGTACGCCGGGCTCGGCTACATCTGCGGGTTCGCGCTCCTGGCGCACCGGCTGCGGCGGTTCGGGCGCCGCGGCGTGCCCGGCGCGCTCGCGGCGGTCGGCGAGCGGTCGCTGACGTCGTACCTGCTCCAGTCGATCATCATGGCCCCGCTGCTCACCGCCTGGGGCTTCGGCCTCGGCGAGGACATGGGCTACCTGGCGGCGTTCGGCGTCGCGTTCGGGACCTGGCTGGTCACGGTCGGGATCGCGGTCATGCTCGACAGGGCCGGGAGGCGCGGGCCCTTCGAGGTCCTGCTGCGCCGGCTCACCTACGGGCCCCGCAGGGCCTGACGTCGGCGGACGCCCCCGCGCCTTCGGTGCGGGGGCGTCGCCGCGTCCGCGCCGGGGTCCGTCGGATCGGCACGGGCCCCGGCGGCGTCTCCGGAACCGCTCAGGCGGTGGCGAGGTCGTGCGCGGCCGGGCCCGGTCCCGGGACCGGTGCCGGGGCCTGTGCAATGCGGGGCGGGCGGACGAGTTCGACGCCGGCGGGCGGGCGCTCGAGCTGGCCGTACCAGAGGCAGAAGGCCATGACCGCCCACACCTTGCGGGCGTTGTCGGCCTCCCCGGCCCGGTGGGCGTGCAGCAGCCCGCGCGCGTACTGGAGGTCGAGCAGGTGCCCGCAGCCGACGGTGGCCATGACGTGGTCGGCCCAGTCGAACATGGGCCCGGCCAGCCACTGCCGGTGCGGGGTCGGGAACCCGAGCTTGGGGCGTTCGACGATGGTGGGCGGGACGATGCCGGCGACGGCCCGGCGCAGCGCGGTCTTCGTCTGCGCGCCGCGCAGCCGGTGCTCGACCGGGACGCGGGAGGCGACCTCCCACACGGCGCGGTCGAGGAACGGCACCCGCAGCTCCAGGCTGTGCGCCATGGACATGCGGTCGGCCTTGACGAGGATGTCGCCCTTCATCCAGGTGTTCAGGTCCAGGTACTGCATGCGCGTGGTCGGGTCGAGGTGCGCCGTCTCCTCCCAGAACGGGTCGGTGACCTCCCGGAAGGAGGCGACCTCGCGGTGGAGCAGGCGCCGCTTGTCCTCGCCGGTGAAGATCTTCGCGTTGCCGACGAACCGCTCCTGGAGCTCGGCGGTCCCCCGCTCGAGGAAGCTCTTGCCCTTGACGCCGTCGGGGAGGGCCGCGGAGGCCTTGCGCAGCAGGCCCTTCGCGGATCCGGGGAGGGCTTCGAGGCGGCGCAGGGAGTGCGGTTCGCGGTAGATCGTGTAGCCGCCGAACAGCTCGTCGGCGCCTTCGCCGCCGAGGGCGACCGTGACGTGCTCGGCGGCCTTCTTCGTCACGAAGTACAGCGGCACCAGGGCCGGGTCGGCGACCGGGTCGTCGAGGTACCAGATGATCCTGGGCAGCTCGGCCATGACGTCCTCGACCGAGACGGGCGCGGCGATGCTGCGCACCCCGAGGGCGGCGGCGGAGGCGGCGGCCACCTCGAGCTCGTCGTACAGCCCCGGGTCGGTGAACTGGGCGGTGAACGTCAGGAGCGCCGGGTTGATCTCGCGGGCCAGGGCGACGACCGCCGTGGAGTCGATGCCGCTGGACAGGAGCGCCCCGACCGGCACGTCCGAGCGCATGTGGACGCGCACGGAGTCGCGCAGGGCGGCGAGGATCTCGGCGCCGAGGCGGTCGGCGTCGTCGACGGGGCGGGGCCGGAACATCGGCTGGAAGTAGCGCTGCTGACGGGGCTTGTCGCCGGGCCGGAAGAGCGCGAAGTGGCCGGCTTCGAGGCGGTGGACGTGCCGGTGGAGGGTCGCGGGCTCGGGCACGTACTGGAAGGTGGCGTAGTGGGCGGCCTGGTCGGGGTCGACGAGGTCGGGGTGGGACAGGCCGGGGAGGGCCTTCTTCTCGCTGGAGAGCCAGGTGCCGCCGTCCCACTGGGTCCAGTAGAGGGGTTTGATCCCGAAGGGGTCACGGGCGGCGAAGAGCAGGTCGGCGACGCGGTCGTGGACGACGAACGCGAACATGCCGCGGAGGCGGTGGAGGACGTCGGGGCCCCAGTGCCGGTAGCCGGCGAGGAGGACCTCGGTGTCGCCCTCGGTCGTGAAGGTCTCGCCGTGGACGCGGGAGAGCTCCTCCCGCAGTTCGAGGTAGTTGTAGATCTCGCCGTTGAAGACGATGGCGTAGCGCTCGGGGTCGACGTCGTCGCCGCGGCGCATCGGCTGGTGGGAGCCTTCGAGGTCGACGACGGCGAGGCGCTTGAAGCCCATGAGGACGCGCTCGCCGGAGGCGTGGACGGCGGTCTCGTCGGGGCCGCGGTGGGCCAGGAGCTCCAGAGACGCGGCGAACCGCTCGGCGTCGGACCCGGCGCTCGTTCCGGCGCGGACGGTGAAGCCGCACATGGTGCCTCCAGGGGCGTGGTTCGGGTGGGAGTCAAGCCTCGCGTGCGCGGGGCGGCCCCGCCTCCCTCGAACCGCCGGAACCGGTCCGGTGGAGGTCCCTCTCCGAAAAGGACCGATGGACTAGCCCTGGGGCCACCGATGGTCCTGAATCTCACTGCCGTCGGTCGGGGTCGCACACCCGCCGATCGGATGCCTGTCGACCCCCCGGTCGGCCGGTCGGGGGCGAGCATGGATGATGGGCCCTCATATAACGAATAGGCCACCTGGAGGTCCACGTGATCCGAGTGCTGATCGTCGACGACGAGGCCCTCATCCGCTCGGGGTTCACCCACATCCTGAGCGCGGCGGCGGACATCGAGGTCGTGGACGCCGTCTCCGGCGCCGACGCCATGGACCGCGTCCTGTCCCTGCGCCCGGACGTGGTGCTCCTGGACATCCGGATGCCGGACGTCGACGGGCTCACGGTCCTCAAGCGGCTCAAGAACCTCTCGCATCCGCCGATCACCGCCGCGCTGACCACGTTCGACACCGACGAGTACGTGCACGAGGCGCTGCGCCTGGGCGCGGCCGGGTTCCTGCTCAAGGACACCGAGCCCGAGCACCTGGCCTACCAGGTGAGGGCGCTGGTGACCGAGGGCGCGGTGCTCTCGGCGAAGGTCACGCGGGCGGTCGTGGCCGGGTACCTGGAGCGCTCGGCCGGGAACAGGCCGAACCCGCGGGTCGAGCGGCTCACCGAGCGGGAGCTCCAGATCCTGCTGCTGCTGGCCGAGGGCAAGTCGAACGGGGAGATCTCGGCGGAGCTGTTCCTGGGGCTGGGCACGGTCAAGGACCACGTCAGCTCGATCCTCACCAAGCTCCAGGTGTCCAACCGGGTGCAGGCGGCGCTGGCCGCGCACGACGCGGGCCTGCTCAAGAGGGACGGCGAGTGATCTGGTCGGACCGGTTGGAGCGGGTGCCGCAGTGGGCCTGGGACGCCGGGGCCATGGTCCTGGCGGTCGCCCACCTCCTGTTCGTCATCGACATCGCCAACCAGCCGGTCGCGACGTTCGCGGTCATCGGCGTCGCGGTCCTGGTGTTCCGCAGGCGGTGGCCGTTCCTGGTCTTCCTGATCACGCTGCCGGCGGCGTTCATGGTGTTCGAGAAGGTCGCGTCGATGATCGCGCTGTACACGCTCACCCGCCAGTCGCGGCGCATGTGGCCGCCGCTGCTCGCCACGGCGATGCTGGCGGTGTGCTTCGTCCTCCAGGGAACGCAGCTCTACCACCTGTTCCTGGGCCCGTGGCGGCTGCCGCTCGACGAGGCCCTGGACCAGCTGCACTTCCATGTCACGCCCGTCGAGCCCTTCCTGCGGCTGGTGCTCTCCTACACGGTCATGGCGGCGGTCCCCGCGATCTTCGGCTACAGCCAGCGGGCCCGGCAGGACCTGACCGACCGGATCGCGGAGATCGAGGAGGCCCGGGAGCACGAGCAGGTGCTGCTGACCCAGCAGGCCCTGTCCGCCGAGCGGGCCCAGCTGGCGCGGGAGATGCACGACGTGGTCGCCCACCAGGTCAGCCTCATCGCGGTGCAGGCCGGGGCGTTGCAGGTCCAGGCGAAGGACGAGGAGAGCCGCACGGCCGCCTCGACCATCCGGCGCCTGAGCGTGACCACGCTGGAGGAGCTGCGGCACATGGTGCAGGTGCTGCGGGCCTCGGGCACGCGCGAGACCGAGTTGACGCCGCAGCCGACCCTGGAGCAGCTGGACGGGCTGGTCTCGGGCAGCGGGATCGACGTCGAGCTGCGGGTGGAGCGGATCGTGGGGCTCGACCCGGCGGCCCAGCGGGCGATCTACCGGACCGTGCAGGAGGCGCTCACGAACGCCCGCAAGCACGCCCCGGAGGCGCCGGTGACGGTGTCGGTGACCAACCGGGGCCAGGGGGCGAGCGTCGCCATCGAGAACGAGGCCGGGTCGCGGCCGGTGCTGGAGCTGCCGGGTTCGCGGCACGGCCTGCTGGGGCTGCGGCAGCGCGCGGAGCTGCTGGGCGGGCGGTTCAGCGCGGGGCCGACGCCGGAGGGCGGCTGGGCGGTGCGGATGTGGGTCCCGCGGGTGAGCGGCAAGCGGTGACCCGGCGGGCGGCGCGCTCGCCGGATCGGTGCGGCCGTTCGGCGGGACGGGGAGGGCTCGTCGCCGGCGAGGGACCGGCCGGTGCCGCGCACGCGGGCCCGGCCGGACCGGGTCGCCGCCCGCGCGGGAGCGGCTGGGGCCGCGGGCGCCGGGGCGTCACCAGCTGCGGCCGGTGAGCAGCTCGTAGGCCTCGATGTAGCGGGCGCGGGTGGCGTCGACGATCGGTGCGGGGATCTCGGGCGCCGCGGCGGCGCCGTCGGGCCTCCAGCCGGTGGACTTGGCCCAGTCGCGCACGAACTGCTTGTCGAACGACGGCTGGGTCTGGCCGGGCTTCCAGCCCTCGGCGTCCCAGAAGCGCGAGGAGTCCGAGGTGAGGACCTCGTCGGCGAGGCGCAGCACGCCGCCGGAGTCGACGCCGAACTCGAGCTTGGTGTCGGCGATGATGATGCCGCGTTCGAGCGCGATCTCGGCGCCGCGGCGGTAGACGGCCATGGTCAGGTCGCGGACCCGCTCGGCGAGGTCGGGGCCGACGGTCGCGACGACCTGCGCGAACTCGATGGGCTCGTCGTGGTCGCCGACGGCGGCCTTCGTGGTCGGGGTGAAGATCGGCTCGGGCAGGCGCGAGCCGTCCTCGAGGCCCTCGGGGAGGGCGATGCCGCAGACGGCGCCGGTGGCCCGGTAGTCGGCGAGGCCCGAGCCGGTGAGGTAGCCGCGGACGACGGCCTCGACCGGGACCATGTCGAGGCGGCGCACGCGCACGGCGCGGCCGGCGAACTCGGCGGGCACGTCCTCGGCGGAGACGACGTGGTTGGGGACGAGGTCGGCGAGCCGCTCGAACCACCACAGGCTGAGCGCGGTGAGCAGGGCGCCCTTCTCGGGGATCTCGGTGGGCAGCACGACGTCGAAGACGCTGACGCGGTTGGAGGCGACCAGGACCAGGTCGTCCCCGTCGGCGTAGACGTCGCGGACCTTGCCACGGTGAATGAGTTCCACTGCTGCTCCCCTGCTCGTGCGCTGCGCCCATTAGAGCTGCGCCCATTAGACCAGCGGGATCGTCATCCTACGTCTGCTCCGCGGCGCGGCTGTGCCGAGCGACACCTGCCGCGCCGCGGCCTCGCGGCGTAGGCTGGGCCGGTGACTTCCGTACAGCCTGAAGGACGCCGGATGCTGCGCCTCGAAGTGCGCAACGCCCAGACCCCGATCGAGAAGAAACCCTCCTGGATCAAGGTCAAGGCCAAGACCGGCCCCGAGTACACCGAACTGCGGGGCCTGGTCAAGAGCGAGGGCCTGCACACGGTCTGCCAAGAAGCCGGATGCCCGAACATCTACGAGTGCTGGGAGGACCGCGAGGCGACGTTCCTCATCGGCGGCTCCCAGTGCACGCGACGGTGCGACTTCTGCCAGATCGACACCGGCAAGCCCGGACCGCTCGACAAGCTGGAGCCGATGAAGGTCGCCGAGTCGGTCAAGACCATGGGCCTGAAGTACGCCACCGTCACCGGCGTCGCCCGCGACGACCTGGACGACGGCGGCGCGTGGCTCTACGCCGAGACCGTCCGCCGGATCCACGAGGCGATCCCCGGCTGCGGCGTCGAGCTGCTCATCCCGGACTTCAACGCGGTCCCCGAGCAGCTCGCCGAGGTCTTCTCGTCCCGCCCCGAGGTGCTCGCGCACAACGTCGAGACCGTGCCGCGCATCTTCAAGCGGATCCGGCCCGCGTTCCGCTACGAGCGGTCCCTCGAGGTGATCACCAAGGCCCGCGAGGACGGCCTGGTCACCAAGTCGAACCTGATCCTCGGCATGGGCGAGACCCGCGAGGAGATCTCGCAGGCCCTGAAGGACCTGCACGCGGCCGGGTGCGAGCTCATCACCATCACCCAGTACCTGCGCCCGACCAAGCGCCACCACCCTGTCGACCGGTGGGTCAAGCCCGAGGAGTTCGTGGAGCTGTCGGCCGAGGCCGAGGAGATCGGCTTCGCGGGGGTCATGAGCGGCCCGCTCGTGCGCTCCTCGTACCGGGCCGGGCGCCTGTACCGGCAGGCGGTCGAGGCGCGTGCCGCAGCCCCCGCTTGAGGGCGCGGAACGCACACTAGAATCGAACTCATGGCAAAGCAGCAGGAGAAAGAGACGTTCGGGTCACGCCTGAAGACCATCGGCATGGCCATCAAGTTCACGAACCAGCGGGACAAGCTGTTCCTGCCTCTCGAGGCCGCCGCCATCCTGCTGCCGTTCGTGATCGTGACCGCCCTGGTCGTGTTCGCCCGGTTCTCGCTGCTGTGGTACATCAGCGCCCTGTTCGTGGCATTGCTGGCGGGTCTGATCGTGCTCAACATGCGCACCAGCAAGGTGGTGAACAAGGAGGCCGTCGGGAAGCCGGGCGCGGCGTACGCGCTCATCGACGGCATCCGCGGATGGCAGGTCACGCCGGGCGTGGCGGCCCTGTCGGAGACGCAGATGGTCCACCGCGCGGTCGGCAAGGCCGGGGTGGTGCTCCTGGGCGAGGGCGGCGGCAAGGTCCGCAAGCTCCTCGGGCAGGAGAAGAAGCGGATCTCGCGGGTGGTCGGGTCGACCCCGGTGTACACGTTCCTGGTCGGCGAGACCGCGAACGACGACTTCTCGGTGACGGAGGTGCGCAAGCGCCTCATGAAGCTGCCGAAGAACATCGACTCGAAGGCCGCCAACCACATCGCCAAGCGCCTGGACGCGCTGGGCATCGGCATGGCGATCCCGAAGGGGCCGATGCCGACGAGCGCGAACGCGGGCAAGGCCGCGCGGCGCGCGGCACTGCGCGGCCGCTGAAGCGACGAAACGCGGAAATGTCGGATCCCCGGGGCACCCTGGTTGAACGGGGGCGCTGCGAACGCCGCCTCCAAGCGCCCGCCCCTGCCCTCCGGTCGCTCCCCGCTCCCCCGGGCACGCGAAACGGGCCCGCCTTGCGGCGCGGCCCGTCGGTCTCGGTGTCGCAGGTGAGGGGTGCGGTCCAGGGTCAGAAGATGTCGCCGTTGTCACGGCGCCGGCGCCACCGCTCCTCCATGCGGGAGGTGAAGCCGCCGGGCTTGGCGCTCTTCGAGGGGCCTCCCGTGGTGCGGGTCGCCTTGCCGTCGACCGCCTTCAGCTTCACATTCGTGCCGCGGCGCTGGGCCCACAGGCCCAGGATCAGGCCGCCGAACATGAACACGGCGCCGATCGGGGCGCCCCACTGGGCGACCTCGCCGCCGGCGATCACGGTGCCGATGACGGCCCCGATGCCGATGACCGTGACGATGCCGGCCAGGATCAGCCGCCTCCGGGTCACGTGCGCCGGGTCCTGGGCGCGCACGGCAGAGGCGAACTGCGGGTCTTCGGACAAGGACTGCTCGATTTGCTCGAACAGGCGTTGTTCGTGGTCGGAGAGCGGCACGACACTCCTCCTGCGCTAGGTCTGCGAGGCCCCTGCCAGACGGCGGCCTCAGTGGTTCGCATCCAAGTCTACGAGGCTTTCGCCCGAGGCGGAAGGCAGTTCGTCCTTGAATCGGTCCGTTCTGGCCCTGTCGGCTCTACTGGCGGAAACTCCCGAGCGCGGGTGCGCTCAACGCTCGGTGTTCCCCGATCCGCGGGTGTCTACACGCGAGTCACGGCGCTCGAGCCGGCCGGCCGAGCGCACGGCCCCTTTGCCGAACTTCTCGCTCGCCCGGTCCATCACCGTCTCGATGTCGCGCCACCCGTGCTCGGGTTCGCCGAGCGCGACCTGCCGGCCCGCCGCGGCGGCCTCCACGAGGTGGTCGAGCCGCACGCCGATGAGCCGCACCGGCGCGGTCGCGGCCGCGTCCGCGAGGTCCCTTGCGGCGGCGTAGATCTCATGTCCCACGTCGGTGGGGGCGGTGAGGCGGCGCGAGCGCGTGATCGTGCGGAAGTCGCCGAACCGGATCTTCACGGTGACGCCGCGGCCGGCCCAGCCGGCCGCGCGGGCCCGCGAGGCGACCTTGCGCGACAGCTCCAGGAGCACCGGCCCCCACACCGCCCCGTCGGGGGCGTCCCGGTCGAACGTGGTCTCGCCGCTGATGGACTTCTCGACCCGCTCGGGCCGGACCGGCCGCGGGTCGATGTTCCGCGCGAGCGCGTACAGGTGCTCGGCGCCGGCGGTGCCGACCGAGGCGGCGAGGCTGTCGACGTCGAGGCGGGCGAGGTCGCCGACGGTGCGCAGTCCCAGGCGGGTGAGCTTCTCGGCGGTCTTCTCGCCGATGCCCCAGACGGCGCGGACGGGGAGCGGGTGGAGGAACTCGAGCTCGGTGGCGACGGGGACGACGCCGAGGCCGTCGGGTTTGGAGGCCTCGGAGGCGAGTTTCGCGAGGAATTTGGTGGAGGCGATGCCGACGGTGCAGGTGATGCCGTGCTCGGCGCGGACGCGTTCGCGGATGGCCGTGGCGATCTGGACGGGCGAGCCGATGAGGCGGCGGGCGCCCGCGACGTCGAGGAACGCCTCGTCGACCGAGATGGGCTGGACGTGCGGGGTGAACTCGCGGAAGATCGCCATGACCTCGCGCGAGACCTCCCGGTAGGAGACCGTGGGGGTGATGTACACCCCGTGCGGGCAGCGGCGGCGGGCGACGGCGGTGGGCAGGGCCGAGTGGACGCCGTACCTGCGGGCCTCGTAGGAGGCCGCGGCGACGACGCCGCGGGGCCCGAGTCCGGCGACGATCACGGGCTTGCCGCGCAGCGCGGGGTTCCGGGCGATCTCCACGGATGCGAAGAACGCGTCCATGTCCACATGGAGGACATGGAGGTCTTCATCGGGCAAATCAGGACCGATGTAGCGGTCGTGCTCGCTGGCCACGCCAGAAGCCTAACGGGAGGGTCCGACACGGAGGGGCCGCGGCGGGCGCCCGGAATCGCCTGCGATCGGGCTCACTCGAACGGTGTCGGCGGTTTTGTCGCACCCCTCGGGCACCATGGAGATCGGGGGCCTTTCCCCAGCGGTCCCGGGGGCCTCGGTGCTGCGCGCCTGCCGCCCGGTCGCCGCGCAGGCGCCGCCGGTCCGGCCCTACCGGCGGTAGGACCAGAGCGGGACGGCCATCTCGGCGGCCGTGAGCCCGCCGTGCTGGCCGATGAGCCTGGCCACGTGCGGCGGCTCCCCTTCGACGCCGACGATCGCGAACGTGCCCTTGCAGGCCACCACCAGGTCGCCGATGCGCTCGCGGCTCGACTCGGCGACCTTCGGGCCGAACCAGCCGCGGTCGACCGCCTCATCGCGGTCGATGAGCTCGGCCCGGCCGCCGACGGCCTCGGTCCACGCCTGCCGCACGTCCTCCAGGGCGCCCGGCGCCGCGTACAGGTACCGCATCCGCCCGTCCCCCGCGATCGCCTCGACGCCCTGCGCGAGGTCGGGCCGCTGGTCCACGTGCAGGCGGTCGGTGACGTTCACCATGCCGTGGTCGGCGGTGACCATGAGGGCCGCGTCCTTCGGCAGGCCCGTGAGGATGCCGTCGATGGCCTCGGCGACCTCGGCGACGGCCTCGAGCCATTCGGGGGAGCCGATCCCGTGGAAGTGCCCGGCGGTGTCGACGTCCGGCAGGTAGGCGTAGACGAGGCTGCGGTCGCCGCGCGCGAGCGCGGCGACCGCGCCTTCGGCGACCTCGCGGGGGCTGGCGGCCGGGAGCCAGTCGGCGCCGCGGTAGATCGCGCGGGTCAGGCCGGTGCGGCGGAAGGCGCCGCTGGTGACGACGGTGCAGGCGACGCCGTCGGCCGCGGCCGCCTCGAACGCGGTGGGCTCGGGCTGCCACGTCTCGGGGTCGGGGGCGCCCTCCCAGCGGATGTGGGTGACCAGGTCGCCGGTGTCGGGGACGCGGACGGTGAAGCCGATGATGCCGTGGACGCCGGGCGGGGCGCCGCAGGCCAGGGAGGCGAGGCTGATCGGGGTCGAGGAGGGCACGGTGGCGGTGATGGGGGTGAGGGTGCCGAGCTCGCCGTGGTGGAGGGCGCCGATGGTGGCGCTGGCCTGGGCGGCCTGGCCCAGGAGGTGGTAGCCGAAGCCGTCGAGGAGGAGGACGGCGACGCGGCGGACGCCGTCGAGTTCGGCCCCGCGCAGGACGGTGCCGCCGTGCGGTGGCCTGACGCCTAGGGCCGCAAGGGCGGTGGGCATGACATCGGCGAGGGTGCCGGTGTCGTAGGCGGGCGGGAGCGCGGCCAGGTGCGGGCTCGAAGGCATGGCCCGAGGCTAGCCGGTCCCGTGTCGGTTCGGCCACGGCACGGGCCGATGCGGCACGAGGTGCGGGTCGTCAGACTTCGGGGACGTCGAGTCCCGAGCGGTAGGCGATGGCGACCAGGCCGGCCCGGTCGCGGGCGGCGAGTTTCGACAGGAGCCTGCCCACGTGGGTGCGGACGGTGGCGGGGCTGATGAACAGGCGCTCGCCGATCTCGCCGTTCGGCAGGCCGGTCGCGACCCATCGGAGGATCTCCAGTTCGCGTTCGGTCAGGTCGGCGAGGCGCGGGTGCGGTCGGCCGGGGCCGGTGCCGCGCTCGGCGTAGGCGGCGATCACCTTGCGGGTGACGTCGGGGCTCAGGAGCGAGTCGCCGGCGGCGGCGAGGCGCACCGCCCGCAGCAGGTCCTCGGGGGGCGCGTCCTTCATGACGAACCCGGCGGCGCCGCTGGAGAGCGCGTCGAAGATGTACTCGTCGATCTCGAAGGTCGTGATCATGACGACGCGGGTGGCGGCCAGGTCGGCGTCGCGGGCGATGCGGCGCAGCAGTTCGAGGCCGTCGATGCCGGGCATGCGGATGTCGAGGAGGGCGACGTCGGGCCTGAGGCGCCGGATGAGCTCCCAGGCGGCGGTGCCGTCCTCGGCCTCGGCGACGAGGCGGATGTCGTCCTCGTTCTTGAAGAGGTTGCGCAGGGCCATCCTGATGAGGCTCTGGTCGTCGGCGATGACGAGGTCGATCATGCGCGTTCCTTCTGGCGGCCGTAGGGAAGGTCGGCTTCGACGGCGAACCCGCCGCCGGGTGCGGGGGCGGCGCTGAAGGCGCCGCCGGCGGCGCGGACCCGCTCCATCATCCCGGTGATGCCCTGGCCCATCCGGTCGGGGTCGACGGGGCCGCCGCGGCCGTCGTCCTCGACGCTGACGGCGACGCGGTCGGGCCGGCAGTCGATCCGGACGCGGGCCCCGGTGGCCTCGGCGTGGCGGATGACGTTGGTCAGCGACTCCTGGACGACGCGGTAGACGGTGGCGGCGATGCCGGCGGGCACGGCGCCGGGGTCGCCCGAGACGGTGCACTCGACGGCGAGCCCGCCTTTGCGGACGCCGTCCACGAGGGACGGTATGTCGGCGATGGCGCCGGTCGGGCGCAGTTCGAGCTGGTGGCCCCGGCGCAGGGGCGCGAGGGTGGCGCGCAGGTCCTGGAGGGCGCGGTTCGAGGCGTCGCGGATCGCCTGGAGGTTCTCGACGGCCTCGGGCGGGACGTCGGGCCGCTTGGCGAGCACGTGGAGGGCGACGCCGGCGTTCATGCTGACCACGGCGAGGCTGTGGCCGACCACGTCGTGGATCTCGCGGGCCATCTGGACGCGCTCGTCGGCGCGGTGGCGTTCGCGTTCGGCCTCGCGGGCGCGGTCGCGGGCGTGGCGGGCCTCGCGGGCGATGCGGCCCCCGGCGGCGGGGACGCCGAGCCAGACGAGGGTGAAGCTGGCGCTGACCAGGAGGTCGGCGGGGTCGCCGAGGACGAGGGCGTGGTAGGCGGTGGTGGCGGCGAACAGGACCGCGAGGGCGATGAGCGCGGTCTTGAGGGGCCTGGCGAAGGCGTGGAAGAAGACGGCGACGGCCGGGAGCAGGTAGACGGGGCCTTCGGGGAGGCCGAGGTAGAGGTACAGGTAGAGGACCGCGGTGGTGCCCGCGAGGGCGATCTCGGGCCGGCGGCGGCGCACGGCGAGGAACGCGGCGGCGAGCCCGATGAGGGCGAACGCGGTCCGGCCGGGGTCGTGGTGCGGGTCGGCGCCGACGGTCATGCCGCACGTGAGCAGCCCGAGCAGGAGGGCGAGCCCGAGGTCGAAGGCGAGGGCCGGGAGCCTGGTCCGGGCGGCGGTCGGCGTGGTCACGGCTCCAGGCTACGGTCCGGCGGCCCCGGGCGGCGTAGACGCGGGGGCGTAGTCGCGTCTACGCGCCTGGGCGTAGGCGGCCGGTCAGCGCATGGGCCTGCGGGCCAGGAGGTGGATGTGGGTGGCCATGTCCCGGAAGGGGACGCGGGAGGCGGTGGCGAGCTCGAACTCGCGCAGGGCCTCGCCGGTGCCGGTCTCGGCCTGGGCGGCCGGGGACGGGACGAGGTCGCTGACGACGCCGACGCCGTGGACCTGCTCGGTGACCAGGCCGGAGCCGCCGACGAGGGCGGTGAGGGTCGCGGTCTCGAAGCGGCGCTTGATGGTGTCGCGGCCCTCGTTGACGCCGTCGACGTGGACGAGGAGGTCCAGGGCGGTCCCGAACTGGCCGGAGAGGGCCTTGCCGAGGACGGCGGCGATGCGGTTGGCGACGAGGATGCTCACGGCGCCGCCGGGCGCGCAGACCTTCGCGAGCATGTCGAGGGCCGTGTCGGGGTAGTCGACCATCTCGAGCACGGAGTGGCACAGCACCAGGTCGGCGCTGCCGGGGTCGGCGACGTCGAGGAGTTCGTCGGCGTCGGCCTGCACGGCCTCGACCCGGTCGGTGACGCCCGCGTCGGCCGCCCGCTGGCGCAGGGAGGCGAGGGCGTTGGCGCTGGGCTCGACCACGGTGACGTCGTGGCCGAGTTCGGCCAGGGGGACGGCGAACCCGCCGGAGCCGCCGCCGACGTCGAGGATGCGCATGGTGGCGCCGGTGCCGGCGGCGAAGCGCTCGATCTCGGCCGACAGGACGGACCACACGACGGCGATGCGGGGGTGGCGCCGCGTCTCGGCGCTCTCTTTGGGAATGTCGACCATGCGGCACAGCCTAGCGGTGATCCCACGTATCGGTACGCAGGGAGGGCGTCGGGGCCGGTCGGCGCGGGGGTCCGGCCGCGAATGCGAGCGGAGGGTCCCGGCGAATCGGACATCGGCGGGCCCCCGGTCGCCATCCGGCCTCACGGGTCCGGCACGGCCGCGCGGCCCGCCTCGGACGCGAGGCGGGCCGGGCGGTGGTGCCGTTGAAGGGGTGTGGACGGAACCGCTAGTCGCGCAGGAACGGGGGGCGCTTGCGGATCTGGCGCAGGTACGCCGGGTTGTTCTGGAAGTAGCGGCGCCACAGCCGCCTGGGCTCCTTGGTGAGCCGGTAGAGCCATTCGAGGCCGTTGCGCTGCATCCACGGCGGGGCCTGCGGGACGAGCCCGGCGTGGAAGTCGAAGGCGGCGCCGACGCCGAACAGCGCGGGGGCGTCGAGCCGGTCGCGGTGCGCGGCCATCCACCGCTCCTGCTTGGGCGTCGACAGGCCCACCCACACCAGTTGGGCGCCGGAGTCGTTGATGCGCTTGACGATCGCGGCGTCCTCCTCCTCGGTGAGGGGGCGGAACGGCGGCGAGTACGTCCCGGCGATCTTCACGCCCGGGATGCGCTCGGCGAGCTTCTCGGCGAGCAGCTCGGGCACGCCGTCCTTGCCGCCGTAGAGGAACGAGGACCAGCCGCGTTCGGCCGCCCGGCGCAGGACGTTGAGCATGAGGTCGGGGCCGTAGACGCGGTCCATCCACTCGGCCCCGGCCTTCTGCCCGGCCCACACCATCGGCATGCCGTCGGGGGTGGTCAGCCCGGAGGCGTTGTGGATCGCGAGGAGCTCGGGGTCGCGCTGCGACTCCATGACGCCGTGCACGCCGGTGACGCACACGTAGCGGCGCTCGCCCGCGTCGACCCAGCGGGTGACCTCGGCGAGCGCCATCGCCTGGTTGATCGTGGAGACGCCGACGCCGAGGACGTCGACGCGGCGGAGCCTGGGGTCGGCCATCAGAGGCTGCCTGTACCGGTTAGAGGGTGGCCTTGACCTGGTCGTAGACCCACTCGTAGGTCTTCGCCATGCCGTCGCGCAGCGAGATCGAGGGCTCCCAGCCGTAGTACTTCTGGATGAGCGTGTTGTCCGAGTTGCGGCCGCGCACGCCCAGGGGGCCGTCGATGTGCTTGAGCTCGATGTCGATCCCGGCGATGTCGGCGACCAGGTAGTACAGGTTGTTGATGGTCGTCAGCTCGGAGGAGCCGAGGTTGAGCGGCTCGGTGACGTCGCCGCGGGTGAACATCTTGGTGCCCTGGACGCAGTCGTCGATGTAGGTGAAGGAGCGGGTCTGCTCGCCGTCGCCCCAGATCTCGACCTCCTTCTCGCCCTTGAGGGCGGCGAGGGCGATCTTGCGGCAGGTGGCGGCGGGGGCCTTCTCGCGGCCGCCGTCCCAGGTGCCCTCGGGGCCGTAGATGTTGTGGTAGCGGGCGATGCGGGTCTGGAGCCCGAAGTCCTCGCGGAAGTGGCGGCACATGCGCTCGGAGAACAGCTTCTCCCAGCCGTAGCCGTCCTCGGCGTCGGCGGGGTAGGCGTCCTCCTCCTTGAGCGGGGCGATGTTCGCCTCGGTCTGCTTGTAGCCGGCGTAGACGCACGCCGAGGAGGAGTAGAAGAAGCGGCCGACCTCGGCGTCCTTCGCGGCCATGAGCATGTGCGTGGAGGGCAGGACCGAGAGCATGCACAGGGCCTTGTTGTTCTCGATGAAGCCCATGCCGCCCATGTTGCAGGCGAGGTTGTAGACCTCGGCGGCGCCGTCGCCGACCGCTTCGCGGCAGTTGGCGAGGTCGGCGAGGTCGCGCTGGAGGTTCTCGGTCCCGCCGTGGACCTGGTACCACTCGTCGAGGGGCTTCACGTCGACGGCGCGCACGGTCTTGCCCTCGGCGAGGAGGCTCGCCACCAGGTGCCCGCCGATGAAGCCGCCGGCTCCCGCCACCACCGCGTCCACGCTTGCCGCCATCGTCTCTCCTCAGGATTTCGGGTACGGGGAAACAGGCACTCAGCCTACCCGCACGGTTCGGGCGCCCACCAGCCGGGAAATAGGTCGTAAGTCACCCTCGGGTGCGGATTCGGGCGCCGGCTCGGGCGGCGGTTCGGATGCGGTCGCCGCCGGTTCGCGGGGCTCCTGCGGTTCGTCGGCGCCGCGGCGCAGGAGCTGCGCGGGGCCGACGACGAACAGGTCCGGGTCGGGGTCGTCGGCGATGGCCGCGTCGACGCGGGGGGCGACGCAGTACAGCCGCGCGGGCGGGTCGCCGAGGAGCCGCTTGACGTAGCGCAGGCGCTTGAGCTGGCGTTCGACCATCTGGAAGCGCCAGCGGACGGTGCCGAGGGCGACCGGTGCGCCCTGCTCGTCCCAGGCGGCGATCTCGAGGGAGCGCAGCTGCCGGAAGCGCGGGTCGGGGACGGCGATGCGGGTGGTCGCGGCGGCGGCCGGGTCGTTGAGGGCCCATTCGCGGGCGAGGCGGTTGAACTCGGGGCGGCAGACGTACCGGTCGAAGCGGGCCTTGGTGAGGTGCCACAGCTTGTCGGTGATGTAGCCGCGCCGCCAGCGCGGCAGGTGCTGGTGGATCATCGCGTAGTGGAACCGCGCGAACCGGTCGTCGACGGTCCAGAAGGGCGCGTCGGGCTCGAGGGGGTTGGGGTCGGCGCGCAGGAGCCCGGCGTCGGCGAGGTCCGGCAGGAGGGCGTCCAGTTCGGCCTCGGGCAGGCCGGTCTGGGCGCGCAGGTCGTAGCGGGTGCGGGGCCGGGTGGTGGCGGTGGCGAGGACCTTGTCGACGCGTTCGTCGGGCTCCTCGCCGAGCGCGGCGGCGACGCCGCCGGCGAAGCGCTCCAGGAAGGGGCCGTCGGGGTGGAGGAAGTTGGCCTTGACCCAGCCGGGGACCGCGGCGCGGGTGCGGGGCAGGTCGCCGGCCTGGCCCAGGAGGACGGGGTCGGAGCCGAGGAGCGCGTGGACGGAGACGGCCGCTTCGGGGTCGGCCAGGCCCACGGCGAGGATGGACTCGCGCAGTTCGTTCATAGCGGTCCCGATGCTACACAGGCGCGGCGAGGTTCACAGCTCCCGGAACATGAGGTGCATGTCGACCGGGCCTTCGCTCGGGTGGCGGAAGCCGCCGGGGATGAGCGCGAGGGTGCGCATGCCGAGGGCGTGCCAGAGCCTGACGGCGCGCGTGTTGGTGGCGACGACGGCGTTGAACTGCATGGCGTGGAAGCCGTCGGCCTTGGCGCGGGCGAGGGCGGCCTCGCCGAGGGCCCGTCCGACGCCGCGGCCCCCGAACGCGGGGTCGACCATGAAGCCGGCGTTGGCGACGTGGGCGCCCTGGCCGGGCAGGTTCGGGTGGATCTCGACGGTCCCGGCGACGCGGCCCTCGAGCTCGGCGACGAGCCGCGAGGCGGGCGCGGGGCGCTCCATCCAGTAGGCGCGGGTCCACGCCTCGGTGGTGTCGGGCGGCCACGGGTAGGTCTCGGCGGCTTCGATGATCGGTCGCATGAAGGCCCACATGGCGGGCCAGTCGGCGTCGCGGGCGTCGCGGATCTGCATGGGGCGAGATGGTATCCGGCGGACGCGGCCGGCGCCAGCGGCGGCCGCTGACGGCGGGCACCGCGGCAGTCCGCGGGGGCCTCGGGTCGGGCCCCCGGTTCGCAATGGTGCCCGCGGGGTCCGACACCGCGCCGTTCGAACGGCGGGCGGCCCGGGTCGCCCCGGGTTCCCGGGGACCGGGTCCCCGGAGGGCCCGGTAGGGCGGTTCAGCGGGGCGGCTGCCAGTCGGACAGGGACGCGGCCTGGTTCTGGACCCACGAGTCGGGGACGGCCCGCAGGAGGCTCTTGGTGACCCCGCGCCCGCCGGAGGCGATGGTGTGGACGCGGCGCGAGATGCGCGCGACGCGTTTGATGCGGGGCGCGCGGGCCCGGTCGTAGGAGGCGAGCGCCTCGGGGACCGACTCGGGGGTGCGCCGCAGGGCCCAGCCGAGGGTGACGGCGTCCTCGAGGGCGAGGCTCCCGCCCTGCGCGAGGATCGGCGCGACGCCGTGGGCGGCGTCGCCCATGAGGACCAGGCCGCCGCGGCCGACGGGCTGGTGGAGCTGGTGCGGCAGCGGCCACACGTACCGGACGGGCTGCTGGGTCAGCTCCGAGGGGCGGGTGGCGGCGATGAACTTGCCCACGGGCGGGGGCCAGTCGGCGAACCAGCGGTTGATGAGCTCGTGCTGGATCTGCGGGGACTCGGGGCGCATCCCGCCGGGCACGGTCGCCCACCAGCAGGCCCCGGCGTGGCCGAGGTCGCCGTAGCCGAAGCGCCGGCGGTCGGGGCCGTAGATCTCCACGGCGTCGGCGACGCGCTCGGGGGCGCGGTGGGCGGGGATGATGCCGCGGAAGACGACGACCCCGGCGTCCACGGTGGGCGCGCCGGGGGCGATGAGCGGGCGGGTCGGGGAGTCGACGCCGTCGGCGGCGACGACCAGTTCGGCGTCCCAGCGGCGGGAGGCGTCCCCGGCGGCCAGGTCGACCAGGTCGATCCGGTCGACCTGGGTCGCGGGGTAGACCTCGACGCCGTCGCCCAGGCGGGACACGAGCGCCTCGTAGAGCATCGCGTTGTGGACCATCACGGACGGGGTGCCGTCGTCGGCGCCGAGGCGGGCCGCCGAGAACGAGCTCGACAGCCGCTCCTCGTTTCGGATCTCGAAGTGGTCCACGGGGGTGCCGGCGGCGTCGAGGGTGGCGTCGACGCCGAGGGCGCGCAGGGCGCGCACCCCCGAGGCCCACAGGACCATGCCGAGGTCGTCGCCCTTGAGGCGTTCGCGCCGCTCCAGGAGCGCCACCCGCCAGCCGAGCTTCGACAGCACGATCGCGCTGGCGAGCCCGGCGACGCCGGCGCCCACGACTACGGCTCTACGGTTATGCATCTGCACCTGCCCGGGGGGAAGCGGTGGCGGTCAGCTGTCGCTGCGGGGCTTGCCCGCGTCGGCCCCGTCGGAGGGCTCGTCGGCGACGCCGTCCTCCTCGGGCCGGGCGTGCTCGGCGTCGGGTTCGGTGTCGGGTTCGGTCTCGGCGAGCTCGACGCCCTTGGGGAGGGCGCCGTCGACGTAGCCGGCGTCGCGGGCGGGCGCGGAGTCCCAGTCGACGGCGACGCGCTCGCCGCCCTCGAGGACGAAGACCTGGCGGGTGCCGCGGGCGCGCAGGAGGTAGACGACGGCGAGGACGACGATGATGACGCTCGTCCACTGGTTGAGGCGCAGGCCGGCGAAGGCCTCGGCGGGGTCGATGCGCAGGCCCTCGATCCAGAACCGGCCGATGCCGTAGAGGGCGACGTAGAGGGCGACGGCGCGGCCGGCGCCGAACTTCGCCTTGCGGTCGGCGAGGAGGACGACGAGGGCGACGCCGAGGTTCCACACCGCCTCGTACAGGAACGTGGGGTGGAACGTGGCGAACTCGCGGTAGCCGGAGACGCGGTGGGCCTCGTCGATGGCGACGGCCCACCACGCGTCCAGGGGCTTGCCGTACAGCTCCTGGTTGAACCAGTTGCCGAGGCGGCCGATGGCCTGCGCGACGGGGATGCCGGGGACGATCGCGTCGGCGACCATCCCGAACGGCAGCTTCAGCTGGCGGCAGCCGAGCCACACGCCGACGGCGCCCAGGGCGACGGCGCCGGGGATGCCGAGGCCGCCGTTCCACACCTCGAGGATCCGCCAGGGGTCGCCGTTCTCGCCGAAGTAGGCGTCGGGGCTGGTGAAGACGTGGTAGAGGCGGGCGCCGACGATGCCGAACGGCACCGCCCACACGGCGAGGTCGAGCACGGCCCACTTGGGGGCGCCCCGGGAGCGCATGCGCGCCTCGGCGATCCAGCAGGCCGCGACGATGCCGGCGAGGAGGCACAGCGCGTAGGCGCGGATCGGGACGGGGCCCAGGTGCCAGACGGCATCCTCGGGGCTGGGAATGTAAGCGAGGTCCACGACGAATAAACCTATCGGGTGGGGAAGCCGGGCGGGGCGCGGGCCCGAGCGGGGCGGGGCGCGGCGGCGGAGGGACGGAGCGGGACCGCGGGTCCCGAGTGGAGCGGGGCCCGCGGTCTGGGTCCGGTGTCAGCGGCGGACGCCCGCGGCGAGGTCGGCGGTGAGCTCGGCGAGGCGCTGGTGGCCGGTCGGGACGTCCTCGGCGTCGAGGTAGCAGTTCACGATCGCGGAGCCGACGATGACCGCGTCGCCGTAGGCGCCGATCTCGGCGGCCTGGTCGCCCGAGCGGACGCCGAGGCCGACGCCGATCGGCAGGTCCGTGTGGGCCCTGGTGCGGCGCACCAGTTCGGGGGCGGCGGCGGAGGTGGCGGCGCGGGCGCCGGTGACGCCCATGACGGACTGGGCGTACACGAAGCCGCGGCAGGCGGCGACGGTGGAGGCGATGCGCTCCTCGGTGGAGGAGGGGGCGACCAGGAAGACCCGGTCGAGGTCGTGCGCGTCGGAGGCGGCGATCCACTCCGCGGCCTCGTCGGGGATGAGGTCGGGGGTGATGAGCCCGGCCCCGCCCGCGGCGGCGAAGTCGGCCGCGAAGCGGTCGACCCCGTAGCGTTCGACGAGGTTCCAGTAGGTCATGACGAGGATCGGGACGCGCCCGGCGACGGCCTCGGTGACCTCGAAGACCTGCCGGGTGCGGAACCCGGCGGCGAGCGCGCGGTCGGCGGCCTTCTGGATGGCGGGGCCGTCCATGACCGGGTCGGAGTAGGGCAGGCCCAGTTCGATGAGGTCGGCGCCGTGGTCGATCATGATGTCGACGGCCTTGATGGAGTCGGCGAGGGTCGGGAACCCGGCCGGGAGGTAGCCGACGAGGGCCGCGCGGCCCTCGGCCCCGGTCTTCGCGAACGCTTCGGCGGTGCGCATCTAGTGGTCTCCCTTGTCCGCAGGGGCGTCGAAGCCGTAGTACTCGACGACGTTGCCCATGTCCTTGTCGCCGCGCCCGGACAGGTTGACCAGGACGCGCGAGCCGGGCTGGAGGGACTTGGCCAGGCGCAGCGCCCCGGCGAGGCCGTGCGCGGACTCGATGGCGCAGATGATGCCCTCGGTGCGGGCGAGCTTCTCGAGGGCGGCCATGGCCTCGGCGTCGTCGACCGGTTCGTAGGCGGCGCGGCCGGTGGCGGCGAGGTGGGCGTGCTCGGGGCCGACGCCGGGGTAGTCGAGGCCGGCCGAGATCGAGTGGGACTCGATGGTCTGGCCGTCCTCGTCCTGGAGGACGAAGGTGCGGGCGCCGTGGAGGACGCCGATCTGCCCGGCGGTGATGGTGGCGGCGTGGCGGCCGGTGTCGTAGCCGTCGCCGCCGGCCTCGAAGCCGTACAGCCTGACGTCCTCGTCGTCGAGGAACGCGGTGAAGATGCCCATGGCGTTGGAGCCGCCGCCGACGCACGCGGCGACGACGTCCGGGAGGGCCCCGGTGCGCTCGAGGAACTGGGCGCGGGCCTCGTCGCCGATGCCGCGGCAGTAGTCGCGCACGAGCTGCGGGAACGGGTGCGGGCCGCCGACCGAGCCGATGAGGTAGTGGGTGGTGTCGACGGTGGCGACCCATTCGCGCAGGGCCTCGTTCATCGCGTCCTTGAGGGTGCGCGAGCCGGTGGTCACGGGGACGACCTCGGCGCCGAGCAGGCGCATGCGGGCGACGTTGAGCGCCTGGCGGCGGGTGTCCTCCTCGCCCATGTAGACGGTGCACTCGAGGCCGAAGTAGGCGGCGGCGGTGGCGGAGGCGACGCCGTGCTGGCCCGCGCCGGTCTCGGCGATGATCCGGCGCTTGCCCATGCGCTTGGTGAGCAGGGCCTGGCCGAGGACGTTGCGGATCTTGTGCGCGCCGGTGTGGTTGAGGTCCTCGCGTTTGAGCCAGACCTCGACGCCGGCCTCCTGGGAGAGGCGCTCGGCGAGGTACAGCGGCGAGGGCAGGTTGCCGTACTCGCGGCCGAGCGCGTCGAGCTCGGCGGTGAAGTCGGGGTCGGCGAGGGCCTCGGTGTGGGCGCGCTCGAGCTCGTCGAGCGCGGCGATGAGCGCCTCGGGGACGAAGCGGCCCCCGAATTCGCCCCAGTGTCCGCCGGGATCTGGATTAGGCACGGTTGTCGCTCCCCTTCTCGACTCGCTCGGCGCGCGTCGCGGGCCGGATCGGCTTGTTGTCCCGCGCCGACCGCTAGATCGGACGCGGCGTGGCCGGGTGGGACCCGGCGGTGACCAGCTCGGCGACGGCGTCGCGCGGGCTCTTCTGCTTGACGACGCCCTCGCCGACGAGCACGGCGTCGGCGCCGGCGCTGGCGTAGCGGATGAGGTCGCGGGTGCCCCGCACGCCCGACTCGGCGACCTTGACGACGTCGCGGGGCAGGCCGGGGGCGATGCGCTCGAACACCGAGCGGTCCACTTCGAGCGTAGTCAGGTCGCGGGCGTTGACGCCAATGACTTTCGCGCCGGCGCGGAGGGCCCGGTCGGCCTCGTACTCGGTGTGGACCTCGACGAGCGCGGTCATGCCCAGGCCCTCGATGCGCTCGTGGAGCGAGACGAGGGTGTCCTGGTCGAGGGCGGCGACGATGAGGAGGACCAGGTCGGCGCCGTGGGCGCGCGCTTCGAGGACCTGGTAGGGGGAGACGACGAAGTCCTTGCGCAGGACCGGGATCTGGACCTTGGCGCGGACGGCGTCGAGGTCGTCGAGGCTGCCTTTGAAGTAGTTGGCCTCGGTGAGGACGGAGATGACGCTGGCGCCGCCGGAGGCGTACTCGGCGGCGAGGACGGCCGGGTCGGGGATGTCGGCGAGCGCGCCCTTGGACGGGGAGGCGCGCTTGACCTCGGCGATGACGCTGACGCCGCCGCCGGCGAGGGCCGCGTAGCCGTCGAGGGGGGCCTTGGCGGCCTGCGCGAGCTCGCGCATCCGCTCGATGGGGGTCTCGGTCTGGCGCCGTTCGAGATCGGCGCGGACTTCGGTGATGATCTGCTCCAGCACGTTCACCTAAGATCGTCCCTTCTCCTGCGCCGATGCCGTGATATTAGGCGACGAGGGGTCCTGGCCGGAGTCGAGGGCGTTCCAGAGCGACACCGGGTCTTCTGCTATGGCGGGGCCGTCCGCGGGGGCGGCGTCGTAGCGGGACGCCGAGTCGGGCCAGCGGCCGGCGCGGGCGCAGGTCGCGGCCCCTGCGGCGGCGAGGGCGAGCCCGGCGGCGGCGAGCGTCCAGGGCCACGCCCCGGCGTCGAGGTGGAGGGCGCCGGCGAGGGCGGCGGCGAGGCCCGCGAGGGCGGCGACGGCGCCGAGGGCGCGGCGGGCGCGGTTGCCGGTGGCGAGCATCGCGAGGAACGCGGCGCCGCCGGCGAGGGCGCAGGGCAGGCCCCAGGAGGCGAGGTCGGTGCCGGTCTGGGCCGCGGCGGCGGCGTGGCCGGTCTCGGCGGCGGTCCACTCGCGGGAGGCGGCGAGCGCGGCGAGGGCCGCGGCGGCGAAGCCGGCGAGGAGGACGCGGGTGCGTTCGGCGGCGCGCGGGTGGCCGGGTGTCGCTTCGGCGGTCATGCGATGGACCTTCCGGTGAAGCAGGTGCGGGTGCCGGTGTGGCACGCGGGGCCGGTCTGGTCGACCTGGAGCAGGACGGTGTCGCCGTCGCAGTCGACCGCGACCGAGACGACCGCCTGGTGGTGGCCGGAGGTCTCGCCCTTGACCCAGTACTCGCCGCGGCTGCGCGACCAGTAGGTGGCCTTGCGGGTGGCGACGGTGCGGCGCAGGGCCTCGGCGTCCATCCACGCGAGCATGAGGACTTCGCCCGTGTCGTGCTGCTGGGCGATCACGGGCACGAGTCCGTCCGCGTTGAACGCGACGGGCGCGTCCGCCCCGGACCCGGGGTCCGTGTCGTCGCCGGTCTGTCGGTCTCCCACGCTTACCGATTGTGATCGCCCCCCGGACGGGGCCGCCACCCGGGCCCGCCGCGGTGTGAATCGTGGGATTCTCGGGGGCATGGAGCGCCCTTATGTGATCGTTTCGGCCGCGATGAGCCTCGACGGCTTCCTCGACGACGTCGCGGAGGAGCGCCTCGTCCTGTCGAACGCGGCCGATTTCGACCGGGTGGACGCGGTGCGCGCGGGGGTGGACGCGATCGCGGTGGGCGCGGGGACGGTGCGCGCCGACGACCCGCGGCTGCTGGTGCGCTCGCCGGAGCGGCGGGCCGAGCGGGTGTCGGCGGGCCGGCCCGCGTCGCCGCTGCGGGCGGTGTTCTCCCCGTCGGGCGAGCTGGACCCGTCCGCGCGGCTGTTCGACCGCGGCGCCGAGGACGTGGGCGGCCGGGTGGTGGTGTACACGAGCGCGGCCGGGGCGCGGGCGTGCCCGCTGGGCCCGGAGGCGGCGGAGGTGGTGGCGACCGCGGAGCGCGAGGTGGACCTGGCGGCGGCGCTGGCCGACCTGGCCGGGCGCGGGGTGGCGCGGCTGCTGGTGGAGGGCGGCGGGACGGTGCACACGGCGTTCCTCTCGGCCGACTTGGTGGACGAGGTGCACGTGGCGGTGGCGCCGTTCCTGCTCGGGGACCGGGGCGGGGCGCGGTTCGTGTACGAGGCGGCGTTCCCGCAGGGGCCGGGGCGGCCGCTGCGGCTGGCCGAGGCGCGGGCGATCGGGGCGATCGCGCTGCTGGTGTACCGTCGGGTGAACGTTTTATACGTGTATGCGCCGATGATCCCCTAAAATGGCCGCAGCGTCGACGCCGACCGGACGGGGATGGAGCGAGGAATGTCCGAGACAGACACGGCCGGACCGGGGGAGCCCCCCGAGGATCCCGCCCCTCCGGCGTCCGGCGAGTCCGAGCCCAGGCCCGAGACCCTCCCGGTCGACAAGACGACCTTCGGCATCGCCGCCGCGGTCGTCCTGGCGGTGATCGTCCTGGGCGCGGTCTTCCCCGACGACTTCGAGACCGCCTCCACGGCGGCCCTGGACTGGGTGATCGGCAACTTCGGGTGGCTGTTCATCATCGCCGGGAACGTCTTCCTGGTCCTGGCGGTCTACATCGCGGTGAGCCGCTTCGGCAACATCCGGCTCGGCAACAGCGACGAGGAGCCGGAGTTCGGGACGCTCCCGTGGATCGCCATGATGTTCGCGGCGGGCATGGGCATCGGCCTGATGTTCTTCGGCGTGGCCGAACCGCTCTCGCACTACTTCACGGTCCCCCCTCCGCTCGAGCTGGAGCCGGACTCGACGTTCTTCGAGCAGGACCGGCAGCGCGGTGCACTGATCTACACCTATTTCCACTGGGTGCTGCACCCGTGGGCCATCTACGCCGTCGCGGGGCTGGCGCTGGCGTACTCGACCTTCCGCAAGCGCCGCGGCAACAACCTCAGCGACGCGTTCCTGCCGCTGACCGAGGGGCGCCGCTGGGGCCCGGGCGCGGGCCGGGCGATCGACCTGATGGGCATCTTCGCGACGGTGTTCGGCACCGCGGCGAGCCTCGGGTTCGGCGCCCTCCAGGTCGCGGTCGGCCTCGATCTCGTCGCCGGAGTGCCCGGGTCGACGCAACTGGAGCTCATCGTGATCGCCGCGCTGACCGCGGCGTTCGTGGCCTCGGCCTTCTCGGGCGTCCACCGCGGGGTCAAGTGGCTGTCGACGGCGAACGTGGTGCTGGCGGCGGTGATCATGGCGTTCGTGTTCTTCGCGGGGCCGACGCTGTTCCTGCTCGACGCCTGGCCGTCCTCGGTCGGCTCGTACCTGTCCGGCCTGATGCGGCTCTCCAGCGTCACCGGGGCGTTCGGCGGCGAGGACTGGATGGCGGCCTGGACGATCTTCTACTGGGCGTGGTGGCTGTCGTGGGCGCCGTTCGTGGGGACGTTCATCGCCCGCATCTCGCGGGGCCGGTCGGTGCGCCAGTTCATCACCGGCGTGCTGCTGGTGCCGTCGACGGCCTCGACCGTCTGGTTCGCGGTCATGGGCGGGACCGCGATCTGGAACCAGGCCAACACCGACGCCGACTACGGCGACGCCGTGGCCAAGGGCGAGGAGTACGCGATGTTCGCGCTGCTGGAGTCGCTGCCGCTGTACGCGGTGGTGTCGGGCATATCGATGCTGCTGGTCGCGAACTACTTCGTGACCAGCGCCGACTCGGCGTCGCTCGTGCTCGGGTCGCTGTCGAGCTCGGGTTCGCTGACGCCGAAGAAGCCGCTCGTCGTGTTCTGGGGCCTGACGATCGGCGCGGTCGCGGCGGTGCTCCTGCTCAGCGGCGGCCTGGAGGGGCTCAAGAACGCCACGATCATCGTGGCGCTGCCGTTCATGTTCGTGATGCTCCTGCTGTGCGTCGCGCTCATGAAGGAGCTCAGAGAGGACCCCGGGGGCAGTCAACTGCGGTACCAGCTGCGGCACAAGGGCTTCCGGGAGGCGATACGCCGGCTCGTGGGCGAGGAGGTCGAGACCCGCACCGGGCCGAGGAACCCGTGGGGCCGCGGGCGGATGCGCCCGTGGCTGGGGACGGGACGCCGCAACGGCACCGACGACGAGGCCGCTAAATTATGGGGTGAACCTGCGGCGGAAGGAATCCCCATGAAGGCGATCGTGGTCGAGCAGACCGGCGGGCCGGGCGTGATGCGGCTGCTGGAGGGCGAGGACCCGGGCCCGCGGCCCGGTCAGATCGCCGTCAAGGTGGCCGCGGCGGGCGTCAACTTCATCGACGTCTACCACCGCACCGGCGCCTACGGGCTGCCGCTGCCGTTCACGCCGGGCCTGGAGGGCGGCGGGTACGTCGCGGCCGTCGGCGCCGGCGTCACCGAGTTCGCCGTCGGCGACGAGGTCGCCTGGAAGAGCGTCCCGGGCTCCTACGCGGACCTCGTGGTCGGGGACGCCGACCAGTTCGTGGCCGTCCCCGAGAAGGTGGCGGTCGAGACCGCCGCGGCGGTCATGCTCCAGGGCCTGACGGCGCACTACCTGTGCAACAGCGTCTACGACGTGCAGGAGGGCGACACCGTGATCGTGCACGCCGCCGCCGGCGGCATGGGCCTGCTGCTCACCCAGATGGTGAAGGTCAAGGGCGGCAAGGTCATCGCCACCGTCTCGACCGACGCGAAGGCCGAGCTGGCCCGGCAGAACGGCGCCGACCACGTCATGCGCTACGAGGGCTTCGGGGCCAGGGCCCGCGAGCTCACCGGCGGCGAGGGCGTCGCGGCGGTCTACGACGGCGTCGGCAAGGCCACCTTCGACGAGGGGCTCGGGGCCCTGCGGCGCCGCGGCGTGATGGCCCTGTTCGGGCAGGCGAGCGGCCCGGTCCCGCCGGTGGACCCGCAGGCGCTCCACCAGGGCGGGTCGCTGGTGCTCACGCGGCCCACGCTGGTGGACTTCACCGCGACCCGCGAGGAGTACCTGCACCGCGCCGCCGAGGTCTTCCAGATGATCGAGGACGACAACCTCCTCGTCCGCGTCGGCGAGGCCTTCCGCCTCGAGGAGGCCCCCGAGGCCCACCAGGCCCTGGAGGACCGCAGGACCACCGGGAAGCTCCTGCTCGTCCCCTGAGGACGGAGGGACACGCCCTCCGCGATGCCCTGTCCGCAAGGTTTCCCGCCATAAGATCCTGTGGTCCCGCCCGAACGTGCGACGCCAGAAGGATCTCCGAACGTGAACTCAACGACAGGCCGCCTGCTGCTCGTCGGCGCGGTGAGCGCCGCGCTGCTGACGACCGCCGCCCCCGCGCAGGCCCAGGAGGACGAGGCCGGTTACGCGAGCTGGACCTTCGAGGGCGGGAGCCGCGACTACACCGGCACGATGACCCTCCCGGGG
This sequence comes from Glycomyces amatae, assembly GCF_020991375.1. Taxonomy (GTDB): domain Bacteria; phylum Actinomycetota; class Actinomycetes; order Mycobacteriales; family Micromonosporaceae; genus Glycomyces; species Glycomyces amatae. The sequence goes on along the minus strand of NZ_JAJLQZ010000007.1, from coordinate 146,795 downwards.
AACTTCCCCGAGGCGGTGTTCACCAGCGACGCCCGCGCCGACTCGGGCCTGCGCTCGGGCGGGAACACCTGGCTCGGCGAGGACACGCCCTTCGGGGAGGTCTTCGGCTCCAGCCGCGACCAGGGCTACCCGCTCATCCGGCCCGACACCGACGCGCCGGGCAACCCCTCGACCACGACGTACGCGTTCGCCTCGCCCACGCCGTCGAGCGGCTGGGGCTTCGCCCTCGGCGACCTCGACGCCGACACCGTCACGGTGCGGGCCGCCGACGCCGAGGGGAACCCCGTGCCCGCCGCGGGCCTCGGCTTCGAGGGCGTCTTCAACTACTGCACCGTCTCGCCCCGGCCGGGCGCCTGCTCCGGCGGCACCGGCCCCGACTCGCCGACCTCGCGCATCGAGTCCGCTTCGGTCACGATCACCGGGGCCGGCGCGGACGACAACGGCGACGCCGCCTGGTTCCGGCCCACCGCGCCCCTGGCCGGCCTCACCTTCGAGTTCAGCGCCCTCAGCGGGCTCCCGGTGTACCAGACCTGGTTCGCGAAGCTGGCGATCCCCGAGCCGGAGCCGGGCGAGGACCCTGCGGACGAACCGGGCGAGGACCCCTTGGACGCGGCCGCGCCGGTCGCCGACGACGCGTCCGGCGACGCCCCCTCCGACGGCGAGGGCCCGCTCGGCCTGCCGGTGCTGCCGGTCACGGGCGCCCCGCTCGCCGCGGCGGGCGGGGCGGGACTCGCCGCGCTGGCCGCCGGCGCGGCCGCCCTCGCCTGGACCCGCCGCCGGTCCAGGGCCTGAATCCGGGACGCGCGAAGGGCCGCAGCGGTCGCCGCTGCGGCCCTTCGGATCCGGCCGGGCCCGGCGCCTCCCCTGAGGGCCGGTCCTCCGTCGACAATGGCCTCGATTCGATAACAGTCGTTGCGGCGCAAGCGGTGCTTGCCCGGTAAATCAGCCGTTCAGCCGATGCCTCAGCGTAACCGCATTGCTACGTTGTCCCCGATGCACTGCATCGACGTCATTCGATATCCGACGACGAAGGGATTCGCGATGCGAATGAACCTCCTGAGACGCCTGCTCCTCGCGCTCGCCGCGATGGCGGCCCTCACCGCCCCCGCGGTCTTCGCGGGAGCCCCCGCGCACGCCGCGTGGGGCGCCCAGTACCCCGTGACCATCCAGGTCACCGGCAACGGCCACCAGCTCGGGTACGCCACCGGGTGGGTCCAGTTCGACACCGGCGGCGACACGTTCCAGTACTCCATCACCGTCTGCCGCCAGTCCAGCTACACCCCGCCCAGCCTGCGGGTGGCCGTCAACGCCTACACCCCCGGCAACCTGTACGGCACCACCGTGACCACGCACTACACGGACCCGACCGGCCCGTCGGGCACCGCCCCCTGCTACGGCCGCAGCCAGACCGTGACCGGCCAGCACACCTTCACCGGCCACCAGAACGTGTACTTCGTGCTCTCGGGCAACACGTTCGTCAACGGCAACAACTTCACGGTCTACACCCAGGACCGCTACGTGTCCAACCCCTACTAGACGCAGCGCCCCGCCCGCGCCGATCGGGCGCGCCCGGTCATGATCCCCGGCGCCTCATGGCCCCTCACCGACCTGCCGGCCGCCGCCCGGAACCGCTCCGGGCGGCGGCCCCGGACCGCTACGACGAGCGGGTCTGCTCCACCCACGAGCCGTGGAGCCCCGCGTAGACCGAGCCCTCCTCGGCCGCCAGGACCGCGTGCGGGCCCTGCTGGACCAGGTCCCCCGCGTCGAACACCAGGACCTCGTCGGAGGTCTCGGCCGTCGACAGGCGGTGCGCGATGATCACCGTCGTGCGCCCGCGCGTCACCGCGTCCAGCGCCGCCGACAGCCGCAGCTCGGTCGCCGGGTCCACCGCGCTCGTCGCCTCGTCCAGGACCAGCAGGTCCGGGTCGGCGACGTAGGCGCGCACCAGCGACACGAGCTGGCGCTCGCCGACCGAGAGGTTCGCGCCGCCCTCGCCCAGCTCCGACTCCAGGCCGTTCGGGAGGGTCTCGACCCAGTCCTGGAGGCCGAGTTCGGCGAACGCCACGTAGATCTCCGCGTCCGTCAGCTCCGGCCGCGCGAAGCGCACGTTGCTCGCGAGGGTCCCGTTGAACAGGAAGCCCTCCTGCGGGACCATCGTCACCCGCCCGCGCAGCGACGCGAACGTCACCTCGGTCAGCGGCGCCCCGCCCAGCACGATCCGGCCGGAGGTGGGGTCCATCAGGCGCGTCAGGAGCTTCGCGAACGTGGTCTTGCCCGAGCCGGTCTCGCCGACCACGGCGACCTTGGCGTGCGGCCGGATCGCGACGTCGATGCCGTGCAGGACCTCCTCGCCGCCGGGGTAGGCGAAGCGCACGCCCTCGAAGCGGACCCCGAGGGGCCCTTCGGGGAGCGGGCGGCCGTCGACCGGGTCGGCCACGTCGGGCTCGGTGTCGATGACGTCGAGGACCCGGCGCCAGCCCGAGACCGCGTTCTGCGCCTCGTTGAGCGTCTCGGTGCCGATGACCACGGGCTGCGTGAACAGCACGACGAGGAACAGGAACGCCGTCAGGCCGCCCACCGTCATCGACCCGTCCGCGACCAGGAACGCGCCGAGGACGACCACGACCGCGTTGACCCCCAGGTACACCAGCTCGCCGGCGCCGAACGAGAACGCCGAGCGGCTGATCGCCCGCGTCTGGTCGCGGCGGTGCTCCTCGATCGAGGCGTCCAGGCGCTCGCTGGTGCGGGCGCCGACCCCGTAGGCGCGCACGGTGCCCGCGCCGACCACCGCCTCCGAGACCGCCGAGAGCATCTTGGAGACGCTGCGGCGCACGTTCGTGTAGGCGGCCGCCAGGTGCTTCTGGAGCCATTTGATCAGCCACGTCACGGGGATGAACACGATCCACACCGCGAGCGCCAGCTGCCACGAGTAGACCACCATGACCACGGTGGCGACGATGATCTGCGCCGTCGAGGTCACCAGGACCATGCCGCCCTGCTGGAGGAACTGGCTCACCTGGTCGATGTCGGTCGTCACGCGCGCCGTCAGCGACCCGCGCCGCTCGGACTGCTGGTGCAGCATGGACAGGTCGTGGATGTGGCGGAACGTGCGCCGCCGCAGGGAGGCGAGGGCGTGCTCGGAGACGACGAACAGGCGCCGGTTCATGAGGTAGTTCGCGGCCGTGGTGACGATGAGGGCCGCGACGCCGAGCGCGGCCACCACCAGGACGTAGGACAGGTCGGGGCCGCCCTCGCCGAGGAGGCCCCGGTCGAGGATCTGCTGGGCGCCGATGGGGACCACGAGGCGCCCCAGGGCCGTGACGGCCGCGAGGAACACGGTGAAGGCCAGGCCGCGGCGCAGCTCCGGGGAGAGCTGGAGGCCGCGCTTGACGGTCTGGAGCGGTCCCGGCTGGGTGTCTTCCGGCTCGTTCACGCCGCGTTCTCCTCATCGAATTCGCGCTCGGCCTCGGCCCGCTCGTAGGCGGTGACGAGTTCGGCGTAGGGCTGGTGGGTGCGCAGCAGCTCCGCGTGGGGGCCGCGGGCGGTGATGCGGCCGCCTTCGAGGAAGACGACCTCGTCGGCGAGCGCGATGGTGGCCCGGCGGTAGGCGACGACGAGGACGCTCGCGGCCTCGGAGGAGTCCTTGAGGCCCGAGAGGATCTGGGACTCGACCTTCGGGTCGACGGCGCTGGTGGCGTCGTCGAGGACGAGCAGGCGCGGGCGCCCGGCGAGGGCGCGGGCGAGGGTGAGGCGCTGGCGCTGGCCGCCGGAGAGGGTCGTGCCCCTCTCGCCGACCTCGGTGTCGAGGCCGTCCTCGAGGGAGGCGGTGAACTTCTCGGCGCCGGCCGCGGCGAGGGCGTCCCAGAGGCGGTCGTCGTCGACGCCCTCGCGGTCGAGGGCGAGGTTGGCGCGGACGGTGTCGTCGAAGACGAACGGGATCTGCTGGACCAGGGCGGTGGTGCGGGCGAGGCTGGCGTGGGTGAGGCCGCGCAGGTCCTCGCCGTCGACGCGGATCGCGCCGCGGGAGGGGTCGATGAGGCGGGCGGCGAGGTGGGCGAGGGTGGACTTGCCGGAGCCGGTGGCGCCGACGAGGGCGACGGTGGTGCCGGGCTCGACGGCGAAGGTGACCTCGCCGAGGGCCTCGTGGCCGTCGGGGTAGGCGTAGGCGACGGCGTCGAACTCGAGCCGGGCGGGGGCCTGGGAGGCGGGGAGCTCCTTGTCGCCGTAGGTCATGTCGCCGGTGGCGGCGAGGACGTGGTCGACGCGGCGGCGGCCGACGACGGAGCCGGGGAGGTCGCCGAGGACCCAGCCGATGGCGCGGACGGGGAAGGCGAGCACGGAGAACATGAAGGAGACGGTGACGAGCTGCTCGAGGTCGATCGCGCCGGCCTCGAAGCGGGCGAGGCCGACGAGGAGGGCGATGAGGACGCCGATCTCGGGGAGGCCGGCGATGGCGGGCTCGAAGGCGGCGCGGAGGCGCCCGACGCCGATCATGGCGTCGCGCAGTTCGTCGGCGGAGGCGCTGAACCGCTCGGTCTCGGCGGCTTCGCGGCCCATGGCCTTGACGACGAGGGCGCCGTCGAAGGACTCGTGGCCGACGGCGGAGACCTCGGCGCGCAGTTCCTGGGCGCGTTTGGCGCGGGGGGCCATCTTGGTGGCGAAGACGGCGTTGAGGGCGAAGAGGGCGGGGAACATGCCGAGGGCGACCAGGGCGACGGCCCAGTCGATGGCGACGAACGCGACCATGGCGACGGCGACCATGAAGAGGGTGCCGCAGGCGAAGGGGAGCGGGGCGAGGGGGCGGGCGGCGGCCTCGACGTCGGCGTTCGCGTTGGACAGCAGGGTCCCGGTGGGGTGGCGCTGGTGCCAGGAGACGGGGAGGGCGAGGTAGCGGCGGGTGATGCGGCGGCGCCAGTGGGCCTGGACGCCGAACTGCATGACGCCGGCGCCGATGCGGCGGGCGCACATGGAGGAGAAGCGGACGATGGAGATGCCGAGGAGGGCGGCGACGCCGAGGAGGACGGATCCGAGGGCGACCTCGCCGTTCTCGTAGGCGGGAACGGCGATGCCGGCGACGACCCAGCCGGTCACGTAGGAGAGGAAGAGGGTCATGCCGGTGTTGATCATGGCGCCGGCGGCGCCGATGGCGAAGGGCCCCGGCCGCAGCCGGATCATGTCGGCGAGGTTGCGCAGTCCCGCGCGGAGGATGCGGTCGTCGGCGGGCTGGTCGTCGAGGGAGGCGCCGGTGGGCAGCGTCATTGGGTCTCCGGTCGGTGGGTGTGCTCGCCAGGCTCCTGGCGGCACTGGCTAGCCGGTCGGCAAGCGACCGCTAGCAATCATGCCTCGCGCCGCAGGCGGTCGCCAACCGTATTCCGGATCGGGTTCGCGGCGGCACGCCCGTCCCCGCCTCCCCGAAGGCGCAGACCCCCTCTCGCGACGGGAGCCGGCCCCCGCAGCGGCGGCCTCATCGGAACGCGCGGGCGGCGGCAGCGGTGGTGCCCGAACACGCGGGCGGCGAAGCGGCCCCGAGGAGCGGGCGCTGTCGCACCCGTGGGGCAGGGTTGAGACCGGGGGACCCGCTGATGTCCGATTTGCCCGGACGCTCCGTTCGCGTTCAGCGCTGCGCGAACGGCGCCCGCGCATCAGCGGACCGGGTGGCCCGCGTCCTTCAGCTCCCGCTTGACCTCGCCGATGGCGACGTCGCCGAAGTGGAAGATCGAGGCCGCCAGCAGCGCGTCCGCGCCCGCCTCGACCGCGGGCGGGAAGTCGGCGGCCTTGCCCGCGCCGCCCGAGGCGATGAGGGGCACGTCCACGGCGGCGCGCACCGCCGCGATGAGCGGCAGGTCGAAGCCGCCCTTGGTGCCGTCGGCGTCGATCGAGTTGAGCAGGATCTCCCCCGCCCCGAGCCCGGCGGCCCTCGCGCACCACTCGACCGCGTCGATGCCGGTGCGGCGGCGCCCGCCGTGCGTCGTGACCTCCCAGCCCGAGTCGGTGGCCGCGCCGGAGGCGACGTCCGCCGAGAGCACCAGCACCTGGTTGCCGAACCGGTCGGCGATCTCCGCGATCACCTCGGGCCGGCTGATCGCGGCCGTGTTGACCCCGACCTTGTCGGCGCCCGCGCGCAGCAGCCGGTCGACGTCGGCGGGGGTGCGGACCCCGCCGCCGACGGTGAGCGGGATGAAGACCTGCTCGGCGGTGCGGGCGACCACGTCCATCATGGTGCCGCGGTCGTCGGAGGAGGCGGTGACGTCGAGGAACGTCAGCTCGTCGGCCCCGGCCGCGTCGTAGGCGGCGGCCAGCTCGACCGGGTCGCCCGCGTCGCGCAGGTTCTCGAAGTTGACGCCCTTGACGACCCGCCCGGCGTCCACGTCCAGGCAGGGGATCACACGCACCGCAACAGTCACGCGGCAAGACTACCGGAGGCGGCGTGCGGCCCCGCGTTCGTTTCGCGGTCGGCGAGCAGCGTCCCCGCCATGGCCGAAGCCGCGAAGTCGATCACCGCGGGCGTTGCCGATGTCGCCTGCCGGCAGCCCCGAGAGGCGGCCGAGCGCGCAGGCGCCGCGCCGGAGGCCGTCGCGGCGGAGGCGCTCGGGAAGGAGGCTGTGTCGTGCGCGATACATCCGCCCCAGACTTGAACCTGTTCAAGAATGTGGAGTAGCGTGAATCGAAGTTGAACATGTTCAACTCATTGCACACCCCCGTCAGAACGGAGCGCTGTCATGGACATGACGGTCGTCGCCTACATCGCCTACCTCCTCGTCGCCGTACCGCTCACCGTCTGGGTCGCCCGCACCCTGGGCGCCAACGGCTACCACTTCATCAAGGACGTCTTCGCCGGGGACGAGCAGCTCGCCCACGCCGTCAACAAGCTCCTCCAGGTCGGGTTCTACCTGCTCAACTTCGGGTTCGTGGCCCTGTGGCTGCGGACCGGGGCGCCGATCGGCGACGCCCGCGGCGTCTTCGAGACCGTGGCCGTCAAGATCGGCGCCGTGCTGCTGGTGCTCGGACTCCTCCACGTGCTCAACGTGATCGTGCTCAACGGCTTCCGCAAGCGCGGCCATGTGGACGCCCGGGCGCTCGCCGCCCTCGAACCGCCGCACCCGCCGCAGCGACCGTACCCGAACGGCGCCTGACCCAAGTAGGATCGCCTGCGTGAGCGCACCTGAGGCCGAACCCGACGCGTCCGCCCGCCCTTCGAGCAAGGGCGAGCGGACGCGGCAGCGCATCATCGACGTGGCGCTCGCGATGTTCGCCGAGCGCGGCTACGACAAGACCACGATGCGGGCGATCGCCGCCGAGGCCGGGGTGTCCGTGGGCAACGCGTACTACTACTTCAAGTCCAAAGAGCACCTGATCCAGGGCTTCTACGAGCAGGCGACCCTCCGCCACGCCGAGCTGGCCCCCCGGATGCTCCAGGGCCGGGAGACCCTCGCGGAGCGGATCGAGGCGGCCCTGCTGGCCTGGCTCGACATCGCCGGGCCCTACCACGCGTTCGCGGGCCAGTTCTTCCGCAACGCCGCCGACCCGTCGAGCCCGCTGAGCCCGTTCTCGGAGGACTCGTCCGAGAGTCGCGACCGGGACATCGCCCTCTACCGGGAGGTCCTGGAGGGTTCGAAGACCAAGGTGCCGGCCGACATGGCGGACATCCTGCCGGAGATGCTGTGGCTGCACCAGATGGTCGTGGTCCTGTACTGGGTGTACGACGCCTCCCCCGGCCAGGAGCAGTCGCGGGAGCTGGCCCGGCGCACCGCGCCCCTGGCCGCCCGGGTGGTGGCGCTGTCGCGGCTGAAGATCCTGCGCCCCCTGGTGAAGCAGGGCGAGGAGCTGGTGCGGGACTTCCTCATCACCCGCCGGCCCGCCTGAGGCCCCGCGGCCCGTCCGCCCCGCCCCCTCCCGGCGCGCCGGAGGCCGGCGGGAGGGTGTCCCGCCGGCCTCCGCCGGTCCCTGTGGAGGGCGCGGTCAGCAGTCGCGCAGCTCCGGCGACTGGTTGAGCAGCTGCCCGCGCGGGGAGATGAACTTGCGGTAGGTGTCGGAGTCGACCTCCGACACCGGGAACGCCGCGATCCGGTGGCAGTTCTGGAAGGCGAGCTTCACGCCGTAGTGGCGCTCGAGGGCGCCGCGCATCGAGTCCGAGGCGAGGACGCGCAGCAGTTGCCCGCGCGCCTGCTCGTCCGGCGGCGGGGTGGTGTTGTCGGCGAACTGCGTCGAGCCGCTCGACGAGACGACCCCGTTCTTCAGGTCGTTGACGACCTTCGCGATGAGCTCCCACGCGAACGGCAGCGACTGCTTGACGCAGTCGATGAAGTCGGCGTCGCCGACCTCCCCCGCTTCGGCTTTGGCGAGCAGGTCTGCAGAGACGTCAAGGGACATGCGTTCTCCTCTCGGTTCGAATCGGTTCATTGTGATCGGTCCGGTCACCGTCCGCTGTCGGGTAGTCGACGCAGAGGGGTCCCGGGGTCGCCGCCGTCCAGGCCCGTCCGCGCGGCGCCGCGCGGGCGGGCGGGCGGTCAGCGGGCCTCGGCGCCGAGCAGGTGCTCGCCGAGGACGAAGCCGGGCACGATCTGGTCGGCGAGGTCGACGCCGGCGCGGTCGTTGCCCCAGGCGAGTGCGGCCTTGCGGTGGAACTCGTGGGCCTGGCGGGTGAACTTGGCCCAGTCCTTGCCGCCGGCGACGGCGCGTTCGCGGGCGGCGTCGACGACGGCGAGGTTCTCGGGTTCGAGGTCGGCGACGGGGCCGACGCTGCCGCGTTCGGCGGCCTTGACGTACCGGGAGCGCGCGCACCAGCCGAGGAGGGCGTCGCCGACGTGGCCGCGCAGGAACGCGACGTCGTCCTCGTCGTCGATCTTGTTGCCGATCACGGAGATGCGCACGTCGTAGTCCTCGGCGTAGCCGAGGTACTGCTTGTAGACGCCGACCGAGCGCAGGGTCGGCTCGCACACCAGGAAGGTGTGGTCGAAGCGGGTGAACATGCCGGAGGCGAAGGCCTCGGCGCCGGCGACCATGTCGACCACGACGAACTCCTCGGGGCCGTCCACGAGGTGGTTGAGCAGCAGTTCGACCGCGCCGACCTTGGAGTGGTAGCAGGCGACGCCGAGGTCGTCGTCGACGAAGCCGCCGGTGGCGGCGAAGCGGATGCCCTCGTGGTCGGTGAAGAGCGCGTCGACGACGGGGTCGGACTCCCCCACGGTCAGCAGGCGGGAGCCGGGGCCGGGCGGGGTGGTCTTGAGCATGAGCTCGGCCGAGGGGATGAGCGGGTTGGCGCCGCGCAGGTGCTCCTTGATGTCGCCGAGGTGCTCCCCGAGGACCGGGCCCATCGCGGCGGCCTCGGGGTCGAGGCCGAGCGCGGCGGCCAGGTGCTGGTTGATGTCGGCGTCGATGGCCATGACCGGGTGGCCGAGCGCGGCCGCGCGGCGCGCGAACAGCGAGGCCATCGTGGTCTTGCCGGAGCCGCCCTTGCCGACGAAGGCGAGTTTCATGTGCTGTGGTCCCCCACCAATTGAAAATGGTTGTTGATTTCAAATGGAGGGTAGCAGGCCCCGGAGGCGACGGTTCCTCATATGCGAAGGGCCCCATCGGCATGGTGCCGACGGGGCCCTCGTGGGCGGTGGGGTCAGATGACGACGCCGGCCTGGCCGCCCGCGACCTCCGACTCGAGCTGCGCGGCGGCCTTGGGCGCCGCGGTCTTCTTGCGCAGGCGCCGCTCCGCGAGGACCACCAGCTTCGAGAGGGCGTACGCCAGCGCGAAGTAGATGAACGCGGCGATGATGAGCGCCTGGAGGAACGAGTTGCTGTAGTCGCGGCCGACGATGTTGGCCGAGTGCAGCAGCTCGGGGTAGGTGATCACGTACCCCAGCGAGGTGTCCTTGAGGAGGATCACCAGCTGCGCCAGCACCGCCGGGAGCATGTTCCGCAGCACCTGGGGCAGCACGATCAGGCGCTGGACCTGCCCGTGCCGCAGGCCCACCGCGTAGCCGGCCATGGCCTGGCCCGGCGGCAGCGCCGCCACGCCCGCGCGGAGGATCTCGGCGAGGATCGCCCCGTTGTAGATGCCCAGGCCCAGCACCAGGAACGTCAGGCGCCGCGCCTCGTTGCTCCAGCCGAGCGTGTCGGTGGTGAACCCGAAGTGCCCGTCGATGGTGAAGGAGATCCAGATCAGCAGGATCAGCGGCAGCGCCCGGAAGAACTGGACGTAGCCGGTCGAGGCCCAGCGGGTCAGCCCGAACCGCGAGATCCGGCCGAAGCCGACCAGGACGCCCAGGACCAGCGCCAGGACCGAGCCGAGCGCGAAGGCCAGGAGGGTGTCGAGGATCGCCGGCACCCACGTGGTCTCGACGACCAGCGCGTCCAGCGGGTTGACCCAGCGGGACTGCTCGAAGAAGCCCTCCCCGGCGAGCACGCTGGCCGCATAGGCCAGGATGCCCAGGATGACCACCGCGGAGACGATGGAGGCGACGGTGGAGCGCTGCCGGCCCTTGGGGCCGAGCGCGTCGAACAGGACCGTGCTCTCGTTCTGTCTGCTCATGACTCGCCTGCTCTCATCGGACGAAGGCGGTGCGTTTTTCAACGAGCCGCACGAGGTAGCTGAGGACGAGGGCGATCAGCAGGTAGCTGACGGTGACGCCGATGATGACGCCCCACAGGTCGAAGCGGCTGGCGTTGTCCTCGATGAGCCGCCGCGACTGGGCCGTCAGCTCGGTGACGCCGATCGCGAGCACCAGCGCGCTGTTCTTGACCAGGGCGATCAGGAGCGAGCCGAGCGGGGGGATCACGGCGCGGACCGCCTGGGGCATGATCACCGAGCCGAGGGACTGGCCGAAGGTCAGCCCGATCGAGCGGGCGGCCTCGGCCTGGCCCAGCGGGATCGAGTTGATGCCCGAGCGCAGGGTCTCCCCGACGAACGCGCCGGTGTACATCCCGAGGCCGAGCAGCGCCCACACCCAGTTGTCGGCCACGATCCCGATCTTGGGCAGGCCGAAGTACATGATGAACAGGACGGCCAGCAGCGGGACGTTGCGGAACAGCTGCGTGTAGGCGTTGGCGGCCCAGCGCGCCGGGAAGGCGGGGCTCACGTGCATGACCACGAGGACCATGCCGATGGCGAGGGCGATCGTGTAGCTGGTGAGGGTGACCCACACCGTGGTCCACATGCCCGCACCAAGGGCCGCGACCATCAGATCGAAATTGTCGAACAAGCGGACTCCTCCATAAGGCGGGCGGCGACGGCCGGGGCCGCCACCGCCCTACCGAACGGTCGCGGGTCTAGTAGCGGTTCGGGGTCGGGAACGCGGGCGTCTCCATGCCGGCGGCACCGAAGGTCAGGTCGAACGCCTTCTCCCAGTCGCCGTTGGCGATGATCTCGTCGATCATGTCGTTGACGAACATGCGCGCGTCGGTCTCGCCGAGCGGCATCGCGATGCCGTACGGCTCGTCGGTGAAGATGTTCGACGAGTCCAGGACGCGGAAGGCGTCCGGCTTGTCGACGGTGAAGCCGTAGAGGATCGTCTCGTCGGTGCTCACCGCGTCGGTCTGGCCGTTCTCGAGGGCCTCGGCGCAGGCCGCGTAGTCGGCCAGCGGCGTGATGACGGCGTCGGGGTTCTCGTTCGCGAGGTTCTCGATCGAGCCCGAGCCCTCGGCGATGCACACGTCCTTGCCCGCGAGGTCGGCCACCGAGTTGATGTCGGTGTTGTCGGCCGCGACCATGACGTTCTGGCCGGTCTCGAAGTACGGGCCCGCGAAGTCGAAGTTCGGGAGCCGCTCGGGGTACATCGAGTAGGACGCGATGACGACGTCGACGGTGCCGTCGTTGACGTAGGTCTCGCGGTTCTGGGAGGTCGTCTCGATGAACTTCAGGTTCGCGTCGTCGCCCTCCTCGTCCACGGACCCGAAGATGTACTGGGTCAGCAGCCGCGCGACCTCGGCGTCCATGCCCTCGATCGCGCCGGTCGCGGTGTTCTTCTGGCCGATGAGCGGCTGGTCGAACTTGACGCCGACGTTGATGTAGCCGCGGTCCTGGATCTCCTGGATGTAGCCCGCGGGGATCTCCGCGGCCTGCTCGAGCGAGTACTCGCCGACGGACTCCTGGAGCTCGTCCTGCTCCTCCTGGTCCTGGCTCGCCTCGCCGGAGCAGGCGGCCAGGGCCATGGTCGCGGAGGCGAGGGCCGCCACGGCGACCCTGCGGCCGGTCTTGAACGTACGCATAGGTGTTTCCTTCCTCAGGGGTCCAACGGTGGTGTCGGGTGGCTCTAGTGGGTCATGACCTTGGACAGGAAGTCCTGGGCGCGCGCGGTCTTCGGGTCGTCGAAGAACTCGTCGGGCGCGGCGGTCTCGACGATCTGGCCGTCGGCCATGAACACGACCCGGTTCGCGGCGCGGCGGGCGAAGCCCATCTCGTGGGTCACCACCACCATGGTCATGCCCTCGCGGGCGAGGTCCTGCATGACGTCGAGGACCTCGTTGATCATCTCGGGGTCGAGCGCGGAGGTCGGCTCGTCGAACATCATCAGCTTGGGGTCCATGGCCAGGCCGCGGGCGATCGCCACGCGCTGCTGCTGGCCGCCCGAGAGCTGCGACGGGTAGACGTCGGCCTTGTCGGACAGGCCCACGCGCTCCAGGAGCTGGCGGGCGCGGGCGTCGGCCTTCGCCTTGGGGGTGCGGCGGACCTTGATCGGGCCGAGCGTGATGTTCTGGAGCACCGTCAGGTGCGCGAAGAGGTTGAAGTGCTGGAAGACCATGCCGACGTCGGCCCTGAGGTTGGCGAGGGCGCGGCCCTCGGCCGGCAGGGGCTTGCCGTTCACGGTGATCTGCCCCGAGTCGACGGTCTCCAGGCGGTTGATGGTCCGGCAGAGGGTCGACTTCCCGGAACCGGAGGGTCCGATGAGGACCACGACCTCGCCGTCGTCCACGGTCAGGTCGATGTCCTTGAGCGCGTGGAGGTTCCCGAAGTGCTTGTTGACGCCGGAGATGGTGACCATCGGAGCCTTCGGCGTTGCTTCCATACGTATCCCTGTGGTCGTGTAACCCTCGACTGGCGCGGGGCGATCGGATTGGGGCCTTAAGTACCTTAGGAATAGTAGTGTGACAGCTCACGGGCGGTCACTGGGGCGCTGGCGGGCCGCAACTAGTCGGCAATTAAGTAACGGGCCCATAAAGAAGGACCGGGCGAAAACAGGAACGAAGCGCCCCCGGAACAAAGGTGACACTCGCGTCGTCCGGTGGCCGCGGGCGCCCCGGTGGGATTAGGGTCGATCCATGACCGCACCCGTGGGAACCGCGAGCATCACCGTCGAGAAGCGTGGCCTGGTGGACTACCAGGAGGCCTGGGACTACCAGAAGGAGCTCCAGCAGCGGCGCATCGACGACGAGATCGGCGACACCGTCCTGCTCCTGGAGCATCCGAGCGTGTACACCGCCGGGCGGCGCACCGAGACGTGGGCGCTGCCGCAGGACGGCACGCCGGTCGTCACGGTCGACCGCGGCGGCCAGATCACCTGGCACGGGCCGGGCCAGATCGTCGGCTACCCGATCATGAAGATGCGCCGGAAGGTCGACGTGGTCGGCTACGTGCGCCGGGTCGAGGACATGGTCGCCGCCGTGTGCCACGAGTTCGGGGTGACCTCGGCGCGGGGCCGGATGCACGACCGCACGGGCGTGTGGCTCCCGGCCGACGACCAGGGGCCGGAGCGGAAGATCTGCGCGATCGGGGTGCGCGTGCGCTGGGCGACCACGATGCACGGCTTCGCGCTCAACTGCAACCCGGACATGAGCTACTGGGAGCGGATCGCGCCGTGCGCGATCACCGACGCGGACGTCACGAGCCTCTCGCGCGAGCTGGGCCGCACCGTCACCGTCGAGGAGGTCCTGCCGGTGGTGGAGAAGCACCTGGGCCTGCTCCTGGAGCGGGACTGACCGGGGCCGCTCAGCAGCCCTCGTAGGCCTCGGGCTGCTCGTCGGCGAGCCCGGGGGCCTCGTGCAGCAGGACCTTGAGGATGTTGGTCCAGGCGTCCGATTCGGGGTAGAAGACCTCCGAGTGCGAGTGGACGCCTTCGACGGTCTTGCCCGCGATGCCCTGGCCGGCGAGGCTGCGGCCGTAGTCGTCGACGGCCCCGGGGGTGTCCGGGAGCGAACCGGTCTCGAGGTTGCGGACGCCGGGGAAGTCGTCGGGGTCGGCGCCGTGGCCCAGCAGCGGCACGTAGGGCATCCCCTGGACGTAGGAGATCGGGTCGCCGGGCGCGGTGATCGAGTAGCGGGCGCGGCACGGCTCGGTGTAGTCCTCGGGGCCGTACACGTCGTTGCCCATGCCGGCCGAGGCGATGTGGAGGACCTGGTCGGCTTCGAGGTCGTAGGTCTCGGCGTAGCCGATGACGGCGCCGCCGTAGGAGTGTCCGGCGAGGGTGAGCGGGGTGTCCGCGCCGATCTGGTTGCGCAGGTCGAAGGTGAAGGACGCGAGGCTCTCGGCCGCGACCTGGGACCAGGAGGCCCAGGACTCCTCGACCCAGCCCGAGGGCCAGGACGCGGCGGCCCAGACGACGACCGCGAGCTCGCCGTCGGCGGCGTCCACGAAGGACTCGGCACGGTTGTAGTAGAGCTGGAAGTTCTCGCTGGAGAGCACGGCGGAGCCGCCGGGGACGAGGACGGCGACGTCGGTCGCGGTGTGGAGGTCGCCGACGACCTCGATCCAGGAGCCGTCGCCGTTGTTGTTGTAGGGGTCGAGGTAGAGGAACTGGCGGCCGGTGCCGGCGAGGGCGGCGAGCTCGGCGCGGGCGGGCCGCTCGGCGTCGTCGGTCCAGGGGCGCCCGGGGCTGTCGTAGGCGGTCGAGGCGGCGGTGGTCGCTTCGAGGATGAGCCGGTTGGCGGTGATGCGGGCGTCGAAGGGCGCGCCGGGCATCTCGGCGACGACGGAGGGGTAGAGGACGGCGAGCCAGGCGGTCGCCTCCTCGCCGAGGCCGGTGTAGAACGCGTTGACGTCGACGGGGTCGAGGTCGCCGCCGGCGGCGTAGAGGGTGGCGAGGGCGTCGCCGAGCTCGCCGGAGCCGGTGTCGGGGAGCGCGGCGACGAGGGCGGCGGCGACCTGGGGGTCGGCGAGGGCCGCTTCGAGCGCCGCGGCGGGGTCGTCGCCGGGGACGGGGGCGGCGGCGCGGAGCGCCGCGAGCTCCTCGGCCGGGTCGGCGGCGAGGACGGGGACCGCTTGGAGCTGGTCGGCTTCGGCCTCGCCCAGGCGGGTCAGGCCGGCGAGGTAGACGAGCGCCAATGCGGCGACGGCCGTCAGGACCGTCGCGCGCCACCACCGGAATCTCACCGGGCCAGCCTAACCGAGCCGGATGCCGGGTGCCGAACGCCGCGTGTGTGAGCGCAGCCTCGGGAGGCGGCGAACGCGGGCAGGGGCCGAGCCGCAGAGGCCCGTTCGCAGTGCCCCCGGTCAACGACCCTGACACGGGGGTCCGACAGTGTCGTTCGAACAGGGTCGCTTCGGGGTCAGGCCGCGGTGGCGGTGAAGCGGTTGCCGTTGGCCGTGAGGGTCAGCGGGAGGCCGAAGGCCTTCGAGAGGGTCGCCGAGGTCAGGGCCTCCCCGATCGGGCCGGCGGCGATCACGCCGCCCCCCGAGAGGACCAGCGCGTGCGTGAAGCCCGGCGGGATCTCCTCGACGTGGTGTGTGACCAGGACCATTGCCGGGGCGGCCGCGTCGCGGGCCAGTCCGGCCAGCGTCGCCACCAGCGCCTCGCGGGCGCCCAGGTCCAGCCCGGCCGCCGGCTCGTCGAGCAGCAGCAGCTCCGGGTCGGTCATCAGCGCGCGGGCGATCAGGACCCGCTTGCGCTCGCCCTCCGAGAGCGTCCCGAACAGCCGGTCCGACAGCTGCGCGACACCGAGCCAGCGCAGCAGCGAGGCGGCGCGCTCGTCGTCCTGCGGGTCGTACTCCTCGCGCCAGCGGCCCATCATGCCCCACGCGGCGGTGCGCACCACGTCGAAGGCCTTCTCGCCGCCCGGTATCGCGTCGGCGACCTGCGTGGTGGTCAGGCCGATGCGGGGGCGCAGCTCGAACACGTCGATCCGGCCGAGGCGGCTGCCGAGGATCTCGACCACTCCGGACGTCGGGTGGTTGCGCGCGGCCGCTAGGTTGAGCAGCGTCGTCTTCCCCGCCCCGTTGGGGCCGAGGACGACCCACCGCTGGTCGGCGTCGACGCTCCAGTCGACGCCGTCGAGGAGCTGGTTGCCGCCGCGCCGGACGGTGACGCCGGACAGGTCGAGGACGCGTTCAGACTGAGCCACGGGTCAATGAAACCACGCGGCCCGGACACGTGGACGAGGGCGGCCGCGCGGCAGTGCTGCGACACACCGGGCGACCTGCCCGGCCGCGGCGGCGCCGGGCCGTCCGCGCAACCGCGCCGCCGCCGGCGGCGTCCGACCGGTAGTCCGCCCCGCCGGGGCGGGCCCCCGGTCCACCCACTGCGAACTGGAAAGAGTCCATGCCCCCCATCATCGAGATATCGGGGCTGCGGAAGACCTATTCGAGGGCCTTCAGGCAGCCGCACAACGCCTTGGACGGCCTCGACATGGAGGTCGCCGCGGGCCAGGTGCACGGCTTCCTGGGGCCCAACGGCTCCGGCAAGACCACGACGCTGCGGGCCCTGCTGGGCCTCATCCGCGTCGACGGCGGCGACATGAGGATCTTCGGCGAGGAGGTGCCCCGCCGCCTGCCGCAGGTCGTCTCCCGCATCGGCGCGGTGGTCGAGTCCCCGCAGTTCTTCAAGCACTTCTCGGGGAGGCTGACGCTCCAGCTGCTCGCCGAGAGCGCCGGGGTCCCCCGGTCCCGCGTCGAGGAGGTCCTCGAGCAGGTCGGGTTGAAGGACGCGGCGAAGGCCGCCGTGAAGGGCTACTCGCTGGGCATGCGCCAGCGACTGGCCGTCGCGCAGGCGCTGCTGAAGCAGCCGCAGCTGCTGATCCTGGACGAGCCCGCCAACGGCCTGGACCCGGCCGGGATCCACCACATGCGCGAGCTGCTCCAGTGGCTCGCGCACTCGCAGGGCGTGACCGTGGTGGTCAGCTCGCACCTGCTCTCCGAGGTGCAGCAGCTGTGCGACTCGATGACGATCGTCTCCCGGGGGCGCCGGATCGTCGACGGGAAGGTCGCCGACATCATCGCGGGCCATTCGAGCGCGAGCCTGAGCGTCCGGTTCCCGGACGCGGCGTCGCTGCCGGAGGCCGTCGAGGCGCTCACCGGCGCCGCGCCGGACCTGACGGCCGCGGTCGACCGCGACCGGCTCGTGGTCACCGGCGCGCCCGAGCCCGCGTGGGTCACGAAGACCCTCGCGGACGCGGGGATCTACCTGTCGGAGCTGGTGACGGAGACGAAGAACCTGGAGTCGGTGTTCCTGGAGCTGACGGGGACGGCGCCGGTGCCGGGCCGGACCGTCCAGATCGGGCAGTCGGTCGAGGTGCCTCAGGCGGCCCCGGGCGGCGTCGCGATCGACGTCCAGGCGGAAGGTGTGGAGCGGTGAACCTGTTCAAAGCGGAACTGCGGCGCCTCGCGCGCCGGCGCCTGTCGCTGGTCTTCGGCATTCTCGCGGTCGCGGGCGTGGTGGGCCTGACGGCGATCATGTGGGCGACCTCCAGCCAGGGCCCGGACGAGGGTCAGCTGGCCGAGGCCCAGGCGCAGGCCGACCAGTGGAACGAGGACAACCCCGATTACGGGGACTGCCTCGAGGACGAGGGCTTCTTCGAGGAGAACGCGAACTACGCGTGGGCCGTGGAGGACTCGGCGTACGCGGACATGTCGCACGAGGAGCGCTGCGAGTTCTACGTGGGCGGCATGACCGCCGAGGACTTCATCTACACGTACACCTTCTCGTTCGAGAACGAGGGCTCGTACATGCTCATCGGGGTCGCGATCGTGGCGGGCCTGATCATGATGATGCTGGCGTCCTCGGCGATCGGGGCCGAGTGGTCGAGCGGGGGCATGTCGAACCTGATGGTGTGGCATCCGCACCGGATGAAGGTGTGGGGCGCGAAGCTCGGCGCGGCGCTGGCGGTGTGCGCGGCCGCGGTCGCGGGCGTCGTGGTGCTGGCGTTCGGGCTGCTGTACCTGACGGCGGCGGTGCGCGGCGAAGTCGGGGACCTCGACGGCGTGTGGTGGGAGGCGACCTTGGAGCGGTTGGGCCGCACGGGGCTGCTGACGCTGGGGATGACGGCGCTGGGGGCGTCGCTGGCGATGCTGGGGCGGCACACGGCGATCGCGGGCGGGGTCATCGCGGGGTACCTGATCATCGGCGACATGCTGGTGCAGATCACGAGCATGTCGCTGCCGGTGGACTATCCGGAGCGGTTCTCGCTGTACACGTGGGTGATGGCGTGGATCTCCGGGAAGATCGAGCTGTACAACTGGAACAGCAGCGGCATGGAGATGACGCCGGATGTCATGGTGATCACCGCGACCGACGCGGGTCTGCTGCTGGGCGGGATCGTGGTGCTGTTCGGCGCGCTGGCGACCTGGGCGTTCCAGCGGCGCGACGCGGCGTAGCCGAGGCGCTGCGGCGCAAGCGGAATGCATGTGCGGCCGCCCCCTCGCAGGGCGAGGGGGCGGCCGCGTGTTCACGGGACTGTGCGGGGGCGTCCCGGGCAGGGGTCGAGCCGAAGGAGCTCGTTCGCAGTGCCCCCGAAGCAACCACCCTGGCACAGGGGTGTGACAGCGCCGCGGCGCCGCATTCGAACACGCTGGTGCGGTCCGGGGGCAGGGGCCGAGCCGAAGAGGCTCGTTTTCAGTGCCCCCGAAGCAACCACCCTGACATAGGGGTACGACAATTCGGCGGGAGTGGGGCGTCGTCGCCGGGTTTTGTGTCGGAGGTCGCTCGGGTCAGTCGAAGAGGCTTTCGCGGACCGCGTCGAGGCCGTGGAGGATCGCGCCTCGCATGACCGGTTCGTCCATGACCGCGCCCGCGACGACGCTCGGGTTGACGGGGGCGAGCTGGGAGGTCTGGGCGGCGACGCGCCCGGCGAGTTCGAGCCCGCCCGCGTACCCGACCGGGCCGCCGAGGACGACCACGGTGGGGTCGAGCAGGACGCAGACGGCGACGATGCCGAGGGCGATGCCGCGCGCGACCTCGTCCAGGCAGGAGGCGCCCTCGGGTCCGGCCGCGACGGCCGCGTTGACGACGTCTTCGGGTTCGGCGGCCTCGAAACCGTGCTTCGCGCCGATGTCGATGACGGCGTCGCCGCCGATGACGCGCTGGTAGGAGCCCTTCGACAGGCGCGTGACGACGCCGCCGGTCGGCAGTTCGCCGCCGGGCACGGGGAGGAAGCCGATCTCTCCGGCCGCGCCGCTGGCGCCGCGGTAGAGCCGCCCGTTGAGGATGACCCCGAGGCCGAGACCGCCGCCGAACCAGGCGTACACGAAGTCCGAGGCGCCGCCGGCGCCGCCGGAGCGCTGCTCGGCGAGGCAGGCGAGGTTGACGTCGTTCTCGATCTCGACGGCCGGGGCGAACTCCTCGTTCAGGGCGGTGCGCAGGCCGCGGTGCCAGGCCGGGAGGTTCCAGGAGAAGCCGATCTCGCCGCTGGCGGGGTCGATGACGCCGGGGGTGCCGAGGACGATCCGCTCGACCTTCGCCATCTCGATCCCGGCGTCGGCGACGGAGTCGGTGACGACGCGGCGGACCACGGCGACCGGGTCGGTGGAGCCCTCGACGTCGATCTCGGCGCGGCCGACGATGCGGCCGGTGAAGTCGGCGCAGGCGCCCTTGGTGGTCACGGGGCCGACCTCGACGCCGACGACGTAGGTGAAGGTGGGCACGGCCGCGTACAGCGAGGCGTTGGGGCCCCGGCCGCCGGACTTGGAGCCGACGACCTCGACGAGGCCGCGGCTCTGGAGGCGCTCCATCATCTGCGAGGCGGTGACCTTGGACATCGAGGTGCGCTCGGCGAGCTGCGCTCGGGTCTGGGGGCCGTCCTCGAGCAGCAGCTTCAGCGCCGCCTGGTCGTTGAGGACGCGCAGCAGCTTGGGCACCCCGGGGGTGTGGCTCTTCGGCATTGGATCTTCTTTCTCCTCCGAGCCCACATTATCCACGCGGGACGGGCGGGGACCCCCGTCGCCGGTGCGGAAACCGGGGTTTCGGCGGGCGGCCCCTCGACCGCCCCGCCGAATTGTCGTACCCCTATGTCAGGGTGGTTGCTCCGGGGGCGCTGCGAACGAGCCCCTTCGGCTCGACCCCTGCCCCCGGACCGGTTCACTCCCCGTCGGTCTCGACCAGGCTGCGGATCTGGCGCAGCGCGACCGACAGGACCGCGAGCTTCTCGTCCGACCGCTCGGCCTCGGCCGTCGCCTCGTGGATGCGGTCGATCTCGGCGGCGTTGCGCTCGGCCCACGAGTCGACCGCCTCGGCGGGGTCCGTGCCCGGTTTCGCCTCGAGCACGCTGCCGGTGAGCGCGGCCATCGCGCCGTACAGGTCGTACCGCAGGGCCGAGCGCGCGAGGGTCTGCCAGCGGTTGGTCCTGGGCAGGGCCGAGATCTGGTTGAGGATCTCGTCCAGGTGCACGCGGGCGGCGATCCCGTAGTAGACCTCGGCGGTCGCGCCGAGCGGGGTGTCCAGGATCCGCGCGCACTCGACCACGTCGACCAGGCCGAACCCGAAGATCGGCGCGGAGGCGTCCCGTGCGACCTCGGCGGGCATCCCCTGCTCCTCGAGCTGGTCGCAGAACCGCTCGAACCCGACCGCCTCGGAGTCGGTCAGCAGCTCGGGCAGTTTCGGCTGGAGCACCGCCAGGCCGGGGCGCAGCCGCTCGATCTCGGCGGCCACGTCCAGCGTGCCGCGCCGGTGCTGCACGAGCCAGCGGACGCCGCGGTCGAGGAGCCGCCGGATCACGAGCATGCTCGCGACCTGGGCCTCCTGCGGGACCTGGTTGTCGAGGGCCTCGATGCGCCGCCACAGGCCCGGCAGTCCGAAGGCGTCGCGGATGATCACGAAGGCGCGGACGACGTCCACGACGTCGGCGCCGGTCTCGTCGGCGATGCGGAACAGGAACGTCGTCCCGCAGCGGTTGACGGCCTCGCCCACGACCGCGGTCGTGACGATCTCGCGGCGCAGCGGGTGGTCGGCCATGAGGTCGGCGTAGGGTTCGCGCAGCGGCGCGGGGAAGTACTCGCGCAGGACCGGCGCGGTCCACTCCTCGTCGGGCAGGTCGGAGTCGAGCACGGCGCGCTTGGCCCAGATCTTCACGTACGACAGCAGGACCGACATCTCGGGTTCGGTGAGCGCGGCGCCGGCGGCGCTGCGCTCCTTGAGCTGCTTGTCGCTGGGGAGGCCCTCGATCTCGCGGTCGAGGCCGACGGTCTTCTCCAGGTGCTTCATGAGTCTGATGTGGACGGGCATGAGCCGGAGGTTGAGGCGCCTGGCGTTCGCGAGGGCCATGTTCTGGCCGTAGTTGTCGGCCAGGACGGCGTCGGCGACCGCGTCGGCCATGTCCATGAAGAGCCGGTCGCGGCTGCCGGGGTCGACGCGGCCGGCCAGGGCGGCGGAGCGGAGCAGGATCTTGATGTTGACCTCGTGGTCGGAGGTGTCGACGCCGGCGGAGTTGTCGATGAAGTCGGTGTCGCAGCGCCCGCCGGTCCGTTCGGGCCCGCCGGACTGGGCGTACTCGATGCGGCCCAGCTGGGTGAAGCCGAGGTTGCCGCCTTCGCCGACGACGCGGCAGCGCAGGTCCTCGCCGTTGACGCGGACGGCGTCGTTGGCCTTGTCCCCCGCGGCGGCGTCGGTCTGCGACGCCGCCTTCACGTAGGTGCCGATGCCGCCGTTCCACAGCAGGTCGACCGGGGCGGTGAGGATGGCGCGGATGAGTTCGGGCGGGGTGAGGTCCTTGACGTCGGCGCCGATGCCGAGGGCGGCGCGGGCCTCGTCGGAGACGGGGATGGACTTCGCCGAGCGTTCCCACACGCCGCCGCCGGCGGAGATGAGGGTCGGGTCGTAGTCGGCCCAGGTGGAGCGGGGCAGGTCGAACAGGCGGCGGCGCTCGGCGATGGAGGTGGCGGCGACCGGGTCGGGGTCGATGAAGATGTGCATGTGGTTGAAGGCGGCCACGAGCCGGATGTGCTCGGACAGGAGCATGCCGTTGCCGAAGACGTCGCCGGACATGTCGCCGATGCCGACGACGGTGAACTCCTGCGCCTGCGTGTCCAGGCCTTCGGCGCGGAAGTGGCGTTTGACCGACTCCCAGGCGCCGCGGGCGGTGATGCCCATCTTCTTGTGGTCGTAGCCGACCGAGCCGCCGGAGGCGAACGCGTCGCCGAGCCAGAACCCGTACTCGGCGGCGACGGCGTTGGCGACGTCGGAGAAGGTCGCGGTGCCCTTGTCGGCGGCGACGACGAGGTAGGGGTCGTCGCCGTCGTGGCGGACCACGTTGGGCGGCGGGACCACGGTGTTGTCGGCGTCGCGGTTGTCGGTGATGTCCAGCAGGGCGGAGATGAACTCGCGGTAGCGGGCGACGCCTTCGGCCTGGAACGCGGCCCGGTCGGCGAAGTCGACGCGTTTGAGGACGAAGCCGCCCTTGGCGCCGACGGGGGTGATGACGGTGTTCTTGACCTCCTGGGCCTTGACGAGGCCGAGGATCTCGGTGCGGAAGTCCTCGCGCCGGTCCGACCAGCGCAGGCCGCCGCGGGCGACCTTGCCGTAGCGCATGTGGACGCCCTCGAAGTGCGGGGAGTAGACGAACACCTCGAACACGGGGCGGGGCTTGGGGAGGAAGTCGATCGAGCGGGCGTCGAACTTGAACGACACGTGCTCCTTGGGGCGGCCGGCGGCGCCGCGCTGGAAGTAGGAGGTGCGCAGGGTGGAGCGGATGAGCGTGAGGAACGCGCGCAGGATCCGGTCGGCGTCGAGGTTGGGGACCTCGGCGAGGCCGGCCGCGAGGGTCTCGTCGATGCGGGCGACGGCGGCCTCGCGGTCGGCGCCGACGCGCGGGTCGAAGCGGGCCTCGAACAGGCGCACCAGGTTCCCGGCGATCTCGGGGTAGGAGCCGAGGGTGGCGGCGATGAAGTCCTGCGAGAACACGAAACCGCACTGGCGGAGGTATTTGGCGAGGGCGCGCAGGACCACGACCTGGCGCCAGGTGAGTCCGGCGGCGATGACGAGTTCGTTGAGCCGGTCGGATTCGGCCTCACCGCCCCAGACGGCTCGGAAGGCGTTCTCGAATCGCACCCGCAGTTGGGGTACGGATTCGGCGGCCACGCCGGGCAGTTCGATCCCGAAGTCGCTGAGGTGGATCGTGCCGTCGGCGCGTTTGATCTGGTAGGGGCGTTCTTCGGCGACGCGGACGCCGAGGTTTTTGAGCACCGGGAGCGCGTCGGAGAGGATCACGGGCCGGCCGAAGGAGTAGATCTTGAACCGGACGTCGGTGTCGTCGCCGCCGCGGCGGAACAGTTGGAGTTCCATGTCGTCGCCGTCGTGGAGCATCTCCAGTTTCGCGATGTCCTTGGCGGCGTCCATGGGCGAGTGCTCGGCCTTGTACGCGGCGGGGTAGGCGTGGGCGTACGCCTTGGCGAGGGTGCGGGCCTGGCCTTCGCCGATGTGATGGTCGAGCTGGAAGACGAGGTCGGCGTCCCAGGAGCGGGTCGCGTCGGCGAGTTCGGACTGGATCGACTCGAGGTCGACGGGGTCGTGCTCGGCGTAGGGGTCGATGCGGACGACGAAGTGGAGGCGGGCGAGCACCGACTCGGTGACGCGGGCGTCGTAGCTGACGTCGACGCCGTGGAGGCGGCGCTGGAGGATCGCCTCGATCTTCTCGCGGTTCTCGGTGTTGTACCGGTCGCGGGGCAGGTAGACGAGGCAGGAGTAGAAGCGGCCGTAGACGTCGCGGCGCGCGAACAGGCGCAGGCGGCGGCGTCCGGCGAGGCGGAGCACGCCCATGGCGGTGGTGTACAGGTCGTCGGTGCGGGCCTGGAAGAGCTCGTCGCGCGGGTAGGTCTCGAGGGCGGTGACGAGGTCCTTGCCGGAGTGGGAGGAGAGGGTGACGCCGGAGCGGGCGAGCACGTCCTCGACCTTGCGGCGGACCACGGGCAGCTCGGTGACGCTGGAGAGGTAGGCGGTGGAGGTGAACAGGCCGAGGAAGCGCAGTTCGCCGTCGGGTTCGCCGTCCGCGTCGAAGGTCTTCACGCCGATGTAGTCCATGAAGGACGTGCGGTGGACGGTGGAGCGGGCGTTGGACTTGGTGATGACCAGGAGGCGCTTGGCGTCGATCTGGGAGCGGGCGTCGGTGTTGAACGAGCTGATGGGGCGCGGGACGGCGGGGGCCTTGCGCAGCAGGCCCAGGCCGCTGTCGGCGTCGGGGGTGAGCGCCTGGTCGGGGCCGTCGCCGGTGAGCCGGTACCGGCGGAAGCCGAGGAACGTGAACTTGTCGTCGGCGAGCCAGCGCAGGAGTTCGACGGTGTCGTCGATGTCCTTGGGGGGGACGGGGAGCGGTTGGCCGTCGAGGTCGTCGGCGATCTCGAGGGCCTTGCCGCGCATGGCCTGCCAGTCGGCGACGCAGACGCTCACGTCGGAGAGGACTTCGAGGATCTCCGCTTTGAGCTTGGCCTGGAAGTCCTTGTCGGCGACCCGCTGGGTCTCGATGTGCATCCAGGACTCGGCGCGGCCGCCTTCGGCGGGGGCCTCGGCGAGGGTGCCGTCGTCGTCGCGGCGGACCGGGACGATCGGGTGGACGAACACCGAGATGTCGATGTTGTACCGGTTGAACAGGCCGGTGAGCGAGTCGACGAGGAACGGGGAGTCGTCGCAGACGAGGTCGACCCGGGTGGAGGCGGCGGCGTCGGGGCCGTCGGCGTCCTCGGGGCAGTCCAGTTCGAGGACGACTTCGCCGGGGGCGCGGGTCTCGGCCATGCGACGGTGGTGGGCGGTGGTCTCCAGGAGCTGCTGGGCGCTGCGGCCGACGAGGTCGTCGTCGGACACCAGGCTCCAGTAGAGCTCGACCAGCCTCGCCAGCGATGTGTCGGGTCCGGCCAGGCCGGCCGCCTCGGTCAGCAGTTCCTCCCGGTCGGGGAGGGTCTCGCGGAACTCTTCGTCGCCGATGAACGCCAACACGTCTCGATCTCCAGTCCGATGCACGTTCGGCCCACCTCGTCGTGAGCCGTCTCCAGGCTAGATCCTAGGGTTGACAGGCGTCGCAGGGGTTACACCACTGTCGGCGACGCGGCGGTACAGTGAGACACGGAACCGAAACCGTGATCACCCACCCCCCTTGAGCGAAGGCACCCACATGACGACCTTGGTCATCATCCTCCTGATCGCCGCCGCCGTCGCCGTCGGCTGGTGGCTGTGGCGCAGGAGCAACCGCGAGGACGAAGCGCCCGCCCGCCCCGGCCCGGTCGACCCGTTCGCCGACGCCGACACCGACGTGCTGCGCGGCGACCCGAAGCGCCTGAAGGCCGCCGACCTGGTGGAGCTGTACGGCAAGACCCTCGCCGTGCGCGGGTCCCTGCGCCTGTCGGAGGGCGACTACCGCTGGTCGGAGCATTTCCTGGACACCGGGACGGGCGTGAAGCGCTGGCTCTCGGTCGAGGCCGACCCCGACCTGGAGGTGGTGCTGTGGGAGGAGATCACCGACTCGGACCTCCAGCCCGGCCCGCGTGAGCTTAGTCACGAGGGCGTCTCGTTCCGGTCGGACGAGAAGGGCACCGCGAACTACGTGAGCGAGGCCACCACGGGACTGGCGCCCACCGGCACCGTCCGCTACCACGACTACGCGGGCCCCGACGGGCAGAAGCTGTCGTTCGAGCGCTTTGGCGACGGCGGCAAGTGGGAGCTCGCCAAGGGCCTGACCCTCGACCGGGGCCAGATCACGATCTACCACCAGGGCGACGACGCCTGAACACCCCTGCGATCCCCCGGAGCCGATCCTGCTAGCGCATATCGAGGTGCCGTTCGCCGACGTCTCGGCCGCCTCGCTCACCTTCCGACCCGACGCGCCGTCGATGCCGGTCCTGGACCGGATGGACCGCGACGCCGGCCCCCTCAGGCTGTCGCTGCGGCTGCTGGGCGCCAGCCACCAGGCCGTGGTCGCCACCCCCGACGGGCTCATCGCCGAGACCCTCGCGTACCGGTCGAGCCTGGGACCGGACCTGCCCGAGTCGTTCAGCCAGCGCGTCGGCGCCTGGCGGCACCGCTACGAGTGCACCGTCGAGACCCTCGCCGTCCCCGAACTGCGGCGGCGGGTCCGTACCCTGAGGGACCGGGCCGTGCTGCGCACCGGGGAGCCGGACCTGCTGGTCGGGGTGTTCGGGGCCGACCCGGACGCCGTGACGGCCCTGGAGGTCACCGGGACCGCGCCGCTGACGTGGCGGACGGTGCACGCCTACCCGCAGTACGGCGAGGTCGTGACCACCACCAGCAGCGTCGCATCCGTAAGCTGAACCGATCCCCCGAGAAGACGACCGAGGACGACCGATGAGCGATGAGCACCAGCCCCCGCCGAGACCCGCCTCGCGAGGCCTGAACTGGAAGCACTGGACGGCGATCGCCGTGGTGGTCGCCCTGTGCTGCGGCGGCGTGTTCCTGATGAACTCCAACTTCTCCAACCCCACCGGGACGATCCAGAGCCACTACCAGCGGGCCTCGAACCTCGACGAGGGCGGCGGCCGGGCCTACACCTCGAGCCTGTCCCCCGCGACCGTGGCCGACCAGATCGACGACGAGGCCGAGGCGAGGCAGGAGCGGTCCTCCGGCGGCGTCTACTACCTCCAGTACTCCAAGCACATCGTCGCCGTCTCGCCCTACAACGGCGGTTCGAAGATCCTGCTGCACGACTACCGCAGCGGCTACAACCACTACTCCTCGGTGTTCCTCCTGTGGGGATGGTCCTCGTCCCCGCCCTCGCCGTTCCGCGGCGGCGGCCCCGGCTCCGGCAAGTAGCGCGTCAGTCCCGCGAATCCGAAAGGCACACGCCCAATGAACTTCCAAGACTTCGTCGACGCCGACTTCACCGGCGCGCTCATCGGCGCCGTCGCGTACACCGTCGTCGGCATCGCCCTCATGGTGCTCGGCTACCTGGTCACCGACTGGCTCACCCCCGGCAAGCTCGGCGAGCTGATCTGGACCGAGCGCAACAAGAACGCCGCGATCCTGCTGGTCTCGAACGTGCTCGGCGTGGGCCTGATCGTGGTCGGCGCGATCTGGGCCTCCGACGGCGGCATCCTCAAGGGCGTCGTCTCGACGTTCGTGTTCGGCGTCATCGGGCTGGGCGCGATGGCGATCGCGTTCCTCGTCCTCGACTGGCTCACGCCCGGGAAGCTCGGCGACATCGTCACCGCCGACGAGCTCCAGCCGGCCGTGTGGGTCAACGCCGCGATGCACCTCGCCCTGGGCGGGGTCATCGCGATGGCGCTGTCGTAGCGGGCCCCGTCTTGACGGCCGAGGCCGCCCCTCAGAAGACGTTGACGGCGCGCCGGGTCCGCCTGGCGCGCTTCGGCCTGCTCGCGACCGCGTTCGCGGTCTCGGCGTGCGGGCTCGTGTACGAGCTGGCGCTCATCACCCTGGGCGCCTACCTGGTCGGGAACACCGCCAAGCAGGCGTCGATCGTGCTGGCGGTCATGGTGTTCGCGATGGGGCTGGGGGCGCTGGCGGCGAAGCCGCTGCGCCGCTGGCCGGCCCTGTCGTTCGCGGTCGTGGAGCTGGCCCTGGCGCTGCTGGGCGGCTTCAGCGTGATGCTGCTGTACGCGGCGTTCGCGTGGACGGACCTGTACTCGCTGCCGCTGGTGGTCGTCGCGGCCGCCATCGGGCTGCTCATCGGCGCCGAGATCCCGCTGCTGATGGAGCTGCTCCAGCGCATCCGGGAGCAGGCCGCGGGCGCGGCCGTCGCCGACCTGAACGCGGCGGACTACCTGGGCGGGCTGATCGGCGGCCTGGCGTTCCCGTTCGTGCTGCTGCCGTTCTTCGGGCAGATCCAGGGCGCGCTGATCGTGGGCGCGGTGAACGCGGTGGCGGGCGTGCTGCTGATCTGCATCCTGTTCCGCGGGGACCTCTCGAAGACCGCGAAGCAGCTGCTGACGCTCGTGGCGGCCGGGACGGCGGTGCTCCTGGTCGCGGCGTTCCTGTACACGGACCGGTTCGAGGCGAGCGCGCGGCAGGCCCTGTACGCGGCGCCGATCGTCTACAGCGAGGACAGCCAGTACCAGCAGATCGTGATGACCGAGAACGCCTCGCCGTTCGGGGAGCGGGACCTGCGCCTGTACCTCAACGGGGACCTCCAGTTCTCGTCGGTGGACGAGTACCGGTACCACGAGGCGCTGGTGCACCCGGCCATGGACGGCCCGCACGAGGACGTCCTGGTCCTCGGCGGCGGCGACGGCCTCGCGGTGCGGGAGATCCTGCGCTACCCCGACATCGCGTCGGTGACGCTCGTGGACCTCGACGGCGCGGTGACCGACCTGGCCCGCGGCTTCGACGACCTCGTGGCGCTCAACGGGGACTCGATGAACGACCCCCGGGTCGAGGTGGTCAACGAGGACGCGTTCACGTGGCTGCGGCAGCAGACCGGCGCGTGGGACGCGATCATCGTGGACATGCCCGACCCGGACGCGACCGAGACCGCGAAGCTGTACTCGACGGAGTTCTACACGCTCGCCGGCGACCACCTGAACGCGACCGGCCGGATGGTGGTGCAGAGCGGCTCGCCGTACTTCGCGCCCAAGACGTACTGGACGATCAACGCCACCCTCGAGTCCGCGGGGTACGAGCCGACCCCGTACTGGGTGTCGGTGCCGAGCTTCGGCGACTGGGGCTTCCACCTGGTGCGGGCGGACGGCGAGGCGCCCGAACTGGGCCTGGACACCTCGGTGGGGCCGTTCCGGTCGCTCACGCCGGAGCTGATCGAAGCGGCCCAGGTGTTCCCGCCCGACCGGGCCGAGACGCCCATGGAGCCCTCGACCCTGATGCACCCGATCATCCTCGAACTGGTCGAGTCGGAGTGGCAGAACTACTGACCGCGGGCGGCACCGGGGCGGCACCGCTGCGCTATCCTGGCGCCCATCACCCCCCTGACCGCTAGGAACACAAGTGAACGCCCAACAGAACCCCCACGTCGTCACCGTCAGACTCGCCACCGGACTCTCGGTGCTGTACATCGTCCTCGGTGCCCTCTTCCTCCTGCTGGCCCTGCTCGCCCTCCTCGTCGGCGCCGTCAGCTTCTACCTCGTCCTCGGCCCGCTCTTCCTGGTCATGGGCATCCTGACGCTCTCCAGGCCCTACTGCAGCTACGACACCGCGACCGGGGAGCTGGGCCTGTTCTCGCCCCTGGGCTTCCAGGTGCGCACCTACGGTGCCCCCAAGGGCGAGCGGATCTACTTCGACCCGGCGCAGGCCAAGGTCATGCGGGCGCTGCCGAACGGCGCGCAGAAGAAGGTCGGCATGTTCGGCGTGAACAAGAACGAGCTGGCCCGCCTGCTCTCGGTCCTGCCGCAGTACCAGGCCTGACGCGAACGGCGGGCGAGCGGCCCGCACCGACGAGGAGTTGAGCGGACATGGCGAACCGGGAGTTCCAGCCCCAGGTCTCGGCCTCCCCCGAGTCCCCGTACCCGGTGGTCACCGGGAAGCGGCCCGACCGGATCGGGCCGGGCGAGGGCGTCCTGGAGGTCGCGCTCCACTCGGCGGCGCGGGCCGAAGGCGAGGGCAGCGCCCGCGGCCGCGGCCCCGGGCCCGGCGAGGTGCTGCGGTACCCCGTGCCCGGCACCCCGGTGCTGCTGGTCGACGCGCGGCCCGTCGCGCAGGGGGTGGGGACGGTCTGGGTGCGGCTGCCGCCCGGGGCGCACCGCGTCTCGGTGCAGGCGGGGGGCTTCGCGGGATGGTGGACCGCCGACGTCGCCGCCGGGCGCGTCACCGCCCTGGAGGCGCACCCCGACCGGGCGTGGACGCCGGTCGCGGGCCTGCCGCTCGCGCCCGAGCGGTTCGCCGAGACGGTCCGGTACTGGACCATCGTGTGGTACCTCCCCGCGGCGTTCGCCGGGGCGCTGCTGCTGCTCGCCGTGCCCGGCTGCCTCCTGGGGGCGCTCGCCCCGGGCCTGCTCGGCACCGGTACCGGACGGACGGTCGGCTACGGCGTCTTCACCGCCCTCGCCCTCGCGCTGTTCGCGGTCATGGCCGTGCGGCACCTCGGTTCGATGCGGCTCACCAAACGGCACCTGCGCTTCCAGGCCGAGGCGGCCCGGATTCCGGTCCCGGGCGCGGTCCCGGCACGGCCCCTGGCCCTCCACGCCGACCGCATCGGACCGGTCGACCCCGGGACCGGCGGCCTGCTCCTGGACCTGACCTGGGAGGTCGTCTGGCAGCGGATCGAGGCGGACGCGGCGATCGACTGGCTGTGGATGCAGTACTCGGGCGAGCCCGGCCCGCTGGAGCGGCGCCCGTGGATGCCCCCGCCGACCGTCGCGATCGACGGCGCCGCGGTCGGACTCGACTGGGGCCGGTGGTGGATACCGCTGGCCGAGGGGGCGCACCGGATCGAAGTGTCGGTCCCGCGCTCGACGCCCGATCCGGAGGGGGACGGCGGAGGCCGACGCGCGACCTGGCAGGGCACGGTCGACGTCGCCCCCGGCTGGTACGTCCACGGCAGGCTCGACGCCCGCGTCGTCCAGCGCACCGGCGCCGACCGGGCGCGCTACCGAGCCACCGGGTTCGCGGCCGCGCTCGGGACGCACCTGGTCGAAGGCCGGCTGCCGGCGTTCCGCGGGCGCCGACTGGAGACCGAACCCCTTGACGGGCAGACTGATCCGCGAATGCGGCATAGCGTGACACCGAACACCGGATGAACATCTGCGGAAGCGTTGGACGCCTCACCTATAGTGTGACGCATGAGTGACACTCCACTTCAACGACCGTCGATCTTCGACGACCCGGAAGGATACCTACAGGACTTCCAGCGCCGAACCAGCGCGATGCGTGACAAGGCCCAAGACCTCCAGCAGGCCATGAGCGAGGCGAAGTCCACCGCCGTCTCCGACGAGGGCGAGGTCACCGTCACCGTCAACGTCTCCGGCGGGCTGGAAGACCTCCAGCTCGACCGCGAGGTCCGCCACCTGCACGCCGAGACGCTCCGGACGCTGATCCTCGACACCTACCGGCGTGCCGCGGAGCAGTCCGGCGAGCAGATGGACGCGGTCATGGAACGGGTCCTCGGCGCCGACGCCGAGACGATGAGCGTCTACCGCGACGCCCGACAGCGGTACGGAGGCTGAGCATGGCGGACGTGGAAGTCGAACCCGAGACCGTCGCCCAGCACGGGGCCAACTTCGCGAACGTCGTCGGCGGCGTCCTGGAGCAGTGCCAGGACGCGGCCGCGCAGACCGAGGGCGCCGGCCTCAACGAGAGCTACGGGCTGCTCATCAGCCCCCTCGCCTGGCCGGTGATGAGCGTGGTGACCGCGAACGCGAAGGACTCGCTCGCGGCGGCGAAGGCCTTCAACGACGCACTGAAGACGGCCCTGGAGGGCGTGTCGGCCTGCTACGCGGGCGTGGACCAGGCCGCGGCGGACGATTTCGACAAACTCGCGGAGGAACTCGGATGAGCGACAACCCCCTGGTCGTCGAGAACTCGGGCCCCAGCGTCGTCGGCGGCGGCCGCATCGTCGAGAGCCTGTACAACGTCGGCACCGACCTCTCGAAGGCCGGCAGCGAGGACTTCGACCCCATGTCCTTCGCCATCGACGGCGTCGTGGCCGGACTGGACGTCCTCGCGTTCGCGCTCAACCCGTTCAAAGAGCTCATCATGGCCGGGGTGGGCTTCATCATCGAGCACGTGAGCTTCCTGCGCGAGCCCCTGGAGTGGTTCACCGGCGACCCGAACGCGATCTCCGCGCTCACCCAGACCTGGTCGAACATCGCCGGGAGCCTCGACGGCGCGGCCGGTTCGATCCCGGACCTGCTGGCCGAGATCGAGCACTGGAAGGGCGAGGCGGCCGACGCCTACCGCGAGGTCGGGAACGGGTTCGCCGAGACGATCGCCTCGGCCGGCTCCGCCGCCCAGGCGGTGTCCTCGTGCTACATGGTCCTCGGCCTGCTCTGCTCGACGCTCAAGGCGATCGTCCTCGAGATCATCTGCGACTTCGTCTCACGCGCGATCATGATCGGCCTGGCGGCCCTCGCCAACGCGGCCTGGACCTTCGGCGGGTCGATCGGCACCGGCATCGCGATGACGATCACCAGCGCCTTCGAGGCGTCGGCGAAGATCGGCACGAAGGTCTCCAAGGGGCTCGCGCAGGTCGCGAAGGTGCTGGGGAAGATCAAGAACGCGGACAACGCGTTCGGCGCCATGGTCCGCAAGGTCTCGGAACTGGCCGACGAGATCGCCGGCGGCATGGCCAACCAGCTCAAGACGATCAACCTGCCGTTCGAGAAGCTCGCCGACCGGTTCCCGGTCCTCAACGGCAAGGCGTTCGACTTCGACTCCTCCACGTACCTGCCGCAGCCGTACGTCCCCGGCTACGGCCGGGTCGGCGGCCCGCAGGACGTCATGCCCGGGACCCGCGGCGCCTACGACGACGTCGCGGGCCTGTGGAACGGCCCGGGCTCGAACGGCACCGGCGTCGGCGACCTGGCCGAGCAGGCGGGCGGCCTCGGTGCGACGGGGCTGCGGGGCCTGCTCGGCGGCGGGAAGAACAACGACATCGCGGCCGAGGGCGGCGAGGGCGTCGAGGACGACACCCGCGACGACATCGACGGCAGGACCTGACCGGGACACCGCTCCGGCGGAGGACCGGACCGCGACGAGACTGGGCCCGGGCGCATATAGCGCCCGGGCCCGTTCTCGTCGGTCTACTTCGCCCCGAGGACGGTCTCCTCGCCCAGGGCGATCTGCTCGGGCAGGTCCACGGTCTCCCGCAGCTCCACGGGGCTGAGGAACAGGGCCGCGAGGAACCCGGCGACCGCGATGCAGGCCGAGATCATGAACAGGTGGCCGGTGGCGTCGCCGTAGGCGGCCCGCACGACCTCGGCGACCGGGCCGGGCATGGCCTCCAGGTCGAGGTCGCCGGCGCCGCCGCCCGCGCCCGCGTCGATGCCGAGGGCCGCCAGGCCGGAGGCGATCTTGTCGGCGACCTGGTTGGCCAGGACCGCGCCGAGGACCGAGACGCCGATCGTCCCGCCCAGCGAGCGGAAGAACGTGATCGCGCCCGAGGCCGCGCCGAGCTCGCGCAGCGGCACCGAGTTCTGGACGACCAGGACCAGGTTCTGCATGGACATGCCGACGCCGGTGCCGACGAGGAACATGCCGACGCCCATGAACACCAGCGACGTGGTGTGGTCGATGGTCGCGAGCATCCCGAAGCCGGCGGTGAGGACCAGCGTGCCCGTGAGGATGTACGGCTTGACCTTGCCCGACTGCGACACGAGGCGCCCGGCCACGGCCGAGGCGACCAGGACGCCGAACATCATCGGGATGGTCAGCAGGCCCGCCTCGGTCGGCGAGAAGCCGCGCGAGATCTGGAAGTACTGGCCGAGGAAGACCGCGCCGCCGAACATGGCCATGCCGACCGCGAGGCTCGCGACGACGGCCAGGGCCGGGTCGCGGCGCTTGATGACGTGCAGCGGGACGACGGGCTCGCGGACCTTGCTCTCGACCACGGTGGCCGCGCCGAGGAGGACGACCGAGCCGGCGACCATCGCGGCGCTCTGCCAGGAGATCCAGTCGAAGTCGTTGCCGACGAAGGTGACCCACAGGAGCAGGAGGCTGACGCCCGCGGCGATGAGGGTCGCGCCGACGTAGTCGACCTTGGTGTCGGGCTTCTTGGTCTCGGCCAGGTGCAGGGTGCGCGAGAGCATGAAGAAGGCGATCACGCAGATCGGGACGGCGAGGAAGAAGCACCACTCCCAGCCGAGCCAGTCGGTGTCGGTGATGGCGCCGCCGAGCAGCGGCCCGCCGACGGTCGAGACGGCCATGACGCCGCCGAGGTAGCCGTTGTAGCGGCCGCGCTCCTTGGGGCTGACCATGGCGCCGATGATGACCTGCACGAGCACCTGGAGGGCGCCCATGCCGAGGCCCTGGACGGCGCGGAGGGCGATGAGCTGCCCGGTGTTCTCCACTAGGCCGCACGCGAGCGAGGCGGCGGCGAAGATGACGATGGCGACCTGGAGCAGCCGCTTCTTGTCGAACAGGTCGGCGAGCTTGCCCCAGACGGGGGTCGAGGCGGTACTCGCGAGGAGCGTGGCGGTGACGACCCAGGTGTACTGCGACTGCGTCCCCTTGAGCGAGCCCACGATCTGCGGGAGGGCGACGGAGACGACCGTGGACGAGACCATCGCCGCGAAGAGGACCATGAGCAGCCCGGACAGGGCTCGCAGGACCTCGCGGTGGGTCATCGGTGCTGGCGGGGCGTCGGTTGCGGCGGTCAAGAGACGGCCTCCTATGGTGTTGCGGAGGAAGACCGGGGGGCACGGACGGCGGACCCGGCGGCCGGTGACGTGGTGGTGTTCGGGACGCGGTTGCAGTGAACGACGCGTCTCGTATTACACGCTAGCATTTAGTGAACGAATCGTTCACTATTGAAAGGAGTCTGGTGACCGAGTCCACAGCGGGGCGCCGACGCGGCGACGACCTCGAACGCGCGATCTTCGAGGCCGCCCTGGAGGAGCTCGCCGAGGTCGGCTACGCCAACCTCCGCATGGAGGCCGTGGCGGCGCGCGCCAAGGCCGGGAAGGCCTCGCTGTACAAGCGCTGGCCCGACCGGGCCCATCTGATCCGGGCCGCGGCCCGCTACAAGGCGACCGCGATCGACACCGCGTTCGAGCCCAGCGGCGCCGTCAGGGACGACATGGAGCGGGTCATGCGCCGCATCGCGGAGAACCAGAACGGGCCCGGGGGCGAGGTGCTGCGCGGCTGGGTGGGCGAACTGCGCCCCACCTCCGACGAGGAGGAGGCCGAGAAGGTCCGCGAGGCGATCGAGCAGCCCCGCATCCGCGTCTTCGCCAAGATCCTGGAAGCCGGTATCGCGAACGGCACCGTGCGGCCCGAGGCCCTCCATCCGCGCATCGTGAACCTCGCCCCGAGCATGCTGACCCAGCACTTCCTCATGAAGGGCCGCCCGGCCTCCGAATCGGTCATCGCCGAGATGCTCGACGAGATCGTCATGCCCTTGATCAGGGCCCGCGACTAGCGGATCCGGTCGGCCGCCGCCCGGATCGCGGCGATCTCCTCGGGCTCGGACCGGCGGACGACGGCCGCGATCTCGCAGAGGAACGCCCGCTCCTCGGGCGGGAACGCGGCGGCCACGGCCTCGGGGTCCTCCAGCAGGGTCCGGTAGATGTCCAGGCCCTCCGCGAAGAAGAGGTCCACGAACACCGGGCCGCCGCCGACGCGGCGCATGACGTTCCCGGGGTTGCGGTCGATCCCGCCCCAGAACGGCACCGCGAGCGCGGCCTCGGCATTCAGCCGCTCGGCCTCCGCGCGCACCGCGGCGACCGGGTCGGAGGGCTCGCCGGCTTCCCAGCGGGCGGTCAGCTCGTCCCGCACCGCGGCCTCGGCCGGGAGCAGCGCCTCCATCACCGTCAGCCGCCCGCCGCCGGGCAGCGGGGCGTCGAAGTCGATCCGGGGCAGCATCGGATGCCCGTCGAGGTTGCGGCACAGGGTGACGAAGATCCCGTAGGCGGGCTCGAACGCGCACACCCGGGCGACCCGGGTGCCGTCGGGGGAGCGCCACACGAAGGCCCAGTCGCCGATGCCGCAGACGTCCCACCCGTCGGCGAGCAGCGCGCCCGCCGCCTCGCGGTGGGTCAGGCCGCGCAGTTCGTCGAATTCCACACGCGGGAGCATACGGACCCGGCCCGCGG
Organism: Glycomyces amatae; assembly: GCF_020991375.1. Classification (GTDB taxonomy): domain Bacteria; phylum Actinomycetota; class Actinomycetes; order Mycobacteriales; family Micromonosporaceae; genus Glycomyces; species Glycomyces amatae. The sequence goes on along the minus strand of NZ_JAJLQZ010000007.1, from coordinate 111,016 downwards.
AGCGACACCGGTTTTCGGGGCGGGCCGTGATCTCGACGAGGTCGGACTGGGCGGCCATCACTTCCTCGATGTCCTTGTAGGCCGCGGGGATCTCGTCGACGACGCCCGCGTCCTTGCGGCACTCGACACCCTCGGTCTGGGCGATGAGGTCCTCGGCGGTGAAGCGCTTGCGCGCCGCGCTCCGGCTCATCTTCCGGCCCGCCCCGTGGGAGGCCGACTCGTAGGCGTCGGCGTTGCCGAGGCCCCGCACGATGAAGCTCGAGGCGCCCATCGACCCCGGAATGACCCCCATGTCCCCCAGCCCGGCGCGGATCGCGCCCTTCCGGGTGACCAGGAGCTCCTGGCCGTCATGGGTCTCCTCGGCCACGTAGTTGTGGTGCACGGAGATCTCGTCCTCGAAGCGGGCCTTGGGAAACCGCTTCTTCACCACTTGGCGCAGCAGCGCCATCATGACGGCCCGGTTGCGCCGGGCGTACTCCTGGGCCCAGAACAGGTCGCGCCGGTACGCCTCCATCTGGGGCGTGTCGGCGACGAACACCGCGAGGTCGGGATCCGGCAGGTCGGCGTTGTGCGGCAGGCCCTTGGCCTTCTCGATGTGGTGCTGGGCCAGGGCGTTGCCGACGTAGCGGGAACCGGAGTGCAGCATGAGCCAGACCTGTCCATCGTCAGATAGACATATCTCGATGAAGTGGTTGCCGCCGCCCAGGGTGCCGAGCTGCTTCATCGCCTTCGCCTCGGTGCGGCGGGCCACCTGGGGAGCGAGGCCGTCGAAGCCGGACCAGAACCCGTGCCAGCCGTGCAGGCCGGTCTTGAGGTGCCCCGTGTCGACCGAGCTCTTGTGCATCGCCTGGCCCGCCGGGATCGCGGCCTCGATCGCCGAGCGGAGCCGCCCGAGATCGTCGGGCAGGTCCTCGGCGGTCAGGGAGGTCCGCTGCGCGGTCATGCCGCAGCCGATGTCGACGCCGACCGCGGCGGGCGACACCGCGCCGCGCATGGCGATGACCGAGCCGACCGTGGCGCCGATGCCGTAATGCACGTCGGGCATGACGGCCACACCGTGGACCCAGGGCAGCCTGGCGATGTTGCCCAGCTGACCGCGGGCCTGCGGTTCGACCGAGTCGACGTCGCCCCACAGGCGGATCGGAGCCGCGCCTGACTTGAGGTCGGTGAAGGACATTGGGGGCTCCTTCCGGAGGGAACATTGTGGACAACCGGCCGAGTTGCGGTGTCAATGTTCCTATGGCCGAGGGGCGGTCATCAACACATTTAAAGCCGGGTCCGCGTCGAACGCCGGCGGGCCGGCGGCGCCGTCCGCCCGCAACCGGCCCGGCGGGACGGGAGGACGGGTTACGGTGGTCGGGACATGGAATGGCGCGGTCCTCCAGCGGCGGATCGCGCACGGAGACCGGAAGGACTGGTCATGGCAGCACCCGACCGCGACGCCGTCGCCGGGCAGTGGCGCAAGGTCATCGCCGGCGAGACCACCCGCGAGGAGGCCCACGCCTGGGCGCGCCCCTGGGTCGAGGAGCGCGACGGCGAGATCGGCGACCCCGTGGTCCGCTCGGCCCTGCTGCACCTGCACGGCGTGGACCTGGTGCGGGCCGAACCGGGCGGCACCTCGCTGCGCCACGGCGGCCGCGGCACCTACGTCCACTCCGTGGAGGCGCTCCAGGAGGCGTTCGACAAGTGGCGGGCCAAGGCCCGGTAGCCGCGGCTACTGGAGGGCCTCGACCAGGAGGTCGGCGAGGGCCTTGGCGTACTCGCCGTCGGGGTCGTAGTCGGGGTCGAAGACCGTGAGGTCCATGCCCGCGCAGCGGTCGTCCGCGGCGCAGGTCGTCACGATCTGGCTCAGCTCCCCCAGCGAGATGCCGCCCGGGGCCGGGCCGTCGACCGCGGGCATCACCGAGGGGTCGAGCACGTCCACGTCCACGTGGAGCCAGAACGTCGCCACCTCGCCGACCGCGTCCAGGGCCCACTCGGCGCTGCGGCCCACGCCGCCCGCGCGCAGGGCCGGGACGGTCCGCACCGCGATCCCGGTGGCCTCCAGCTCGACCCGGTGCGGGTCGTCGGAGCGCAGCCCGAGCATCACGAGATGATCGATGTCCACATAGGGCCGCAGGCCGCCGATGTCGGTCAGGTCGGGCTGGCCGCGGCCGGTCGCCAGCGCGAGCTCCTCGGCGGCGGCCGCGCCGACGTACTGGGAGTTCCCGGGGTGGCGGAAGTCGGAGTGGGCGTCGATGAAGACCAGGCCGCGGGGCTGGCGGTCGCGTTCGGTGCGGCGCCGGGCCGCGAGGGCCGGGCCCAGGAGGACCGAGCAGTCGCCGCCGAGGACGAGCGGGAAGCGCCGCTCCTGCCAGAGCCGCTCGACCCGGTCGGCGAGGCGGCGGGTGTACTCGGCGATGGCCTCGGCCTGGCCGACGCCGTCGCCGGGGCGCCAGGGGGAGGCGTCGAAGCGCGGGGGCGTGAGGCAGCCGGCGTCGACGGCGTTGAGGCGCGAGAGCAGCCGGTGGTCGCGCAGGGCGCCGGGGGCCTTGGCGCAGCCGGGGACGGTGTGGGGGGTGGGCGGGCGCAGCCCCAGGTTGGAGGGCGCGTCGAGCACCGCTATGCGCCTCGATCGAGTCGCTGGCAACGCTCACCTCCCCACCCCGGACCGGCCACGCTAGCTTGACACAGCGAACCGCCCCCGCACCAGGAGTCGAACGCGGATCTCACTGTTCGAATGTACGGCCGGTCCGGGACCGCCGCGACCCTCCGAACGGACGAACCTCCACGTCACCGGGGGACGTGGAGGTTCGATCAGGTTGCGGCCCTTGGTCAGAACAGGACGGAGCTGAGCTTGCGGCGGGCCTTGGCGACGGCGGGGTCGTCGACGCCGGCGACGGTGAACAGCTCGACGAGGCGCTTGCGGACGCGCTCGCGGTCGTCGCCGAAGTTCTTGGCCACCAGCGCGATGAGCCGGTCGTAGGCGGCCTCGGCCTGCCCCGACAGGAGCTGGAGGTCGGCGGCGGCGAGCGCGGCGTCGATGTCGTCGGGGGCCGCGTCGCTGATGGCGACGGCGTTGTCGGGGAGGGCCCCGACGCGGCGCAGCATGCGCACCTGGGCGATCCCGGCCTCGGCCTCACCGGAGGCGGGGTGGTTCTTGAGGTACTTGTCGTAGGCGGCCTCGGCCGCGTCGAGGTCGCCGTCGACCATGAGGTTCTCGGCGGCGGCGAGCTCGGGGTCGACCGGCTGCGGGACGTCGAGCCCGGCGGCCTGGGTGACGCGGCCGATCCACTGGCGCAGGCCCTGCTCGGTCTGCGGGCCCTGGAGCAGGTCGAGCGGGCGGCCCTGGGAGAGCGCGACGGCGGCGGGGAGGGCCTGGAGCTGGAGGGCGGCGGCGAGCTGCTGGTTCTGGAGGACGTCGGCCTTGGCGAGGACCCACGCGCCGTTCGCCTCGGCGGCGAGCCGCTGGAGGAGGTCGCGGACCTGGAGGCTCTCGGGGACCTGATCGGCCCAGAAGGCGACGATGACGAGCGCGTCGAGGGAGCGCTCGAGCACCTCGCTCTGGACGGTCGCGTCGGTGACGTCGATGGCGAGGACGCCGCCGGGCGCGCCGTGCTGGTGCGGCTGTCCCATCTGGCCCTGCGCGGCCTGCTGCTGCGCGGCGGCGGCGAGGGTGCTGAGGTCGACGCCTCCGGAGAATCGTGACGGTACCTGGTCGCTCATGGTGGTGATTGTTCCATTCTCATCGTGGATCGGCGCCGGGGGCCGGGCGCGATGTGGGCCGCCCGGCCCGGTCAGCGGCGCCCGGCGGCCTCGTCGCGGCCCTGGCAGGCGAGCTTGTCGGCGCGTTCGTTGCCGGGGTCGCCGGCGTGGCCCTTGACCCAGCGCCATTCGACCCGGTGGCGGGCGGCGGCCTCGTCGAGGCGCCGCCACAGGTCGGCGTTCTTGACCGGCTCCTTCTTGGCGTTGATCCAGCCGTTGCGCTTCCAGCCGTGCATCCAGGTCATGATGCCGTTGCGGACGTAGGAGGAGTCGGTGTACAGGACGATCGCCATGGGGCGCTTGAGGGTCTCGAGGGCCTGGATGGCGGCCATGAGCTCCATGCGGTTGTTGGTGGTGGCCTTCTCGGCCCCGTAGAGCTCCTTCTCGTGGTCGCCCCATTTGAAGTAGACGCCCCACCCGCCGGGTCCGGGGTTGCCGGAGCAGGCCCCGTCGGTGTAGATGACGGCGGTGTCCTCGTTGTCGTCCGGTTTCGGCATGACCGCCAGCTTAGTCCGCGAGCGCCGTCACGGCCTCGACCCCCAGGAGGACGCCGATGACGAGGAAGAGCCCGGCGGAGACGTAGCGGACGACCTTCTCGGGGACGCGCTTGGCGACCCAGGCGCCGGCGAAGACGGCGAGGAGGTCGGCGGCGAGCATCCCGGCGGTGCCGCCGAGCCACACGCCCCACGGGTTGTAGCTGGAGCCCATGCCCATGGCGATGAGCATGGTCTTGTCGCCGAACTCGGCGAGGAACATGGCGGTGACGACGGTGAGGAGGCCGGAGCGGCGCTCCTTGACGGCGTGGCCGTCGTCGTCCTCGTCGGCGCCCGCGCGCAGGCCCCAGAGGCCGAAGCCGATGAACATGACGGCGGCGGCGAGACGGATCCAGTCGGTGGGCAGGAGGTTGCCGACGGCGGCGCCGACGCCGACGGAGAGGCCGATGAGGGCCCCGATGGCGATGACGAGCCCGAGGACGACGGTGCGGAGCCGGTACCTGGTGGCGAACGTGAGGGCCATGAGCTGGCTCTTGTCGCCGAGCTCGCCGACGAAGATCGCGCCGAAGCTGATGGCGGCGGCGACGAAGAAGACTTCCATTGCGGGTGTTCCTCCCGATGACAGGGCCGGGAGGAGGGTAGGCAGGACCTCGACCCGGCCGCACGGCCTTGGTCGAAGGTCTCGCTCGCCCCGGGGACCGAGGCCGTGCGGCCGGGCCCCCGAGGGGGCCAGTGTGTCGACCGCAGCGTTGGGAGCTACTCCCCTTCTGCGCTGGCAACTATACGTGAGGCCGCAGGGGCGGCGGCGGGTGCGGGGCGTGACGCGCGCCGCTTGATCGGTCGGCGGCAGCGCGGCGGCGCTCGACGCGATCGCGGGGCGGGCGGCTCCGGTCGGGCTGCTCTGTCCGGGCGCCGCTCCGGTCGCGGCAGGCCCGCCCGCCGCGGCCGGAGCGTCATTCGGCGAGCGCGGGCGCTTGCTCCTCGGCGGCCTCGGGGCGGTGCAGGAGGGCGCGCATCGCGGCGGGGCCCGCGAAGACGATGAACGCGGCGAGGGCGGCGGGGACCATGAGGCCGATGGTCAGGCTCGTCCCTTCGGCGAGGTAGCCGATGGCGGCGGGGCCGGCCAGGAGGCCGGCGGAGCCGGACATGGAGATGAGGGCGATGTTCGAGGGCGATCCGCCGGCCTGGCCGATGGCGCTGAACAGGACCGGGACCATCACGGCGATCCCTGAGCCCGCGAGGGCCCAGCCGGTCCAGGCGAGGGGGAGGCCGCCGGCGGCGCCCGAGACGAGGACGAGGGCGTAGCCGGCGGCGGCCGCCGCGCCGGCCCACAGGAGGGTGCGGCCGGGGCCGAGCTTGGCGCGGACGGGGTCGCCCAGGAGGCGGAAGACCGTCATGGCGCAGGCGAACAGGGTGTAGGAGAGGGGCGCGAGGGCGTCGTCGGCGTCGAGGACGTTGGCGGCGTGGAGGTTCGCCCAGTCGATCGCGCCGGACTCGATGAGGTGGCCGCCGAGGCCGAGCAGGAACATCGCGCCCAGGAGCACCGCGCCGATCCTGGCGGCGGGGGCGCCGCCGCTGCCGCCGGTGGCGTCTCGACCCGGGGGCGGCAGCAGCGGACGGGTGAAGACCGCCATCGCGGCGGTGCTGAGCACGGCCGCGGCGATGAGGATGGCCTGGTTGCCGAGGCCCAGGCCCAGGGCGAGGGAGGTGCCGACCCCGGCGGCGGCGCCGCCGAGGCTCCAGAGGCCGTGGAAGGCCGAGATGATGGGGCGTCCGTAGCGGCGTTCGAGTTCGACGGAGTGGGCGTTGAGGCCGACCTCCACGAAGCCGACGCCGACGCCGTAGAGGGCGGCGCAGGCGAGGAGGGCCGGGTAGCCGGGGGCGATCGCGGGGGCGATGAGGACCAGCTGCGAGGCCGGTCCGGTCCAGATCAGGAGCCTGCGGGTGGTGACGCGGTCGGCGATGCGCCCGGCGACGGCCATGGTGGCGAGGCCGACGAGCTGGATGAGCAGGAGGGCGGTGCCGAGCCTCGCCTCGCCGAGGCCGAGGCGGTCGTCGACGCCGGGGAGGGAGGCGGCCCAGGCGCCCATGACGAAGCCGGAGGTGGCGAACGCGCCGTGGAGGCCGATGCGGGCGCGGCGCAGCGTGAGCGGGTCGGGGGTCATCGTGTCCTCGCGGGTGTCCGGGTGCGGTCGCGACCGGAGGTCGCCTGATTTTGTTCTCGATGGGAACATAACAAGGGCGAGCAGCGGCCGTCAAGGGTTATGTTCCTGTCATGCACAAAAATGTGGCGGCTGGCATAATCCGTTCATGCCGCAGACGATGACCAGCGCCGATCTCCGCACCCGCAACCAGGTCCGGCTGCTGCGCGCCGTGCACGACGCGGTCGAGCCGTTCACCAGGGCCGAGGCCGCCCGGCTGCTGGGCATCGGCCGGAACACGGCGGCCGCCCTGGTCGGCGAGCTGGAGCGGGCCCGGCTGCTCCACGAGGTCCCGGCCGAGCCGGGCGGGCGGGGGCGGCCGACGACGCTGCTGGTCCCCCATCCCGAAGGACCGGTGGCGTTCGCGGTCGACCTCCGGGAGGACACGTGGACGCTCGCGTCGGCCGGGTTGGGGGGCGGGGCGACCGAGCTGGAGAGCGGGGAGCACGACCGGACCCCGGCGGTCTTCGCCGAGATCCGGGAGGCCGTCGCGAGGCACGGGGGCGAGCGCCTGGCCGTGCTCGGCTTGGCCACGTCGGGGCCGATCCGCGACGGGCACCGGCTGCACGTCTCGCACCTGGGCTGGGACGAGGTGGAGCTCGACGACCTGATCGGCGCGGACTGGCCGCGGACGGTGGTCGACAACGACGCGCGCCTGGCCGGGCTCGCCGAGGCGCGGCGCGGCGCGCTGCGCGGCACGGGGACCGCGATGCACTTCCACATCGACTTCGACATCGGCGGGACGCTGCTGCTGGGCGGCGACGCGCAGCGGGGCGCGCACCGCATCGCCGGGGAGTTCGGGCACATGCCGCTGACCGGGTCGCCGCTGGCGTGCATGTGCGGGGTGCGCGGGTGCTGGAGCCTCGATGTGGGCGCGAACGCGCTGGTGCGGCGCTTCGGCGGGACGCCGGGGCACGGCGCGGGCCGGGAGCTGGCGCAGGAGGTGCTGCGGCGGGCCGAGGCGGGCGACGCGGAGGCGGGCGCGGCGCTGGACGAGAACGCGGCCGCGCTCGGGCGGGGCCTGGGGGCGCTGGCGAACGCGCTCGACCCGGAGGCGATCAGCCTGTCGGGGCTGGGGGTCGAGCTGATCCGGTTGCGCCGCGAGGTGATCGAGGCGCACTGCGCCGAGGGGCTGATGGCGTTCAGGCGGGACGAGCCGCCGCGGATCACGGCGGGGACGGTGGGCGCGGCGGGGCCGCTGACGGGTGCGGCGGAGATCGCCTGGGACGTGATCCTGAGCCCCGAGTGGGTGCGGGAGCGGCTGTGAGGGGCCCGATCGCGAGACGCGGCGGTGCCGATCGAACACTTGTGGTTCCGGTTGAGCCCTACGAGCGTGAGCATGTAAAGGGTAGAGCTTAGAGCCGTCCCGAACCCCCACCCTCCTGTCAGTGTTGAGGAGCATCAGTCGAAGCCGTCGGCTGGTGCAGCGGGCAGGGTCTGACCTACGACCCTTCTGGCCTCTTCGGGGTGCCTTGCTCTGGACCTGTCGGCCCTGCCCGTCCTTGCAGACAAGGAAAAGGGACACCGCGCCGGTGGCCTGACCTGATAGAAACCTGGCGCCACAGTGCAAAGCCGTTGCCCCATGACAGGAATGTCGACCCCGGCGCGATGCCCCGATACACCAAGCGTATCGGAGGAATCTGGTCATGTCACCGCGCAAGCACCCCGCCCCTACCAGCCCCACCGGCCTGGTGGTCGGGGTCGACACCCATAAACACCAGCACGTCGCCGCCGCAGTACACCCGGCCCAGGGCCTGGTCGCCACCACCGTCTTCGGCAACGACGCCCCCGGCCACGCGGCCCTAGCCGCATGGGCCGCCGCGCTCGGCCCGGTGACCTGCTTCGGCATCGAGGGCACCGGCTCCTGGGGCAAAACCCTCACCGCTCACCTGACCGAACTCGGCGCCCGGGTCGTCGAGGCCGGCACCAGCCTCCCCGGCGACCGCCGCACCCGCGGCAAGTCCGATCCCCTCGACGCCGAGAACGCCGCCCGCGCCGTCCTCGACGGCCGCGCCACCGCGACCCCCAAGACCGCTGACGGCCCCGCCGAAGGCCTCCGGGCACTGTCGATCGCCCGCGACGGCGCGGTCAAAGACCGCACCGAAGCGGCCAACACCATCAACATGCTCCTCGCCGAGGACCCCGACCTCACGAAAGCCTGCAAAGGAAAGGGCCCCAAAGGACTCGCGCAGCACCTGGCCCACCTGCGCCCCGGCGACGCGGCCGACCCGGCCCAGGCCCGCCGCCTCGCCCTCAAATCGATCGCTCGCCGCTGGCTCGCCCTCGACCACGAGGCCGCCGGCCTCGAAGCCCGGATCAAGGACCTGACCGCCCAGGCCGCCCCCGACCTGCTCGGCGCCTTCGGCATCGGCCACCTGACCGCCGCGACCATCCTGGCCGCCGCCGGCGACAACCCCGACCGGATCCGGACCGAAGCCGCCTTCGCAAAACCCGCCGGAGCCTGCCCACTCCCGACCGGATCGGGACAGACCGCGGGCCGCCACCGCCTCAACCGAGGCGGCAACCGCCAACTCAACCGCGCGCTCTACACCATCGCCCTCACCCGAATGGCACACCACGCCCGCACCAAACAATTCGTCGCCGAACGCCTCGCCAGGGGAAAGACCAAGAAGGAAACCATCCGCATCCTCAAACGCCACATCGCTCGCGAGATCTACCGACTCCTCAAAACCACCAGCAAACCCGCCACCGCCACCACTTGACAGACATAGAAACGTCCCGGGGACCGAAGTCTGGGGCGAGCATGGCATCCGGGTCCGACGAGAATCGCGGCCCGCGAGCGGGAACCGACCGGAATTCGCCCGGTCGGGGGAGCCGATGCGGCGGTCGCTCGCGTCCGGCCGGCGCCGCCGCGCACCGCGGACAGGGGCGGCCGCGGGTGAGCGGCGCGCCGCGAACGCGAGGGGCACGGCCGGAGGGCCGCCCGCCGCGGTGCGGCGGGCGGCCCTCCCGGACGCTGCGTCAGATCCCGCCCTCGAGGTGGTGGTAGACCTGGTTCCAGCGCAGCTCCTGCTTGAACTCGCGGGCGCTGGTGCGCTCGCCGATCACCACCAGCTCGATGCCGGCGATCTCCGCGAAGTCCTCCATCACCTCGCGCCCGAACGCCTGCGTGAACGACGTGTGGTGCGGCCCGCCCGCCGTCAGCCAGGCCTCGGCCGAGGTCTGGAGGTCCGGGCGCGGCTCCCACACGGCCCGCGCCACCGGCAGGTTCGGCAGGTCCTGCTCCGGCTCGACCGCGTCGACCTCGTTGGCCACCAGGCGCAGCCGGGTGCCCAGGTCGAGCAGACCGACCATGATCGCCGGGCCGGGCGGCGCGGTGAAGACCAGGCGCACCGGGTCCTCCTTGCCGCCGATCCCCAGCGGGTGGATCTCCGCGGTCGGCTTCTCGGCCGCGATCGTCGGGCACACCTCGAGCATGTGCGCGCCCAGGATCTGCGGCGACTCCGCGCCCAGGTTGTACGTGTAGTCCTCCATGAAGGACGTGCCGCCCGGAAGGCCCTGGGCCATGACCTTCATGAGGCGCACGAGCACGGCGGTCTTCCAGTCGCCCTCGCCGCCGAAGCCGTACCCGTCGGCCATGAGCCGCTGCACCGCGATGCCCGGCAGCTGCTTCAGCGCGCCGAGGTCCTCGAAGGTGTCGGTGAACGCCTTCGCGCCGTGCTCCTCCAGGATCGACCGCAGGCCCAGCTCGATGCGGGCCGCGTCGCGCAGCGACTCGTGCCGCGCGCCGCCCGCCCGCAGCTCGGGCGCCACGTCGTAGGCGGCCTCGTACTCGGCGGCCAGGCCGTCGACGGCCTTGTCCTCGATCTGGGCGACGCGCTCGGCGAGCTCGTTGACGCCGTAGGTGTTCACCTCGACGCCGAGGCGGATCTGCGCCTCGACCTTGTCGCCCTCGGTCACGCCCACGTACCGCATGTTGTCGCCGAAGCGCACCAGTTTGAGGTTCTGGACCTCGTTCCAGCCCAAGGCGGCCCGCGCCCAGTTGCCGACGCGCTCCTGGACCTTCGGGTCGGCCCAGTGGCCCACCACGGTCTTGCGGCGGTGGCGCAGGCGCGTGAGCATGTACCCGAACTCGCGGTCGCCGTGGGCGGCCTGGTTCAGGTTCATGAAGTCCATGTCGATGTCGGCCCACGGCAGGTCGCGGTTGTGCTGGGTGTGCAGGTGCAGCAGGGGCTTCTGGAGGACCCCGAGCCCGGCGATCCACATCTTCGAGGGCGAGAACGTGTGCATCCAGGCGATCACGCCGATGCACTCCTCGGCCGCGTTGGCCTCCAGCAGCACCCGCTTGATCTCCTCGGGCGTGGTGAGCACCGGCTTGGCGACCACCTTGACCGGGACCGAGGCGGCCCCGTCGAGCCCGGCGACGATGTCGGCCGAGTTCTGGGCGACCTGCTCGATGGCCTCGGGCCCGTACAGGTGCTGGCTGCCGGTGACGAACCACAGTTCTTTGGTTTCCATTGCTGTTACTGCTCCTTGGAGGACGGCTGCTGGCCGTAGACGTTCTGGTAGCGGTCGTAGAGGCTGTCGATGTGCTCCCGGGCGATCGGGACCGGCTCGCCCAGCTGGCGCGAGAGGTGGACGGTGCGCGCCACGTCCTCGGCCATCACGGCGGCCTTCACGGCGGCCCTGGGGTCCTTGCCGATGGTGAACACGCCGTGGTTCTGCATGATGACCGCCGGGGAGCGGTGTCCGGCGAGCGTGTCCACGATGCCCTTGCCGATCGCGTCGGAGCCGATGAGCGCGAACGGGCCCAGCGGGATCTCGCCGCCGAACTCGTCGGCCATCGCCGTGAGCACGCACGGGATCGGCTCGGCGCGCGCGGCCCACGCGGTGGCGTACGGGCTGTGCGTGTGCACCACGCCGCCGACCTCGGGCATCCGCTGGTAGACGACGTTGTGGCTCTCGGCGTCCGAGGAGGGGGCCAGGTCGCCGGCGAGGACCTCGCCCTCGAGGTCGGTCACGACCATGAGGTCGGGGGTGAGGTCGTCGTAGGACACGCCCGAGGGCTTGATGACGATCAGGTCGGTGCCCGGGACGCGGCCCGAGACGTTGCCGCTGGTCCAGGTCACCAGGCCCCAGCGGAGCAGTTCGGCGTGGAGCGCGCAGACCCGCTCCTTCATCTCCTCGACGGCGGGCGTGGTCGTGAAGGTCATCGGTGTGCTCCTGTTCGGGGACGCGGGCGGGTCACTGGCCCGCCGCCGTGGCGATCTTGTGGAGGGTGTGCAGGGCGCGCGAGCCGCCGCGGCCGAAGTGGTCGTGCAGCTCCTCGTAGACGGCGTACAGCTCGTCGTAGGCGTCGGCGCGGGCCTGGTCGGGGACGTAGGCGTGGCGCTCGACCTTGCCCATGGCCTCGGAGGCGGCGTAGATGTCGGGGTAGACCCCGGCGGCGACGGCCGCGTGGATCGCCGAGCCCAGGGCCGGGCCCTGCGCGGAGGTGAGCACGGTGATGGGCATGCGCAGCACGTCCGCGTAGGTCTGCATGAGCCACTTGTTCTTGAGCAGGCCGCCGGCGGCGACGAACTCGTTGATGGGGACGCCCGCCTTGGTGAGGGTCTCCACGATCATGCGGGTGCCGAACGCGGTGGCCTCGACGAGGGCGCGGTAGACGTCCTCGGGCCTGGTCTGGAGGCCCAGGCCGAGGACGACGCCGTGGAGGTCGTGGTCGACCAGGACGGAGCGGTTGCCCGAGTGCCAGTCGAGCGCGACCAGGCCGTGCTGCCCGACGGCCTGCCGCTCGGCGAGCTCGGTGAGGTACTCGTGGATGGAGACGCCGCGCTCGGCGGCGGCCTCGGTGTAGGAGGCGGGCACGCTGTTCTTGGTGAACCAGGCGAAGATGTCGCCGACGCCGGACTGGCCGGCCTCGTAGCCCCACAGGCCCTTGGTGATGCCGTCGCGGACCACGCCGCACATGCCGGGGGCCTCGGTGAGGTTCTCGCCGTTGACGACGTGGCAGGTGCTGGTGCCCATGATGGCGACCATCTGGCCCGCGCCGACGGCCTTGGCGGAGGCGGCGGTGACGTGCGCGTCGACGTTGCCGGCCGCGACCACGGTGCCGGCGTTCAGGCCCGTCCACTCGGCGGCCTGCGCGGTGAGCTCACCGGCCTTGTCGCCCAGCGGCAGGAGCGGGTGCTCCATCTTGGCGTTGAAGTCGGCGAAGTCGGGGTTGAGCGCGGCCAGGTACTCGCGGGAGGGGCGCTGCCCGTCCTGGACGATGCCCTTGTACCCGGCGGTGCAGGAGTTGCGGGTCTCCTCGCCGCACAGCTGCCACACGATCCAGTCGGCGGCCTCGATCCAGCGGTCGGCGCGCGCGTAGAGCTCCGGGTCCTCCTCCAGGAGCTGGAGGCCCTTGGCGTAGGCCCACTCCGAGGAGATCTTGCCGCCGTAGCGCGGGAGCCACGCCTCGCCGCGCTCGGCCGCGACGGCGTTGATGCGGTCGGCCTGGCCCTGGGCGGCGTGGTGCTTCCACAGCTTCGGCCAGGCGTGGGGGCGGTCGCGGAACTCGTCGAGTTCGCACAGCGGGGTGCCGTCGGCGGTGGTGGGCAGGATCGTGCAGGCGGTGAAGTCGGTGCTGACGCCCACGACCCGGTCGGGGCCGACGCCGGCGGCGGCGAGCGCGGCGGGCACGGCGTTGCGGAGCACGTCGACCCAGTCCTGGGGCGACTGGAGCGCCCAGCTGCGCGGCAGGCGGACGCCGGAGCCGGGGAGGGCCTCCTCGATGGCGCCGTGCGCGTAGACGTGCTCGGCGTCGGCCAGTTCGCGCCCGTCGGCTACCGAAGCGACGACGACGCGGCCCGAGAGGGTGCCGAAGTCGATCCCGATAACAACGGCATCGTTGTCGCTGCCAGTCATTGCGGCCTCCTTGGGGGATGCTCGTCGGTCATAAGTGACCGTTCACATGCAGTGGGGCCACCGCGTGCTGCTCAGGCCGCCCCCGGGACGGCTTCGGACACGGGTGGATCTCACACAACCTAACGCATTCGCACCTTCGAGACCACCTGCGGTCAGGCGCTCCTCAGGGCGAACCGGACATGCCGGGCCGTTCCCGGGGCGGCGCGGGCGCCGGCGGGGCCGCGGTGTGACGGAGGTCCCGCCGGTTAACGGCCGCGGCGCGCGGGTACACGCCCGTTCACGGACAGCGCCGGGCCGAGCCGCGGCCCGCACGAGGGGGAAGGACGAGCCGATGGGCAAGCCGGGACAGCAGCAGGAGCGGCCGGGACGCACCGGGGAGATGCGCCCCGAACCGCGCGACGCCATGGAGGGGTACGAGGGGCGGGGCCTGCTCCAGGACCGCCGCGCGCTCGTCACCGGCGGCGACTCGGGGATCGGGCGGGCCGTCGCGGTCGCGTTCGCGAAGGAGGGCGCCGACGTCGCGATCGCCTACCTGGAGGAGCACGAGGACGCCGAGCGCACCGCCGAGCTGGTGAGGGCCGCGGGGCGCCGGTGCGAGCTGCTGCCGGGCGACCTGGGCGACCGCGACCACTGCGCCGCGGTCGTCGACGCGACCGTCAAGGCGCTCGGCGGGCTCGACCTGCTGGTCAACAACGTCGCCTACCAGAAGCCGGCGGAGCGGCCCGAGGACATCACCGACGAGCAGTGGGAGCACACGTTCAACATCAACATGCACAGCTTCCACCGGGTGACGAGGGCGGCGCTGGCGCATCTGGGCGAGGGCGACGCGATCGTCAACTGCGCGTCGATCAACGGCCTGCGCGGCAACAAGACCCTCATCGACTACTCGGCGACCAAGGGGGCGGTCCTGGCGTGGACGTACTCGATGGCGCAGGCGCTCACGCCGCGCGGCATCCGCGTCAACGCCGTCGCGCCGGGGCCGGTGTGGACGCCGCTGATCCCCTCGACGCTGCCGGAGGACCACGTCGAGGACTTCGGCGGCAAGACGCCGATGGGCCGGGCGGCCGAACCGGACGAGCTGGCGCCCTCCTTCGTGTTCCTGGCCGCGAACCGGATGTCCTCGTACATCACCGGCGAGGTGGTCTCCGTGCTCGGCGGTGAGACGCTGCCGGGCTAGGGCGCTCAAGCGCTCCTTGGACGCTCACGCGGCGGGGCCCCGGACGATCATCGTCCGGGGCCCCGCCGCGCGGGCCGCGCCTCGCCCGGCCCCGGATGTCGTACCCGTCGGTCAGGGTCGACGCCGGGGGCGGTCGACGTCCGATTCGCGCAGACCCTCCGCCCGCGTTCGGCCCCGGGCATGAGCGAACCGGCGGGCCATGGCCCGCCGGTTCCGTCTGCGCGTCCGCCGCAGGGGCGGTGCGGCATCCCTAGTGGTGCGTCAGGCGGCGCACGGCCTTCTTGCGCTTCTTGTCCGCGGACTTCGCCGCGGCGCCGAGCGCGTCCTTCGCCGCGTCCAGGCGCTTGCCCGCGGCCTTGCGGCGCTGGCGGGCCGCCTTGGCGGCGGCCTTGCGGCGCCGCTGCGCGGACTTGATCATGTCGTTGACCGCGTCCCTGGCGCTGTCGGCCGCGGCCGCGCGCACGGCGTTCTTCTCCCGCTCGGCCTTGCGGTGGCTGCGGAGGACCGTCACGCCGACGACCGCGGCCGTCGCCGTGCCCACCGCCGCCACGGTGACCGTGAGCGGGTGGCGCCGCGCGGGGGCGAACGGCCCGTGCGCGTGGTCGGCGTCCGGGTCGAGCCCGAGCCGCTCGCGCAGCTCCATGACCGAGTCGTTGACCCGCTCGCGGCTGCGCTCGGCGTCCCGCTCGAGCTCCTCGGTGGACTTGCGGTGGTGCGCCTCGGCGCGCTCGGCGCTCCGGGCGGCCTCGGCCTCCTCGGACCGGCGCACCAGGATCTCCTCCTCGGTGGGCGGCCCGTCGGGCGTGTACGGCAGCGTCGCCGACGACGGCGGCGGCGCGAGGGCGGCCCCCGGCGGGATCCCGCCGGCGGAGGGAACGGTCATTCCGCTCATCGGTCCATCCTTCCTCGCAGCGCGTCCGCGTCGTCCCGGGCGCGCTCCATGGTCTGCTCGGGGACCGGCGGCATGGCCTTGCGGAGCATGGAGCGTCCGATCAGCGCCTCGATGCCGGCGAGCGCGAACAGCGCGACGCCCACGACGAGCGCCGCGAGCCAGGCCGGCCACACGAGGGCGAGCGCGATGCCCGCCGCCAGTGCGAAGGCGGCGCCGCCGTAGAACGCGAGCACCCCGGCCATGGCGACCATGCCGCCGCCCGCCGCGCCCTGCTTGGCCTTGTCGGCCATCTCCCGGGCGGCGAGCTGGGCCTCGACGCGGGCCAGGTGCGCCACCTCCGAGGTCAGGTCGCCGACGATGTTGCCGACGGAGCGGTCGTGCTCGTCCCAGTCGCGGCGGCGGCGCCCGCCCCCGCGGTCGTGTCCGGTCTCGGCCCACTCGCCGCGGTGCTCCCGTTCGGCCTCGCGGACGGCCTGGGCCTCGGGGTCGCGTCGGACCTCCATGTCCTCACCTCTCTCCGCCGGGCTCACTTGCGCTTGAGGGCGCGTTCGAGCTCGGCCTTGTTCATCTTCGATCGGCCTTCGATGTTCTTGCGGCGGGCCTCCTGGTAGAGCTGGTCCTTGGTGCGGCCCTTCGGACCGGAGTGCGAGCGCTGCCCGCCGCGCTTGGAGGACGACATGTCCTCGGTGGAGGTGCGGCTCGCGGTCCTGGTCTTGCCGGCGCGGGCGCGGTTCTTGTTGACGGTGCGCGCCGCTATCTCCTCGGCGCGCTTCGTCTTGGTGCCGCGGTCCTCCGCGCCCTCCTTGATGTGCTCGTACTGGCGCTCGTCCTTCTTGGTCCAGTGCTGTCGTGGCATGGCCCTTCACCTCCATGGTGTCCGGTATCGGCCGGGTCCATGCCGATCGGGTTCCCCGCCCGCCTGGGGGAAAACCTCGCGAGGTCTGGCACGGGCGGCGCGCATACTCCCGCGGGAGGCGGGTAGCCGCCGGTCAGGGGACATATCCCGTCGCCCGGTGCGGGTTGTAGAGGGCCCCGCACCGGGCAGGCGGGCCCCGACGAAGGCTTGACGCAGGGGACGCGAGGCGGCGCCCCGGGAGGATCTCCCGGGGCGCCGCCTCGTCGCCGTCTCCGCCGCTCAGCGGGCGGCGCCGCGGCCGGTCTCGCCGAAGTCGCCCTCGCCGCGCGCCTCGCTCTCCTTGGGGAGGCGGGTGCTCAGGACCAGGCCGAGCACGACCATGGCGATGCCGAGGGCCAGGTGCAGCAGGCCGGTCCACACGTTGGCGGGCAGGAGGTCGTCGGTGCCGATCGCGTCCGCCAGGAACCCGTACAGGGCGAGGAGGACGAAGAAGACGCCGCCGATGAGGAGGTACCGGCGCGAGGGGTGGACCATCCAGGACATCACCAGCCCGAGGACGCCGGCGAGGAGGTGGATGAGGTTGCTCAGCACCGAGACGGCGAAGACGCCGAAGAGCTCGGCGGTGGTGTCGGGCCCGGCGAAGCTGATCCCCGAGAAGCCCGGCGTGAAGATCGGCACGAAGCCCATGACGCCGAGCAGGAGAAGGGTCCAGCCGATCACGGTCGCGCCGACCTGGGCGGCGGTGGTGCGCCGCCGCTCCGCCTCGTACCAGTGGTGTCCGGTGGTGGACAGCGGTCGCGAGTTCATGGTTCGCCCCTCCTTCGCTACGAGTGCGCCGCCTCGCCCGTCTATGGGCTGTGCCGGGCGGGGCGGCGCGCCACGGGTCCTGCGGACCCGCGCCCCCCGGGTACCCCGCGGGGGCGGTCCGACACGCCGTTTCGGCCCCCGGGGCACGGGTAGCCCTGGGCTCTACCGGGAGGAGAGGAAGCGTGAGCATCATCGAGGACCGGACCTCCGGCATCGCCGAACTGGGCCAGCAGCTGCGGGTGGACGCGGTGCGCGCGTCGGCGCGGGCCGGCTCGGGCCACCCCACGTCGTCCATGTCGGCCGCCGACCTCATGGCGGGCCTGCTGTCGGGGCACCTGCACTACGACTTCGAGCACCCGCACCTGCCGGGCAACGACCGGCTGGTGTTCTCCAAGGGGCACGCCTCGCCGCTGCTGTACGCGATGCTGCGCGCGGCGGGCGCGATCGACGAGGAGCGGCTGCTGACGTACCGGCGGCTCGGCTCCGACCTGGAGGGGCACCCGACGCCGCGGCTGCCGTGGGTGGACGTGGCGACCGGTTCGCTCGGGCAGGGCCTGCCGGTCGGCGTCGGGATGGCGCTGGGGGCGCGCCTGGCGGGCTCCCCGGCGCGGGTGTGGGTGCTGTGCGGGGACGGCGAGGTCGCCGAGGGCTCGATGTGGGAGGCGTTCGCGGCGGCCGCCGACTTCGGCCTAGGGAACCTGTGCGCGATCGTCGACGTCAACCGGCTCGGCCAGACCGGTCCGACCCGCCTGGGGTGGGACACGGCGGCGTACGCGGCCCGCATCGGCGGGTTCGGCTGGCACGCGGTGGAGATCGACGGGCACGACCCGGCCCAGATCGACCGGGCGCTCGCCGAGGCCGAGGCCGAGCGGTCCCGTCCGACGGTGATCCTGGCGCGCACCAGGAAGGGCCGGGGCGTGGCGACCGCGGAGGACAAGGAGGGCCTGCACGGCAAACCGCTCGACGAGCCCGAGAAGGCCGTGGTCGAGCTCGGGGGCGTGCGCTCGGCGCGGGTGGAGGTCAAGGGCCCGCGCTCGAAGGAGCCGCGGCCCTCGCGGCCGGCGAGGCCGCTGGCGCTGCCGCCGTTCCCGGTCGGGACCACCGCGGCCACGCGGGACGGCTTCGGGGCGGCCCTGGAGGCGCTCGGGGAGGCGAACCCGGACGTGGTGGTGGTCGACGGGGAGGTCGCCGACTCGACCCGCACCGCGGCCTTCGCGAAGGCCCACCCGGACCGCTTCTTCGAGTGCTACATCGCCGAGCAGCAGATGGTCGCCGCGGCCGTCGGGCTCCAGACCCAGGGGTGGGCGCCGTACGCGAGCACGTTCGCCGCGTTCCTGACCCGCGCCCACGACTTCCTGCGGATGGCCGCGATCGGCGGCGCCGACCTGCGGGTGGTCGGCTCCCACGCGGGCGTGTCGATCGGCCCGGACGGGCCGAGCCAGATGGGCCTGGAGGACCTCGCGATGATGCGGGCGCTGTGGCGCAGCGTCGTGCTGTACCCGTGCGACGCCAACCAGAGCGCGCACCTGACCGCGACCATGGCGGACCTCCCGGGGATCAGCTACCTGCGCACCACGCGGGCCGAGACGCCGGTGATCTACCGGCCCGACGAGCTGTTCCCGGTGGGCGGCAGCCGGACCCTGGTCGCCTCGCAGCACGACAAGGTCGCGATCGTCGCCGCGGGCGTCACGGTCTCGGAGAGCCTCTCGGCCGCCGAGCGGCTCGCCGCCGAGGGCGTCCCGGTGCGCGTCATCGACGCCTATTCGGTGAAGCCGCTCGACGCGGCCGCGATCAGGCAGGCGGCGGCCGACACCGGCCGCGTCCTCACCGTGGAGGACCACTGGCCCGTGGGGGGCCTGGGGGACGCGGTCCTCGACGCGGTGGCCGGGCGCGTCCCGGACGTGCGCTTCCAGAAGCTCGCCGTGCGGCGGATGCCCGGTTCGGCCGGGCCCGCCGAGCAGCTCGCGGCGGCGGGGATCGACGCGGCCGCGATCGTGCGGGCGGCCCAGCACCTGGTGGCGTGAGCGAATCGGCGGTATCCCGGCGGGGGCCGGATACGCGAACGATACTCAAGGCGCGGGATCGGGGGGATCCCGCGACGCTCCCGAGAGGGGACACCATGAAGGAGATGAGCACCATGGCCACTGCGCGCGATGTCATGCACACCGGCTGCACCTGCGTCCAGAGCGACGACACCGCGGCCAACGCGGCGCGGCTCATGGCGGAGCTGGACGTCGGCTCCCTGCCGATCTGCGGCGCCGAGGACGCCAAGATCAAGGGCATGGTCACCGACCGCGACCTCGTCATCAAGGTCATGGCCGCGGGCCACGACGCCGAGGCCTACACGGTCGACCGGCTGCCGCAGGGCCACCTGGTCCTCGCGGACGCGAACGAGGACGTCGAGGTCACCATCGCCAAGATGAAGGAGCACCAGGTCAACCGCATCCCGGTCATCGACGAGGGCCGCCTGGTCGGCATCATCGCGCTGTCGGACGTCTCGCAGCGGATGCCGGAGTCGGTCACCGGCGGGGTGGTCGGGTCCATCAAGTCCTGACCGCGGGGCTCAGCGGCGCCGCTCGCGCAGCGCCTCGGCGGCCTGCCGCAGGTCGGCGAGGAACTGCGCGAAGGCGTCCGCCCGCTCGGCCTCGCGCAGGCGCACCAGCGACTCGGGGCGCACCGTCGCCACCACCGCGGTCCCCTCGCGCAGGCCCGGCACGGCCGGGGGGTGCACGGCGCCCCGCTCCGCGCTGACCTGGAACTCCGGGCCCAGCAGCGCGTGCGCGGCGGTGCCGCCCAGGCAGACCACCAGCTCGGGCCCGATCGCGCCGAGCTCGGCCAGGAGCCAGGGGCGGCACGCGGCCGCCTCGCCGCGGACCGGCTTGAGGCGGACCCGGCGGCCGGTCGGCCCCACCCGGGCGCTCTTGCGGTGCTTGACCGCGTAGGTGCGCCAGACCCCGCCCGGGTCGATCCCGGCCTGCTCCAGCGCCCGGTCCAGCAGGTCCCCCGCGGCCCCGGCGAACGGCTCGCCCGCGCGGTCCTCGTCCTCCCCGGGCTGCTCCCCCACCACCACGACGCGGGCGCCGGCGTCCCCGGCGCCGAAGACCGTCCGCTCGGCGTCCGCGTGCAGCGGGCAGCCCTCGCAGGTCGCGGCCGCCTCCCGCAGCCGCTCCAGGTCGCCGGCGGGCGGCACGAAACGCGCCGCCCCCGCCGTCCGCGGTCCCCTCACGCCTCCTCCGATCGTCCGATGAGGGGACCGGGTACCCGGTTTCACCAGCGCGTACCACGGGTACGCCCAGAGGTGCAGCGAGCAACCCAGCGGGAGGACCCCCATGCCCCACTCCGAAGAGGACACCGAGCTGACGCAGGACACCGAGCTGACCGCGGTCGTCCTGGCCGACCACCGCCGCTTCGAGGCCCTGTTCGCGGAGCTCGAGGACACCGCGGACGAGCCCGTCGGCCGCAAGGACCTGGTCGACCACGCCATAGCCGAGCTCATCCGGCACGAGGCGGCCGTGGAGCAGTTCATGTACCCGGTCGCGCGCGACCGGCTCCCCGACGGCGACGCGGTCGTCGACCGCGAGATCGCGGGGCACGCCGAGGCCGAGCGGATCATGAAGCGGCTCGAGGGGCTCGGCCCCGCCGACCACGAGTTCGAGGGGCTCGTCGCCGAGATGGTCGCGGACGTGCGCCGCCGCATGGCCGACGAGGAGGAGCACCTGCTGCCGCGCCTGCGCGAGGCCTGCGACGAGGAGGAGCTCCAGCACTTCGGCTACAAGGTGCTGGCGGCCAAGGAGTTCGCCCCGACCCGGCCCCACCCGCACGCCCCGGACCGGCCGCCCGCGAACCTCGTCCTCGGGCCCGGGGTCGGCTTCATCGACAGGATCCGCGACGCGCTGAGCGGTCGCGACGTCTGAGCCTCCGGGGGCCCCGCCATCGGTCTACGGGGTCCCCGGACCCCTCGGCGGCCCGAAGGGCGCCGCGGCCCCGACACGGCCGGAGCGGCGGGCCGCAGGCCCGCCGCTCCGGCGCGGTGCTTCGTTCGCGAGGGAGGCGCCCGGCGTCAGTGGACCGCCTCCTCCTGCCGGTCCATGCCTTCGCGCAGGTCCTCCAGCGTGCGGCTGAGGAGCCGCGAGACGTGCATCTGCGAGATGCCCACCTCCTGGGCGATCTGCGTCTGCGTCATGTCGCCGTAGTACCGCAGGGCCAGGATCTTGCGCTCCCGCTGCGGCAGCTCCTGGATGAGCGGCACCAGCGACTCGTGGTTCTCCACGAGCTCCAGGGCCGCGTCCTCCTCGCCCACCGACTCCGCGAGGGTCGTCCGCTGCTCCCCGTCGGTGAACGGCGGCTCGTCGAGCGAGACCGACCGGTAGGCCTGGCGGGCCTCGTAGCCCTCCTGGACCTCGGCCTCGGTGATGCCGAGGTGCTCGGCGACCTCCGCGTCCGTCGGCGGCCGCCCGAGGCGCTGCGACAGCTCGCCGCCGGCCTGGTTGAGTGAGATCCGCAGCTCCTGGAGCCGGCGCGGGACGCGCATCGGCCAGCTCGTGTCGCGGAAGTGTCGCCGCACCTCGCCCATGACGGTGGGGACGGCGTAGGAGAGGAAGTCCGATCCGACCTCGGGGTCGAACCGGTCGACGGCGTGGATGAGCCCGACCGAGGCGACCTGCACGAGGTCGTCCTTGGCGATGCCCTTGCCGGAGAATCGTTGCGCTATGTGCTCTGCCAGAGGCAGGTGGCCGGTGACCAGCTGGTCGCGCAGTTCCGCGCGCTGCGGGTCGTCCTCTGCGAGCGAGGCCATTTCCTTGAACAGCGGCGCCAGGTGGCCGTATTCGTCCGAGCCCTGTCGCTTGCGTTCTGATCGGCTGTCCGCCATGCGATCGCCCTCCTGTCGGTCACGACATCGGTTTGAAGCATGTTGCCCGTTTCGGGAATCTAGCGCTTCTTGGCTATGAGCAGATTGCGGGAGTGGGGCAATCTGGGATGTTGTGAAGTTCTTACATGTTCTGGGATGCAAAGCTGTTCCGTTGGGATGCTTGGCCGGTTGATTACCCCTCCTTCCGGCGACCTAAACCTACTGAACGGTCACTTATTTTAACAGAATCGCGTATCGTTGCCCTGCAACGCGAACCGTCAGATGGCGGCGTTCTCCCGGTACTCGCCCCACTCCTCGCGGAGCGCCCCGCAGATCTCCCCCAGGGTCGCCTCGGCGCGCGCCGCCGCCAGGATCGGCTCGATCATGTTCGCCGTTCCCCTTGCCGCGGTGACGATCTCGGCGAGCGCCCGCTCGACGGCCGCGTTGTCGCGGCCCGCGCGGCGCTCGGCGAGCACGGCCCGCTGGCCCTGCTCGACCTCGCCGGAGATCCGCAGGATCTCCAGGTCGGGGGTGACGGTCTCGTTGAGCTTGGTGACGCCCACGATGTGCTTGGTGCCGTCCTCGAGCTGCCGCTGGTAGGTGAAGGCGGCCTCGGCGATCTGGGCATTGAACCAGCCGTCCTCGATGCCGCGCAGGATGCCCGAGGTGACCGGCCCGATCGCGTGCCGGCCCGCGGCCTCCCGGGCCACGGCGGCCGGGTCGGCCCCGGACTCGCCGCCGAGGGCGAGGATCTGGAGGAACAGCTCCTCGGCCTCGGCCTCGATCTTGTCGGTGAGGGCCTCGACGTACCAGGAGCCGCCGAGCGGGTCGGCCACGCTCGTCACGCCGGTCTCCTCGCGCAGCACCGCCTGGGTGCGCAGCGCGATCTCCGCGGACTGGTCGGTCGGGAGCGCCAGGGTCTCGTCGAGCGCGTTGGTGTGCAGCGAGTTCGTGCCGCCCATGACGGCGGCGAGCGCTTCGACGGCGGTGCGAACGACGTTGTTGTAGGGCTGCTGCGCGGTCAGCGAGACGCCCGCGGTCTGGGTGTGGAAGCGGAGCCACTGGGCCCGGTCGGTCCGCGCGCCGTAGACGTCGCGCAGCCACCTGGCCCAGATGCGGCGGGCGGCGCGGAACTTGGCGACCTCCTCGAAGAAGTCGATGTGCGCGTCGAAGAAGAACGAGAGCCCGGGCGCGAAGGCGTCGACGTCGAGGCCCCGGGAGAGGCCGAGCTCCACATAGGAGAAGCCGTCGGCGAGCGTGAAGGCGAGCTCCTGCGCGGCGGTGGAGCCGGCCTCGCGGATGTGGTAGCCCGAGACCGAGAGCGGCTTGTAGCGCGGGATCCTCTCGGCGCAGTACGCCATGAGGTCGCCGATGAGGCGCAGGTGCGGCTCGGGCGGGAAGAGCCACTCCTTCTGCGCGATGTACTCCTTGTGGATGTCGGTCTGGAGGGTGCCGTCGAGGGCGGCGATGTCGACGCCCTGGCGCTCGGCGGCGGCCAGGTACATGCAGAAGATCGGGACCGCGGGCCCGGAGATGGTCATGGAGGTGGTGACGGCGCCGAGGTCGATGCCGTCGAAGAGGCGGTCCATGTCGGCGGTGGAGTCGACGGCGACGCCGCAGTGGCCGACCTCCCCGAGGGAGGCGGGCTCGTCGGAGTCGCGGCCCATGAGCGTGGGCATGTCGAACGCGACCGAGAGCCCCCCGCCGCCGGCGCCCAGGAGCATCTTGTAGCGGGCGTTGGTCTGCTCGGCGTTGCCGAAGCCGGAGAACTGGCGGATGGTCCACGCCCGGCCGCGGTAGCCGGTCGGGTAGAGGCCGCGGGTGAAGGGGAACTCGCCGGGCCAGCCGATCCGCTCCATGCGCGGGTCGGCGGCGTCCTCGGGCGGGCCGTAGACGGGCTCGACCTCCAGGCCCGAGAGGGTGGTGAAGTCGGCGTCGCGTTTGGCGGCGGAGGCGTAGCGCTTGGCCCAGCGCTCGCGGCCTTCGGCGATCTCTTCAGCGTCCACGGTGACACCTCACTTTTGGCGAGACTTCGGCGAGCCGTCGGTCGGGCTCAGAGCCCATACTACTGAACGGTCGTTAAGCCGCACAGGAGCGCGACGCAGTGAATCATTCCGGATGAAACCGGGAGTGTCCGCGCATTCCGCACCTCGGTCGGCGGCGGGCGCACTAGTCGATGTCCCTCCAGGCGCGGAAGGCCTCCAGCTCCACGGCCACCAGCTGGCCGGGGTGGAACAGGCCGGTCACGATCACCACCGCGGCCGTGGGCCTGACGACGCCGAAGAACTCGCCGTGGACCCGGCCCACCGGGTCGGCGTGGGCCGGGTCGGTCACGTAGAGGCGCGAGCGCACCACGTCCGAGACGCCCGCCCCGGCGTGGACCATCGCGTCCAGCGCCGTCCGGAAGGCCTCGCGGGCCTGCCCGGCCGGGTCGCCGGCCAGGTGCGGCCGCGCCTCGACGTCGGCGGTGCAGGCGCTGGTGACCACGAGCGGCCCCACCGCGACGGCGCGCGAGTAGCCGTAGAGCTGCGCCCACGGCCCGGCCTCCGGAACCCGTTCGACCAAAGCCATGCGCGCCTCCCCTGGTTACAGTCCCTGCAACAGGTTCAACGCCTCAGCGACCGTGAAGTTACGCTCGTACAGCGCGGTTCCCACGATCGCGCCCTCCACGCCGATGCCGGTGAGCCCGGCCAGGGCGCGCAGGTCGTCCAGGGAGGACACGCCGCCGGAGGCGATGACCGGCTTGTCGGTGGCCCCGCAGACCGACCGCAGCAGGTCCGTGTTCGGGCCCGAGAGCATCCCGTCGCTGTTCACGTCGGTCACCACGTACCGCTCGCACCCGGCCCGCTCCAGGCGCTCGAGGGTCGCGAAGAGCTCGCCGCCCTCGCGGGTCCAGCCGCGCGCGGCCAGGCGGTCGCCCTTGACGTCGAGGCCGATGGCGACGCGGTCGCCGTACGTCCCGCAGATCCGGTCGCACCACTCGGGGTTCTCCAGGGCGGCGGTGCCGATGTTGACGCGGCGCGCCCCCGAGGCCAGGGCGCGCTCGAGGGTCTCGTCGTCGCGGATGCCGCCGGAGATCTCGACCTGCATGTCGACCTTGGCCACGACCTGGGCGAGCAGCTCGTGGTTGGAGCCGCGGCCGAAGGCGGCGTCGAGGTCGACGAGGTGGAGCCACTGCGAGCCCTGGCACTGCCACTCCAGGGCGGCCTCGAGCGGGTCGCCGTACTGCTTGCCCGAGCCCGCGACGCCCTGGACGAGCTGGACGGCCTTGCCGCCGGTGACGTCGACGGCCGGAAGTAGCTGAAGTTGGCTCATTTCAATCCCTTGATCCAGTTGGACAGCAGTGCGTACCCGGCGTCGCCGGACTTCTCGGGGTGGAACTGGGTGGCGGCCACCGGGCCGCGCTCGACCGCGGCGATGAACGGCCCGCCGTGCTCGCAGACCGCGGCCAGCGCCCCCGGGGGCCTGGTCTTGGCCGCGTAGGAATGCACGAAGTAGAACCGCTCGGCCGGGTCGATCCCGGCGAACAGCCGCATCCCCTCGTCCGCGGCGACGGTGTTCCAGCCCATGTGCGGGACGCGCGGGGCGTCGAGGAGGTCCACGCGGCCCTCGAAGACGCCGACGCCGCGGGTCCGGACGCCGTGCTCGACGCCCTCGGCGAACAGGACCTGCTCGCCGACGCAGATGCCGAGCACC
Source organism: Glycomyces amatae (assembly GCF_020991375.1). Lineage (GTDB taxonomy): Bacteria > Actinomycetota > Actinomycetes > Mycobacteriales > Micromonosporaceae > Glycomyces > Glycomyces amatae. Next base: position 85,430 of record NZ_JAJLQZ010000007.1, on the reverse strand, counting down.
GGGGCCCCGGCGGCGGCCCGCTCGCGGATCACGGCGTCGAGGCCGTGCGCGAGGACGCCCTCCATGCAGGCGGCGTAGGCGCCGACGCCGGGGACGACGAGCCCGTCGGCGCGGCGGGCGGCGTCGAGGTCGCTGGTGAGCGACACGTCCGCCCCGGCGCGCTCCAGGGCGCGGAAGGCCGAGCGGAGGTTGCCCGAGCCGTAGTCGAACAGGGCCACCGAGGATCGGTTCACGACGCCCCCTTTCAGCCGTAGACGAGGTAGACGCCGCCGAGGAAGGCCGCGGCCGCGATGACGGCCGTGACGATCGCGGCGGCGTGCTTCTCGTTCTTGCGCAGGCTCAGCGCCCCGCCGAGGAGGATCCCGGCGACGGCCATGAGCAGGATCGGCCCCGCCCAGCTCACAGGACGCCCTTGGTGGAGGGGATGTCGGTGCCGTCGACGCGCGTGGCGTACTTCAGCGCCCGGGCGAGGGCCTTGAACTGGGCCTCGATGACGTGGTGCGCGTCGGGCTTCTGGCCGTGGTTGGCGGCGCGGAGCACGGTCACGTGGAGGCAGATCCGCGCGTGGTGCGCGAAGGACTCCAGGATGTGGCGGGTCATCGAGGTCGGGTAGTCGCCGCCGACCGTCGGCGCGATGTCCATGGGCTCGTCGTGGACCATGTACGGGCGGCCCGAGAGGTCCACGACGGCGCGCGCGAGCACCTCGTCGAGCGGCACGGAGGCGTCGGCGAACCGGACGACCCCGGCCTTGTCCCCCAGTGCCTCGGCGAACGCCTGCCCGAGGGCGATGGCGGTGTCCTCCATGGTGTGGTGGGCGTCGATGTGGAGGTCGCCCTTGACGGCGATCTTCAGGTCGAAGCCGCCGTGCTTGCCGAGCTGGTGGAGCATGTGGTCGTAGAAGCCCACGCCGGTGGCGATCTCGACCGCCTTCTCGGTGCCGTCGAGGTCGACGTACACGTCGACGCTGGTCTCGCCGGTGGTGCGGACGATGTGCGCGGTGCGGCTCACGGTTGCTGCTCCTGTTGCGGTTCAGTAGCGCTGTCGAACAATGCGGGTCGCGCCTCCAGGACGGCGTCGAACGCGTCCAGGAGCGCGGTGGTCTCCTCCTCGGTCCCGGCGGTGATCCGCAGGCGGCCCGGCAGGCCGACGTCGCGGATGAGGACGCCGCGGTCGAGGACCGCGCGCCACACGGCGGCGGCGTCGCGCAGGCCCCCGACGAGCACGAAGTTCGCGTCGGAGTCGGCGACGGGGAGGCCCTTGGCGCGCAGGTTCTTGACGATCCTGTCGCGCTGGTGCTTGAGCTGGTCCACCTCGGCCTGGAGCCTGGGCGCGCAGGCGAGCGCGCCGCGCGCGGCGGCCTGGGTGATGCTCGAGAGGTGGTAGGGCAGGCGCACCAGCAGGAGCTTCTCGACCAGTTCGGGGTCGGCGGCGAGGTAGCCGACGCGGGCCCCGGCGAACGCGAAGGCCTTGCTCATGGTGCGGGTGACCACGAGGCGCGGGCGCCCCGCGAGGCGGCCGAGGGCCGTCGAGGCGGGGTCGCGGGCGAACTCGGTGTAGGCCTCGTCGATGACGACGAGGCCGCGCGCGGCCTCGTAGGCGGCCTCGATCACGTCGGCCCCGAGCGCGGTCCCGGTCGGGTTGTTCGGCGAGACCAGGAAGACCAGGTCGGGGTCGTGCCGCTCGATCGCCGCGGCCGCGAACGCGGGGCTGAGCGTGTAGCCGGCCTCGCGCCCGGCGTCGGCGAAGGCGGTGCCGGTGCCGCGGGCGAGCAGCGGGTGCATCGAGTACGAGGGCATGAAGCCCAGCACGGTGCGGCCCGGGCCGCCGAAGGCCTGGAGCAGCTGCTGGAGGATCTCGTTGGAGCCGTTGGCGGCCCACACGTGGTCGGCGGTGAGGCCGTGCCCGAGGTACGCGGCGAGGTCGGTGCGCAGCGCGACCGCGTCCCGGTCGGGGTAGCGGTTGAGCCCCCGCAGTTCGCGCCCGATGAACTCGGCCACGACGGCGGCCACGTCCTCGGGGATCGGATGAGCGTTCTCGTTGGTGTTCAGCTGCACCGGCACGTCGAGCTGCGGGGCGCCGTACGGGGACCGCCCGCGCAGGTCCTCGCGGAGCAGGTTCTCGATCTCGCTCATGCCGTCTCGAATCGGGTCGACACGGCCTCGCCGTGCGAGGGCAGGTCCTCGGAGTTCGCGAAGGCCACCACGTCGTCGGCGACGGCCGCGAGGGCCTCGCGAGAGTAGTCGACGATGTGGACCCCGCGCAGGAAGGTGTGCACGCTCAGGCCCGCCGAGTGGCGGGCGCAGCCGCCGGTGGGCAGGACGTGGTTGGAGCCGGCGCAGTAGTCGCCGAGGGAGACCGGCGAGTAGGCGCCGACGAAGATCGCCCCGGCGTTGCGGACGCGCAGCGCGACCTCGCGGGCGTTCGCGGTCTGGATCTCCAGGTGCTCGGCGGCGTAGGCGTCGGCCACGGCCACGGCCTCGTCGACGTCCGCGACGAGGATCGTCCCGGACTGCTCGCCCGCGAGCGCGGTCAGGATGCGCTGGGCGTGGCGGGTCTCGGGCGCGCGGCGCTCGAGCTCGGCGTCCACGGCGTCCGCGAGCGCGGCCGAGTCGGTGATGAGCACCGAGGCGGCGGCCGGGTCGTGCTCGGCCTGGCTGATGAGGTCGACGGCGACGTGGGCCGGATCGGCGGCGGCGTCGGCGATGACGGCGATCTCGGTGGTCCCCGCCTCGGCGTCGATGCCGACCAGGCCGCGCACGGCCCGCTTGGCGGCGGTGACGTAGATGTTCCCGGGCCCGGTGATCATGTCGACCGGTTCGCACTCCTCGGTGCCGTAGGTGAACATGCCGATCGCGGCCGGGCCGCCCACGGCGTAGACCTCGTCGATGCCGAGGAGCCCGGCGACGGCGAGGATGCCCTGGTCGGGCAGGCCGCCGTTGGTCTTCTGGGCCGGGGAGGCGAGCGCGATCGAACCGACGCCGGCGATCTGGGCCGGGACGGCGTTCATGATGACGCTGGAGGCGAGCACGGCGAGGCCTCCGGGCGCGTACAGGCCGACGCGGCCGACCGGCAGGTACCGCTCGGTGACGGTGCCGCCCGGGGCGACCTCGGTGACGACCTCGGGGAGGCGCTGGGCCTCGTGCGCGGCGCGCACCCGGTCGATGGAGGTCTGGTAGGCACGGCGCAGCTCGGGGTCGAGCGCCTCCGCGGCGGCCTTGATCGACTCGCCGGGGACGCGCAGGTGCTCCAGATGCACGCCGTCGAAGCGCTCGACGATCTCGACCACCGCGGGCGTCCCGCGATGGGCGATGTCGTCGATGAGCGGCTGGACCGACCGCAGCGCCTCGTTCACGTCGAAGGCGGCGCGCGGCATCAGCTCGCGCAGGGCGCGGGCCGGGTAGTCGGATACGGCTCCTGATAGGTCGATGCGTCTGAGCACGGTCCAAGCGTAATGGCCCGGCTTTCCAGGTCAAAAGGCATACCGCTATTCGGGAGCGTCCGTTCGAAGGCTGGACCGACGTGACCAGCCAGCGCAGACGGTGTAAGTGAAGGTCGCGGCGAGGGCCATGACGGCCAGGGCGCCCAGGCGGAGCGATTCGAGGGCCGCTGTGAAGTTGCCGACCCTCATCGCGTCCCACGCGGCGGCGGGGTCGAGCTCGACGAACAGGACCGACGGCGGGCGCCACATGTGGGCGCCGACGGGGGCGCGCCGGACGGCGTCCCAGAACTGCTCCCACTCGTGCACGCCGATCTTCCAGGCCACGAACTGGCAGGCGACCGAGCCGACGACCAGCCCGATGAGGAGGATCGGCCCGCGGCGGCCGCGCATCGCGGCCCAGGTCGCGATCGCCGCGACGATCCCCAGGGCCAGGCCGATCCCGGCGAACACGAGGTCGCCCTCGACGAACTGCTCGGGGTAGGTCTGCGCGGAGGCCCAGCCGCCGTCGAGGACGACGTACTCGACGCGGGGGGTGACGGCCTGCCAGAGCATCGCGAACGGGAGGCCGAGCGCGGCGAGGACGACGGCGAGGACCCCGGCGGCGAGCAGGTCGCGCCCGACGGTGCGCGGCGAGCCGAGGCGGCTGCGGCGGCCGTAGACGTGCGGGTCGTCCCCGTGGTCGGCGACGCGCCCGCCGCGCGGCGGGGCGGCGCCCGGCCCGGACGGGTTCGCACTGTCGTCCTGACGGAGGTTCACGGTGCGCTCGGCGTCGTCTGTCACGCCTGGAATCCTGCCACAGCGGGCGGCGCGCCCGGCAGGGATGTGCCGGGCGCCCCGGAGGGTGCTCCCGTCCTTACAGGCCGTCGACGATGGTGGCGGCGGCCTCGAACCAGGCGGCCCGGGTCTCCGGGCGCAGCGCCGAGAACTCGATCTTCGCGCCCGGCTCGAGCGAGGGGTCGTACGGGACGACCGCGCACGCACGGGTGCGCTGCGAGAAGTGGCGCTGGAGGTCGTTCAGGAGCGGTCCCGGGTTCGGCGTGGGCATCGACAGGAGCGTCACGGCGTTCTTGACGAGGTCGCCGTAGCCGCCCTCCTCGAGGTGGTCGAGCATCCAGTCGGCCGAGAACGCGGCGTCCTCGCGCGGCACCGTGGTGACCACGAGCCGGTCGACCGAGGAGACGACGGTGCGCCAGTTCGGGGACTCGACGTTGTTGCCGGTGTCGATGCACACGATGCCGTGGGTGCGGGTGAGGATGTCGAGCACCCGCAGGACCGTGGTGGGGTCGAGGCGGCGCTGGAGCTTCGGGTCCTCGTCGCCGGCGAGCACGTCGAACGAGCCGTCGGAGGAGTGGCGCAGGAACTCGTCGAGGTGCTCGGGCAGGTGGACGCCCGCGGCCTCGACCTGGTCGAGGTGCTCGACGAGGTGGCGGATGGTGCGCCCGTGGCGGGCCGAGCCGGCGCGCAGGCCCAGGGTCCCGCGCAGCTCGTTGTCGTCCCAGGCGATGACGCCGCCGCCCCGCGCGGTGCCCATGGCGGCCGCGGAGAGGACGGTGGCGGTGGTCTTGTGGACGCCGCCCTTGGGGTTGATGAACGCGATGACCCGGCTGCGGCCGAGGTCGCGGCGCAGGCGCTGGAGCGCGACCGGGCTGGGCTCGGCCTGCTGCCGGGGGGCCTGGCGCGGCTGCGGCGGCAGCCCCTGCTGGGCCGGGCGCATCTGCGACGGGCTCGGCGGGGTCTGGGTGGCGACGGGCGGGCGGCGGCCCGCGGTCGGCACCGAGTAGTGGGCCTGTCCGGGCGGCGGCCCCGCGGGCGGCGAGGGCGGGTAGGCCTCTCGCGGCGGCGGCGTGGGGGCCTGCTGCGCGCCGCCGGCGCGGCCCCGGCCGCGGCCCAGGAGCTTCTGCCACCTGGACCCGTCGGATCGGTCGTTGCCCCAGGCTTCGGGCGTGTTCACGCGCAACCTCCTCTCGGCCGGAAACCGTCATGGCTCGCGAGCCGCCGCGGCGAGCTCCTCGAGTCGTCGACTCGCTCCGCCTTGACGGCCCTCGCAGCGCCTTCCCGACCGGACACCGTTACCACCCGCGACTATTAGAACACAATGATTCCTCAAGGCCCGTGGTGAATCGCGGGTCGTCGAGCCCGGGGGCGAGGCGTGCGTCGCATCCGCCGCCCCGTCGAGGCGGACGCCTCGCACCAGTCTAGAGGCTTCCTAGGAATCGGCTCGCAACCGCGCCAGGGCGGTCGCCAAGTCCTCGGGGTATTCACTCGTGAAGGTGACGGTTCGTCCCTTGGTGGGGTGGGCGAACTCGAGCCGGTAGGCGTGCAGCCACTGCCGGGTCAGGCCCAGCCGCTCGGCCATGGTCGGGTCGGCGCCGTAGGTCAGGTCGCCCGCCAGGGGATGGCCCAGGGCCGAGAAGTGGACGCGGATCTGGTGGGTCCGGCCGGTCTCCAGGCCGACGTCCATCAAGGAGGCGCCGGGGAACACCTCGATGGTGTCGTAGTGGGTCACGCTCGGCTTGCCGTCGGCGACGACCGCCCACTTGTAGTCGTGGCGGGGGTGGCGCCCGATCGGCGCGTCCACCGTCCCCGAGAGCGGGTCCGGATGCCCCTGGGCCACGGCCCGGTAGCGCTTGGAGACCCGCCGCTCCTTGAAGGCGCGCTTGAGCTCGGAGTAGGCCGCCTCGCTCTTGGCGACGACCATGAGCCCCGAGGTGCCCACGTCGAGGCGGTGCACGATGCCCTGGCGCTCGTCGGCGCCGTGGCTGGAGAGCCGGTACCCGGCCGCGGCGAGGCCGCCGGTCACGGTGGGGCCCGTCCAGCCCGGGCTCGGGTGGGCGGCGACGCCCACGGGCTTCATGACGACGGCGATGTCCTCGTCGTCGAACACGACGTCGAGGCCCTCGACGGGCTCGGTGTCGCGGACCCGGACGTCCTCGGGCGGCGGCGGCAGGACCACCTCGAGCCAGGCCCCGGCCGACACCCGCTCGGACTTGCTCGCGCAGGGGGCGCCGTCGACGGTCACGTCCCCGGCCGCGACCAGTTCGGCGGCCACGGTGCGCGACAGGCCCAGCAGCCGCGAGACCACCTGGTCGATCCGCTGGCCCTCGAGGCCCTCGGGGATCGGCAGCGACCGGGTCGGGCGCGCGGCGAGGTCGCTCATGCCGGCCCCTTCCCGGCGGTCTCCGGCTCGGGGCGCTTGCGGGACTCCGGCGAGAAGCCGTGGCCGGTGAGCTCGAGCAGCACGACGAGCACGACGCCGCAGCACAGCGCCGAGTCGGCGAGGTTGAAGATGGGGAAGGCCTCGCCGAAGGGCTTGAAGGCGCTGATGAAGTCGACGACGTGGCCGTGCGCGAAGCCGGGGTCGCGGAAGAGGCGGTCGACGAGGTTCCCCGCCGCGCCGCCGAGCACCAGCCCGATGGCGATCGACCAGGCCGGGTAGAGGATGCGGGTGGACAGGAAGACCAGGAACACCGTCACCGCCGAGGCGGCGATGGTGAAGATCCAGGTGTAGCCGGTGCCGAGGCTGAAGGCCGCGCCGGAGTTCCAGGTCAGGCTCAGGTGGATGAGCCCGCCCAGGATGCTCACCGGCTCCCGGGGGTCGAGGTTCGCCTCGGCGAGGGCCTTGGTCCACTGGTCGAGCCCGATCGCCGCGGCGGCGATCAGGAGCGCGGCCAGCGTCAGCCCGGGCCTGCGCTTCGGTCGTCGGGGTGTCTCGTCGGTCCCCGGGCCGCCCTCGGCGGTCCCGGGCTGCGTGTCCTCGCTCAGCGTCGCTCCTCCAGCTGTTTGCAACTGACGCAGAGGGTAGCCGACGGGAACGCGGCGAGCCGCGCCGCCGGGATGGGTTTACCGCACTTCTCACAGAAGCCGTACTCGCCCTCGTCGAGGCGCTCGAGGGCGTGGCTGACCTGCCGGATGCGCTCGGAGATCGCACCGGCCACGGCGACCTCGTGCTCGTGCTCGACGGTCTTGGAGCCGGAGTCGATCTGGTCGTCCCCGGCGGTGTCGCTGAGCCGCTCGCGCTGGGCGACGGCGATCGAGTCGGTGTAGCGCGCCTGCTCGGCGACCAGTTCGTCGAGCCGCTCCTTCAGCGCGGCGCGCAGCTCGGCCTCCTCGCTCTCGGTGCGCGGCCGATGGGTGTCGCGCTCCTCGGCGGCCGGGGCCGCCTTCCGGGCGGCCTTCTTGGCCGCGGCCTTCGCGCCGGTCTCGGCGGCGGGCTTCGCCGCGGTCTTCTTGACCGCGGCCTTCTTCACGGCGGTCTTCTCGGCCGCCTTCTTCGCGGCCTGCTTCTGGGTCTTCTTCGCTGGACTCATGACGCGCCTCTGGAGGGGTGTGTCGGCTCGGGTCGCGGCGGCGCCGGGACACGACGGAGCCGCGGTGGCGGCCCGCATCGGGCGTTCGGCATCGCGGCTCCCGAGATCGCGTACTCCGGACGACCTCGCCGAAACGAGGACAATTGCGCGCCAGGCCCGCCGAAGCGGGGACCTGCCGCGCAATTAAGCACACAGGATACGCAAGACCTGCAACGAGGTCAATTACTTCCAGAACTTGTGTCCGGACTGTGCGTCAGGGCTCAGCGTCCGGCCAGGGGCGCCATGAGCAGTCGGGAGGCCGGCTCGCACAGGGAGCAGGGGGTGAAGCCCAGCTCGAGGGCCTCGGCGACCGGCAGCGGCTCGTGCTCGCGCCCGTGCAGGTGCATGCAGGTCGAGTGGTGGAAGCGGGGGCGGCCGTCGACGACGGCGACCTCGGTGTCCAGGCGCATCAGGGCCGCGGCCTCGACGCTGGAGAGGCGCTGCTCGGCCGGCTCGTCGGCCGTGGACTCGGGGGCGCGGTGGCTCGGCGGGGGCTGGGTGCGGCCCTGGCGCGGCGGGGCGTCCTCGAAGCGCAGCTCGGGGTCGCGGTCGACCGCGTACTCCATGGGCTCGAAGGTCTTGCCTTCGAGGAGGGGCAGTTCGGTGGTCGGCGTGTCGTCGAGGCCGATCCGCCTGAACTGCTGCGTGTCGTCGGCGCTCGGCGACGGCGGGCCGTCCCGTCCGACCTCGTGGCGGGGGGTCACGCGGGGGCGCTTGGCGCCGCGCCCCCGGATGCCCGCGTACAGGGCGGCACCGGCCGCCAGGCTCGCCGCGATGGACGAGACGAGCAATGGATTGTTCCCGGTGATCATGCCGGTGACCAGCAAGACCGCCGCGGTGACGAGGATCAGCAGGCTGCTGACGATCACGTCGAGTCCTCCCCTGCGCGAGGTGCGGGGGCCTCGCGCGGTCCTTCGCGGCCCGTGCGGGCCGCGCCTTCGTTGACGCATGGTGCGGCGGTGAGGGCGGCCGTAGGCACGGCGCCCCCACCCGCTCACTCATGCATAACGAGGCGATCCCCGTTCAGGTTATGGCCCGAGGCGGACCGATGTCCGAGGCTCGGACACCGCCCCGGCCGCCGCGCGGCGGGGCGTCCCGGTCTCCGGAGGACGGCATGGCGTCCCGGCCGGAGGTCGGGGGGAAGGACCCGGTGTCGCGGACGCGAGGGGTCTAGCCGCGCCCGCCCTGCATCACGAAGGCCGACCGGGAGCCGGAGCGCTCGTTCGCGGTCTGCTGCTGGGCCTCCTCGAACGCGTCCTCCTCGGAGCGGCCCTGCTGGCCGTTGAGGTCGCGCAGCTGGCTCTCGAGGTAGAGCTTGAGGCGGGTCCGGTACTCGCGCTCGAAGGTCTTGAGCTCTTCGATGTTGTGCAGCAGGGACGTGCGGGACTCCTCCAGCTGGCCGATGACCTTCTGGCGCTCCTGCTCGGCCTCCATCTCCATGCGGTCGGCCTTGTCGCGGGCCTGGCCCACCAGGTCCTCGGCCTGCGCGCGGGCCTCGGAGACCATCGTCTCGGCCTCGCGCTGCGCCTCGGTGACCATCGTCTGCGACTCGCGCTGGGCCTCGGTGACCATGGTCTTGGACTCGCGCTGGGCCTGCGACATCATCGTCTGCGACTCGCGCTGGGCCTCGGAGACCATCGACTGGGACTCGCGCTGCGCGTCGCCGAGCAGGGTGTCGGCCTCCCGGCGGGAGTCCTCCAGGTGCTCGTCGGCGGTGCGCTGGGCGACCATGAGGAGGCGCAGGGCCTCCTGCTCGCCGCCGGCCGCCGGAGCGGCGGCGTCCTGCTGCGGGCCGCGCTGGGCGAGCTCCTGCTGGAGCTGCTGCGCCTGCTGCTGCGCGGCCACCATCTGCTGGTGCATCTCGTGCAGCTCGGCGTCGAGCTCCTGGAGCTGCTGCTCCATGGCGTGCTTCTCCCGCTGCACCCGGTCGAGTGCGGCGGCCATCTCGGCGTGGTCGGCGGCTCCGGGGGGAGCACCGGCGCGGAGGCTCTCGAGCTGGGCGCGAAGCTCGCCGTTCTCATCGCTGAGGCGAGCGAGCTCACGCTCGACCTCATCGAGGAACCCGTCGACCTCGTCCTCGTCGTATCCGCGCTTTCCGAGCATGGGTTTCTTGAACGTGACGTTGTGAACGTCTGCTGGGGTCAGCGGCATTCGAAACTCCTTCTCAGCTGTTCGCCTGGCGCACAAGGCCGTCCAACACGATAACCGTGCCGTGCACCCCTGCCCGGAGCTGCTAGGAGATCAGTCCCCCGATGACGAAGTCCATCAGGATCCACACGACCAGGAGCAGCGCCAGGAACGCCAGATCAATCGATACAGTACCAAGCCTGAGAGGGGGTATCACCTTCCTCAACCCCTTCAGGGGAGGGTCGGTCACGCTGTACACCGTCTCCAGCACCGCCGCGGCCTTCGGCCCGGGCTCCCAGCGGCGGGAGAACTGGATCACCACGCTGCACACCAGGCGAGCCAGCAGGAACAGGTAGAAGGCGAAGAGCGCCAGATAGATCAGCTGCAGTGCCAGGTTCACGGTCTGGAGTCTATCCCGCCCTCAGGACTGGTTGAAGAACCCGCCCTCGGCGATCTTGGCCTTGTCCTCGGCCGTCACCTGGACGTGGGGCGGGGAGAGCAGGAACACACGGTTGGTCACCCGCTCGAAGGAGCCCCGGGTCCCGAAGATGAGCCCCGCGGCGAAGTCGACCAGGCGCTTGGCGTCGGCCTCCTCCATCTCCGAGAGGTTCATGATCACCGGCGTGCCGTCGCGGTAGCGCTCGCCGATGGTCCGGGCCTCGTTGTAGGTCGTCGGGTGCAGGGTGGTGATCCGGTAGTTCGCGTGGGACTCCTCCTCGGCCGGGACCGCCCGCACGGGGGCGGGCTCGGCGAGCGCGAGGTTGTCCCGGGTGAGCGGCGTGACCGAGCCCGACCCGCGGTTGAGCTGCCTGACGGTGCCGCGGTCCTCGGCGGCGCGTCCGACGCGGCCGGTGGTCCGCTGCGCGCCGCGCGCCCGCGCCGGGGGCTGCTGCTGCTCCTCGGCGAACTCGTCGCCCTCCTCGTAACCGTTGCTGTAGCCGCGATCGTCCTCGTCCTCGATGAGGCCGAGCCAGATGCCTGCCTTCCGCATCGCGCCCATCGATCGTGCTCCCTCCTCGGGCCGCCCCTGCTGAGTCAGGTACGCGGTCTCATCCTAGCGCCGACTCCTTACACGGATGTGTTTTTGCCCGACTAATCAACCGCCGCCCGCGGCTTCGGTGTCACTGCCGCCCCATACCTTACGCCATCGGTTCACGTTCGCCGAGCACGTTTCTCCCCAGTCTGACCATTGTGGCCCCCGCATTGACCGCGGCGGCGAAGTCGCCGCTCATGCCGGCGGAGATCTCGGCGGCGCCGGAGTCGACGCGGCGCACCGCCTCCGAGCACTCGGCGAGCAGGGCGAAGGCCTTGGCGGGCTCCCATCCGAGCGGGGCGACCGCCATGACGCCCTTGAGGTTCAGGTACGGGGCGGCCGCGATGCGCTCGGCGAGGGATCCGACCTCGCCCACCGGCGCGCCGCCGCGCGCGACGTCGCCGTCGAGGCTCACCTGGATCAGGGCGTTCACGGTGCGGCCGCGGTCGCCCGAGGCGCGGTCGAGCGCGTCGGCGAGCGGCGCGCGGTCGATCGAGTGCACCCAGTCGGCGTACGCGGCGACCGAGCGGGCCTTGTTGCGCTGGAGGCGGCCGACGAAGTGCCACACCGGTTCCAGGCCCCGAGCTGCCAGTTCGGCGGCCTTCGGCGCGGCCTCCTGGTCGCGGTTCTCCCCCAGGTCGGCCTGGCCGAGCTCGACGAGGGCGGCGGCGTCGTCGGCCGGGAAGGTCTTGGTGACGGCGACGAGTCGGACCGATCCGGGCTCCCGCCCGGCGTCGGCGCAGGCCTCACTGAGGGCCTGGCGCGTCCGGTTCAGGTTGTCCTGCAACTGGATTCGTCGCGCTTGCGTGGTCAAGATCGGGATCCTCGGCGGTCGCGGGGCGGTCAGGGTCCGGGCGGCGCTCCGTCGGGCGGCCTCGGCGGCGCCTGCGGGCCGCGGCCCGACGGCGCGCCGCCGCTAGAAGCCGTCCTTGAGGAAGGCCGGGACGTCCACGTCGTCGAACAGGACCTTGCCGCCGCCGGTCTCGCGCTCCGGCTCGGGCTCGGGGCGGTGGATCGGCTCGGGCTTCTGCTCGGGCAGCGCGGTGATGCGGCTCGGCTGCGCCAGTTCGAACGCGGCCTCGTCCTCGACGTCGAACCCGGCGGCGATCACGGTCACCCGGGCCTCCTCGCCGAGGGCGTCGTCGATGACCGCGCCGAAGATGATGTTCGCGTCGGTGTGGGCGCAGTCCGAGACGAGCTCGGCCGCGTCGTTGATCTCGAACAGGCCGAGGTCCGAGCCGCCGGCGATGGACAGGAGCACGCCGCGCGCGCCCTCCATGCTCTGCTCCAGCAGGGGCGACTCGATCGCGGCGCGGGCCGCCTCGACCGCGCGGTTCTCCCCGCGCGCCGAGCCGATGCCCATGAGGGCCGAGCCCGCGCCGGACATGACGCTCTTGACGTCGGCGAAGTCGAGGTTGATGAGGCCGGGCGTGGTGATGAGGTCGGTGATGCCCTGGACGCCGGAGAGCAGAACCTGGTCGGCGAGGCGGAAGGCGTCCATCATGGAGATGGAGCGGTCGCCGAGGTGGAGCAGGCGGTCGTTGGGGATGACGATGAGCGTGTCGCACTCGTTGCGCAGATCCTCTATTCCCGAGACGGCCTGCGTCTGGCGCCGCTTGCCCTCGAAGGCGAACGGGCGGGTCACGACGCCGATGGTGAGCGCGCCGAGCTTGCGGGCGATGTTGGCGATGACGGGCGCGCCGCCGGTGCCGGTGCCGCCGCCCTCGCCGCAGGTCACGAAGACCATGTCGGCGCCCTTGAGGACCTCTTCGATCTCGTCGCGGTGGTCCTCGCAGGCCTTCGCCCCCACTTCGGGGTTGGCGCCCGCGCCGAGGCCGCGGGTCAACTCGCGGCCGACGTCCAGTTTGACGTCGGCGTCGCTCATCAGAAGCGCCTGCGCGTCGGTGTTGATGGCGATGAACTCGACGCCCTTGAGCCCCGCCTCGATCATCCGGTTGACAGCATTGACGCCGCCGCCTCCGACTCCAACGACTTTGATGACGGCGAGGTAGTTGTGCGGTGGTGTCATCGCTGCTGCCTTCCTTCCCTGACCGGCCCTGGGTGCGACAAACGGGATGTGTGTGACACCCGCTCCCCCTTAACGCTAACTCACAGTGGGCGCATCCGGTGCGCTGACATCGACATGTTCGTACCCGCTCGCCAACAATCGATCGGCCACCTCGGCTTTCTGCTCGCCCTCGGAGCCGTCGCCCCACTGGATCGTCCGTCCATCCTCGAGGAACAGCGTGATGCCCGCGGGCGAGGGGGACTCCACGTGCTCGACCTCGGCGGCGATGTCCTCGGGCAGCGAGCGCAGCACGGCGATCGTCTCGGTCGTGGCCAGGTCGCCGGGGCCGGGGTCGTCGAGTTCGACCCTCCACATCGATCCGGGGACGGCGTCGGTCTCGTCGAATACGACGCCGTCGTCGTCGACCATGAGAAAAGTCTCGCCGTCCGACGGAACGGCGAGAAAGGGCTCGCGTTCGGTGACCGCGACGCGCACCGCGTCGGGCCACGAGCGGGTGACCTCGACCGACTCGACGGGCGCGAGGGCGGCGACCGACTCGGCGATGCCGTCGAGGTCCGCGCCGAGCACCGAGCGGCCCACGGCCTCCTCGCCGAGCGCGGCGACCTCGGCGGGGTCGAGGACCGAGGTGCCGGTGACGTCGATGCGCTCGACCGCGAACAGGGGCGTCGTCCACACGATGACGAAGGCCGCCAGTGCGAGCGCCAGCGCGCCGCCGGCGATCCATCCCAGCCGCCGGTTCGGCAGGCGGCGGCGCACCACGTGGACCAGCCGCCAGGGCCCGGTTCCGGTCTCGTTGTCAGGGCCGCTCATGGGTCGATGATGGCACGCGGGGGCCACGGGACGGTGGCGGCTCGCCAGGGGCTCGGATAAGGTTAGGCAAACCTTATTCCTTAGGAGGACCCGCGTGGCGACGCAGACAGAGGCACTGACCGAGACCCCGGTGCGGCCGTTCGACCTGTTCCCCGTCGAGGTCGCGGCGGTGCGGCGCCTCAGCCCCTCCTTCGTGCGCGTGACCTTCGCGGGCGAGGGGCTCGAGCACTTCGCCGACAACGGGTACGACCAGCGCTTCAAGCTGATCTTCCCGGCCCCCGCCTGCGGTTTCGACAAGATGCCCACGAGCGAGCGCTGGTACTCCGAGCTGCGCGCCCTCCCCGAGGAGGAGCAGTGCCCCGTGCGCACCTACACTGTGCGGGCCGTGCGGCCCGCGCTGCGGGAGGTCGATGTGGACATGGTGGTCCACGAGGCGCACGGCGAGGACGACTGCGGCCCGGCGCTGCGGTGGCTGCGCGAGGCGGCCGCGGGCGACCGGCTGCTGCTGCTGGGCCCGGACGCGCGCTGGGAGGGCCCGCACGGCGGCGTGGACTTCCACGCGCCCGAGGGCGCCGAGATCCTCGTCGCGGGCGACGAGACCGCGCTCCCGGCGATCGCGGCGATCCTGGAGGACCTGCCGATCACCGCGCGCGGCAAGGCGTTCGTCGAGGTCCCCGAGGCCGCCGACGCCATGGCGCTCGACGCCCCCGAGGACGTCGAGGTGGTCTGGCTGGCGCGGGAGGGCGCGCCCTGGGGCGAGCTGCTGGTCCCGGCGGTCACCGAGGCGGCCCGCGGCATGGACTTCGCCGTGACCGATCAGTTCGACGAGGTCGACGACGAGATGATCTGGGAGGTGCCCCAGGAGGCGGCCCAGAGCGACGCGTACGTGTGGATCGCGGCCGAGACCGGCGTGGTCAAGACGCTGCGCTTCACGATCCGCAAGGAGCTGGGCCTGCCGAAGGAGTCGGGGGCCTTCATGGGCTACTGGCGCAACGGGAGGGCCTGGGACTAGCGGGCACCGCGAACGGCGGCGGGGGCGATCGGAGCGATCCGGTCGCCCTTCGCCGTTCGGGCGGCCCGCGCCCGGAGGCGCGGGCCGCTGCGCGCTAGCGCAGGAGGTCGTCCGGCATGAGGGAGACGGGCGGGGCGCCCATGGTGACCACGACGTCGCCTTCGGCCGCGAGGGCCTTGACGGCGGCGGGGACGTCGTCCCACTCGGCGACGAAGACCCGGTCCTCCTCGGGCAGGGCGATCGCGTCCCGGAGGGCCTGCCCCCCTTCGCCTTCGGGGACCTCCTCGCCGGGGCCGAAGATCTCCATGACGACGACCTTGTCGGCGAGCGAGAGCGCCTCGGCGATCTCCTCGCGCATCGCGATGGTGCGGTAGGCCCGGTAGGGCTGGAAGACCACCACGAGGCGGCCGGGGGCGGCGACCTCCTTGAGGGTCTTGACGGCCTCGGTCATCGCCGTGGGGTGGTAGGCGTACTCGTCGAAGACCGCGTAGCCGTCGATCTCGCCGCGCTTCTCGAACCGGCGCTTGACGCCCCCGAAGGCGGCGATCCCGGCGGCGATGTCCTCGGGCTCGAGCCCGAGGTAGAGGCCCGTCGCGATCGCGGCGGCCGAGTTGAGGGCGATGTGCCTGCCCGGCATGGGCAGGTGGAAGCGGCCCAGGACCTGGTTCTGGTGCAGGACCGTGTAGTCGACGCCGTCCTTGTCGGACTCGACGTCGCCGAGCTGGACGTCGGCGCCGTCGCGGTAGCCGTAGGTGGCGACGGTGCGCCCCTCGGCGCGGAGCGTCCGGGCGAGCTCGGCGGTGCCGGGGTTGTCGGCGCAGAGGACGAGCAGGCCGTCCTTGTCGGTGTTGCGGCAGAACCGCTCGAACGCCGCGGTGAGGGCCTCCATGTCGCCGTAGTTGTTCAGGTGGTCGACGTCGATGTTGGTGACGATCCCGACCTCGGGCCGGTAGCGCAGGAAGGACCGGTCGGACTCGTCGGCCTCGGCCACGAAGAGGTCCCCGGCGCCGTGGGCGCCGGTGAAGGCCCCGATGTTCTCGCCGCCGTTCACATAGGACGGCTCGAGTCCGGCGTGCTCGAGCATCTGCGTGATGATCGCGGTGGTGGTGGTCTTGCCGTGGGTCCCGGTGACCACGATCGAGCGGCGGCCGGTCATCGCGGCGGCGAGCGCCTCGGAGCGGTGGTAGACGCGGACGCCGCGGCGGCGCGCCTCGGCGACCTCGAGGTGCTCGTCGTTGTGCGCGGTGGAGCGGACCACGGTGTCGACGCCGTCGAGGTTCGAGGCGGCGTGCTCGCGGTGCAGGGCGACGCCGAGGCGCTCGAGCTCGGGCAGGCTCGGCCAGTCCTTCAGCTCGGAGCCGGACACGGGCAGCCCGCGGGTGGCGTACAGGCGGGTGAGGCCGTTCATGCCGACGCCGCCGACGCCGATGAAGAGGACCCGCCCCAGGTCCTCGGCGGTGACGCCCTCGTCGATCGGGCTGCTCAGGTCGTTGGGATCGGTCATGCCTGCTGGACCACCTTCAGCGTGTAGTTGCGGAGCGCCTCGTCGCCGGTGCGGGAGCCGAAGGCGGCCGCGGCCTGCGACATCCGCGCGACGTGGGCGGGGTCGGTGATGACCGGGACGAGGTTGGCCTCGATCCAGCCGGGGCTGAGGTTCTCGTCGTCGCAGAACATGGCGCCGCCGGCGGCGACCACGGGCCCGGCGTTGCGGTACTGCTCCTTGTTGCCCCACGGCATGGGGACGAACACGGTGGGGATGCCGAGGGCCGAGACCTCGGCGACGGTCATGGAGCCGCCGCGGGCGAGGACCATGTCGGCGGCGGCGTAGCCGAGGTCCATGCGGTCGAGGTAGGGCAGCGTCCGGTACGGGACGGGCAGTCCCTCGGGGATGTGGATAGGCTCGTCGCGGCGGGCGCCGGTGATGTGGAGGACCTGGACGCCGCGGTGCGTGAGCGCCTGGGCCGCGCCGGAGACGGCGTTGTTGATCGAGGCCGCGCCCTGGGAGCCGCCGTAGACGAACAGGACCGGGCGCCGCGGGTCGAGGCCGAAGTACTGGCAGGCCTGGGCGCGCATGGCGCCGCGGTCGAGGTGGGAGATCTCGGGGCGCAGCGGGACGCCGGTGATCGTGCCGTCGGCCAGCAGCGGGGACGCCTGCGGCAGGTGGGGGAAGCCGAGGGCGAGGTTGTCGCTGAACTTGAGGGCCATCTTGTTGGCGACGCCGGGCGGGTCGTTGAACTCGAAGATGACCATGGGGGTCTTGCGGCGCCAGGCGGCGAGGTAGGCGGGGACGGCCACGTAGCCGCCGAAGCCGACCACGACGTCGGCCTGGACCTCGTCGAGGATGTCGCGGGTGGCCTTCATGGCCTTGAGCATCCGGGGCGCGGTCAGCAGCAGGTCGAGGTTGACCTTGCGGGGCAGCTGGTGCGCCGGGACGTTGCGCAGGTCGTAGCCGGCCTTGGGGATGAGGTCGTTCTCCAGGCCCTTCTCGGTGCCGAGGCAGGTGACGCGGAGATGGGGGTCGTGCCGGCGCAGGCAGTCGGCGTAGGCCAGGAGCGGGTAGATGTGGCCGCCGGTGCCGCCGCCGGCGAGGACGACCGATCGAAGCTGAGGCAACGTCATGTCTTTCTGGTCGTAGGAGTCTGCTCGGTGGTCGCCGAGTCGGATTCGGAGCGAGGGGCGGGCGGCAGGGGGGCCCAGAGCAAGCGTACGAGACGCGAGGGGTTGCGGGCCCGCAGCGCCCGGGCGGCGTCGGGTTCGGCACGCGCGAACCCGGCGAGCATCCCGACGGCGGCGAGCACGACGACGAGCGCGGTGCCGCCGTCGGAGATGAACGGCAGCGGGACGCCGGTCATGGGGATGAGGCCCAGGACGCCGCCGATGTTGATGAACGCCTGCCCGGCGAGCCAGATGGTGACGCCCGCGGCCACCAGGGCGCGGAACGGGTCGTCGGAGCGGCGCGCGATGCGGAAGCCCGTGTAGACCAGGACCCCGAAGAGCGCGAGGATCACCAGGCAGCCGACGACGCCGAGCTCCTCGGCGATGAGCGCGAAGATGAAGTCGTTGTGGCCGTTGGGGAGCCATTCCCACTTCTGGCGGCTCTCGCCGAGGCCGACGCCGAACCAGCCGCCGTCGGCGATCGCGTAGTAGCCCTGGATGGCCTGGTAGCCCCAGGTGTCGGCGTAGTCCTCGGGGCGGGAGAAGGAGAGGATGCGCTCCATCCGGTAGCCCTCGAAGGCGATGAGCAGGGCCGAGCCGACCAGGGCGGTGCCGAGCAGGACGCCGAGGATGCGCAGCGGCACGCCCGAGGCCCACAGCAGGCCGATGAACATGGCCACGATGATGAGCATGGTGCCCAGGTCGGCGTAGCCGATGACGACCATCAGGAGCCCCGCGATGGGGAACATCGGGATGGCGAGGTCCCGCCAGGAGGCGATGCGCGGGCCCAGGCGCACGAGCGAGTCCGCGGCCCACAGCAGGAGCGCGAACTTGGCGATCTCGGCGGGCTGGAACTGCACCGGCCCCAGGTGGATCCACAGGTGGTCGGCGGCGCCCTCGGCGGTCTGGTCCCGGGAGTCGCGGATCGACATGACCACCAGGAACAGGCCGAGCAGGATCGATACGACCAGGAGCGGGCGCGAGACGGCCCGGTAGGTGCGCGAGGGGAGGCGCTGGGCGACCCAGAAGGCGACCAGGCCCACCACGGCCCACACGACCTGCTGGAGGATCACGGCGTAGGGGTCGCCGGTGGCCTCGTAGGACTCGACCATCGTGGCCGAGAAGACCATGACGAGCCCGATGGTGAGCAGCAGCGCCGCGGAGGAGAGCAGCAGGTAGTAGGAGGCGAGCGGGCGGTCGAGCAGACCGCGCAGCAGCTCCGTGAACCCGCTCCTCACCCGGCCTCGCCCCCGATCAGGGACCGTGCGGCGGCCGCGAACGCGTCCCCGCGGTGGGCGTAGGAGTCGAACATGTCGTAGGAGGCCGCGGCCGGGGACAGGAGCACCGTGTCCCCCGGCTGCGCGAAGCCCGCGGCGCGGGCGGCGACGTCGGTCATGACCGCATCGTCGCCGCCGTCGAGGACGACCACGGGGAGGTCCGGGGCGTGTCGCGCCAGCGCGTCGGCGAGCAGGGCCCGGTCCTCGCCGATGAGGACCGCGGCGCGCATCTTCGGGGCGTACTGCGCCGCGAGCCCGTCGACGTCGACGCCTTTGAGCTGGCCGCCGGCGACCCACACGATGGAGTCGTAGGCGGCGAGCGCGGCGGCGGCGGCGTGCGGGTTGGTGGCCTTGGAGTCGTCGACCCAGGTGACGCCGCCCGCCTCGGCGAACACGACGTTGCGGTGCGGCTCGGGGAGGTACTTCCGGACGGCCTCGCCGATGTCGCGGTGGGAGACGCCGACCTCGCGGGCCAGCGCGGCGGCCGCGAGGGCGTTGGCGACGTTGTGCCACCCGGCGGGGCGCACGTCGCCGACCGAGCAGATCTGGACCGGCTCGGGGCCGGTGTAGTCGACGAGGAAGCCGAGGGCCACGCCGAACTGGCCCGGCTCGGGCTGGTTCAGGGTGAAGCCGACGGTCTCGGCGTCGGTGCGCTTGGCGAGGGCGACCACGGCGGGGTCGTCGAGGTTGACCACGGCGCGGCCGCCGCGCCACACGGCGGCCTTGGCCTCGGCGTAGGCGTCGAAGCTCCCGTGCCAGTCGAGATGGTCGGGGGCGAGGTTGAGCACGGCGCCGGCGGTCGGCGCGAGCGACGAGGACCAGTGGAGCTGGTAGCTGGAGAGCTCGACGGCGATCACGTCGAAGGGCCCGTCGGCGGCCTGGATGAGCGGGACGCCGATGTTGCCCAGCGCGGCGGTGCGCAGGCCCGCGGTCTCGAGCATGGCGGCGAGCATGGTCGTGGTCGTGGTCTTGCCGTTGGTGCCGGTGACGGCGAGCCAGCGGGCCGCGTCCGGTCCCCGCAGGCGCCAGGCGAGCTCGGGCTCGGAGAACGCCTCGATCCCGGCCGCCCGCGCGGCGGCCGCGATCGGGTGGTGCGGCGGGAACCCGGGCGACAGGACCACCTGCCCGATCCCGTCCAGGAGGGCGGGGTCGAACTCGGGGGCGACGACGCAGGCCGCGCCG
This sequence comes from Glycomyces amatae, assembly GCF_020991375.1. Classification (GTDB taxonomy): domain Bacteria; phylum Actinomycetota; class Actinomycetes; order Mycobacteriales; family Micromonosporaceae; genus Glycomyces; species Glycomyces amatae. Next base: position 65,520 of record NZ_JAJLQZ010000007.1, on the reverse strand, counting down.
CGCTCGGCGAGGGCGCGGAGCCGCTCGGAGTCGGCGCGGTCGTACACGGTGACCGCGGCCCCCCGATCGAGGAGGGCCTCGGCGCACGCGGACCCGGCGACGCGGGCGCCGGCCACGAGGACGCGGTCGGCGACCGCCGCGGGCGGAGTGGTTCCCATGCTCATCGGCGCCCTACCCGGCCATGCGCAGGAAGTCGGCGAAGAAGAATCCGAGGGCGATGGCGACGCCGATGCCCGAGATGATCCAGAAGCGGACCACGATGGTCACCTCGGACCATCCGGCGAGCTCGAAGTGGTGCTGGATGGGCGACATGCGGAAGACCCGTCTGCCGGTGAGCTTGAACGAGGTCACCTGGATCATGACGCTGGCGGTGCAGATGACGAACAGGGCGCCGATGATCGGCAGCAGCAGGATCGTCTTGGAGGCGAACGCCAGCCCGGCGATGAGCGCGCCCAGGCTCAGCGAGCCGGAGTCGCCCATGAAGATCTGCGCGGGCGAGGTGTTCCACCACAGGAAGCCGAACATGGCCCCGGCGGCGGCACCGGCGATGAGCGCGATCTCGAGCGGGTCGCGGACGTCGTAGCAGAGGTCGGCGGTCGGCTCGCCGGGGCCGCCGCACCAGTGGCGGTACTCCCAGAAGCCGATGATCATGTACGCCATGAAGGCCATCATGGACGCGCCGGTGGCGAGGCCGTCGAGGCCGTCGGTCAGGTTGACGCCGTTGGCGGTGGCGTTGACCAGGAGGACGATGAGGACGACCATCCCGATCTTGGTGACGTTGAGCCACTCCACGTCGCGGGTGAAGGAGACGAAGGGCGTCGCGACGGTCTCGGCGATCTCGTTGGTGTCGATCGAGCCGGTGTAGTAGACCGCGACGAGGCCGAAGACCGTGGCCGCGATGGTGAGGCCGAGGACCTTGGCCCTGCCGGAGATGCCCCCGGAGTGCTTGCGGCGGATCTTGAGCCAGTCGTCGATGAAGCCGACGAAGCCGCAGGCGACGAACAGGCCGATGAGGACGATGCCGGTGGCGGTGAAGCCGGTGGGGCGGGTGAGGGTCACGCCGTCGACGCGCTCGGGGAGCGCCATGAGGACCAGGTGGCCGCAGACGTAGGCGAGCACGGTCGTCACGATGAAGACGACGCCGCCCATGGTGGGGGTGCCGGCCTTGGCGAGGTGGGTCTGGGGGCCGTCGGTGCGGATGGGCTGGCCCGCCTTCAGGCGGCGGAAGGCCTTGGCCGCGAGCGGCGTCAGTGCCATGGTGAGCGCGAACGCCACGAACGCGGCGACGATGACAGCTCTCACTGGTCGGTTTCCTGCTTCCTTCTTCTTTTCGTTCCAGGAACGAGCAAGGGTGGGATGTTTCGCTCTCCGCAAAGGCATTTGCCGGTGCTGGAGTCCTGGTCCGGCAGTCTGGACCGTCGGCGGTCGATTCGTTCCTGCAATACCTGTTTGACCCGTGTGTGCGGGGTGTACAGGGCGATGTCGGGATCGCTCAATCTTTGCAGGACGTTGACCGCTGCGGCGTGGTCGGCCTGCCACACGGCCCTGCACTCGGTGCAGTGAAGCCGGTCCCCTTCGCGGACGCCGAAGGCGTCCGATCCGGGGATGACTTGTGACGTGTAGGCGGCGTTTACCAGCCGCACCGCAGAACCTCTGCGGTCCGACACAGATTTCAGCGCTTCGGCGGTGACCCCTTTGGTCCACGCCGCCAAGCGACGGTTGGTGTTCTTCCCCAGCCTCTTGCGGCCGACGAAGGTCTTCGCGAGGTCCTCAGCAACGATCACGCCCGCCTTGTCCATTACACGGTGGATTGCAGCGAACGTGATGGTACGGACCTTCGCCTTGAATACACGGCGGTGCCGGTCTCGCTTGACGGTGCCGAGGTCGGCCACTCGGATGCGCTCGGCTTTCTCCTGGTCACCACGCTTCTCAGCGCTCTCGGCGAGGGAACGCAGCTTTGCACGCCGCGCGTTCTTGGTCTTCAAACGATCGGACTCGGCGGTGAGCAGTTCGCCCAGTCCCGTGCCGTGCTGCTCACCGTCCGAGTCAATGAGAACCTCGGTATAGCCCTTGTCCACTCCGAGAGTTCGATCACCGCTGGGGCGCTGGGAGGATTTCATTCCGGTCGCGTCAATGGTGTAGTGGACCTCGATGCGGCCGCCGCGCAGGATGAGCCGCAGGGTCCCCGAGGGCGCCGTACGGGTGTCCAGGGGGATCTTCACGAGCTGACGGCGCTCCAGACCCGGTACGGCGAGCCAACAATCGCCTCCCTCAGTGAGGGTGAAGGTCTTGTACTGGTCGGAGCGCACGATGATCTGGTTGCATGTGCGGTTCCGTCCGCGCCTCGCGTGCCTGCGCATCATCCTGGACAGATATGGATCGGCGGTCCACCGATCGGACTTCAGCGCCGTGTACAGGCGCTTGCGCTCCATCTCATCCGTGGTGTGGCGACGAATTGCACTGCGAACTCGGATCTTGGCCGAAGCCCTACGAGCGGTGATGTCCGCGACCGCATCGCGCACGGTCTCCTTCCAAGCGTTGGCCAGCACACCAAAGTCATCGCCGGTGCCGTCCCGCATCCAGGAATCACGGATAGTCCGGTCACGGACGCCCACTCCCGCAACGGACCCGTGTTCGCGCCAGACTTTGGAGCGAACGACGCCCAGTCTCCGTGCCTGCTCGGCAAGTTGATCGTACTTGCTTGCGTTGAGCCCTCGCGAGAACGCGATGCGCGTAACCTTGGTGTCCATTTCAAGACTCCTTGGCGCGCAGGTGGTCGGCGACGTCCCAGGTCCGGTAGCGGGAGCCCTTCACCAGGACGGCGTCGCCGGGGCGCAGCCGGTTCCGCAGCAGCGCGATGGCCGCGGGTTGATCGGGTACGTGGGTGGCGGTGACGCCGTCGGCACCGTCGATGATGGGTTCGGTGCCTTCGCCTATGGCGATGATCTCGTCGACCCCGGCGTCGCGGGCCTGCTCGCCGAGGCGGCGGTGGCAGTCCTCGCTCTGCTCCTCGAGGTCGGCCATGAGCCCGAGGACGGCGAGGCGCCGCCCTTCGGTGGGCAGCTGTCCGAGGGTGCGGACGGCCGAGGCCATCGAGGCGGGGTTGGCGTTGTAGGAGTCGTCGATGACGACGGTGCCGTCGGGGCGGGTGAAGACGTCCATGCGGCGCTCGGACTTGCGTCCGGCCTCGGAGAGCCACTCGGCGATCGCCTCGACGGGCGCGCCGAGGTGGCGCGCGACCGCCGCGGCGGCGAGTGCGTTGTAGACGTGGTGCAGGCCCCACAGGCGCAGCCGCACCGGTGCGGCGCCGCCGGGCGCGCGCAGGGTGAAGCGGTGGCGGCCGTCGCCGGGGTCGAGGTCGGCGGCGGTGACGTCGGCGGGGTTGTCGACGCCGAAGGTGAGGGTCCGCGCGCGCGTGGCGCCGGCCATGCGGGCGACGCGGGGGTCGTCGGCGTTGAGGACCGCCGTGTCGTCCTCGCCAAGGAAGCGCGGGAGCTCCGACTTGGCGCGGGCGGTGGTCTCGATGTCGCCGAAGCCGTCGAGGTGGGAGATGCCGACGTTGAGGACGGCGCCCACGGTCGGCGGGGCGGTCTCGCAGAGTTCGGTGATGTGGCCGATTCCGCGGGCGGCGAGTTCGAGGACCAGGTACTCGGTGTCGGGCCGGACCCGGCAGACCGTGTAGGGGTGGCCGAGTTCGTTGTTGAAGTTGCCCTCGGTGGCGACCGTGGGGCCCATGCGGGCGCACAGCTGGCCGATGAGGTCCTTGGTGGAGGTCTTGCCGTTGGAGCCGGTGACGCCGATGATCCTGGCCCGGGAGGCGGCGGCGACGTGCCGGGCGAGCCGGGTGAGCGCGGCGACCGCGTCGTCGACGTAGATCGCGGGCGCCTCGACGGGCCGGGTGGCGATCACGGCGAGCGCGCCCTGGGCGCAGGCCTTGGCGGCGAAATCGTGGCCGTCGGCCTTCTCGCCGGGGATGGCCAGGAAGAGCCCGCCGGGCCCGGCCTTGCGCGAGTCGAACTCGACGTCGCCGGTGACGACCGCCTCGGGGTCGGCGTTCTCGCTGAGCTTGCCGTCGACGGCGGAGGCGATCTGGGCCAGGCTCATGGGGATCACGCGGCGGACTCCTCTGTGGTGCGGTAAAGCGGGTTCGGGACTATCACGCTTCAACGTCGTGGACCGGTTTCATCCGGCCGGTGTCGCGGAGCGCACGCGCCAGGAGGACGCGGTCGTCGCTGGAGACGGGGCCGTCGGCGGTCTCGGTGACGGTCTCGTGGCCTTTGCCGAGGAGGGCGATGGCGTCACCCGGGGCGGCCAGGGCGGCGGCTTCCCGCACGGCGCGTTCCCGTCCCGGAATATTACGGCAGGGCACGCCCTGGACGGCGGCGGCCACCTCGTCCCGGATGCGCGCGGGGTCCTCGGTGCGGGGGTTGTCGTCGGTGACGATGACCAGGTCGGCGGCGCGCGCGGCCGCGGCGCCCATGAGGGGGCGCTTGGAGCGGTCGCGGTCGCCGCCGGCGCCGAGGATCGCGATGACCTTGCCGGGGGTGGACTCGCGGAGGGCGTCGAGGACGGCGGTGATCGCCTCGGGCTTGTGGGCGTAGTCGACGACGCCGCGCACGGGGCCGTCGCCGGAGACGAGCTCCATGCGGCCGGGCACGCCGGTGCAGGAGGCGACGCCCGCGAGGGCGGCGTCGGTGCCGACGCCGACGGTCTCCAGGAGCGCGACGGCGAGCACGGCGTTGGCGACGTTGTGGCGGCCGGGCATGTTGACGCGGCCGTCGCCGCTCCCCTTGGGCCCGGAGAGGCGGAAGGTCTGGGTGAACCCGTCGCCCGCGATGTCGTGGACGTGGTAGTCGGCGGTGGGGTCCCGGAGGGAGAAGGTCCGGTTGATGCCGTCGGCGAGCGTGGCCACGCGCGGGTCGTCGGCGTTCAGGATCTCGTACTCGGCGCGGCCGTCGAAGAGCCTGGCCTTGGCGTTGAAGTAGTCGTCCAGGTCGGTGTGGAAGTCGAGGTGGTCGGTGCCGAACATGGTGAACCCGGCGGCCTTGAAGCGGCAGCCGGCGACGCGCCCGAGGGCGAGGGCGTGGCTGGAGACCTCCATGACCACCTCGGTGACGCCGCGCTCGGCGGCGAGGGCGAGCAGGGCCTGGAGCTCGGGGGCCTCGGGCGTGGTCCGCTCGGTCTCGATGCGCTCCCCGGCGATGCGGGTCTCGACCGTCCCGATGATGCCGGTGGTCCGCCCGGCGTGCGCGAGGCCGGCCTCGACGAGGTAGGCGGTGGAGGTCTTGCCGTTGGTGCCGGTGATGCCGATGAGGTTGAGGTGGTCGGAGGGGTGCCCCCAGACGCGGGCGGCGATCTCGCCGGTGAGGGCGCGGGGGTCCTCGGCGACCAGGACCGGCAGGTCGCGGGCGCCGGGGTCGGAGCGGAGCAGTTCGGCGCCGCGGTCGTCGGTGAGCACGGCCGCCGCGCCGCGCTCGGCGGCCTGCGCGGCGAACTCGGCGCCGTGGCGGCGGGCCCCGGGGAGGGCCGCGAAGAGGTCGCCGGGTTCGACGGCGCCGGCGGCGAGGCTCACCCCGGTGAGGGCGAACGTCCACTCCCCGGCCGCTGGGACGAGGTCGGCGAGGCCGTCGACCCGGTAGGGGACGGTCGTCTCAGGACGCGGAAAGCTCGGCACGGCCTGACCCTACACCGGTACGGACGGTTGACAGGCCGTACACCGGCGGAGCGCACCGAAAGCGTTTACGCCTCCGCGTCGCCCTCGTGGCGGTGGCCGATCGGGGCGCGGTCGTGCTCGTCGAGGTTGTCCGACCAGGTGCCCAGGAGCTTGTCGAGCTCGGCGGCCTGGTCGCAGTTGATGGCGTCGAGGAACAGCTCGCGGACCAGGGACAGGATGCACGGCGCGGCCTGCTCGAGGCGCTCGAGGCCGGGTCCGGTGAGCTTGACCCAGACGCCGCGGTTGTCGCGGTCGCACTTGTGGCGCTCGACCAGGCCCAGGTCGGAGAGCTTGTTGACCTGGTAGGTGACGGCGCTCTTGGCGGTGACGATGCGGTCGGCGAGGTCGCTCATGCGCATGGCGCGGTCCTCGCTGTCGGCCAGGCGCACCAGGATCTCGTACTGGGTGTGCGTGATGCCGTGCTGCTCCTGGAGGCGCCGGTCGATCTGGAGCTCCAGGCGGTGGGTGACGTGGAGGAAGCGGGTCCAGACGGCGTTCACGTCGGGGGCGAGCCAGCGGCTCTCGAAGTCGCCCGCGGCCATGGTCCTCCTCCTCTCCTGCTCGCGGCGCCAGCCGGTGCGGCTGGTTCGAATTCGAACTATCCTATCAGCCGGTGCGCGTCCGCGCGGGCCTCGAGTAGGCCGCGCCACACCGCTCCGGTGACCTGTCACACGACGATCACCTGCGGTTATACCGAATGGCCCGGCGTCGGTTGAAGAATCCTTCCGTTCTACGCTGTACGGCGACCTCCCGTCCACCCGGATCCGAGCCACCGAAGGACCGCAAGCCTTGAACGCCGGCATCGCAGCACTCCGCTCCCCGCGGCTCTCCACCAGCGGCGCGAAACGCGTCCTGTCCCTGCCCGTCGTGGCGCTCGCGGCCGTGGTCCTCCTGGTCGCCCCCGCCTCGCAGTCCTCCGCGCAGGAGGAGGGCGCCTCCGACGCCCTCGGCCAGGCGATCGAGGACTACCTGGACGCGCAGGACGAGCTGGCCGCGCTCGAGCAGCAGCAGGAGGACCTCGAGCAGGAGCTCGAGGACTCCCAGGCCGAGGTCGCCGAGCTCCAGACCGAGCTGGAGGAGTACGCCTACACCGCGTCCATGACCTCCGATTACCAGTCGACGGCGGCCCTGCTGGCCTCCGGCGACCCGCAGGACGCCATCAGCGCGCTGACGATGCTCCAGTTCCTCGGCGAGTCCCGGGCCGTCCGCCTGAACGACCTCATCACCCGCCTCGAGGAGATCGAGGCGACCCGCGAGACCCTCGACGACAACATCGCCGAGCAGGAGGACGTCACCGCGGAGATGGAGGACGCCCGCGACGAGGCCGCCCGCGAGCTCGCGGCCTCCGGCGGCGACGCCGCCGACGGCCCGACCGTCTCCGACGCCCCCGCGGCCGAACCGTACGAGGGCGGCGAGGGCGGCTGCACCGAGGACGACCCGACCCCCGCCGACGGATGCCTCACCCCGCGCACCCTCCACGCCCTGGAGCAGGCCCAGATCGCCGGGTTCACCCGGTACGTCTCCTGCTACCGCCCCTCCGGCTCCGGCGAGCACCCCAAGGGCCGGGCCTGCGACTTCTCCTCCGAGCCCGGCGGCTTCGGCGGCGACGCCGGCGGCGGGGACTACGACTACGGGCAGAACCTCGCCGCCTGGTTCACCGAGAACGCCGACGCGCTGGGCGTGCAGTACGTGATCTGGTACCGCCAGATCTGGTTCCCCGGGAACGGCTGGAAGTCCTACTCCGGCGCCTACGGCGACCCGTCCTCCGACCACACCAACCACGTGCACCTGAGCATCCGCTACTGAGCGGGCGCCGACCTGCGGTCCCGCTGCGGGGCCGCGGAACTCACAGGAGCGAAGAGGACGGCCCCTCGCGACCGCTGTGTACCGTGGGTCCATGACCGTCGCACGATCCTCCCTCACCCGCCGCGGCGCCTTCGCCGCCGCCGGCTCCGCCGCCGTGGTCGGCCTCGCGGCCGCGTGCACGAAGGACTCCGGGACCATCTCCGAAGGGGGCGGCGAGTCCGAAGCCCCCCAGAGCGCCGCGAAGGTGACGATCACCCCCGCGGACGGCGCGGCCGACGCGACCGCGGCCGCCGAGATCGCCTGGACCGTCGAAGGCGGCGAGTTCACCGAGTTCGCGCTCACCGACGCCGCGGGCGCGGCGGTCGAGGGCGCGATGCACCCCGACGGGACCACCTGGGTCCCGGCGGCCCCCCTGGAGTGGGAGACCGCCTACACCGCGACCGTCACGGCCACCGACGCCGACGGCCTCGTGGCCGAGGCGACCTCGACGTTCACCACGATCGCCTCCCCGGGGGACCGGGTGGGGATCGAGAACTACCTGCCGGGGGACGGCTCGACGGTGGGCCAGGGCGCGATCCTCGCGTTCCGCTTCACCGACCACGAGATCCCCGAGGACCTGCGCGCGACCGTCGAGCGGCGCCTGTTCGTCGCCTCCGAGCCGCAGCAGGAGGGCTCCTGGCACTGGATCACCGGGCGGGCCCTGGAGTACCGGCCCAAGGAGTACTGGCAGCCGAACACGGAGGTCACGGTCCGGCTCGGGCTCGGCGGCCTCGACATCGGCGAGGGCCGCTACGGCGAGTTCGACCAGGAGACGGCCTTCACCATCGACGCGGAGGCGCGGCTGCTGGAGGCCGACAACGAGACCAAGCAGATGCGGGCCTACCGCGACGGCGCGATCGTCCAGACCATCCCGATCTCGCTGGGCTCCGACGAGCCGATCGACGGGAACGACGCCCGCTCGTTCTCCGGCACGATGACGATCATGAGCCGCGAGGAGGAGTCGACGTTCGTCTCCGACCTCTACGACTACGAGACCGACGTCAAGTGGGCGATGCGCCTGACGTTCTCGGGACAGTTCATCCACGGCGCGCCGTGGGCGGCCGACCGGCTGGGGAACTCGAACGGCTCCCACGGCTGCATCAACGTCTCCGACGAGATGGGCGAGTGGGTCTACAACTTCGTGCGCTGGGGCGACCCGGTGGTCGTCATGAACACCGGCCTCGAGGTGCCGCAGGGCGACGGCTTCACCGCCTGGAGCCTCGACTGGGAGACCTTCAAGTCCGGCTCCTACCTGGACTAGCGGACGCGAAGGGCCCGGCGGTTCCCCGCCGGGCCCTTCGCGTCGCAGTTCTCAGACCCGCTCTTCGTCGCGGACCTTCGGGTCGGCGGCCTGCGGGTGCTCCTCGAGGATGCGCCGGTGCGCCCAGCGCTCGACGAAGAACGAGGCGACGGGCACGGTCCCGCCGAGCATGAGGCCCACCGTCTGCGGCCAGAACCGCCACCCGGCCTGCTGGGCCAGGTGGAAGGCGAGGACCAGGTAGACCATGTAGCACAGGCCGTGGATCGGGCTGATGACCGAGACCATGGTGTCGTTCCCGCCGAAGTACTTGAGCGGCATCGCGACGAACATGAGCAGGATCAGGAACGTGCCGACGATCCAGGCGACGATCCGGAAGCGTTTCAGGGCGGCGTTCATGCGTGGCTCCCCTGCCGGTCCAGCGGCGGTTCGGTCTCGGCCTCGCGGGCCTGGAGAATGGCGGTTTCGAACGGCGAGGTCACCGGCGGGGGCGCGGGCCTCCCGCGGCGGGGCGCCTCGCCCTCGGGGCGGTCCTTCGCCAGTTCGAGGCGCATCTGCCGGATCCACAGCACCACCGTGAAGATCGCGAACAGCGGCCACTCGAAGGCGTAGCCCCAGCTGATGGCGTTGCCGCCCTGGGCGCGCGAGAGCTGCCACCAACCGAGCAGCCCGAAGGCGACCGTCAGCGCCACCGCGAAGCAGTGGAGGACGATCCAGGGGGGTGTCAGCAACCGTCGCACGGGGTCCAGACTAGGGTGACCGACCCGATGTTGCCGCCCGGGGGCCGTCCGTGGTGACATAAGTCGGTGACCCAGGAACTGCCGCCGCCCGGCGCCGTCAAGCCGTACCCCGAACCCGACGCCGCCGCCGTCCGCGAACTGCTGCTCGACTGGTGCGGTGCCGAACCCGAGGACGCCGAGGACGCCGCCGCGGCCCTCGCCGCGCTCGACGGCCCCGCGCGCGAGGCGGCCGACCGCCTGTACCAGTCGATCGCCGCCGACATGGGCGGTCGCAAGTGGCTGCCGTGGCCGAAGCCGCCCGGGGCCTTCCCGCTGCTGGGCCTGTACCCGCTGCTCGCGGCGGTCCCGGACATGCTGGCGTTCCACGAGGGCAGGGGCGTCGACGAGGACCTGTCGCGGCGGGTCCTGGCCGACGTGGGCGAGAAGCTGCGGCTCAACCGGCGCCTGCACGGCAGGGCCGGGCTCGACGTCGCGAACTGGTTCACCGGCCATGTGCGCGGCGCGCTGTACCAGCTCGGCAGGCTCCAGTTCTGCGTGGAGGGGCCGGGCCCGGAGCCGACGGTGGGCGTGCACATCCGCGGCGAGGGCGGGCCCCTGACGCTCGACGCCGTGCGCGACTCGGTCGAGTGGGCCCTGGAGTTCTTCCCGACGGTCTTCCCCGAGCGCTACGCGGGCCCCGAGGACCTGGTGTTCACGTGCGAGTCGTGGCTGCTCGACCCGCAGCTGCGGGACTGGCTGCCGGAGCGGTCGAACATCCCCGGGTTCGGGGCGCTGTTCGACCTCCAGGGGCCGGGGGGCCCGGCGGGCAACCGGGCCGACCTGTGGCGCTTCGTCTTCGCCCGCGCCGAGGACGCGAAGGTCGCGGACCTGCCCGAGGACAACTCGCTCCAGCGGGCGGTCCTGGCCGGGATCAGGGCCGAGGTGCCCTGGCGCAACCGGCTCGGGCGGCTGAACCTGGCGAGGCTCGGCTTCTGAGACGCGCGCGGCGGCCGCCCCGGTCTCCGGGGCGGCCGCCGTCGTTCACTCCCCCGCGCGGGCGCGGCGCCAGGCCTCGCTGGCGACGTAGTGGTTGTCGTAGCGCTCGCCGGAGGCGGGGATCTCGGCCGGGTCGGCCTCGCCGGCGGTCACGCGTTCGAGGAGCCGGTAGTAGTCGAAGCGGTCGGCGGCCGGGGTGAAGACCGCGAGGACGTCGGCGTCGGCGCCGGGGGCGGCGCCGAAGGCGTGCGGGAGCCCGGCGGGCAGCGAGACGAGGTCGCCGGCCTCCAGGACGACGACCTCGTCGCCGGTGAGGACCTGGAGCCGCCCGGCGATGACGAACAGCGATTCGGCGGCGCCGGTGTGGAAGTGGGGCGGGGCGCCGTCGCCGCCGTCGGGGAAGGTCGAGCGGGTGACCGAGAGGGCCCCGCCGGTGGCGGAGGCGTCGGCCAGCAGGGTCATGACCGAGTGCTGCGCGTGGGCGAGGGTCTCGGCGGTGGCGGCGCGGGTGACGACGGCGCTCGGGGCGGTGCTCATGGCGGTTCCTCCTGTTCGGTTCCGGCCCTCGCCGGAACTCATATCTAGATATTACATATCCAAATAAGGATTCGCAATGCCCGGCTCAAGTGTCGAACCCCATGCCGGACAGGGGAATAACGCCTGCGGTCCGGAACCGAACCCGGACGGCTACCATCGAGGTTGTGAAGATCAGCGAAGGCGTCGAATGGGCCGCGCACTGCTGCCTGCTCCTGGACTGGATGGGCGAGGACGGGCCGGTCTCGACCGCCCGGCTCGCGGCCGGGTACGGGCTGCCGCCCGCCTACCTCAACAAGCAGCTCCAACCGCTCGTCAAGGCCGGCATCCTGACCTCGACGGCGGGCAAGAAGGGCGGCTTCCGCCTGGCCCGGCCGCTCGGGGAGATCACGCTCATGGACGTGCTCGCCGCGATCGAGGGCCCCGCGGAGGCGTTCCAGTGCGCCGAGATCCGCCAGAACGGCGTGTGGGCCGACCTGCCCGCCTCGGCCTTCCGCGCCCCGTGCGCGATCGACGCGGCCATGCGCGGGGCCGAGCTCGAGTGGCGGCGGGCCCTCGCGGCGCAGACCCTCGCGGCGATCCAGTCGAACGCCGAGCTCCAGGCGCCGGGACTGCGAACACAAGTCCAGGAGTGGTACGCCCGCCCAAGGCAATAGGCTGTCGGCATGCGCATCGTCATCGCCGGTTCGAGCGGGTACCTCGGCACCGCCCTCATGGACGCCCTGGATGGCCACGACATCGTCCGGCTGGTCCGCCACCGGCCCGACGAGGAGAACGAGATCCAATGGGACCCTTACAAAGAGGGATTGGACCCGCAGATCCTCGACGGGGTGGACGCCGTGGTGAACCTCGGCGGCGCCTCGATCGCCGGGCGGCGCTGGAACGCGGCGTACAAGCGGCAGCTCCTGAGCAGCCGCGTCGTCCCCACGGGGGTGATCGCCACGGCCGTGGCCGAGGCGAAGGTGCCGGTGCTGGTGAACGCGTCGGCGGCGGGCTGGTACGGCGACCGCGCCGAGGTGGAGGTCGACGAGTCGACGCCGGCCGCGGCGGACTTCCTGGGGCGGCTCTGCCTCAAGTGGGAGCAGGCGACCGCTCCGGCCGAGGAGGCGGGCGCACGGGTCGTCAAGCTGCGCACCGGGCACGTCCTGGGCCCCGGCAGCGTCCTGCTGGACAAGCTGGTCCCGGCCTGGAAGTGCTTCCTGGGCGGGCGGTTCGGCAGCGGGCGGCAGTACGTGCCGTGGATCTCGCTGCGGGACTGGACGGGCGCCGCGGTCGCCGCGATCGAGGGCGACGCGTCGGGCCCGGTGAACATGGTCGGCCCGAACCCGGTGACGAACCGCGAGTTCGCGAAGGCGCTGGGCGCGGCCGTGCACCGTCCGGCGCCGTGGCCCATCCCGGGCTGGGCGGTGAAGATCGTCGCGGGCGAGGCGGCCGTGGAGCTGCTGCGGGGCGCGAAGATCCGCAACGGCGCGCTCCGGGCGTCGGGCTATGAGTACCGGGACGAGACGGTCTTCGAGGCGATCCGGACGGCGATCCCCCCGCGCTGACCGAGCGTCGAACGCCCGCGAGACCGGCCCCGCGCCCGCGGGGCCGGTCTCGCGTCCTTTTGCGGGGAGATCGGATCCGCTATTGTTGAACATGTTCAACTTTCCTTCGCGACTCCGGAGGTGCGGCGATGCCCGTTCCCTCGACCACTCCGTCCCGGCCAGGAGCGATCACCGCCGCGCAGACGCTGGTCATCCTCCAGCCCGTGCTCCTGTTCTGCTGCGGCGTCGCTCCGCTGGTCGCGTGGTGGCCCGCGTTCCTGGTCGGGGCCCTCGCCACCGTGCCCGTGTTCGCCGGCGCGGAGATGCTGTTCTGGGGGATCATGCTGCTAGTGCTGGTCGGCGGCATCGCTTACGCGGCGGTCACCGTGCGCCGGCTCGGCAACGGCGATCGGCGCGGCCGGTGGTGGGTCTCGGCCGGACTCGTAGTCGTCGCCGCCCTCACCGCCGCCGCGGTCTTCCCCATGGGCGGAGACTCGATGGCCTGGTACACGCTCGCCACAGCGGCGCCTTCGGTCGCGGCACAGGCGATCGCCTGGATCTGCGTCCACTCGGGGCCGGCCGAGCGCTGGTTCCGCGAGTGCGAGCCGTACCTGAAGGCACCGGCCGAACCCGCGGGCCCGGAGGACTGACCGGTGCCCGCATCCGCTCGCCTTCGAGCAGCGGCGCGGACGACGCGCCGTCCGCACGGCGGCGGTCCGCGGTCCGCTCCTCGAGCGGCGCTCCCCTACACTGGGTGGCCCCGCCCTGGAGGACCGCCCATGCTGACACCGCCTTCCACTCCCCTGCCCCCCGAACTGCTGCACCGCAAACCGGGCACGGTCACCACGGCCCAGGTGATGCTCTGGCTCCAGTTCTCGTTCCTCATCTGCTGCGGCGCGGGCGGGGGCCTGACGGCGCTGTTCTGGTCCTCGGCGCTCGACTTCAGCGACTTCGAGTTCGGCCGGGACTTCTCGCAGGGCGTCGGGGACCTCGCCGCGGTCGTCACCGCCGTCATCGGGGCCACGGTCGCCGTCGTCATCCTCTTCGGCGTCCTCGCGGTCAAGATCGGCGCGGGGCGCCGCTGGGCGCAGGTGACCACCATCGTGGTCATGCTGCTGGCCTTCGTGGTCGGCTTCTTCGGCCTCTACACCGGGTTCCAGGCGAGCGGGCAGGCCGGAGCGCCGGTGGACGGCTCCCGGCTCATCGGGACCCTCGCGGGCCTGGCGATGCCGCTGGTGACGCTCCTGTGCCTGTTCACCGGCTCGGCGAACCAGTGGTTCCGGCAGCAGGGGCGCGACCCCCTCAGGCCGCCGCCTCCGCCGTCGTACACGCCGTACCGCTGAGCGCCTCCCCGAGCGCGGCGATGTTGTCGCCCACCGCCTCCGGGTCGCCGAGCCCCTCGACGAGCAAGAGCTGCCTGGCCACGCCCGTGGCCTCGGCGGAGGCGGCGAGCCGCTCGGCGACGTGCCCGGCGGCGCCCACGGCGTGGCGCTCGATCATCCAGTCCACATAGGCCGCGTGGTCGCGCTGCGCGCGCCCCGGTTTGAGGCTCACGTACTGGCCGACGCCGCGGGTGAGGAGCTCGGTGAGGGAGGCGCGCAGCCGGCCGACCGCCGCGGGGCCGTCGGCGACCTGCGCCAGGTGCGTCGAGACGTGCTCGGCCGCACCGGGATCGAAGCCGCCCGCCTCGGCCTCCCGCCGCCAGGCGTCCAGGAGCGCGATGTGGTCCTCGTCGGGGGCGTGCATGCCCAGCAGCAGCGGCAGCCCGAGCCGGCCCGCGAGGCGGGCCGTGTCGGGGCTGGTGGCGGCCACCCAGATCGGGGCGCCGGAGCCCGGCGGCATGACGCGCACGGGCAGGACGTCGAAGAACTCGCCGGTGTGGCCGACCTCGGTCTCGCCGGAGAGCCAGCGGGACAGCAGCCGCAGGCCCTCCTCGAAGCCGCGCTCGTAGCGGTCGAGGCCGGAGCCGAAGACGTCGAGGTCGATCCAGGGGCCGCCGCGGCCGACGCCGAGGCGGAACCGGCCCGGCGCGAGGGCGTCCAGGGTGGCCGCCTCCTCGCCGAGGGCGACGGGGTGGCGGCTGGAGAGCACCGCGACGGCGGTGCCGATCTGGATGCGGGTCGTGGCGGCCAGCAGGTGGGCGGCCATGAGCGTCGCGGAGGGGTTGGCGCCGTAGTCGATGAAATGGTGCTCGGCCACCCAGGCGCCGTCGAGGCCGGCGGCCTCGGCGCGCCGCGCGTAGGAGACGACGCGGCGGAGCGCCTCCGCCGGTGCGGCACCGGGGAACACTCCGCCGAGCAGGAACACGTCGTGTGCACTCATGCACATACTCTAGTGGTTCACTTGGATTTGGGAACCGTCCGGTTTCCGACTTCCTAGTGGCGCAGCATCTCCGCGACGAGGAACGCGAGCTCGAGCGACTGCTGCGTGTTCAGGCGCGGGTCGCAGGCGGTCTCGTACCGGTCGGAGAGTTGGTCGTCGCGGATCTCCTGGGCGCCGCCGACGCACTCGGTGACGTCCTCGCCGGTGAGCTCGATGTGGATGCCGCCCGGGTGGGTCCCGATCTGGCGGTGCACCTCGAAGAACCCGAGGACCTCGTCGACGACCTGGTCGAACGCGCGGGTCTTGTAGCCCGAGGCGGACTCGTAGGTGTTGCCGTGCATCGGGTCGCACTGCCACACCACCTTGCACCCGGCGGCCTGGACCTTCTCGACGATCGGCGGCAGGACGGTGCGGACGTTCTTGTGGCCCATGCGGGTGATGACCACGAGCTTCCCGGGGAGGTTCTCCGGGTTGAGCTTCTGGCACATCTCCACGACCCACTCGGGCGTGGCGGTGGGGCCGATCTTGCACCCGACCGGGTTCGCGACCCGGGAGAGGAAGTCGATGTGGGCGCCGCCGAGCTGGCGGGTGCGCTCGCCGTTCCACACCATGTGGCCGGACAGGGCGTAGGCCTTGCCGTCGAAGATGCGGGTGAGCGCCCGGTCGTACTCGATGGCGAGCATCTCGTGCGAGGCGAAGACCTCCGCGGTGTGGAGGTTCTCGGACTCGACGCCGCAGGCGGCCATGAAGCGCACGGCGCGGTCGATCTCGCGGCCGATGGCCTCGTAGCGCTCCCCGGCCGGGGAGTTGCGCACGAAGTCCTTGTTCCAGTCGTGGACGGCCATGAGGTCGGCGAGGCCGCCGCGCAGGTAGGCGCGGAGCATGTTCATGGACGCGGCCGAGTTGGCGTAGGCGCGGATCATCCGCTGCGGGTCGCAGACCCGGGCCTCCTCGGTCGCCTCGAGCGAGTTGAACATGTCGCCGCGGTAGACGGGGAGGCCGAGCGAGTCGAGCGCGGCCGAGCGGGGCTTGGAGTACTGGCCCGCGACGCGGCCGACCTTGACGACCGGGAGCGAGGCGCCGTAGGTGAGCACGACCGCCATCTGGAGGAGCGTGCGCATGTTGGCGAGCACGTGGTGCTCGGTGTTGTCGATGAACGTCTCGGCGCAGTCGCCGCCCTGCATGAGGAACGCGCGGCCCTCGCAGACCTCGGCGAGGCGCTCGCGCAGGTGGTCGACCTCGTAGGGGGCGACGATCGGCGGGACGGCGGCGAGCACGCCGGCCACGTCCTCGACCTCGGCGTAGTCGGGCCACGGGGGGACCTGCTCCCTGGGCAGGTCCCGCCAGGCGTCGAGCCCGTGCTGCCGGGCCTCCTCGGCGTCGGCGACGGCGGGGACGAGCCCGGGATTGCGCAGATCATGCCATTGGCGGTTCACGCGCATATCGTACGCGGACGCGCAGGCCGGGTACCACGCTGATTTCACCGTCTCAAGGGGTGAGCCGCCGCACGCGCACCGGCCGGGGGCGGCGCGGTCCACGGGCCGCACGGGCGGAGGTCACGTCGCTCACGCCGCGGCGGGGCCGGGCCCGGCGCGACACACCGGGACGGTCGCGGACATCCCACCTTTCGGGCCGCGTCTAGGCTGGCCGGGTGCGCAAGACGACGATTGAAGACTGGCTGACCGACCTGGCCTCCGAGCTCCCGGCGCCCGGCGGCGGGGCGGCGGCGGGCGTGAACGCGGCCATGGGCGCGGCCCTGGTGTCCATGGTGTGCAACCTGACCATCGGCAAACCGAAGTTCGCCGACCACGAGACCGTGATGCGGGAGGCCCTGGCCGAGGCCGAGCGCCTCCGGCTGGAGGCGCTCCAGCTCGCCGAGGACGACGCCGAGGCGTTCTCGGGCGTGGTGGCGGCCTACAAGCTGCCGAAGTCCTCGGACGAGGAGAAGGAGGCCCGGACCGCCGCGATCCAGGCGGGCCTGGTCGAGGCCGCGGCGGTGCCGCTGGCGGTGGCCGGCGTCGCGGCGCGGGTGATCCGGCTGTCGGGCCGGATCCTGGAGGGGTCGAACCCGAACGTGCTCTCCGACGTGGCCGTGGCGGCCTCGGCCGCGAAGTCGGCCCTGGAGTCGGCGGCGCTGAACGTGGACATCAACCTCGTCTCCATCAAGGACCCGGCCGAGCGCGAGCGGCTCGCGAGCAGCCTGAACGAGGCGCTCCAGTCGAAGGTGCAGGCCGAGGCGATCATGCAGGCCGTGGCGAAGAGGATTCGGGCATGAGCGACATCGACGGGCGCGCGGTCGCGAAGGCACTGCGCGCGGAGGTCGCCGCGGAGGCGGACCGGCTGCGCGGCGAGGACGTCGTCCCGACCCTGGCGGTCGTGGTGCCCACCGACGACGAGGGCACCGCCTGGTACGTGCGGTCGATCAAGAAGGCCGCCGAGAAGGAGGGCGTCGACTGCCGGATCGAGCACCTGAAGGCCCCCGGCAGGGACGAGATCGCCGCGAGGCTCCAGGAGCTGTCCGCGGACCCGGCGGTGCACGGGATCATCTGCCAGACCCCGCTGCCCGAGGGCGTGACCCTCGCGGAGCTGGGCTGGTACATCAGCCCGTTCAAGGACATCGACGGGGCGAACCCGGAGAGCCTGGGGCGCCTGGCACAGGGGCGGCGGACGTGGGCGCCCGCGACGAGCGCCGCGGTGCTGGAGCTGCTCAAGCGCGAGGACCTGGTGCTGGAGGGCGCGCGGGCGGTCGTGGTCGGGCGGTCCACGGTGGTGGGCAAGCCGGCGGCGCTGCTGCTGCTGAACGAGTCGGCGACGGTGACCGTGTGCCATTCGCGCACGAAGGACCTGGCGGCGGTGTGCCGCGAGGCGGACGTGCTGGTGGCGGCGGTGGGCCGTGCGGGCATGATCGGCGCGGACTTCGTGAAGCCCGGGGCCACGGTGATCGACGTGGGCACCAACCCGACCGAGGACGGCGGCCTGGTGGGCGACGTGGACTACGCGGCGGTGTCCGCGGTGGCCGGCAGGCTCACCCCGGTGCCGGGCGGCGTGGGGCCGGTGACGACGGCGCTGCTGCTGCGCCACACGGTGGAGGCCGCGGAGCTGTCGCGGACCCGCGGTTAGGACGACCGAGGCCGACCGCCCCTTTCGGGCGGTCGGCTTTCGCGTGCCCGGGCCCCGTACCCGCGGAAACACCCACCAAGTGGCGGATACCCGACAGACAGTGGCGACGGGCGCCCGTAGCGTTGGGACTTCCCTCGTTGAAGGAGGTCACGCATGAGACGTCGTCTCGCCTTCACGGCGACCGTCGCCGCCATGATCGTCGCGGTGTCGAGCCCGGCGATGGCGTTCCAGCACGACCGGGTCCAGAACCCGGTGCTGCACTGGGCGCTCGACATCGCCGTCCTGGTCATCGTGGTCGCGCCCATCTGGACGGCGCTGCTGTGGGGCCGGGGGCGCAGCAAATGGCTCCTCGCGGCCCTGATCGGCTTCGTGCAGATCCCGGTGGCGATCCTCGGGTTCTCACCGGGCGCTTCGGCGCTGTTCGCCGGCAGCGGGCTGTTCTTCGGGCTCGCGATCACCGTGGCCGCGATCTGGTACACCCGCCGGGCGACCCGGCTGGAGCGCGCCCGCGAGCGGGCGGCCCTGGCCGAGTAGGCGCCGCCGGGTGGAGTACCGCCGGGCGAGGCTCCCCGAGCCGAGCTCGAAGCCGCGGGCGCGGGTGCCGTCGAGGAGGAGCCGCAGTTCGGGGCAGCCTTGGAAGGGCCCGTCGAACGCGCCGGTCGCGGGGTCGCGGTAGGCGTGCCATGAGCAGTGCGGTTCGCCGACCCAGCCCCAGGCGCGGTGGGTCTCGGCCCCGCCGAAGCGGTACACGCCGACGCTGAGCAGGCGGTCGCCGACCGGGCGCCGGTAGAAGTCGGCGTCGAGGCCCGCCACGGGGACCCCGTCGAAGTCGATGTCCGGCAGGGTCTTGTGGAACGTGAAGTCGGCGAGGTGCGGGATCTCGCCGATCGTCTCGGACGGGTCGGTCGCTGCGAAGGCCACGGGCACGCCAGGTCTAACGACCGGGCGCGCCCGTGGTTGCGCGGTATCAGTGCTTTGTGGCCGGTGCCGCTTCAGCTCCCCTTCAGGTTCCCCCCGCTACCGTGGAGAACCGGGGGCCCTTTCCCAGCGCTCGAGCGAGTGTTCGCCGTGCGCTGAACCGGCCGCCGCTTCAGCTCGCCTTCAGGTTTCCCCGGCTACGTTGGCGACCGGGGGCCCTTTCCCGGCGGCGCACCGGGCCTTCGGCGTGCGCCGAGCGGCGCCGCCGGTCCGGGTCCGCCGGGCCGCGGCAGGCCTTCGCTACACCCCGAAGAAGACCTCGGCGTCGGCGTAGCGCTCGACGGGGACGGTCTTGAGCTCGTCGGTGCCCTCGTGGATCGGGATGCGCACGACGTTGGTGCCCTGGAGCGCCATCATCTTGCCGAAGTCGCCCTCGTTGACGGCCTTCGCGGCCTCCAGGCCCAGGCGGGTGGCGAGCACGCGGTCGAACGCGGTCGGGGTGCCGCCGCGCTGGAGGTGCCCGAGGATGATCGCGCGGGTCTCGATCTCGGCGCGCTCCTTGATCTGCGCGGCGACCCAGTCGCCGACGCCGCCGAGCTTCACGTGCCCGAACGCGTCGACCTCGCCGTCCTTGAGGACCATGCCCTCGGCGGCGTGCGCGCCCTCGGAGACGGCCACGATCGTGGCCTTGCCCGCGTCCTTGCGCTCCTTGACGAAGTTCGCGACCTTCTCGATGTCGAACGCGACCTCGGGGATGAGGGTGACGTTCGCGCCGCCGGCGATGCCCGCGTGGAGGGTCATCCAGCCGGCGTGGCGGCCCATGATCTCCACGACGATGCAGCGGTCGTGCGAGTCGGCGGTCGTCCACAGCCGGTCGATCGCCTCGGTGGCGATGTTCACGGCGGTGTCGAAGCCGAACGTGTAGTCGGTGCCGGAGAGATCGTTGTCGATCGTCTTCGGCACGCCGACGCAGTTGACGCCGTCGGCGGTCAGCTTCGTCGCGACGCCCAGGGTGTCCTCGCCGCCGATGGCGATGAGCGCGTCGACGCCCAGGTCGGCCATGTTCTTCTTGATGGCCTCGACGCCGCCCTCGATCTTGTAGGGGTTGGTCCGCGAGGAGTGGAGGATGGTGCCGCCCTGGTCGAGGATGTTCTCGACCGAGTCCCAGTCCAGGGGCTGGGTGATGCCCTCGATGGGGCCCCTCCACCCGTAGCGGAAGCCCACGAACTCGTGGCCGTATTCCTTGCTGCCCTTGCGGACCGCGGCACGGATGACCGCGTTGAGACCGGGGCAGTCACCGCCGCCGGTGAGCACGCCAATGCGCATGTGTCTTTACTCCCTGGAGTGAGGACTGTTAACTGGGCGGCCTCATTGCCGAAACACCGCCCAGCCTATATCGGGGGCCGGGGCCGCCGAGCTGGGGTTCGACGGGCCGCGGCGGCGGGGCGTCAGTGGCGGGACTCGGCCGCGCTCAGGCGGTCGGCGCGGGCCGCCTCGAGGGCCTTCCAGCGGGCGAGGTTGAGCTTCGCGTCGGTCAGGGCGTCGTGCATGTCGGCGTCGGGGGTCACCGGCAGGTCGGGGCGGCCCAGGTCCTCCCAGCGCTGGCGCAGGTCCTTGGTCATCCGAGGCAGGGCGCGCGGCAGCTCGGGCATGGTGCCCCACAGCTGCGCGAGGACCACGTGGTCGTAGGCGCCGATCCAGGCCCAGAGCTCGACCCGCTCCCCCGGGTGCGTCCCGGTCTTCCTGCGCACGGGGGCGACGAGGAACTCGTAGAGCTCGTCGCGGATGGTCGCCCGGTCCTTCCACAGGGGGCTGGCCGGGGCGGGGAGCTTGTCGAGGACGTTGCGCCGCACCCAGTCGATCGCCCGGGAGGGGTCGAACTCGGTCGACACGGCGTAGTATTCGCGGCCGCGTTCGTCGACGACCGCGATCGAGACCAGGTCGATCGTGCGGCCGTCCTCGATGAACTCGCAGTCGTAGAAGTATCGGTACGCCACGCATCGGCCTTTCGTATGATCACGGGCGGTCTGTTCGGCCTTTCTTGGCCCTCTCCCGTATGTCGCCGGACTGGAGTCGACGCTACGCCATACGATCGGGCAGCCGGAATCTGACCTCGCAATCTGCACATGAGCGGTGTGATACCGGACAATAGACGCGAAAGCACGTAGACTCGATCGTACACTCGGGCGAGCCGCAGCCGCACCGTCCGGACACACGACCCAACTGAGCGTGAAGTTTCCAACACCGGGCTCTGTACAACGACGGAAAAGACAGCGATCATCGGAGGGGACCCGCGGACCCGGGACCCACCGAAGGGGGAGAACTATGGGTGTCAGCCCATCTGAGGACCCGCTCACAGGCGTCGCCATGTTCGCCGGCCTGGACCCGCAGGCGCGGCGGCAGATCGCGGGGGTGGCGGTACAGCGCCACTACCGGCGCGGGCACCTGCTGTTCTTCGAGGGCGAGCCGGGCGAGTCGCTCATCATGATCCGCTCGGGGGCGGTGAGCGTCTTCCGCACCGCCGCCACCGGCGAGCGGGCCATGCTCCACGTCGCGCGCGCGCCCGAGGTGCTCGGCGAGGTCTCCCTCCTGGACGGATCGCCCCGGTCGGCCAGTGCGGAGGCCCTCGAGGACACTTCGGCGCTGGCGCTGGCGCGCTCGTCGTTCCTGGACCTGGTGCACGGGAACCCGAAGATGCTCGACGCGGTGCTGCGGTCGATGGGCATGATCGTGCGGCGGCTGACCGAGCAGTCCTCGGACCACGTGTTCCTGGACCTGCCGGGCCGGGTGGCGAAGACGCTCGTGCGCTTGGCGGAGCAGCACTCCTCGCCGATGACGACGATCGAGTTGAACCAGACGCAGCTGGCGGAGATGGCCGGGGGGTCGCGCCAGAGCGTGAACCAGGCCATCGGGATCTTCGCGAACCGGGGCTGGCTGCGCACGGAGGGCCGCAAGATCGTGGTGGTGGACCTGCCGGCGCTCAGGCGCCGGGCGGGCTTCGGCGGAGCCGAATAGACAGCGCAGTGGCGGAGCCGAATAGACGGCACAGTGGCGGAGCCGAATGGACAACGCGGTGGCGGAGCCGAGTAAGCAGTACGCGGCGAAGCCGGAGCGACAGCGCGGCGGCGAAGCCGGGTAATCGGTGCGCGGCTCCGAACCGGCGGTGCGGATGCCCGAGCGGGCCCGGTGCGGCGTCAGCTGCCGGGGCCGCGTTCTTTGACCTTGGCGGCGTACTCGTCGACGTAGTCCTGTCCGGACAGCGCCCGGAGGGCGTCCATGACCTCGTCGGTGACGGCGCGTTCGATGAAGCGGTCGCCCACGAGGCCGCGGTAGCGGTTGAAGTCCAGCGGGGGCCCGAACTTGATCTTGACGCGGCCGATGCGGGGGATGCGCCTGCCGATGGGCTGGAGCTCACCGGTGTTGAGCATGGCGACCGGGACGACCGGGGAGCCGGTCTGGAGGGCGAGGCGGGCGACGCCGGTCTTGCCGCGGTAGAGGCGGCCGTCGGGCGAGCGCGTGCCCTCGGGGTAGATCCCGAAGAGGCGGCCTTCGCCGAGGACGCGTTTGCCGGTGTCGAGCGAGGCGGTGGCGGCGTCGCCGCCGGCCCGGTCGACGGGGATGGCGCCGACGGCGTTCATGAAGGTGCGCACGAACCAGCCTTTGAAGCCGGTGCCGGTGAAGTACTCCTCTTTCGCGATGAACGTGACCCGGCGCTTGACGACCAGGGGCATGAAGAAGGAGTCGGTGACGGCGAGGTGGTTGGAGGCGAGGATCGCCGGCCCCCCTTCGGGCACGTGTTCGAGCCCTTCGACCTGCGGGCGCCATACGGCCCACAGCAGCGAGCCCAACGTCGCCTTCAACACCCAGTAGATCACGCGCTCAAGCGTATAGGCACCGGTCGATCCAGGTCGCAGCGAGCGCGGGGCGGCCGCCGCGGGGCGGCGGGGGCGGCCCTCGCGGTGGCGGGCGGTGCCGGCCGCGTGCGAGAATGGGCACGCAGCGCGAAAGGGGGCCGCCGCTGGCGAGTCCCGCGCCCCGTCAACCATCTATCCGGGAGGCGACGTGACGATCGATGCCGAGGAGTTCACGTTCGACCTCGGTCCCGACGCGAAGGCGACCATGGTGCTGTGCCACGGGTTCACCTCGGATCCGGCGAGCATGCGCCCGTGGGGCGAGCACCTGCGCGACGCGGGCTTCAACGTGATCGCGCCGCTGCTCCCCGGCCACGGCGGCACCTGGCAGACGCTCGCGAAGGCGACCTGGCAGCAGTGGTACGCGCGGCTGGAGGAGGCCCTGGACGAGGCGCTGGCGCTCGGCCGGCCGGTGTTCGCGGGCGGCCTGTCGATGGGCGGGTCGCTGTGCCTGCGCCTGGCCGAGCAGCGCGGCGGCGACCTGGCCGGGCTGGTGCTGGTGAACCCGGCGATCTACGACTCGAAGCCGCAGGGGTTCCTGGCGCCGGCGCTGCGGTACGTGATGCCGAGCGTGGCGGCGATCGGCTCGGACCTGAACAAGCCGGACGTGCGGGAGCGGACGACGGATCGGACGCCGGTGGCGGCGTACGTGTCGCTGCGGCGGCTGTGGAAGCTGACGCGGTCGGAGCTGGCGCGGGTGACGGTGCCGGTGCGGATCTTCACGAGCGCTGAGGACCATGTGGTCAATCCGCGCAACAGCGCGGTGGTGCGGGCGGGCGTGCGGTCCAAGGACGTCGAGGCGACGGTACTGCCGCGCAGCTTCCATGTGGCGACGCTCGACTACGACGCCGAGACGATCTTCTCGGGGAGCGCGGCGTTCATGGAGCGGCAGGCGGCCAAGACCCGAGGCGTCCATGACTGAGCGCGGCGAGCAGGAGAGCGGCGGCGAACCGGAGAACGTGCCGGGCGAGGGGGCCGGGGAGCTGCGGCCCGAGGACGTGGACCGGCGTTTCAACGAGCTGGTGAAGGGTCTGGGCGACCCCGGTGCGGGCCTGGTGAAGCCGTACGAGGCGGCCGAGGAGGCCCCGCCGGAGGCGGTGGCGGCGACGCCGGCCGCGCCGTCGAACCCGGACGAGGAGCCGACGCTCCTGGAGCTGTGGGACGCGGAGCTGCCCGATGACGACGAGGACGACTACGAGCCGCCCGAGCCGCCGCCGGTGCCGTGGCCGAGCCTTCAGGCGGTGGGCGGGGTGCTGCTCGTCATCGGGGGCGTCGCGCTGGTGGTGAACCCGGGGATCGCGCCGCTGGGCACGAATCCGGGCCGGCTGGTCGGGTTCGTGGGGTTCCTCGTCGGCGTGTGGCTGCTCATCAGCCTGCTGCGCCCGGACAAGGACGCGGACGACACCGACGACGGCGCCGTGGTCTGAAGCGGGCCTCCCCCGAACGGGTGAATCCGCTGCGCTGCTTCAGCTCCCCTTCAGGTTCCCGGCGCTAGCGTCGAAACCGGGGGCCCTTCCCTGACGCCCCGCAGGACTATCGGCGTGCACTGCCATCACCGTCGCCGCGCGGTCGCTTCAGCTCCCCTTCAGGTTCCCCGTGGCAGCCTTGCGATCGGGGGCCTTCCCCAGCGCCCTGTGAGGCTTTCAGCGTGCGCCGGGGCCGGTCACTGCTTGGGGGCCAGCCAGGAGAGGACCGCGTCGAGGAGGCCTTCGGCCGCGGCGCCCTTGAAGACGTCGTCCGGGGAGCCGGCGAAGGTCAGCGGGGCGACGCCGTAGGCGTCCGTGACCGCCTGGGCCTCCTTCGACTGCGCCTCCGACTCGCTGACCACCAGCAGCACCGGGGGTTCGCCGACCGGTTTCGGCGGCTGCTTCGGGAACTGCCGCGGGGACACCAGCACCAGGCCCGCCGCCGGGTAGCGGCCGGCGGCCAGGGCCGCCCACGAGGCGCCCTCGCGGTGTCCGATGAGGACCGTCTGGCGGGGCACTGCGACGGCCGCTTGGACCACGTCGTGGGCGCGGGCCTCCACGCCGCCCGCGGCGGCGGGCGTGCCGCCCTGGCCGCGCACGCTCACGGCCGCGGCGTACCGGCCTGAGGCGGCGATCCGCTTGAGCCACAAGGCGTTGAAGGCCGCGGCTCCGACGGGGTCGCCGGTGCAGCACAGCACCGGGCTCGCCTCGGGGTCGTCCTTGATCTCGAGGTCGAAGAGGTCGGCGGGCTCGAGGAAGGCCACTTCGCGAGCGACGGGGGCCGGGGCTGGGGTGCGGGCGCGGCGGACCCACGCGGCGAGGCTCATTTGGCGGGCTCCTGTTCGAGGGTGTCGATGATGCGGGCCAGGCTGGCGAGGTACTCCTCGGCGTCGACGGCGAGCCGGTGCCGCGGCGAGGCGGCGCCGGGGCCGTCGGCCTGGCCGGTCGTCTCGCTCTGCACCTGGTCGCGGAAGTTCTTGGCCCGCTCGGGGTCGCTCTTGCGCACCTGGAGCCAGCGGGCGATCGCGTGCGTCTGCCAGTGGACGATCGGCAGGACGCCGACGCCGGGTTCGACGAGCCCGGCGACGGCGAGGGTCTGCGACTTGGGCGAGAACATGCGCGCCATGAGCTGCGGCGTCCCCCCGGTGCCCTCGACCCCGAGCAGGGGCGCGGCCACGCAGGTGATCTGGGGGCGGTACCCGGTGGCGAAGACGACCAGGTCGGGGCGCATCTCGGTGCCGTCGGCGAAGGCCACGTCGTAGCCGTCGAAGCGGGCGACCTCGCCGCGGCGCCGGATCGATCCGTCGCCCACATGCTCGAGGTAGCGGCCGTTGCGGACGGGCTCCTCGCCGCCGGGGCCGCGGCCGGGCACCTCGATGCCCATGCGCGCGGCGAGCCTCGCCGGGCCGTTGAGGAGCCGGTCGGTCAGGAAGCGGCGCAGGAACTTCGGGCGGGCGCCGAGCCGGTTGAGGGCGTAGTCGGCGGGCTCGCCGCCGAGGTACTTCGGCAGGTGCCAGGTGTCGCGGCGCACGGAGTGGACGCAGCCGGCGGCGTTCACGGCCGCCTCGCAGGCGAGGTCCACCCCTGAGTTGCCGCCGCCGACGACCAGGACGTGCTTGCCGCGCAGGCGGGAGGCGTCCTTGAGCTGCGAGGAGTGCAGGACCGTGCCGCGGTACTGGTCCTGTCCGGGGTAGGAGGGCAGGTTCGGGGCCCAGTGGTGGCCGGTGGCGATGATGACGGCGGCGTAGCGCAGGCGGCGGGCGGCGTTCCCGGCGGCGGGTTTGACGATCACCTCGAAGCGGGAGCCCTCAACCGGTTCGACGGCGGCGATCTCCGAGCCGTACCAGATGTGCTCGGACAGGCCGAAGTGCTTGGCGTACGAGGTCAGGTAGGTGAGCATCTGGGTCGCGGACGGGTAGTCGGGCCAGTCGTCGGGCATGGGGAAGTCGGGGATCTCGGTCTGGGACCGGGAGGTGACCAGGTGGGTGTTGGGGTAGAGGGGGCTGTGCTGGTTCTGGGGGTTCCACAGGCCGCCGAGCACGGTGTCGCGCTCGTAGCAGTCCACTTCGAAGCCGTTCTCGCGGAGGTTCTTGACCGCGATGAGGCCGGACGCTCCGGCGCCGATCACGCAGACGGCCTCGCCGCGGTCGTAGGCGGCTTGGGAGGAGTACTCCTGCAAGGGACGGTCTCCTTCAGTGGGCGTTCGCTCTGGTGCCGGACGGCGCCTCCGCGGCGGGCCGCCGCGCAGGCGGGATGGACTCGCGTGCGTGCGTGGGCCCGGAGGCGCCGAAAGACTGAGAGCAGATTACCGTGAGCGGGCCTCGTACTTTCGGGGGAGGTAGGCTGCGCCCGTGCTCTTCGAGCTGTGGAAACATCCCCGCCCCGAGGCCCCGGTCTTCCGGCGGGAAGGCCAGGTGGTGGTCGCTTCGCACCGAATCGCCCGGCAGGTGCTGGCCGACCGGGAGCGGTTCTCGGCCGCGAACGCCCTCGACGCGGTCGTCCCGATCCCCGCTGCGGCGCTGCGGGAGCTGACGCGGCACCGGTTCCGGCTCCCCGCGACGCTCGCCAACAACGACACGGCCTCGCACGGGCGGATGCGGGAGCGGTTCGGGGAGGTGTTCGCGCCCGCGAAGGTGGAGGCCCTGCGGCCGTGGCTGGGCGGGCTCGCCCGCCGGAGCGCCGCCGGGGTCGCGTGGCGGCTGCGGGCGGGCGAGGTGGTGGACCTGGACGCGGCGGTGGCCTCGGAGATCCCCCTCGCGGCGCTGGCGCGGCTCCTCGAACTGGATGTGGCGGCGACGGCGGAGGTCAAGCGGTTCTCAAGGGCCGCATTGGAACTGTTCTGGGGTGACCCGGGCCCGGAGCGGCAGCTGGAGCTGGCGCGGATCGTGGGTCCGTTCCATGCGCTGCTGCGCGGTTGGACCCGCGAGGCGACCGGGGTGCGGCGGGAGCTCTTGGAGGCGCACGGGGAGGACGCGGCCACGGCGGCGCTGTTCTTCCTGCTGGTGGCGGGCCAGGAGACGACCTCGCAGTTCTTGACGCTGCTGCTGCATCGGCTCGTGGAGGAGCCGGAGCTCCTGCGGGCCGAGCCGGGCGCGGTGGTGGAGGAGGGGTTGCGGCTGCTGCCGCCGATCACGTCGTGGCGGCGGGTCGCGTTGCGGGACACCGAAATCGGCGGGGTGCCGGTGGCGGCGGGCGACTCGGTCCTGGTGTGGTTGGCCGCGGCGGGCGCGGACGAGGGGGTCGCCGAGTGTCCGATGCGGATGGTGCCCGGTCAGCGCGGGTCGCGGCGGCACCTGGCGTTCGGGGCGGGTGCGCACCGGTGCCTGGGCAGCCAGCTGTCGCGGTTGGAGGCGGAGGTGGTGGTGGCCGAGTTGGCGCCGCTGCTCCCCCGCTGCGAGGTGGTCGCGGCGCCGGTGAGCGACCCGAACCTGTCGTTCAGGATGCCGAGCCCGCTGCTGGTGCGCTTCCGCTGAGACCGAAACCGGCTGCGGGGCTGCGAGAAGGCGCGAAACCCCGGGGTCCCCACCGGCGGGCCGCCGGCCCCGCCAGGCGAGGCGGCCGGGATCGGCCGGGACATGGACCTGTTCCTCCCGCAGGTGGCGGCACGCTTCGCGGCCGCGCTGCAGCCGGTGGCCGGTCGAGCAATATGAGCTGCATAAACACCGGTTATCCACAGGCCGGTAACTTGTTGTTGCCGGTTTCCAACGGTGCGTGACACGGTTGATCCATGACTTGCAGCAGCTTCACCCGCAACGCATCGGCCGATGAGAAGTCCACTATGCCGGAAGTTATCCACAGGGCGAAAGTTCTCCTTGCGGGTGCCGCGATGACCGAGTCACCATTGATTCAAAAACCCACTGATGAGGCTTACGTTGCAGGTGGGTGGCGTGTGGGATCCATGGAACCACCGAAAGATCGCGCGGGGAGCTCCCCGCGCGGCACCTGCAGCGGCGCGTCCTCTCGGCCTGTGCGGATGCCGGGCAGCCGGCCCGGCATCCGCACAGAGGTCGTTGCGGCGCAACGGCCGAGCCTGCGACTCAAGCCCGCGGGCCGAAGCCTGGCGATGCGAGCGCCGCCCAAGCCCGTGCGGGCCGGGCGCTGCAATGCGCAGTGTCGATCGAGCCCTCGCGGGCTCGAGACCCGGCGATGCGAGCGCCGGGGGTAGGGGCGCCCGCATCGCACTGATTTGGCCCTATTGGACCAGATCGGTGCCAATGTAGCGGAGACCGTCCACCACCGGTCGCGGGCGTGTGCGGGCGGCTGCGGTCACTCGGGGTCGTCGATGCGGCCCTCGAGGTCGAACCACTCGGCAGCGCTGAGGCGGAAGACCTCGGGCGGGAGCGCGGCGGCGCCGTCGGGGATCCAGCCCAGGCGCGGGCCGGGCAGGTCCTTGAGGTTCTCGTGCTCGGCCAGGCCCGGCCGGTAGGGCCAGGCGCCGAGGACGACGGCGGCGTCCACGCCGCGGCGCGACAGGGCCTCCAGGGTCAGCGCGGTGTGGTTGAGGGTGCCGAGGCCGGCGCGGGCGACCACGACGGCGGGGCAGCCGAGTTCGACGGCGAGGTCGCGGGCGGTCCAGCCGCCTTGGCCCAGTTGGACGAGAAGGCCGCCGGCGCCTTCGAGGAGCACGACTTCGGCTTTGGCATCCAGGATCGTCTCGGCGACGTCGGCGAGTGCGAGCAGGGGCAGGCCGCTGCGGCGCGCGGCGCTGAAGGGCGCCAGGGGGTCGGGGTAGGCGGCGAGGGCTCTGGCGGGGGCGCCGGAGAGGCGGGTGACCTCGGCGGCGTCGTCGTCATCGCCGGTCTGGGCGAGCTTGACGACTTCGACGCTGCGGCCTTGGCGCATGAGGAAGGCCGCCAGGGCGGCGGTGACGACGGTCTTGCCGACGCCGGTGTCGGTGCCGGTCACCAGGACCGGGCCTTCGAAGGCGATCATGGCGCCACCGTAGCGGCCGGGGCGGTGCGGGTCGCGGCGACGATGTCGAGTGCGCGGGCGAAGTCGTCGGCGGGGACGCCGGTGTTGACCGTGAGGCGCAGGCGCGAGCGGTGGTCGGGTGTGGACGGGGGGCGGAAGCAGCCGACGGCGACGCCGTGCGCGGCGCAGCGTTCGGCCCAGGCGGTGGCGGCGCGGGCGTCGCCGGCGGGCGGGGAGAGGACGCCGGCGGCGGGGGCGGGGGCAGGCATGTCGAGGGCGGTGGCGGCGAGGGCGGCGCGGCGGGCCAGTTCGGTTCGGGCCGTGTCGGATTCGCGGGCGATGGCGAGGGCGGTGCGGGCGCCGGCGATGACGGCGGGGGGCGGGGCGGTGTCGAAGATGAAGGTGCGGCCGGTGTCGTGGAGGTGGCGGCGGAGGGCGGCGGGTCCGGCGATGGCGCCGCCGGCGGCGCCGAGGGCTTTGGAGAGGGTGGCGGTGATGACGATGCCGGGGTCGGCGGCGAGTCCGGCGGCGGCGACGCCGCCGGCGCCGCGGGGGCCGGTGGTGCCGATGGCGTGGGCTTCGTCGACGAGGAGGAGGGCGCCGTGGGCGCTGGTGCGGGCGTGGATCTCGCGGAGGGGGGCGGCGTCGCCGAGGACGGAGTAGACGGACTCGACGGCGACGAGGCCCGGCCGGAGGGTCCGGAGTTGGCGTTCGAGGTCGTCGAGGTCGTTGTGCGCGAAGGTGGCCGGTCGGTGTCCGGCGAGGCGGGCGGCGTCGTGGAGGGAGGCGTGGGCGTGGGCGTCGAGCAGGACCGGGCCGGGGAGGGCGGTGACGGCGCCGAGGTTGGCGAGGTAGCCCGAGGAGTAGAGGACGGCGGTCTCGGCGCCGGTGTGGGCGGCGAACTCGGTCTCGAAGGCTTCGTGGACGTCGGTGGTGCCGCGGACGAGGCGGGAGCCGGCGGCGCCGAGGCCGTGTTCGGCGAGCGCGGTGGCGGCGGCGGCGAGGACGTCGGGGTGGCGTGAGAGGCCGAGGTAGTCGTTGCCGGCGAGGTCGACGGCGGCGGTGCGGGGGCGGGCGGTGCGGGTGAGGCCGGCTCGGGCGCGCAGTTCGGCCTTGCGGGTGAGGCGGTTCCAGAGGTCGGGGGCCGCTGGTGCGGTGGGGTTGGTCATGCCAGGACCTCGTCGATCGCTTCGGCGAGGGCGTTCACGAGGAGGTCGGTCTCGTCGTCGCCGAGGGTGAGCGGGGGCATGAGGATCACGGTGTCGCCCAGGGGGCGCAGCCATACGCCGCGTTCGCGGGCGGCCTGGCAGACGGCGAAGCCGGTGCGTTCGCCCGCGGGGGCGACTTCGACGCCGGTCATGGTGCCGAGGCGGCGGATCTCGACGACGCCGGGTTCGGTAGCGAGGGGTTCGAGGAGTTTCCCGAGCCGGTCGCCGAGGCGCGCGGCCTGGCCGACGACGTCCTGCTCGGCCATGACGCGGAGGTTGGCGAGGGCGGCGGCGCAGCACAGGGGGTTGGCGGTGTAGGTGTGGCCGTGGAAGAACGTGCGCGGTTCGGTGTCGCCGGGTCTGGCGAGGAAGGCGTCGTAGACGTGTTCGGCGGCGAGGACGGCCGAGAGCGGGAGGTAGCCGCCGGTGATGCCCTTGCCGCAGGTGAGGAGGTCGGGGACGACGCCGGCGTGCTCGGCGGCCCACATCCTCCCGGTGCGGCCGAAGCCGGTGGCGACTTCGTCGAAGATGAGGAGGGCGCCGTGGGCGTCGGCGAGTTCGCGTGCGGCGGTGAGGTATTCGGCGTCGTGGTCGAGCATGCCGGCGGCGCCCTGCATCATCGGTTCGACGATGATGGCGCACACCTGGTCGCCGTCGCGGCGCATGGCGGCCTGGAGTTCGGCGAGGGCGACGGCGCCGCGGTGCCTGCCGTTGGCGCGGTCGCCGGGTGAGGCGACGCCGATGGTGTCGAGCAGGAGGGGTTTGTAGGCGTCGTGGAAGAGGCGGTGGCCGCCGACGGCGACGGCGCCGAGGGTGTCGCCGTGGTAGGCGTGTTCGAGGCGCACGAATTTGGGGCGGGAGCGGCCGGTCTGGGTGGAGTGCTGGTAGGCGATCTTGAGTGCGGCTTCGACGGCGGAGGAGCCGTCGCCGGCGTAGAAGACCTTGGTGAGTGCGGGTCCGCGGCCGGTGGGGGCGAGGTCGAGGAGCGCTTCGGAGAGTTCGATGCCGGGGGTGTGGGTGGTGCCGAGGAAGGTGGAGTGGTCGAGGCGGGCGAGTTGGGCGGTGATGGCGGCGTTGATGTCGGGGTGGCCGTGGCCGAGGGTGGTGGTCCACAGTGAGGAGACGCCGTCGAGGAGGCGGCGGCCGTCGACGTCGATGAGCCAGGGGCCTTCGGCGCGGTCGACGACGACGGGGTCGTCGCCGGTCCAGGTGGCGTGCTGGGTGAACGGGTGCCATACGGCGGCGGCGTCGCGGGCGATCCATTCGGCGCTGGTGGTCATTCGCACGACTCCTTAGAGGTTTCCTATAAGAACTCTTGGAGGATATCGTCAGTCCGGTGGCGGCGGGCACCGCCCTGGGACAGTGTGGACGGTACTGGGCGGTCACCGTTATCGATCCGAGGCCGCCGCCGGTGCCGCGGGGCGGGGGCATAGTCTGGGCTCGTGCAGCCGCCGCACCGTTTGGTGCGGTCGGGCCGGACCCACCGCCTCCGTCCGGGTTTTTGCACTTTGAACACAGTGGGATGCTTGACAACCTTCTGCGTCAGCGGCAGACTGGTGACACTTGCGGCAATCGCGGAGGATTGTCACTTACCGCCCCTTCAGGCATCGCTCCCCCGGCGGTGCGTCCGGAATGCGGGTCGACGTGCGCGGAGCCGGCACCCGGTGCCCGCGTCGGATGCCCGTGGGCCGGGAGTGGCGCCCACTTGGCAAGGAAGGCCCCGTGTCGAACCAGAACCCTCAACCGGCGGCGGCCGGTGCCGCCGACGAGGCGCCGCAAGAGGATCGCAAGCCGAGCTTCTCCGAGGTCTTCGGCGACCGGGAGGCCGCGGCCTTCCTCGGGGCGTTCTGCCTCTCGAACGCCGGGGCGATGCTCAACCGGGTGGCGGTCACCTACCTCGTCTGGGACCGGACGGGCTCCTCGGCGCTCGCCGCGGCCTCCTTCGCCATCAGCTTCGCGCCCTACCTGGGCCTGGCCCAGGTCCTGGGCGCCATTGTGGACCGGTACGCGTACCGGAGCGTCATGATCGTGTGCGACCTGCTGCGCGCCGCGCTCGTCGCCCTGCTGCTGGTGCCGGGCCTGCCGGTCCCGGCGATGATCGCGATCGTCTTCGGCGTCGCCGCCGTCCAACCCGCCTACCACGCCGCCCGCGTCGCCACCCTCGCCCAGATCCTCACCGGCGACCGGCTCTCGGTCGCCATCGCGCTCACCTTCAGCGCCGCCGCCACCGCCCAGATCATCGGCTACCTCGCGGGGGGCCTGCTCGCGGCGATCGATCCGCACACGGCCCTGGCGGTCAACGCGGCCCTGTTCGTCGTCAGCGCGGTCGCGATCTCGGGCCTGGTCCGGCACCGGCCGAGCGTGAACCGGCGCGAGGAGCGCCGCCATGTCCTGGCCGAGACCGCCGACGGGCTGCGGAT
This sequence comes from Glycomyces amatae, assembly GCF_020991375.1. Classification (GTDB taxonomy): domain Bacteria; phylum Actinomycetota; class Actinomycetes; order Mycobacteriales; family Micromonosporaceae; genus Glycomyces; species Glycomyces amatae. Next base: position 32,653 of record NZ_JAJLQZ010000007.1, on the reverse strand, counting down.
GCTGCGGGACAGCAAGGTCCTGCGCACGGTCTCCCTCGGCATCTGGGGCCTGTTCGCGCTCACCGCCGTCCCCGAGGGCGTCGCGGTGCTGTGGGCCGCGCACGCGGGCGGCGACTCCCGGACGCAGGGGGCGATCATGGCCGTGGACGCCGCGGCCGCGGTGGTCGCGACGCTGCTGTTCACGCGGTTCGTGCGGCCTTCGGTGCGCGACCGGCTCATCCGGCCGCTGGCGTTCCTGGCCCCGGCGGCGCTGGCCGCCGCGCTCCTGGACCCGCCGCTGGCGGGGGTGCTGGCGATCGCCGCGGCCGCGGGCGTCGCGACGATGATCATGGCGCCCATGAACGCCACGCTCGCGCAGTGCATCCCCGAGGGCTGGCGGGGCCGCGTCGTCTCGGCGGCGAACTCGGGGCTCCAGTTGTCGCAGGGGGTCGCGATCGCGGGGATCGGGCTCGTGGTCGAGTTCGGGGTGCCGGTGCCGTACGTGGTGGGCGCCTGGGGCGTGCTCGGCTTCGGCTTCCAGTACCTGGTGACCCGCAACTGGCCCACGGCCGAGGAGGTCGCGGCGGCCAAGACCGCGGCCGCTCCCCCGGTCGGGGCCTGAGCCGGGGCCGCAGGCGGAGTGCCGCGGCGGGCCCGTGCGGGCTAGGCTCGCCCTGGCGACCGTCGAGCCCGGGAAGCAACAGGAGCACCAACGTGGAACACGCAAAGACCGTCGAGATGCGCGGACACCTCATCGACCAGGGGATCTTCGCCCGGGTCATGGACGATGTCCTGGAGTACTCGGGGTCGTACACGATCGACCGGTTCGATGTGGGGCGCCACCACACGGACGAGTCGTACGTGCAGTTGACGGTCTCGGCGGAGACGGCCGAGCTGGTGGAGCGCATCGTCATGCGGCTCCAGACGCACGGGGCCAACCCGCTCGAGCCGGGGGTCGCCACCCTCAAGCCGGCGCCGCGGGACGGGGTCTTCCCCGAGGACTTCTACTCCACCACGAACTTCGACACCCAGATCCGCCTCAACGGGAGCTGGATGGACGTCGAGAACTCCGAGATGGACTGCGGGATCATCGTCGCCGAGGACCGGGCCGCGGCCCGCACGCTGCCGGTGTCGGACGTGAAGGCCGGGCAGCTGGTCGTCTGCGGCGGCGAGGGCGTGCGGGTCCTGCCGCTGCCCGAGCCCGAGCGGACCGACCCCGAGTCGTCGAACTTCGAGTTCATGAACTCGGGGGTGTCCTCGGAGCGGCCGCAGGCGCTCCAGGTGCGGCAGATCGCCGAGAAGATGCGGGAGGTCAAGGCCCGCGGCGAGAAGATCCTGTGGGTCGGGGGGCCGGCCATCGTCCACACGGGCGCGGGGAAGGCCCTGGAGGCGCTCATCAACGAGGGCTACGCGGACGTGATCTTCGCGGGGAACGCCCTGGCGGCGCACGACATCGAGTCGAACCTCTTCGGCACGTCGCTCGGGGTCGACCTCGACAAGGGGCACGGCGTGCCGCACGGCCACGAGCACCACATCCGGGCCATCAACAAGATCCGCGCGTGCGGCTCGATCGCCGAGGCGGTCGGGCAGGGCGTCCTCAAGGGCGGGATCATGCACGCGATGGTCAAGAACGGCAAGGAGTTCGTGCTGGTGGGGTCGGTGCGCGACGACGGGCCGCTGCCGGACGTGCACACGGACGTCATCGAGGGCCAGCGGGCGATGCGGGCGGCGCTGCCGGGGGTGGGGTTCGCGATCATGGTCGCGACGATGCTGCACTCGATCGCGACCGGCAACATCCTGCCGGCGAAGGTGCCGCTGGTGAGCGTCGACATCAACCCCGCGACGGTGACCAAGCTGGCCGACCGGGGCTCGGCCCAGGCCACCGGGGTCATCACCGACATCGGGCTGTTCTGCGAGCAGCTCGCCGGGGAGCTCGTCGTGGGCTACAAGCGCGACTAGCGATCCGGACGCGGGGGCGGTCGGGGCGGCCCGGCCGCCCTTCGGCGTGCCGGGCCGGCGTTCAACGCATTGATTGACATCACTGCGATGGACACATATATTTGGACGGTAAACTAACTCCCGGCGTCCCCCGCGCGGGCCCCGGCCCCCGGCACCCCGGTCCGGCGCAGCCCCGCGCCCTCGAGCGGCGCCCGATCCGCCCGGCGCAGCGCTTTCCAAAACCTCGGTCGTCCACTAAGATCCCATTAAATCGATTCATTTCAATCCCTCAATGAATAGGGAATCACGCCATGACCCGAGCGCTCAAACGCAGACTCGTCCTCCTCCTCACCGCACTCACCGCCGCCCTCACCGGCGCCGCGATCGCGTTCTTCGCGGTCCCCCACGCCGGCGCGGTGGAGACCGGCACCTGGTACAAGATCATCAGCCGCCACTCCGGCCTCGCCCTCGACGTCCTCGACGTCTCCACCGAGCCGGGCGCCGAGCTCATCCAGTGGAACGACACCGGCACCGCCAACCAGCAGTTCCGGTTCATCGACGCCGGAGGCGGCTACTACCGCATCCAGGCCCGGCACTCGAACCTCGTGCTCGAGACCTACGAGTGGAACGCCGAGAACGGGGCGACCATCGCCCAGTGGACCGACCTCAACGGCACCAACCAGCAGTGGCAGGTGCAGGAGAGCGGCGGCTACGCCACCTTCGTCAACCGCTTCTCCGGCAAGGCCATGGACGTGTGGGAGTGGTCCACCGCCGCCGGGGGCCGCATCTCCCAGTACGACGCCACCGGCGGCGTCAACCAGCAGTTCCGGCTGGTCGAAGTCGGCGGCGGCAGCGACCCCGGCACGGGCGACTGCGGCTCCGGGACACCGAACGCCAAGGTGACCGGATCGAGCGGCAACTACACCGCGACCAACGGCTCCAGCACCGTCTACTCCGGATCCGACTACCGCGCCGCGGTCCAGACCGCCGTGGACTCCATCTCCAGCGGCCAGCGCGTCGCCGTCATGGCCTCGGGTTCGATCGGGGCCAACACCATCTCGATCGGCAGCGGCAAGACCTTCGAGGGCTGCGGCACCATCGACATCGGATGGCGCAGCGGCCGCGGCGCGATCGAGTCGCTGAACACCTCCAACGTGTCGATCCCGCACCTGAACCTGACCGGCTCGGCCTACTTCGCGATGCGGTTCTACGGCAACAGCAACCTCCACCTCGGGGACATCGACATGGACCTGAGCGGCGGCATGGGCATCCGGTTCGAGCGCGACCAGCCCGGCAGCACCAACGTCACGATGGACGACATCTACGTGGAGGGCGCCGCCAGCCACGCCGTGGAGACGTGGAACATCAACGGCCTCGACGTCGGCCGGGTCACCGCCCGCAACGTCGGCGAGTCCGGGCTGCTCATCCAGAACACCACCAACGCCGACATCGGCGTCGTCGACGGCGAGAACGTCGGCGCCGGGACCGGGTACGCGACCTTCCGCATGGCCAACCGGAACGGCAGGCTGTCGAACGGCTCGTACAACACCAACGTGTACGTCGACACCGTCATCTCGCGCGGCGGCGGCCGCGGCGTCTTCTGCGTCTCGGAGTCCGGCGGCGTGAACATCCGCAACGTGGACCTGGCGAGCAACGGCAACAACGCGATCCTCATCGAGAACTGCTACAACGTCACGATCCAGAGCGGCACCGTCAACGGCGGCGGCGAGGTGCGCATCGCGGCGCGCTCGGAGTTCGCCAACACGCGGGACACGAACATCACCCTCACCGTCAACAACACCTCGGTGCGCGAATCGCCGTGCGCCGACAACTCCACCTGGCGGATCTCGGGCAACGCGTCCGTGAACGTCTGCTGAACCCGCCCGGCGGGGACCGGCGCGCCGGTCCCCGCCGGGTCGCGCGGCCGGCGCCGTCCGAACCGCTGGGAAAACCATGATTTGTCCGGGGGTAGCGCTTTCCAAAACATCGGGCATGATCTACGATCCAAGATATCGATTTATGTCGATATGTAATTTGAATCGTTTCATCGCCACTACTCCCGAGGAGAGCACAGCATGACCCTCACACCCAGGCGGAGGATCCGCCTCGCAATCGCCACGGCGGCCGCGCTCCTGGCCGGAGCCGTCGCGGCCGTCGCACTCCCCCAGGCCGGGGCCGAGAACGCCGACACCGCCCCGGCACCGGCGCAGGCGTGCGGCGGGGGCGACGCGGTCGTGACCGGCAGCCAGTCCTCCGGCTTCACCGCCACCTACCACGGGCAGACCGTCTACCAGGGCGAGTACTACATCACCGCGATCTGGGAGGCGATCGGCGCGCTCGACCCGAACCGCACCAGCCAGGAGAAGGTCTCGGTCATGGCCAGCGCCTGGATCGGCGACAACGCCATCGACCTGCCCAGCCACACCGCGTTCGAGGTCTGCGGCACCATGGACGTCGGCTACGTCGGCGGCAAGGGCGCGATCCAGGCGATCGGCGCGACCGACGTGTCGATCCCGTACATGAACATGCGGGGCGCCCCCTACTTCGGGATGCGGTTCGCCGACGTCCACGGCCTGCACCTCGGCGACGTCAACATGTACCTCACCGGCGGCCTCGGCATCCGGTTCGAGCGCGACCTGCCCGGCAGCACCGACGTCACGATGGACGACATCTACGTCGAAGGCGCCGGCAGCCACGCCGTCGAGACCTGGAACATCGACGGGTTCGACATCGGGCGGGTCACCGCCCGCGACGTCGGCGAGTCGGGCCTGCTCATCCAGAACTCGACGGACGGGTGGGTCGGCACCGTCGACGGCGAGAACGTCGGCGCCGGGACGGGCTACGCGACCTTCCGCATGGCCAACAACAACGGCCAGGAGTCCGACGGCGGCTACGACACCAACATCTGGGTGGACAACGTGATCTCCCGCGGCGGCGGCCGCGGCGTCTTCTGCGTCTCCCAGTCCGGCGGCGTGGTCATCGAGAACGTCGACCTGGCGAACAACGGCAACAACGCGATCCTCATCGAGAACTGCTACAACGTCTCGATCCGGGACGGCTCGGTCAACGGCGGCGGCGAGGTCCGCGTCGCGGCCCGCTCGGAGTTCCCCAACACGCGGGACGTGTGGATCCACCTGGAGGTGAACAACACCTCCGTGCGGGAGTCGCCGTGCGGCGACAACGTCAACTGGGAGATCACCGGCAACGCCTCGGTGAACGTGTGCTGACGCCGCGCGCGTGAGCGGCGGTCGGCCGTGGAAGGCGGAAGGGCCGGAGCGGAACGCTCCGGCCCTTCCGCTGCACGTGCCTTAGGGGACGATCTCGCGGTGGCGGGCGAGGTCGGCCGCGCCGATGACGCCGGCCTTGGAGCCGAGCTCGGCGGCGCGGACCTCGGCCACCGGGACCTTGGCCCGGTTGCCCAGGGCCTCCTTGTAGTGGCGGCGGATCGGGTCGAGCAGGAGGTCGCCCGCGTCCACGACGCCGCCGGCGATGAGGATGACGCCGGGGTCGATGAGGTTGACCATGTCCGCGGCGGAGTTGCCGAGGTAGTAGCCGATGGCGTCGAAGGCGGCCAGCGCGACCTCGTCGCCCTGGCGGGCGGCCTCGGTGACCTGGCGGCCGCTGATGGACTCGGGGTCGCCGCCGGCGAGCTTGAGGAGGACGGGGGCCTTCTCGGGGGTCTCGGCCGCGCCGTCGCGGGCGGCGCGGGTCAGGGCCCGGCCGGAGGCGTACTGCTCGAGGCAGCCGGTGCGCCCGCAGCCGCATCGGCGCCCGTCGGGCATGACCGAGCGGATGTGGCCGATCTCGGCGGCGACGCCGTGGGTGCCGCGCAGCAGGTTGTCCTTGACGACGATGCCGCCGCCGACGCCGGTGCCGATCGTGTAGAGCACCGAGGAGCGGTGCTGCTTGGCGGCGCCGAAGCGGTGCTCCCCCCAGATGGCGACGTTCGCGTCGTTCTCGACCACGACGGGGAGGTCGATGACGGCGGCGACCTTGTCGCGGAGGGGCTCGTCCTTCCAGGACAGGTTGGGGGCCAGCATGACCGTGGAGCGGTCCGAGGAGATCCAGCCGGCCGCGCCGATGCCGACGGCCTCGATCTCGCGGCCTTCGCGCAGCTCTTCGACGACTTCCTTGACCGCCTGGATGACGCCGGTCGTGTCGTCCGCCGGAGTGGGGCGCCGGGTCGTGGCGAGGACGTTGCCGTTCTCGTCGACGAGTCCGCCGCCGACTTTGGTGCCCCCGATGTCGACCCCGATAGTCAGACTCACTGCTGTCCCTCCAGCGGTTCACGGAATTGAGGCGTTGGCTGCCACGCGACGCTGCGGGCCACCGACAGACTTTACGGCACGATTAATTCCCGAGGAAATCGGCTGTTCCATCCCCCTTGGCGAAGGTATCACCGGGAACCGGTGCCGATCGGGCCCGATCGCAGGAGCGCGCCGACGCCGATGGCCATAGAGACCCCTGCTCCGCTAGGCTGCCGTTAGCATCATGGTCCGTCTCACAGTCCCTCTTCCCACAGAAGTTGACCCGCCGGTAACCTGATGGTGAGCCACTTTACAAAGCCGTGAACATGGCGTCATGAACGGAGCATTTCCATGCGCGAGTTCGCCGTCCCCCCCGTGGTGACTGTGCCCGACGAAGACAACACCCTCACCGCGCTGTGGGACGCGGCCGACAACCACCCCGCCTCCATTCTCTACATGCGCTCCTACGACGACGGGGCGACCTGGCAGGACGTCACGGCCCCGGCGTTCCGCGGCGAGGTGGTCGCCGCGGCGAAGGGCCTGGCCGCCGCGGGCGTGCAGCCCGGCGACCGGGTGGCCCTGATGTCGGCCACGCGCTACGAGTGGACCCTGCTCGACTACGCGATCTGGGCCGCCGGCGCGGTCACGGTCCCGATCTACGAGACCTCCTCCGCCGACCAGACCAAGTGGATCCTCGAGGACTCCGGCGCGGTGGCCGCGATCGCCGAGACCCCCGAGCTCGCGAACATGATCGAGGACCTGGGCACCGGCGTCAAGGACGTGTGGTCCATCGACGGCGGCGGCGTCGGGGCCCTGAACGCGCTCGGCGCGGACTTCGAGGTCGACATCGAGGAGCGGCGCGCCTCCCGCCGGGCCGACGACCTGGCGACCATCGTCTACACCTCCGGCACCACCGGGCGCCCCAAGGGCTGCATGCTGACCCACCGGAACCTCCTGGCGGACATCCGCAACATCGTCCCCGAGGTGCCCGGGGTCCTCTACGACGGCGCCCGGATGCTGCTGTTCCTGTCGCTGGCGCACGTCCTGGCCCGCATCCTCCAGCTCGCCGGGATGGAGTCGCGCACGACCATCGCCCACGCCGACCGCACCCGGCTGACCGCGGTCATGCCGGTGGTCAAGCCGACGACGCTGCTGGCGATCCCGCGCGTGTTCGAGAAGGTGTACGCCGGGGCGTACCAGAAGGCCGTCGACGGCGGCAAGGGCCACCTGTTCGAGAAGGCCTCGGTGACGGCGAAGGAGTACAGCCGCGCGCTCGACAAGCCCGGCGGGCCCTCGCTCATGCTGAAGCTGCGGCACAAGCTGTGGGACGTGCTCGTCTACTCCAAGATCCGGACGGCGGTGGGCGGCGAGTGCTCGACCGCGGTCTCCGGCGGCGCGGCGCTCGGCCCCGAGCTGGGCCACTTCTTCCGCGGCGCGGGCATCACCATCTTCGAGGGGTACGGCCTCACCGAGACCTCGCCGGTGCTCTCGCTCAACGTCGAGACCGCCATCAAGGTCGGCTCGATCGGGCGCCCGATCCCGGGCACGGCCCTGCGCGTCGCCGAGGACGGCGAGCTCGAGGCCAAGGGCCTCCAGGTCTTCGGCGGCTACTGGAACAACGACGCCGCCACCGCCGAGGTGCTCGACGCCGACGGCTGGTTCTCCACCGGGGACATCGCCGAGATCGACGACGACGGCTACGTGACCATCACCGGCCGCAAGAAGGACATCATCGTCACCGCCGGGGGCAAGAACGTCGCCCCGGCGCCGATGGAGAAGATCATGGACGCCCACCCGCTCATCGCCTACGCGATGGTCGTCGGCGAGGGCCGCCCCTACATCGGGGCGCTCATCTCGGTCGACGGCGAGATGCTCCCCGACTGGCTCTCGCGCCGCGGCAAGGACCCCAAGACCGCGATCGCCGACCTCACCGACGACCCCGAGCTCCTCGCCGAGCTCCAGGCGAAGGTCGACGAGGCGAACGCGACGGTGTCGAAAGCGGAGCAGATCAAGCGTTTCCGGGTCATTCCGGTCGAACTGTCCGAGGGAGCCGGGGAAATCACTCCCTCGGTCAAGGTCAAACGGCACGTTGTCATGGAAAAATACTCAAGCGAGATCAACGCGCTGTACGACGCAAAAGGTTAGCGAGGTTCCATGGGCGAGGAGGCGGTGCTCGAACGCCAGTGGCGACTGCCCGCCGTCGCGCTGCGGGGCGTGCTGTTCGCGCTCGTCGCCGGCTTCGGCTGGTGGGCCTCGACGGGGCTCGCCGACGCCGCCACCTGGTGCGGCATCCTCGCCCTGGCCGCGCTCCCGGGCGTGGTCCTCCCCCGCCACCGCCTCCTGGCCCCCGCCGGGCGGCTCGCCGAGGTCGTCGTCGTCGTGCTCGGGACGCTCGCCACCGGCGGGCTCCCGGCCTGGATGCTCCCCTACCTGATCGCGCCGTTCGCGACCGCCGCGTTCGACGCGGCCGCGCAGCCCTCCGGCGAGGAGGGCCGCTACGCCCGCCTGCGGACCTGGGGGCCGCCCGTGCTCGTCGCGGTCGCGGCCGTCGGGCTCGTCGTCCAGGTCCCGCGGATCGCGCCCTTCGACCGCGACACCTACGTCACGACCGTGGCCGTCGCGATCGCCTTCGGCCTCGCCTCGGCCGTCGGCGCCTGGTGGCTGCGCCGCTCGCGCTCCTCCGACATGCACCACTCGCAGCTGCCGTACGCCGAGGCCGCGGCCCTGCTCACCCAGTTGCGCGTGGTCGCCCGGCAGCTCCCCGGCTCCACGCTCGACCCCGGCGGGATCGCGACCGAGATCGTCGACGCCGCCGCCCGCGTCCCCGGCGTCGCCCGCGCCGCCGTCCTCTCGGCCGCCTCCGGCCGCCGCCTGGTCGTGCTCGCCCAGCACGCCGACCAGCGCGTCGACTGGGAGACCTCCCCGCAGCTCAACTCGCTCCTGGCCGACGCCTGGGCCGGGCAGAAGCCGCAGTCCGGGCAGGTCCCGCTCTCGCGCTCGACGCAGGGGCCGGTCGCGTCCCTGGTCATCCCGCTGGTCGCCGAGGGCCGCACCGTCGGGCTCGTCGCGATCGAGTCCGACGACCCCGCCGCGTTCGGCCCCGAGACCGTCAGCGCCGCCGAGGACCGCACCAAGGGCGCGGCCCTGCGGCTGGAGACCGCGCTCCTGTTCGAGGACGTGCGGTCCATGGCGACCACCGAGGAGCGCCAGCGCCTGGCCCGCGAGATCCACGACGGCATCGCCCAGGAGCTGGCGATGCTCGGCTACGGCATCGACAACGCCATGGCGATCATGCCGCCCGAGGCCGGGGAGGCCAGGGGCGAGCTGGAGGACCTGCGCAGCGAGGTGACCCGGTTGGTGACCGAGCTGCGGTTCTCCCTGTTCGAGCTGCGCTCGAACGTCGACCGTCAGGGAGGCCTGGCCTCCGCGATCGCGGACTATGCTCGTACTGTGGGCGCCTCCGCGGGCCTGCGGGTGCACCTGTCGCTCGACGAGGGCGGTGCGCGGCTCCCCGCGAGCACCGAGGCCGAGCTGCTGCGGATCGCGCAGGAGGCGATCACGAACGCCCGCAAGCACGCGCGGGCCGAGAACCTGTGGGTGACGTGCGAGGTGGACCCGCCTTACACGCGGATCGAGGTGACCGACGACGGCCAGGGGCTCTCCGGCGAGGCGGCCGAGGGGCGCTACGGACTGGCGATCATGAGCGAGCGGGCCGAGCGGATCCGCGGTTCCCTGGAGATCCGCCCGCACCAGCCGCACGGGACGACGGTGGCGGTCGTGCTCAACGCGGGTGCGCGGCCCACCCCGCGGACCGAGGCCCCGCGCCCGGGGTCCGCGGCCTGGGCGGCCGCCGACCGCACTGCCAGAACTGAACAGCCGGCCCGACGGCCCGACCGCGGTGGTGGCCGCGGAAGCCAATGAGGAGAGACACGCATGAACGCTGACGCGCTGGAGACGACCGGTCAGACCACGGTCCTGATCGTCGACGACCACGACCTGATCCGCAAGGGTCTCCGGCATGCCTTCGACCGCGACCCCGAGTTCGAGGTGGTGGGCGAGGCCGACACCGCCGCCGACGCCCTCCGGCAGGCCTCCTCGCTCATGCCCAGCGTGGTGATCATGGACCTGCGCCTGCCCGACGGGTCGGGGCTCGACGCGACCCGCAAGCTCCGCAAGGCGCACCCGAACATGGGGATCGTGGTGCTCACCATGTACGCCGGAGACGACCAGCTGTTCGGGGCGCTCGACGCGGGCGCCTCGGCGTTCGTGCCGAAGTCGGCCCCCGCCAACGACGTCGTGTCGGCGGCGCGCCACGCGGCCGCGAACCCGACGGCGTTCAGCGCCGCGGACCTGGCCGAGGCGATGCAGCGGCGCCTGACCCCGACCGGGCCGCAGCTGTCCCCCCGCGAGTCGCAGGTGCTGAAGCTCCTCGCCGACGGCCTGTCGGTCGCGGGGATCGCGAAGCAGCTGTACGTCTCGGAGTCGACGGCGAAGACGCACATCTCGAAGCTGTACGAGAAGCTCGGCGCGGGCAACCGCGCACAGGCCCTCATGACCGCCCTGAAGCTCGGCCTCCTGGAAGCCCCCGACCAGCCGAAGTTCTGACCCCCGGGAGCACCGGCCCCGCGGCCCGCCGGCACGACCGCGCCCGAACCCGAGGACGCCGCCCCGCCCTGCGACCTGCCGAAACGCCGAATCGTCGCACCCTCGTGAGAGGGTGGTCCCTTTCGGTGAGGAGCAGGCGGCGGGCGGGCGCGGGAGGCCCCTCGCGCCCGGCCGCCGCCGGGCGCGGCCGCTCAGACCGTCTCGCCGTAGAGCATCCCCTCGAGGCGCCCGGCCTGGCGCTCCCAGGTCCACTCGCTCAGGGCCCACTCGCGGCTCGCCGCCCCCAGCCTCCGGGCCAGCGGCGGGTCGCCGAGCACCTGCACGAGCCGGCGGGCGATCTCCGCGGTGTCGCGGCCGTCGACGACCCAGCCGGACCGGCCGTGCAGCACCGTGTCCGGCGCGCCGCCCGAGTCCCCCGCGATCACCGGCAGCCCGGAGGCCGCCGCCTCGAGGAACACCGCCCCGAGCCCTTCGACGTCGAGGCCGCGCCGCCGCGTGCGGCAGGGCATCGCGAAGACGTCGCCGGCCGCGAAGTGCGCGGCCAGCTCGTGCTCGGGCACGCCGCCGGTGAAGACCACGGCGTCGGCGACGCCGTGCTCGCGGGCCATGGCGCGCAGCCGGTGCCCGTAGGGGCCCTGCCCGACGACAAGCAGCCGCACGTCCCTCCCGAGGCGCCGGCGCACCTGCGGGAGCGCCGCGATGAGCATGTCCTGGCCCTTGCGCGGCACCAGCCGCGAGACGCACACGATGACCGGCAGGCCCTCGAGTCCGTGGCGGCGGCGCACCGGGGAGCCGTCCACGCCGGGGTGGAAGGTCTCGGCGTCGATCCCGAACGTGAGCTGCTCCAGCCGCGTCAGGTGCCCGGCGACGGGGGCGATGCGCCGGTGGGTGTAGTCGCCGAGGTAGGTCATGACGTCGAGCGACGCCGCGATGCGGCCGAGCAGGGCCCGCGTGCCCGGCATCGCGGCCCATCCGACCTCGTGGCCGTGCGTCAGGGCGATGGCCCGCTCGATCCCGGTGTCGCGCTTGAGGCCCGCGGCCAGGAGTCCGAGCGGGGCGGCGGCGCCGAACCAGACCCGGTCGCAGCGGTGCTCGCGCGCGAGGTCGGTGACGGCGCGGGCGACCCTGGGGGTGGGCAGCAGCATCGCGGTGCGGTCGCGGACGACGGTGAAGGGCTGGGCGGCGTCGAACTCGGCCCAGCCGGGGGACGTGGAGGTGTACACGACGAGGTCGTCGGAGGGCAGGCGCAGGGCCATGCCGTGCACGAAGGTCTGGATGCCGCCGCGGCGGGGCGGGAAATCGTTGGTGACCAGCAACGTCCGGCTCATCATGCCCCCTTCATGACCGCACCAGTCTGACACGCTCCCGGGCCTCGTGCGGCGATCCGGGACGACGGGCCGGTGAAGGGCGCCGGTCGGCCCCGGCGCGCTGTGACGGCGATGGCACACTGGTGCCTATGTTGAGCGGCCAGGCGAGCGGCGACGAGGCCCCGGGACCGGCGGCCCGAGCGGGTGCCGACCCGGCGGCCGAGGCCGCCTGCGGCGACGGCTCCGGCGCGGGAGAGGCGGGCGAGGGGGACCCCGCCGAACGGGACGCGGCCGACGCGGGCACGGCGGTGTTCCTGGCCGAGCCGGTGCGGCGCAGGGCCGTCGAGATCGCCGCGGTCGCCATGCCGGGGCTGGCGCCGGGGAGGGTCCCGGCGCGGCTGCGCCGCTTCCTGAAGTTCAGTCCGGCCAAGCGCGCCAAGCTCGCCAAGGGCGAGCTCGCGGCCGCGCTGTCGGCCGACGGCGGGTTCCGGGAGGGCCTGGCCGAGGTGCTGGCCTCGACCGATTCGCCGCTGGTCGCCGCGATCGCGTCCGGCGGGGAGGTCTCGCCGATGGCCGACGCCGCCGAGGTCGCGGCCCTGGCGTACCTGCTGCGGCCCGAGGGGTGGCGCGAGCTCATCGCGACCGCGTCCACGGCCGTCAAGGAGGCGCCGGAGCCGCCTCCGGCGGAGGCGCCCGACGAGGCGGCCGCGAAGCGGGCGGCGGCGCTGGAGAAGGAGAACGCCAAGCTGCGCTCGGCCCTGACCGACCAGCGCGGGGCCGCCGCGGTCCTCCAGGAGGAGCTGCGCCGGGCCCGCCGCGACCTCAAGGAGGCCGAGGAGCGGGCGCAGAAGACCGCCGGGGACCTCGCCGCCGAGCGGGGGCGGCTCAAGCACCTCGACGCGGAGCGGCGCTCCGAGCGCCGCCGCCTGGAGGCGGAGGCGGCGTCGCTGCGGTCCTCGCTGGAGCGGGCCCGCAAGGCCGAGCGCGAGCACGAGCGACTGACCTCGGCCCGGCTGTGGCTGCTGCTGGACACCCTGTCGGGCACCGCGACCGGGCTGCGGCGCGAGCTGGGCCTGGAGCCGGCCGCCGACCGCCCGGCGGACTACGTCGCCGACGAGTACTGCGACGACCCGCAGGAGCGGTCCGTGGAGGGGTCGCGGGGCCTGGACCAGACCGATCCGCAGCGCCTCGACCACCTGCTGGCGCTGCCGAACCCGCACCTGATCGTCGACGGCTACAACGTGACCATCTCGGCGTGGGGCGAGACGCTGACGCTGGAGCAGCAGCGCAACCGGCTCGTGCAGGGCCTGGGGGCGGTCGCGGCGCAGACGAACGCGGAGATCACGGTGGTGTTCGACGGCGCCGACCCGATCTTCGGCGCGAAGCCCTCGGCCCGGGGGGTGCGGGTGCTGTTCAGCGCCAAGGGCCAGATCGCGGACGACGTCGTGGTCGAGCTGGCGCGGGTCGAGCCCGAGGGCCGGCCCGTCGTGGTGGTCTCCTCCGACCAGGAGGTCGCGATGCGGGTGCGCCGCGAGGGGGCCTATCCGGTGCCGTCGCCGCTGCTCGTCCGCTGGTTGCAGCGGAGCTGACGTGGAGCCGCCGGTCGCGGCGGGCCTCAGCGGCCGCTGCCGGTGCGGAGCATGACCGAGTCGGCGGCCAGGTCGTGCAGGCCCCGGTGGTAGGGGTGGAACAGGGCGGTCAGGGCCGGGAGCACCAGGGAGAGCAGGAGCGCCCGCAGGATGGACCGCCACAGGGGGAGCCGTCCGCCGTCGGAGGCCGAGACGCACGCGATCCGCATGAGCGCCATGCCGAGGGTCTGGGTGCCGACGGCGAGGCTGAAGGCGTAGTAGAGCAGGAACAGGCCAGCCGGGACCTGGTTGACGTCGGCCAGTTCGATGCGGACGCCGGTGGCCCAGTCGATGAGGTAGGAGAGGACCAGGCAGGCGATCCAGTCGATGAGCACCGCGACGAACCGCCCGCTGAGCGGGGCGAGGTCCTGTCCTGTGCCGGGGGTTTCGGAGGTGTTCGCACCGCGTTGGCTCGTCATGGCGCGAGTCTACGACTCGGCCCGAATCGCCCCGAGTGCACCGCCCTGAGCAGTGGTTTCGGTCAAAGAGGACACGATCTGAACATCGCAAGTAACACGTACGAAACATTTGATTTACGATGGGGCAATTGATCGCGGTTAGCGTTTCGGCTATATGGCTTTGGCGTCGACAGCGAGGTCGGCACTACCGGCGCAGCGCGCGCGTCCGAACCGGCGACTCGGCGCCGCTCGCGAGCCGGCACGAGCTAGCCGCCAGGGGACCGCGCCACGGTCCTCCCGGCAACTCACCTACCGAGAGGAATACCTTCGTGTTCTCCAGCCCTGAAGAGCTCCTCGGCTACGTCCGCGACAACGACGTGAAGTTCATCGACGTCCGCTTCTGCGACCTCCCCGGCGTCATGCAGCACTTCAACATCCCGGCCGAGGCCTTCGACAACGACCTCCTCGAAGAGGGCCTCGCCTTCGACGGCTCCTCGATCCGCGGCTTCCAGCAGATCCACGAGTCGGACATGCTGCTGCTGCCCGACGTGGCGACCGCGTTCATCGACCCCTTCCGGGAGCAGAAGACGCTCGCCCTGAACTTCTTCATCCACGACCCCTTCACCCGCGAGGCCTACAGCCGCGACCCCCGCAACATCGCGAAGAAGGCCGAGCAGTACCTGGCCGGGTCCGGCATCGCCGACACCGCCTACTTCGGCGCCGAGGCCGAGTTCTACATCTTCGACTCGATCCGCTTCGACCAGACCGCCAACCAGGCCTTCTACAAGATCGACTCGGTCGAGGGCGCCTGGAACACCGGTGCCGAGGAGAACGGCGCCAACCTCGGCTACAAGCCGCGCACCAAGGGCGGGTACTTCCCGGTCGGGCCGGTCGACCACTTCGCGGACCTGCGCGACCGGATGGTGACCAACCTGATCGAGGGCGGCCTGACCATCGAGCGCGCCCACCACGAGGTCGGCACCGCGGGCCAGTCCGAGATCAACTACCGCTTCTCGACGCTGCTGCACTCCGGCGACGACGTCCAGAAGTTCAAGTACATCATCAAGAACACCGCCACCCAGGCCGGCAAGACGGTGACGTTCATGCCCAAGCCGCTGTTCGGCGACAACGGCTCGGGCATGCACACCCACCAGTCGCTGTGGGCGAACGGCGAGCCGCTGTTCTACGACGAGACCGGGTACGCCGGCCTCTCGGACACCGCCCGCCACTACATCGGCGGCCTGCTCAAGCACGCCCCGAGCCTGCTGGCGTTCACCAACCCGTCGGTGAACTCCTACCGCCGCCTGGTGCCGGGCTTCGAGGCGCCGGTGAACCTGGTCTACTCGCAGCGCAACCGCTCCGCGTGCACCCGCATCCCGGTCACCGGTTCGAACGCGAAGGCCAAGCGCGTCGAGTTCCGCGTGCCTGACCCGTCGAGCAACCCGTACCTGGCGTTCTCGGCCATGCTCATGGCGGGCCTGGACGGCGTCAGGAACAAGATCGAGCCGCCGGCGCCGGTCGACAAGGACCTGTACGAGCTGGGCCCGGAGGAGTACGGCGACATCCAGCAGGTCCCCGGCTCGCTGGACCGCGTGCTCGACAACCTCGAGGCCGACCACGACTTCCTCACCGAGGGCGGCGTGTTCACCCCGGACCTGATCGAGACCTGGATCCAGTACAAGCGCGA
Organism: Glycomyces amatae; assembly: GCF_020991375.1. GTDB lineage: Bacteria > Actinomycetota > Actinomycetes > Mycobacteriales > Micromonosporaceae > Glycomyces > Glycomyces amatae. The sequence continues at coordinate 16,864 of NZ_JAJLQZ010000007.1, read as the reverse complement.
GAACGAGATCGACCCGATCCGCCTGCGCCCGACCCCGCACGAGTTCGACCTGTACTACGAAGTGTAACGAGTAGTACCAGAAGGCACCGCCTACGAGGTGTAACGAGTAGTACCAGAAGGCACCGCCTACGAGGTGTAACGAGTGGTACCACAGGGCGCTGCCTACGAGGTGTAGCGAGTAGCGCCCGAAGCGCCGCCCGGGCGGCGCGACGGCTCATGCGCCTGAGACGGGGCGCGACCGGTGTGACGCACCGGTCGCGCCCCGTCTCGCGTGCGGGGCCGCGCGGGGACGAGAGTCATACTCGCCGCGTGCCTTTCCCCTTCCCTCCCGAGCGCGACCGGGACCTGTACCGCGACGCGGCCGCCATGGCGGTCGGCATCGCCATCGTGGGCGCCTCGTTCGGGGCGCTCGCCACGGCCGCCGGGCTGCCGTGGTGGATCCCGGTGGCCATGTCGGTCCTGACGTTCGCGGCCACCTCGCAGTTCGCGATGCTCGCGGTCGTGACGGCCGGCGGCGGGATCGTCGCCGGGCTCGTCGCCGGCGTCCTCGTCCACCTGCGCCACATCCCCTACGGCCTGGCCGTGGGCGACCTGTACTGGGACAAGTGGTGGACGCGGCTGCTGGGCACCCACATGCTCATCGACCAGTCCACCGCGTTCGCCCTCGCGGCGGGGAAGGACCGGCGCCGGGCCAAGGCCGCGTTCTGGATCACCAGCGTCATCATGTTCATCGCGTGGAACACCGGGACGGTGGTCGGCGTGCTCGCCGGCGCCTACATCGCCGACCCGGACGCGCTCGGCCTCGACGCCGCGTTCCCGGCGCTGCTGCTCGCCCTGGTGCTGCCGAGCCTGAAGGACCGCGACACGCTGCTGGCGGTCATCGCCGGATCGGCGATCGCCGTGGCGACCGCGCCGTTCCTGCCCACGGGCCTGCCGGTGCTCCTGGCGCTCGTCGGGCTCCTCGCGGCCTGGCCGCGAGGCGGGAAGAAGAAGGAGGCCGGGGCATGACCATGGCGGCGGTGCTGGCCCTGGCGGTGGGCGTCTACCTGGTGCGGTTCGCCGGGCCCGCGGTGCGGGGCCGGATCAAGGTGTCCGAGCGGACCGAGACGATGATGAAGCGCGGGGCCATGGTGGTCCTCGCGGCCTTGGTGGTGACCGGGGCGTTCGTCGTGGACGGGGGCTTCGCGGGCTGGGCGCTCCCCGCGGGTGTCCTCGTCGGCGGAGTCCTGGCCTGGCGCCGGGCCCCGATCCTCGTCGTCGTGATCGCGGCGGCCGGAACGACCGCGCTGCTGCGGCTCGCCGGGATCGCTTGAGGCACGAGGAAGGGGCCGCACCGAACGGTGCGGCCCCTCCTTACTTCAGGAGACCGTGTCCCTCAAGGGGATGCGGTCTACCAGTCCTGCGCGGCGCGGCGGCGGCGCATGACCATGAAGATGATGCCGGCGGCCAGGATCAGCGCGGCGGCCGAGCTGATCATGATCGTCAGCGAGCTACCGGTGGTGGGCAGCTGCGGCTGAGCGGACGGGGTCTCGCTCGGGGCCGGGGACTCCTCGTCGCAGGGGATCCACGGGGTCTCGCCCTCGTAGGCGTCCTTGGGCGTCTCGATGAGGTAGTGGACGCTGAACTCCTCGTTGTCCACGGCGGGAATGGTCACGGTCTCCGTGGTGCCCGGGACGACGACCACGACGATCGGCTCGTCGCTGTTGCTGGGCGTGAAGGTGAAGGTGGTCTCTTCGCCGTCCTCGGGGATGGTCAGCTCGAACTCGAGGCCGTCACAGGTGTCGTAGATGAAGCCCCACTCGCAGGTGCCGTCCGGGGCCCAGTCGTAGGTCTGCACGACCTCGCCGTCGATGGCGATGTCGACGCTCAGACCGGCCTCGGCGTCCTCGACCGGGAAGTACGCCGCATACTCCTCGCCGAAGGCGGGGGTGACGACGATCTCGTCGCCGGCGCTCGGGGTGATGGTGAACTCGGAGAGGGCCTCTTCGTTCAGGTTCGCCGCCACGACGCTCACGCCGAAGCAGTCGCTCCAGACCGAGAAGTTGGGCTCGGGCTCCGGCTCGACGGGCGTCTCGGACTCGCAGCCGCCCGCGGGGATGGTCACATACCCGTCGGTCTCGCCCGTCGCCTTGACCTTGCCGTTCTTGGTCCACTCGGCGTGGACCGTGATCGCGGCCGAGGTCTGGTCAGCGGTGAGGGTCTGGGTGCCGACGAGCGCGGTGTCCGACAGGGTGGCGCCCTCCACGATCTGGCCGCCGGCGTCGAGGCTGCCGTCGATCTGGGTGATCTCACCGATCTTGTCGGTGTTGCCGCTCCAGTCGTAGACGTTCCAGGTCACGGTCCAGCCGCCGTCATCGGTGCACTCGGCGACGCCGTCGATCTGCGGGTGGTGGGCCTGGGCGGCGGAGGCGAAGGTGACCGCTCCGGCGACGCCGAGCATGACGCTACCGGTCACGCCCAGCACCCGCTTGAGGGTACGGTTCATGGTTCTCCTAAGTGAATGACATTGCATTGGGGGGATTCGGAGCCGCTCGGCCAGGGGTGTGAGCACTGACCGGCCTCGGCACCGTACCAAAGAAGACACGCCGCAACGCGACGAAGGGTCGCATAACAATCATGTAACGGGACCGCTGTAAAGAGTTGGGGCGCAAGAGGTCTGACTTATGCCGCGAAAGCCGCGAAACGACCGGGTGAGGCCCGGCCGTCGTCGCTCTGCGTGATCGGACCCTTAAGCCTGGCCCGCGTCGATCTGGTCCTCGGTGAGGTAGCCGCTGTCGACGACGACCTCCTGGTAGTTCTCGGCGGTGACGTCGACCGGCTCGAGCAGCAGCGAGGGCACGAACTTGAAGCCGTTGTCGTAGGTGCCGCGGTCGTTGATCTCCGGGTCCCCGCCGTTGACGATCGCCTCGACCATCTCGGTGACGGTGGAGGCGAGCTGCCGGGTGTCCTTGAAGACCGTCTCGGTCTGGCCGGTGCCCTCCTTGATCGCCTTCAGCGACTGCGCCTCGGCGTCCTGGCCCGTCACGATCGGGAAGTCGTCCTCGCCCGGCTCGTAGCCGTTGTCGACGAGCGCCTCGACCACGCCGCGGCTGATGCCGTCGTAGGGCGAGAGCACCGCGTGGAGGTCCTCGTCCTCGTAGAAGTCTTTGAGCAGCCCCTCCATGCGCTCGAACGCGACGTCGCCGCTCCAGGCCTTGGTGGAGGTCGGCGACTGCTCGGTCTCGCCGGAGAGGATCACGAGCTTGCCCTCGTAGATGTAGCTCTCGAGGGTGTCGAGGCCTCCCATGAAGAAGTACTGCGAGTTGTTGTCGCCGGGGTCGCCCGAGAACAGCTCGATGTTGAACGGGCCCGACTGCTCGTTGAGCTGGAGGCGGTCGATGATGTGGGTGGCCTGGAGGACGCCGACCTGGTAGTTGTCGAACGAGGCGTAGTAGTCGACGTCGGGGGTCTCGAGGATGAGCCGGTCGTAGGAGATGACCGTGACGCCCTGGTTCTTCGCCTCCGCCAGGACCGCGCCGAGGGACTTGTTGTCGATGGCGGCGATGATGAGGAACTCGACGCCCTCGTCGACCATCGACTGGATCTGCTTGATCTGGGTGTCGATGTCGTCCTTGGCGTTCTGGTGGATGACGTCGTAGCCGAGCTTCTTGAGGTTGTCCTCCAGGGACTTGCCCTCGATCACCCAGCGCTCGGAGGTGTCGGTGGGCATGGCGATGCCGGTGAAGCCGGTGAGCTGGGCCGTTTCCTCGCCCGCACCGCATCCGGCCAGTGAGACGGCGGCGGCGCCTGCCGATCCGAACAGCAGGCCGCGGCGACTGAGGTGCATTGGGAGGTACTCCTTCGTACACAAGAGGGGTTCACATCAACCCGAAACCTACACGAGCCCGGAAAAGCGATAAGTCGCCCATTCCGTGATCCAACCGTGTCCTGACATGGGGGCGAATCAGGATCATAGCCTTATTACGACTCGCCCGTCGATGCGATCCGCGGCCGCGTGAGCGGCGCACGGACCGATACAAGGCCGAAGGTAGAACGTGGGGGAATCGCGCTTTCCGGCGGCCCCTCCCGGAGCGACGGGCCTCGCCGCCGGGCCGTGACGCAGCGTCGCGGGAAAACGGACCGCGCGGCCGTCGCCTACCATTGCGGCATGAATGACCGCTGGATCGAAGTGGCTGACAGGGTCTGGGCGCGGCGCCTGGAGGAGCTGGACCAGACCCTCGGGCTGGTCGTCGGCGACGAGTGCTGCCTGGTGATCGACACCGGGATCACGGCCGAGGCGGGCTACGCGTTCGCCACCGCGGTCCGGGAGCTGACCGACCTGCCGTGGCAGGTGGCCTACACGCACGACCACTTCGACCACTGGTTCGGCACCTCCGCGTTCGGGGAGTCGGCGGTCTGGGCGGTCGCCGACGGCGCGCACTACGTGGCGTCCGGCGACGGGCAGCGCAAGCGCTGGGCGGCGAAGTACCGGCAGGACGGCCGCGAGGAGGAGGCCCGCCGCATCGGCGCCTCCCGGCTGGTGCCGCCGAACTGCCGCGTCAGCGGCGCGGTCGGCCTGAACCTGGGCGGGCGGACGGTGGTCCTGCGCCAGGTCGGGCTCGCGCACGGCGACAACGACATGGTGGTGGAGGTCCCGGACGCGGGCGTGCTCTTCGCCGGGGACCTGCTCGAGAACGGCGCGCCGCCCTCGTACGGATCCGCGTACCCCTACGAGTGGCCGCAGGCGGTCGAGTACCTGCTGAGCTGGCGGCCGCCGGTCGTGGTGCCCGGCCACGGCGACCCGGCCGACTACTGGTGGGCGCGGGGCCAGGCGGGGGACCTCGCCGAGACGGCCCGGCTGTGCCGGGAGGTCGCGCAGGGGTTCGTGACCGAGGAGGAGGCGCTGGCGCACGGCCCGTTCGGGGCCGAGGCCACGGCGGCGGCGCTCGCGCGCTGCCGGGAGCTGGCCCCTCCCCCGCCCGAGCCGGCGCCGGCGCCCGCCGCGTCCCCCGGGCCGCCGCCTCCGGTCGTCGTCTACGACGTCTTCGACTACAGCGTCGACCTGACGCAGCACTGAGGCCCGGCGGTCAGTCGAAGGGCTCGTCCTCGAAGCCGAGGTGGAGCTTGCGCAGGAGCGCGCCGAGCTGCTCGCGCTCCCGGGCGGTGAGGACCGACAGCGACTCGTCCTGGAGGTCGATGCCGGTGCGCACGGCCTCCTCGATGACCTCGCGGCCGCGGGCGGTCATGCGCACCTTCAGGCCGCGGCGGTCGGCGGGATCGGGCAGCCGCTCGACGAAGCCGGCGGCCTCGAGCTTGTCGAGCCGTCCGGTCAGACCGCCCGAACTGAGCATGAGGGTCGCGCCGATCTCTTTGGGCGACAAGGTGAACGGTTCGCCCGAGCGGCGGATCGCGGCGAGCACGTCGAACTCGTTGCGCCCCAGGCCCTGCTGAGCGCGCAGGCGGTGGAGCCGGGCGCCGAGCTTGCGCGAGATGCGGTGGATGCGCCCGTAGAGCGCCATGGAGTCGAGCTCGAGGTCGGGCATCTCGCGGTGCCACTGCGCGATGATGCGGTCCACGGCGTCGTCGGTCATGGGTGTCATTCTGGCCCACCGGCCCTTCCCGCGAGGAAGTACCTCGGCGTGATCCAACTCAAGTCCAAGTATCTTGACTAAAACTAGCTTGTGAGTAAGCTACTTTACATCAAGATACTTCAAGGAGCGACGATGAACCGCAGCACCAAAGACCTCCTCCTGACGGCCCTGGCCCCGGTCATGTGGGGCACGACCTACATCGTGACCACTGAGTTCCTCCCGGCGGACCGGCCGTTCCTGACCGCGATGCTCCGGGCGCTGCCCGCGGGCCTCCTGCTGATCCTCCTGTCGCGAAGGCTCCCGAAGGGGGCGTGGTGGTGGAAGTCGGCGGTGATCGGCACGCTGAACATCGCGGCGTTCTTCGCGCTGCTGTTCATCGCGACCTACCGGCTCCCCGGGGGCGTCGCGGCGGTCGCGGCGGCGGTCGGACCGCTCGCGACGGCGGGGGCGACGCTGCTGATCCTGCACCAGCGGGTGCGCCTGCGCACCTGGCTGCTGGGACTGGCGGGCGTCGGCGGCGTCGCGCTGGTCGTGCTCACCGCCGAGGCCGAACTCGACCTGATCGGCGCGCTCGCGGGCGTCGGCGGCGCGGTCTCGATGGCGGTCGCGGTCGTGCTGACCAAGCGGTGGGGGATGCCCGAGGGCGCGGGCCCGGCGGCCCTCGCGGGCTGGCAGCTGACGGCGGGCGGGCTGCTGCTCGTCCCCCTCGCGTTCGCGACCGAGGGCGCGATCCCCGCGCTCACCGCGGACAACCTGCTCGGCTACGCGTACCTCGGCCTGGTCAACACCGCGCTGGGCTACTGGCTGTGGTTCCGGGGCATCGGGCGGCTCTCGGTGGTGCCGCTGAGCTTCCTGGGACTGCTCTCGCCGCTGACGGCGGCGACCGTGGGCTGGCTCGTCCTGGGCGAGACGTTCACGATCTGGCAGACCGCGGGCTTCGCCGTCGCGCTGGCGGCGACGGTGACCGCGCAGCTCCAGGCGAGGCCGAAGACCCCGGTGCCCCCGACCGCCGGTCCCCGGCCGCGGCTCGCCCGAGTCTGACCTCCGGCCCGGCGCGAGGCCGGGCCGCCGAACCCCGGCGGCCGCCGATGCTCAGGCGGTCGCCGCGACCAGAGAGGAAACCCATGCGCGTCATCATCTTCGGAGCCGGAGGCGGTGTCGGATCACGGACCGCCGCCGAGGCACTGGCCCGGGGCCACGAGGTCACGGCCGTGGTGCGGCGACCGGACTCCGAACTCCCCCAAGGCCTCGCGGTCGTCATCGGCGACGCCGCCGATCCGGATCAGGTCGCCCGCCTCAGCGCGGGCCACGACGCGGCGGTGAGCGCGGTCCGGGCGCCGACCGGGCGCGAACAGGAGCAGGTCGAAGCGACCGGAGCGCTCCTCAAGGGAGCGGCGGCGAGCGGTGTGCGGCTCCTGATCGTCGGAGGGGCTGCGACGCTGCGGGTCCCGGACAGCGGCCGGACGGTGCTGGAGGACCCGCGGTACATAGCCGAGGAGTGGCGGGCGGTCGCCGAGGCGAGCGCGGCGCAGCACCGGCTGTGCGAAGCGGAGGCCGAGGCGGACTGGACCTACCTGAGTCCGCCCGCGGTGCTGGAGCCGGGCGAACGGACCGGGAGGTACCGCCTGGGTAAGGACGAGCTCCTGGTGGCCGAGGACGGCACGGCGCGGATCTCCATGGAGGACCTGGCGATAGCGGTGCTCGACGAACTCGAACACCCGAAGCACCGCCGAACCAGGTTCACTGCGGCAGCGGCCTGAGCCCCCATCGGAACGTCGGCGCCGTGGGCTCATCTCGTGCGCGTCGGATCGATCCATCGGACATCAGCGAAACCTCCGAAATCAGTGTCGGCGCTGGCAACAGTCAATCCATACTCGATTGCCAGCGCCACGAGGTGCGCGTCGGGAATCAGTTTCGCCGTCGGCCGCTCTGCTCGCATGATCCGGTCCAGGATGTTCCGATGGCCGGGTCCGGGGACCGGCACCCACGATGCGGGGCTCGACAACCACTGGTCGACCTGATCCCACGCTTGCTCCGCAGTGAGCGGAGTTCGGAAGATTCTCGGATTGGTCAGGATCCGCATGAATCCCACCAGTGTCTCCCAAGGCAGGCCGATGGTCCTGCCCCGACCGTTCAACTGCTCGTCGAGCCAGCCCTTCGCTGCCTCGTGCCTCGGCTGGTTCGAATCCACCGCGTACACGAGCACGTTGACATCGATCAAGAACACTACTTGTAGTCCTCACCCTCTGCGAGAGCGAGCATCTCGGCCGTGCTGGCCTGATATGGCAACACCTGTCCTCCGAGGTCCCTCGGAGTGGTCCAGGTGCGCTTCTGCTCGGTCTGGACGCCGGGATTGTCCCAGGCGTCCAGACCGAGGCTCAGGATCTCATTGATCGCTTCTTTGAAAGTCATGTGCCGCTCCGCTCGCAGCCCTTCGATGCGGACCGCGATGCTGTCTTCGATAGTCACCGTAGTTCTCATGCATCAATCCTTACACGAATTGATGCTTTGATGCTACGACTTCGAGGAACATGAGCCGGTATGACACGCCTGGGTCAGACCATCTTTCGCCGGTAGGCGCGCATCGCCAGGGGGGCCGTCACCGCGAAGATGCCCACGGCCCAGGCGAAGGTCCACAGCAGCGGTTCGGCTATCGGCCCGAACGACAAGAGGCCCCGCATGGCGTCGGCCAGGTGCGTCACCGGGTTGACCTTGGCCCAGGCCTCCATGAAGCCCGGCATCGTGCTGATGTCGACGAACGCGCTCGACGTGAACGTCAGCGGCATGATGATCACGAAGGAGTAGATCTGGACCTTCTCCTCGGAGTCGGCCAGCACCCCCATGAGCACCGACACCCACGAGATCGCCAGGGCGAAGGCCACGATCGCCAGGGTCGCCATGAGCGCCCCCGCCCAGCTGCGCAGCTCGAAGCCCATGAGGATGCCCAGGCCCAGCATGATCGCGATCGACCAGACCTGCTTGAACAGGTCCGCGAAGATCTTCCCGGCCAGGGGCGCCGAGCGCGCGATCGGCAGCGAGCGGAACCGGTCGTACACGCCCTTGCGCAGGTCGGCGTTGATGCCGGTGCCGGTGTACATGGTCAGGAAGATCGCGTTCTGGGCGATGAGCCCGCCGAGGACGTACTGGAGGTACTGGTCGGTGGTCCCGGCCATCTGCCCGCCGAAGACGTAGACGAACAGCAGCAGGAACATGACCGGGCTCAGGGACAGGTCGACCAGCTCGAACGGGTTGTGCTTGATGCGGACCATCTGGCGCCAGGCCATGGAGAGGGTCTGGCGGACGGTGTCGGCCGGGCCCGGCCGGCCCAGGACCGGCCTCTCGATCACGGCGGTCATTTCGCGGCCTCCTCGGGCTGGGCCTCGTCGTCGGCTTCGGTGCGGTGCCCGGTCAAGGTCAGGAAGACCTCGTCCAGGCTGGAGAGTCCGAGGTGGAACTCGGTCAGCGCGATGCCGCGGTCGCGCAGGTCGGCCGCGAGGGTCGGCATGATGCCGTCGTCGTTGACGCCGACGGTGATCGCGCCGGCCTCGACGATCGGGTCGAGGTCGGGGAAGCGCTCGGCGACGAGGGCCCGCAGTCCGTCGAGCTGGCCGTGGTCCTCGGGCTGGATGCGCAGGGTCTGGCCGCCGATCTTGGACTTGAGCTGGGTAGGCGTGCCGGTGGCGATGGTCCTGCCCTGGTCGATGACCACGATCTCGTGGGCGAGCTGGTCGGCCTCCTCGAGGTACTGCGTGGTCAGCAGCACGGTGGTGCCGTCGGCGACGAGGCCGCGCACGAGTTCCCAGAGCTCACCGCGGGCCCTGGGGTCGAGGCCGGTGGTCGGCTCGTCGAGGAAGAGGATCCGCGGGCGCCCGACGAGGCTCGCGGCCAGGTCGAGGCGGCGGCGCATGCCGCCGGAGTAGGCCTTGGCGGCCTTGTCGGCGGCGTCGGAGAGGTTGAACTGCGCGAGGAGCTCGCGGGCGCGCGCCTTGGCGTCCCGGGTGGGCATCCCGAGCAGGCGCCCGATGAAGCGCAGGTTCTCCTCGCCGGTGAGCAGCTCGTCGATCCCCGCGAACTGGCCGGTGAGGCCGATGAGGGACCGGACCTCGGGCGCGTCGCGCACGATGTCGTACCCGCCGACGCGGGCGGTGCCGGCCGTGGGCCGGGAGAGGGTGGCGAGCATGCGCACCATGGTGGTCTTGCCGGCCCCGTTGGGGCCGAGGACGCCGAGCACGGTGCCGGCGCGGGCGGTCAGATCGATGCGGTCGACGGCGACCAGGTCGCCGAAGCGTTTGGTCAGGCCCTCGATCTCGATGGCGTTGTCGGTCGACACGTCGTCCTCCTTTGGAGCGGTGCCGTTCAAAAGGGTTCTGGTTTCCGGGCACGAGGGTGCCTCAGATCATGATGTCATATTGATGCCTGAAAGACATCACCTCGATGGAGGCTTTGCGGTCTACTGCGCCGGGCGCAGTCCGGACCATGATCATGCACCCCGGGTCCGACATCCGCGATCGAATTGCGGGCGGACGGCCCTCAGAGGGACTGGAGGAGCTTCCTGATGCGCTTCTCGCTCACCTGGTAGCGGGTCCCCAGCTGCTGGGCGAAGAGGCTGACGCGCAGCTCCTCGAGCATCCAGCGGACCTCGCGGCCCTCGCCGGAGCGCAGCGCGGCCGGGCGGGTGCGCGCGAGCGAGTCCCGCTCGGCCTCCAGGGACTGGACGACGTCCATCCGGCCCTTGTCGCCCGCGACGTCGGCGGCGACGCGCGACGCCCGGTAGGCGATGGCCTTGACGTAGCGGTGCAGGTCGTCCAGGCGCCACCAGCCGGTCGCGCCGACGAAGCCCTCGGCGCCGACGAGCCCTTCGAGCTGGCGGCGCATGTCGCTCATGGCCGCGAGCATCGCGAAGTCGAACTTGCCCTCGAGGAGGCGGGAGGCCTCCCGCGCCGCGGTCAGGACCGCGGCGGCCTTGCGCGCCACGGCGGCCGACTCCCCCGCGACCTCGGGCCGGGCGCGCCCCAGCAGCTTCTCGAAGCCCTCGCGGTCCCAGGCGGGGCCGCCGCCCTCGATGAGGACCTTGTCGAGCACGGTCCGGACGCAGTCGGCCAGCAGCGCGTCGACGTTCGGGTACGGCCCGGTCGCGAGCGCCAGCTGCTCGTTGCGGGTCAGCGCCTCTTTCAAGTGCGGGTCGGGGGTGTTCAGGCGCAGGAGCCTGCGGGTCCCGGCCCACATGTTCGCGGCCTGCGAGCCCGGATCGGGGAAGGCCTTGACCCCCACGGACCCGCCCTCGTCGACCAGGGCGGGGTAGGCCTTGGCGGTGTAGCCCTTGCGCGGGGTCTCGTGGAGCTTGGGGAGCGCGTCGAAGTCCCAGGTCTTCAGGCCGGTGCGCTCGAGCTCGAACGCCTCGGCGGCGGCCTCCTGCGTCTTGGGGGCGAGCTGGCGCTGGAGCGCCCCGAGCTCCTTGCCCTCGGCGACCACCGCGCCGTCCTCGTCCTTCACCTGGAAGGTGACGAGGAGGTGGCCGGGGATCTTGGTGAGGTCGAAGGCGTCCTCGGGGACGTGCACGTTCGTCATGGACTTGAGCGTGTCGGCGAGCGCGGCCATCATGGGGCGCCCGGCGACGGGCGCCATGCGCGCGACGGCGGCCCTGGCGAAGTCGGGGGCGGGCACGAAGCTGCGGCGCAGGGTCTTGGGCAGGCTCTTGATGAGCGCTTCGGCGAACTCGGCGCGCAGTCCGGGGACCTGCCAGGTGAAGGCGTCCTGGTCGAGCTGCTGGAGCGCCGGGAGCGGGACGGCGACCGTGACGCCGTCGCGGGCCGAGCCGGGCTCGAACTCGTAGTCGAGCTCGAGGTCGGCGCCTTCGGAGGTCCACACCTCGGGGTAGGCGTCGGCGGCGAGGCCGTCGGCGCGGTCGCCCAGGAGCAGGGCCTCGTCGAAGTCCAGGAGGGACTTGTCGCGCTCCTTCTTCCACCAGGAGTCGAAGTGGCGACCCGAGACGATGTCGGCGGGGAGCCGCTCGTCGTAGAAGTCGAAGAGGGTCTGCTCGTCGGCGAGCAGGCCCCGGCGGCGCACCCGGTTCTCCAGCTCCTCGACCTCGCCGATCTTGGCGAGGTTGCGCGACAGGAACTTGTGGTGGGTCTCCCACTCGCCCTGGACGAGGGCGTGGCGGATGAACAGCTCACGGCTGTGGGGGACGTCGATGCGTCCGAAGTTGACCTTGCGGCGGGCCACGATCGGGACGCCGTAGAGCGTGACGCGCTCGAACGCGAGCACCGCCCCGGCCTTCTTCGACCAGTGCGGTTCGGAGTAGGAGCGCTTGAGGAGGTGCTCGGCGAGCGGCTCGACCCACTCGGGTTCGATCTTGGCGCAGATGCGCCCCCACAGGCGGCTGGTCTCCACGAGCTCGCCCGCGACGACCCAGCGCGGCTGCTTCTTGGCCAGGCCCGAGCCCGGGAAGATCGCGAACTTGGCGTTGCGCCCGCCCAGGTACTCGCGGGTGTCGGCCTCCTTGACGCCGATGTGCGAGAGGAGCCCGGCGAGGAGCGCGGTGTGGACGCGCCGGGGGTCGGCGGTGGCCTCGGGCGGCTCGACGGGGATCTTCAGGCTCTTGAGGACGCTGAGGATCTGGCGCACCAGGTCCTGCCACTCGCGGATGCGCAGGTAGTGCAGGTACTCCTGCTTGCACATGCGCCGGAACGCGCTCGAGGAGCGGGCGCGCCGCTCGTCCTCGAGGTAGCGCCACAGGTTCAGGTACGCCGAGAAGTCGGAGTCGGGGTCGTTGAAGCGGGCGTGGGACTGGTCGGCCTGGGCCCGCTTGTCCGCCGGGCGCTCCTTCGGGTCCTGGATGGACATCGCGGCGGTGATGACCGCGACCGAGCGGACGCAGCCCTCGTCGCGGGCCTGGAGGATCATCCGGGCCAGGCGAGGGTCGATCGGGAGCCTCGCGATGTCGCGCCCGGCCTTGGTCAGGCGCCGCTCGCCGCCGCGGAGGTCCTCGAGGGCGCCGAGCTCCACCAGGAGGTCCATGCCGTCCTTGATGTTGCGCGCGTCGGGGGCGTCGACGAACGGGAACGTCTCGACGCGGCCGAGCTTCGCGGCGGTCATCTGGAGGATGACGCTGGCGAGGTTGGTGCGCAGGATCTCGGCGTCGGTGAACTCGGGCCGGGCGTTGAAGTCGTCCTCGGAGTAGAGGCGGATGCAGATGCCGTCGGCGACGCGGCCGCAGCGCCCGGCGCGCTGGTTGGCGCTGGCCTGGCTGATCGCCTCGATGGGGAGGCGCTGGACCTTCGTGCGGGCCGAGTAGCGGGAGATGCGCGCGTACCCGGCGTCGACGACGTAGCGGATGCCCGGCACCGTCAGGGAGGTCTCGGCGACGTTGGTGGACAGGATGATCCGGCGGCCGGTGTGGGAGGAGAAGACGCGGTGCTGCTCCTGCGCGGACAGGCGCGCGAAGAGCGGCAGGACCTCGGTGTGGCGGAGCCTCGCCTTCTCGAGGGCGTCGGCGGTGTCGCGGATCTCCTGCTCGCCGGAGAGGAAGACGAGGATGTCGCCGTCGCCCTCGCGGGAGAGCTCGTCGACGGCGTCGAGGATGCCGTCGATCTGGTCGCGGTCCCGCTCGCCCTCCTCGTCGCGCAGGGGCCGGTAGCGGACCTCGACGGGGTAGGTGCGGCCGGAGACCTCGAGGATCGGCGCCGGCGTCTCGGCGGTGCCGCCCTGCCGGTTGGTTCCGTCTCCGGTGCTCTGCTTGTTCGCTCCGCCTCCGGCGCCCTGCTTATTTGTTTCGCCTCCGGCGCTCTGCTTATTTGTTTCGCCTCCGGCGAAGTGTGCCGCGAAGCGCTCGGGGTCGATGGTCGCGGAGGTGACGATGACCTTGAGGTCCGGGCGCTTGGGGAGGATCTGGCGCAGGCACCCGAGGATGAAGTCGATGTTGAGGCTGCGCTCGTGGGCCTCGTCGATGATGATCGTGTCGTAGGCGCTCAGGAGCCGGTCGTGCTGGATCTCGGTGAGCAGGATGCCGTCGGTCATCAGCTTGATGAAGCTGGAGTCGGAGACCTGGTCGGTGAAGCGGACCTTCCAGCCGACGGCCTCCCCGAGGGGGGAGCCGAGCTCCTCGGCGATGCGCTCGGCCACCGCGCGGGCGGCGATGCGCCGCGGCTGGGTGTGGCCGATCATGCCGCGCACGCCGCGGCCGAGTTCGAGGCAGATCTTGGGGATCTGCGTGGTCTTGCCCGAGCCGGTCTCGCCGGCGATGATCACGACCTGGTGGTCCCGGATCGCCTCGAGGATGTCGTCCTTGCGCTGCGAGACGGGCAGCTCTTCGGGGTAGACGATCTTCGGGACGGCGGCGGCGCGGGCCGCGAGGGCGGCCTCCTTGCGCTCGACCTCGGCCTCGAGCTTCGCGAACGCCTCGGTGCGGGCCGGCCCCTCGAGGTCGCGGGCCTCGCGGAGGCGCCGCCGGAGGGCGCGCTGATCGGCCGTGCGCAGCGCGAAGACGCGCTCGTGCAGACTGGTGCGGGAGTTGGAGACGCTGCTGGGCATGACGGTGTGAAGGATACGCGGAGGGCCCGGCCGCGCGCCAGGCATTAAGCGCCGTCGTGACCCGACCCGGGTGAACTGGGAGTGTCTTCGCGAATCGGACACCCGGGGACCCCCGGTTCCAATGGTGCCCGCGGGGTCCGACTCCCGCGGAGTCGAACAGGACGCGAGGACCGGTCGCCCGCGGGTGCCGCGCCCGGTGCGGTCAGTCCGCGTCGAGGTCCCCGCACAGGACCCGGTCGGAGTCCAGGTTCTCGGCCTCCACGACCGCGTCGGGGGCGTGGACCACGACGCTCCGGGCCCGGTCGTCCGGGGTGAGATCGCTCGAGACGGTGGTCTCGCCGGTGCCGGTCGCCGAGGTCGTGAGCACCAGCTCGATGATGTTGCCGGGGGCGTCCTCGCCCGCGGGGTCGGCGAGCCAGTGGCCGCCGCCGGGCGGGTCCTCGTCGCACGTCCCCTCGTGCACGTGGGCCGTGTACTCGACCTCCTCGCCGAGGCCGCCCACCGCGAGCTGGAGCGAGGTGCCGTCGGCCGAGGTGAGATCGGCGGTCCCGTGCCCGTCCGGGTGGTCTCCGGCCCACGGCGCGGTGACGTGCAGCGCGGCGGTCCAGGACTCGTCGGCGTCGGTGCCGGCGTCGTCCTCGGCGTCGCCGCCGCACCCGGCCAGGGCCGCGGTCAGGACGGCGGCCGCTGCTGCGGCGGCGGCTCGGATCGGCGGCATCGGGGCTCCTTCACGGGACGGTGCTGGTTCACAGGACGGTGCGGGGCCTGGCCGGTCCAGTATCGGCCCGGCCGGGCCCCGCGGCGGGGACCGCCGCCCGCGTGTCGCCCGGCGGGCGCGGGCGTCAGCGGTCGACCGGGACGTCCGCGGCGATCCCCTCCCCGCGTTCGAGCGCGACCCGCCGCGTCAGCCCCAGCCCGTCGAGGAACGCCTCGTCGTGGCTGACGACCACCAGCGCGCCCTCGAACGCCCCGAGCGCCTGCTGGAGCTGGCGGGTCGAGGACATGTCGAGGTTGTTCGTCGGCTCGTCCAGCAGGAGCAGCTGCGGCGCCGGCTGCGCCGAGAGCACCGCGGCGAGGGCGGCCCGCAGCCGCTGGCCGCCCGAGAGCGTCCCGACCGCCTGGAAGACCGCGTCGCCGCGCATCCCGAAGCGGGCCAGGCGGGTCCGCAGGAGCGACTCGTCGGCGTCGGGCGCCTTGGCGCGCACGTTGTCGAGCACGCTGGCGTCCTCGTCGAGCAGTTCGAGCCGCTGCGTGAGGAACCCGTGCGGGACGCGGGACTCGCGGGCGATCGCGCGCAGGAGCGTGGTCTTGCCCGCACCGTTGTCCCCGGTGACCGCGACCCGCTCGGGGCCGCGCAGGTGCAGGCCCAGGCCCTCGCCGTAGAGGCCGTTCACGTTGAACCCCTTGAGGACGGCGATCTCGCGGTGGGTCGAGACGTTCGTCTCGGGCAGGTCCACGTTGATCGCGCCGTCGTCGCGCAGGGACTCCTCGGCGGCGTCGAGGCGCTCGCGGGCCTCGGCCACGTCCTCGAGCTTCTCGCCGAGGATCTTCGCGGACGAGACCTCGCCGGCGTTCTTCTTGCCGTTGAGGAGGATCCTCGGGGTGCCGCCCCGGTCGCGCTCGCGCTTCCAGGCGGCCGAGCCCTTGTCGTTCTGGATGCGGGTGGCGACCAGCTCCTTCTTCTGTCGGGTGAGGTCCTGCCTGGCGTCGCGGACCGCGCGGGCCGCGGCCTCCTGCTCGGCGGCGAGGACCTTCTCGTAGGCGCTGTAGTTGCCGTCGAACATGCGGATGCGGCCCTTGTAGAGCTCGGCGACGGCGTCGACGTGCTCCAGGAGGGCCCGGTCGTGGCTGACGACCACGAGGGTGCCGTTGAACCGCCGGATCGCCTGGTACAGGCGCGTCCGGGCCGAGGCGTCGAGGTTGTTCGACGGCTCGTCGAGCAGCAGCACGTCGGGGCGGCTCACGAGCTTCCCGGCCAGGCCGACGAGCATCGACTCGCCGCCCGAGAGCGTGCCGACCGTGCGGTCGAAGCCCACGTGGTCGAGGCCGAGCTCGTCGAGGGCGAGGCGGGAGCGGTCGAGGAAGTCCCAGTCGTCGCCGATGACGCCGAAGTGGGCCTCGTCGGCGTCGCCGGACTCGATGGCGGCCAGCGCGCGGCGCTGCGCGGCGATGCCGAGGAGGTCGGCCACGGTGTCGCCCAGGCGCAGCGGCAGCTCCTGCGGCAGGTACGCGATGAGGCCGGACGCGGTGATGGAGCCCGACTCGGGTTTCAGCAGTCCCGCGACGAGCCGCAGGAGGGTGGACTTGCCGGTGCCGTTGTCCCCGACGAGGGCGGTGCGGCCGTCGGAGAAGACGGCGTCGACGCCGTCGAAGACCCGGTCGCCGTCGGGCCAGGCGAAGCGCAGCCGCTGGACGTTGATGTAGGTGGTCATGAGACCTCTCTCAGGTTCGATGCGGAACGGGATCGAAATGAGAGACATCGCGCCGGAGCGGCGGAAGGAGAGGCCCTTCCCGGAAGGAGGCACTCTTGATCGAAGACACACCGTCCACGTGCGCAGAGACGTGGCGGCGCGATGTCTGCGACCTAGAGCTTCAAGTGAGTGCCTAACCTCGGGGACAAGGACGGGGACAACGGTAGCCGCGCCCGTGTCGGCGTGTCAAGGGAGATGGGCGACACGGGCCGCCCCGCGGGGAGTGGGGCGGCCCGGCCGCGGCGCGATGGCGTCGCCGCGGATCGATGCGGTCTCGGGTGGGGCTAGGGC
>NZ_JAJLQZ010000069.1 GCF_020991375.1 Glycomyces amatae | reverse complement strand
GCTCTGCGTAGGAAACTCGAGCTTGAACAGCCCGGAGGGTGTGTTTGGCACGGCTGCTCCCGGCCCGTCGCCTGGACCGAAGCCCACCACATCATCCACTGGGCCGACGGCGGCCCCACCAACGCCGCCAACCTGATCCTGGTGTGCCGGTTCCACCACGGCCGCCTCCACACCGAAGGCTGGACCGTCACCAAGACCGGCCCCGGC
>NZ_JAJLQZ010000068.1 GCF_020991375.1 Glycomyces amatae | reverse complement strand
TTGTTGACGACCACACCAGCAAAACCAGTGCGATCAAAGCATGTGTCGAAGCATGTCCTGACCGATTTTCTACGGGACACCGAAGTGCCCCAAGGAAAAGACAGTCAAAAACAGTACCAACCAAGCACCATCGAAACCTAGTCCGACAATCCTCAGCCAGCCCGCACGCTGACCATCCAAACACCCTGTTGAGTTCTCAAACAACACGCC
>NZ_JAJLQZ010000067.1 GCF_020991375.1 Glycomyces amatae | reverse complement strand
CCAACACGCCCGAGCCGCCATACGCGAAGCCCGCGCCAAAGCACGAGCACGCTTCACCACCGGCAGCAGTGCCGACCGCAGCGATCACAGTGAGCAGGCCCCGGCCACCAGGCCGACGCCACCGGCCGCACCGACAGCCGAAGCCGAAGCATCGTCACCAAGGGAGCCCGCCCTCGCGGAAACGGCCACAACGGCGAGGCCAGCTGCTTCACTCGGGCCGGTCGGGCTCATCGACTACGGCGAACC
>NZ_JAJLQZ010000066.1 GCF_020991375.1 Glycomyces amatae | reverse complement strand
GCCACCCACGACTCCGGGCCCGCCAGCCGACCCCAGCCCTCCACACACCGCTTCGTCGCCGCCGCAGTAAGTCCGAGCCCCGCCGACCCGGGCCCCGCACACCCACACCGGTCCTCCACACACCCTCTCGTCGCCGCCGCTCTGACCGCCACCTCCGCACCACCGGCAACCGACCACCTGCCCCCGGCGCCACTCCACCCCTCCGTCGCCGCCTCGTTAAGCCGGCCCCGACCGAGGCAAGGCCCGACCAACCGGCGCCCCATACGGATCCCCATGCGCGAACACGCACACGAACACCCACCACCCATATCGACTCGCCAGCTGAACGGCATCGGCCCTAGGGG
>NZ_JAJLQZ010000065.1 GCF_020991375.1 Glycomyces amatae | reverse complement strand
TGTCAACCATCCGAGTCTCCTGTCAGCAATCACGCTGACGGGTCTTCTGCTCGGGTGTGTATGGACTGAATGTTTTAATGGTGTGTCGACTGCACGTTGAACTTGAGCGAGCATGGCTTGCTTCCATCCTTGAGACCCAATGGTCTCCGCGTCGAATCTTTTGGATTCGCTGTGGTGACTTTGGGTCTCGCACCCTGTTGGGGTTCTGAGACCATACGTCTCGGAGCCCGGTCATGCTGCGGATGCGCGGTGATGTCTTGATGGTCCTGTGGGACGACGAAGGCGTGCGCATCGGGTGTGGCTGGTGTGTTGTTTGAGATTTGTATAGTGTGCGTGAGTGTCTTTGTTTCTATCTGACTTGGCCGTGTGTTG
>NZ_JAJLQZ010000064.1 GCF_020991375.1 Glycomyces amatae | reverse complement strand
CGTCAACCATCCGAGTCTCCTGTCAGCAATCACGCTGGCGGGTTTACTGCTCGGGTGTGTATGGACTGAATGTTTTAATGGTGTGTCGACTGCACGTTGAAGAAACCATCCTTGGCATCATCTCCCCTTGCGGGTGATGGTGCCGCACCCTGTTGGGGTTCTGAGACCATACGTCTCGGAGCCTGGTCATATCGATAGGTCGTCAGTGACGGCGATGTCGGTGTGGCTGGTGTGTTGTTTGAGATTTGTATAGTGTGCGTGAGTGTCTTTGTTCTACTTGAACTGACCGGGCTCAGCGAATTGAAGAACTCACCGTTGTCGGGCTTCTGCTCGACGAACGGTGTTGTCGTCTGTTCGATGAGTTTGTGGTGTTGGTTT
>NZ_JAJLQZ010000063.1 GCF_020991375.1 Glycomyces amatae | reverse complement strand
GTTCGGGCGGGCGGCGACGGAGGCGTGGAGGCCGGGCGGGGGCGGGCTGTAGGGGGCCGGGCGGGTTCTCGGGTGGGGTTCAGGCCATCGGCGACGGTGTGGCGGAGTGGCCGGTCCTGGGGCGGGCTGCCGGGGCCGGGGTGGTGTGGGTGGCGCCGGGACCGGGCGACGGCGCTCCGGTGGTGGTGGGGCCGGTGGTTGCCGGTGTGGTGGCGGCTCGGCCGGGCCTCGCTGCGGCGGCGGGGTCGGTGAGCGCTGGTGCGGCGGTGCCGGTCGTCGCTGCGGTAGCGGTGGTGTCGGTGGCTGCCGGGTTCGTTGCTGCGGCCTGTCGCCGGGCGGCCTGGTGCGCGGCGGGTGCCGCAGGAGTCGCGGTGCAGGG
>NZ_JAJLQZ010000062.1 GCF_020991375.1 Glycomyces amatae | reverse complement strand
CATCGTGGTGGTCGTGGTGGTCATGGTGGGTTCACCTCCTCCCGGTGGGTGTAGTCGCGTCCTGGCGGGCACGCGGTCGTGAGCGCGATGGTGATCGCCTCGCCTGACGGCACCGCCTCGCAGCGGGCTCTCGCAGCGGTGTCTCGCATCGCCGTCGAGTAGTCGCCGCCGTGCGGCCATGGCCTGCCGGTCCCGCCGGTTCTCTCTGGCGTGTGGACCTATCGTCCTATCGTCCTGTCGGGCCTGTCGGGCCTGCCGGGCGTGGTGGGTTGGTTCCTCCTGCCTTCCTATCGGCGCTGGTCGGGTGGGTGTGCTGGATACGCCTCGGGGTGTGTGCGGGACTCCGACTGTGCTGGCCGGCGGTACCTCCTCAAGGAGGCCGCGCTCCC
>NZ_JAJLQZ010000061.1 GCF_020991375.1 Glycomyces amatae | reverse complement strand
GCGGTCATCACCCACCACGACCACCAGAGCGACAACAGCGAAAGCGACGATGCCGGGTGCGGGTGCTCCGACTGGCGCACCGATGCCGACCTAGACACCGAGCATCAGAGTTCGGGCTGGGACCTGTTCCCCACCGGCCTCTACCGGACCGAATGGTCCCCGACGCTGAAACCGGACCTGGACGGCCACGCCGCCATCATCGAACACGAACGCGCCCGGGCCGCGATGCGCGCAGCGCGCGCTAAAGCACGAGCACGCTTCACCACCAGGACCACCAACAGCGGCGATACCACCGACCAAAGCGACAGCAGCGGGCAAGCCACCGCCGCCATGCCGACGCCTCCGGCCGCACCGACAGCCGAAGCCGAAGCATCATCACCACGAGAGCCCGCCCTCGCGGGAACTACCACCACGGCCAGGACGGTCAGG
>NZ_JAJLQZ010000060.1 GCF_020991375.1 Glycomyces amatae | reverse complement strand
GGCGAAGACGGTCCGCACGGAGTGCTCGGTCACGACGGACGGGTCGACCTCGAAGTCCGGCCCGTCCGGGCCCATGAAGTCGGGATTGTCCCGCACGTCCAGCAGCGTCGTCGGCTCGGCCAGCGAGTAGACCGCCACGTCCGGGTCGCTCTCGTCCGGGTAGGCCGCGGCGATCCCGGGGTTGCCGAAGTCGAGACCGGTGAAGTAGACGGCGACGTCCCCGCAGTCGGCGGGCAGCGCGGCGAGCGCCGCGGACGCTTCGCGGGAGCCGGTGCCGAAGGCCCGGAAGGTCATGACCTCGCTATGCGTCTCGACCGTGGTGCCGAGCAGCCCGGTACCCGCCTCCTCGCGGAAGGCCTCGGCCGCCCGGTTCGCGATGGAGATCGGCGCGGCCGAACGGAGCCGGCCGGTCACCAGCGCCCACCGCGGCCGCGTCACGCGCTCGTCGAGCAGGTCGGCGCACAACCG
>NZ_JAJLQZ010000006.1 GCF_020991375.1 Glycomyces amatae | reverse complement strand
TATCCAAATTCATTCACATGAACTCCGAGGAGGACCCGATGCGACCGGACGCCGACCGCCGCCCCGCGCCGCCGATCCCAGGGGAGGAGCGCCGCGGCCGCCCGCGCGTCCCCGCCGCGCTGCTCGCCGTCCTGGCCGGGCTGGCATTGGCGGTGTCGCCCGCCCGGCCCGGCTTCGCGCACGCCGCGCTCGTGGCGACCGACCCCGAGGAGGGAGCGACCCTGGCCACCGCCCCGGCACAGGTCACCGCGACCTTCTCCGAGGTCCTCGACGCCGCCTCCACCGAGATCGCCGTGACCGGCCCCGGCGGCGCGCTCGTCGACGCCGGGGCGCCGGCCTTCGACGCCGACACGTTCACGCAGCCGATGCGCTACCTCGGGCCCGGCGACTACACCGTGGCCTTCAGGGTCATCTCCGAGGACGGCCACCGCGTCGACGGCGCCCTCACGTTCACCGTCGAGCAGGTCCCGCCGGACCTGCTGGACAGTGCTGCTGAAACCGCCGCCGCGACTGCCGCTGAGACCGATGCGGCCGCCGCGACCGACGCCGAGGCGGCCGAGGACCCGGCCTCGGGCGCCTCGGCGACCGCCGTCGCCCTCGCGCTGCTGCTGGTCCTGGCCGCGGCGGTCGCGACCGCCGTGCTCCTGCGCCGCCGCGGCGCCAGGGACTGACCGGGGGCCGACGACATTTGAATCGATATCTGTCAATCTAATGAGAGGACGGCGGCATGGCCGCCCGAGCACCGCCCCGAGTCCCCGCACCCGACCCGAACCCGGCGCGACCAGCGCCGCGACCTCCGTCTTCAGAAAGCAGTACCACCATGCAGCGTCCCACCGCCCGCCGCGCGCTCGCGCGCACCGCACTCGCCGGCACCGCCGCCGCCCTCGCCGTCCTGGCGACCGCCGGCCCGGCCGCCGCCCACGTCACCATCGCCGCGCCGAGCACCGTCGCCGGCGCCTACACCCTGCTCACCGTCTCGGTCCCGCACGGCTGCGACGGCGACGCCACCACCGCGGTCGCCGTCCAGATCCCCGAGCCCATCAACGCCGTCACCCCCAGCGTGAACCCGAACTGGGAGGTCGAGAAGGTCATGGCCGACCTTCCCGAGCCGATCACCGACAGCCACGGCAACGAGGTCACCCAGCGGGTCGACCAGATCGTCTACACCGCGAACACGCCCCTGCCGGACGAGCTGCGCGACGCCTTCGAGCTCTCGCTCCGCCTCCCCGAGGAGGCCGCCGGGCAGACGCTCTACTTCCCGGTCGTGCAGACCTGCACGGCCGGCGACCACCCCTGGATCGAGATCCCCGCCGAGGGGCAGGACGCCGACGCGCTCGAGTCCCCGGCACCCTCGATCACCGTCACCGCCGCGGAAGCGGCCGACGCCGAAGAGGCCGACGCCGAACCCGCCCAGGGCGAGGAGGCCGCCGAAGCCGCCGACGACCCGGACGGCACCGACCCGGTCACGTACGTGGCGCTCGCCATCGGCATGATCGGCGCCGCGCTCGGCGCGTTCGCCCTCGTCCGGAGCCGGCGCGCGTGACCGCGCTCCGCACCCGACCGCCGGGGCGGGCGATCCCGCCCGCCCTGGCGGCGCTCCTCATCCTCTTCGCGCCCGCCGCCCCCGCGCAGGCGCACGCCGCCCTCCTGGCGACCGACCCCGCCGACCGCGCCGTCCTCGACACCGCCCCCGACGAGGTCATCCTCACCTTCAACGAGGCCGTGCGGCCCGTCGACGACGCCATGCTCCTGGTCGGCGGCAACGGCGCCGAGCAGGAGCTGACGGCTGCCGCCAGCGACACCGACGTGGTCGTCGACCTGCCCGACCTCGCCGAAGGCCCCTACTACCTCAACTGGCGCGTCATCTCGGCCGACTCGCACCCGATCTCCGGCGTCCTGTCCTTCACCGTGGGCACCGGGACCGCGCCCCCGCCTCCGGCGGAGGACCGGGCCGAACCCGACCGGCCGTGGGCGGTCCAGGCCGTGAACATCGCCGCCTACCTCGGACTGCTCCTGTTCACCGGCTACGCCCTCTTCCGCGCCGCCATCGCCCGCGAACTGGCGCCGCCCCGGCCTCGGCACCGGCTCCTGCGCGCCGCCGGCGCACTCGCGGTCCTCGCCGCGGCACTGGCCGTCCCGGTCGGCGCCCTCGACCTCGCCGGGCGGCCGCCCGGCGACCTCGCCGACGTCGGCGCCTGGAGCGGCACCGTCCAGACCGGCGCCCTCACCGGCCTCGCCGCCACCGCCGTCGGCGTCGCGCTCGCCTACCTCGGCGCGGTCCGCGGCGGCCGCCCCTGGTCGACGCCCGCCGTCGTCGCCGGCTCCGCGCTCGCGCTGCTCGCGCCGGTCCTCATCGGGCACTCGATGGCGTTCGGGCCGCGCTGGCTCATGGTCGCCGCCGACGCGGTGCACCTGGCGACCGCCGCGATCTGGGTCGGCGGCATCGCCGGGACCGGCCTCGTCCTCACCCGCCTGCGCCGCGGCCACGGCAGTCCCGAGCACGCCGCGGCGGTGGTGGCCCGCTTCTCGACCTGGGCCGGGTACGGCGTCGCGGCCCTGGGCGCGAGCGGGATCGCGATGGCCTGGGCGATCCACCGGACCTGGGACAGCCTGCTCGAGTCCGACCACGGCCGGGCCCTGCTGGTCAAGCTCGGCCTGGTCGCCGTCGCCCTGGCGCTCGCCGGATGGAACCGATACCGGCTCGTCCCGTCGATCCGCGCCGCCGACCCCCGCGCGGGACTGGCGCGGCTGCGGCGCACGGTCCGCGGCGAAGCCGTCGTCCTCGCCGCGGTCGTCGCGCTGACCGGCGTCCTGGTGAACCTCCCTCCCGGCGCCGAACCGGAGGCGCCGCCCGCGGCGCAGGAGCCGGCCGCGCCGGTCCCCGAGACGGTGTCGCTGAGCGAGGCCCTCGGCGACGGCGGGGCCGCCCTCCAGGGCGCCACCGCGGGCACCGGCGAGCACACGTTCGCGCTCACCCTCACCGACGCCGCAGGGCTGCCGCTGGAACCGCTGGAGGCGCCCGCGGTCACGGCCTCGCTGCCCGAACGCGACTTCGGCCCCGTCGAAGCCCAGATCCACGAATACGGTGCGGGCCAGTACCACTGCATCGTCGACCTGCCGCTCGACGGCGACTGGCAGATCACCGTCCAAGTCCGCGCCTCCGAGTTCGAATCCCACTCGGCCGTCTTCGACCTCACCGTCGGATGACCGGACCGAGCCGACCCCACGACCGCCAACCCCCGCACCCCTAGGAGTCTCCGATGCGAGCCGACCATCACCTTCCGACCCGAAGCCTCCGGAGGACCGCGGTCCGCCTCGCGGTCGCCGCCCTGGGCGCCATGGCGTTCGCCCTGGCCCCGGCCTCCCCGGCGTTCGCGCAGGCCGAGCTCTGGGCCACCTCCCCCGAAGACGGGACGGCGCTGGACGCCGCGCCCGGCGAGATCGCCGTGACCTTCTCCGAGACCTTGGACGGCGCCTCCAGCGTCGCCGTCGCGGGCCCGGACGGGTCGCCGATCGAACTCGAGCAGCCCGAGTTCAACGGCAACGTCCTCATCCAGCCGATGCGCTACACCGCCCCCGGCGAGTACACCGTCACCGTGACCGCCGCCTTCGAAGACGGCGAAGGCCTCGAGAGCTCGTTCGCCTTCAGCGTCGCGTCCATCCCCGACATGCTCACCGTCGCGGGCGCCGCCCCCGAAGCCGCCGACGGCACGGACGCGGAGGCGGCGACCGACGCGCAGGCGGACGGGTCCGGGTCGGGCACCGCCGTGCTCATCGGCGTCGCCGTCCTCGCCCTGGTCGTCGTCACCGGCGGGATGCTGATGATCAGGAGGGGCGCCGGGCGACGTCACCACCGGTGACGCCGACGCTTCGGGCGACAGCGATGCCGTCGCGACCGGCGGCAATGGCGGCCACTCCGGCGGCGCCGGCGACGGCGGGAACGCCTGGAACACCGCGCACTCCGGCCAGACCCCCCTGGTCTGACCTGCTGAACCGGCGGGGCGCCCGGCGACGGGCGCCCCGCCTTCATGCTCCCGTCGGCGGGCGAGCGCCCTCCGACCGAAACTTTTCGTAAGTGCCGCGAAAACCTTGACAGGACCTCTAAATATAGGAAACCATCAATATATCGCTTGGTAGCGCTTTCTCCATGAAGCGGACCCGAGCGGATTCGCAGAGCCAAGACACCCGACGGACCCCCCTCACCGTCGCCGCTGCGACGAGGCCGCGAAGAACAAAGGACATCGCGACATGCAATCGCATCGAAGTCACAGGAGACTGGCGGTCACCGCCGCGGCCATCGCGGCCCTCGGCGCCGGCGCCCTCACGACCACCTCGGCGGACCGCGCCTTCGCCGAGGCCGGCTGCGAGGTCGACTACACCGTCATCAGCGACTGGAACTCCGGCTTCCAGGTCAACATCACCATCACCGCCGACGAGCCCATCGACGGCTGGCGGATCGAGTGGGACTTCCCCTCCGGCACCACCGTCAGCAGCGCGTGGAACGTCGACTGGAACCAGAGCGGGACCGGCTTCACCGGCACCGACGTCGGCTGGAACGCCGCCATCGCCTCCGGCCAGAGCCGCGAGGTCTTCGGCTTCGTGGGCACCGGCAGCAGCGCCGCCCCGAGCCGGATCGCCGTCAACGGCGACGTCTGCGACGGCCAGACCGACCCCGACCCCACCGACCCGGACCCCACCGACCCCGACCCCGACCCCGGGAACCCCGCCTGGGGCGAGGGCCTGCCGCCCGCCGACGCCGAGCTCAGCCGGGCCTACGAGCTGATCCGGGAGTCCGACCCGAAGGGCTACGAGCCGCGGGCCGGCGAGTGCTCCAACGAGGTCCACGCCCGGTACTGGACCTATGGCGCCGACGGCAAGGTCTACCCGACCTGGCACCCCACCCGCGACCCCAGCGGCTGCTCGTTCGGGCACGAGCACGGCGACGACCCGCGCGACTCGGCGCTGTTCGGTGAGAGCGGCTTCCCGCCCTTCGGCTACGTCAGCGAGGTGCAGGTCGACAGCCTGCCCGAGCACAGCCACCGGCACGAGGACCACGTCGGCCACAAGGTGCTCGCCGAGAGCGTGAACGTGATCCAGGGCGACAACGCCGGGAACTTCCTCCCGCCCCAGGGGCCCACCATCGCCACCTGCGACATCCTGCTGAAGATCCACCAGGGCACGCACTCGCCGGACGCGTTCAAGAACAACGTCCACGAGCTGATCAGCAACATCAAGTGCAACGCGAACGGCCAGACCGTCCAGGCCGACATCGCCCTGATGATGCCGTTCGGCGAGGCCGGGGGTTTCAGCCCCTCCGAATGCCCGAGCTTCGGCGGCCAGCGCATCGAGGTGGGCGAGCCGGTGCCGGCGGACTCGCCCTCGGAGTTCACGACGCCGGGCCGCCTCATCGCCGAGTCGGGCTGCATCGAGGCGATCCGCCGCGGCGACACCCACAACGACCCGCTCTACCCCACGCCGCAGCCGTTCAACGTGTCCGACATGGACGACTTCTGGTTCGGCAACTCGCAGATCAGCGGCGCCGGGGTGAACTTCAGCATGTCGCCGCTGTTCTACGTGGTCGACTCGCAGCGCTACTACGACCCGTCCCTGCCCGGCGGCATGGGCCGGGTCCTGGACCTGTGCTACGAGCCGGACCTCCTGGGCGGCCCCAACTGCGACGAGGCCCTCCAGGCCGGGGGCGGCCAGCGCCTCGCGTGGGACGACCCCCGCTCGCCGTTCAAGGGGACCCTGCGCGAGTACCGGCCGGGCGGCTTCACGCTCCAGGCCTCCGGCTCGACCACGGTCTACACGGACGCTTACGGCCGCAACGCCTCCACGACCCCGTTCGAGGGCTCCATCGAGCAGCGCTTCTCCGGGAGCACCTCGTCGGGCGGCTCGAACTGGTACGTGCGGGGCGCCACCCGCGACTGGGACGACGGCACCGTCCACTCGCCCAACTGACCCGACCGCTCGGACCGGGGCCCGCGGCGGAGGCGCCGCGGGCCCCGGCGCGCCGCCGCAGGGCGGCCGCGCCGGGTCCCGGTCTGTGAAGTGAACCTTCATGTGCGGGAAATGAACCGGGCCGATCCCCAGCGCAACGGGGTGAACGCGACGAGTGTTCGCAACTTCTCAACGCCGAGTTTCGCGGTGAGCTCTTCGGAACGGATAGTGTGAGTGCCAGTGTCGGCGTGATCGTTTTCCGGGGAGGCCGTTTGACAGTACTGCTCGCCTGCTACGCCTCCATGGCGGTGCTCGCCCCCGCACTCGTCCGCTGGCTCGGCCCCAAGGCCCTCTACGCGGTGGCCGCCGTCCCGGCGGCCACCTTCGCGTGGGCGCTGGCCCACACCGGCGCGATGCGCTCGGGCGGCGCGGTGACCGAGGTCCACCCCTGGGTGCCGCAGTTGGGCCAGGAGCTCGCGTTCCGCATGACCGCGTTCCCGTGGCTCATGGTGCTCCTCGTCAGCGGCGTCGGCGCCCTCGTGCTCGCCTACAGCGCCCACTACTTCCCGGCCGGCGAGGCCGGGCTCGGGCGCTTCGCCGCCGTCTTCGTCGGCTTCGCCGGCGCCATGCTCGGACTCGTCGTCGCCGACGACCTGCTCCTGCTCTACGTCTTCTGGGAGCTGACCTCGGTCTTCTCCTACCTCCTCATCGGACACGACCCGACCCGCCGCGCGAGCCGCTGGGCGGCGATGCAGGCGCTGCTGGTGACCACGCTCGGCGGGCTGGCGATGCTCGTGGGCTTCATCATGCTCGGCCAGCACGCCGGCACCTACCGCCTGTCGGCCGTGGTCGAGGACCTGCCCGGCGGCGCGTACCTGGTGGTCGCGCTCGTGATGGTCCTCCTCGGCGCCCTGTCCAAGTCGGCCCTCTTCCCCTTCAGCTTCTGGCTGCCCAACGCGATGGCCGCCCCGACCCCGGTCAGCGCCTACCTCCACGCCGCCGCCATGGTCAAGGCCGGGGTGTTCCTCATCGGCATGCTCACCCCGGTGTTCGCCGCGGACCCGCCCTGGCGGGAGGCGGTCTGGGCCTGCGGCGCCCTCACCTTCCTGTTCGGAGGGTGGACGGCGCTGCGCCAGACGGACCTGAAGCTGATGCTCGCCTACGGGACGGTCAGCCAGCTGGGCATGATCGGCATCGTCCTCGGCAGCGGGTTCCGCGACGCCGCGCTCGCCGGCGCCGCCCTCCTGGCCGGGCACGCCATGTTCAAGGCCGCGCTGTTCCTGGTGGTCGGCATCGTCGACAAGACCACCGGCACCCGCGAGATCTACTCGCTCAGCGGGCTCGGCGCCCGCAGGCCCGCGCTGGCCGCCGTCGCCGTCCTCGCCGTGGCCTCCATGATCGGCCTGCCGCCGACGTTCGGATTCGTCGCCAAGGAGGCGATGCTCGCGGCGTTCTGGGACGGCGGCCCCTGGGAGCGGGCGATGCTGGCGTGCCTCGTCGCCGGGGCCGCGCTCACCGTCGCCTACGGCCTCCGCTTCCTGTGGGGCGCGTTCGCGCGCAAGCCCGGCCTGGACGACACCGACGCCGCGCCGGCCGGCCCCGGGTTCCTCGCCGCGCCGGCGCTCCTGGCGCTCGCCGGCCTCGCCGCCGGTCTCCTCGCCCCCGGCGCCGACGGCCTCCTCGCGCCGTACGCCGACCGCTACCCCGACACCGGCCACGCCTACCACCTCGCCCTGTGGCACGGCCTCACCCCGGCGCTCGGCCTGTCGCTGGCCGCCCTCGCCGCCGGCTTCGGCCTCTACCTGGCGACGCGCCGGACCAGCGCGTGGAGGGCGGTGAAGCTCCGACTCACCTCGGGGGCGGTGTACCGGCAGGCGCAGAACGGCATCGACCGCCTGGCCGTGGAGCTGACCGGCCGCACCCAGCGCGGCTCGCTGCCGTTCTACCTCGGCGTGATCCTGGTGTCCCTGGTCGTCCTCGCCGGCGGGCTGCTGCTGTTCGACGGGCCCTGGCCGCACCGCTTCCGGCTGTTCGACACGCCGCTGCAACTGGCCGCGGGCGGCATCATCGTCGCCGCCGCCATCGCCGCGGCGCTCGCCAGGCGGCGCCTGACCGCGATGGTCCTCACCGGCGTCTCCGGCTACGGCGTCGCCGCGCTGTTCATCTTCCACGGCGCCCCCGACCTGGCGCTCACCCAGTTCCTGGTCGAGACCGTCACCATCGTCATGTTCGTGCTGGTGCTGCGCCGCCTGCCCCCGCGCTTCTCCGAGCGGCCCCTGAAGAAGGTGCGGCGCTTCCGCGTCGCCATCGGCGTCGCCGTCGGCGTCGTCGCCGCGGGCATGGCCTACGTGGCGGTCGGCAGCCGCGAGGCCGAGCCGATCTCGGAGCTCTTCCCCGACCTGGCCGTCTCCTACGGCGGCGGCCACAACATCGTCAACGTGATCCTGGTGGACATCCGCGCCTGGGACACCATGGGCGAGATCGCGGTGCTCCTGGTCGCCGCCACCGGCGTGGCGAGCCTGATCTTCGGGCGCGACAAGGCGATGCACCGCCGCGGCGGCTCCCGGCCCGCCCCGCCGAAGACCGGCGAGCACGTCAAGTGGCTCTCCCGGCCCGAGACGGACGGCAGCCACCAGGCGATCATCCTCCAGGTCGTGACCCGCCTGCTGTTCCACACCATCGTCCTGTTCTCGATCTACCTGCTGTTCACCGGGCACAACCACCCCGGGGGCGGGTTCGCGGGCGGGCTCGTCGCCGGGCTGGCCCTGGCCGTCCGCTACCTGGCCGGCGGCCGGGCCGAGCTCAACGCCGCCGCCCCGGTGGACGCCGGGCGGCTCCTCGGCACGGGGCTGCTCGTCTCGGTCGGCACCGGGGCCGCGTCGATGCTGCTGGGCGGGCAGGTCCTCCAGAGCGCCATCCTCGACGTCGAGGTGCCGCTGCTCGGCCACCTCCACTTCGTGACCTCCACGTTCTTCGACATCGGCGTCTACCTGATCGTGGTCGGCCTGGTGCTCGACATCCTGCGGAGCCTCGGGGCCGAGATCGACCGCCACCGCGAGTCCGGGGACGGCCCCGAGAACGCCGCGCCGCTGCCCGAGAAGGAGGCCGCATGAGCCCGAACCTGGTCTACGTGGTCGTCATCGGCGTGCTGTTCGGCGCCGGCGTGTCCCTGCTGCTCGAACGCACGCTCACCCGCGTGCTCATCGGCGTGGTCCTCATCGGCAACGGCGTCAACGTGCTCATCCTCATGGGCGGCGCGTACGGCACGCCGCCGATCATCGGGGAGGCGCCCGTCGAGGGCATGAGCGACCCGCTCCCGCAGGCGATGATCCTGACCGCCATCGTCATCACGCTCGGGATCACCGCGTTCCTCCTGGCCCTCGCCTACCGCAGCTGGCAGCTCCTCGGCCACGACGAGGTGCAGGACGACGCGGAGGACACCCGCATCATCGAGCTCGCCGAGCGCGACGAGATCCCGCACGCGAAGGAGAGCGAGACCGAGGACCTCCCCAGCCCCGTGTACGACGCCGGACCGGGCTGGGCCGAGCGATGAGCTTCCTCGTCCCGCTCCCGGTCATCATCCCCGCGCTCGGGGCCGCGCTGACCCTCATGATGGCCCGGCGCCCGGGCGCCCAGCGCGCCGTGAGCCTGACCGCGCTCACGACCACGCTCGTCGTCTCCTCCGCGCTGCTCGTGGTCACCGCCGCCGAAGGGCCGCAGGTCGTGGCCGTCGGCGGGTGGCCGCCGCCGCTGGGCATCATCCTCGTCGCCGACAAGCTCGCCGCGCTCATGCTGGTCGTCTCGACCGCGGTGACGCTGTGCGTCCTGGTCTACTCGATCGGGCAGGGCTCGGCCGACGGCGACGAGGAGACGCCGCTGTCGGTCTACCACCCGACCTACCTGGCGCTGACCGCCGGCGTCACCAACGCGTTCCTGTCGGGCGACCTGTTCAACCTCTACGTCGGCTTCGAGATCCTGCTCGTGGCGAGCTACGTGCTGCTCACCCTGGGCAGCACCGAGAACCGCATCCGGGCGGGCACCACGTACGTCGTGGTGAGCCTCCTGTCCTCGGTGATCTTCCTGAGCGCGCTCGGCCTCGTGTACGCCGCGACCGGGACGCTGAACATGGCCCAGCTCGCGGGCCGCTTCGACGAGCTGCCGGACAACCTCAGGCTGCTGCTCCAGGGGATGCTGCTGCTGGCGTTCGGCATCAAGGCCGCCGTGTTCCCGCTCGGGGCGTGGCTGCCCGACAGCTACCCGACCGCGCCCGCGCCGGTCACCGCGGTCTTCGCGGGCCTGCTGACCAAGGTCGGCGTGTACGCCATCATCCGCACCGAGACGCTCCTGTTCCCCGACGGGCGCATCGCCGACGTGCTCATGGTGATATCGCTGCTGACGATGGTCGTGGGCATCCTCGGCGCGGTGGCGCAGTCCGACATCAAGCGGCTCCTGTCGTTCACGCTCATCAGCCACATCGGGTACATGCTGTTCGGGGTGGCGCTGGCCTCCGAGGCCGGGCTGTCGGGCGCGATCTTCTACATCGCGCACCACATCACGATCCAGACGACCCTGTTCCTCGCCGCCGGGCTCGTCGAGCGCCGCGGCGGCACGACCGCGCTCGACCGGCTCGGCGGCCTGGGGCGGATCGCGCCGCTGCTGTCGGTCCTGTTCTTCATCCCAGCGCTCAACCTCGCGGGCATCCCGCCGTTCTCCGGGTTCCTCGGCAAGCTCGGCCTGCTCCAGGCCGGAGTCGATGAGTCCGGTCCGCTGGTGTGGGCCGTCGTGGCCGGCGGCGTCCTCACGAGCCTGCTGACCCTGTACGCGATCGGGCGCGTCTGGAACCTGGCGTTCTGGCGCGCCCCGCACCCGGACCTGCCGCGCGCCGACGACGACTCGGAGGGGTCGACGGTGCTGCTGCCCAAGCTGATGGTCGCCCCCACGTTCGCGCTGGTGGCGTTCAGCGTCGCCCTCACGGTGGTGGCGGGCCCGCTCTTCGGGATCACCTCGGAGGCCGCGGCCGACCTGCTCGCCCGCACGCCCTACATCGAGGCGGTCTTCCCGGACGGTGCGCCGTGAGCCGCCTCCAGGCCCCGCTGACCCGGCGCGAGCGCCTCCGCAGCCGGATCACCGCCGTGATCGGGCTCGTCCTGGTGTGGGACCTCCTGTGGGGGGACTTCAGCCTCCTGAACACCGTCTTCGGCGTCCTGGTGGCGACCGCGATCCTGGTGGTGTTCCCGCTGCCGCCGGTCAAGTTCGGCGGGCGCCTGCGCCCGGTCGGGGTCGTCCGGTTCGCCGCGCGGTTCCTCTTCGACCTGGTGGTGGCGAGCTTCCAGGTCGCGCTGCTCGCCTTCCGCCCGGGGCGGCCGACCAACGCGATCGTGGCGGTGCGGCTGCGGGTCCCCTCGGACCTGAACATGACCCTGGTCGCCGAGGCGGTCTCGCTGGTGCCCGGCAGCCTCATCGCCGAGGCCGACCACCAGACCGGGACGCTGTACATCCACATGCTCGGCGTGCGGGACGAGGCGCACCTGGAGCGGCTGCGCGCCGGAGTCCTGCTGCTGGAGGCGCGGCTGATCCGGGCCATCGGCTCGGACGAGGAGCTGCGGAAGGTGAGCGCGCCCCGCGCGGGCGATCGAGAGGAGTCCCCGTCATGACCTACGTCGCGGTCGCCGTCGCCGTCCTGCTCATCGCCGCGTGCGCGATGACGCTGGTCAGGGTCGTCCGCGGTCCCACCACACTGGACCGGATCGTCGCCACCGACGTGCTGCTGGCGATCACCGCCACGGCGATCATCGCCGAGGCGGCGTTCAGCCGCGACCCCACGGCGCTGCCCGTCCTGGTGGTGGTGTCGCTCCTGGGCATCACCGGCTCGGTGGGCGTGGCCCGGTTCGTCACCAGGGAGAAGCCATGACCCTCCAAGGCGTGCTCGACGCGGTCGCGGCCGTCTGCATGATCGCCGGGGCGCTGCTCAGCCTGGCAGCGGGGGTGGCGCTCCTGCGCTTCCCGGACCTGCTGAGCCGGATGCACGCGGCGGCCAAACCGCAGGTGCTCGGGCTGCTGCTGATGCTGACCGGGTGCGCGATCCGCATCGCGACGGTCGTGGACATCACGACGATGGTGCTCATCGCGGTGTTCCAGCTGGCGACCGCGCCCGTCGCGGCGCACATGGTGGGCCGGGCGGCCTACCGCGACGGCCACACCCGCACCGACCTGCTCATCGCCGACGAGCTCGCGCCGGACATGGAGAAGTTCGCCGACGCGCCGTCCGACCCGCCCCCGCCGTAGCGGCCGCCGGTCAGGCGCTCTCGTCCTCTTCGAGGCCCACCGCGCGGCGCAGCTCCTCGCGGCGCTCGTCCAGGTCCCGGTGCGCCTGCTCGTCCTCCTTGGCCACGTGCTCCATGAGGTCGGCCAGGCCGCTGGCGAGGGCGTTGAGCTTGTGCTGGATCGCCGCGTCGTTGCGCGACTGGGTGTTCTGGAGCAGCGCGACCATGAGGAACGTGATGATCGTGGTCGTGGTGTTGATGATCAGCTGCCACGTGTCGATCGGGAAGAACAGGAACGACGGCGCCCAGACCAGCACCAGCAGGACGCAGAAGAAGAAGAACGGCGCGCGCGACACGAAGTCGGCCGCCTTCGTGGCGAAGCGGTCGAACGGACCGACCTTCGACGAGACGTCCCGCGGCATGACCGCCGAGGCCTTCTCCGAACCGTGCTCCTTGGATGTCATACCCGGACTGTTTCCACTGCGCCGAGCGGGTAAACATGCCCGGTCCGCGGCGGCGGACGCATGAACCGGGACTCCGCGGGTATCCGGGCCCGGTCCGCAGGCGACGCCCACGAGAGGGGAGCAGTGACGTGACCGGTGATGTGGTGGACCTGATCATGGCCGACCACCGAGAGGTGGAGCGGTTGTTCGAAGAGCTCAAGCAGTACCCCGAGAAGCGCCCGCTGCTGGTGCCGGTGGTCTCGGCCATGCTGATGGCGCACAGCCGGGCCGAGGAGGCCGAGGTGTACCCGGTCGCGCGGGCCGAGGCCCACGAGGCCGAGGAGGTCGCGCACGGCCAGCACGAGCACGAGGAGGCCGAGGAGCTCCTCATGAAGCTCACCGAGGCCGACCCGCGGTCGCCGCAGTTCGACACGGCGCTCCAGAAGCTCGTCGACGCGGTCACCCACCACGTCGAGGAGGAGGAGTCCACGGTCCTGCCGGGGATGAAGCGGCAGCTGGACGAGGCGCGCCGGCAGCAGCTGGGCACCGCGTTCGCGGCCAGCCGCGCCGCCCACCTGGGCGACCGCCCCGGCCACGCCAGCAAGGCCGAACTGGAGTTCCAAGCCGGGAATGTGGGGATCACCGGGGCCTCCTCGATGGGCAAGGACGAACTCGCCAGGGCCCTGAAGGCCTCGGCGTCCTGATCTGAGCCCGCGCCCGCCCGCCGGCGGCGCGGGCCCGAGCCGCCCCCGCCCAGCGGGGGCGGCTCCGCCGACTCCCGCGGCCCCGGCCGCCCGACCCGCCGAGGTGACGCGTTGCCCAATCCGTGGAACTGGAAGACCATGCGCGCGAAGCACGCGGTGGCGACCCGCGCGCCCGAGCCCGACGCGCTCTTCGAGAGCCGCTGGACGAACGTCCGCGGCGCGCAGCTCCACTCGCGCGAGTCGCGGCACCCGCCGCTCGGCGTCACGCCGCTCGTGCTGGTGCACGGGCTCGCGGTCTCGCACCGCTACCTCATGCCGCTCGGCGCGCTGCTGTCCACCGGCCGCCCCGTGCGCGCGGTCGACCTCCCCGGCTTCGGCCTCAGCGAGGGCGCCCGCGAGACCCTGGACGTCCCCGCCCTCGCCGACCGGCTCGCGGACTGGCTGAAGGCCTCCGGGAACGCACCCGCCGACCTGCTCGGCAACTCCGTCGGCGCGCAGGTCGCCGTCGACGCCGCCGCCCGCTACCCCGAGCTGGTCCGGAAGCTGGTCCTGGTGGGGCCCACCATGGACCCGCGGGCGCGCAGCATGACCCGCCAGGCGCTGCGCTGGCTGCGCGGCCTGCCCCGCGAGAACCCGGGGCTGCTGCCGATCCTCCTGCGCGACCTCGCCGACGCCGGGCTCGTGCGGGCCGTGCGCACCTTCCGGGAGGCCCTGCGCGACCCGGTCGAGCGGAAGCTCCCGTCCGTGCTCGCGCCCGCGCTCGTCACCCGCGGCGAGCACGAGGCCGTCGCCTCCCAGCGCTGGGCCGAGGAGGTCGCGCGGCTGCTCCCGCACGGCGAGCTCGCGGTCGTCCCGGACAGCCCGCACGACGCGACGTTCACGACCGCGCACGGGCTGGCCGCGATCACCGTCCCGTTCCTCGACCGCGACCCCGCCTGAGCGGGGGCGGCCTACCGCGGTGCGGTGAGCAGGTGCTCGCGCAGGTCCTCGAGGGTCTCCTTGAGGAGGCGGGAGACGTGCATCTGCGAGATGCCGACCTCCTCGCCGATCTGCGCCTGCGTCATCTCGTCGTAGAACCGCAGGGCCAGGATCCGCTGCTCGCGCGCGGGCAGGTCCTGGAGGAGCGGCAGCAGCGCCTCGTGGTCGACCACGAGTTCGAGCGCGAGGTCGTCCTCGCCGATGGACTCGGAGAGGGCGCCGCTCCCGGCGTCCTGGAACGCGGGCTCGTCGAGGGAGACCGACCGGAACGCCTGCCGGGCCTCCATGCCCTCCTCGATCTCGGCCTCGGTGACGTCCAGGTGCGCGGCGAGGTCGGCGTTGGTGGCCGGGCGGCCCAGCTCCTGGGCCAGGTCGCCGCTGGCCTGGTTGATCGCCATGCGCAGCTCCTGGAGGCGGCGCGGGACGCGCATCGGCCAGGTCGTGTCGCGGAAGTGGCGCCGCACCTCGCCCATCATGGTGGGGACGGCGTAGGACAGGAAGTCGCTGCCGCGGGCCGGGTCGAACCGGTCGACGGCGTGGATGAGGCCCACCGAGGCGACCTGGAGCAGGTCCTCCTTGGCGATGCCCTTGCCGGAGTACCGCTGCGCGATGTGGACGGCCAGCGGCAGGTGGCCGGTGATGATCTGCTCGCGCAGGTCGGCGCGTCTGGGGTCCTCTTCGCCGAGGGCCGCCATGTCGTGGAACAGCGGGCCCAGGGCCCGGTACTCGTCGCGGTTGCGCTTGGCGTCGTTCTGGTTGACGGTCTTGCTGTGCTGTGATGCCATGTGGCCACCGCCTAACAGCGGACTGGTCGGTAACTCTGCCTGCTCCTGCGCGGGACCGGCTTCGCCGCACTCGTCCCGGCAGGTGTTCGAGCGTCTGTCGATCGCCTCAGCGTATAACGGAAACATCACATTGTCCCCCTCCTGGCTTTTGAAGATTTCTCTAAACATCGCAAGCATGCCAATCTCGGCGAAACGCCTCCCGCGGCATCGGCGCAGGTGCTATGCGGCGCCGCGCCATTGCGGGGCCGAATGCGCCGGTGCCCCCGCACCGGTCTCCGGCGGGCGCGCGGGACCCGGGGGCGGGGCGCGCCCGGTCATGACGGAGTCGTGACGGGCCGCCCTACCGTTGCGGACCACCCGGATTCGCCGAGACCAGGAGCCGTCGCATGAAACCACTGCGGGACGATGAGCCCAGGGAGATCGGGCCCTACCGCGTCCTCGCCGAACTCGGCGAGGGCGGCATGGGGCGCGTCCTGCTCGCCGCCGCCTCGGACGGCCGGCTCGTGGCGCTCAAGGTCATGCGCCCCCACCTGCTGCACGACGACCGGTTCCGCTTCCGGTTCCGCCGCGAGGTCCTCACCTCCCGCGAGGTCGCCGCCAGCCGGTGGACGGCCGCCGTCGTCGCCTCCGACGAGCACGCCGCCGAGCCCTGGCTCGCCTCCGAGTTCTTCCACGGCCCCACCCTCGCCGAGGCGATCGCCGCCTCCGGCCCGCTCGACGAGGCCGCGGCGCGCCGCCTCATGCACGGCCTGGCCTCGGCGCTCGCCGAGATCCACGCCCACGGCGTCGTCCACCGCGACCTCAAGCCCTCCAACGTGATCCTCACCGAGGACGGCGTGCGGATCATCGACTTCGGGATCGCCCGCGCCCCCGGCGCGGGGGACGGCGACACCACCGTCACCGAGACCGGCGCCCTCATCGGCGCCCCCGCCCACATGTCGCCCGAGCAGATCACCATGCGCCCGGTCGGTCCCCCCACCGACCTGTTCTCCCTGGGCACCACCGTGATCGCCGCCGCGACCGGCGCCAACCCCTTCGACGCCGAAGCCCTGTTCGACATCATGAGCAAGGTCGTCCACGCCGACCCCGACCTCGACGCCCTCCCCGCGGGCCTGCGCACGCTCGTGGAGCCCTGCCTGGTCAAGGACCCCGGCGAGCGCATCACCGCGGCCGAGCTCCTCGCCCGCATCGGCGAGCCCCTCGCCGGGCCGTGGCCGCCCGGCGTCGCCGCCCTGGACGAGATGCAGCGCGTCGAGGTCGCCTCCGTGGCGGAGCGGCTCGGCTGGGAGACCCGGGTGCAGCCCGACCGCACCGTCCTGATGTACGGCCCCGGGTTCGTCCGGGCCGACACGGGCGTCCCGACCGGCCCCACCATCCGGTACCCCACCGGCCCCACCGCCCAGTACCCGCCGGGCGCGCCGGTCTCGGGCGCCGGGCCCGTCCTGCGTCCCGGGCCGGTGCCCCCCGCGCCGTCCCGGCCCGACCGCACGGTCCTCTACAGCGTCCTGGCGGTGGTCGCCGTGGTCGCCCTGGCCTCGCTGCTCTTCCTCATCGACCGGCCGGGCGCCCGCGACGATCCCGGCACCACCGCGGCCGACTCGTCCGAGGACGCCGACGCCGGCTCCGACTGGGACGGGGGCACCGAGACCGACACCGACCCGGTCGAGACCACGCCCGACGCTGTTGCCGACCCTGTCGCCGACGCCGTCGTCGGGGACTGCTTCCACGACTACGGCGGCGAGGACGAGGCCGACCTCGAGGCCGCCTCCTGCGGCGACGGGACCTTCGAGGTCATCGACGTCTATCACGACACCACCGACCTCTCGCTGTGCGACGGCCTCGACGACCTCACCACGAGCGTCGCCGACTCGGGGAGCCGGACGGTGCTGTGCCTGAGCTACCGGCACTCGTACGGCGACGCCTACCACGCCGAGGTCGGCGAGTGCGTCTTCGGACCGGACGACGACGTGTCCCCGTGGTACCGGATCGACTGCCAGACCGGCGCGTTCGAGGTGCTGGAGCGCCTCCCCGGCGAGTCGGACCAGGACGCGTGCACCGAGTCGACCTACTACAACCACGCGTTCTGGTTCACCACCGACCAGACCTACCTGGACGTGCTGCTGTGCCTCCGGTTCATCTACCCCGACGACGCCGGGTATGCCGCCGTCGACAATTGCATGTACATGGACGGCGACCCCGAGGACGGGGCGAACTACTGGTTCAGCGACTGCGACGGCGCCAACGTCTACGTCACCGGCCGCACCGACGAGTACGAGGCCTCCGGGTTCTGCGGCGATGACGGCTGGACGACCTGGTCCAGCCCCGACTTCGCCGCCCACACCTACACGGTGTGCTGGCGCTACCTCTAGGCAGCGCCCGATTCGGCGGGCCGCGGCGGGCTCGGACGTCCGCGCAAAGTGGTGCGAACACGGACGGAGCCTGCCGAAACGGCGCTCCAAATTCAAGTCCCCAATAGACTCAATGGAGATGATGAGGTAACGGATCTCGTTGGGAGCGTTCGCTATCGGTGTGCACCCGCCCGGATATAGCGCGCGCAAGTGGTTTGGTACGCTGATGCCAAGCTTGTCTTCGAGGGGTATAGGCCCTGGCCGACGTCACCGCCGGTCAGGGCCTTTCTCGTGTCCGCGAACGGTTCTCCGCTCCGCGCCTCACGCGAGCCGGTCGAGCAGCCCCGCCACGGCCTCGGCGATCGGCCCGGGCGCGTCCTCGGGCGCGTGGTGGCCCACGTCCTCCCCGATGCCCGCCACCTCGAGCCCCGCCACGTGCGCCCTCGCCCACGCGGTCATCGCGGGCGAGCCGAGCGCGTGCGGGCCCGCCGTGAGCAGGAGCTTCGGGACCTCCGGGGTGCTCGCCATCCACGCGCCGTACGCGTCGAAGCGCTCGGCCACGGCCGCGGGCTCGAACGCCCCGCCCTCCTCGGCGAGCGGGATCTGCCGCGGCCACGCGAGCAGGGGCCGGCGCGAGGCCGGGTCCGGGTAGGGCTCGCGGTAGACCGCGAGGTCCTCGTCCGCGATGGCGCCGTTGGTGGCGCGCAGCGCGGTCTCGATGAACCAGTTCTCCTCCAGGGCCATCCGCTCGCCCTCGCCGGGCGTGCGCAGGGCGCGGAAGAACGCGACGGCCCCGGCCGGGTACTCGGCCCAGGTCATCGGCCGCAGGAACGTCTCCATCACGGCCACGCCCCGGACGCGGTCAGGATGCCTCGCGGCCCAGTCGAGGGCGAGCGAGCCGCCCCAGTCGTAGCCGACCAGGACGGGCCGGTCGGCGCCGACCGCGTCGAGGAACGCCTCCAGGTGGGCGGCGTGGTCGGCGAAGGCGTACTCGATGTCGGGCTTGCCGGAGGCGCCCATGCCGATGAGGTCGGGGGCGATGACGCGGGCCCGGCCGCTCAGGCGGGGGACCACCTCGCGCCAGATGTGGGAGGAGGTCGGGTTGCCGTGCAGGAGCACGACGGCGGTGTCGCCGTCGCCTTCGTCCACATAGGCCATGTGGGAGCCGAGGACCTCGACGGTGTCCATGCTCATGCCCTCCCGGTGGGCAGCGGGGCCCGGTCGAGGGCCGCGGTGAGGGCGACCGGCTCGATCTCCAGGCCGGAGAAGCGCCAGCCGTCCGGGGTGCGGCGCGCCCGGTAGTGGGCGATGCCGGCCGCGACGGACGCGGTCGCGTCGTCGACGACGAAGACGGCGAGGTCGCTCGCCCGCACCGCCGCCGTGTCGCCGTCGAGGTCGATGATCAGGCTCCCCTTGTGGTGCATGGTGCGGGCGAACCTGTCATGGCCCTTCCGGACGAGCGCGAGGAGCGCCTCGATGCCGCGGGCCTCGCCGCGGGGGGAGACGGTGACGACGTCCTCGGTGAAGATCCGGTCGGTCTCGTCCCAGCGGGCCTCGTCGATCCACCGGCTGTGGCGGGCGACGAGGTCGGCCAGTTCGGCGCGGTCGGCGAGTTCCCGGACCGCGGTCTCGATGCTGCTCATGACGGTTCCCTTCATTACGTTAGTAAAGCTAACGTTTGTGTTGCTAACGAATATACATCGTTAGTTCCACTAACGCAATGGGGGTAGGCTGTCCGCATGGAAGACCACGACGAGCTGCGGTTCGACCGCGGCGAGGACACGCCGCCCCGCCTCAAGCGCCAGTTCTCGAGGCTCCTCGGCATGACCGCCGCCCAGGTCCACCGGGTCGCCCACGACGCCCTCGCGGCGGTCGGCGCGCACCGCCACCACTTCGTGGTCCTCGCCGCGCTCGACCGGTCCGGGCCCGCCAGCCAGGCGCAGCTCTCCGACCGCACCGGCGTCTTCAAGTCCGACCTCGTCGCCGTCCTCAACGAACTCGCCGAAAGCGGCTACCTCCGGCGCGCCCCCGACCCGGACGACAAGCGCCGCAACGTCATCACGATCACCGAAGCCGGCGCGGGGCGCCTGCGCGAGCTCGACGAGGTCCTCGACGGCGTCCACGAGCGGGTCCTCGGGCCCCTCGCCGAGGACGAGCGGGACCGCCTGTTCGACCTGCTCGGCCGCGTCAACGCCCACCTCGCCGAGGGCTTACGCCCCCGGCCGCGGCCCGGAGCGCCCGGGCGGTCAGCGCAGGCGCCGCAGCACCTGCTCCTTGATCGCCGTGAACGGCGGGTAGACCACCCGCATCGTGTCCGGCGCGAGCGGCTTGTCCAGCACCGACTTGAGGTGGCTGAACGCCTCGATCGAGGCCTTCCCGTGGTAGCTCCCCAGCCCCGAGCCGCCGACCCCGCCGAACGGCAGCCCCGGCACGTCGATGTGCGCCATCGGCACGTTGAAGCCCACCGCGCCCGAGGAGGTCCGCGTCAAGAGCTTGCGCCGCGACGCCTCCGAGGCGGTGAACGCGTACAGCGCCAAGGGCTTCTCGCCCGCGTTCACGAACGCGATCGCCTCGTCCAGCGAGTCCGCGGCCAGGATCGGCAGGACCGGCCCGAAGACCTCCTCGCCCATCACCGCGTCCTTCGGCGAGACGTCCGCGAGCACCGTCGGCGCGATGTACCGCTCCTCGCGGTTGTGCCCGCCGCCGCACACGAGGCGGCCCTCGCCGAGGAACCGCGCGATCCGGTCGAACGCGCGCTCGTCGATGATCCGCCCGAAGTCGGGGCTCTCGGCCGGGGCGTGCCCGTACATCTCCCGGACCGCCTCGGCCAGGTGCCGCTCCAGCTCCGGGCCGGTGCCGTCGACCGCGAGCACGTAGTCGGGGGCGATGCAGGTCTGCCCGGCGTTCATGAACTTGCCCCACGCGATGCGCCGCGCCGCCGCGGCCAGGTCCGCGCCCGGCTCCACGATCGCCGGGCTCTTGCCGCCCAGCTCCAGCGTCACCGGCGTCAGGTGCTCGGCCGCGGCCTTGGCGACGATCCGGCCCACCCGCGCCGAACCGGTGAAGAAGACGTGGTCGACCCGCTCGGCCAGCAGCGCCGCCGTCTCGTCCGGCCCGCCCTGCACCACGGCCACCGCGTCCGGGTCCAGGTACCGCGCGATCAGCCGCCCCAGCGCGGCCGCGGTCGCGCCCGCCGCCTCGCTCGGCTTCACGACCACCGCGTTCCCGCAGGCCAGAGCGCCCGCCAGCGGTGCCAGCAGCAGCTGCACCGGGTAGTTGAACGGCCCGATCACGGTGACCACGCCGAGCGGTTCGCGCAGCGTGTACGCCTTCGCGGGCTGGAGGTGCGGGGGCGTGTGGACCCGCTTGGGCCGCAGCCACGACCGCAGGTGCTTGCGCAGGGCCCGCACCTCGGCGGCGACGAAGTCGATCTCGGCGAGGAACGACTCGGGCGCGGCCTTGCCGAGGTCGGCCCGCAGCGCGTCGGCCAGCTCGTCCCCGGCCTCCCGGAGCATCCGGTCGAGTCCTTTGAGCTGCTCCAGGCGCCACGGCAGCGGTTTCGTCCGCCCCGTGGCGAAGTGCGCCCGCAGCCGGGCGACGGTCTCGGAGACGGGCTGAGGGTCGTTCGCGCTTGCCATGCCATGACTCTAGCGACTCCCGGCCGCGAGCGGCGCACTAGCGCATCCGGAGTGCGAAAGCCGCACAAGGGACAGTACAAGTGTGTTATGGCACATGCCCGCGATGTAGCTGCTGAGACACCGGCGCCCCTCCGTGACAGGATGCTCGGATGAGCGTCGCGAAACGATCCCCGCTGCTGTCCTGGACCGTTATCGCACCGGTGGTGGGATTGGCGGTGCTCGGGCTGACCTGGGGCCGCGAGTCCGGGGCGGCGCTGGTGGTCGTCGCCGCGATCGCCCTCATCGCCACGGTCCTGGCGGCGGTCCACCACGCGGAGGTCGTCGCCCACCGGGTCGGCGAGCCCTACGGCTCCCTCGTCCTCGCCGTCGCGGTCACCGTGATCGAGGTCGCGCTCATCCTCACCGTCATGGCCTCGGGCGGGCACGACGCCGACACGCTCGCGCGCGACACGGTCTTCGCCGCGGTCATGATCACCACCAACGGCATCGTCGGCATCGCCCTCCTGGTGGGGGCGCTCAAGTACGGGACGACGCTGTTCAACCCCGAGGGCTCGGGCGCGGCGCTCGCGACCGTGGCGACGCTCGCGACGCTCGGCCTGGTGCTGCCGACGTTCACCACGAGCGCCTCCGGCCCGGAGTACTCGACCTCGCAGCTGATGTTCGCGGCCCTGGCCTCGATCGTCCTGTACGGCCTGTTCGTGTTCACCCAGACGATGCGCCACCGCGACTTCTTCCTGCCGGTGACCGAGGCGGGCGTGATCACCGAGGAGGAGCACGCCGACCCGCCGAGCGGCAGGACGGCGCTGCTGAGCCTCGCCATGCTGCTGGTGGCCCTGGTCGGCGTGGTCGGCCTCGCGAAGGTGGAGTCCCCGGCGATCAAGGCGGGCGTGGACGCGGCGGGCTTCCCCGCCTCGTCGGTCGGCGTGGCGATCGCGCTGCTGGTGCTGCTGCCGGAGTCGATCGCGGCGATCCGCGCGGCCTCGCGCGAGCGCATCCAGACGAGCATCAACCTCGGGTACGGCTCGGCGATGGCCTCGATCGGCCTCACGATCCCGGCGATCGCGGTCGCCTCGTTCTGGATGGACGGCCCGCTGCTGCTCGGCCTGGGCTCGACCCAGATCGTGCTGCTGTTCCTCACCATCGTGGTGAGCGTCCTGACGGTGGTCCCCGGCCGGGCGACGCGGATGCAGGGCGGGGTGCACCTGGTGCTGCTGGCCGCCTACCTGTTCCTGGCGATCAACCCCTAGCGGCGATGCCGTGCGGTTAGAGGACGTGGCCCTCAGCCCTCGGTCGACGTTCAGGTGCTCAGGCGCTCAGCGACGGGGAGATTAGGAGGCCTGCCGCGGAGGTCCGCCGGGCCGGGTTGGTTCGTGCCGATGTTCAGACACTCGGCGACGGCGTGGCGGAGGGGCGGGTTTGGGTGCGTCGCCGGGGTCGGGCTGGTGCGCGGGTCAGGTTCGGGCGGGCGGCGACGGAGGCGTGGAGGCCGGGCGGGGGCGGGCTGTCGGGGCCGGGCGGGTGCTCGGGTGGGGTGCAGGCGGCGGCGACGGTGTGGCGGAGTGGCCGGTCCTGGGTGGGCTGCCGGGGCCGGGGTGGTGTGGGTGGCGCCGGGAACGGGCGGGCGCTCCGGTGGTGGTGGCGATGGTGTCGGTGAGTGCCGGTGCGGTGGCGGCTCGGCCGGTCGTCGATAGTGCGGCATGGCCGGTGCCGGTCGTCGGTGGTGCGACGGCGGGGCCGGTCGTCACCGCGGTAGCGGTGGTGGGATCGGTGGCTGCCGGGTTCGTCGCAGCGGCCTGCCGCCGGGCGGCCTGGTGCGCGGTACGTGCCGCAGGAGTGCTCGCACAGAGTATCGTCGTGGTCATGGTGGGTTCACCTCCTTCCAAAGGCGTGGTCGCGGGCACGCGGTCGTGAGCGTGCTGCTCGGTGGGGTCGCTGGGCAGTGCCGTCTCGCAGCGGGGTCTCATAGCGCCGCAGTAGACACCGGTTCCGCCGGTTCTCCCTGGCGTGTGGACCTATCGTCCTGTCGGGCCTGCCGGTCTTGTTCCTCCGGCTCGTCCTGTCCTTTCTGTCGGTGGTGGTCGGGTGGGTGTGCTGGATACGCCTCGGGGTGTGTGCGGGACTCCGACTGTGCTGGCCGGCGGTACCTCCTCAAGGAGGCCGCACTCCCGTCACATGCCCGTAGACCGCGGTGACGGTGGTACCAG
Organism: Glycomyces amatae; assembly: GCF_020991375.1. Lineage (GTDB taxonomy): Bacteria > Actinomycetota > Actinomycetes > Mycobacteriales > Micromonosporaceae > Glycomyces > Glycomyces amatae. Next base: position 319,638 of record NZ_JAJLQZ010000006.1, on the reverse strand, counting down.
CGCAGGACCGGAACGCGGGACAAACAACCCCCGTCCTAGCTGCGAGGGCGGCCCCGACACCAGTGGGCGGTACGAGCGGCCAGAGGCTGTCGTAGTCTGCATTAAGTGAACACATCTCGTTCGCTTGCACTGATTCCGTAACCCTGTACGTACCCCAATCATCCCCCCACCAGCCCCACCCCGGCAACACCCACACGGGTAGAGAACCCTCATGTTTCCACCGGTGTCCCTGCGCCGCAACGACATCCACACCCCAGGCCGACGCCCCGCCCGCCCGACCCACACCGGCCCCCGAGCCCGCCAACGAACACCGGCCCCACCCACCTCTTCGTCGCCGCCGCCGTAAGCCCGATCCCCGACAGCCCGGCCCCGCACACCCGCGCACCCAGCGCGCCAACCGAAAGGCGTCACGCCTAACGGGCGGCGCTCCAGACGTCCCAGCCGAGGCGGGCGAGGAGCGCGAGGACGACCGCGACCAGGACGATCCGCACGAACCGCGTCCCCCGGGACATGGCGGTGCGGGCGCCGAACCAGGCCCCGGCCATGCAGCCCAGGCCCAGGACCGCGCCCAGGAGCCACCAGATGTTCCCCTGGATCCCGAACACGACGAGCGCGCCGAGGTTGGTGGTGGCGTTGACGACCTTGGTGTGCGCCGCGGCGGCCACGTAGTCGAGGCCGATGACCGTGGTGAAGGCGACGGACAGGAAGATGCCGGTGCCGGGGCCGATCATCCCGTCGTAGAAGGCGATGGCGACGCCGCAGACGAGCACGACGGCCGCGCCGCGCAGCGGGGTCCGCAGCCGCGGCTGCGGCTCGAGCCCCAGCTGCGGCTTGGCGACGACGAGCACGAGGACTGCCAGGAGCACCGCGATGATGATGGGCTTCAAGGCGCCCGCCGAGACCGCGAGCGCCGCCATGGCCCCGCCTCCCGAGCCCAGGAGCGCCAGGCCCACGGTCGGCCACAGCAGCCGGTGGTCGAGCTTGATCTTGCGCGCGTAGGTGATCGCCGAGGTGGTGGTGCCGAACACCGAGGCCATCTTGTTGGTGCCCAGCATCAGTGCGGGCGGCGCTGTGGGGAAGGCCACGAGCAGGGCGGGGAGCTGGATCAGCCCGCCGCCGCCGACGACCGCGTCGACCCATCCGGCGAACACCGCGGCGACGATGAGCAGCGCGAAGAGTCCGGGGTCGACGTCGAAGGGCACCCGGCCAAGTTACTTGCCGCACGGTCAGCCGACACGCCGATGAGGTGAGGAACACGTGTCGGTGCGTAATCGTCTGATATCAACAGGTCATGGACTTGACGAAGCCTATGACCCACTTGGTGAAACGCGGCTACGAGTATACGTTCGACCCCGATGAGCAGCAGCGGCGGAACCTGGAGGAGACGCTCGAAGCGGTTCGGTCCGTGTACAACTGGTCGCTGTCGGTCTTCCAGGGGGAGTGGCGCGCGAAGGCGGAGAAGATCTCGTACGCCGACATCTCGTCCCGCCTCACCAAGTGGAAGAACCAGCCCGCGAACCGGTGGGTCAAGGCCTATTCGTCGGTGCCGCTCCAGCAGATCGCCCGCCAGCTGCACACCGAGTACCACGCGTTCCTCAACGGCCGGGGCCGCGAACCGGTGCCCAAGGAGCACGGGGAGCAGGTGCAGCTGGTGTACTCGCGGGCCGGCTACTACCTCAAGGGCCGCGAGGTGAAGCTCGCGAAGCACCAGGCGCCCTTGGACATCGCGTGGGGGCTGGAGCGGCCGGGCCGCGACGACATCACGTCGATCACGGTGATCCGCGAGGATGAGGACCACTGGCGGCTGCGGATCGTGGCCGAGGAGTTCGTGGAGGTGCCGCGCCAGAAGCCGCCGGAGTGCGGCGAGTGCGGCCGCGAACTCGAGGACTAGCCGAGACCGGAACGGGAAGGCCCTTCTCGATCCCGGCCCGGGCGGGTGGCTCTCATCGGCGTTCCGTGACAGGGGGGCCGATGCGGCAGAGCCGTTGTCCGGCGCCGCGCGGACCCCGGCGGCTTCTCTGGGGCCCGTGCGGCGCTCGGCGTCTACTGGCCGCGCAGTTCGGCGACCGCCACGGAGAGGCGCTTGCCGTAGTCCTCGTCGGCCTTCGCGAAGTTCGCGATGGCGCGCTGGACGATGTCCTCGCGGCTGACCTTGGCCAGGAACCCGGAGAGGTTCGCGATGAGGCGCTCCTTCTCGGGCTCGGTCATGAGGTTGTAGAGGTACCCGGCCTGCACGAAGTCGTCGTCCTCGGCGTGCGAGGGGGTCTCCCACTCGCCGGTCGGGCCGTTGACCTGGACGGGCGCCCACAGCGGCTGGCCGGTCTCGTACGGGCCGCCGAAGGAGTTCGGCTCGTAGTTCTTCTGGCGGCCGTGGCGGCCGTCGTAGCCGACGCCGTCGCGGTTGCCGTTGCGCGCCTCGGTGGCGTGCGGGCGGTTGACCGGCAGGTGGTCGGCGTTGATGCCGACGCGGTAGCGGTGCGCGTCGCCGTAGGCGAACAGGCGGCCCTGGAGCATCTTGTCGGGGCTCGGCCCGATGCCCGGCACGAAGTGCGCGGGGGAGAAGATCGACTGCTCGACCTCGGCGAAGACGTTCTCCGGGTTGCGGTTGAGCTCGAGCTTGCCGATGGTGATGCGCGGGTAGTCCTTGTTCGGCCACACCTTGGTGAGGTCGAACGGGTTGAACCGGTAGTTCGCGGCGTCGGCGGCGGGCATGATCTGGACCTGCACGGTCCAGCTCGGGTACTCGCCGCGCTCGATGGCCTCGCGCAGGTCGCGCTGGTGCGAGTCGGGGTCCTCGCCGGCCAGGCGGTTCGCCTCGTCCTGGGTGAGGTTCTTGATGCCCTGGTCGGTCTTGAAGTGGTACTTGACCCAGAACTGCTCGCCGGCCTCGTTGACCCACTGGAAGGTGTGGGAGCCGAAGCCGTCCATGTGGCGGTAGGACGCCGGGATGCCGCGGTCGCCGAACAGCCAGGTGACCTGGTGGACCGACTCGGGCGAGAGGCTCCAGAAGTCCCAGACGTTGTCGGCCTCCTGCGAACCGGTGTACGGGTCGCGCTTCTGGGTGTGGATGAAGTCGGGGAACTTGATCGCGTCGCGGATGAAGAACACCGGGGTGTTGTTCCCGACGAGGTCGTAGTTGCCCTCCTCGGTGTAGAACTTCAGCGCCCAGCCGCGGGGGTCGCGCACGGCGTCGGCCGCGCCGAGGTTGCCGGCCACGGTGGAGAAGCGCAGGAACGTCTCGGTCTCCTTGCCCACCTCGGACAGGAACTTCGCCCTCGTGTACTTCGTGACGTCGGCGGTCACGGTGAAGGTGCCGTAGGCGCCGGCGCCGCGGGCGTGGACCACGCGCTCGGGGATGCGCTCGCGGTTGAAGTGCGCGAGCTTCTCGAGCAGCACCTGGTCCTGGATGAGCAACGGACCGCCGACGCCGGCGGCCTCGCTCTGGTTGTTGTTGGAGATCGGCGCGCCGGACTCGGTGGTCAACGGCCCCGCAGTGTTGTCGAACTGCTCGCTCATGAATGGCCCTCTCTAGCGTGTCACCGGCTCCGCGGGGCGACCGCTCGCGGAATCCTTGGCTCTCGACAGAATCCTAGCTTAGACTATGTCTAAACAAAGAACCAGTCCCAAGTAAGTGGTGCCACAATGTTTAGGCTGCTAGAGTGGTATTTCACTCCCCGACCGCGTGAGAGAACAGCATGAGCGACCTCGTTACCCGCCTTCGCCGCCACAACTGGCGCATCACGCCCCAGCGCCGCGTCATCGCCGAGACCCTCGAGGGCTCCCACGTGCACTTCACCGCCGAGGAGATCCTGGAGCGCGCCTGCGAGCGCATGCCCGAGCTCTCCCGCGCCACGGTCTACAACACTCTCAACGAGATGGTCGCCCTCGGCGAGGTCCTCGAGCTCGCCCTCGACGGCCGTTCCAAGCGGTACGACCCGGGCGTCGACGAGGAGCACCACCACCTCATCTGCGAGGGCTGCGGCCTCATGAAGGACGTCCACGCCGTCACCGACCCCCTCGGGTGGCTGCCCGCCGACGAGCGCCACGGCTTCGCTGTCACCCGCGCCTCCGTGACCTACCGGGGCCGCTGCCCCGACTGCCAGGACGCCTGACCCCCGCCGCCGGGACCGTCGCGCGCCGGTCGCGCCGCGGTCACGGAGCGATCACAGTCGCCTCTTTGCCTTGCCTTGTCCTGTTCTGCTCCGATATCGTCAGCGGGCTTCGCCGTGAAACCCGGGCGAACGCGCCGATGGACCGCTAGGTTCGGGCCACGAGCCCGCCCGCCCGATCGAAGGAGTCCGAAGTGGAACGGCTGCTGTCGCTGAACGACCAGTACTGGGCCTGGGTGGTCATCCCGCTCATCGTCCTGACGAGCCTGCTGCTCCTGGTCCGCACCCGCGGCGTCCAGTTCCGCCTCCTCCCGCAGATGCTCCGCGGCCTGCGCGAGGACCCCGGCGAGGGCGCCGAGGGCCGCCGGGTCTCCCCGTTCCAGGCGTTCGCGATCTCCTCGGCCGCCCGCGTCGGCACCGGCAACATCGTCGGCGTCTCCACCGCCATCGCCGTCGGCGGCCCCGGGGCCGTCTTCTGGATGTGGGCCATGGCGATCCTCATCGCCGCGGCCGCCTTCGCCGAGTCCACCCTCGCCCAGGTGTACAAGGAGCGGACCCCCGAGGGCTTCAAGGGCGGACCCGCCTACTACATGAGCCGCGGCCTCGGACTGCCGTGGCTGGGGGCGGTCTTCTCGGTCATCCTCATCTTCACCTACCCGTTCAGCTTCAACATGGTGCAGGCCAACACCCTCACCGGCGCGGTCAACGACTCCCTGGACGGCCTCGGCGTCGCCACCGGCGACCGGACCTCGCTCGTCACCGGCGTCGTCCTGGCCGCCGTGACCGCCGCCGTCGTCTTCGGCGGCCTGCGGCGCATCGCCCACTTCGCCCAGCTCGCCGTCCCCGCCATGGCGGTGGTCTACCTCGCGCTCGGCACCGCGATCGTCGCCCTCAACGCCGAGGCGCTCCCCGGAGTGATCGCGGACATCTTCAACTCCGCGTTCGGCATCGAGCAGTTCTCCGGCGCCGCGCTCGGCACCGTGATCATCCAGGGCGTGCGCCGCGGCATGTTCTCCAACGAGGGCGGCATGGGCTCGGCCCCCAACGCCGGGGCCGCCGCCACCGTCAGCCACCCCGCCAAGCAGGGCCTCACCCAGGCGTTCGGCGTCTACTTCGACACCCTCTTCATCTGCACGATCTCGGCGTTCATCATCCTCACCACCGACCCCGTCTACGGGGACGCGGAGGTCAACCTCGTCACCCGCGGCGTCGACGCCGCCCTCGGCGGCTGGGCCCTCCAGGTCATGGCCCTCATCCTGGTGCTGTTCACCTTCACCTCCGTGATCGGCAACTACTTCTACGGCGAGTCCAGCGTCCGCTTCCTGCGCGACCGGCCCTGGAGCGTGGCCGCGCTGCGCGTCGCCGTGGTCGGCCTCGTCCTGCTCGGCTCGGTCGCCTCGCTCGACACCGTGTGGAGCATCGCCGACGTCACCATGGGGCTCATGGCCACCGTCAACCTCGTCGCCGTGCTCGCCCTCTCGGGCGTCACCGTCAAGGTCCTGCGCGACTACGACCGGCAGCGCGCGGCCGGGCTCGACCCGGTGTTCACCCGCGACTCGGTGCCGGGCCTCAAAGGACTCCAGGTGTGGGAGCCCGAACCCGAGCCCGCGGTGCGGGCTCACGAAAAGTGACGACGCCGTGCGACTCGGCCTGACGCATCGATAGGCTCACGCGCATGACGGAGTCGAAGGAACCCTGGAAGTCCCCCATCTGGCGTTCGGAGCCGGCGTTCCTCTACTCGCGACGACCCCTGGCCCGCTACGTCGGGCGGCCCACGGCCGAGTTCCTCAAGATCGAGCCCGCCGCGGGGGTCGTGCTCGTCGCCTGCGCCGTCGTCGCGATGCTCTGGGCCAACTCGCCCTGGGCCGCCTCGTACGAGGCGGTCTGGGGCCTGGAGATCAGCTTCCACTTCGGCGGCTTCGAACTCCACCACACCCTCCAGGACTGGATCAACGACGGCCTCATGGCCGTCTTCTTCTTCGTGGTGGGCGTGGAGATCAAGTCGGAGATCGTCTCGGGCGAGCTGCGGAGCCTGCGCAACGCCGTCCCGCCCATCGCCGGCGCCGTCGGCGGCATGGCCGTCCCCGCGCTCCTCTACACCGCCTTCAACGCCGGCGGCGAGGGGGCGCACGGCTGGGGCATCCCCATGGCCACCGACATCGCCTTCGCCGTCGGCGTCCTCGCCCTCTTCGGCTCCCGCATCCCTTCGGCCGCAAGGATCTTCCTGCTGACCCTCGCGATCGTCGACGACCTCGGCGCCATCGCCGTCATCGCGGTCTTCTACACCGACGACCTCTCCATGGCCTGGCTCGCCGCCGCCGGCGCGCTCATCGCCCTCGCGGTGGGCATGCGCCTGCTCAACGTCTGGTCCGCCCCGGTCTACCTCGTCATCGGCGTCCTGCTGTGGGTCGCCATGCTCGAGTCGGGCGTCCACGCCACCATCGCCGGCGTCGTCATGGGCCTCATCATCTCCGCCAAGCCCCTGCTCGACCCCGAGGTCGCCCACGCCGAGGCGCAGGAGCTCGCCAAGGAGGGCCTCACCGTCGAGGAGACCGAGCGCCTCGTCAAGCTCGCCCGCGACGCCCAGCCCCCGGCCGAGCGCATCCAGCACCGCAACCACCAGTTCTCCTCGTTCGTGGTCCTGCCGCTGTTCGCGCTCGCCAACGCCGGGGTCGCCCTCTCCGCCGACCTGTTCGCCACCGCGTTCACCTCGACCGTGACGCTCGGGATCGTGCTCGGCCTCGTCGTCGGCAAGCTCGTCGGCATCACCGCCGTCACCTGGCTGGTCGTGAAGCTCGGCTGGGGCCGCCTGCCCACCGGCGCGACCTGGCCGCTCATGGCCGCCATCGCGCTCGTGGCGGGCATCGGGTTCACCGTCGCGCTGTTCATCACCGAGCTGGCCTTCCGCGGCGGCGACGCCGGGCTGCTCACCGACGAGGGCAAGATCGGCGTCCTGTGCGCCTCGGTGATCGCCGCGGTCCTGGGCGCCCTGGCCGTGCACCTCACCGCCCCCCGGACGCCCCAGGACGGCGGCGAGGAGGACGCGGACGGCGACGGCGGCGAGGGCGACCAGCCGCGCAAGGGCGCCGCCCGTGCGGCGTTAGGCTTGGCTGACCGCCTTCACGAGCGACTCGATCTTAGAGTGAGGACAGCGCAATTGGCTCCGCAGAATCTCATGTCCCAGCCGCCGGCGACCATGCTGCCGGAAGACACCGAGGCCAGGAAGTACCTCGACGAGCACGCACCCGAGGACACCGTGCGCCACTTCCCGTGGTTCTGCGCGGCATGGGCCCGGCTGGCGAAGAACGCCCTGGAGTCGGGCGACGACGTCACCGCCTACGCCTTCGCCCGCACCGGTTACCACCGGGGGCTCGACCAGCTGCGGCGAAGCGGCTGGAAGGGGCACGGCCCGATCCCCTGGGAGCACAAACCGAACCGCGGCTTCCTCAAGTCGCTGCACCAGCTCTCGCGCGCCGCGGCGGCGATCGGCGAGGCGGACGAGGCCGCCCGCTGCGCGCAGTTCCTGCGCGACTCGGACCCGGCCGCGGCCGACGCCCTGACCTGATCCGCGGGGAAGCGAAGCGGCCGGGGAGCGGGTGCTCCCCGGCCGCTCCCGCGTCCGCGGTCAGCCCAGGAAGATCTGGCCGTCCTCCACGGTGATCGCCACTTCGGCGAGGTCGACCTCGGCCGGGCCCTGCTCGAGCGCGCCGTCGATGGTCCAGGCCGAGCCGTGGCTGGGGCAGACGATGCTGCCGTCGGCGCCGGGGGCGCCGACGATCGCGCCCTGGTGCGGGCAGACCGCCGAGAAGGCGAGGAACTCGTCCGCGCTGGGCTGGACGATCACGGTCTCGTCGACGACGATGCCGCCGCCCTCGGGGACCTCGTCGGTCGTGGCGACCGCGGTGCCGGCGCCCGAGCCGGTCGAGCCGTCGCCGGAGGCGTCGGCGCCGGTGGTCGCGTCGGCGTCGCCGCCGGAGGAGGAGGGCGGTTCGGCGGTGCCGCAGGCGGCGAGCGCGCCCGCGGCGCCGAGCCCGGCCAGCCCGCACATCACGCCCCGCCGCGAGGCGTTGCCCTTCGCGAGCACTCGTCTCGCCAGGTCGTTCCCGGCCTTGGTGTCGGTCATCGTTGAGCTCCTTGCGCTTGAGGTGCGGCGCCCCGTCCGGCCGGGGCCGCCTGCGGGCCCCGGTCCGGCCGCCGCGGCGCCTGCGGCCGCGGACGCCGGAATGCCGAGCTTGTCACGCATTGGCGTGGAAGCTCAAGAGCTTAGTTGAAGCTTTAAGCAAACTCTCAGCCGTCACTCGGCATTCCGACAGGTCCGCGCACCACGCGCCCGCGGCGCCCCTCGCGCCACTCGGCCCGGCCCTCCCCGCGCCGCGGGCCCGATCGGCGCCAACGGCACGCTCGTCGGGACCCGGGCCTCCCCGCGCCCGCGGAGCGGCCCGCCGAGGCCGGCCGGTCCTCGAGCTCGCGCAGCGGCCCCGCCCTCGCCCGACGCGCCCGCGACAGCGGACGGCCCGCTCCGCGAACGCGGAGCGGGCCGTCCCGCAGGCGGGGCGCCGAAGCCCCAGTGCCCGCTACACCCCCAGCGACCGGGCGATGAGCATCCGCTGCACCTCGTTCGTGCCCTCGCCGATCTCCAGGACCTTGCAGTCGCGCCAGGCCCGCGCCACCGGCGTCTCGTTCATGAACCCGTACCCGCCGAAGATCTGCGTCGCGTCCCGCGCGTTGTCGACCGCCGCCTGCGACGCGTGGAGCTTCGCCAGCGCCGCGTCGGTGCCGAACGGCTCGCCCGCGTCGGCCTTCAGCGCCGCGTCCTGCCACGCCAGCCGCGAGGTGTGGGCCCGCAGCCGCATGTCGGCGAGCATGAACGCGATGGCCTGGTTCTCGAAGATCGGCCGCCCGAACGCCTCCCGCTCCTTGGCGTGCGCCACCGACTCGTCCAGGCACCCCTGGGCCGAACCGGTCGCGAGCGCCGCGATGGCGACGCGCCCGGCGTCGAGCAGCTCCAGGAACTGCACGAACCCGCGCCCGCGCTGCCCGACGAGGTTCGCCTCCGGCACCCGGCACCCGTCGAAGTAGACCGGCCGCGTGTCCGAGGCCCGCCACCCCACCTTCGAGTACTCGGGCCCGATCTGGAGCCCGGGCGTGCCCGGCTCGACCGCGATGCACGAGACCTCGCCGGGCCCGGTCTGCGCCGTGGTGATGATCAGGTCGGTCATCTCGGTGCCCGCGTTGGTGATGAAGCACTTCGCGCCGTCGATGACCCACTCGCCGTCCTCGAGGCGCGCCTTGGTGTCGGTGTGTCCGGCGTCGGTGCCGCCGCCGGGCTCGGTGAGCGCGAACGCGACCAGGCCCTCCCCGGCGGCCAGCCGCGGCAGCCAGCGGTCGCACTGCTCCTTCGTCCCGTATCGGGCCAGGCCCTCGGCGCCGAGGGTCACCGAGGCCTCCACGGTGACGGCCACCGAGGCGTCGACGCGGGCGAGCTCCTCGATGGCGAGGCCGAGCATGAGCAGGCCCTGGCCGCTGCCGCCGTACTCCTCGGGAAGGGTGACCCCGAGGACGCCCAGCTTGCCCAGCTCGCGGACGAGGTCCGCGGGGAACTCGCCCCGCTCGTAGAAGCCGCCGATGACCGGCTTGATCTGCTCTTCGGCGAACTCGCGCACGGCGGCGGCGAAATCGGTCTGCTCGATGTCGAGTCTCATGGCTGCTCCCTCTGATGTGCGGGCCGCGTTCACACCGGTGTGATCGGGTGCCTGCGGTCGGAGAACCGGCGGTCCTTGTGGGTCAGCCGGCGGTAACGGGCGATGAGGTCATCGCGGAGCTCCTCGGGGGCGAGGATGTCGTCGACGACGAGTTCCCCTGCGAGCCTTCGCAGGTCGACGTCGGCTTCGTATTCGGCGCGGCGGTCGGCGACGAAGCGCTCGCGCGCCCCGGGGTCCTCGATCGCGGCGATCTTGTTGGCGTACACGGCGTTGACGGCCGCCTCGGCGCCCATGACGGCGATCCGGGCGGTCGGCAGGGCCAGCACGGCGTCGGACCCGAAGGCGGGGCCGGCCATCGCGTACAGCCCGGCGCCGTAGGCCTTGCGGACGACGACGCACAGCTTGGGGACGGTGGCCTCGGCGACGGCGGCGATCATCTTGGCGCCGTGGCGGATGATCCCGGCGTGCTCGACGGCCGAGCCGACCATGAAGCCGGGGACGTCGGCGAGGAACAGCAGCGGCACGTTGAACGCGTCGCACGTGTTCACGAACCGGGCGGCCTTGTCGGCGGAGTCGGAGAACAGGACCCCGCCGCGCACCGCCGAGTTGTTGGCGACGACGCCGACCGGGCGCCCGTCCAGGCGCGCGAACGCGGTCATCAGCTCCCCGGCCCAGCGGGCCTGCACCTCCAGGACCGAGCCCTGGTCGACCAGGCCGTCGAGGAAGCGGTGCATGTCGAACGGGGCCGACTCGCTCTCGGGGACGACCGATGCGAGGTCCACTGGCATCGGCGGCCGGGCCGCGCGCACCGGCGCGGGCTGCGTCCAGTTCGACGGCAGGTAGGAGAGCCAGCGGCGCACGTCGGCGATGGCCTCGTCCTCGTTGCGGCACAGAAAGTGCCCGACGCCGGACTGCTCGCAGTGGACGCGCGCGCCGCCCATGTCCTCCAGGGTGGTCTTCTCGCCGGTGACCATCTCGACCATGCGCGGGCTGCCGAGGTACATGGAGGCGTTGCCGTCGACCATGGCGACGATGTCGCAGAACGCGGGGATGTAGGCGCCGCCGGCGGCGGAGGGCCCGAAGAGCGCGCACGCCTGGGGGACGCGGCCGGAGGCGCGGACCTGCTCGTGGAAGATCCGGCCGGCGCCGCGGCGGCCGGGGAACAGCTGGACCTGGTCGGTGATGCGGGCCCCGGCGGAGTCGACGAGGTAGACGATGGGGTGCTGCTCGAGCTGGGCCGCCTCGACGGTGCGGATGATCTTCTCGACGGTGCGCGCGCCCCAGGACCCGGCCTTGACGGTGGAGTCGTTGGCGACCAGGCGGATCGGGCGGCCCTGGACGGTGGCGGTGCCGACCACGACGCCGTCGGCGGGCAGGCTCGGGTCGGGGTTGGCCCAGAGGGCGTCCTCGCGGAAGGAGTCGGGGTCGCACAGGCGCCTGATGCGCTCGCGGGCGTGGTACTTGCCCGCCGCGGCGGCGGCCTGGTGGTACTTCTCGGCCCCGCCGCGCTCGATCCGCGCGCGTTCGGCCGGGTAGTGCCCGCTGAAGTCCACGGAACCGCTCCTCCACGACGATCCAGTCCCTTAACGATCGTTAAGGCACTGCAATCCTGGCATGTGGGAACCCCTGGTGTCAACGCTTCGCCCAGGCCCGTCGATCCACCCGCGAAACCATGTCGCACCCCCGGGGCGCGCTCGAACCGAGGGCGCTTGCGAACGCCCGATTCATCCGGGAATCGCCGCTTACCTTTCCCGACCGGACCGCTCCTGCTGATATGTCGCACCCGCAGGGCACCCTTGGAACCGGGGGCCCGCCAATGTCCGATTCGCCCCGGAACCGCCGCTCACCTTTTCGCCACCGACCCGGCTCCGCCGGACTTGTCGCACCCGCGAGGCACCCTTGAGCCCGGGGGCCCGCCAATGCCCCATTCGCCCCGGACGCGCCCTTCACCTTTCCGGCGAAGTCGCCTTCCCTCGCCGCGGCGGCCGCTTCCCGGGCGCCTTCGGCGCAGGAAAGCGGCCACCGCGCCGCCGGCCGCAGCCGCCGCCCCCGAAACACGCCCGGCCCTCGCCTCCCCGCGACCCGCCGCGGCTAGGCTCGGAGTCGCCTCACCGCCACCCCGCGTGGACGCACCTCCCCACCGCCTCCGGAGACCCATGAGCGCCACCGCCACCTCGGCCGACACCGCGCCCCCCGCCGCCGCGCCCGCCCGGCCCCCGCGCCTGCGCGAGATCGACGGCCTCCGCGGCCTCGCCATCGCCGTCATCGCCGTCTACCACATCTGGTTCGACCGCGTCTCCGGCGGCGTCGACATCTTCCTGCTCATGTCCGGCTTCTTCATCACCGCCGGGTTCCTGCGCTCGGCCGACGCCGGCCGCGGCCTCGGCCACCTCGCCTACGCCGCCCGCATCGTCCGCCGCATCTTCCCGCCCGCCCTCATCGTCGCCGCCGCCACCGTCCTCATGGTCGTCCTGTGGCTGCCGCGCGCCACCTGGAACCAGCAGCTCGGCGACATCCTCGCCTCCGCGCTCTACTACGGCAACTGGAACCTCGCCGCCCACTCGGTCGACTACCTCTCCTCCAACAACGGCGCGAGCATCGTCCAGCACTACTGGTCCCTCGGCGTCCAGGCCCAGTTCTACGTCCTGTGGCCGGTCCTCGTCGGCGCCGTCCTGTGGGCCGCCCGCCGCGCCGGCCTGCCCCCCATGCGGGCCGTCGCGGCCGTCCTCGCCCTCCTCCTCGCCGCGTCCTTCGCGTTCGCGCTGTGGGAGACCGCGACCAACCAGGCCTTCGCCTACTTCGACACCCGCGCGCGACTGTGGCAGTTCGCCGCCGGCGGCCTCCTCGCGCTGGCCCTGCGCCCGGCCTCCAGGGGCTGGACGCGGCGCCTGCGCGGCCCCGCCCCCGCGGTCCTCGGCTGGGCCGGGGTCGGCGTCCTCGTCTTCGCCGGGGCCTTCCTCGAGTCCACGGCCTTCCCCGGCTGGGCCGCCCTCGCGCCGGTCGCGGGCGCGTGCGCCGTCATCCTCGCCGCCACCGCGGCCCCCGGCACCGGCGCCGGGCGCCTGCTCAACACCTGGCCCCTCCAGCGCCTCGGCGTCCTCTCCTACACCCTCTACCTGTGGCACTGGCCGGTCCTCATCTGCTACCTCACCGCCACCGGACGCGACACCGCCACGCTCCCCGGCGGCCTCGGCATCCTCGCCGCGTCAGCGGTCCTCGCGTTCCTCACCAACCGGACCGTCGAGGTCGGCCTGCCCGCCACGGGCCTGGGCCAGCGCACCGCGCGCGGCGCCTTCGCCCTCGGCGCCGCCTGCGTCGCCCTGGTCCTCGCCGCCTGCGCCGCCCTGAGCGGGTACATCTCCTACGAGCGCGCGCGCCTGGCCGACGCCGCCGCCGACACCGACCGCTACCCCGGCGCCGCGGCCCTCGCCGAGGGCCTCGACGTCGCCGAGGCCGACTTCGCGCCGTCCACGCTCGACGCCGCCGACGACCGCGACCCGGCCCTGTCCGACGAGTGCAACCAGTCCATGAACGGCTACGAGCCGATCCGCTGCGACTTCGGGGCCCCCGAATCCGAGTCGACCGCCACCGTCGTCATGTACGGCGGCTCCAAGATCTGGCACTGGCTCCCGGCCGTGCTCGCCGCCGCCGAGTCCCGCGACTGGCACGTGGTCACGTACATCAAGAACGCGTGCATCATCGAGACCGGCCAGGAGGCCCTCGGCGAGGAGCGCTACACCTCCTGCGCGGCCTGGAACGACGCCGTCGTCGCCGAGATCGGGGCCATGCGGCCCGACCTGGTCTTCACCTACGGCTCCCGCGTCGGGTACGAGGCCTACGAGACCTTCCCGGACTACACCGACCGCTACGAGCAGCTGCTCGCCACCGGCGCGCAGGTCGCGGTCGTGCGCGACACGCCCAGCCCGCGCTTCGACGTCCCCATGTGCGTCGACCTGCACGGACCCGCGTCGCCCGAGTGCGCGGTCGACCGCGGCGACTACTTCGAGGAGGACGCGTTCGCGTCCCTGGCGGTCCCTGACGGGGTCGCCAAGATCGACCTCACCGACTACATCTGCGAGGCCGAGTCCTGCCCGCCCGTGGTCGGCAACGTCCTGGTCTACCGCGACGACGCCCACCTGACCAACACGTACGCGGCCACGCTCGGCCCCTACCTGGAGGCCGCGCTCGCCGCCGTCCTCGCGGCCCCGACCGAGGCCGGGTAGCGCGGCGGCCCGGCTCGAGGAGCCGGGCCGGACGGTGCGGTTCAGGCGGTAACGGCGTCCAGGGCGATCTCGCACATCTCCGCGAACGACTCCTGGCGGTCGGCCGCGGGCAGCGCGGTGCCCTTGAGGATGTGGTCGGAGATCGTGCACAGCGCCAGGGCGCGGGCCTTGAACTTCGCCGCGAGGGTGTAGATCGCCGCGGCCTCCATCTCGATCGCGAGGATGCCGTAGTCGGCGAGCTTCGCCTCGACCTCGGGCGCGTCGGTGTAGAACGTGTCCGAGGAGTACAGCTGGCCCACGTGCAGGTCGATCCCGCGCGCGGCCGCGGCGTCCACCGAGGCGCGGAGCAGGCCGAAGTCCGCGACCGGGGCGTAGTCGACCACGCCGTTGAAGCGGATGCGGTTCATCGAGGAGTTCGTGGAGGCGCCGATCCCCGCGACCACGTCCCGCAGCTCTATCCGATCGTGGATCGCCCCCGCCGAGCCGACCCGCACCACCGTGGTGACGCCGTACACCTCCAGCAGCTCGTGCGTGTAGATCGACGCCGACGGCTGCCCCATGCCGGTGCCCTGGACCGACACGCGCTTCCCCTTGTAGGTGCCGGTGAAGCCGAACATGTTCCGGACCTCGGTGTAGCAGGTGGCGTCCTCGAGGAAGGTCTCGGCGATCCACTTCGCGCGCAGGGGGTCCCCCGGGAGGAGGACGCTGTCGGCGATGTCGCCCGGCTCGGCGGCGATGTGCGCAGTCATGACGCCAGCCTCTCATAAACATCCCATGAATCTGCGGCGCCCGGCTGTGAGGTGAATCGCCCGATCCCGGTTGCGGCCCCGCCGCGGCGATCCGGTAACCTTCTCCGCGGTGGCGTGTCCGAGCGGCCGAAGGAGCTCGCCTCGAAAGCGAGTGTTGGGTAACCCTCAACCGTGGGTTCAAATCCCACCGCCACCGCCAGTGAAGGCCAACGCCGGGTTCGACATCGGACCCGGCGTTCGCCGTCTCTGGCGGGCTGCGGCTACGCTGTCGGGACCGCGGATCCGGAACGCCGGCACGTCCCGAACCCCGACGGAGACACCACGACAGGGCGAGCGGGCGCGCGAGCGCCGCCGGGACGAGAAGGACGGGCCTCGGGTGAGTCGATCCTCCATGGGCGCGAAGGTCTTCAGCGCAGCCGTCATCGCCTGCTCGCTCCTGCTGGCCGCGATCCTGCTGCTCCACCGGTTCATCCCCAACCGCTGGCTCAACCTCGGCAGCCTCATCGAGACGTTCCTGCCCTGGTTCGGCTTGGCCGTCCCGGTCCTGGTGGTCCTCGCCGCGATCCGCCGCCGCCCGCTGGCGATCGCCTGCTCGCTCCTGCCCGCCCTGGTGTGGTTCCAGATGTACGCCGGGCTCATCCCCGACAAGCACGTCGGCGACGGCGACTTCCGCGTCGTCGCCCACAACGTCAACGCCGAGAACGCCGACACCGAGGCCACCGCCGCGTCCCTCCTCGACTCCGACCCCGACGTGATCGTCCTCGTCGAGATCACCGAGGAGCAGCGCGCCGCCTGGGACGAGGCCCTGGCCGACCGGTACGAGTACTCGGTCGCCTACGGCACCGTCGCCCTCTGGTCGTCCTACCCGGTGGCCGCCTCGAACGAGGTCGACCTCAACCTCGGCTGGGCCCGCGCCTTCCGCGCCGAGGTCGACATCGAGGGCGAACCGGTCGCCTTCTACGTCGCCCACCTCCTGTCGGTGCGGGTCAACACCGAGGGCTTCACCTCCGAGCAGCGCAACGAGACCGCCCGGCTCCTCGGCGAGGCCATCGCCGACGAGCGGCTCGACCGGGTCGTCCTCGCCGGCGACCTCAACGGGACCGTCCAGGACCGGTCCCTCGCCCCCATCACCTACCAGCTCGAGTCCGCGCACGCCTCGGCCGGGAAGGGCTTCGGGTTCACCTGGCCCGCCGACACCCCCATGGCCCGGATCGACCAGGTCCTGTACCGCGGCCTCGACGCCACCGGCTCGGAGGTCATGGGCGCGACCGCCTCCGACCACCGGCCCGTCCTGGCCGACTTCTCGCTCTGAACCCGGGCCGCGCCGCGGGCCGCCGTGCAACCCCGGGCGGCGTCTCGGGCGTCTTGGAGACGTGACCGATGACGACGCCACCATCATCCTGCCGGCCGTGACCGACGGCGGCGCCCGGGACGACACCGCGGTGTTCGCGCGCGTCGAGGACGTCAAGCACGCCCTGATCGAGCTCGACGGCGTGGGCATGACCTACCCGGGCCCGCCGCCGGTGGAGGCCCTCAAACCGGTGGCGCTGCGCGTCGAGGACGGCGAGTACGTGGCGATCGTGGGCCCCTCGGGCTCGGGCAAGTCGACCCTGCTGAACCTCCTGGGACTCCTGGACGCCCCCACCGAGGGCACCTACTGGCTCGACGGGCACGACACCTCGAAGATGAAGGAGGCCAGGCGGACCCAGCTGCGGGCCGACAAGATCGGCTTCATCTTCCAGGCCTTCCACCTGATGGCGCACCGGACCGCGACGGAGAACGTCGCGATGTCCCTGGTGTACCAGGGGGTCCCGCGCCGCAAGCGGCGCCAGGTCGCCCGCGAGAAGCTCGAACTCGTCGGCCTCGGCCACCGCCTGGACGCGCTGCCGACGACGCTCTCGGGCGGCGAGCGCCAGCGGGTGGCGATCGCCAGGGCCCTCGCGGCGGAGCCGAGCCTGCTGCTGTGCGACGAGCCCACCGGCAACCTGGACTCGCAGACGGCCGACGCGGTCCTGGCGACGATCGACGAGCTGCACGCCGCGGGGCTGACGATCCTCATGATCACCCACGACCACGACGTGGCCGAGCGCGCGCAGCGGGCGGTCACCATCCGCGACGGGCGCCTGCGCGAGGGCAACCACCTCCACGACGACTCCCCCCACGCGCCCACCGACCGCGCCACGGCCGTCATGCCGACCGTCCCTTAGG
The DNA here is from genome assembly GCF_020991375.1 of Glycomyces amatae. Lineage (GTDB taxonomy): Bacteria > Actinomycetota > Actinomycetes > Mycobacteriales > Micromonosporaceae > Glycomyces > Glycomyces amatae. The sequence goes on along the minus strand of NZ_JAJLQZ010000006.1, from coordinate 302,647 downwards.
ACCTGACCCAGTACGACTGCGGAAACCCGCGCACCGCCTTTCCCGACACCCCGGGGCGGCGGCACCGAACGCACACCGCGGCAAGGAGAACGGGTGGGGCCCGCGCCGATCGGCGCGGGCCCCACCCGTCTCATGCGGAGTCGGCCGCCGCCCGCTGTGGGACGGGCGGCGGCCCGGTTCAGTCGTCGCCGCCCGGTCCCGCGGGCGTCTCGTCCTCTTCGTCCTTCTCCTCGTCGTCCTTGTGGCCCGAGCCGTTCGACACGAGGATGTAGACCGGGCTGCCGCTGGGGGCCGAGCCGGTCACCGAAGTCGAGAACGCTTGTCCCTCTTCGCAGTCGGAGTCGAAGCGACCGGGCGCGATCGAGGCCTCGAAGCCCGCGTTGGCGACCCGGGAGCGCGCCTCGTCGGGGTCCATGCAGCCGATGGAGGGGATCGACACGAGGTTCTTGCCGTTGACCATGTCGCTCGTCGGCTTGCTCCAGCCCTCCTCCTCCAGGTCCTTCACGGCCGACTTGAGGATGGAGATGCCGGACGCCTTCACCGCGTCCTTGAGGTCGTTGGTGGCGACGTTCGACCGGTAGGTCGCGTCGGTGTCCCCGACGAACGTGGCGGTGGTGGCGTTCGGGGTCGAGGCGATGAACCAGTAGGAGCGGTTGGAGTCGGCGGTGCCGGTCTTGCCGAACAGCGGGCGGCCGAAATCGCTCGCGTAGGACGCGGCGGTGTTGCCCGAACACTGGGTGCCCTCGGCGCTCTGGCCGACGACGCAGCGCCCGGCGCTGACGGCCGCGTTCGCGACCTCCTCGGGGAAGGCCTGGTCGCAGACGGGCTCGGTGACGTCGGTCCACTCCTCGCCCTCGGCGTTGACGACCTGGAGGGCCGGGAGCGGCTCGCAGTGCTTGCCGCCCGCGGCGACCGTGGCGTAGGCCTCGGCCATCTCCAGCGGGGTCGTGGCGTCGAACCCGAGGGTGAAGGTGCCGTAGTCGTCGAGCGTGCCCCGCTCCTTGTTCTGCTCCACCGCGCTGTCGGGGTGGAAGTCGATCCCGGCGGCCACGGCGGCCTCGTAGGCCTTGCTGGTGCCGACGAGTTCCTGGAGCTGCACGAACGCGGTGTTCGAGGAGCGCCCGAACATGCCCCACATGTTCATCGGCCCTGCGGACCAGTTGCCGTCGTTGGAAGGGCACCAGGCCTTCTCGCCGTCGGCGTTCGTCGACCCGCAGTAGGCGGTGTCCCCCTCGCCGGGCACGGCCATGTAGTGGGAGGTGTAGCGCGCGGGGGAGGGGATGCGCGTCTCCAGCGGCCAGCCCTCGTCGAGTGCCGCGAGCATGGTGAACATCTTGAACGTCGAGCCGGCCGGGTACCCGGCGAGTTCGTCGTTGCCGCTGAGCAGGGGCACGGTCGTGTTGGGGTAGTTGGAGGGCTCGTCCTTGCCGTCGGTCCGGGGCCCGTTGTCGGACTGGTCGAGCGAGTAGACGCGGTTGACGGCCATGGCCCGGATGTGCCCGGTGCCGGGGGTGATGGTCACCGACCCGAGGGTGGCGGGGTCGTCGACGTCGACGCGGTCGGCGAGCTTCTCGGAGGCCTTGTCCTGGAGCTCGGGGTCGAGGCTGGTGACGATCTTGAAGCCGCCGCGCTTGAGCAGGCTCAGGCGCTCGCGCTCGTCGGCGCCGAAGGCCTCCTGGTTGCCCCACCACTCCTTGAAGTAGTCGCAGAAGAAGCCCCAGTTGGCGGTGGCGACGTCGACGCATTCGCTGCGCTGGGCGCGCGGGTTCAGTCCGAGGGGCTGCTCCTTGGCCTCGTCGGCCTCGTCCTGGGTGATGGTGCCGAGGCCGGCCATGCGGTCGAGGACCCAGTCGCGGCGCTCGACGATCTTCGAGTCGTCGCCCTCGCCGTCGAGGAGGCCGTCGGCGTAGGAGGGGAACTTCGGGAGGGAGGCGAGGGTGGCGGCCTCGGCCAGGGTCAGGTCGGCGGGGGGCTTGTTGAAGTAGGTGTAGGACCCGGCGTGGACGCCGTAGGCCTGGTTGCCGAGGTAGATCACATTGAGGTAGCCCTCAAGGATGTCCTCTTTGGACATGGACTCCTCGACGGCCAGTGAGTACCGCGCCTCCCGCAGCTTGCGGTCGTAGGTGTCCTCCGACGCGGCGATCACCTCGTCGATGGTTGAAGCGGAGTAGATCAGGGTATTGCGAACGAATTGCATGGTGAGGGTCGACGCTCCCTGGGAGTCGCCGCCCTGGTTCGCCACGGCGGCCCGGATGATCCCGGCCCAGTCGACCCCGTTGTGCTCGTAGAACTTCGAGTCCTCGGCGGCCAGGAGCGCGTCGATCATGAGGGGGGACACCTCGTCGAGCGTGACCTCGCGGCGGTTCTCCTCGTAGAAGGAGGTGATGAGCGTCTCGCCATCTGAAGCGTACACATAGGACGTCTGCGGCAGCGTGGGCTGCGTCAGCTCGGTGGGCAGCGACTCGAAGGAGTCGACGCTGTTCTCGGTCATCATTCCGGCGAGGCCGACCAGCGGGAAGGCGGCCGCGGCCGCGAGGACTCCGGCGAGGACGCCGCAGATCAGCAAGGCTATGGCGCCGCCCAGGGGACTCCGGTCGCGTTTCAAGGTCTCCACCGCCTCAGATTAGAACGAACGTCGGGAAGCACGGGAGTTGCCATGTCCATGTATGAAAAGACGACATGGGAGTGCACTCGCGGTCGGCGCCCGACATTGATACGTCGCAGGCTCAGTGCCGAGCTGCACTCGTATCGGAATCGTTATTATCGCGAGCTGCCATCGCGTGCTGAATCGTAGGGGTGAAGCCGTCCCGCGGCGTCCGATTTTCGTCTCGGAGAGTAGTCAAACCCTTACAAGAGGTGTAGGGTCCGTTCTGACGACGACGTTGTGTGATCGAGAGATCACTCGACTGTAGTCGTCGGGGGGTATGAAGGGAAAGATCTCACGGGGAGGTCATGCGGATGGGACTGCTGATCGACTGGACGACCAAGGCGCTATGTCAGGAAAGCGATCCTGACGCCCTGTTCGTGCAAGGAGCAGAGCAGAACAACGCGAAGAAGGTGTGCCGCGGCTGTCCGGTTCGGCTCGAATGCCTCGCGGACGCGCTCGACAATCGCATCGAGTTCGGCGTGTGGGGCGGCATGACGGAACGGGAACGCAGGGCGCTGCTGCGCAGGCACGCCGACGTCCGGTCCTGGAGGGCGGTCTTCGAGGTCGCACTGGAGGAGGAGCAGCGCAGTGCCCGCAAGGGCGGTCGGCGCCGCATACCGGTGGACATCAACTTCTGACCGGCGAGCCGCCGCATCGGCGGCGAAGCCAGACAACCGCGCCCGAGACGGCAACGCCGTCCGGGCGCGTCGTCGTCCCCCTGTGGATAACTCTTCCCCATGCGACCAGGCAACATGATCAACCCTCGTCAAGTTATCCACAGGCCGGAAACTTTCTGTCGACAACCCTTGCCCCGCATGTGATGGTTGATGGAAAAAAGAGGTCGGTTCCGCCGGTGGTGCAGGTGGAAGTGCGGGTCGGCCTACCGGTGCCTGTGGGACCGGCGGCAGCAGAGGGTATCCCGGGAGCCGCCCCCGAAGACCGCGCGCGGGTGCATCCGCGCGCGGCTCCTGCAGGCGCCACATGCCTCGCGAGGCAGATCGCGGGCGCACCGGCTGGGTGCCGGTGCGCCCGCACCACACACACCAACCGGCCGAGCGAACCCGGCCGCCCGCACCGGCGAACGCCGATCGAACGACCCCACCGAAACCGCCGAGCAGCACCGACCCGGCCAGCCCAGCGCCTGCTCGGGCCCACTCGGTCGGCCGAGCCGGTCAAACTGGGCCGGACCAGCCGCCGCCTGCTGAACCGAACCGACCCCGGCTCAGACGACGGGGCTCGACCCGCCGGCGGCCGCGGCGCCGAACGCGCGCAGGTCATCGAGGTCCACGACCTCCACGCCCAGCGCCGGGAGCCACCGCTGCGGCACCGCCGGGCAGGCCGCCGCGTACCGCGCCGCCACCCGCTCCTCCGCGGCCCGGCGGCGCGCGAGATCCGCGTGCGTCCGCAGCACCGCCGCCACCGGGTCGTCGGCGTCCGCCTCCTCCAGGGCCGCCGCCGCCCCCAGCGCCCGCTCGGCGGACAGGTCGGCCGCGACCGGCGTGAGCCGGTTGAGGATCATCCCGTCCAGCGGCATCCGCTCCTCGGTGAGCCGCCGCGTGAAGTACACCGCCTCGCCCACCGCCGCCGGCTCGGGGGCCGCGATCACCAGGAACGACGTCTGGTCACCCTGCAGGGCCCGGAACGTCGCCTCCGCCCGTTTGCGGAAGCCCCCGAACGTGTCCTCCAGGCTCGCCGTGAACTCCGCCACATCCGTGAGCAGGTGCCCGCCGAGGACCTTGTTGAACACCCGGGTGAACACCGCCGCGCTCGCGCCCATGAGCGAGAGCATCGAGCGCCGCGACCCCGGGGTCGCGGCCGACAGCAGCCGGATCACCCGCCCGTCCAGCAGCCGCGCCAACCGCGCCGGGGCGTCCAGGAAGTCCAGGGCCGACCGCGACGGCGGGGTGTCCAGCACGATCAGGTCCCACCGGCCGGTCGCCCGCAACTGCCCGAGCTTCTCCATCGCCATGTACTCCTGCGTGCCCGAGAACGTCGAGGACACCGCCTGGTAGAACGGGTTCGCGAAGATCTCCGCCGCCCGCTCCGGAGTCGTGTGCGAGGCCACGACCTCGTCGAACGTGCGCTTCATGTCGAGCATCATCGCGTCGAGCGAGCCGCCCCGCACCCCCGCGACCGGGCGCGGCGTGTTGTCCAGCGCCTCCATGCCCAGCGACTGCGCCAGGCGCCGGGCCGGGTCGATCGTCAGCACCACCGCGCGCCGCCCGTGCGCCTCCGCCGCCCGCAGCGCCAGCGCCGCCGCCGTCGTGGTCTTCCCGACCCCGCCCGAACCGCAGCAGGCGATCACATGCTTGCCGCCGTCGCCCAGGAGCGCGTCCAGATCCAGTTCAGGCCGCATCCGGGGCCCCCTTCCCCGTGCGCCGTCCACCGGCGACCCCGGGCCGCAGCACCCGCGCGAGCTGGTACAGCCCCGACAGGTCCACCCCCTCGGGCAGCAGCGGCAGCTCCGCGACCGGGCGGCCCAGCCGCTCCAGCCGCTCCCGGTAGGCGCCCACCGACTCGATCTCGGCCCGCGCCGACGCGTACTCCTCCATCAGCCCTGCCACGAGCGCCCCGTCCGCGTGCAGCCCGGCCCGCTCGAGCCCGGCCCCGACCTCCTCGGCCGCGACCTCCACGGCCTTCGCCCCCGCGACCTTGTTCAGCACCACGTGCCCCACGGGCAGGTCGGCCGCCATGAGCTCTCTGTACGCGTCCGCGGTCTCCTGCACCGGCATCGCCGCCGGCGTCGTCACGAGGTGCACGGCCGTCAGCGACGAGTGCAGCATCCGCGCCACCGAACGCGAGTGGTTCCCGATCGGGCCGGTCTTCGCCAGGCGCCCGCTCTCCACGGTCACGTTCAGGAACTTCACCACCCGCCCGGTCGGTGGCGCGTCCAGCACCACCGCGTCGTAGGCCATCCGCCCCGACTCGGTGCGCGACACCGCCTCCTTGAGCTTCCCGGTCAGCAGGATGTCCCGCAGGCCGGGCGCGATGGTCGTCGCGAAGTCGATCGCGCCGGTCTTCTGGAGGACCTTCCCGGCCGAACCCAGGCGGTAGAACATCGCCAGGTAGTCCAGGAGCGCCTCGTCGGCGCCCACCGACTGCCCGAAGACCTCTCCGCCGTCGAGCCCGGCGGCCAGGTGCCGCTCCTCGTAACCCAGCGAGGCCGCGTCGAACAGCGGCGCGATCCCTTGGCGCCCTTCGACCTCGACCAAGAGGACCCGCCTGCCCGGGCCGGCCAGCGCCAGCGCCAGCGCGGCGGCGACCGAGGTCTTCCCCGTGCCGCCCTTCCCGGTGACGATGTGCAGTCGCGACGCGTTGCGGGCGGTGGCGCTCATTCATCGGAGTGTAGTCATTCGGCGGCGATGCCGCATATGAGCCACTGCGGGTCGCCCTTCTCGGCCACGAGCGAGAACACCCACGTGGTCGGCGCCGAGGCCGCGTCGCCGCCGTCCATCCGGATCTCGGCGGTGACGGTGGCCGCGCCCACCGAGCGGCCGGTCTCGGTGACCTCGCCCCACGCGAGCGAACCGGGCCCGCTGGTGAACGACATGCTCGCGACCGCCGCGCCCAGGTCCCGGTCGGCCTTGTCGGCGCACAGCCACGCGGCGGCCGCCGACGCGTCCCGCTGCCCCAGCAGGGCCTCCAGGAACGCGTCCACGGTGTGCTCGGGCGTGTCCGTGATCTCGCCGACGTCGGTGTGCAGGCGCATCGCGCCCAGTACGAGCGCGACGCAGAACAGGACCGCGGCGGCGGCGGTGAGGAGGGCCCATCCCCGGCCCGGTCGCGGGGTGCGGCGGAGGCGGCGGCCGTGCGGCGGCGCCGCCGGGCCGGTCGCCTCCCGCCGCGCTTCGGGCGGTGCGCCGTCCGGGGTCTCGGGCGGCGCGGCGGCGGTGTCTGGTGACGACACTGGTACTCCCTGGTTCGCCGGTGCGGCCTGCGGCTCGGCACCGTGGTTCGACAACACTGTGGGGAGGCGACGCACTCTGAGCGTAGCGGTGCGCCGTGGGCGAATCAAGACGCCGTACTGTGGGCCCATGGAGAAATGGGAGTACTTCACGGCGCCGCTGCTGATCCACAACACCAAGATGATCCTCGATACGTTCGGTGAGGACGGCTGGGAACTGGTGACCGTCCTGCCCGGTCAGAGCTCGGAGCAGCTCGTGGCCTACTTCAAGCGCAAGAAGGAGCAGTAGCGGTGGTCGATGTGGACAAGGCGCTGGCGCGCCTGGGCCTGCGCCTCCCGGCGGTGGTCCCGCCGGTGGCCGCCTACCAGCCCGCCGTCCGCTCGGGCGACCACGTGTACACCTCGGGCCAGCTGCCGATGGTCGACGGCGCGCTGGCCGCGACCGGGAAGGTCGGCGCCGAGATCGACCCGGAGCAGGGCTACGAGCTCGCCCGGATCTGCGCGTTGAACGCGCTGGCGGCCGTCGCCTCGATCGCCCCGCTCGACCAGGTGGTCAAGATCGTGAAGGTCGTCGGCTTCGTGGCCTCGGCGCCCGGGTTCACCGGCCAGCCGAAGGTGGTCAACGGCGCCTCCGAGCTGCTCGGGGAGGTCTTCGGCGGGGCCGGGACGCACGCCCGCAGCGCGGTGGGCGTCGCCGAGCTCCCGCTGGGCGCCCCGGTCGAGGTGGAGCTGATCGCGCAGCTCGCCCCGAACGCGAAGACCGTCCTGGTCTGACGTCCCGCTCCGGCTGGTCCCGCGTCGCGCGGGACCAGCCGTTCTGTCTCCGGCCGATCAGGTGATCGACGGGAGGACGCGGGTCTCGACCTCGCCGAGGGCGATGGTGGTGCCGCGCGGGCCCGGGGCGGTCGCGGTGACCTTCACGGCGTCGCCGTTCTCGAGCCGCCACTGGCCGGTGACGGCCTCCCCGGAGCCGTACAGCAGGCCCGGGCGCAGGAGCGCCCCGCCGGCGGTGAGCTGCGCGAGCTGCTGCGCGGGGGTCCAGTAGGCCTCCGAGAAGTCGGCGCCGGCCACGGACACCCCGTTGACCTCGATGCTGAGCCGCAGGTCGTAGCCGTACCGGTCGGACTCCTTCAGGTACGAGGCCATGTCGGGGCCCGGCGCGGGCGCGGCGGTGCGGGCCGCGTTCAGCGCCTCGATCGGCGTGACCCACGCGCTCATGGAGGTCGCGAAGGACTTCGACGCGAACGGGCCGAGCCCGTCGGTCTCGACCTCGGCGAAGTCGCGGGCGGTCCAGTCGTTGAGCAGGACCGCGCCGAACACGTAGTCCTCGAAGGCGTCGGGGGAGACCGGCTGCCCGAGCGCGGACTCGCCGCCGATGAGGAACCCGACCTCGGCCTCGATGTCGAGGGCGCGGGTGGGGCCGAACACCGGCTGCCCGTCCTCGCCGCGGCGGTGCCCGGCGGGGCGCACGACGTCCATCCCGGAGGGGATGAGGGTCGAGGCCCGGCCGTTGGAGGCGCGCGGGTAGAACCGCTCGGCGCCGGGGGCGCGCATGGTGAAGTCGACGTAGTCGGTGACCAGGAGCGGGGCGTGCATGATCGCGTCGCCGAGCGGCGTGAGCCAGTTGGACGCGGCGTCCTGGAGGCTCGGCTCGGTCAGGCACTCCTGGACCTGGGCGCGGACCTGCTTCCAGGCCTCCTTGCCGAGCGACAGCAGCCGGTTGAGCGCCGGGTCGCGCAGGGCGGTGCAGGCGGCGCAGGTCTGGCAGTCGCCCGACAGGACCGCCTTGTGCATGTCGAGGATCCGGTCGCCGATGCGCACGCCGATGCGCGGCAGGTTCTCCTCGGCGGTCGAGAAGACCCCGAACGGGAGATTGTGGATGTTGTAAGGGCTCTCGTCGGCCCCGGGAACCCAGCAGGTTGTCACTGGTTCGTCCTCCAGACGGTCGTGGTGAAGGACTAACGAGCGCCGCGCGCCAAAGGTCACTCAGGGCGACGGTGACGGCGCAGAACTGTGAACCAGGCCACCCATGCGGCGGCGGCGATGAGGGCGAAGAAGACCCTGGTGCCGGTGGCGATCTCGGAGCCGAGCAGTGCGGGGATCGCGAAGAGGACCGCGATGCCGAGCAGGACCGAGCGGCCGAGCGCACCGGAGAAGAGCCCGGGCCCGTAGATCTTCTCGCGCCAGTGCGGGTCGTCCCGCTCGGCGTCGACCCAGCGCCGGCGCGCGCGCTGCGCCTCGGGCGGCAGCGGCGGCAGGTCCGCGCCGACGCCCTCGGGCGCGCCGTCGGCGGCCTCGCCGCCGGGGGAGAGGTCGGCGGCGGCCTGGCGGGAGCGTTTCGCCAGGTCGGACATGCCGAGGCTCTCGGCGATCGCGGCGAGCGTCATGTGGGTGCGCGGCTGATCGGGGGCGAGGTTCACGGCGTTCCACGCGGCGTCGAGCGCGGGCTGGCCCGCCCCGGCGCGGCGGGTGATGAGCGCGTAGTGGACGTGGTGGAGCCAGGAGCCGCGGTCGAGTTCGAGCATGCTGGCGGCGGCCTGGAGGGCCTCCTCCCGCCGCCCGGCGTCGGCGAGCGCGTAGCCGCGCATGATGAGCGCCCGCTGGTGCTCGGGCTGGTGCGCGAGCGCGGCCCCCGCGTAGACGAGGGCCTCGTCGGGGTCCTGCTCGGCCACCGCGCAGGCGGCGGCCATGGCGTTGGCGTCGGGGTCGAGGGGGTCGACGCGCAGGGCGGCGTCGACTTCTTCACGCGCGTCGGGCACCTGGCCGAGCTGGAACATGAGCTCGGCGCGCTGGAGGTGCTCGGCGACGGTGCGACGAGCGGGGTCTGCGTCCATGGATCTACTCCCGGATGGGAATCAGGGCTGGTACAGCAACGCTACCGCGGTCGCGGCCAGACCCTCGCCGCGTCCGGTGAAGCCCAGGCCGTCGGTGGTGGTCGCCGACAGCCGCACGGGTGCGCCGACGCACGCGGCCATGGCGGCCTCGGCCTCGGCCCGCCGCGGGCCGATCTTGGGGCGGTTCCCGATGACCTGCACGGACACGTTCCCCACCGCCCATCCCGCCTCGCGGACGCGGCGCGCGGTCTCGCCCAGGAGCGCGGCCCCGGAGGCGCCGGCCCATTCGGGGCGGCTGGTGCCGAAGTTGGAGCCCAGGTCGCCGAGGCCGGCGGCGGCGAGCAGGGCGTCGCAGGCCGCGTGGGCGGCCGCGTCCCCGTCGGAGTGCCCGGCCAGTCCCGCGACGCCCGGCCAGTCGAGGCAGGCGAGGCGGCACGGCCGGTCGTCGTCGAAGCGGTGCACGTCGCTGCCGTGGCCGACGACGAAGGGCACCGGGAACGTCGCGCCCGCTGAGGGGCGGGCGCCATCGTGGTCGAGATGCACGTCGCGGTTCGCTGGCGGTGGGCCGGTTACTTGACCGGGGCCTCCGACAGCAGGACCTTGTCGAGGATGTTGTCGGCCTCGGTCTTCACGCAGTCTTCGGCGAGGGCGATCTCGCCGGTGAGGATCTCGCGGGCCTTGGAGAGCATGCGCTTCTCGCCGGCCGAGAGGCCCCGTTCGCGGTCGCGCCGCCACAGGTCGCGCACGACCTCGGCGATCTTCAGCGGCGAGCCCGACGCGAGCTTCTCGACGTTGGCCTTGTACCGCCGCGACCAGTTGGTGGGCTCCTCCGTGTGGGGGGCGCGGAGCACCTCGAAGACCTCTTCGAGGCCTTCGGCGCCGACGACTTCCCGGACGCCGACGAGCTCGACGTTCTTGGCTGGAACCTTGACCGTGAGGTCACCCTGCTCGACGCGCAGCACGAGGTATTCCTGTTCGATACCACCGATGACGCGAGTCTCTACAGCTTCAACGAGTGCGGCCCCGTGGTGGGGGTAGACAACGGTCTCGCCGACACTAAAACCCATAGGATCGAAACCCCTTTCGCTGTGTCTAGCCTAACACGTCATCGGGGTTTTCCCCGACAGCGGATCGCCACGAATTCCCTGGTCAATTGGTATGTGACTGATTACTCTACGGCACCTTGGGCTTCCGGGCGGCGCCCGGAGGAGTCGAATGAGGCCTGGATCGCTCCGCTGTGTCGGGCGCCTCCCCGCGTCCCGGGAGGCCGCGGACGCGCGCGGTCCGGACGCGACCCCGCGGCCCGCCTACCGGCCCGGACCGCCCCGGCGTTCCCCTGTCCCCTTCGGCCCCAAGGCGGTCGCCGCATTCGGGGCGCGGGATGAGATCCAGGGCCCACCGCGCGCACGGCCAAGGGAAGCGATGAGTCCTCGTCGTCTACGCTGTCGTCAGCATTCCTGTCGGAACTCGGGGAGGACCAGCAGTGGTCAGGGGAATCAGCACGGCGATCACGGTTCGCCGCGCGGCCGCCATCGCGCTCGCGGCAGCCGCCGCGACCGCGCTGTCCGCCTGCGGCACCGGACAGGTGACGCAGACCGACACCAAGCAGAGCGCCATCGCGGGCGTCAACATCGACGCGGGCGACCTCGCGCTGCGCGACCTCCAGGTCGAGTTCGACTCGGCCGAGGGGTACGCCGCCGGCGGCGACGCCGCCCTGCGGGTGTGGATCGCCAACGAGGGCACCGAGGCGGTCAGCCTCGTCGGCGTCGACCTCGTCGACGAGGACGGCAACGCCGACGAGGGCCTGGGCACCGTCACCTTCGTGAGCGCCGCCGCGGCCGAGGAGACCCCCTCCGAGGAGGCCGCCACACCGTCCGGGGAGGCGACCACCGGCGACGCCGAGTCCTCCGAGGAGGCCGCGGACGGCACCGAGTCCTCCGAAGGCGCCGAGGAGACGAGCACCCCCGCCGGGGAGGCGACCTCCGAGGCCCCCGCCTTCGAAGGCCAGACGACCTTCGACATCCCGATCGCCCCCTCCGACCACAAGCGCCTCGACCAGGGCGTCGAAGGCAGCGACTACCTCCTGATCGAGGGCCTCGGCGAGGACCTGCTCCCCGGCGAGACCGTCTCGGTCGTCTTCACGTTCTCCGACGGCACGGCGATCCCGGCCGAGCTGCCCGTCGGCCAGAACCTCGAGGAAGAGGAGCGCTCCTACTACGAGCCCGAGGAGCCGGCCGAAGGCCACTAGCCCGGCCCAGCGACACGCGACGAGGACCCCGATCGAGTGAATCGGGGTCCTCGTTCGGTTTCCAGGCCGGTTTTCTGTCGGACCCGGCCGCCACGATCGCGGCGGGCCCCGCGATCCCCTCTGGGCGGGCGGGGGCCAGGGACGGCTTTCGGCCTTGAGCACTGGAGGGCCGCTTCGCGAGGCCCCGCGGCGGGGCTCAGCGGCACAGCGGCCAGCGGCGCTCCACGGTCTCCTCCCGGCCCTTGCGGCGGAAGTACGCCTCCAGGCTCGCCGCGTCCTCCGCGTGCCAGCGCACCTGCGACAGGTGCAGCTCCTGCGGCGTGACGTCCCCGACCTCGGGGTGCATGGACCCGATGGCCCGCGCCAGCGCCACGGTCGCCGCGGCGTCGCCCGCCGCCGAGTGCGCCTCCTGGTGCGCCACCCCGTAGTGCAGGGCCGTCGCGCCCAGGGTCCGCTTGCCCTTGCGGTAGCGGTCGACGCGCTTGTCGAGCACCGACGGGTCGACGACCGCCATCCGCTCCCAGTCGGGCTGCTCGATCCCGTGCCGCTCCAACTCGTACGACAGCATGGTGCAGTCGAACCCCGCCCGGAAGGCCACCACCGGCACCCCGGCGTTCACGGCCGCGCGCAGCAGCTCCGCGACCTCCGCCAGCGCCTCGGCCGGCGCCGCGCCCTCCTCCCGGACCCGCTCGTCGGTGATCCCGTGGACGCGCGTCGCCCCCGGCGGGATCGGCACCCCCGGGTCGATCAGCCACACCCGGGCGCCCTCGCCGGTCACCAAGGCCGCCTGGACGATCCGGTCCCGGTCCACGGCGATCCCGGTCGTCTCGGTGTCGAACCCCAGCAGGGGCCCCTCAAACCATCGCTCGCTCATGCCCCCACGGTACCGGCAGGGCCCGACAATCCACCGATATGCTCTCCCGCCGACATCGCACCGCCCCTTCGCGCCCTTTCGCCCCGCATGCGCCCCGCGCGGCATCGCGCCCGCGGACCCGCCCGCCCCGTATCGAACAGCGCCGGACAATGAGGACGAAACGAGTGACGCACCCCCCGTCTAGCATCGGACCATGGCCGAACCCCGAACCGGCGCCGACCAGGCCCCCGTCCACGCCGTCGAACTCGAGGCGGTGCTCGAACGCGTCACCTACGCCAACGAGGAGACCGGGTACACCATCGCCCGCGCCAGCCCCGCCAAGGGCTCCTCCGACCTGGTCACCATCGTCGGCCCGCTCCTGGGCGCGCAGGTCGGCGAGTCCCTGTCGCTCACCGGCCGCTGGACGAGCCACCCCAGGTACGGCCGCCAGTTCGAGGTCCGCTCCTACCGGACCGTCCTGCCCGCCACCGTCCAAGGCATCGAGCGCTACCTCGGCTCCGGCCTCATCAAGGGGATCGGCCCCAAGACCGCCGCGAAGATCGTCGCCCACCTCGGCACCGCCACCCTCGAGGTGATCGACGCCGACCCCGCCCGGCTCATCGAGGTCCCCGGGCTCGGCCCCAAGCGCACCAAGTCGATCGCGGCCGCCTGGGAGGAGCAGCGGGCCATCAAGGAGGTCATGGTCTTCCTCCAGTCCGTCGACGTCTCCACCTCCCTCGCCGTCCGCGTCTACAAGCAGTACGGGGACGCCTCCATCGGCGTGGTCAAGAACGAGCCGTACCGCCTCGCGAACGAGGTGTGGGGGATCGGGTTCAAGACCGCCGACGCCATCGCCCGCGCCGTCGGCATCCCGCACGACTCGCCCGAGCGCATCAAGGCCGCCCTCCAGTACACGCTCTCGCAGGCCTCCGACGGCGGCCACTGCTTCCTGCCCGCCCCCAACCTCGTCGCCGACACCGTCGCCCTCCTGGGCCTGGAGGCCGGGCCGGTCGCGCAGGCCCTCGACGAGCTGGCCGCCGCAGGCGAACGCGTCATCGCCGACGAGATCCCCGTCAACGACTCGCGCGTCCCCGCCCGCTACCTCGCGCCGTTCTTCCACGCCGAACGCGGCCTCGCCGCAGGCCTCCTGGGCCTCCTGCGCGGCGGCGAGGACCGGCTCGCGGCCTTCGCGGACGTCGACTGGGACAAGGCGTTCGCGTGGCTGCGGGGGCGCACCGGCACCGAACTCGCCCCCGAGCAGACCGCGGCGGTCCGCCTCGCGCTCACCGAGCACGTCGCCGTGCTCACCGGCGGACCCGGCTGCGGCAAGAGCTTCACCGTCGCCTCCATCGTCGCCCTCGCCAGGGCCAAGGGCGCCAAGGTCATGCTCGCCGCGCCCACCGGCCGCGCCGCGAAGCGCCTCGCCGAACTCACCGGCCACGAGGCCCGCACCCTCCACCGGATGCTCGAACTGCGCCCCGGCGGCGACGCCGCCTACGACCGCGACAACCCCCTCGACGTCGACCTGCTCGTCGTCGACGAGTCCTCCATGCTCGACACGATCCTCGCGAACAAGCTCGTCAAGGCCCTCCCGCCCGGCGCGCACCTGCTGCTCGTCGGCGACGTCGACCAGCTGCCGAGCGTCGGCGCCGGCGAGGTCCTGCGCGACCTCCTCGCCGCCGAGGCGGTCCCGCGCGTCCGCCTGACCCGGATCTTCCGCCAGGCCGCCGAGTCGGGCGTGGTCGCCAACGCCCACAACGTCAACCAGGGGCGCTTCCCCGACCTCGACGCCTACCCCGACTTCTTCTGGTTCGCGTGCGACGACAACGACCTCGTCGCCGACCGCGTGGTCGAGATCGTCGCCCGACGCATCCCCGCGAAGTTCGGGCTCCACCCCGTGCGCGACGTCCAGGTCCTCGCGCCCATGCACCGCGGCGGGCCCGGCGCCGGGAACCTCAACACGCGCCTCCAGGAGGCCCTGACCCCCGCCCACGACGGGCTCCCCGAACGCCGCCACGGCGGACGGGTCTTCCGCCTGGGCGACAAGGTCATCCAGATCCGCAACAACTACACGAAGGGCAAGGCGGGCGTCTTCAACGGCACCGTCGGGCTCATCAGCTCCATCGACGCGGTCGACCAGACCCTCACCGTCCGCACCGACGAGGACGAGGACGTCGACTACGAGTTCACCGAACTCGACGAGCTCGTCCACGCCTACGCCATCACCGTCCACCGCTCGCAGGGCAGCGAATACCCCGCGGTCGTGGTCCCCGTGACCACCAGCGCCTGGACGATGCTCCAGCGCAACCTGATCTACACCGCGATCACCCGCGCGAAACGGCTCGTGGTCCTCGTCGGCTCCAAGCAGGCCCTCGCGGCCGCAGTGCGCACCGCGGGCACCGGGAAGCGCCACACCGGGCTCACGCACCGGCTCGCGCCCTAACCCGGAGACGGGCCCGCCCGGATGCGGGCTCAGGCCTCGGCGACCCGCACGACCGCGCCGGCCTGCGCGAGCCTGCCGTGGACGGCGGTCGCGGTGTCGCGGTCGACCCCCGAGAGGACCGTCGACGGCGTGTGGTCGGCCAGCCGCTTCGCCTCCACCAGGCCCAGGCCGGTGACCGCCCGGATCTCCTTGATGACCTGGATGACCTTGGGGCCCGCGTGGTCCACGACCACCGTGTACGTGCCCCCCGGGTCGAGGTCGACACCCGCCGGCGCGGCGTCGGCGCCCGCGAGGGCGGCGTCCCCGGACGGGGCGACCTCGGTGAGCCGCACCGTCGCGCCGGCGTTCACGAGCACCCGGTAGGCGACGCTCGCCGCCGCGTGGTCGACCCCGGAGAGGACCGTCGACGGCGTGTGGTCGGCCAGCCGCTTCGCCTCCACCAGGCCCAGACTGGTGAGCGCCCGGATCTCCTTGATCACCTGGATCGGCTTGCGGCCGGCGTCGTCCACGACCACCGCCCACACGCCCGGCTGCGGGGGCACCACGGGCACCTCGCCCTTCGCGGTCGGGTACTGCACCCAGTGCTCGGTCCGCTCGTCCCGCTTGTAGGAGCGCTGCGTCACCACCACCATGACCGCGACCAGGCCGCCGCCCACCACGAACAGGGCGAGCGCGAGCACGTTGACCCATGTGACGTCCATCATCGGCTTACCGGTAGTTCGTGAACTGGAGGGCGACCTCCAGGTCCTTGCCCTTGAGCAGCGCGATGACCTCCTGGAGGTCGTCCCGCTTCTTCCCGGTGACGCGCAGCTTGTCGCCCTGGACCTGCGGCTTCACGCCCTTGGGGCCCTCGTCGCGGATGATCTTCCCGATCTTCTTCGCGTCCTCGGTCGAGATGCCCTGCTTGAAGGCCACGTCGATCTTCGACTCCTTGCCGGACTGGCGCGGCTCGCCCGCGTCCAGGGCCTTCAGGGAGATCCCGCGCTTGATCAGCTTCTCCTTGAGCACCTCGAGCGCGGCCTTCACGCGGTCCTCGGTCTCCGCGGAGATCACGGCCGCCTCGTCGCCGCTGCGCTCGACGCCCGCACCGGTGCCGCGGAAGTCGAACCGGGTCGACAGTTCCCGCTGGGCCTGGTTGATCGCGTTGTCGAGCTCGGCCAGGTCGATCTCGGAGACGATGTCGAACGAGGCGTCAGCCATGGCAGACCGGTCCTTCCATGTCGGTGTGCAGCGTTGCGGAGCACGGCGTCGGGCGGCGCGAGGGGCGCGATCGCCAAGCTTAGCCCGGTCCCGCCGCACCGCACGCGCCCCCACGGGCCCGGTGCAGTGAACGCGGTCTCATCGGGGGAGAACCCGCTTGCGCGCGCCCGCACCCGGGAGGCTATTCTTGCTCTCGCTACACAGCGAGGCAGGTTGCCCGAGCGGCCAAAGGGAGCTGACTGTAAATCAGCCGGCATTGCCTACGCAGGTTCGAATCCTGCACCTGCCACCAGTAGCGGAACGGCCCGCGAACCGAGCGATCGGTTCGCGGGCCGTCGCGTTTCCCGATCGAACGCCGGGAATCGGACCGCGCTGGGCCCGAACACGCTTCCCGGTCAGTCGCCGGGAATTCGGGCCACGACGAGCCCGAAGCGGTGCCTCGGCACCGGCTGTCCGGCCATGATGCGACGCCGCCACTCCACATGTCAAGGCGCGCCGCCGCTACTCGGCCGGCGCCTCCGGCACGCGCGGCAGCCACGCCGTGGTCTCCCAACCGCCCTCCGGACGCGGCTGCGCCCGCAGCCGCCCGCCGACCGCCTCCACGCGCTCCGCCAACCCCAGCAGGCCCAGCCCCGCACCCGAGTCCGACAGGCGGCCCTTCGCCGGACGGCCGTCGTCGCGCACCGACACCTCCAGGCCCTGGCCGCCCGCCGCCGCGACCACCACCCGCACCCGGGCCGCGTCCCTCGCGTGCTTGCGCACGTTCGTCAGCGCCTCCCGCACCACCCGGTGCGCCGTCGCCGCGATCTCCGGGGCCACGCCGTCGCCCAGCTCCGGCGAGATGAAGCACGACGCGTCCGTCCCCTCCCGGCTGAACCGCTCCACCAGGTCCTCGATCTGCGACAGGTCGCCCAGCGGGTTCGCCCCGGCCCCGTCCGCGCCGCGCAGCATCCCCACCATCCGCCGCATCGACGCCAGCGCCGACAGGCCCGCCTCCTCGATGTCCGCGAACGCCCTGCGCGGATCGGTGTCCGTCACCTGCGCGGCCTGCGCCAGCACCACCATGCCCGTCACGTGGTGCGCCACGAAGTCGTGCATCTCCCGGGCCAGCTCCAGCCGCTCGGCCCGGCGAACCTCCTCCTGCGTCTCCCGCCGCAGCTTGTCCATGCTGCGCAGGTACGCGCCGAACCCGATGACGGTCGTCATCGCCATGAAGATCAGCGCCGTACCCCCGATCCAGGCCGCCCCCAGGCCGCCGGCGAACATGCGGAACCCGATCACCATCACCGCCGTGCCCGTCACGAACGCGACCCACCGGCCCGGCACGGCATCCCAGTGGCGCACCGCGAACAGCATGAGCAGCCCCAACGCCAGCAGCTCAGCCGTGCCCACGCCGCGCTCGACCTGGTCGACGGCCGCGTCGATACCGGTCGCCGCCAGCGACGCCACCGCGGCGACCGCGATCCAGCGCTTGCGGCCGGGGCGATACCAGACGTACACGCCGATCGCGAACAGCGACGTCGCGAACTGCGCCCACGCGACCCCTGAGTACATCGGCGGCCGCTCGCCCTGCATGTGCGACGCCATCTCGACCACCAGGATCAGCAGCAGCAGGGAGACGATGCCGATCTTCAGCAGGCGCATCGTGAGCCGGTTGAACCGGTCGCCCCAGGTGCGCGCGGCGGGCGTGGCGGAGGTGACGGTCATGCCACGACGGTAACCGCCCTGGAACGGGCCTCGGCCGAACGGCCGACCCACCCGGCCCGAAACCGGTCGGCGAGCCGAAGCGGACGGCCCCCGCCCCCGGCGAAGCTGGTCGCATGAACGGATTCCTGGAGATCAGCACCGCCGTGAGCCTCGTGCTCATGGCCGCGTTCCTCATCGCAGGCGCGGCCCTGCCCTTCGTCTCGCACCAGCGCAAGGCCCGCCGATGAGGCCCCCCATGCTCACCGCCCGCTCGCTCGCCAAGCGCTTCGGCACCGCACCGGCCCTCGACGGCGTCGACTTCGGCATCGGCCCCGGCGAATCGGTCGCCGTGACCGGGCCCAGCGGCTCGGGCAAGTCGACCCTCCTGCACTGCCTGGCCGGCATCATGCGCCCCGACTCCGGAGAGGTGCGCCTGTTCGACGAGCGCATCGACACCCTCTCCGAACGCCAACGCAGCCACCTGCGGCGCACCCGGTTCGCGTTCCTGTTCCAGTTCGGGCAGCTGCTGCCCGAACTGCCCGCCGAGGAGAACGTCGCACTGCCGCTCATGCTCGGCGGCACCTCGCGCAAGGCCGCGCTGGAACCGGCCCGCGCCGAACTGCGGCGCCTCGGCCTGGAGGGCAAGGAGGGCCGCAGGCCCGGCGAGCTGTCGGGCGGCGAGGCCCAGCGGGTCGCCCTGGCCCGGGCCCTCGTGGTCCGCCCGGCGGTCGTGTTCGCCGACGAGCCGACCGGCGCGCTCGACCGCGCCACCGGCGACCAGGTCATGGGCGTCCTGCTCGACACGGTCAAGGAGCTCGACGCGGCCCTGGTGGTCGTCACGCACGACCCGCGCATCGCCGCCCGGTGCACGCGCACGATCGAGATCCGCGACGGACGCCTCAGCGGCACGCCCCGCACGGGCGACGGCGCCAACGCCGGACCCGACCTGTTCGCGGACGGCCGGGCCGCCGGCCGCGGGCCGGGCGCCGACGGCGGCCCGTTCGGGCACGAACCGGTCGCGGAGGTGTGGCGATGACCGAGCTGGCCTGGCGCCTGACCCGCCTGGGCGGGCGCAGCGCCCTGCTGAGCACGGGGCTCACCGCGCTCGCCGTCGCGGTGGCGACCCTGCTGCTCCAGTTCGCGGTCGCCGGGAACTTCGCGTTCGACGAGCGCGCCGACCGCACCGCCTGGCGCGCCCCCGACGAGGCCGCCGGGACGGGCTCGGCGCTCATCGCCACGGCCGCCGACCACTTCAGCGGCGACACGGTCACCCGCGTCGACCTGGCCTCCCTCGGCGACGCCCCCGTCCCGCCGGGGCTGGACGCCTTCCCCGCCCCCGGCGAGGTCTGGCTCTCCCCGGCCGCCGCCGACCTGCTCGCCGACGTGCCCGAATCGGACTTCCTCGCCCGCTACGGCGACGTCGAGGTCGCGGGCGAGATCGGCGAGGAGGCCCTCGCGCACCCGAACGAACTGGTGGCCGTGGTCGGGCGGGCCGCCGACGACCCGGTGATGACCACCGAGCGGTTCAACGCCGACGCGGTCTCGCCGCGCGCGTTCGACGGCTTCGAGGGCGGCACGGCCAACGCCGTCTACGGCTTCTACATGATCCTCATGGTCCTCGCGGCGGTGCTCATGGCCGTGCCCGCGGCGGTGTTCGGCGCGGCCGCGGCGCGCCTCACCGTGTCCCGAAGGGACGAGCGACTCGCGACCCTCCGCCTCATCGGCGCGACACCGGGCCAGGTGATGCGGTTGACGCTCATCGAGACCGTGCTCGCCGCGGCCGCGGGAGCGGTCGCCGGCACGGCCGCGTGGATGCTGGTGACGCCGCTGGTCGCGCTCATCCCGATCGACGGCGGCCGCTGGTACGTCGCGGACCTGTGGGCCGGGGCCCCGTGGATGATCGCGGTCGCCCTCGCGGTGCCGGTCCTGGTCGCCGTGTCCGCCCTCATCGGGCTCCGCAGCGTCGTCATCAGCCCCCTCGGCGTCGCCCGCCGGGTGAAGCCCAAGGGCCTCCGCGCGATCCGGGTGGTCGTCTTCGTGGTCCTCGCGGGCCTGTTCGTCGTCGTCTCGCAGGGCGTCAGCGGCGACATGATCGTCGTCGCCGTCCTGGTGGCCCTGTTCGCGGCGACGCTCGCGGCCGTGAACCTCGTCGGGCCCTGGGTCGTCCAGCGGCTCGGGAACCTCTTGGCGCGCACCGCCAGAGGCCCGGAGCGGCTGCTCGCCGCCCGGCGCCTCGCCGAGGACCCCAAGGCCGCCTGGCGCACCGTCGCCGGCGTCGCCATCGCCGGGTTCATCGCCGGGTCGGTCGCGCTCTTCCCGATGATCGTGACCGACACGAGCACGCAGGCCACCGAGCGAATCGCGGCCATGGTCCCCGAGGGCGAGGCCGAGTCCCTCGCCGCGAGCCTCGGCACGGCGCTCGGCGACAGCGCCGAGGTCGCGGTCGTGGACAGCAGCGGCTACCTCACCGCCGACGAGGGTGCCGCGGTCATCGAGGCGACCACCACCGGGGCGGAACTGGA
This sequence comes from Glycomyces amatae, assembly GCF_020991375.1. GTDB lineage: Bacteria > Actinomycetota > Actinomycetes > Mycobacteriales > Micromonosporaceae > Glycomyces > Glycomyces amatae. The sequence continues at coordinate 282,310 of NZ_JAJLQZ010000006.1, read as the reverse complement.
GGAGGTCCGCAGCGCCATGACCGCGGTCCTGCCCGGCGACCCGCCCGAACGCGAGATCGACTCCAGCATCATGTCCAACCGCCTCGTCGGCAGCGTGCGCGTGGGGGTGACCGTGGTCCTCGCGGTGGTGTTCACGACCGCGGCCGTCTCGGCGGCGATCAGCGCGATCGGCTCGGTCCTCGACCGCCGCCAGACCTACCGCCTGCTCCACCTCGCCGGGACCCCGCAGCGGGTCCTCGACCAGGCCCGGCGCCAGGAGACCCTGCTGCCCCTGGGCATCCTCGGCGGGGCGTCCATCGCCACGGGCATGCTCCTGACCGCCCCGCTCATCGGCGCCATGGGCTTCGACGTCAGCGGCGCCCTGATCCTGGGGGCCACGCTCGTCCTCGGGTTCGCCGCGGTCGTCGCCGCGGGCGCCGTGTCGCGGCCGCTGCTGCGGTCGGTGATGCGGGACGTGAGCCCCCGGCCCGACTGAGCCCCGGCGGGCCCTGCTCCATGGAGTCGGGCGGGGCCGGTTGGTGTGTGTGTGGTGCGGGCGCACCGGCTGGTTGCCGGTGCGCCCGCGATCTGCCTCGCGAGGCATGTGGTGCTTGCAGGAGCCGCGCGCGGATGCACCCGCGCGCGGTCTTCGGGGGCGGCTCCCGGGATTCCCACTACTGCCGCCGGTCCCACAGGCACCGGTAGGCCGACCCGCACTTCCACCTGCACCACCGGCGGAACCGACCTCTTTTTTCCATCAACCATCACATGTCCGGTAACGGATGCCAAGGGCGAATGTTCCGCCTGTGGATAACTTTGGGCACTAGTGGTGTTTTAGCTGGTGGCGGGGGTGTGGATAACTTTCGGTGCCGCGGTGGGTCCGCCCCGGTTTCCGGGTACCCCGAGGGCCTGCGCGCCGGGTGTGGCGACCGCGGACCGGGCGGCGTCCCAGGAAACGCGCTAGAACTGAGGATGTGATAGTTAGGGAAACCTAAGCTCTCTTCCCGTGGCGGGGCCGATCGACGGCTCGCAGGCCTCGCCCGGCAGATGCGCGAGCCGCGAATCCGAGGAGCCCAGATGGCTGAACGTCGAGGACGCAGGACCCCGAAGGTCACGACCGCCGAAGTGCTGCGGACCGAGCAGGTCACGCCGCACATGATCCGCGTGGTCCTCGGCGGCGAGGGCCTCGCGGACTTCGAGTGCGGGGAGTTCGCCGACCACTACCTGAAGCTCCAGTTCCCCGTCGAGGGCGTCGCCTACCCCGAGCCGTTCGACCTCGGCAGGATCCGCGAGGAGCTCCCCCGCGAGCAGTGGCCCGTCACCCGCACCTACACGGTGCGGCGCTGGGACCCGGCCGCCCGCGAGCTGTGGATCGACTTCGTCTACCACGGCGACGAGGGCGTCGCCGGCCCCTGGGCCGCGAACGCGAAGCCGGGGACGCTGCTGCGCTTCGCCGGTCCCGGCGGCGGCTACGCTCCCGCCGCCGACGCCGACTGGCACCTGCTCGCCGGCGACGAGAGCGCCCTCCCGGCCATCGCCTCGGCCGTGGAGCGCCTCGCGCCCGGCGCCCGCGCCCACGTGTTCGTGGAGGTCGAGGGCCCCGACGAGGAGCAGCAGTTCAAGTCCGCGGGGGACGTGCGCGTCACCTGGCTCCACCGCGGCGAGGGCCGCGCGGGGGAGCGGCTGGTCGCGGCCGTGCGCGGTTTCGAGTTCCCGGGCGGCGCGGTGCAGGCGTTCGTGCACGGCGAGGCCGGGTTCGTCCGCGAGATCCGCCGCTACCTGCGCTTCGACCGCGAGGTTCCGCGCGAGCGCCTGTCGGTCTCCGGTTACTGGCGCCTGGGCCACAACGAGGACGGCTGGCAGTCCTCCAAGCCCGAGTGGAACAAGGTCGACGAGGCGGAGGAGGCCGCGGCCGCCGGGTAGCCCACAGACGAGAACGGGGCGAGAACGGGGGCCGCCCGACTGGGCGGCCCCCGTCGTGCTCTCTCGGTCAGTCGGTGCTCTCGGCGCCGTCGTCGGGTTCGCCGGTCGTGTCGGCCTCGGGGGCGCTCTTGACCCATTCGGGGTACTGGGTCATCCACTGGTCGAGGGTGTCGCTGCGGAGCGCCTCCCACAGCGCGTCGGCGGCGGTCCGCTCCTCGCCGTCGTGCGTCATCACGATGTCGACCTCCTCGCCGCCCATGTAGGTCACGTCGGGCGTCGACGGCACCTGGATGCTCGCCATGTCGTCGGGGGAGACGTCGCGCAGGTTCACCGCGAGGTCGGTGATGCTCCACTCCTCGGGCTTGTCGATCGTCAGCGAGTCGCCGAAGCTCTCCAGGACTTCGGTGAGCTTCGCGGGGTCCTTGTGGTAGCCGTCGGCCTTGAGCTCGGTGATGAGCGATTTGATGGCCTGCTGCTGCATGGCCTGGCGCCCGTAGTCGCCGCCGCGGCCCTCCGCCCAGTCCGAGTCCCAGCCCCAGCCCTTGCGCTGGCGGATGAGGTCGAGGGCCTCGTCCTTGTCGTAGTACGCGCAGCCTTCGGGGAAGACGCGGTGGTCGCCGTGGATCGAGGTGATCTCGTGCCAGGGGCACAGCTCGATCTCGCCGACCATGTCCACCAGGTCCAGGAAGCCCTCGAAGTCGACGGTCGCGCCGAGGTGGAACTGGACGCCGGTGAGGTCGTAGATCGTCTGCACCACGTTCGGGCGGGTCACCTCCCAGTCGTCCGAGATCGACGCCGAGTGGTTGATCTTGTTCTCGCAGGGGCCGTCGCCCCAGTTGGGGCCGCAGTCGGGGATCTCGACCCACAGGTCGCGGGGCAGCGACACCATGGTCGTCTCGGTGAGGTCCTCGTTGATGTGGACCATGATCATGGTGTCGGAGCGGGTGGAGCCGCCCTGCTTGTCGACGCCGAGGACGAGGATGTTCAGGGGCCCCTCGATGCGCTCGGCGTCGACCTCGGCCTGCGCGTCGCCGAGGATCTCCTCCTCGGGGACCACGTTGTTCGCGGTCTGGTCGGCGTACTGGGCCACTGCGGCCGCGCCGCCGGCGACGACCAGGGTCAGTCCGCCCGCGTACGTCATCAGGTGCGCCCACCAGGGCGCGCCGCTCTTGCCAGGCATGGGTCTCCGCATCCGGGGTCGGCGTCTTCCACATCGATGACGCTGCGGTGACGCCGTCCGGTTGCACGGCTGGTGAGGCCGGTCCGGGTCAGCCGGTGGCCTCCGAGGCGGTCTCGGTCGGCGCGGTCTCGGTGTCGGCGCCGGTGCTGCCGGTCTGCTTGACCCATTCGGGGTACTGGGCGATCCACTGGTCCATCGTGTCGTCCTGGAGGGCGTCCCACAGGGCGTCGGCGGCGATCTGCTGCTCGCCTTCGGCGATGACCTCGGAGGAGCCGACGTCGGTCTCCTGGGAGGTGGCGGGGACGCGGATGGAGGTGATGTCGCCGGGGTTGATGTCGCGGAGGTTGACGGCGAGGTCGGTGACCGTGAGGCCTTCGGGGAGGTCCAGGGTGAGCTTGTCGCCGAGGCCGGTGAGGACTTCGGTGAGCTTGGTGGGGTCCTTGTGGTAGCCGTCGGCCTTGAGCTCGGTGATGAGGGCCTTGATGGCCTGCTGCTGCATGGCCTGGCGCCCGTAGTCGCCCCACAGGCCCTTCTCGTAGTCCTCGGGGTGGTCCCACGGGTAGCGCTGGCGGATGAGGTCGAGGGCCTCTTCCTTGTTGTAGTCGTTGCAGCCTTCGGGGAAGACGCGGTTGTCGCCGTGGATCGAGGTGATCTCGTGCCAGGGGCACAGCTCGACGGAGCCGACGAGGTCGACGAGGTCCATGAAGCCCTCGAAGTCGACGGTGGCGCCCATGTGGAACTCGACGCCGGTGAGGTTGTAGATGGTCTCGACGACGTTGGCTCGGGTCACGTCCCAGTCGTCGCTGATGGAGGCGGCGTGGTTGAGCTTCTGCATGCAGGTGTTGTTGCCCCAGTCGGGGCCGCAGTCGGGGATCTCGACGTACAGGTCGCGGGGGAGGGAGACCATCGACACGTCGGTGAGGTCCTCGTTGATGTGGACCATGATCATGGTGTCGGAGCGGGTGGAGCCGCCCTGCTTGTCGACACCGAGGACGAGGATGTTGAGGGGGCCCTCGATGTTCTCCACGTCCATCTCGGCCCGGTTGTCGCCGAGGATGTCCTCTGGTTCGATGGCGTTGTTCGCGGTGTTGAGCGCGATCTGGGCGACCGCGGCCGCGCCGCCGGCGACGACCAGGGTCAGTCCGCCCGCGTACATCATCAGGTGCGCCCACCAGGGCGCGCCGCTCTTACCAGCCATGCCTCTCCAAAGGTCGGGTCAGCGTCATCACATCTGTATAACGCTTCGGTAACGTGGCCCGGTTGCATGGGAGACAGCCTAATCGGCGGCCTCGGTCACGTCGTCGGAGGGATTAGGCGAGGAGGTCTCACTGGCGGTGGTGCAGTCGGGGCGGGAGTCGCCGCTGAGCCACTCGGGGTACTCGCAGGCCCACTCGTTGAGCGTGTCGTCGCCGATCGCCTCCCACAGGGCCTCGGAGGCGGCCTCCTCCTCGGTGCCCTCGTGGATGAGGACGTACGAGGTGCCGTTGACGTTCCCCTCGGAGGAGGGGGTGCCGATGGAGAGGATCTCGTTGGGGTCGATGTCGCGCATCTGCGTGATCATGTCGATGAGGTCGTAGCCGCCGATGTCGAGGGTGAGGGCGTCGCCGAAGCTGCTGAGCAGGCTCACGGCCTTGGTGGGGTCGGTCGCGTAGCCCTGCTCCTTGGCGCGTTCGAGGATCTTCTTGATGGCCTGCTGCTGCATCTTCTGGCGGCCGAAGTCGCCCCAGGTGCCGTTGGCGTAGTCCTCGTCGGAGTCCCAGCCGTAGCGCTGGCGGACCAGGTCGAGGGCGTCCTCCTGGTTGTACTCGGCGCAGCCCTCCTCGAACGTCTTGTCGGTGTGGATGGAGGTGATGTCGTGCCAGGGGCACAGCTCGATGGTGCCGAGTTCGCCGACCATGTCGAGGAAGCCCTCGAAGTTCGCGATCGCGCCGCCGTTGAACTTGACGCCGGTGAGGTGGGTGATGGTCTCGGCGGTGTTCTGGAACGACTCGCCCCAGTCCTCGGAGTAGGCGAACGCCTCGGTGAGCTTGGTCTGGTCGGCGGGGACGCCGGAGGGGATCTCGACGAGGAGGTCGCGGGGCAGCGAGATCATGGAGACCTGGGTGAGGTCCTCGTTGACGTGGACGATGATGTCGGCGTCGGTGCGGGCCTCGCCGCCGGCGTCGACGCGCTCGTCGGTGCCCAGGACCAGGAAGTTCAGGGGGCCGACGATGTCGGCGCCCTCTTCGACCTCGATCCGCTGGTCGCTGAGGAGGTCCTCCTGGTTCACGGAGTTGTTGACGAGGTTGAGGCTGACCTGGGCGGCGATCGCGCCGCCGCCGGCGACCACCATGACCATCGATCCGCTGATGACCATGGCCTTCGCCCACCAGGGGGACGACGCCTTGGCAGCGTGTTTGACGGGGTCGCTCATTGCCTCTCCTCGCGGGGTGCGGCGCGCCGGCGTCGCGCGGCCGGCGTTCGGTGGGGTGGGAGGGGACGCGGCCGGGGGCCGGTCCGTTCGAGGGCTACACGCGCGGTTCGCTCCGGCGGTTGCGCGTACACGACCATAGTTCATGTCCGGCTTGTAAACGCTCGCTCTACGGCTCGGCCGCCGCGGTGCGAGAAGGATTCAGCTCAGGCGCTGAAGTACAGTACGACGCCCGCCACGGCCGCGGCGATCGTGAAGGCCGCGGCGAGCTTCGCGGCGCTCCAGGGCCGCTCGCCGACCACCCGGCCGGTCCTGCCGTGCACCGCGACCATCCGCGCCCGCCCCCGGTGCGGGTAGGAGGCCAGCCACACCGGCAGCAGCACCAGCCGGTACGCCAGGTCCGCGTACGCGGTGTCGATGCCCGCCACGTGCTGCTCGTCCCCGCCGACCCGGGCGCGCACCTCGGCCTCGACCGCCGCGGCCATCCGGGCCTTCGCCAGCTCCAGGCCGACCTCCGGCTCCAGGTCGTAGCGCTGCACCCAGTACCCCTCGAGCTGCTCGGGCGCGAACGGGACCGCGTCGCCGAGCCGCCAATCGCGCATGAGGTCGGCGAGGGCCCGCCCGTCCAGGCGCACCGACCCCGGGACCGCGACCGCGTCGAAGCCGCGCTCGACCGTCCCCGACGCCGCCGACCAGCGCACGGCCCGGACCCGGCCGCCCTCGGCGCCGGCCTGCTTCCAGTAGCGCTCCCCGCGCGCGGCCCGGTACCGCGAGCGCGTGCGCGCCCGCCACACCCAGTGCGGCAGGAACGCGCCCCGGAACGACGCCGACTCGTCGATGCGCCGCAGCGCGGCCGGCGCGAGCCACTGGCGCCGCGCCCAGCGCCGCAGGAGCCGGCGGGCCTCGTCCCGTCCGACCTGGAAGGGCGCGAGCGCCTCGGGGGCGACCAGCGGCGCGGGCGTGTCGTCGGCGTACCGCAGCATCGCCTTGGGCGCCAGGGCGGTCCAGTCGGGGTCTTGGATCCGCCGGGCGGCGGGGCGGCCGTGCTGCTCGGTCCCGCAGTGGTCGCAGCACAGGACGGTGGCCCCGGGGGCCACCCGCATCGGGGTGCCGCAGGAGGTGCACGGACACGAGGGGAGCAAAGCGCACCATCCTTCCATTTCGGGCACTGCCCCCACTCTAAGGCCAGCGGCCGCCCGGCGGGGGAGAACGCTTCGGGCCCATGCCCATCGGTCGGGACCGGACGAAACGGCCGAGACCTGCGCCACTGGATATATCGCCGCGGCGGTGGCAGGATAGAGCGCGTGACGCCACGGAGGGGGATCACGTCTGCGCGTGATTATGCCGATCAGTACCTCCGCCTGCGCGCGCTCATGCGGTCGGGCCAGGTCGCCGAGGCCGTCAGCGAGGCCACCTGGATCTCCTACAACTCCGACACCGCCCACCAGCGGGCCCAGGCGTGGCTGTTCATCCTCGAGGGCCAGATCAGCCAGCGGGCCATCGACAAGATCCCCGGCACCATCGACCAGGCCGGCACCGCCGTCGCCCGCTGCCGCGACCCGCGCCTCGACGGCAAGTACCACGCGCTCGCCGCCTGGTACTACCACCACCACATCAAGTCCCTCGACTTCACCGCGCAGCGCCTGGTGCTCTCGTCGCGGGCGCTGCGCTCGATGACCGAGGCGAGCCAGGCCGCCGTCGACGCCTGGTACGACCTGGCCGTGATCCTCTCCAACTGCGGCTACCAGCAGCAGGCGGCCGGGTCGCTCGACCAGTGCCACACGCTCGCCGAGCGCGCCGGCGTCAGCCGGTCCTCAGTGGAGGGCGTGGAGATCCGGGTCCGGGACGCGCTCCTGCGCTACTACACCGGCGACCCGCGGGCGTGCACCGGCCAGCTGCGCCAGGAGCTGCGCCGCGTCAAGCCGAACCTGCACGACCTGGACACGCGCGAGCTCGAGTGGGTCCACTACGCGCTGGCGCGCCTGAGCCTGCTCGGGTTCAGCGAGCGGTGGTCGGTGGAGCACCTGCTCCCGGAGGAGACCTCGTCGGTGGAGGCGCAGGACCTGCGGATCATGGCGCGCGCCTCGCGGCTCATCGCGCAGGCCCGCGGCCTGGAGGCCCTGGAGGTGCTGGAGACCCGCGAGATCGGCGACGAGACCCTCGGCGTGATGGAGCCGCAGCACCTCAAGTCGCTGGCGCTGGTCGCGAAGGGCGACCACGCGGCGTCGATCCTGGCGGCGCACGCGACGACGTACGCGCTCTACAAGCAGATCAACGAGTTCCACACCATCTACCTGGCGTCGGCGGCCGCGCTGGTGGACCACGACCAGCTGCGCCGGGCGGCGGCCGGCTGGGCCGACCGGGCGAACACCGACGACCTGACGGGGCTGCCGAACCGGCGCCGCCTCGACGCCTTCCTATCCGATGTGGAAGGCGACGGGATGATCGCGGTGCTCGACCTGGACGGCTTCAAGGCCGTCAACGACACGCACGGCCACCAGGCGGGGGACGCGATCCTCCAGCGGGTGGCCGCGCTGCTGTCGAGCGTGGTGCGCTCGGGGGACCTGCTGGCGCGCACCGGCGGCGACGAGTTCATCCTGGTGCTGCCGGGGGCGACGGAGTACGACGCGGACGCGGTCTCGGACCGGATCCGGGTGGCGGTGGCGGCGGAGCAGTGGGAGTACTCGGTGCCCGGGACGCCGGTCGACGTGTCGATCGGCTGGGCGCGGCTGTCGGCGGGCGGCAACCCGGCGCAGACGCTGTGGGCCGCCGACCAGGCCATGTACCAGATGAAGCGGTCGCGCAAGCACTACTTAAGCCCGGGCTGGATCGGACGGATCTGGGCGAGCCCCGGAGGGTCCGGGCAAATCGGGCACCCGGGGGACCCCCCGTTGCAAACGTAGCCGGAGGGTCCGACATCGCCTCCCTTCGCGCGCAACGTGAGTGATAATCGTGCTGCGGTGCTGCGGTGCTGCGGGCGGATCGCCGACGCGCGGCGGCGGCGAGGCCGCCCCGGTGCCGGAAGCGGCGGTGCCGGGGCGTCGGCGCCGCTCAGGGCGGGCGGTCGTGTTCCGGCGTGCGGCTTGCCGCCGCTCAGTGTGCGGTCGCGGGACCGGTCGGCCTCGGCCGGTGAGCCGGGCCTTCCGGGCCGCGCTTCACGGCCCGGACGCGGCAGGGCCGGACCGTGAAACCACGGCCTAGGGGCAGGGCTCGTAGATCGCGTCCAGGTCCACGTCCGCGACCGCCCCGGTGAAGCCCTCCTCCGCGTACCGCGCGCAGGCCTCGGTGACGTTGGCCTCCTCGGCCGCGTAGTCGACGGCGAGCACCAGCTTCCCCGCGGCGGCGATCTCGCGCACGTACTCGAGGTTCTCGGCGCACCAGTCCTCGGTGCACGGCTCGTCCGCGTTCAGGAAGAACAGCTCCTCGACGCCGATCCCGTCGATCGCGTCCAGGTAGCCGTCGAACTCGATGAGCTCGGGCGAGTTCTGCGGCAGCACGTCGAGCCGGTCGGCGACGTACACATCGACGGCCCGCACCTGGTCGGCCATCTTCCGCGCCAGCGACTCCCGGTCCTCCCCGGGCGCCAGCGCCAGGTCGATTTCCTCGTACGCGTTCGGCACGTCCAGGTACACCCCGTCGAACCCGGCCGTCATCGCCCGGTCCAGGCGCGGCTCCATCACCAGGTCCCACCAGCGCTCGTCCCAGTACTTCACGAAGTACTCGTCGGGCCAGTCGCCCCACTGGTTGAGGACCATGTCGGTCGCGGCGACGGCGTCGTACTCGGGCCGGTAGGTCTCGATCGACCCCATGGTGAAGTACGCGTACACGGTCTTGCCGGAGTCCTTGAGCGCCGCGACCTCCTCGGCGGTCCAGTAGCCCTCGCCGCCGTCGCGGGCCAGGTCGATCACCGCGACCTGGTGCGGGGCGGCCGCCAGCGCGTCGAGCGCGCCGTCCTCGTACCCGCTGAGCTGGTAGATCCAGTCGCGCGGCGCCTCCGCGGCCTCCGAGGGCTCCTCGGCGGCCGGAGCGGACGCCGTCGGCTCGGCGTCGGCGTCCTGCGTGCAGGCGGCGAGCAGGAGCGGGAGCGCCAGGAGCGCGGCGGGGAGGCGTCGCATGCCCCGCAGCTTAAGCGCACCGCGCCCCTCGCGGGCGGCGGCGTCGCCGCAGCTGCGGACCGGGCACTCAAGCGGGTGCCGCGGCCTGGGCGGAGGCGGTTTCGCCGGAGTCGCCGACCGAGCGGTCCAGGCGGCCGCCGCGTCCTGGGGGAGCGGCCGTGTCGCACCCCGCCGGTAGCGTTGAACAGGGGGGTCCCCGGAGTCCGTTTTGCCCCGGACGCTCCGTTCACGTTCGGGCCGGGTTCACACGCCCTCGCCGATCGCCTCGGCCACGGCCTCGACCGCGAGGGCCCGCACCACGTCGACCGACGCCGGCACCCGGCCGGTGGCGGCGGCCACGAACGCGTCGCCGTCCATCCGCGTGTGGACGGGGCTGATGGCCTTCGCGAGGCCGTCGTGGGCGCCCTGCGCGACCAGCGCGCACTCGACCTTGTCGAGCCGCGCGTTGGTGACCACGACGCCGATGGTGGTGTTGCGCCCGAACGACCCGGCCGCGAACCCCTCGGGCCGCAGGAGCCGCCGGTCGAGCGGCCCGGGTTCGCCGAAGGCGTTGACGGCCGCGAGCGCGCTGACGGCGACCGGGCCGGCCGCGACGGTGGCCGACCGCAGCCCCGAGGGGAGGGTGACGCCCCGCCACTGCCCGACCGTGGCGCCCCGGCCCGCGCCCACGGGCCCGTCCAGGGCCGGCTCGAAGGGCGCCATGGCCGCGTCGCACGCCTCGTAGCCCTGCGGCGCGGCGGGGACCGCGCCGGTGCCGTCGAGGTCGTAGAGGCCCAGGGTCGGCACGATCGGGACCGTCCCGCCCGGCGTCGCGAGGCCGCGCCCGTGGTCGGCGAGCCACCGCATGACGCCGTCGGCGGCGGCGAGCCCGAACGCGGACCCGCCGGTCAGGAGCACCGCGTCGACGCCGGTGTTGGCGCGGAGGGGGTCGAGCAGCTCGATCTCGCGGCTGGCGGGGGCCCCGCCCCGCACCTCGCCCGAGGCGATGGTCGCCTCCTCGAACAGCAGCACCGTGCAGCCGGTGTGCTCGCCGGTCCAGTGGCCGACGCGAACTCCCAAGTCCCGCATCCGGACAGACTACCTTCACCTGCCCGAAACCCGCTGCTCGAATTCGATAACCAAACGATAACTAAGTGCTTTGTGGACAGTGGTGCGCGATACATGTGACCCACGCGAAATCCCTGGATTTCCAGGGCATGAACGCCCTAGCATTGATGTTGAGGCCGATGGAAGCGGCAGCGGAACGGCGAACCCGAACCGCCGCCGAGCCCGGCCGCCGAAGCGATCCTCGAGGATCGCGACGGATTCCCGCCGTCGACAATGGCGTCATCGACGAGCGGTCCCCCCTTCAGAGAAGCAATCCGGCACACCCTGCCGGGAAGGAATCATCATGCACGAGTTCGTAGGTGCTTACCTCGCAGTCGACGCCGCCAACACCGTTGCCACCTCGGCCCTGCCGAACGCGCCGGTCGTTGACGACGGCCGGGCCGACAAGCCGTACCGCTTCGGCGTCACCCGCCCCGAGAAGGTCCGCCTCTCGACCGCCGGCGTCCTGCGCCGCGTGGCCGACCGCGTCGAGGGCCGCGCCCTCGCCGGCCTCGCCCGCTAGGTCGTAAGGCGAGCGCGCCCACAAGGCGCCGCGCCTGACTGCACAACTCAACCACCAGAACGCGACGCACTGCGGCTCCCAAGGGCCCCAGTGCGTTTCGTTCGTCCGGGGGCGATTCCCCGGCGAAGGGGCGGGCCCCGGTCGCCAGACCGGGGCCCGCCCCCGCGACCCGGACCGCACGGGGCGGCGCGGTGCTACTCGCCACCGGGCCTGCGGCGGCGGCCCAGGACGAACAGGAGCACGCCCGCGGCCAGCGCCGCGGCGGCGACGCCGAGCGCGAGCGTCAGCGACGAGCCGGTCGACGGCAACCGCCCCGAGCCGGCGCCGTCGAGGGTGATCGCGGCGGTGTTGTTCCCCAGGTCCGCGTCGAGCACGCCCGGGTAGCCGTCGTCGTCGAGCGCCAGGACCTCCATCCAGCCCGCGCCCGCCGCGTCCGGGTCGGTGACCTCGACGGTGAACGCGAACGCGAACGACTCCCCGGCCGCGAGCTCCTGGAAGAAGCACGCGAAGTCGAGCCCGCCGGTGTCGACGTCCTCCGGCAGGTGGTGCGGCCAGTCCTCCCGGTCGAGGCAGAACAGCCCGCCGGCGTCCTCGGGGAGTGCGCGCAGTTCGGCGCCCTCGGGCATCGCGCCGACGACGGCGTAGGACCCGGGCCCGTCGAAGAAGGCGTACGCCGAGGCCGGGCCCTCGTTCGCGATCGCGCCGGCGACCCGCACCCGGTCGCCCTCGCCGCCCTTGACGGCCACGTCGGCGGCGGTGAGGTCCCACGGGTGGTCGGTCGTCTCGATGACGATCTCGCCGACCGTTGAGTCCGCGAACTCGGACTCCGGCTCGGCCACTGTCCGCAGCCCGAACAGGTTCCCCGAACCGGGGTCCCAGTCGACGTCGCCGAAGCGCTCCTCGAGCAGGTCGGCGTCGACGATGTAGGCGCTGTAGTAGCAGACGCACACGTCCACCGGGCCCGGCGCCGCCTCGCTCACGACGTAGTCGACCGGGACCGTGGGCGTGAAGACCGCGCCCGGCGCGTCCGCGAAGTCGGTGACGACGCAGGTGACCCCGGGGTGGTCCCAGTACCGGTCGACGCAGTTGTCGTACCCGGCGGCGGCGTCGGCGCCGCGGCCCTCGTCGAAGGGGTGCTCCGGTTCGCTGAAGGTCACGACCACGGCCGCGGCGTCCTCGGGGAGCGCGTGCTCCTGGCGGAACTCCGGCCGGACTCCCACGGCGGCGCCGGGTTCGACGCCGGTGAAGACCGCGTCGCCGTGGAGGTAGGGCCACGCCTCGCCCGGGCCCTCCTCGGCGGGCAGGACCTCGATCGCGCCCTCGGTCCGGTCGACCGTCGCGCCGTCGACCGTGATGTCGGCGAAGTAGGCGAAGCCCGGCGCGGCCTCCGCGGTGACGGTGTAGCGGAAGTCGAAGACGACGCGGTCCCCGGTCGCCTCCAGGGAGCAGACGGCGTCGTACGGGCCGTCCGTCGTGCAGTCGCCGTCGCCGTCGTCGTCCTCGATGGCGAAGGCGCCGGCGGGGAGGTCGAACAGCACCGTCATGGCGACGGTGTGCCCGGCCGGGAGGTCCTCGCCGAAGACGACCTCGGCGGTGAACAGCGCGGGCCCGCCGTCGGCGGTGACCGGCGAGCCGTCCTCGAAGCGGACCTCCTCGGGCGTCGGCACCTGCGCGAACGCGGGCGAGGCGAAGGACCCGGCGCCGAGTGCGGCGGCGGTGATCAGGGCCAGGCGCAGCGGTGCGCGCCCGGGCCGGTTGCGGTGCGGGGACATGAAGGGCCTCCCTGCTCGAGCCCGGTGCTCTCGCGGGCGCCGGGAGCGGCGGCATGATGAGTACTAAACGCATCGGCTTCGTCACTCGTTGCAAAGAGTTCGCGGAAATTTCACCGGGGACGCCGAAGGGGCGCCCCCCCCCGCGGGTGGACGCCCCTGGCCGCTCGTGCGCCGCTAAGCCTTCCAGCCCGGGATCGGGAACGCCTTCGTGTGCTCGCGGATCTCGCCCGCGACCACGTCGAGCTCGGCGTCCTTGCCGTCCTTCGCCGCCGCGACCGCCCGGTCGATCCAGCCCGCGATGAGGTCCATGTCGCCCTCGGCCATGCCGCGGGTGGTCACCGAGGAGGTGCCGATCCGCAGGCCCGAGGGGTCGAACGGCTTCCTCTGGTCGAACGGGACCGTGTTGAAGTTCAGCTCGATACCGGCCGCGTCCAGGGCCTTCGCCGCGGGCTTGCCGCCGATGCCCTTGCTGGTCAGGTCCACCAGGATCAGGTGGTTGTCGGTGCCGCCCGAGACCAGGTCGAAGCCGCGGTCGCTCAGGCCCGCCGCGAGGGCCTTCGCGTTCTTCACGATCTGCGCCGCGTACTCCTTGAACGAGTCCTTCGCGGCCTCGCGCAGCGCCACCGCGATCGCCGCGGTCGTGTGGTTGTGCGGCCCGCCCTGGAGGCCCGGGAAGACGGCCTTGTCGATCGCCTTGGCGTGCTCCTCGTTCGCCAGGATCATCGCGCCGCGCGGACCGCGCAGCGTCTTGTGCGTGGTGGTGGTGACCACGTCGGCGTGCCCGACCGGCGTCGGGTGCGCCCCGCCCGCCACCAGGCCGGCGATGTGCGCGATGTCGGCCATGAGGACCGCCCCGACCTCGTCGGCGATGGCCTTGAAGCCCGCGAAGTCGACGGTGCGGGGGATCGCGGTCCCGCCGCAGATGATCATCTTCGGGCGCTCGCGGCGGGCGATCTCGGCGACCTCGTCGAGGTCGATCCGGCCGGTGTCGCGGCGGACCCCGTAGTGGACCGCGTCGAACCACTTGCCCGTCGCGGAGACCTTCGCGCCGTGGGTCAGGTGCCCGCCCGCGGGCAGCCCCATGCCCAGGACCTTGTCGCCCGGGGACAGGAACGCCATGTACACGGCCAGGTTCGCGGGGGACCCCGAGTAGGGCTGGACGTTCGCGTGGTCGGCCCCGAAGAGGGCCTTCGCCCGGTCGACGGCCAGCTGCTCGACCTGGTCGATCAGCTGCTGGCCCTCGTAGTAGCGCTTCCCGGCGTACCCCTCGGAGTACTTGTTGGTCAGGATCGAGCCCGTCGCCTCCATGACCGCCTGGGACACGTAGTTCTCGGACGCGATGAGGCGGATCTTCTCGGACTCGCGGCGGCCCTCGGCCTCGATGAGCCGTTCGATCTCGGGGTCGGCGGCCGCGAGGTTCGCGGTGAGGGCCTCGTAGGCGTCGGACATGCAATGCTCCTCGCTGATCGGCATGATCTCGCACGGCGACCGGGCAGGTGGCCTTGATGCACCGAGCATAGCCGGGGGTGCGGGCGGGAGGCCGCGGCGTTTCCCCCGTGTGAGGCGCCGCCGCGCCCGCTCCCTCACACGATCGCCCGTGCGAGACTCCATTGCGTACACGCAGTACGGTGCGACGTATGTCACCTCAATCCGCCGCGAAGACCGTCGGCGCCGGGTTCGCGGTCGCGGCGCTCGCCGCGCTCGCGCAGCTCGGCCTGGCCTACGGCTTCGGGCTCCTCTCCTGGGCCGACGCGGCGCCCGGCGCCGCCGACCCCGTGCTCGACTTCCGCTGGAACGCCAACCTCGCGTGGGTGGCCTGGTTCTCGGCCGCCTCGTGCGTGGTCGGCGGCCTGGCCTCGGGCGCGATCGGCTCGCGCGCCGCGCGGCTCGGCGTCGCCACCCGCGTCGGCGCCGTCCTGGCCGGCGCCGCGGGCGCTTTCACCGTCGGGCCCCTCGTGGCGCTCTCCGCCGAGCAGGGCGCGGGCTTCACCGCGTTCCCGCTCGAGCCGCTCGCCGCCGCCGGGATCGGCGCCGCGGTCGGCTTCGCGCTCGCGCTCATCGGCCTCAGCTCCCGCTCGGTCGCGGTGAACGTCGGCGCCTCGGCCGCCCTGGTGTGGCTGCTGGCGGTCCTGTCCGTGTTCTGGGACGTCGGCGACCGCGTCTCGCCCGTCCACGAACTGGCGGTGTGGGGCTCGTGGGCCGGGCCCGACACGGTCCTGGGCCGCCGCGTCTTCTCCATCGCGATCCCCTTCGTGGTCGGCTCGGCCCTCATCGGCGTCGTCGTCGCGGCCGTGGCCCGGCGCAGCAACATCACCAGCTCCGGGTACCGGATCGCCGCGGCCTCCGGCATCGCCGGGCCGCTCATCGTCACCGCCGCGCACCTGGTCGCCGGGCTCACCCAGGCCGACAGCGCCGAGTCGATGTCGGTGCTGCTGGTCGGCCCGTACGCGGCCATCGCCGGGCTCCTCGGCTCCCTCATCGTCTGCGCCCTGCCCAAGGCCGGCGTCCAGATCGACGACCGGGAGGAGGCGCGCGAAGCGCCCGCCGGGCTCGTCGAGTCCGCGCCCGGCTGGACCGTCCCCGAACCGGCCTCGGCCTACGGCGACGCGCGCGGCGGCGACACCGAGAACCTGCCCGCCGGGCCCGCGCCCGTGCCCGAGCAGGCGAAGCGGCCCACCCGGCGCCAGCGCCGCGCCGCCAAGCAGGAGGAGCAGAAGCGCGCCGAGTGGGAGCCGCAGGAGGGCGACGACCAGCCCCACCCCGACGTCGACTGGGTGCAGGAGCTCAAGGCCGTCGACATGGGCGAGCCCGAGCCCGCGCCCGAACCGAAGCCCAAGCCGGCCCGCCGCGCCAAGAAGGCCGCCTCCCGCACCCGCCGCAAGACCGCCGACGACGCGAAGGACGCCGACCAGCCCGCCGACGACGAGTCCTGACCCCGCGCGGCGGCCGCAGGGCGAGTCGGTCCTAGTCGGGGCGGCCGGCGTGACCTCGCGCGGCGGCCGCCGGGAGCACGCGCACAACGCGGAACGGCCGGGCCCCGCGGGGCCCGGCCGTTCCGCGTCCTCAGCTCACACTTCCCACTCGTGCACCGGCCTGCCGTCGGCCGAGCGGGCCGCGTAGTCGAGCACCATGGCCCGCAGCGCGTCCCGCCGCTCCAGCCGCTGCCGGTGCTCGGCGACCTGCACCCGCGCGACCTGCCAGGTCGCGCCGTTGACGCCGCGGCGGCACCGCGCCTCGATCACGCCCAGGTACCGGTCCGCGTCCCGGCCGCTCACGCCCAGCGCCGCCAGGCCCTCGGCCGCGGCCGGGAGCAGCTCCTCCAGGACCAGCCGCCGGACCGGGACGAGGCCCCGCCCGGGCCACACCTGGTCGGCGTTGACCCCGTGGCGCGCCGCCGAGCGGAAGTTCACCAGCGCCTGCCCGAACTCGAGCCGCTCGTTCAGGGGCCGCTCGGCGTTCGCGTAGTGCACCACCAGGCCGTAGAACAGCGCCATGTTCGCGCAGATGTCCACGGCCGTCGGGCCCGCCGCGACCACCCGGTTCTCCACGCGCACATGCGGACGGCCGCGGTGCACGTCGTAGACGGGCCGGTTCCAGCGGTACACGGTCCCGTTGTGGTAGCGAAGCTCCTGAAGATTGGGGACCCCGCCTGCGGCCATCACCGCGGCGGGGTCCTCGTCGTCGCACAGCGGTAAAAGCGGCGCGAAATGCCGGTAGTTCTCATCGAACAGCTCCAGCACCCCGTCGATCCACCGCTCCCCGAACCAGGCCCTGGGCCTCGCCCCTGAGGCGCGCTCGTTCGCCTGCCTCGTGTCGGTGCCCTGCTCGAACAGGATCACCCGCGTCTCGGCCCACAGCTGGCGCCCGAACAGGTACGGCGAGTTCGCGCCCATCGCCACCTGCACCCCGGCGACCGCCTGGGCCGCGTTCCAGTACCTTGAGAAGTCCTCAGGGGACACCTGGAGGTGGAACTGCACCGAGGTGTTCGCCGACTCCGGGGCGATCGTGGGCGAGGTGAAGTCGACCGACTCGGCCCCGCGGATGTCGATGCGCAGGTGCTCGCCGCGCTGGGACATGATCTCGTCGTTGAGGACCCGGTAGCGCTTGGCGCTCGAGAGGGCGTCGATGCCCATGTGGTCGGGGAACAGGGTCGGCATCGTCCCGATCGGGCAGATGTGGACCCCGGCCTTGTCGCCCGCCTCCCGGACCTCCGCCAGGACCGCCGCCAGATCGCTCTCGTACCAGGAGATCCCGGCCCCGTCGAGCAGCCGCGGCGGCAGGTTCAGCTCGATGTTGAACGCCCCCAGCTCGTGCTGGGCGCCGTAGAGCGCGTCCTCGTCGCCGGAGGTGTGCAGGTGCTCCAGGACCGAGTCGTTGGCGAACGCCGGGTCGCCGTTGGGCTCGACGAGGTCGAGCTCCAGTTCGAGCCCCGTCATCGGCCGGTCGCGGTCGAGCCTGCGATCGGCCAGCAGCTGCGCGAGGGCCGCCCGGCCTGCCTGGAGCCTCGCGGTGTACGCGGGATGGTCCCAGTGCTTCAAGGCAGAGCCGGTCACCTCGTCTCCCATGTTTCCTCCCCAGGAATCGATGGTTCATCAACTCTAAGACCGTAGGTCATGCCCTGGCTACCAAAGCAGAGGCTGTTTCGTCCCAAATGGTGCGGATCGCGCTCATATTAGGGATCGCGCACTCTCCGTGGTGTCAGGATCTTGACACAACGAGGTCTCGGGCGGCGACGGTGCGTGCCCCTCCTGCTCACGGCAAGCGTCATCCACGTCACGTTCCGTTGCGCGGCGGCCCTTCTCAGGGCTCCCGCTAGGATCGGCGCGTGACTGCACAGCGTCCGCCCCGCCGACCCGCCGACTTCCTCGCCGCCAACCGGGGCGGCGGCCTCGCCACCATGCTCGACCAGCGCGGCGGCGCGCTGTTCGCCTACGCCGCATGGCGAGCGGGACTCAAGCCCTCGCATCTGTCGCTCCTCAACCTCGTCCTCGGCATCGGCGTCAGCGCAGGGGTCATCGCCTACATACCGGCCGCGCGCGAGGGCTACCCGTGGTGGCCGGTCGCAATCGCGGCGCTCGTGCTCTGGCAGGCGGCCTACATGATCGACTGCGCCGACGGCCAGCTCGCGCGCGTCACCGGCACGGGCTCGGACGCGGGCGCGCGCGTCGACGTCCTCTGCGACATCGCCATCCAGGCCTCGGTCGTCGCGGTCGTCGTCGCCGTGACCGACGCCTACACCCCCGCCGTCCCCGCCTGGTGCGGGGCCGCCTTCGCGGCGCTGTGGATGACCAACCTCGTCACCGCCGTGATGGCCAAAGAGGACGCCTCGATCTCGATGGTGACGAGCACGAGCCTGCCGGTGCGCCTCGTCAAGCTGGTGCGCGACTACGGGTTCGTCATCGCCGTCATCGCGCTGGCGCTCCTCGTGCCGGGCCTCATGTGGGTCGTCATGCTCGGCTTCGGCGCGGTGAACGCGCTGTTCCTCCTGGCGAGCATCGCGGTCAACGCCCGCGCCAGCCTGCGCTGAACCCTAGGGGCCTCAGGCCTCGGGGGCGGCGAGGAGCTCCTCGTAGATCCCGATCAGCCGCCGCAGCGTCACCTCCGGTGAGAACACCGCTTCGTAACGGGCCCTTGCGTTCGCGGCGTACGACGGGTCCTTCGCCACCGCCTCCAGGCCCCGCGCCAGCGCCTCCGGCTCCGGCTCGACCGCCACCCCCGCGGGCGCGTCGGTGCCCGCCCCCGCGATGAACGGCGCCCCGCCCATGCGCGTCGCGACCACGGCCCGGCCGCTCGCGAGCGCCTCGAGCCCCGTGGTCGGCAGGATGTCCTGCCAGATCGACGGGACCACCATCGCCGCCGCCCCGGCGAGCGCGGCGCGCATCCCGTCCGCGTCGAGCCGCCCCAGGTACTCGACCTCGCCGCGCGCGGCCGCCGCCTCCACGAGCGGGCGCAGCGGCCCGTCCCCGGCGATCCTCAGGGCCTCCCCCGGCAGGTCCGCGAGCCGCCACGCCTCCAGCAGCAGCTCCACGCCCTTCTCCGGGACCAGCCGCGCCCCGAACAGGAACCCCCCGCCCAGGGGCGGCACCGCGCCGGGGTCGGCCACGGCGTTGGGCTTCACCCGGATCCGGTCCTCCTCGATCCCGATGCTCCGCAGGTACCCGGCCATCGCGTCGGTGAGCGCCACGAAGCGGTCGACGCTCCGCCACGTCCCCTGGTGCGCCCCGAGCGCCACCGCCATGACCGCGCTCTGCGCGCGCGAGCCCCGGTAGCAGGCGTGCGCGACGCCCGGCGCGTTCCAGCGCCTCCCGTGGCAGTCCCGGCAGTCGTGCCCGTCCCTGAAGTACAGCCCGTTCATGCAGTCGTGCCGGTAGTTGTGGATGGTCTGCACCACCTTCACCCCGTGCGCGTGCGCCGTGCGCACCACCGACGGCGACAGCAGCGGGTAGGGGTTGTGCAGGTGCAGCAGGTCCGGCCGCTCGCGCTCGAGCACCGCCGCGAGCTCGCGCTGCGTCCCCGCGGCGTGCACCGGCGAGGCGGCCAGCGCGGCCTTGCGGTGGAGCGGCAGCGCCCCGATCTCGTCCGAGGAGCGCAGGAACGGCACGACCTCGACGCCGGCCTCCCGCAGCGCCCCGATCTCGTAGTCCACGATCACGTTCTCGCCCGACGGCTGCGCCGAGGAGTACCGGTTGTGGGCGATGACGATCTTCACAGGGTCTTCCTCACACAGGGTGGCGGGGACGGCTTTCGGATCGGCCGAAGATACCTCAGGAGCCGAATAGGTGTAGGTTGTCGGGTACCGTGTCAGCGGGCCGCCCAGCTCTGAGAAGCGCCGTCGGGAGATGCCGCGCCGATCTCCACCCGCGGACACTCACCTCCACCGTAAGCTGACGACCGCAGGGATGTGCAGTGGCTACGAGCCTGGAACGCCCAGCAAATGATCTCCACGGACGTGGAGGTGTTCCGCAATACCCAGCCGGGAAGCACGGACGGACGGGGATGTCGGTGGGCGGTGCTCGTGAAGGCGGTGACCCGCAGCTGGTCACCAACGGGGTCACCCGCTCCGCCTGGCGCCGCCTGGTCCGCGCCTCCAACTGGCACCGCTACTACCAGGGCGCCCTCGTCGGCGTCGACCTGCTCGCCGCCGTGCTCGCCACGGTCGTCGCCGTCAACCTCACCCCCACCCCCCACGCCGGCTTCGACACCGACGACCAGCTCCACTTCTTCTACCTCACCGTGTGGCTGCTGCTCCCGGCCGCGTGGCTGCTCACCCTGTGGGGCACCGGCTCGTACGACCGCCGCTACTTCGGCATGGGCAACGAGGAGTTCAAGCGGGTCATCCGCGCCTCCATGTTCATGCTCGCGTTCGTGTCCTTCGCCGCCCTGACCTTCAAGGCCGACGTCTCCCGCGTCACGGTCGCGGTGATCCTCCTCGTCGCCGCCGTCCTCGTCATGTCCTTCCGCCTCGGCGCCCGCTACGGCCTGCACCGGATGCGCGCCGCCGGGCGCGGCGTCCAGCGGGTCCTGCTCATCGGCGCCTACCCCGAGGCGCTGGAGGTCTACCGCACCGTCCGCCGCTCGCCCGCCGCCGGGCTCGTGCCCGTGGGCATATACGTCACCGAGGGCGCCTCCTCGGTCCGCAACCTCGACACCCCGGTCCCGGTCTTCGCCGGGACCGACGTCGTCACCTGCGCCGAGCAGCTCGAGGCCGACACCCTCGCCGTCTGCGGTTCGGCCTCGGCCGACGCCGCCGACCTGCGCCGCCTCGCCTGGCAGCTCGAGGGCACCGGCCGCGACCTGGTGGTCGCCCCGCAGCTCACCGACATCGCCGGCCCCCGCGTGCACATCCGGCCCGTGGAGGGCCTGCCGCTGCTGCACGTCGAGGAGCCCAAGATCTCCGGCGTGAGCTGGCTGATCAAGAACATCCTCGACATCTCCTCCTCCGTGTTCGGGCTCATCCTGCTCTCGCCGCTGTTCCTGGCGGTCGCGATCGCCATCAAGTCGGACAGCCCCGGCCCCGTGTTCTTCCGCCAGAGCCGGGTCGGGCGCGACGGCGAGACGTTCAGCTGCTGGAAGTTCCGCACCATGTACATCGACGCGGAGGAGCGCCAGGCCGCGCTCATGATGCACAACGAGACCGACGGCCTGCTGTTCAAGATGAAGGACGACCCGCGCATCACCAACGTCGGCAAGTGGCTGCGCCGGACCTCCATCGACGAGTTCCCGCAGCTGATCAACGTCGTCCGCGGCGAGATGAGCCTCGTGGGCCCCCGCCCCCTCCCGGCCGAGAACGGCGACTTCCTCGGCGACGTGCGCCGCCGCCTCCTGGTCCGCCCCGGCATCACCGGCCTGTGGCAGGTCTCGGGCCGCTCGGACCTGTCCTGGGACGACGCGGTCCGCCTCGACCTCTACTACGTCGACAACTGGTCCCTGGCGACCGACCTTCAGATCCTGTTCCGCACCGTCGCCGTAGTATTGCGCCGAAAAGGCGCCTACTGAGCGGACCCGCGGCGCGCACTGAGCGAACGCACAGCTTGCGCCCAGGTGAACGCCAGGCCAACCCTGATAATCTTGGAAATTGATGACTACTTACGGAACCGGCAGCCGCCTCCTCGTCACCGGCGGCGCGGGCCTGGTGGGCAGCCACCTGGTCGACGCGCTCCTGGCGAAGGGCTGCGACGTGACCGCCGTCGACAACTTCGTCACCGGCTCCCGCGCCAACCTCGCCGACCACCCCCGCCTCACCGTCGTCGAGGCCGACGTCACCGAGGGCCTGCCCGTCGGCGACGAGCCCTTCGACGCGGTCCTGCACTTCGCGTGCCCGGCCAGCCCGGTCGACTTCGCGACCCTGCCGGTCGAGATCCTCCGCGTCGACTCCGTGGGCACCCTCCACGCGCTCGACCGCGCCCTCGCCGACGGCGCCCGGTTCCTCATGGCCTCCACCTCCGAGGTGTACGGCGACCCGCACGTGCACCCGCAGCCCGAGTCCTACTGGGGCAACGTGAACCCCATCGGCGTCCGCTCCTGCTACGACGAGGCCAAGCGCTTCTCCGAGGCCGCCGTCGCCGCCTACCACCGGCACAAGGGCCTCGACGCCGCGATCGTGCGGATCTTCAACACGTACGGCCCGCGCATGCGCCCCGACGACGGCCGCGTGATCCCCAACTTCATCGGCCAGGCGCTCGCCGGCGAGCCCCTGACCATCCACGGCGACGGCTCCCAGACCCGGTCCCTGTGCTACGTCGACGACCTCGTGCGCGGCCTGGTGCTGCTCCTGGAGTCCGGCGAGTACGGCCCGGTCAACCTCGGCACCGAGTACGAGCTCACCGTCCGGGAGATGGCCGAGGTCATCCTGCGCCTGACCGGCTCGAGGTCGACCATCGAGTACACCGACCGCCCCTCGGACGACCCCGAGCGCCGCCGCCCCGACCTCACCGCGGCCCGCGAGCTGCTCGGCTACGAGCCGCAGGTCCACTATGAGGCCGGTCTCAAGTCGACCATCGACGACTTCATCGCCCGCGGCACGGCGCCGTCCGGCGTCACCGTCTCCTGAGGAAACTCTCAGAATCCGGGCCGCGTGCGCGGTCCGGGCCCCTTGGCGGCGACCGCGTAAGCTGGGCTCATGACGTATTCCGGTTCCAATTACCGCGGCAGCGCCTCGGTGCCGCCGCGCGGCGGGGGCGACGGCGGCGGTGCGCGCGTCGCGGCCGCGACCGGCGGCGGTCCGACCCGGCGGGGCCTCATCGGCTCGGGGATCGGCCTGGTGGCCTCCATCGCGGCGACGGGAGGCGGCCTGGCCCTGTGGTCGACCGCCAACGACACCAACTCCGACCTCAACCGCGAGTTCGACCTCGAAGGCCTCCCCGACGAGAACCGACCCGACAACGACCGGGCCCTCAACCTCCTCGTCATCGGCTCCGACCACCGCGAGGGCAACGACGAGTCCGACGCCCGCTCGGACACGACGATCCTCATGCACGTCAACGAGGGCGGCTCCGAGGCCTACGGCATCTCGATCCCCCGCGACCTGTACGTCCACATCCCCGAGTACGCGGACGCGAAGTACTACCCCGAGTACACCGGCTCCAACGACAAGTTCAACGCCGCGTACGCCTGGGGCGCCGTCCCGCTCACCGTCCTCACCATCGAGGAGCTGACCGGGGTCCGCGTCGACCACGTGGTCGAGATCGACTTCGCGGGGCTCGTGCAGGTCGTCGACGCCCTCGAGGGCGTCACCATGACCATCGAGCACGCCGACGCCGACGGCTACTACGACGAGACCGGCGTGACCTCCATCCACGGCGACCACCGCTTCTTCCCCGTCGGCGTGAACACGCTGAACGGCGAGGAGGCCCTCGACTACGTGCGCCAGCGCTACCAGTGGGCCCGCGGCGACTTCGCCCGCATGCAGCACCAGCAGGAGCTCATCAAGGCCATCATGGACTCCGCGCTCAGCGCGGGCGTGCTCACCAGCCGCGACAAGCTCACCAGCTTCATCGAGTCCACCTCGGACGCGATCAAGGTCGACACCGAGTTCAACGTCGTCTCCACCGCCATCAACCTCATGAACATGCGCAGCGACGACCTGGTCTTCATGACCACGCCGAACCTCGGCACCGGCGACCAGGGCGGGGAGTCGGTGGTCGTCTACGCCGAGGACCTCGAGAACCCCGGGGACACCAACCCCGAGGCCGTGAGCCTGTGGGAGGCGCTGCGCGAGGACGACGTCGCCGGGTGGATCGACGCCAACCCCGAGGCCTCCGGCCAGGGCGCGGAGGCGGAGTAGCCGCACCCGTTCCGGGGCCCGCGCGACGCGCTCGCGCGGGCCCCGGCCGTTTCCTCCCGTGGTCGCCGAGTGGACCAGTGGACATGGATATGCTTGCAGTGCTTCATGATCCATTTGTCAAGCCGTGTGTCCGGTGTGGCTCGAGTGAGTGAACCCGAAGCCCGGCAGTGTGATCAAGGTCGTACGATGAGCTGAACGTTCCTTCGAAGCAGAGGCAGGGGTCGATGGCTGACACCGACGACAACGCGGAATTCGTACCCGACTTCGACATCTCCAAGCCCACCATCGCCCGCGTCTACGACGCGACCCTCGGTGGCAAGGACAACTTCGCGGTGGACCGCGAAGGAGCGGCCATGATCGCGACCTACGTGCCCAAGATCCGCGAGGCCAGCCAGGACAACCGCCTCGGCCTCAAGAAGGGCGTGGAGTACGTGGCGCGGCAGGGCATCGACCAGTTCCTCGACATCGGGGCCGGCCTGCCCACGATGGAGAACACCCACCAGGTGGCCCAGGCCGTCAACCCGAACGCGAAGGTCTGCTACGTCGACAACGACCCGATCGTGCTCGCGCACGGCCGGGCCCTGCTGGCGGACAACGAGTCCACGGCGATCGCCACCGCGGACCTGCGCGACCCGCCCAGCATCCTGAACCACCCCGACGTCAACAAGATGATCGACTTCGACCGCCCCATCGGCCTGATGATCGTGGGCCTGATGATGCACTTCCACCCCGGCGAGGAGCCCGGCAACTGGATCCGGGAGATCCTCGACGCCTGCCCGAGCGGGTCCTACCTGCACATGACCGACTTCGCCAACACCGGCTACCCCGAGCAGGTGGCGATGGAGAAGTCCTGCATCCAGGCGCTCGGCAACGGGTGGATCCGCACGCCCGAGGAGATCGAGGCGCACTTCCAGGGGCTGCCCCTGGTGCCCCCGGGCCTGGACTACCCGACCCGCTGGTTCCCCGAGGAGCCCGACCGGGAGCTCATCCCGGTGGAGGACCTCGAGGAGCACCAGCGGATCATCATGATGGGCGTCGCCCGCAAGCCGTAGACGGCACGACACGGCGAAGGCGCGCACCTCTTCAGGTGCGCGCCTTCGCCGTGTCCATGCGTGCCCGGCCTCACCCGAACGGGTGAATCGGCTTTCACGGCCCCGCGCGTTCGAGCGCCTCCGGCGACTACTAGCTGTAGTGGTCGCGGATGATCTGCCGCAGGAAGTCCTGGGTCTTGTGCGGCTGCGTGGCCTGGACGCACAGGTGCTCCATGGCCGCCTGGTAGGCGTCCACCTCGCTGTCGCGCTCCAAGTACAGGCCGCCGGTGAGGTGCTCCAGGTAGATGACGTCGGCCAGCTCCTCGTACGCGAAGCGCAGCCAGGTGAACGGCGCGCCCGCCCCGGAGTGGGCTCCCGAGAGGAACGGGACGATCTGGATGCGCACGTTCGGCTTGTCGCAGGAGTCGATGAGGGACTGGATCTGGCCCCGCATGACGCTCGCGCCGCCGAAGGGCCGGTGCAGCGCGGCCTCGTCGATGACCGCCCACAGCTCGGGCCGCTTCTCCTCACGGTCGAGGATCTCCTGGCGCTTCATGCGGACGTCGATCCGCTTGTCGATCTCGGTGAGCGGGGTGTGGCCGTAGCCGAGCATCATCACCGCCCGCGCGTACGCCTCGTTCTGGAGCAGGCCGGGCATGACCTGGACCTCGTAGGTGCGGATCATGAAGGCCGCACCCTCCATGTCCAGGTAGTTGCTGAACCAGTCCGGCAGGTAGTCGCTGTAGCGGTGCCACTTGCTCGGCTGGTTGGCGTCGCGGGCCATGTCCACGAAGCGCTCGATCTCGTCCTCGTCCTGGACCCCGTACATGACCATGAGGTCGCGGACGTCCCGCAGCCGGAACGACACCCGGCCCAGTTCGACGCGGCTGATCTTCGAGGAGGAGGCGCGGATCTCCTCGCCCGCGTCCTCGCGCGAGATGCCGGCGGCCTCCCGCAGGCGGCGCAGGTTGCTGCCGATCATGACCCGCAGCGTGGTGGGACCGGTCGGCAGGTCCTCGGGGTTCGACTTCGCCATGGCACCTCCTTCCGGGATCAGGTCGCTGGACGAAAACTCACCCTGACAGGGTAGCCGGATGGCTCCTCCCGCCAGGGTGAGTGTGCTGCCCTTGGGCTCTCGCCCACGTTTTTCAGGCGATCATGTCGTCGAACTCGCCGTCCTTGGCGCCTTCGACGAGCGCCTTGATCTCGGCCACCGTGTAGATGAGGGCCGGACCCTCGGGGAAGCGCGAGTTGCGGACCGCGATCTCCTCACCGCCGGGGAGGGCGGCCAGCTCCACGCAGTTGCCGCCGTTCGGGCCGCTGCGGACGCTCTTGCGCCACGCCAGCGACGAGGGGAGTTCTCCGGCGGGGATGCCGTTGCGTGCCTTGTCCATGCAGAGATTCCTTCCACCAGTGGCCGGTAGGTCCGGCCGGATTCTCAAACGACCGACAACGAGCAGATCGGGATCCCGCCGCGCCGCCCTATCAGAGCGGTACCGCTGCGGAGAATTCCGACATCCCCGTGGAGGGTCGGACCAAGTGTCGCACATTACACTCTGTAATCGCACATGAGGATGCCCGCGCAGATGCCTGCGCAGATGCACGTGCATCCGCCCGGTGTGGATGCATGTTACGATGAATGTGACAATGCACATAGACACGAGCGCGCGAGTGTGCGACCGTGGTCACGGACTCGTCGCCGCCAACCGAGGTCCGGTGCAGCGACGGGCGGGCCGTCCGGGGATGTGGGTCCCGAGCGGAGGCCGCCGTCGCGAGCCGGATGCTCCGCATCGCACAACCGGACATGCCAGTCGATTCGCATCACCAGGCCGGGCTTCGCCCGGCGGGCCGGAACATCGCCGGGAGAGGGGTTGGGCGCCATGGAACGTCTCGAGGCGCAGACGTTGCTACAGGCAGCCGCGTCAGGCAAGCTGCGGAGCTCTATGTGCCAGCAGGTGATGGCCATCGAGTACGGCAGAACCGGCCAGGTGCTCTACCGGTGCGCCCGCTCCTGCGGCAAGCACACCGCGGACGCCGGCCAGGTCCAGTCCGGACTCCTGTGGCACTACCGCGGCCGCAGCCTCGGCGAGCACTACGGGATGCCCGACGAGGAGATCGTCGACGACATGTTCGCCGCGCTCCAGCTCGCCTGGATCCGCGACGGCGACATCTACACGGCGCGGTTCAGGTGACCGCGCGGCGCCGAGCGAGCGGTCGCGAAGCGCCCCCGAGACTTTGCTCTTGTTTGGTGGGATAGAGCCTCGGGGAGGCCGGTGGGGGCCTCCCCGAGCTCTGCAAGAGACACATAGACGTACTACTTGCGAACAGTGCTGACACACTGAAGCGGGCGGGACCGGAAGGGCCCGCCCGCCGTCGCGTCCGGGGTCCCGTACGGATGCCGCGGAGCACTGTCCACCAGCGGATTCGAGGCCTGATCGCAGCGGTGCCCGCGGCCGTCGGCGCCGGGCGGGAGGCCGCGCTCGCGGCAGTGGGACGACGGAACGGACGAGATCCGCTCCAGGACGTGAACAGAAGCGGCAGGGCCGGGTGCGTACCCGGCCCCGACTCGCGTTCGAGGGTGCCCCAGGCAGGAATCGAACCTGCGACCTGCGGTTTAGGAAACCGTTGCTCTATCCCCTGAGCTACTGGGGCGACGAGAGGAGAGTCTAGCCGATCGCTTCGGACGCGCCCATACTGAGCGGTTCGGATTGGGCGGTCCAGACCGAGCAGTCCAGACCGAGCGGTTCGGATCGGGCCGGTTCAGACTGAGCGGTTCAGACCGAGCGGTTCGCATCGGGCGGACCCGCCGGTCAGGAGAGGCGCTCGAGCCGGCGCGGCTCGACCGCCGCGAGCCGGGCCGCCTCGGCCGCGTCGTCGTCCGGCTGCTGCTGCGAGCGCCGCTCGGCGTCGACCCGGTACAGGTACGCCTCGACCTCCGCGGCCCGCCGCTGCGCGTCCCAGCCGAGGACCTCGCCCGCCAGCCCCGCCGCGTCCATCGCCGCCCGGGTGCCCCGGTCGAAGCCCTCGATCGACAGGCGCAGCCGCCTGGTGAGCAGGTCGTCCAGGTGCAGCGCGCCCTCGGCGCGCGACGCGTAGACCACCTCGGCCCGCAGGTAGTCCTCGGTGCCCGGCAGCGGCCGGGCCAGCTGCGGCTGCGCGACCGCCATCCGCAGGACCTGCGGGGCGAGGCTCCCGTAGCGGCGCAGGAGGCGCTCGACGACGCGCACCTCCACCCCGGCGCGCTTCGCGATCCGCTCCCGCGCGCCCCAGTAGACCGCGTACCCGTCCGCGCCGAGCAGCGGCAGCAGGTGCGTGCCGCTGGCCGGGACGTCCGGGCCCAGCCGCTTCGCGGCGGCGTCGACCGCGTCCTTCGCCATGACCCGGTAGGTGGTGAGCTTCCCGCCCGCCACGAAGCACAGGCCCGGCTCCACCTCGATCACCGCGTGCTCGCGGCTGAGCTTCGAGGTCTCCTCGGTCTCCCCGCGCAGGAGCGGCCGCAGCCCCGCGTAGACACCCTCTACTTGGGACACGTCCAGGCGGCGGCGCAGCACGTCGCTCGCCTGCCGGAGCAGGTAGGCGACGTCGCCCGCCGACGCGGCCGGGTGCGCCGGGTCCAGGTCCCAGTCGGTGTCGGTGGTCCCGATCAGCCAGTGCCCGTCCCACGGGATGATGAACAGGACGCTCCACTTCGTCCTCGAGATGATCCCCGCGCTCCCGTCGATCGCCTCGCGCGGCAGCACCAGGTGCACGCCCTTGGAGGCGCGGACCGCGAAGCCGGCCCGCTCGGGCAGGCGCCGGGCGAGCTCGTCGCTCCACACCCCCGCCGCGCACACCACGGTCCTCGCCCGGACCGCGAAGCGCCGCCCCGACTCGACGTCGACGGCCTCGACGCCGGCGAGCCGCCCGTTCTCGCGGAGGAACCCCACCACCTGCACCGAGGAGGCCACGGCCGCGCCCAGGGACGCGGCGGTCCGCGCGAGCGTCACCACCAGCCGGGCGTCGTCCACCTGCGCGTCGAAGTACCGGATCGCGCCGTGCACGCGCGGGTCCAGGTCGGGGAAGGCCTCCAGGGCCCCGGCCCGGCTCAGGTGCCGGTGCCACGGCAGGCCCCCGCGGCCGCGCCCGGCGCCGAGCGCGGTCGCCAGCACGTCGTAGGCCGCCACGCCCGCCCCGTAGTACGCCCGCTCCCAGACCCCTTTGAGCGGCAGGAGGAACGGCACCGGCCG
Organism: Glycomyces amatae; assembly: GCF_020991375.1. Classification (GTDB taxonomy): domain Bacteria; phylum Actinomycetota; class Actinomycetes; order Mycobacteriales; family Micromonosporaceae; genus Glycomyces; species Glycomyces amatae. The sequence continues at coordinate 253,282 of NZ_JAJLQZ010000006.1, read as the reverse complement.
CACCAGGTGCGGGGCGAGGCTCCCGGCGAGGAGCCCCCGCTCGGTCAGCGCCTCGTGCACCAGGCCCAGCTCGAGCTGCTCCAGGTACCGCAGGCCGCCGTGCACGAGTTTGCTCGACCGCGAAGAGGTCCCGGACGCGAAGTCGCGCGCCTCGACCAGGGCCGTCCGCAGGCCCCGGCCCGCGGCGTCCACCGCCGCCCCCGCCCCGGTCGCGCCGCCGCCCACGACCAGCACGTCGAAGACCTCCGCGCCGAGCCGCTTCAGGTCCCACCGCCGCCGCTCCGGCGAGAGGCGGCCGGCCTGCGAGCGGGGGCGGGACATGGGCGTGCGCATGCGTTCACGATACGTGGATCCACCTGGGCCGGGGCCCTTCTGGAAGCACGGGGCCCGTAAATTGGAGGAGTGGCCCCTTCCCCCCGTAGGCGTCCGGACAAGCTCACCGTCACCGCCCGGTTCGTGCAGTACAAACTGCGGATACCGGTCATCGTCGCGGTGTGCGCCTCCGTGCCCGCGGTCTTCCTCACCCTCTGGACGGACGGGAACGTCGCCCTGGCCGGGAAGGTCGTCGGCTGGGCCGCCGGCGCCGTGCTCTGGTTCGAGTCGGTGGTCCTGCTGCTCGCCGCCCGGAGCAAGCGCCGGTGGCTGTGGCGGCACAAGTGGATGCTGTTCGTCTGCCTGCTGACGCTGCTGAGCCTCGTCGCCGCCGCGGGCGGCGCGCAGGTGCTGCGCCTGGCCTACCTCCTCGGCTCCGTCCGGGCCCTGCGCGCCAAGCGCATCATCGACGCCGCCGGCATCCTCGGGCGCCGCCTGAGCCTCGGCATCTGGTGGAAGTCGGGCCTGTTCACCGGCGCGGGCGCGATCGCCGCCGTCACCGCCGCCGCGCTCCTCTTCGACCCCGACGCCCGGTACGGCGAGCTCCTGCACTGGTTCGACGCGAACCTCCGGCTCCTGCCGATCCTCTTCGCGGGGGCCGTGCTCGCCGTCGCCACCTGGTTCGTCTTCCGCCCGAGGAAGGGCGGGAAGGCCGCGGCCGTCGAGGCGGCCGAGCCCGAACCGCCCGCGTAGTCCCTTCACCGTCCTTCCTCGACCCCGCCCCCGGTACGAGTAGGCTCGGCGCGTGGATACCGACCTGATCACCCTGTCCGGCCTGCGCGTGCACGGGCGCCACGGCGTCTTCGACCACGAACGGGAGGCCGGTCAGGACTTCATCGTCGACGTCTCCCTCCGCACCTCCACCGCCGAGGCCGCCGCGAGCGACGACCTCGGCCGCACCGTCGACTACGGGGCCCTCGCCGACACGCTCGCCGACATCGTCGCGGGCGAGCCGGTCAACCTCATCGAGACCCTCGCCGAGCGCCTCGCCGACGCCTGCCTCCGCCTCGACCGCGTGGCCGCCGCCCGCGTCACCGTCCACAAGCCGCAGGCGCCGATCAACCAGCGCTTCACCGACGTCGCCGTCACCATCGAGAGGAGCCGCGCGTGACCCGCGTCGTGTTCAGCATGGGCTCCAACCTCGGCGACCGCGAGGCCAACCTCGCCGCCGCCATCGCGGCCGCCGCCCCCCGGGCCGTCTCCGAGGTCTACGAGACGCCGCCGTGGGGCGGCGACGACGAGCAGCCCGCCTACTACAACATCGTCGTCATCGCCGAGGACCCCGCGCGCAGCGCCGGGGACTGGCTCGCCCTCGGGCAGCGCCTCGAGACCGAGGCCGGGCGCGTCCGCGACCCCGAGCGCCCCTACGGGCCGCGCACCCTCGACGTCGACCTCATCGCCGTCTCCGACGGCGGCGCCCCCGTCCGCAGCGACGACCCGCACCTGACGCTCCCGCACCCGCTCGCCCATCTGCGGGCGTTCGTGCTGGTCCCGTGGTACGCCATCGACCGCGACGCCGAGCTGCCCGGCCGCGGCCGCGTGAGGGACCTGCTACGCGACGAGTCCGTCGCGGCGGACGCGCGCGCACTGCGCAGGCTCCACCCGATATGGTCGGAACACGGCGACGCTCGCGAGCCGTGATTGGGGGCACCGTATGAGCAGTGACGACGAGCGCGATCCCGGACCGAGCCTGCGACCCACCGCGCCGTCCACCCTCGCGGTGGCCGGGCTGGCAGGGGCCGCCCTCACGCTGCTGCTCGTCACCCGCTACTACCAGCAGGCCCCCGACCTGGCCTGGCACAACTCCCTGGTGATCTTCGCGCTGGCCGCGCTCCTGGCGTGGTTCGCCTGGACCACCCGCAAGGCGCTGCGCCCCGGCCGCAGGCAGGTGCGCGCGGCGGCCGACCGGGGCGCCCCCGCCGCGGCGCACGGCAGGCTGGACGGGCCGGAGCACGCGCTCCAGATCGCCCGCTTCGCCGTGCTCGCCAAGGCCGCCGCCGTCGGCGGCAGCGCCTTCTTCGGCGCCTACCTGGGCTTCACCGTGTGGCTCGCGACCCAGTCCGGCCGGCTCGCCGCCGCCGCGGACGACCTCCCCGCGGCGGTGCTCGGCACCGTCGCCTGCGCCGCGCTCACCGGGGCCGCGCTCTGGCTCGAACACTCCTGCCGCATTCCCCCGCAGGACGACGAGCAGGACGACGACGGCCCCGCCCGACCCTGACCGCAACCGACCCGTCCTCCCCGACGGCCCATCGCCGACCCGCTCCAACCCCCATACGCTCGCGCGTTCAGAGGTGCGCCCCATGAAATTCGACCCCCCGTCCCAAGACCGCGACTCCACCTCGCAGATCAGCGCCGTCACCGCGGACGGCGACGAGACCCCGCCCGACCGCATGGCGGTCCACGTGGTCTGGGAGATCGGCCTGCTGCTGCTCGGCGGCGGCGTCCTGTTCGCCCTCACCCAAGCCGCCGCCGGACCGTTCGCCGAGCACTCCTGGAACGGCTTCGCGGCCGCGCTCGCCCCCGTCGTCCTGCTCGCCTCCGCGATGGCCGTCTCCCTGCGCGTCGGCTCGGTCAACCTGGCCGTCGGCCCCATCGCGCTCCTGGCCGCCTGGCTGTTCGTCGACGCCTCCGGCTCCGGGACGGCGGTGGCCCTCGGCATGGGCCTCGGCGCGGCCGTGTTCGTCGGCGTCGTCCTGGCGACGCTCTCGGCGTGGCTGCGCGCCCCCGGCTGGGCCGCCAGCGGCGCCGTCGGCGGCGCGATCGGCCTGTGGGCCGGGACCTCCGGCGACCCGGGCGAGTTCACGCTGGCCGCGCTGCCGGACACGGGCGTGCTCGCGGCCCTCGGGGCGGCGGCGGGCCTGTCGCTGTTCCTCGGCCTGGTCGGCGCGTTCGCCGGCGTGCGGGCGCGCCTCGCGCCGATCCGCGAGACCCCCGCGGGGGAGCGGCACGGGCGCGGCGGACTGGTGTTCCTCGGCGTCCTGATCTCCTCGTCCCTGGCGGGCGCCGCGGGCGTCGTGGCCGCGTGGACCACGGTTCCCGACGCGGGGGCCGCGGGTTTGCCGGACCCGATCCTGCTCACCGTCGTCGCCCTGGGCGCGGCGCTGCTGGGCGGCACCAGCCTCATGGGGCGCCGCGGCGGCGTCTGCGGCACCCTGTTCGCGTCCCTGCTCGTGCTGTCGCTGATGTGGCTGGCCGAGGGCCGCGGCTGGGACTTCGACCCCAGCTGGATCGCCTTGAGCGCCATCATCGCCGGGTTCCTCGTGACCCGCCTGGTCGAGGCCATGAACACCGTGGACGAGACCGAGGCGGCCACGACGAGCCGCGCGGGATCGGTCGAGGACCTGCGCGAGGACGATCCGCGCCCCGACCGCACCGGAGAGTACGAGCGCTACGACGAGGACCTCGCCGACCTCGGCTCCGGCGGCGACCCGTGGTCGACCGGTACCGGCGGCATCTCGACCACCGGCAGCATCCCGACCACCGGCGGCATCCCGAAGGCCGGCGCCGCGGCGGACCCGTTCGGCGCGTCCGGGGCCTTCGACGACCTGCGGGACAACCGCGACGGCTACGGCACGCGCTTCGGCTCCGACACCGACCGGCGCTACGGGCGCTGACCCCCGATCCGACTTCGCCCCCGATAAGAGGACGACAACCATGACCTATGTCCCCCCGGAGCGCGACGAGACGCGCCAGCTCGAGATCACGCCCCCGCCGCCCGGCACCAGCCGACCGGAACTCGGGAACGGCCTCGACTACCCGGTCGACCCGTTCGCGGGCCAGGCGGCCGCGCCGACCGAGCCGATCGCGTCGAGGCCGCTGCGCGACCGCACGGTCTTCCAGTGGATCTGGGAGGCGATCCTGCTCCTCCTGACCGCGAACGCGCTGTTCCTGGTCTACCGGCGCGAGGACGAGCTCTTCGGCGGCGAGTTCGCCACCCTGATGGACGCCTTCGAGCGCCACGCCCTGTACTTGACGCCGATCCTGCTGGCGGCCTTGGCGATCGGAATGTCGCTGCGGCTCGGCGCGGTGAACCTCGCGGTCCCGGCGCTGGCGGCCGTGATCCCGATCGTGCGGCCCGTCGAGGCGAACGTGTGGGTCTACCTCGGCTTCGTGGCGGGCGCGGCGGCGGTCGCCGGGCTGCTGTACGTGCTGCTGGTGGTCGCCTTCCGGGTGCCGCCGTGGTTCGCGGGGCTCGCGATCGGGGTCGTGGCCTTCGCCGCGATGCCGCTCGCCGGCCGCTTGGCCGCGTGGCGCGGCGTCGACACGGTCGCCTTGGAGGCCCCGCCGAACGGGCTGTACGTGTTCGGCGGCGCCGCGGTGCTGGCCGTCGCGGGGGGCCTCATCGGCCTGGCGCCGGGCGTGCGCGACGGCCTCAGCGCCGTCAAGCGCATGGCCGACGGCGAGGAGCGCTCCGCTCCGGCGGTGTTCCTGCTGCTGGGCGGCACGGTCCTGTCGATGCTCCTGGCCGCCGGTTCGGGCTTCCTGGTCTACATGTACGCGCTGGGTCCGGCCGAGGGGGCGAACTCGATCAGCTTCGGCCCGTACGGTTCCTACCCGCTCTCGGTCGAGTTGCAGCTGTTGGCGTTCGCGGTGGCGCTGCTGGCGGGCACGAGCCTGTGGGGGCGGCGCGGCGGCGTCCTGGGCGCGGTGCTCGCGACGGTGGCGCTGTGGGCCGGGCTGGTGCTGTGGGGCCAGGTCGTGGAGAACGCGGGGGAGGGCTCCTGGCAGGCCGACTACTCGCAGGCGATCTTCGCGGGGGTGCTGCTGCTGGGCCTGTTCGTCTCCTTCGGACTCGACCGGCTGGGCCGCCCGAAGGAGGCCGAGGAGGAGGAGCTCCCGGCGTACCAGACGGAGATGCTCCCCTACGACTCCCCGAACGGCGACGTCCCTGCGGGCACGGGCCTGTTCGAACCGACCCTCCCGGACGCGAACGCGCAGCGCCAGTAGCGAAGCGCTGAGACACGCAGTGGCGGGGCCGCCGAAAGGCGGCCCCGCCACTGCTCTTTTCCGCAAGAGGACCGACTGCCGCGACTAGCTGCGCCGCGCGATGGCGCGGGCGTCGGTCTCGACGGCGGGGCTCATCCGGTCGCCGTGCCAGGCGGGCCGCCATTCGATGGCTGCGGTGGACGGTTCGGTGAAGACGGCGACGAGGTAGGGGCCGTTGCCCAGGCCCTCGTCGCAGCGGATGCGGTGCCGGGCATGGTCGTCGGTGGAGCGCTCGACGAGGAAGCGGATGCGGGCGCCCATGCCGATGTCGCGGGTGAACCCGCCCAGGTGGGTCCAGGAACCGGCTTCAGCCATCCGAGCGCTCCAGGTACCGGGGGACGAAGAAGGCGGCGAGGGCCGCGCGATCGTGATCGGTCCAGGCATCGCAGTGGGCGGAATGGATGGTGACCTCGCCGGTGCCGGACGCGATCGCCTCGATGACGCCGATGTCGGTCGGCTTGCCGGGGTAGAGCTGGCGGAGGACCACGGTGTCGGGCGCGGTTGAGCGGATGTAGCCGCTGACGGCGCGGACGCCGTAGACCTCGGTGCCGATCTTGGTGATCGGGTCGGTGCCGGTGGTCATCGGGTCGCCGCCGCGAGTTCGGTGAGGCTCAGGGCCGCAAGCGGGTTGGGTGACGGCTGTCGGCGCGGGCTCGGGCCGGGCCTGCGGCGGTGGTGGGCGGGGGCCCTGCGGCGGAGGCGGAGATCGGCGGGGACGAGGTCGCCGGAGTCGAGCGCGGCTCGGCGCTGGGCGGCGCTCGCGGTGTAGACGAACTGGCGGGCGGCCGATTCGCGGGAGGGGCAGCCGTGGCGGCCCCAGCGCTCGCCGCACCAGTCGCAGCGCAGGCGCCCGAGGCCGAAGAAGGCGCGGTAGGGCTGGTGAAGCTGAAGGTCGATCTTGGCCCAGCCGGGGACGGGGTCGCGAGATAGGGTCAGCAATGCCATGGGAGTTCGCCTCTCTGGTAGAGGCGGCCCGCCGGTCCAAGGTTCCAAGCTTTTCCGGCGGGCCGCTGCTGTGTGTGCGGCTGTGTTCGGTTCGTCGGTGTAGTTGTGCGCCCGCCCGGCCCGGTCGCGCCGGCGATGCGATCGCCGGACCGGGCGGGCCGGTTCGGAGGAACGGCGGCGGTCCTGCCCCACCTCGCAGGACTCCCGCCCTGCAAGTCAGCCCCCGAACCTATGGAACAAGGTTTGTCGGACCCTAAATCGGGATTTGCATCATTATTATGATGTACATCAGTGATCGTGTCAAGGATCTCAGCGGCGATTCGAAGATGAGGCGATGTTAAGCTCGGCGGCAGGGGCGGAGACTCGCGCTCCTCGCACTGAATCCCCTGGATGTGAAGGGCGGTCGCATGATGGCGGAACCCAAGGACCCCACCTGGCGAGCCAAGTGGCTCGGCCAGAAGCTCCGTGAGCTTCGGAAGAACAAGAAGCTCAGCGTGCAGGATGTCGCGGAGTATCTCGGTTCAGGGACGGCGACGGTTAACCGCTATGAGGCCGGAACCTTCCCGGTGAAGACCGACGTGCTGGTCATGCTGATGGACCTTTACGGCGTTGGGGAGCGGCGCGAGCGCTCGGAGCTCATCCAGCTCGCCGAGGATGTGGCTCAACGCGGGTGGTGGGACAGCCTCGTCTCAGATCAGGCTTTCGCCGATTTCGTGTGGGCCGAGAACAACTCGCGCGCGATCCATGACTTCCAGCTAGCCATTTTCTCCGGGTTGCTACAGCATCCCGCTTACGCGGAAGCGCTCATCGGCATCTGATCGGCCGACAAGACGAAGGGCGAGATCGCAAAGCTCATTGAGACCCGCTTGCAACGCGGTGAGCTGCTCCGGAAGACCATGGGGCCGGAGGCTCGGTTCTTGCTTCACGAAGCGGTACTTCACCAGCGACTTCCGGGCGTCAAGGCGTCGGTGCACACCGCTCAGTTCAAGCACCTGCTGGAAATCCTCGACCTTCCGAATGTCGCGATCCGGATTTTCCCGTTGGCGTCGGCGGCTCACAACATCAGAGGCGTGACCAGTGGTTTCACAATTCTGGAGATGCATGATTCCTGGCCCACCTTGCTCCATGTTGAGACCCCTGCGGGCGCGGTCGTCGCCGAGACCCCTGACATAGACTCGTTTACAGGCGTGTACGACCAGCTTTGGCAGGACGCCTTGGATGAAAAGCAGACATCCAACTATCTATCGAGGCAGTTGAAGGAAGTGGAACAATGAGTCATGGTGCTGGCACCGCTGGTCGCTGGTCGCGTGATCTGTTCCGAAAGAGCAGCCGCAGCAACGGCTCCGGCAACGGCAACTGTGTGGCGATCGCCGTCCTCGGCGGCGAGGTCGCGGTGGGGGACACCAAGTCTCCTCTCGCCGACACCTACGCGCACCTGCGCGTGAGCGCCGCCGACCTCGGCGGCCTGCTTGCCGCAGTCAAGTCCGGCGAGACCGCCTGACCCAGCCCGGCCTGGAAGTCCCGGCGCGCTCTCCACTGCAAGGGAGAGCGCGCCTTTGCTTCTCCTGGCGTGGTGGCCACGCCGACTGCGGGAGGGCCATGCACGCCTGCGAACTCGGGTACCGCACCGAAACCTGAACCCGCACTTGGGCTCAGGAGCGACGGAACCGGTTGATGAAGCCGCGGATCCCTGACGCGGGCCTGATCTCGTCGAGCCTCGCCATGGCCTGCTCGTCCAGCCGGACCGACCCCGCGGCGACGTTCTGCTCGAGGTGGTCGACCGAGGCCGTCCCGGGGATGAGCAGCGTGTTGCCCGCATGGTGCAGCAGCCAGGCCAGCCCCACCTGCGCGGGCGTGGCCCCGATCGCCCCGGCGATCTCCTGGACGACCGGCTCCCGAGTGGCCTTGGTCGACCCGGGGTGGGCCCCGCCCAGCGGGAAGTACGGGACCCAGGCGATGCCCTCGGCCCGGCACAGTTCGAGCAGCGGCTCGTGCTTGCGGGCGGTGAGGCTGTACCAGTTCTGCACGCAGACGATGCCCGCCGGCAGCGCGCGGCGCAGCTCGGCCAGGCTCACGGTGCTCACGCCGATCGCGCCGATCAGGCCCTCGTCGCGCATGGCGACCATCGCGGCCATCTGATCGTCGAAGTCGACCATCTGCCTCGGGCCCATGGGGAACGTGCCCGGCGCGATACGGCGCATGTTGACCACGTCGAGGTGCTCGGTCCGCAGGCTGCGGAGGTTGTCCAGGACCTCCTGGCGCAGCTCTTCGGGTCGCTGGGCCGGGGCCATCGGCATCGGGCCGCGCTTGGCCGGGCGCGCGCCGACCTTGGTCGCGATCACGACGCCCCGTTCGGCGCCGAGTTCCCGGGCGAGGTGGTCGTTGGCGGTCCCGTCGCCGTAGAAGTGGGCGGTGTCGAAGTGGTCGACGCCGAGCTCGAACGCTCGGCGCAGCACCTTGCGCGCCGCGGCGGCGTCCTTGAGGCGCGGCAGCTGCATCGTGCCGTACCCGACCCGGGCGACGTCGCGCCCCGCCATCGGGTGGACGCCTCCGGGATGCGGGGCGGAGGGGTCGGTGAGTCCGGACATCGTCGGGACCTCTTCTCGTGTCATCATGGAAACGGAAGCTGAAGCGGAGGCGCCTCCGCTAATTTGAGCGTACACGAACCGGAGGGTCCTCCGCTATGCCCGCGAGCCAGTCGCGCAGTGAGCCGTCGCCGCCCGCACCCGCAGGGGGGCGACGGCAGCGCTCGGACGCGCGCCGCAACCGCGACCGCCTCGTGGAGGCCGCCCGCCGGGCGCTGTCCAGCGGCGAGGGCGCGTTCTCGCTGGAGGGCGTGGCGCGCGAAGCCGGGGTCGGGATCGGGACGCTCTACCGCAACTTCGGCAACCGCGAGCAGCTCGTCGAAGCGGTCTACGCCGCCGAGGTCGAGAACCTGACCGCGCGCGCCGCGGAGCTGGCCAGGCGGATGCCGCCGCGGGAGGCGCTGCGCGCGTGGCTGATCCAGTTCGCCGCGTTCGCGGCGACCAAGCGCGGCGTGGTGGAGGTGCTGGGCTTCGAGGCCATCACCGGCCCCGGGCCGATGAACCACACCGGGTCGCTGGAGCGCGTCACCGCCGCGATCACGCCGCTGCTGGAGGCCGGGGCACGGGACGGCTCCCTCCGCGCCGACGTGGACCCGCAGGACGTGGTCATGCTGGTGGCCGGCGCCCTGATGCCCGTACGCACCGACGCCGCGCAGACCGAACGCCTCCTCAACCTCGTACTGGACGCCCTGCGCCCGGCATAGGAGACGCATTCCGTTCGCACCGGTCCTGGCGCTGGACACGGACAGGGCTTCTTCGGCAAAGCGCTACGCGCACAAGGCATCTGGTCGCCCTTGGCCTGCCGACATGTACGTGTACCGCACGACTGGTGACTCTGGGCTACCATGAGGGCCGTTCCAAATGCCCGACTCACCCCGAAAAGACACCCGCAGTGCAGCGCGTGCTCGACTCCCCGGCGCTTCAAGGAGACAGCCCATGACCCTGCCCTCCCGGGCTTCCATTTGCCCGACCGCCTTCCGGCGCAGTGGATCAGAGGCCACCGATGGCCGGCGCTGACGTGTTCACGATGGAGCCCGACGAGGTCCACAAGTCAGTGGAGATCCTCTTCGACGTCGAGTCCGAGGTCGATTCGCGGACGGCCACGCTCATCGACAGCACCACCGAGCTCGCGCAGCAGCTCAAAGACTCCGACACCGCCCTCGGCCCGGCGCTGGCCGAGGCGGCGGAGTGGTGGCAGCTGCGCCGCGCCGGCGGATTCACCGGCCTGTGCGGCAACACCGGCGAGTACCTCGCCGTCTGCGCCGAGGAGGCCGTCGAGGTCGACGACTACAACGCCGGCGACTTCGCCTCGCTGGCCGACCACGACCGCTATCCCGGCCGGGCCAACGAGAACGCCTCGTCCCGCCCCGACTGGTAGGGCCCGGTCTGCATGAGCGACATGTCATGGAAGGACCTCCGCGACCTCGACTGCGCGGCGATCCAGTCCGGCGGTTACGCCTGGGCGGGCTATGTGGACAGGATGGTCGAGCAGTCCGAGCGGCTGCGCACGGATGTCATCGCCGGGCACCTGAGCATCGAGAACTACGAGTCCGACACCGCGACCCAAGTGCGCGAGCACATCGACCTCTTCACCGGACGCTTCGAAGACGACCTGTCCGACTACGCCCAGACCCGCGTGCGCACCGCTCTGCTGGAGGCGTCCGAGGCGCTCAAGGCCGAGCAGGACGAGCTTCTGGAACTTGTCGGCCTTATCGAGGAGCGTGCCTACGAGATCGAGGGCGACAAGCACGACTACGAGGTGAATCCGAGCGGGGAGCTGCACCGATCGATCTACTTGCACCTCGATCCGCCGCAGTGGCTGTGCGACCGCGTCGGGATCGACAAGCCCTCGGCCTGGTACGACCTGGTCGGTGAAGCTGAGGTGATGAGCAGGCTCGGAGACTTTTACGAGTTGGCGAAAGAACTCGGCGCTCAGTACCAGGATCGGCTGCGCGCCATCATGTCCCGGGCGCACGACGCCGACGATGAGGCGGCCGCGGCGCTCACTGCGATGCGCGAGGCCCCGCCGGAGTTGCCGCCGCAGCTCGGGGCGACCTACGACGACCTGATCGACGACTACAAGGCCGAACTCAGCGAGGAGGTCGCCGCCGAGATGGAGGCGATCTTCAACGGCGAGTCGGACCTGTCTCCCGAGCAGGTCAACCAGTGGTGGGAGGGCTTGAGCGACGCGGAGCGAGAAGCGCTGATCGCCGAACACCCCGAATGGGTCGGCCCCACCGACGGCATCCCGGTCGATGTCAGGGACACCGCCAACCGGACCGTGCTCGACGACCAGATCACCGGCCTCGACCAGGAGATCGCCGACATCGAACAGCAGATGGACGCGATCAACGCCGACTATGAAGCGGGCAGGCCCAACGACTCTCCTGTCAGTTACTCGGAACTTCAGGAGCGGCTGGAAGAACTCCGGCAGGACCGAGACCAGTTGGCGGACTTGGACAGTCGGATCCAGGAACCGCATCCGGACACGGGTCAGGAGTACTTCCTGCTCGGCTTCGGGACGGAGGGCGAAGGCCAGGCGATCGTGTCGGTGGGCAATCCCGACACGGCCGACAACGTCAACGTCTACGTGCCGGGCACTGGAGCGGATCTCGGCGGAGCGGGCTATGACAACGGGGGCTTGATGAACCGCATCGACTCCATGGCCTACGACGCTATGCGGTTCGGAAAAGGAGAGGAGACCGCCACTGTTCTGTGGCTAGATTACGACGCTCCTGACGGCGTGGTCGGTGAAGCTAGAGACACGGCACTCGCCGAGGCCGCCGCTGACGACCTCGGCAGCTTTACCGATGGACTGCGTGCGACGGCGGAAGGTGAACCGTCGAATCTGACCATGACCGGACACTCCTACGGATCGACCACGGTCGGCATCGCGGCCCGTGACGAAGGGCTGGACGTGGACAACATGGTCTTCATCGGATCGCCAGGGGTCGGCGTCGACTCTGCGGAAGCGCTCGGGATCGACCCGGACAACGTCTGGGCGAGCCGGAATCCTGACGACGTCATCGAGTACGGGATGGTCCACGGCGAGGACCCCACGGGTGAAGAATTCGGTGGCAACACGTTCACCAGTGAGGCCACGCGCGAAGGAGAGCACCCGTTCCCCGGTGGCGGCAACGTCCTTCTGGGCGCGGCGGGCGGGGCGGTCGCCGCAGTGGACGGCGCGGTGGCGAACCACAGCGCCTACTGGGACGACGGCAATATCAGCAGGGAGAACATGGCCTTTATCGCGACAGGTCAGGAAGGCGAAGTCGAGTGACAGCCATGAGAACCAGTACATCTGATCCGAGATCGCTGAAGAACAAGTCGTTCAGATCAGTGGTCGCAGCGGCAACGGTCGCCTTGTTTTCAACCACCTTGGGGTGCTCGGTCATGGAAGAACAACCTCCCGCCACTGATTACACGCAGGCCGAGGCGTACGAGCCCATGGAGCAAGGTGTGGCAGACCTTGTGGAGGCGCTACCGGACTTCCCCGGCTTCGAGCGGCGCAGCTGGAACGAACTGCCATGCAGCCATGGCGGTTTGGATGACTCCGACTACACCAGTATCGAGATCCGCTACACGTTCAGCGAAGCGGTTTCGGCTACAACGCAGGTTCGGGAAGACTACCTGGACGAGCTCCGCACCTACTGGAGCGAACTCGGGCTCGACATCCACCGGGACGACGCGAGCGGCACGGGGAAGTACCACTCGATCGAGGCTCGGCGTGAAGACGGCATCAATTTCTATTACAGCGTCGGCTACCAGGTCGGATTGATGATCCAATCGGGCTGCGTGCCGCGCAGCGATGTCAGCGAACTGACCTACATCCCGCCCTCAGGCGGCATCGTTCCCGGGAGCGAGCAGGACACGGTGGCCCACGACAGCCACTACTTCCCCGAAGGCGTCCCCACCGATCAGGCCGCTGCCATCGATCCGTTCGCCACCGCGCAACCCGTCTCCGGGCCGGTTCCCTTCGACCCTCCCGCCTCGTATGAGGGCCATTTGTGAGCATCGGCCTCTTCGTCCGCCGCATCCGCCGTGGTCGCGGCTGACCCGTGACGGGTGGGGTCGCGGACCGATCAGGCAGGTTGCCGCGGGGTCCCGAGGTAGTCGCGGGCTTTGGCGAGGTTCGTCTCTACCGGGTCGACCGCGTCGAGCACGAGCCGCTCCACGGTGAGCGGCGGGAACTCCTCCCTCATGCGCTCCACGTGCTCCCAGTCGATCTCGTGCCAGCCCGGGATGCCCCGCACGCGGCCTTCGAGCCGGGACCGGTGGAGCTCCGTGTCGCCGCAGACGCACTCGATGACCTTCAGCTCCGCCGCGTGGGCGGCCGCCAACCGGCCCCAGCGCCCGGCGGTCTCGTCGTCGATCAGGCCGTCGTTGATCGCCGACTGGCCCAGCATCAGCTGCCTGACGATCAGGGTCTCGAGCAGCCCGTCGTAGAGCGCGATATAGGTCGGGCGGTCCATGTCCTCGAAGATCCCGTGCGGCGCCAGCGAGCCCATCAGCCAGTCGCCCGCGAACGCCGGCGTGCCCGTTTCGCGGGCGAGCCGTTCGGCCAGCGTCGACTTCCCGGTGCCGGGCAGTCCTGCGACGGCGATGATTCGGGGTCGGGTCATCGGGTTCCTCCAATGGTGCGGTTCGTTAGACGACGATGACTCTGATCCCCGCCTCTTCGAAGCCCCGGAGCTGCTCCGGCGGGGCGTTGCCGTCCGTGACGAGGGTGTGGACGCGGTCAGTGGGGCAGATCCTCGCGAAGGCGTGCCCGCCGATCTTCGAGCCGTCCGCGATCACCACCACCTTGCGCGCCCGGGCCGCCATCAGGGCGTTGATGGCCGCCTCGCCCTCGTGGTGGCTCGTGGCGCCGAGCTTCATGTCGATCGCGTCCACCCCCAGGAAGGCGATGTCGAGGGTGATCTCGCGCAGGATCGGCGCGGCGAGCGGGCCTATCAGCTCGTAGGACTGCGGGCGCACGACCCCGCCGACCACCACCACTTTCAGGTGCGGCCGGACTATGAGCTCGTTGGCGATGTTCAGCGCGTTGGTGACGATCGTCAGTCCCGTCGAACCGGGGGTCGCCACCAGGTCGGTCCGCATCGCGAGGGACCGCGCCACCTCGGTGATGGTGGTGCCGCCGTTCAGCGCGATCACCTGGCCGGGGCTGACCAGGCCCGCCGCCGCGGTGCCGATGCGGTGCTTCTCCTCCACATGGCGGGCGGTCTTGTACCGCAGGGGCAGGTCGTAGGAGATGCCGCCCGCGACGGCGCCGCCGCGGGTCCGGGTGATCATCTGCTGCTGCGACAGCTGGTCGAAGTCGCGCCGGATCGTCGCCTGCGAGACGCCGAGCCGCTCGGCCGCCTCCTCCACCGTGATGCGTCCGGTCTCTGCGAGGATCTCCAGCAGGGTGTTCCACCGGGCGTAGCGGTCCACGTCGCTCCTCGGGTCGGGATCGCGGCGGGCCGCCGCGGTCTGCACGATAGTGTTCGAACGGCGCTCGGGCGGTGCTCAAGTCATGCTCGCGCGCTCACGATCATTGTGCCGCACCGACGTGGGCTCGCACACGCCGGACCGATTGGAAGGAGCGCCGGTGGACGGCGTCATGCTGCCGGCCGTGGGCCGGATCGTCACCCCCGACGGCGTGGTCAACGGGACCCTCGTCGTCGAAGGGGACCGCTTCGAGGGGATCCTGGAGCGCGACGGCGACCCCAGCGGCTGGGTCCTGCCCGGCTTCGTCGACGTCCACTGCCACGGCGGCGGCGGCTACTCGCTCGCCAACGGCGACCCCGCCTCGGCCCGGGGCGCCGCGGCCTTCCACGCCTCGCGGGGGACGACGACGCTCGTCGCCTCGCTCGTCTCCTCCACGCACGAGTTCCTGCTGGACGCCACCCGGGCCCTGAAGCCCCTGGTCGCCGACGGGACGCTCGCGGGGGTCCACTACGAGGGCCCCTACATCTCGGCCGCCAAGTGCGGCGCCCACCGCACCGACGTGCTGCGCGACCCCGACATCGCCGAGCTGACCGAGCTCGTCGAGGCGGGGGAGGGCGCGGTCAGGATGGTGACCATCGCCCCCGAGCTGGACGGCGCCCTCGCGGCCATCGAGTTCCTCGACCGGCGCGGCGTCGTCCCCGCGATCGGGCACACCGACGCCAGCTACGAGCAGACCGCGGCCGGGATCGACGCGGGCGCCCAAGCGGCCACCCACCTGTTCAACGCCATGCGGGCCTTCAACCACCGCGAGCCGGGCCCCATCCCGGCCCTCCTGGACGACGAGCGGATCTTCTCCGAGATCGTCGCCGACCCGGTCCACCTGCACCCGGGCACCATGCGCTTCGCCTTCGACACCTCGCTCCCGGCGTGGACCCTGCTGGTCTCCGACGCGATGGACGCGGCCGGGCTGGCCGACGGGCAGTACATGCTCGGGCGCCACGAGGTCGAGGTCGTGGACGGGGTCGCCACCGTGGCCGGGACCGACGTCATCGCCGGCTCCACGATCACCCTGCTCGACGCGTTCCGCAACGCCGTGCGCCTCGCCGGGCAGTCGGTGGAGGCCGCCTCCCAGATGGCCTCGGCGACGCCCGCGGAGCTGCTGGGCCTGCGCGAGGTCGGCGCGATCGAGACCGGCAAGTACGCCGACGCGGTGATCCTCGACGACGACCTGAACCTGATCTCCGTCATGCGCCGCGGGATCTGGGTCCAGGTCTGAGCTGGAACGCGGCGGGCCGGGCGCGGTCGCGCCCGGCCCGTCAGCTCCCTCGTCAGGGCATCGGCGCCGCGTCGTAGTACATCGAGCCGCTGCCCGCCCCGATGATCGCGTAGATCAGGCAGAACGTGAAGAACGACAGGATGCCGAGCACGAGGCCGGCGATGGCGATGCCCTTGTTGGTCGCCTGCCCCTTGTTCGCGCGGCTCCACCCGATCGCGCCGAACACGATCGCGAGGATCCCGAGCGGCCAGCTGAACCAGTTGACCCCCGGGATGAAGGACAGGACGAGGGCGATGACGCCGCAGACGAGCGCCGCCGTGCCCATGCCGTTGCTCGGCCGCCCGTGCAGCGGCCCGTCGCCGCCTCCGCCGCCGCCGTAGTCCGGCGGCGGGGGCGCCGGGGGCGGGACCGCCCCGCCCGCGTACGGGCTGTACCCCGCGCCGCTCGGCGACGGGGGCTGCGGCGCGGGCGGCGGCGGTACGGCGGGCGGCGGCGAGCCCTCGGGCGCCGCGCCGTGCGAGGCCCCGGGGACCGGGTCCTCGGGCGGCACGCCGCCGGGGTTGCGCTCGGGGTCCGGGCCCCGCTCGGGCGGCGCCGGGTTCCCGCTGAACGGCTCGGGTTCGGACTCGTCGGGCCGGTCCGGATCGCTCGACGGCGACTGGTTCGGCTCGACCGGGTCCGGGTCGTTCGGGTCCGGCTCCTCCAGCCCCCGCTGCGGCTCGGTCGGGCCGAGGGCCGGTTCGGCCGCGTCCGGCTCGTCCCAGGGGGGCTCGTCGGGCAGGGGCCGCCCGGCGGCGTCCCCCTCCCGGGCGGGCTCGCTCGGGGGCTGCGACTTGCTCGGCCCCTGCTCCCACGCCGGCTCGTGCGGCGGCTGCGGCCCCACCTTGTCCCAGGCGGGCCGGGCCGGCCCGGCCCCGCCCGGCTCGGCCTCCTCGGGCCATGCCTCCTCAGGCCGGGCCTCCTCGGAACCCGGCTCATCCGGCCTCCGCCGCTCGGGATCGGGCGGATAGGTGGTCATGGCGGCCTCCTCTGCTGGTCGTGGGCGCGCGGCTGCGCTGCCCCGCAACGTAGCCCATACCCCGTCCGACCCGTGCCGAATCAAGGGAACCGGGCCCCGTCGGCCGGGCGTTCGAGAATTACGCTCGGATTTTTTCGGGTTAGGGGTTTACTACCCGTCAGTACCCGAGTAGAAATGAGTTACGGAGCCGGAAGGACTTCCCGGGGACACGGTCCCCGCAGACCTGAAGGAATCGCGCACAGCCGCCGAGTACCCACGTGCGACCTGAGCCGTCGGGAGGCACAGCGGGTCCAGCACCTAGGAGCAGGACACCGCTAACAGAGACTTCACGCTTGGTAACTCGGTTGGATGTGGAGCAAGTAGCGAGCGGCCCAGTCGGGGCAGTAATCGACTGGGCCGTGCCGCTGTCTCCGGGCCCCGGCGCCCCACTCTCAGCATCCTGTGTCCGAACTGACTGGGAAAGCTCGGCGGGGGCTGCAAGAATGGGCCTCGATGACCACGATCGAACCCGGCTGGTACGCCGACCCCGCCGACCCCGCCACGCAACGCTACTGGGACGGTGCCGGCTGGATCGGCAAGCCCGTCCCCGCAGGCGAAGAGCCGCCCGCCGAGCCCGAGCCGGTCGACCCCGAACCGGAGCCGCTCCCGCAGTCCACACCGGACGCGCCCGTCCAGACGCTGCCGGCGGACCCGCGCTTCGGGGACGGCCCGCCGCCGAAGATCATCCAGCGCACCCCCGGCACCGTCCAGCCGCCCGACACCGTGCCGATCCGCTCCCTCGGCGTCACCATCGGCTGGATCACCCGCCACGACGTCGACCGCATCCTCGGCGGCCGCCTCCTGGCCCACCCCGGCCAGCGCTTCGTCGCCCGCCTGGTCGACCTCGTCTGCCTGCTGGTGCTCAACGCCGTCGTCAACGGCTACTTCATCTACCAGTTCATGCAGACCGTCTGGCCCTACGTGCTCGAAGCGGCCGCCGCCGACGACCCGGCCGACGTGCAGATGCCCGCCCGGGCCTCCGACCAGTGGTGGGTCGTGCTCCTCATCGCCCTCGGCCTGTGGTTCGCCTACGAGGTCCCCGCGACCCTCAACTCCGGGCAGACGCTCGGCAAGCGGCTCATGGGGATCAAGGTCGTCTCGCTCGCGCCCGTCGGGCTCGGCTGGGGCCGCCTCCTGCTGCGCTGGTCCTACGCGGCGCTGCCGCTCATCTGCTTCCCCTTCGGCGCGATCCTGTGGTTCCTGGACGGGATATGGTGCGTGAGAGACCAACCGTTCCGCCAGTGCCTGCACGACAAGTCGCCCGGCACTGCCGTCGTCGAAGTGCGATCCACTGAGACGCAGGGAGAAAAGGAGCCCTCCGCATGACCGATCCGTCGAGAGCCGACGACGCCCCCCGCGCGACCCCGCTGCGGGCCGACCTCGGGGCCATCCCCCGCTACGTCCCCGGCAAGGCCGTCCCGGACGCGGTGAAGCTCTCCAGCAACGAGGTGCCCTACGGCCCCCTCCCCGGCGTCCCCGAGGCGATCGCCGCGGCCGCCGCCGAGGTCCACCGCTACCCCGACCTCGGGGTGGTGCGCCTGCGCGAGACCCTGGCCGAGCGGCTCGGCGTGGACGCCGACCGCATCGCCACCGGCACCGGCTCGGTCGCCCTCATCGGCCACCTGCTCCAGGCCGTCGCCGTCCCCGGCGGCGAGGTCGTCTACTCGTGGCGGTCCTTCGAGGCCTACCCGATCGCGGCCACCGTCGCCGGGCTCCGCAGCGTCCAGGTCCCGAACACCGCCGACCACCGCCACGACGTCGACGCGATCATCGCGGCCGTCGGCCCCGACACGCGGGCCGTCCTGGTGTGCAGCCCCAACAACCCGACCGGACCGGTGGTCACCGCCGACGAGCTCGACCGGCTCTTCGCGGCGGTCCCCGAGCACGTCCTGGTCGTGGTCGACGAGGCCTACCGCGAGTTCGTGACCGACCCGGCCTGCCCGGACGCGGTCGAGCGCTACGGGGACCGGCCCAACGCCGTGGTCTTCCGGACCTTCTCGAAGGCCTGGGGCCTCGCGGGCCTGCGCGTCGGCTACATGGTCGCCGCGCCCGAGGTCGCCGACGCGGTGCGCAAGTGCGTGATCCCCTTCGCCGTCAACGCCGCCGCGCAGTCGGCGGCGCTGGCCGCGCTCGCCGCCGAGGGGGAGATGCGCCGCCGAGTCGCGCTCGTCGTCTCCGAGCGCAAGCGGACCGTCACGGCGGCAAGGGAACTGGTACCGGACGTGCCGGACACGCAGGCGAACTTCTTCTGGCTTCCCTTGGGGGACAAGGCCGTCGACTTCGCCGTGCACTGCGAGGAGCGGGGCGTCCTGGTGCGGCCCTTCGCGGGCGACGGCGTCCGCGTCACGATCGGACTGCCGGAGGAGAACGACGCGGTGCTCGAGGCGCTGCGCGCCTTCATGGAGTCATAGCCCCCGCACCGGGCCCGGACACGACAGGACCGGGCGCCCCACCGGCGCCCGGTCGATTCGCGGCCCTACTTCGGGGCGGTGCGCTCGTTCTGGTGGA
This sequence comes from Glycomyces amatae, assembly GCF_020991375.1. Lineage (GTDB taxonomy): Bacteria > Actinomycetota > Actinomycetes > Mycobacteriales > Micromonosporaceae > Glycomyces > Glycomyces amatae. The sequence goes on along the minus strand of NZ_JAJLQZ010000006.1, from coordinate 234,123 downwards.
CGAACGCGTCGTACATCTCGGTGAGGGTCTGCTTCTGCTTCGGGGTGAGGTCGCGGTCGGTGGCGATGGCCAGCGGCATCCCCGATCCGTTCTCGGGCGTCATCCCCGCGCGCAGGTACATGATCGGGGTGGTCATCCGCAGCGCCAGTGCCAGCTGCCGCAGCACCGCGCCGCTGGGGCGGCGCACACCGCGCTCGCCCTGGAGGTAGGGGTTCGAGACCCCGGCGGAGTCGGAGAGCTCGCGGAACGAGACGTGGGCGCGTTTGCGCACGTCCCGGACGAATGAGCTGAAGTCGCGATCTGTCACCCGCGTCACCATACGCGCCTTCGCCCGGGGCCGCCACCCGCCCCTGCCTGGGAACCCCGGTATTCGGTACCACCAGCCGACACGGACCTCACCCGATCAGACGATATGAACCGGACTCGGGGAAGGGTTGCGTCTCAACCGCTCGCCGCCGCGTGAAGCCAGCCGATACCATCGGAGGTCGACGTCGCCGATCAGGTGCGTCACCGCACGCTTGGCGTCAGACGAGGAGGAGAACCGGTGAGCGTTCTGCAACGCTTGGAAAAACAACTGGAGGGCCTGTTCGAAGGCACCTTCAACAAGATGTTCAAGGGCGTTGTGCACCCGGTCGAGATCGCGAGCGCCATGCAGCGCGAGGCCGAGACCCACAAGGCGGTCCTCGCGGGCGGCCGCGTGCTGGTGCCGAACCGATACGTCATCGACCTCTCCCCGCCCGACCACGACCGGCTCGCCCCGTACGCGGCGGCGCTGGCGCAGGAGCTGGCCCAGTCCCAGGCCGAGTTCATCGGCGAGAACGGCTGGACCGTCTACGGCGACGTCATCGTCGAGATCGAGCGCGGCGAGGGCCTGGACACGGGCATGTTCCGCGTCACCGCCGAGGTCGCGGCCCTGAACGAGGGCGTCGACCAGCCGGTCTCCGGCGGCGGCTACGGCCCCGCCCAGCAGCAGGCCCCCACCGGCCCGGTCCTGGTGACCGCCGACGGGCGCCAGTTCACGGTCGCCCACGGCGCGACGATCATCGGCCGCGGCGAGCAGGCCCAGATCCGCCTCCCCGACGTCGGCATCTCGCGCCGCCACGTGCGCGTCGACTTCGACGGCCGCCAGGTCTCGGTGACCGACCTCGGCTCCACCAACGGCACCCTGGTCAACGGCCAGCGGATCGCCACGGTCTCGATGCAGCCGGGCGACGTGATCCAAATAGGCACCACCTCCCTCACGCTCCAGGCGGGCTGATCCCGGTCCTCCGGCGCACCCCGGCCCCTCGGGCCGGGGTACCTTTTTGCCCATCGGAACCCTTGCGCCCGTTGCCGGTCGGCCCGCACTCGAGAAGCCCACGGCCCCATGCCCGCAGCGGTCGGACGACCCGCTCGGTCCGGCGGCTCGCCGCCCCGCCCGCGCCGACGTGGGTTACCGTGTCTGGGACCGACCGTTCATCCGCTGGGAGCCCCGAATGCCTGAGATAGTCCAGACCGTCGCCCGGTTCGGGTTCCTCGTGCTGGTGTGGCTGTTCGTGTTCGCCGCCGCCCGGACCATCACCCGCGACCTGCTCGCCCAGCGCCGCCCCGCGACCGCCGGGCCCGCCGGCCCCGTCTCGGCCCCGCCCGCCTCCGGCGGCCGCGGCCGCCAGCAGGCCCCCCAGACGGCGCAGTGGCTGGTCGTGACCACCGGCGAGCTGTCCGGCCGCCGGTTCGTGCTCTCCGGCCAGCCCATCACGATCGGCCGCGCCCCCGACTCGACGATCGTCATCCGCGACGACTTCGCCTCGAACCGGCACGCCCGCGTGGTGCCCGTGGACGGCCAGTGGATGGTCGAGGACGTGGGCTCCACGAACGGCACCTACCTGGGGCGCGCTAGAGTCACCAGACCCACGCCGGTCCCGCTCGGGGTGCCCATCCGGATCGGGCGTTCCTCGTTCGAGCTGCGACCCTAGCGGCCCGTGGAACGTGAAGACGGCGATGTCGGCTACGAATAGCGGGTGTGCCCCGCGCTACGGCGGTTGATACATGAGTTTGCACCTGCGATACGCGGCCATCTCCGACCGCGGTGTGGTGAGGCAAGGAAACCAGGACTCGGTCTTCGCCGGGTCCCACTTCATAGCGGTGGCCGACGGCATGGGCGGCATGGCCGCCGGGGACCTCGCCTCGGCCATCGTGATCAACACCGTCGCCAGACTGGACGTGCCCCCGCCGCCGGACTCGGTCGTGGACGAGCTGGCCGACGCGGTCGCCGACGCGAACCGGGCCATCCGCCGCTGCGTCGCCGACGACCCGCAGAAGGAGGGCATGGGCACCACGCTCACCGCCCTGTGGTTCGACGGCGAGTGGTTCAACCTGGTCCACATCGGCGACTCCCGCGCCTACCGGATGCGCGAGGGCGGCTTCGAGCAGATCACCGTCGACGACACCTACGTGCAGATGCTCGTCGACGAGGGCCGGATCACCGCCGAGGAGGCCGAGCGGCACCCGCAGCGCTCGCTGCTGCTGCGCGCCCTGGGCGCCTCCGAGGTCGAGCCGGCGTTCCAGACCATCAAGGGCGTCGTCGGCGACCGGCTGCTGCTGTGCTCCGACGGGCTCTCCGGGCCGGTCGCGGACGCCGACATCGCCCGCACGCTCCAGACCGCCGCCAGTCCGCAGGAGGCCGCCGAGTCGCTCGTGCAGCAGGCGCTCGACGCCGGGGCGCCCGACAACGTGACGGTGCTCATCGCCGACGTGGTCGCCGAGGAGCCGGGGGAGCAGCGCCAGATCATCGGCGGGGCCGCCGCCGACGCGCGCCTGGCCGAGTCCGACACGGCCGTGCTGCGCGCGGTCAGGGACGAGGAGGAGGCCGCGGAGGAGGACGGCGAGTCCGAGACCGAGGAGCTGCGCCAGCCGAAGGCCCGCAGGAAGGGCCGCGTGTGGCGCACCGTCCTGGCCTGCCTGATCGTGCTGGCCCTCGCCGCGGGGGGCGGCATGTGGTGGGCCCGCACCCAGTACTTCGTGGGCGTCTCCGACGAGGGCAACATCAGCCTCTTCCGAGGCCTCCCTTTTGAAGTGGCCGGCTACCGGGCCGCCTGGATCGAGGTCGACTCCGGCCGTCCCGCCGAGGACGCCGTCGACTCGGTCGAGGCCGAACTGGAGGCCGGGAGGACCGCCGACGGGCGGGAGGACGCCGAGGACGACCTGGCCGCCCTGACCGACCCGGCCGCCGGCAACGAGAACCTCGACCCGCTGTGCGTCACCGCCGCGGACGGCGCCGAGTCGGTGCCGGCGGCCGCAAAGGACTGTCGCGACGACTGAGCGTGTTCGATGTAGGCTCACTCGAGCCTTGAACGACGCTGAACGAAGACGCGAGGGGAACCGATGGCCCAGCCCATGTCGGCGACCGCCCGGCCGGCGGGACCGTCAGAACCGGCGCTCACGCCCCTCTCGGGCATGCCCAAGCGGGTCTTCCGCGAACTGATCATGCTGGTCATGGGCGGGATCGGAGTGTTCTGCCTCCAGCTCACCATCGACCTGGCGCTGACGGGGACCACCACCTCGGTCACGTTCATGCTGCCGCTGCTGATCTTCACCGTCTCGATGTGCGCGTGGGGCGCGGTGAAGTTCCTCGCCCCCTACGCCGACCCGCTGTTCGTGCCGATCGCGGCGTTCCTCACCGGCATCGGCATCGTCTACCTCCGGCGCATCGACCGCACCGCCCTCACCGACGAGCCGCTCCCGCCCGACGCGGGGATCTTCGCCGGGCAGGGCGGACGCCAGCTCATGTACTACATGGCGGCCGTGGTCCTGCTGACCGTGCTGCTGGCCCTCGTGCGCAACCACCGGATGCTGCGCGGCTACGCGTACATCCTGCTGTTCGCGGGCATCTTCCTGGCGGCGATCCCGGGCTTCCTGCCCGCCTCGATCTCCTCCTCGGGCGGCTCCAAGAACTGGATCCGCTTCGGCTCCTTCTCGGTGCAGCCCAGCGAGTTCGCCAAGCTCATGCTGCTGGTCTTCTTCGCCGTCTACCTGGTGCGCAAGCGCGACATGCTCTCGGTGGCGGGCAAGAAGATCCTCGGGCTCCAGCTCCCGCGCATGAAGGACCTCGGCCCGATCGTCATCGTCTGGGCCGCCAGCCTCGTCATCCTCATCATGGAGCGCGACCTCGGCACCTCGCTGCTGCTGTTCAGCATCTTCCTGTCCATGCTGTACATGGCGACGCGACGCGCCTCCTGGATCGTCATCGGCCTCACGATGTTCATCGGCGGCTGCATCGCGCTCTACCCGTTCTTCTCGCACCTGCGGGTCCGCGTCGAGATCTGGCTCGACCCGTGGAACCCCGACTACGTGTACGGCACCGGGACCTCCTCCTGGCAGCTCGTGCAGGGCCTGGTCGCGCTCAACACCGGCGGCCTGCTCGGCAACGGGCCCGGCGCCGGCAACCCGAACCTCATCCCCGCGTCCGAATCGGACTTCATCCTCGCCGCCCTCGGCGAGGAGATCGGCCTCATCGGCCTCGTCGCGATCCTGCTGCTGTACGCGATCCTGGTGCAGCGCGGCTTCAAGACCGGCCTCATGTCGCGCGACCTGTTCGGCACGCTCATGGCCGGCGGCCTGGCGTTCCTGGTCGCCTTCCAGCTGTTCGTGGTGTTCGGCGGCGTCACCGGGCTCATCCCCATGACCGGCCAGACCACGACGTTCCTCGCCGCGGGCGGCTCCTCGCTGGTCGCCTCCTGGCTGCTCATCGGCCTGTTCGTGCGCATCTCCGACGACGCCCGCAAGCCCTGGCAGGCCTCGTTCGGCCTCCAGAAGACCGAGGCCCCGCCGGAGTTCCTCGCCGAGCAGGCCGCCAAGCGCGCCGCCGAGGAGGCCGCGAAGGCCGACGCCGCGGGCGTCATGGACTCGGGGCCGATCCCGGGCGGCGACCAGCCGACCGAGCTCATCATCCCCGGCCACCTCCAGCCCGGCTCCGGGACGGTCGAGGAGACCGTGGTCAGCCCCTCGCCGGTGTCCGGGCCCCCCGGCTCGCCGCCCACCGGAGGCCCCTACAGCCCTCCTCCCGGCTCCCCGCCCACCGGAGGCCCCCACCGCCCGCCGCCCGGTTCACCGCCTCCCGGCGGTCCTTACAGCCCGCCGCCCGGCGGCGGCCCCACCGGGCCCTCGCCCCACCGCCCCCAGAGCGGCCCCCCGTACCCGCCGCAGACCCCGCCGCCCCCGCCGGGCTCGGCCTACGGCGCCCCCGGCGGCGGCCCGACCGGCAGCGCGACGCGCCCGGCCCCCCAGTCCCCGCCCCCGCCCCCCTCGTCGGCCTTCGACCACCGCCCCCCGCCCCCGGACCGCCACGACCAGAACAAGGAGGGCGGCGAATGAACCCGGCCCTGCGCCGCATGGGCGTCATCGCGCTGATCCTGCTGGGCGCCCTCATCGCCCAGGCCACCTGGGTGAGCTTCTTCCACCACGACGACTACCAGGGCCTCGTCACCGCCCGCACCCTCATGTCCGAGTACGAGGTCCCGCGCGGGGAGATCCTCGCCGGCGACGTGGTGATCGCCCAGTCCGTCCCCACCGACGGCGGCTCCTACGACTACATGCGCGAATACCCCGAGGGCGACTACTTCGGCAACATCACGGGCTTCAAGTCGATCAACTACGGCTCCAGCAACATGGAGTTCGCCGAGAACGACCTGCTCAACGGCACCAGCTCCCTGCTGGCCTTCGACGACTTCTGGGCCACGGTCGCCAAGGAGCGCAAGCCCGGCGGCAACGTCGTCACCACCCTCGACGCCGACCTCCAGCGGGCCGCCTACGACGCGCTCGAGGCCACCGGAGTGCAGGGCGGCGCGGTCGTCCTCGACCCGCGCACCGGCCGCATCCTCGCCGAGGCCTCCTACCCGGGCTGGAACCCGACCGACATCTCCTCCAACAACGGCGACACCGCCACCGCCGCCAAGGAGGCCCTCGACAACGACGAGGACAACCCGGGCCTGGACCGCACCCGCTCGGACTTCTTCCCGCCCGGCTCGACCTTCAAGACCGTCGTGGCCGCCGCGTTCATCGAGAACGGCGGCAGCGCCGACTCGATGGTCCCGGCAGGGAACGGCTACACCGCCCCCGACACCGACCACGAGATCACCAACTCGAACAACCAGTGCCCCGAGGAGGAGCTGACGCTTGAAGAGGCCTTCGCGCGCTCGTGCAACACCACGTTCGCGAAGCTGTGCGTCGAGGAGCTGAGCGCCGAGCAGATCACCGAGACGGCGAACGCCTTCGGCTTCGGCGAGGAGTTCGAGACCCCGCTGCCGACCGTGGCCTCCAAGACCGGCGACATCTCCGCCGAGGCCTTCCGCGCCCAGGCCTGCATCGGCCAGCAGGAGGTGCGCGAGACCGTGCTCCAGAACGCCCTCATCGCCGCGACCGTCGCCAACGAGGGCGAGCGGATGAACCCGCAGCTCATCGACCACCTGACCGACTCCGAGGGCGACACCGTCGACAAGGGCGGCGAGGACTCCGAGGGCCGCGTCATCGACATCGACACCGCCCAGGAGCTCCAGATCATCATGGAGGCCGTCGTCGACGGCGGCACCGGCTCGGCGGCCGCGGTCGACGGCTACACCGTCGGCGGCAAGACCGGCACCGCCGAGCACTCCGACTCCAACAACAACACCGAACCCGACCACGGCTGGTTCCACGGCTGGGCCATGGACGACGACGGCGAGCCCGCCGTCGCGGTCTGCGTGTTCCTCGACTCCTACGGCGACGGCGCCTCCTCCAAGGCCGCCGAGATCTCCGGCGACCTCATGGAGCAGGTGCTCGAAGGCGGGTCCGAGTGAGGGGCGGGGCCGCGGGCCGGGAGGCCTGAGGCCGCGCCGGCGCGCTCTCGCGCATGACGGCCCTCACAACCGTGTGCGCCGCCTTACGTTCCGTGCGAGAGAACGCTTCCAGGTGGACGGAACAACACGGAAACGACACGGTTTCCTCAAGATCCGCTGACAGGGCAACCCGATCGGCCGTCCGAACGTGGATCCTTTGAGACGGTGCGACGGCTCCGGCCCCTGTGTTCGCAGGACGGTCACCGGGCGCCCTGCCAGTAGACTGAAGCGTCGATCCCCCCGGAGCCGATCACTCCCGAAGAAATGAGGAGACGCCGTGTTGAGCCCCGAAATGCTCCTCGGGCAACGCTATCGCCTGCGCGAACGCATTGCCGTGGGCGGCATGGGCGAGGTCTGGCGGGCCGAGGACACCGTGCTCGAGCGGACCGTGGCCCTCAAGGCCATGCTGCCCTCCCTGCTGAGCGAGCCCGATTTCGGGAAGCGCTTCGCCGCCGAGGCGAAGACCGTGGCGGCCCTCACCCACCCGCACATCGTCAACGTCCACGACTTCGGCAACGCCGAGCTGCCCAGCGGCGAGACCACCGCCTACCTCGTGATGGAGTTCATCGAGGGGAAGTCCCTCGCCGACCTCATCGCCGAGCGCGGCCGCATCGACGCCCGCGAGCTCATGCCCGTCATCGCGGCCACCGCCGAGGCCCTCCAGCACGCCCACGACCGCGGGATCATCCACCGCGACATCAAACCCGGCAACATCCTCGTCCGCGACCGGGACGGCCAGGCCGTCCTCACCGACTTCGGCATCGCCCGCTCCGGCGCCTCGGGGGACCTCACCCAGACCGGCGCGGTCATGGGCACCGCCTCCTACATCGCCCCCGAGCAGGCCGAGGGCACCGGCGTCCTGCCCTCCTCCGACATGTACTCGCTCGGCGTCGTGGCCTTCCACGGCCTCACCGGGCACCGGCCCTTCCAGGCCGAGAACCCCATCGAGCTGGCGCTCCACCACGTGCGCACCCCCGCCCCGCCGCTGCCGCAGGACATCCCGCCGGGCGTGCGGGCCTTCGTCGAGCGGGCCATGACCAAGAACCCGCACCAGCGGTTCGCCACCGGCGGCGAGATGGCCGCGTTCGCGCGCACCGCCGTCGATTCGAGCGGTGCCGGCGCGCCCCCCTCGACCTCGGTCATGCCCCCCGTGGGCCAGCTCCCGCAGCGGGCCGGCGTGGTCAGCATGGGCGGGCCCCCCGCGGGCGTCGCCGAGCCGCCGCAGGCCTCCCCGCAGTTCCCGCCGCCGGGCTCCCCGCCGCCCCCGGGCATCGACCTGGGAACCGCGGGGCCGCCCCCGGCGTCCCAACCGGGACGGAACAAGACCCTGATGGGCGTCCTCGTGGGCGTGGCGGCCCTGGTCGTCGCGGGCGCTATCGTGTTGGTGCTGCTCCAGCTGAACGACGGCGGCAAGCCCCTGGAGGGCGAGACCGGGGACGCCGACCAGACCGCCACCGAGGAGGGCGTCGACGAGGACGCCTCCCCGACCGCCGAGGAGACCCCCTCGGACGACCCCGGACAGAACACCGGCGACGGGCCCGGCCTCGGCACCTGCCTGAGGGACGACTGTGACTGATAGCGGGCTTTCGGGCCACCCGCAGCGATTAGAATCAATCCGCGATGAACGGAACACGAGGACGTAAAACGCGATGACGACAGAGCCCCGCCTGCTGGGCGGCAGATACGAGATCGGCGAGGTCATCGGCTACGGGGGGATGGCTGAAGTCCACCGTGGCCGCGACCTGCGACTCGGCCGCGACGTGGCGGTGAAGCTGCTGCGGGCTGACCTGTCTCGCGACGAGTCGTTCCTCATCCGCTTCCGGCGCGAGGCCCAGAACTCCGCCTCCCTGAACCACCCCAACATCGTCGCGGTCTTCGACACCGGCGAAGAGGGCGGCATCCCCTACATGGTGATGGAGTTCGTCAACGGCCGGACCCTCAAGGAGGTCCTGATCGCCGAGGGCCGCTTCGACCCGGCCGTCGCCTGCGAGGTCGTCGCCGACATGTGCGCGGCCCTGGACTTCAGCCACAAGCACCACATCATCCACCGGGACGTCAAGCCCGGCAACGTGATGCTCTCGGACACCAACCAGGTCAAGGTCATGGACTTCGGCATCGCCCGGGCCCTGGCCAGCGGCCAGGCCACCATGACCCAGACCAGCGCGGTCATCGGCACCGCGCAGTACCTCTCGCCCGAGCAGGCGAGGGGCGAGACCGTCGACGCCCGCTCCGACGTCTACGCCGTCGGCTGCGTCCTCTACGAGCTCCTGGTGGGGCACCCGCCGTTCACCGGCGACAACCCCGTCTCCGTGGCCTACCAGCACGTCCGCGAGGAGGCCCGTCCGCCCTCGGAGCTCAACCCGGCCATCCCGGCGTCCGTCGACGCCGTGATCATGAAGGCCCTCGCGAAGAACCCCGAGAACCGGTACCACTCGGCGGGCGAGATGCGCGAGGACCTCATCCGCGCCGCCCGCGGCCAGGCCGTCATGGCCCCCGCGGTCATGAGCGCCGAGGCCCGCACCCAGATCATCGACGCCGACTCGACCGCCCCGATCCGGCCCATCGCCACCTCCTCGAGCAAGCGGCGCCCGTGGCTCATCGCCCTCGGCGTGGTCCTCGCGCTGGTCGCGGTGACTGCGGCGGCCTGGGGGATATCGCGGATGATGAACGAGGCTGCGATGGTGACCGTGCCGGGGGTGATAGGCGAGGAGGAGGCGACGGCCGTCGAGCTGGTCAAGGCCAAGGACCTCCGAGTCGAGGTGGAGTACGAGCAGACCGACGACCCGAACGACACCGCCATCGGCAAGGTGAGCGCCCAGGACCCGGGCCCCGACGAGGAGGTCGACCAGGACACCCTCGTGACCCTCACCGTCGTGCAGGCGCCCGACAAGGTGACCGTCCCCGAGGTCGTGGACGAGACCTATGAGGATGCCGAGGCGACCCTGGAGGAGGCCAACCTCAAGGTCGAGAAGAACGAGGTCGCCAGCACCGAGGAACCGGGCACGGTCCTCAATCAGGATCCGGAGGCCGGCGAGGAGGTCGACGTCCAGACCGTGGTGACGCTGACCGTCTCGGCCGGCGGCCAGAGCCAGGTGCCGGACGTGACCGAGAGGACCGTCGACTCCGCGATCGAGACGCTCAACGGCGCCGGGTTCGAGGCCGAGGTCGTCTGGGGCAACGACGGCGGCACTCCCGGCGTGGTCTACGCGCAGGACCCCGGTGCGGGTTCGACCGAGGAGGAGGGGCGCACGGTGACCATCACCGCCCAGGGCGTCCTGGTCCAGTGGGACGCGTCGAGCACCCCGGCCGAGCTCCAGGCCGCGCTCAGCGGGCTCGGCCTGAACGCCCAGATCGACGGCGACCCCGAGGCGACGACCATCGAGAGCGTCTCGGGCCCGGACGGCCAGCTCACCAGCGGTACCGCGGTCGAGCCCGGATCGACGATCACCATCGTGCCCGCCGCGGACGACGGCGGCGGAGGCGGTGACGACGAGACCACCTCGGACGATGAGTGCAACCCGGTCCTCGACCCGGATTGCGAGAGCGGAAACTAGCCGGAACGAACCGAGGGGCCCGGCCGCTGCGCGGCCGGGCCCCTCGGTTCGTCTCCCGCGCCCGCCGCGGCGGGCTCGGACGCACGGGGCCGGGTCCACCCGCAGGCGGGGCCCGCGGGCGCCGGAGCCGCCCTCCCGCACGCACACAGCAGGGCCCCGGCCGGGTTCACCGGCCGGGGCCCTGCTTCTCTCGTTCGCCGCGCGTCGACCCGCCTCGGTCATGCGCGGCTACGGGACGGGGCTGGGGACCACCCCCGCCGCCGAGTTCGGCGCCCCCCGAGGTCGAGCAGCGGTCTCGGGGAGCGGGCCGGGCATCCTTACGCGGGCTCGATGCCGCCCTCGAGGATGCGGATCATGACGGGGTTGTCGAAGTAGATGTCGTTGAGCTCGTACTCGCCCGGGTCGACCGACTTCACGCGCTCGCCCTCGATGGCGTAGCTGACGCGCTGGTTCAGGAACAGCGGCAGGCGCGGCAGGGTCTCGTTGAAGACGATGCCGAGGGTCTTGTTGGCCTCGGCCTGCTCCTCCTCCGTGCCCTTCTGGGACGCCAGGTACAGGTCGTCGACGTTGACCGTGCCCAGCGAGGCCGTCTCGACCTCGGCGGTCGGCACCCCCATGCCGGGGGCGTCCGCGGTCTGCGAGTTGTCGGTGAACCAGGTCATCTGCCACGAGCCGTACACGTAGGGCACGAACGGGTTGGCCCACTGGCGCACCGCGATGTCGAAGTCGCCGGCGCCCCAGATGCCCCACGGGTTGTCGGCGGGGACGTTCTCGTAGGACACGTTCAGGCCGAACTCGGTCAGCTGCCCCGCCGCCTGCTCGCCCGAGAGCGAGAAGTCGGTCCAGCCCTCGACGCCGATGATGGTGTACTCGGCCAGCTCGCCGTCCGGCTTGTGCCAGCCGTCGGACTCCTTCGTCCAGCCCGCGCCCTCGAGCAGGCTCTGCGCCTTGGCGTGGTCGACCGTGTAATACTCCAGCTCGACGTCGTCGAACAGGCCCTCGGCGTGCGGGTCCGGCAGGCCCGTGTAGGTCGCCGGGATGTAGTAGCCGCCCGCGCCCTTGGCGATCTCGCCGATGACCTCGGTGTCGAAGACGTACATGAGCGCCTTGCGCACGTCCGCGTCGGCGAACTCGGGGAACCGGCCCTCGTTGAGCATCAGGCCGATGCCGTCGTAGCCGGGGGTCGACAGCTCCTTCAGGCCGTCGACGCCCGCGATCGTCGAGCGGTCGGTCGCGCCGAGCACCTGCGTCGAGTAGTCCACCTCGGACGACAGCAGGAACTGCACGGACGCCGCGTTGTCGCCCTTCTGGACCTCGACCGTGGAGAACTTCACCTGGTCGGCGAACAGCCCGTCCTCGTGGACCGACATCGTGATGACGGTCTCGCCGATCTGGTCGAACTTGTAGGCGCCGCAGGAGATGAAGTCCTCGTCGAGGAAGTCCTCGGCCGCGATCTTCTCGGCCAGGGCCACCTGGCCCGTCCCGCCCTGGACCTCGCCGGCCTCGACCAGGCCCTGGGCCTCGTCCATCCACGCGCCGTAGCGGGCGTAGGGGAGCACCTGGGCCTTGAGCGCGCCGTGCTCGACGCCGGTGAACACCTCCGAGTAGGTCACGGTGACGGTGGTGTCGTCGTCGGCGGTGGCCGACACGAGCTGGTCCCAGCCGATGGTGCCCTGCGCGGCGTTCAGCTTCTGCAGGTAGATCGTCCCGGCGACGTCCTTGGCGGTGACGTCGGCGCCGTCGGTCCACTTGACGCCCGAGCGCAGCTTGATCGTCAGGGTGGTGCCGTCGAGCGCGACGGACTCGGCCAGCTGCGGGACCCACTCCAGGGTCTCCCAGTTCAGGATCGCGCAGCGGGGGATGAACAGCTCCGCCACGGGGGCGGCGGTCAGCAGCACGCCGGTGTTCAGCGCCGCGTTGTAGTGCTCCACGGAGGTGTCGAACGGGTACACGTACACGAACTTGCCGCTCGCGCCGTCGCCGTCGCCGCCGCTGTCGGCCTGGCAGGCGCCGAGGACGGAGGTGGTCGCAACGGCGCCGGCGCCGAGGCCGACCGCCTGCATGAGGTTGCGTCGGCTGAGCTCGAATCGCTGAGAGGTCATCGCCGTTTCCTTTCGATGTAGAGGGCGAGAGAAGTGATGAGGATGAGGAACACTCCGATGCCGACGGTCAGCGCGCTGACGGCGGACTCCGGGGTGCCGTGTTCCAGGAGGAGCAGGAGGAGCCCGGCGGCCAGGGTCAGCAGGACCCCGAACGCGAGCCCCGCGCGGGCGATCAGGCCGACCATGCCGCTCCCGTGGTCTGGTTTGGATCGTCGGCCGCCCCGGTGGGGGCGGGGCGCCGCGAGCCGGGGACGGCGTCGAGGGTGAGCGTCCGGTCGTCGGTCCGCCGGCCGCGCGCCACGACGTGGCAGGCGACGCGGCGGCCGCCGGCGCCCGTGCGCTCGAGGGCCGGTTCGGCCGCGTCGCACAGGCCCGGCTCGTACGCGGGGCACCGGGGGTGGAAGGCGCACCCCGCGGGGAGGTCGGTGAGGGAGGGGATCTCGGCCGAGCGGAGCTGCTCGGCGGCCTGGTTGGCCCGCGCGAGGTCGGGGTCCGGTTCGCACACGGCGCCGATGAGGGCCTTCGTGTACGGGTGCTGCGGGTTGCCGATGACCTCGGGCGTGGGACCGTGCTCGACGACCTTCCCGAGGTACATCACCGCGATCTCGCCGTCCCACGCGAAGTACTTCGCGACGGCGAGGTCGTGCGTGATGAACAGGAACCCCACGTCGAGGTCGTCGCGCAGGCGCCCGAGGGTGTTGAGCAGGCTGACGCGGATGGAGACGTCGAGCATGGAGGTCGACTCGTCGCAGATGAGCAGCTCGGGGTCCATGGCGAGCGAGCGCGCGACGTTGACGCGCTGGCGCTGGCCGCCCGAGAGCTGGTGCGGGTAGGAGTCGAGGTAGGACTCGGGCGGGGTGAGGTCGACGAGTCGGAGGAGCTCGGCGGCCTTCGCGCGGGCCTCGGCGCGGTTCTTCACCAGGCCGTGGCGCTTGAGGCCCGCGGTGAGCGTCGAGGCGACGGTGCGCGTGGGGTTGAGGGCCGCGTACGGGTCCTGGTGGATGTACTGGACGGCGCGCCGGTAGGCGGTCCGCTCGCCCGCGGTCATGTCGGCGAGGGGCTTCCCGCGGAACTCGACGGCCCCGGCGGTCGGCCGGGTGATGCCCGCGGCCGCGCGGGCCGTGGTGGTCTTGCCGCAGCCGGACTCGCCGACCAGGCACAGCACCTTCCCGGCCCTGACCTCCAGGTCGACGCCGCCGACGGCGGCGACGGGGCCCTTCTTGGTGTCGAAGACCTGCTCCAGGCCGCGGAGCTTCAGCAGGGGCGCGGCCGCCGCGGTGCGATCAGACATTGGCGTTCTCCTTCTGCTTGCGCTGGAAGCGGACCTGGTCGTGGTGCCGGCAGGCGACGGCGTGGTCCATGGCGAGCGGGCGCTCGGTGAGGAGCTCGAGCTCCACGCGGCTCCGGCGGCACTCGTCGGAGGCGAACGCGCAGCGGGGGTTGAACGCGCAGCCCTCGGGCATGGCCTTGAGGCTGGGCGGGTAGCCGGGGATGGACTCCAGGGCCGGGCGCTCGCCCTTGACGGGCATGACCGCGTTGATGAGCCCGGCGGTGTAGGGGTGCTTGGGCCCGTGGAAGATGTCGCGCGCCGAGCCGGTCTCGATGACGCGGCCCGCGTACATGGTGGCGACGCGGTCGGCGAGCTCGGCGGCGAGCCCGAGGTCGTGGGTGATGAACACCATCGTGAACCCGAACTTCTTGCGCAGCTCGTGGAGCTGCTGCACGATCGAGCGCTGCGTGAGCAGGTCGAGCGCGGTGGTCGGCTCGTCGAGGACGAGGACCTGCGGGTCCAGGGCGATGGCGAGCGCGATGAGGGCGCGCTGCTTCATGCCGCCGGAGAGCTCGTGCGGGTAGGACTGGAGGACCCGGTCGGGGTCGAGGCGCACGGTCTCCAGGAGCTCCCCGGCGCGGGCCTCGACGGCGGCCTTCGTCCAGCGCCTGCCGTCCGAGTGGTCGCGGAGGGTGTCGGCGAAGTGGTCGCCGATGCGGATGACCGGGTTGAAGGCGTTCATCGCGCCCTGGAAGACCATGGCGGCCTCGTTCCAGCGGAAGCGGCGCAGCTGCTCCTTCTTCATCTTGAGGAGGTCGGCGCGGCCGCCGTCCTTGAGCCGGTAGGTCAGGGAGCCGGAGGTGATCTCGCCGAGGCCGGGCAGGAGCCGCAGCAGCCCGAGCCCGAGGGTGGTCTTCCCGCAGCCGGACTCGCCGACGAGGGCGAGGGACTGGCCCTCGTAGAGGTCGAGGTCGACGCCGCTGACGGCGGTCACGGACTCCTTGCGGCCGGTGCGGTACGCGATCGCGAGGTCGCGGACGCTGAGAATCGGGTCGCTCATGGTCTCACCTTTCCCGGAGGCGCGGGTTGAGGGCCTGGTCGAGGCCGCGGCCCATCGTCACGAGCCCGATCGTGAAGAGCACGATCATGATCAGGGGCGCGACGACGAAGGGCAGGGCGACCGGGTTGAGGTAGAAGTTCTGGCCCCAGGACTGGTGGATCATCAGGCCCCAGTTCGGCGTGCCGGAGGGCATGAGGCCGAGCACGTAGAGGCCGACGATCGCGTAGATCGCCTGGTTCACCGAGATCACGAAGTTCACGAAGATGAACCCGGCCATGTTCGGCAGGATCTCGCGGAAGACGATGCGGGCGGGGCCGAGGTTCTGGAGCCGCGCGGCCTCGACGAACTCGCGCTCCTTGAGGGACATGACCTGCGCCCGGATGGAGCGGAACAGGAAGGCCCACATGGTGGCGCCGACGACGATCGAGATGCCCCACGGGGGGATGTCCTCGAAGAACGCGACGACCGCGAGCATGAGCAGGAACTGCGGGATGGTGACGGTGACGTCGGTGAGCTGGAGGAGCACCGCGTCGATGCGGCCGCGGAAGTACCCGGCGATGGAGCCGAGGGTGACGGCGACGAACACGGCCATGAGGGCGGCGAGCGTGCCGACCCAGATGGGCTGGGCGCCGGAGTTCACCAGGATCGTGAAGGTGTCCTTGCCCTCGTACTGGGTGCCGAGCCAGTGCTCGGCGGAGGGCGAGGTCCAGATCTGCGTGGTGTCGGTCGGGTTGTCCTGGTCGATGACGAGGGGGCCGACGAAGGAGAACAGCACGATCGCGAGGACGAGGACCGTCCCGGCGAAGCCGGCGGGGGAGCGGGTCAGCCCGGTCCACAGGCGGCCCAGGAAGGTCTCGCCGAACTGCTTGCGGGGCTTCGCGATCGCGGCGTCGAGAGCGGTCGTCACGCTTCCTGCCCTTCGGTCTTGATGCGGGGGTCGACCCGGACGAGGAAGAGGTCCACGATGAGGCTGGCGATGACCACGGAGGTCGCCAGGATGATCACGGCGGCCTGCACGACCGGGTAGTCGCGGTTGGAGATGGCCTGCATGAGCATCTGGCCGGCCCCGGGGTACTGGAGGATCTGCTCGATGACGATGGAGCCGCCGACGAGCGTGCCGAGCTGGAGGGCGATCTGCGGGATGATCGGCAGCATCGCGTTGCGGCCCACGTAGCTGCGGCTGATGCGACCGGGCTTGAGGCCCCGGGCCTGGGCCACCGTCACGTAGTCCTCGGTGAGGACCTCGGTGGTGGCGGCCTTCATGTTGAGCATGAAGGAGCCGGTGGCGGTGAACGCGAACGCGATGATCGGCAGGAGCGCGTGGAACAGGGCGTCGCCGAAGAACACGAAGTTGAAGCCCGGTTCGACGCCCGCGGTGATGCGCCCGCGCATGTCGAGGAAGGGGAGGACGTCGAGCATCGTGTAGCCGACGACGATGACCGCGGCGATGAGGATGTAGTTCGGGACGCCGGTGAGGAAGGACCCGACGGAGGTCATCGCGTGGTCGAAGGCCGAGCCGCGCCGGTAGGCCATGGCCATGCCCACCGTCAGCCCGATGACGATCGCGAGGGCGACGCCGGCGCCGACGGCGAACAGCGTCCACGGCAGGTACTCCATGACGTGCTCGAACACGGTCTTGGAGGGGTTGGTGAGGGAGTTGCCGAGGTCGAAGGTGACCAGGCCCTTGAGGAAGTCGAGGTACTGGACCCACACGCTCGCGTTCGGGTCGTACGCGATGATGTTCGTCGCCGTGGCCACGGCCTGCTCGTGGCTCATGCCGGAGCTGTTGAGGCGCCCGGCCATGATCTCGATCGGATCGCCGGGCATGAAGTGCATGAGCAGGAAGGTGATCGTCGCGACCAGCCAGACGACGAAGACCGACTGGCGGATGCGGCGGAAGGCGTAGGAGGCCCAGACGCGCCGGACGAGGCCGGGGCCGGTCCGCTCGGCGGGCGGGGCGTCCGCCGCGTGCGGCGGGGGTGCGGGAGGTGCGCTCACCTTGTGCACTCCTTCGTGCGCTGGTCGAAGCCGCGGCGGGCGGTGCCGCCGCGGCCGGAACGTGTGGGGACTCGAAACAACGCTCCGGCGTCTTCGGGCCGTCCTGGCCCGAAACAAATTGGAAAGATTGTTTCTAGTTATTGAACCTACCCGCCGTGACCCCGGGCACGCCAGCCTTGAGACGGAATCGTTACGTTGAACTTCAGGGGGCGTTTCCCCTGCTCTCATTCCCTGTCCCCTCGCGGGGGCGCTGATCGACGGTAGCCCCTCGGCGGCGCGTCGGGCCCGCTCCCGCCGCGGCGGGTGTGACGACCGACTCGCGGGGCCGGTCGTCGGACCCCGGAACGAAGCCAGTACGCTCGTACTGTTAGGGGCATTCCGCTCCGCGCCCGCACGCATCGCACGGCGGGCGGAGTCAACAGGGCGCGGCGAGCGCGCGAGGAGAGGTCGGAACCATGGCCAAGATCAAGGTCGCGAACCCCGTCGTCGAGATCGACGGCGACGAGATGACCCGCATCATCTGGAGCAAGATCAAGGACGAGCTGATCCACCCCTACCTGGACGTGGACCTCAAGTACTTCGACCTCGGCATCGAGCACCGCGACGCCACCGACGACCAGGTCACGGTCGACGCCGCGAACGCCATCGCCGAGCACCACGTCGGCGTCAAGTGCGCGACCATCACCCCCGACGAGGCCCGCGTCGAGGAGTTCGGCCTCAAGAAGATGTGGCGCTCCCCGAACGGCACCATCCGCAACATCCTCGGCGGCGTCGTCTTCCGCGAGCCCATCATCATGAGCAACGTCCCCCGCCTGGTCCCCGGCTGGACCAAGCCGATCATCATCGGCCGCCACGCCCACGGCGACCAGTACAAGGCCACCGACTTCAAGGTCGACCGCCCCGGCACCCTCACGGTCACCTTCGCCCCCGACGACGGCTCCGAGCCGATGGAGTTCGAGGTCGCCCGCTACCCGGAGGGCGGCGGCGTGGCCATGAGCATGTACAACTACAAGAAGTCCATCGAGGACTTCGCCCGCGCCTCGTTCCGCTACGGCCTCGCGCGCGACTACCCGGTGTACATGTCCACCAAGAACACCATCCTCAAGGCCTACGACGGCATGTTCAAGGACGCCTTCCAGGAGGTGTTCGACAACGAGTTCAAGGCCGAGTTCGAGGCCAAGGGCCTCACCTACGAGCACCGCCTCATCGACGACATGGTCGCCGCCGCCATGAAGTGGGAGGGCGGCTACGTGTGGGCCTGCAAGAACTACGACGGCGACGTCCAGTCCGACACCGTCGCGCAGGGCTTCGGCTCGCTCGGCCTCATGACCTCCGTGCTCATGACCCCCGACGGGCAGACCGTCGAGGCCGAGGCCGCCCACGGCACCGTCACCCGCCACTACCGCGCCCACCAGCGCGGCGAGAAGACCTCGACCAACCCGATCGCCTCGATCTTCGCCTGGACCCGGGGCCTGGCCCACCGCGGCAAGCTCGACGGCACCCCCGAGGTCACCGCCTTCGCGAACGACCTCGAGAAGGTCGTCATCGACACCGTCGAGGGCGGCAAGATGACCAAGGACCTGGCGCTGCTGGTCGGCGGCGAGCAGGAGTGGCAGTCCACCGACGAGTTCCTCGACACCCTGTCGGAGAACCTCGCCAAGGTCGCCGCGAAGTAGTCCGCGAGGGCGGGCGTAACCGCTTCGCCCGAGACTCGTTGTAAAGGCAGCGGTGACTGCTCGCAGTGACCGTCCCTTCCCAGTTGGAGGCCCCAGCCGACGTGTGCAGGCGCACACTCGGCCGGGGCCTCCCCCCTTTCGCGGCTTGTAAACTGGGCGGGTTGCACGCGCCCCCCGCGTGCGGCTTCCGACCAGGGTCGAGCGAAAGGCAGACATTCGTGAGAGGCGTCATCCTCGCCGCCGGACAGGGGCAGCGCCTGCGCCCCGACACCGACGAGCTGCCCAAGACGCTCCTGCCGGTCACCGGGAGCGAGACGATCCTCGACACCATCGTCGCGGGCCTCGCCGCGGTCTGCGTCACCGACATCGCCGTCACCGTCGGCCACGCCGCCGACAGGATCCGCGAGCACGCCCCCTCGCTCGAGTCCCGCTACGGCGTCGCGATCACCATCGTCGACAACGACAAGCCCCACTGGAACAACGCCTACTCGCTGTGGACCGCCCGCGGGCACTACGCCGAGGGCGCGATCCTCGTCAACGGCGACACGCTCCACCCCTACAGCATCGAGGAGCGCCTCCTGGACGCCGCCGAGACCGACCCGCGGCTCCTGCTCGCCCTCGACGACCACAAGACCCTCACCGACGAGGCCATGAAGGTCCGCATCGGCCCCGGCGGCGTCGAGCTCATCCACAAGGCGCAGCCGACCGCGACCGCCGCGGGCGAGTACATCGGCGTCAGCCTCATCCCCGCCGCCCTCGCCGACGACCTCACCAAGGCCCTCGAGGCGACCTTCACCCGCGACCACACCCTCTACTACGAGGACGCCTACCAGCTCCTCGCCGAAGGCGGCCAGGTCGGGACCGTCTCCACCGGGCCGGTCGCGTGGACCGAGGTCGACGACCACGCCGACTGGGCCCTGGCCAAGGCCATCGCGAAGGGCCGCTAGTGCCCACGTTCGCGCGCACCGTCCTCGCCCCCATCGCGGTCGAGGTCTCGGCGGGGGCCCTCGCGCGCCTGCCCGAGCTCCTCGTCGACGCGAGGATCTCCTCCGGCGGCCGCGTCGCCGTCGCCCTCGGGCCGGGCCTCGGCGAGACCATCGCCGCCGAGCTCGACCACCTCCCGGACGCCACGGTCCACACCGTCAAGCCCGGCACCCTCGCCAGCGCCCGCGACCTCGCCGCGCGCCTGCGCGACGACCACCGGGTCGACGCCCTCGTCGGCATCGGCGGCGGCAAGCTCCTCGACACCGCCAAGTTCGCCGCGACCGAGCTGGGCCTGCCGATGGTCTCGGTCGCCACGAGCCTCGCCCACGACGGCCTCGCCTCCCCGACCGCCTCCCTCGAACGCGACGGCGTCTCGGTCTCCTACGGGGTCCACCCGCCGCTCGCCGTCCTCGCCGACCTCGACTTCATCCGCCGCGCCCCCGTCGCCCAGCTGCGCTCGGGGGTGGGCGACGCCCTCACGAACCTGTCCGCCGTCGCCGACTGGCAGCTCTCGCACGACGTCAACGGCGAGGCCCTCGACGGGCTCGCCGTGGCGATCGCCCGCACCGGCGCCGAGTCCGTGCTGCGCCACCCCGGCACCGTCGCCGACGACGGGTTCCTCACCTCCCTCGCGAACGCCCTCGTCCAGGGCGGGCTCGCGATGGGCATGGCCGGCTCCTCGCGGCCGTGCTCGGGCGGGTGCCATGAGATCTCGCACGCGCTCGACGTGCTCCACCCCGGCCTGGCCTCCCACGGGGAGCAGGGCGCGGTCGGGGCGCTCGTGTGCACGTGGCTGCGGGGCGACGAGGCCCTGTTCAGCGAGCTTTCGGCGGCCATGCGGCGGCACGGGTTGCCGCGCACCGCAGCCGAACTGGGGCTGACCACAGCGGAGCTGGCCACAGCGGTGGCCTACGCTCCGAGGACCCGGCCAGGCCGTTATACGATTCTCGAACATCGTGAACTGGACTCGGTGGCGCTGGAGCGACACCTGACGGAGATGATGCATGAGCTCGATTAGCCCGCACCCCGACGGCGTCTCCGGCCCACCCGGGAACAACGACGGGGGCTCGGACAATCCCGACGCGGCCGCTCCCCAGGGCGGCTACGGCAACGGGCCCTCGGCCGCCCCCGCGGGATACCCCCCGGGGGCGATGAGCTCCGGTTCGGCGGCCTTCGCGAGCCCCCCGCCGGGCGCCACCCCGCCGCCCGGCCACCAGTCCCGTCCGAACCAGGGCGGCCCCACCCCGCCCCCCGCGGGCCCGCAGGGCTACGGACCGCCCGCCTACAACGCGCCCTCGGCGCCGCCGCCGGCCGCGTACGGCACGCCCCCGCGCCCGAACCAGCAGCCCTACGGCAACCCGCCGCAGGGCCGGCCGCCGGGCGCCCCCCAGCCGCCCTACGGCTCGCCGCCGCCCCCGCACGGCCCCGGCGGCCAGGCCCCGCAGGGGCCCCCGCCGCACCCGGCCGGACCGCCGAACGCCTACGGGCAGCCCGGCCAGTACGGCCAGCCGACGCCCCCGCCGCCCGGCCCGCCCCAGCACCCGCAGGGCCCGCCCGTCCCGGTCGGCGCGCCGAACCCGCAGGGCCAGGTCCCGCAGGCGCCGTACGCGACCCGGATCGAACCGGGCCGCGACATGCCGATGGCCGGGGCCTCCCCGATCCGCCGGAACCTCGACGACACCGCCGAGCTCCCGGCCTTCCTCGACTCGGCCCGCAGCGACGAGGGCCCCGGCACCGAGACCCGCAAGGCCGAGGTCAAGCCGCAGGTCCGCAAGTTCCCGCTGACCACCGGCTTCACCGCGCTGCTGCGCCACCGGTACGCCATGTCGGTCCTGGTCCGCCGCGACCTCGCCGTCAAGTACCAGTCCACCGTCATGGGCTACGTGTGGTCGCTCATCGAGCCGCTCGGCCTGACGCTGATCTACTGGTTCGTGTTCGACCTGGTCTTCGGCGGCGGCCGGGCCGTCCCCGGCGGCGCCGGCTACCTGCTGTTCATCGTCTCCGGCATCTTCGCCTACCAGTGGTTCAGCTCCGCGGTCAGCGAGGGCGCGAAGTCCCTCGGCGGCCAGGCGAGCCTCATCACGGTCATGAAGGTCCCCAGAGAGGTCTTCCCGGTCTCGAAGGTCTTCGCGCGCTTCGCCGAGTACGTGGTCGGCTTCCCGATCCTGATCATCGTGGCGATCTTCTTCGGCGGCCACTTCGGGCTCAACATGCTCTGGCTGATCCCGGCCATCCTGGTCGAGGCGATGCTGCTGGCCGGCATGGTGTTCATCCTCGCCGCCGCGAACGTCCTCTACAAGGACGTGCAGCGGTTCCTGCCGCTGGTCATGCGCGTGCTGTTCTACGCCTCGGCGATCATCTACCCGGTCACGAAGGTCTCTGAGGCGAAGACCATGCAGGACAACCCCTGGATGTACGACGTGTTCTCCATCAACCCGCTCATCGGCATCTTCTCGATGCACCGGGCGGCGTTCATCCCGGGCCTGGCGCCGAACACCTTCCAGCTGTGCGTCGCCGTCGGCTTCTCGGTCTTCCTCATGTTCTTCGGGCGGTGGATCTTCTACCGGCTCGAACCGCGCGTCCTCAAGGCGCTCTGAGCACCCGCGGCCCCGACCACCCGGTCGGGGCCGCTCTGTTCCCCGCCCCGCCTCGCGGCGTTCACCGGTGATTTGCCCGACAATGGGAGAATGTCCCGATGCCCGGCACCGACGTCACGATGGAGACCGCCGCCCGATGAGCGCACGCGACACGCTCCTGCTCCCGCGCGTCGCCGCCGAGTCGGCCCCCGCCCCGAGGGAGCGCTGGGACGGCATGGGCTTCCGCCCCGACGTCCAGGGCCTGCGGGCCGTCGCGGTCGGCCTGGTGCTGCTCTCCCACGCCGGGTTCCCCCGCGCGGCCGGCGGCTACGTCGGCGTCGACGTGTTCTTCGTGCTCTCCGGGTTCCTCATCACCTCCCTGCTCGTCAAGGAGGTCTTCGACACCCGCGGCATCTCCATCGCCGGGTTCTACGCCCGCCGCGCCCGCCGCATCCTGCCCGCCGCCATGGCCGTCACCGTCGCGACCGCGCTGGGGGCGTGGCTGTTCTTCCCGGTGACGCGGCTCGAGGCGGTGCTCCAGGACGCGCTCGCGGTCATCGTCTACATCGTCAACTACCGCTTCGTGGCCGAGCAGACCGAGTACCTCAACGCCGACCAGATGCCCTCGCCGTTCCAGCAGTTCTGGTCCCTGGCGGTCGAGGAGCAGTTCTACGTGGTGTGGCCGCTGCTGCTGCTCGTCCTGCTGCTGGCGGTCCGCCGCGACCCGCGCCGCCTGGTGCGCGCGGGCCTGGTCTGCTCGGTCCTCGTCTTCGCCGCGACCCTGGCCCTGTCGGTCCTGGTCACCGTGCAGTCCCAGCCGACCGCGTACTACGCGGCCCACACCCGCGCGTGGGAGCTCGCGGCCGGGGCGTTCCTCGCGCTGACGCTCCCGCACCTCAAGCGGACCCCGAGGGCCCTCGCGTGGGTCCTCGGCATCGGCGGCCTCGCGGCGATCGGCGCCTCCGGCGTCCTCTACACGGAGGCGACCCCGTTCCCCGGCTACACGGCCCTCGCCCCGGTCCTGGGCACCATGGCCGTCATCGTCGCCGGCTCGGCCGCGGCGAAGAACCCCGTCTCGTCCCTGCTGTCGACCGGCCCGTTCCAGTTCGTCGGGAAGATCTCCTACAGCCTCTACCTGTGGCACTGGCCGATCCTCATCCTGGCCCCGCTCGCGCTCGACACCGAGCCGTCGCTGCTGCTCAACCTGATCCTCGTGGCGGCCACCGTCGGCATCGCGCAGCTCAGCCACGCGTACATCGAGGAGCCCATGCGGCACTGGAGGCCGCTCAAGCGGAGCAACGGCGCCGGGCTCCTCATGGGCCTCGCGTGCTCGGTCCTGGGCGTGGCGACCGTCGTGGCGCTCACGCAGGTGTTCCCCAAGACCGCCGACGCCGACCGGGCGGTCGACCTCGAGGCGGTCGAGCAGGTCGAGGACCGGGCCTCGCTGGAGGCGCGCCTCCGGGACGGGCTCGCCGCCGAGAGCGTCCCGGACGACCTCGCCCCGCCCCTGGCGGGCATGGACGCCGACCGGCCCGAGACCTACGCCGACGGCTGCCACCTCGACTTCGAGGACGTCGCGCTGCCCGACGGCTGCGCCTACGGCGACACCGGCTCCGACACCACGGTGGTGCTGTTCGGCGACTCGCACGCCGCCCAGTGGTTCCCGGCGCTCGAGACCGTCGCCGAGGCGGAGGGCTGGAGGCTCCTCAACCGCACCAAGAGTTCCTGCACCCCCGTGCAGGTCCCCGTCGACAGCACGATGCACGATGGCGAGTACACCGAGTGCCGGGACTGGAGGCAGGCGGTGTTCGACGAGATCGAGGAGACCCGGCCCGAACTCGTGGTCCTCGGCACCGAGAACACGAGCAACATCGCTGCCGAGGACCCCGCTGCCGCCTGGGCCGAGGGCTGGACCGAGACCCTCGACCGCGTCGGCGCGGCCGCGGACACGGCGGTGCTCACCGACACGCCCCGGGCCACCGGCGAGGCGGCCCCCGAATGCCTCTCGCTGCACATGGACGCGCCCGGCGACTGCCTCGACGCCGGCCCGTACGCCCTCGCCCAACCGGAACTGCGCGCAGCGGCCCGGGAGGCACAGACCGCCGTGGACGCGGTCGTCGTCGACACCGAGCCGTGGTTCTGCCTCCCCGAAGGCTGCCCGCTCATCGTTGACGGCCTCGCCGTATACCGCGATAAACACCACATCAGCACACCGTATGCGGTGTCGCTGTCCGCGGTTCTCGCCCAGGCCCTGCCCGACCTGGGCTGACGGCCGGAATGGAAGGGGCCGAAGCGCTCCCGTCCGAGGCGGACGCGACTCGCTCCCGCTCGGTACGATGACAGTGGCCGGTCGCGAACGACGTCGGCCGACTGTGCCCGGCAGGACGGGCCGTCCATCACCGGACCCCTCGGTGGAACGGGGACGCCTAGTATGAGGCGACCCGACCCCGGCATCCCTAGACGGAGACTGTTGCACCATGACCTCGCCCCAGCCCCCACGGCCGACGAACCAAGCCGCAGCGGGGGCGGTCAACGAGGAGACGCTCCACCTGCCGACGACCACGCCGGGATCCGCGGCTCCCGCGGTCGCTCCGGCCGGGACGCCGGTGGCGGCACCCGCCGCCCCGACCGCGCCCCACGCCCCCGGGATGCGCCGCACCGCCCCCAGCCCCTACCCGGTTCGGCCGCCGTTCCGTGCGCCCGCACCGCCGCCGACGGCCCCCCAGGCGGCCCCCGCGGCCGCCCCCCGCCCGCGCCCCGTCGGGCCCGCGCGCTGGGAAGGACTGGGCTTCCGCCCCGACGTCCAGGGCCTGCGGGCCGTCGCGGTCACGCTCGTGCTGCTGTCCCACGCCGGGTTCGCCTTCGCCTCGGGCGGCTACGTCGGCGTCGACGTGTTCTTCGTGCTCTCCGGCTTCCTCATCACCTCCCTGCTCGTCAAGGAGGTCTTCGACACCGGCAAGGTCTCCATCGCCGGGTTCTACGCCCGCCGGGCCCGCCGCATCCTGCCCGCCGCGAGCGTCGTCACCGTCGCGACGGTGGTCGGCGCGTGGCTGTGGTTCCCCGTGACCCGGCTCGAAGCGGTCATGCAGGACGCCTTCACCGTCATCGTCTACGTGGTGAACTACCGATTCATCGCGCAGGAGACCGAGTACCTCAACGCCGACCAGATGCCCTCGCCGTTCCAGCAGTACTGGTCCCTCGCCGTCGAGGAGCAGTTCTACCTGGTCTGGCCGCTGCTCCTGCTGGGCCTGCTCTTGATGGTCAAGCGCGACCCGCGCCGACTCGTGAGCGCCGGGATCGCCGTCGCGGTCGGGCTCTTCGCGATCAGCCTGGTCCTGTCGGTCCTGGTCACCGAGCAGTCCCAGCCGACCGCGTACTACGCGGCCCACACGCGGGCGTGGGAGCTCGCGGCCGGGGCGCTGCTGGCGCTGACGCTTCCGGGTCTGAAGAAGACCCCGAAGTTCCTGGCGTGGGTCCTCGGCATCGGCGGCCTCGCGGCGATCGTCGCCGCCGGAGTCCTCTACGGCGACGCCACTCCCTTCCCCGGCTACACGGCGCTGCTGCCGGTCGCCGGGACGATGCTCGTGATCATCGCGGGCTCGTCTGCGGCCAAGAACCCCGTCTCGTCGCTGCTGGGCACGGGCCCGTTCCAGTTCGTCGGGAAGATCTCCTACAGCCTCTACCTGTGGCACTGGCCGATCCTCATCCTCATCCCGCTCGCCGTGGACGCCGAGCCGTCGATCCTGCTCAGCACCATCCTGCTCCTCGGCACGATCGCGGTCGCGCAGTTCTCCCACCGGTACATCGAGGAGCCGGTCCGTCGCGGGAAGCCCTTCAAGTCGGCCAACCTGTGGGGCCTGGCCATCGGAGTGGTCTCGTCGGTGGCCGGCATCGCCATGATCGTCACCCTGACCACGGTCTACTCCAAGGTCCCCGAGAGCGACGGCACCGACCTCGACGCCGTCGAGGAGGTCTCGGGCCAAGAACAGATCGACCGGCTGCTGGAGGAGGCGGCGGACATCACCGCGGCTCCGGCCGACCTGACGCCCGCGCTGGCCGACTCCAGCAGCGACCGCCCGGTCATCTACAGCAACGGATGCCACCTCGACACCGACGAGACCGAGCCCGAGGAGGGCTGCGTCTACGGCGACACCGATTCCTCCGAGGTGGTCTACCTGTTCGGCGACTCCCACGCGGCACAGTGGTTCCCCGCGCTCGAGGAGATCGCTGCGGAGCAGGGCTGGAAACTGGTCACCCGCACCAAGAGCGCCTGCACGCCGGTCGACGTCACGGTCGTCAACAGCGACATCCAGACCAGTGACAGCATCTACGAGACATGCGACACCTGGCGCCACAACGTCCTCGACGAACTCGACGAAACGCAGCCCGAGATGGTCGTCCTCGGCACCTCGGACGCCGCCACTCTCGCGAACGTCGACGGCGACCAGGTGGTCGATGAGTGGTCGGCGGGTTGGACCCGGACCCTGGAACGGGTGGGCGCCGCCGTCGAGCGGACCGTCGTCATCGGCGACACTCCGCGCGCCTCCGGTGACGCGGCTCCTGAATGCGTGTCTCTGCACATGGACGACGTCCAGGAGTGCAATGCCGAAGACCCGTACGTGGTCGGGTATCCCGACCGGCGCGGTGCCGCCCTGGACGCCCAAGAGGCGGCCGGCGCCGAGACCATCGATCCGCTGCCGTGGTTCTGCCGGGACGACTTCTGCCCGGTGATCGTGGGGAACCTCCTGGTCTACCGGGACACCCACCACATGACCACGCCGTACGCTCGCTCGCTCACCGACGTTCTCGCGGAAGCGCTGCCGGAGATCTGACGGCCGGGCCCCCCGGACCCAGTGCCGGGCTCCCCTCGGCGGCCCGCGTCAGGCGCTCTCGTCGTAGAGAGGCCAGCCCTCGGGGTAAGGGAAGTTCTCGGTCAGGTCGTAGCAGCCCGCGACCAGCGCGTCCTGATCCCGCTGCCACTGGCACGTGATCTGGATGAGGTGGTTCCCGGCGAACATGAAGAAATGGCGCCTGAAGAGCTTGGACTCGCCTTCGGCCTGGCTCGTGAAGTAGCGGTGCACACCCGAGTAGCGGTGCACCATCGTCGGGTAGATGTTCGAGGCGTCGACCTCGTTGCCGGTCTTCGCGTCGTACTCCATGACATAGGCGGATTGGGCGGCGAAGTCGGTGAGCGCGGTCCCCTCGGGGAGCATGTAGGTGCTGACGATCAACCGCGTGTTCGCGTCGCCGCCGTCGAGTCCGTAGACCCAGGTCGACTGATTGTCGACGACGGGCACGTCGCGCTCCTCGCCCTCGATGAGCGTGTAGCCCTCGGGCGGAGTGATCGCGAGGTCGTAGGGCACGGTGCGCTCTTCGTAGGCCGTGGGGGGCGCCGAGGCGCCGCCGCCCTCGTCGTCGGCGGTCCCGGAGGATCCGGTGCAGGCGGCGACCGCGCCGAGCATCAATACCGAGGTGAGCGCTGCAAATCTTCTCATTGACCGTGATCCTCATCGGGGTTCGGAAGGCAGGCTCATCATAGCAACGGCGGGCCGCCGCCATGGTCTGCGGCGTGTGACCGCATCGGTCCGGGGCGTCACTGTGCGAGGTCGGCGGCCGGCCGGCGGCTCGGTCGCGGTCGGCTGTGAACCCGCGCACGGGTCCCTCGCCGCGGACGCCTGCGCTCCTGTTGAGCGGCGATATACTCGGCAGGCCCGCCCCCAGCGAACCCTGAAAGAGCTGACCCGGCCGTATGAGCACCGACCGCCACCCCTTCCGCCTCCTCGACGACTACACGGCGCTGCTACGGCAGAAGAACTCCGAATCGCTCGTCACCACGGTCATCAGCACCCGGTCCCGGGAGGCCCGCCGGCTTTTGGCACACCGGGTCGCCGAACCGCCCGCGACCCTCGAAGCGATCCTGGCAGCCGCCCGCGACGAGGCCGTCGAACGCGAGTTGGCCGCCACCCGCCGCCTCGATGGCGACGCGCTCGCCAAACTCGGCCGCGCCCTGGTATGCAATCCGCTCGACCTCGACGACCTCGAGACCGGCTGGAGCCTCTACGAGATCGCGCTGCGCCACGGCGGCCCCGAATCCCTGTCCCCGCGCGACCAGGCCACCCACGTGGAGCTCGCGATGCTCTCGGGCAAGGCCGACGTGGCCGAGCGCCTCCTGTCCGAGTACGCGGACATCGACCAGAACGTGCGGCGAGCGGTCGGAATGGACCTCGCCCGTCCGTGGGGCGGTGTGGGCGACGAGCGGCGCTGGAAGGCGCTGCTCAGCGAGATCGTCCCCGAGCCGGTGCCCGGCCACACGCTCCGCGGCGAGGGCACCATGTTCGACGGCCTCGACGCGGGCGACCTACCGTCGGTCGACTCGCCCGATCTCGTGACGGTCATTATCACCACCTTCCGCCGGGGCCTGCCGCTGCTGACCTCGCTGCGGTCGGTGCTGCGCCAGACCTGGACCAACATCGAAGTGCTCGTCGTCGACGACGCTTCAGGACCCGAGTACGAGCCGGTCCTCGCCGCGTGCGAGGCCGAGGACGACCGCGTCCGCGTGATCCGCCTCGACGACAACGGCGGGTCCTACCGGGCCCGCAACATCGGGCTCGCCGAGGCACGCGGCATCTTCGTCGCAGTGCAGGACTCCGACGACTGGTGGCACCCGCGCCATCTGGAACTGCACCTCGCCCCGCTCCGCGCCGAGCCCGAGCTGGTCGGCACCATATCCAAGAGCGCCGTGCTCACCGAGGACCTCCGGGCGACACGCCTGCGCCGGGCGCCGGTGCTCCCGTGCGCCAGCTCGCTGCTGTTCCGCCGTGAGGAGGTCGTCGCCCGCATCGGCTTCTGGGACGACATCCGCAAGGCCGCCGACAACGAGTACCTCGGCCGGATGGACGCCGCGTTCGGAAAGGGCGCGGTCCGCCGCCTCGCCGAGGTCCTGACCCTGGTGCGCACCGGAGTCGAGTCCCTCTCCTCCAGCGATTACGGCTCGGGCTGGAAGCATCCGGCCCGCCTGGCCTACCATTCGTCGTACCACCACTGGCACGAGCGGATCCTGGCCGGGAAGGCCGATCCCTACGTCGCCCAGGGCGCCCGGGCACCCCTGTTCCAGCCCCATCGGTTTCGCCCCGGATCGGATCCGCAGCGCTACGACGTGGTCTACGCCGGGGACTGGGTGAACTACGGCGGGCCCCAGAAGTCGATGCTCAATGAGATCCGAGCCGCGCTCGGTGCCGGATTGCGCGTCGGCGTCATGAACTTCACACCACTGCGGTTCGCCCGGCCCAAGGACCGCGACCTCAACCCCGGCGTTCAGGAGCTCATCAACTCCGGAGCGGTCGAGCAGGTCGTCGCCACCGACGAGGCGCACGTCCGGCTCTTGGTGCTGCGCTACCCGCCGATCCTGCAGTTCCCCCCTCCGGGGCGGTGCACCTTCACCGTGGACCGGCTCGTCATCCTCGCCAACCAGCCGCCCACCGAAGCCGATGGCTCCGACCTGCGCTACCTCCCCGAGACCTGCGAGCACCATGCCCGTGAACTGTTCGGCGCCGAACCCGAGTGGGTGCCGCAGGGGCCGCATGTGCGCCACGCCCTCGTACCGTTCCTGCCGGAAGATTCGGTCCTGCACGAGTTCGACATGCCCGGCGTCCTCGACGACACCCGGTGGTGCCTGCCCCGGGACGGCTTTCGGGGCCCGGTCCCGGTGCTGGGGCGCCACACCCGCGACCACCCGATGAAGTGGCCCGGCGACCGCGAGACCCTCGCCCGCGTCTACCCGACCCGCGGCCCGGTCGACGTCCGCATCATGGGCGGCGCCCAGAGCGCCATGCACGTGCTCAAGCGCCGTCGCCTCCCGCTCAACTGGGTGGTCTTCGAGTACAACGAGATGGGAGTGCGGGAGTTCCTGCATCAGCTCGACTTCTACGCGTACTTCCCGCACGAGCACCGCATCGAGGCGTTCGGCCGCAGCATCCTCGAGGCCATCGCCAGCGGCGCGGTCACGATCCTGCCGCCGCACTTCGAGGAGGTCTTCGGCGAGGGCGCGCTCTACTGCGAGCCCGAGCAGGTCGCCGACCTCGTCGACCGGCTCTGGGCCGACCCAGAGGCGTTCCTGCGCCAGTCGCGCCGAGCCCAGGACCACGTCCGCCGCGCCTTCGGCTACCGGTCCTACGTGGAACGCCTCGGACGCCTCGGCATCGCCCCCGAGCCCGTCGTATGAACTCCGCACCCGACCCCTCGCGAGACGCGCCGGTCCCGCGGCTCCTTCCGAAAGGATCCCCATGACCCCCTCCTCCCCGCGGACCCGCGGGCTGCGGGACGCGTTGAGCGCGTTCGGCCGCCCCTCCGTCGACGCGGCGCCCGCCGCGGCCGAGTCCGCGATCCCCGCCGCCGATGACTGCTCGCACCTGCTGTACGCGCGAGGCTTCCTCCTCGCTCCCGAGCCGCGCTCCCTCCCCGCGCCCCACTGGCGCCAGACCCGCCTGGGCCGGTACTGGTTCGCCCATGACTCCCGGACCGGCTTCGCGCTCGCGCGCGCCGGCGGCACCTGGGTCGCCGTGCTCGGCCGTGCGATCTGCCTCGAGACGTGGACCGACGACATCGCCGTGATCGCGCGGGACCTCATTCGTGCCAAGCAGACCGGCCGCACGGCGATGCTCGATCGGATCGATCGGCTCTCGGGACGCTTCGCGATCTTCTATGAGGAGGACGGCGCCACGCTCGCGCAGTCCGACGCGGCCGGGATGCGCGCGGTCTTCTACGGCCGCCGCGACGGGTGCACTTATGTCGCTTCCCACGCCCACCTGGTCGCCGACTGCGTCGGCGAGGCGCCCTCGTCCTTCCCCGACCCGCAGACCATACGCAAAGAGCACAACGCGTACTCCTTCCCGGGACGCCACACCAACTTCGCGCGCGTCCTCGCGTTGACGCCGAACACCGAACTGGTCGTCGAGAAGGCCGAGCCGCGTCGGTTCTTCCCCCGCGAGCCCCTCGCCGAGCACACCGTCGCCGACGCCGTCGACGAGGTGCTGCCGCTCCTCCAGCGCCAGCTCGCCATGCTTGCCGACCGCGACCCGCTGATCGTCTCCCTCACCGGGGGCCTCGACAGCCGCACGACCCTGGCGCTCACCCGCCCGCTGAAGGACCGGATCGACTACTTCACCTACGACTCGCGCATCGGTGAGGGGGCACTCCGCGAGGACAGCGAAGCGGCCGAGGAGCTCTCGCGCGCACTCGGCTTCCGCCACCACCGCATCCCCCTGCTGTACCGGATGCCGCCCGAGCCTCTGGCCGGAGTCATGGACCGCAACTCCCGCCGCGTCAGCGCCCCCGGCATGCCCGCCACCCACCTTCAGTACGACGGCTGTAGGGGCCTGCACATCCGCTCCAACCTCTACGAGATCGGCCGGGCCTTCTATCGCGCCAAGCGCGCCCAGCCCGAGCCGCTGACTCCCGAGCACATGGCGTTCCTGCTGACCAATCACAAGAAGACCCCCGAGTCGTTCGCGGCGGGCTTCGCCGAGTTCGACGACGCCACCGGTTTCTCGGCCGCCGCCGAACTGTACGACCCCTACGACCTGTACTACTGGGAGCACCGCTGCGGAACCTGGCTGAACGCCCACCACACCGAAGGCGACGTCGTCTACGACACGTTCACCATCCTCAACTCCCGGCAGGTCTACAAGGCGCTCCTCGCCGTGCCTCTCGAGGCGCGCGTCGCCGGCGAGGCATTCGTCGAGATGATCCGGCGCACCTGGCCAGAGGCCCTCGATCATCCGGTCAACGGCGAGATGATCAAGGCCTGACCATGCCCGGGCCGCACCGAGAGGGGGCCTCGTCGACGCCCTGCCCCGCCCGCCGCCGTTCCAACGAGAAGGACGCCACCACTGATGCTCGATCTCATCCGCCGCTCCTCGCCGTTCCAGAAGGCGCTCCTGGCGTTCGCGGTGTTCGCAGCCGCCACAGGAGCGGCCCTGGCGCTTTCGGGCGCCGAGCGGGCCGCCGTCGCGGTCCTGTGCTGCCTGCTGGGCGGCACCGCCGTGCTCCAGGCGCTGGCGGGCGCCACGCAGCACCGGCAGTCGATGCGTTACGCGGTCAAGGCCGACCACCGTCTGCGCGAGTTGTCATCCCGGCTGGATCACATGACCCGCACTGTCGACAAGCAGTTCTCGCAGCTGTCGGAAGAGCTCGCGGCCGCCAACCGCCGTGTGCTGGCGAGCGTCGAGTCCGAGCGCTACGCGGCCGCTGCCCGACACCACCAGGCCGCCGGGGTTCGCGCCGAAGACCGGGACTAGCGCCTGACGGCGAGTCCGGCGGGCCGGACGGCGAGGGCGTTAGGTTCGCGGCCCAGCCCAGCGCTGCAAGGCGCGCCTGACGCGGCCCGCTGCTCGCCGCAGGAGCGAGCGCGGGGCCGGTTTCGCCGCCCGGCCGCCCGGGGCCGGGCCGCCGCCGAAGTAGGGACCCGGGTCGATCTCGGCCGTGCCCCACAGCGCCTCGAGGAGTTCGTCCGCGGACTCGCCGGGCCCGCGCAGCCGCTCGGCGCGCGCCAGGGCCGCGGTGCGGTCCAGGCGGACCGCGAGCGGGCCGACCCCGCTGGGCACGGCCGTCTCGACCCGGCCGAGGCGGTGCTCGTTCGCGTACGCCGCGAGCTTCGCGAACCCGTCGGGTCGCAGCGTCGCGCCGGGTGCGAGGTAGAGGCGGAACGGCACCCGCCCTGCCCCCTCGGGCGCGCGCTCGGCGAAGCGCACGCGCGCGTCGCCGCGGAACGTCTCGCGGATGAGCCGCAGGTCCAGCAGCGGGTCCTCCAGGGGCGCCACCCGGTCCTCGGTCAGGTCCCCCCACGGGCCGGTCAGGACCACCTCGACGTCGGCGACCGTGCCGCCCAGGACCGCGGCGACCGAGGCGCGGACCGGCTCCAGCCGCGCGCCCGCCGCGTCGATCACGACCTCGGCGTACGGGACCTCCCACTGGGCCCCCGGGCGGGTCCGCAGGTGCCGCAGCGCGGGCACCCGGTTGGCGAGGAAGGCGTGCCGGTAGCGCTTGCCCTCCTCGCGGCGGGACTTCATCTGCGACTGGCCCAGGTGCCACACCTCGGCCTCGGCGTCGGCGATGAACAGGGCGCCGTGCTGCGCGAGCCGGTAGCCCAGCTCGGTGTCGCTGCCCAGGCGCATCGTGGCGTCCATGCCGCCGCACGCCTCGTATGCGGCCCGCGTGAACGAGACCGTGGCCCCGTTCGCGATCGTGAACGCCCGCGCGGGGTCCTCCACGGTCCCGCCGGACTCGCGCACCAGCGCGATCTCCCAGTCGGTGCTGACCTCGCGGCCCGCGAACAGCGACGGGGCCTCGCCGGCGGCGACGGCCGACCGCACGCTCTCGGGGTCGAGCGCGGAGGCCTCGACGTCGGCGAACGCGAGCTTTCCGATCACCGTGAAGTAGTCCGCCAGGTGGTGCCAGCGGGCGTGCGCCTCGACATGGGCCGCGGCGGGGACCACGTCCGCGTCCAGCCGTACGACGACCTCGCCGGCGGACGCGGCGATCCCGGCGTCGACGGCGGCGGCGACGCCCCAGGCCCCGGCGGTGCTCGGGACGACGCGGGCGTGCTCGGGGCGCAGGTCCGGCAGTCGCAGCGGCGGCTCGCTGCCGTCGTCGACGACGACGACCTCGAGCAGCTCGGACGGGTAGGTCTGCGCGGCCAGGGCCGCCAGGGTCAGGTCGAGGGCGTCCTGGCCGCCGAAGGCGGGCACGACCACCGAGACGCGGGCGCGCGGCGTCCAGCCGCCCAGCGGCGGGGGCTCGACCGAGCCGGAGTCGTTGCGCGGCACGCGCAGGCCCGAGGCCGGGTCGGGGATCGAGGGTTCCATCGGGTCCCGAGCCTACTTCGCGGCGGCGCGCCCAGACGGTCCCGTGCGACCGTGACCGGTATCACCGCATCCGGCCGGGCGCGCCCGGCCGGGGCCCGGAGCACCGCGTCCGGGCGCCGCCCCGCGGCCGCCGCTGTGGCCCGTGCGGCGGTCGCCCGCCCGAGGTAGGACCCGGTGTGCAATGGTCTGGGACAATGGTGCAGCACCCGGCACGCCGGCACGCCGGGGCGCCCGGCCCCACGACCACCCGGTTCCAACAGGATCTTCCCGACTTAGGACCCATGACCGCCCTGACCCGATCCCACCAGATCCAGGCCTTCCTCGACCGGCACCGCGCCGACCTGGAGCGGGCCCCGGCGTCCGCGATCGCCGCGGCCGCCGTCCGCGGCGACTCGCCGATCGGCCGCGGTGCCCTGGCCGCGCGCGTCCGGGCCGGGGCGACCGACCCCGCCGAGCTTCTCGGGGCGGCCGGCCCCCTCGACACCGGCGCGCTGTGCGAGCTCGCCCGCGCCCTCGCCGTCCGGCCCGCCGCCGCCGGCGACCGCGAACTGGCGCTGGCCCTCTACGACCGCGCGGGCGAGGACGCCGACCTCCCCGCGTCACACCGGGCGCTCCACCTGAGCCTGGCCGTCTGGGACGGCGAGCCCGGCCGCGTCGCGCGGCTGCGCGCGGACGCCGACCGCCTCCCCGACCGCCTCGCGGCCGCCGTCGACGCCGAACTCGCCCACCCCGCGCACGGCGGCGGCGAGAGCGCCTTCCTCGACGCGTTCGCCCGCTACGCCGACTGGACCGGCGTCGCGCTCGACCACCGCGACCCCGCCCTGCCGATGCTCGACCGGCTCCGCTCCGCCGTCCCCGCCGGCGGGGTGGACGGCCCGCTCGTCTCGATCATCATGACCTGCCACCGGCCCGGCCCCGAACTGCTCACCGCCGTCCGCTCGGTGACCGAGCAGACGTGGCGCGACTGGGAGCTGCTGCTGGTCGACGACGCCTCCGGGCCCGACTTCGAGAAGGTCCTCACCGCCGCCGCCGACCTCGACCCGCGCGTGGAGGTGATCGCCCTGCCCGCCAACGGCGGCACCTACCGGGCCCGCAACCTCGCCCTGGCTAAGGCCGCGGGGGTCTTCACGACCGGCCTCGACTCCGATGACTGGGCCCACCCGCGCTGGCTGGAGGCCCAGGCCGCGCCGCTGCTCGCCGCCGACGAGACCGTCATGACCATGAGCCGCGGCATCCGCGCCGACGCCGACCTGCGCCTGTTCGGCGCCCCCGGCCGGAGCCTCACCGAGGCCCGCTCGACCTCGATCATGTTCCGCACCGACCCGGTCCGCTCCCGCCTCGGCGGCTACGACACCGCCCGCAAGGGCGGCGACTCGGAGTTCCGCCTGCGGCTCCAGAAGGTCTTCGGCTCCCGGCGCTGGGTCCGCATGGAGGCCTGCCACACGATCGTGCGCCGCCGCGCCGGCTCGCTCTCCCTCGGCGAGGTCGGCGACGGCTGGATGCATCCGTCCCGCGCCGCCTACGAAGCGGGCTTCCACCACTGGCACAAGGCGATCCAGCAGAAGCGGGCCAAGCCGCTCCTGGACCCCGGCGCCCGCGTCCGGCCGTTCCCGGCCCCCGCCTCGATCCTCGGCGAGGCGGCCCGGCCCCGGCGGGTCGACCGGGTCCACGTCGCGGACTGGCGCTACGACACGCCCGTGCAGCGCGCGGCGCTGGCCGAGCTCGCCCGCGACGCCGCCTCCGACGCCGCCGTGGCGGTCGCCCACTACCAGAGCTGGGAATCCATAGAGGACAAGTACCTGCCGGTGGCGCGGGCGCCGCTCGCGAAGGCCGCCGAGCTCGGGATCGAATGGGTCGACCTCGCCGAGGTCGAGGCCGGGGGCGCCGTGGCCGCCGACGAGGCGGTCGCCGCCGCGGTCGCCGTCGACTTCGCGGACGCCGCGATCGGCCCGATCCGCGTCCTGCCGCCCCCCGCCGCCGAACCGGAGGCGCCCCGACCGCGCCGGGGCGCGGCCGAGCGGCTCCGGCCCCTCGCCGGGAAGGCGGTGCGGCTCCCCAAGCGCGCCGCCCGGAAGGTCCTGCGCGGCAAGCGCGCGGCTCTGCGGCGCCTCGCCGGGCGGGCGCGCCGCTTCGCGAAGCGGGTCCTCGGCCGCCCCGAGGCGCACGCGCTCACCGAGGCGCAGGACCGGTCGCTGCGGCTGTGGCGCACCCGCCTCCACGAAGGATGGTCGACCGAGGCGATCGCGCACCTCGGCGGCCTCGCCGCCGACGAGGCGACCGCGCCCGAGCACCGCCTCGCCGCCGCCGCGGTCCTCGCCGACTGGTACGAGCTCGACGACAAGGTCGAACGCCGCGAGCTCGAGCTCGACGTCGTGGTCGTCTCCAACTTCATGCTGCCCGGCGGCAGCTCCTCCTCGAGCGCCGAGGAGGTCCGGGCCTTCCGCCGGGCCGGGCTGCGCGTCGGCCTGGTGCACCACCCGGTCTACGACTGGCCCCTCGACCGGCCCCTCAACGACAAGATCCGCGAGCTCCTCGACGACGAGGGTGTCGTGCTCATCACCGCCCACGACCGGGTCGAGTGCGACCTGGCGATCGTGCGCTTCCCGCGGATCATGATGCGCCCCATGGACGACCTGCCCGCGCTGCGCGCCCGCCGCACCATCCTCGTGGTCAACCAGCCCCCGTACGAGTACTACGGCCCGGGGGCGGGGCGCCGGCTCACCTGGGACGTCCGCACCGTCCACCGGAACCTCGCCGACTGGCTCGGCGACCACACCTGGTACCCGCAGGGGCCGGTGGTGCGCCGGGTCCTGGAGACCGAGCACGCCGCCGAGACCGAGGGCATCGACGTCAGCGACGACCACTGGTACGGGATCCTCGACGTCGACGAATGGCGGCGCGAGGGCCGCCGCCCCGGCTCGGGCCCGATCCGGATCGGCCGCCACGCGCGCGACCACGTCCGCAAATGGCCCGAGACCCCCGAGGACACCCTCGCCTGCTACCCGCCCTCCGAGGACTTCGAGATCCACGTGCTCGGCGGCGCGAAGGCCGTCAAGGGCATGCTGCGCCGCCTGCCCGAGAACTGGACGGTCCTGCCGTTCGGCGCCATGCGGCCCAGGGAGTTCCTGCACGCCGTGGACGTGGTGGTGTTCTTCATCGCCGAGTCCGGCGACGAGGCCTTCGGCCGCACCCCGCTGGAGGCCATGGCCGTCGGCCTGCCGTGCCTGCTGCCGCGCAGCTTCGAGCCGCTGTTCGGCGACGGCGCGGTCTACTGCGAGCCCGCCGAGGTCGAGGCCCGCGTCCGCGAGTTCATGGACGACCCCGACCACTACGCCGCGCAGGCGGCCCGCGCCCTCGAGAAGGCCGAGCGCGACTTCTCCCACCGGGCGCTGCTGCGGCGGGCCGCCGGCCTCGGCGTCGCGGTCCCGACGGCGGTGGAGCGGTGAGCGCGGGGAAGGGCGGGTTCGCCCTCGGCCAGGTCACGACCAGCCGCCGCAGGCTCCTGCGCAAGCTGACGGCGCGGCTCGAGCACGGGTTCTCCACCGAGGCCGTCCCGGAGCTGCGCCGCCTCCTCGGCGACGGCGCCGAGACCCCCGCGACCCGCCTCGCGGCGAGCGCCGCGCTGCTGGAGTGGCAGGAGCGGCGCCGCCGCGCCAAGGCCGACCCCGTCCGCCTCGACTGCGACATCGTCATCGTCTCCCACTTCGCGCTGCCCGGCGGCAACACGACCGCCGGCGCCGAGGAGATCCGCGCCTACCGGGAGGCGGGGCTCCGCGTGGGCCTGGTGCACCACCCGGTGTTCCACTGGGACGTCTCGCGCGAGGTCAACCCCAAGATCGCCTCGCTCGTCGACGGCGAGCGGGTCCGCTGGATCGGCCCGTGGGACCGGGTCGCGTGCGACCTGATGATCGTGCGGCTGCCGACGGTGGTGCTGCGCCGCCGCGACGACATGCCCGAGATCGAGGCCGCCCGGACGGTCCTGGTCGTCAACCAGACCCCGTTCAAGTTCTACGGAGCGGACGGCGGCGTCGAGGAGGCCTGGGATGTGCACCGGGTGCGGGCGAGCATGGCCGAGTGGGTCGGCGACCACACCTGGCACCCGGTGGGGCCCATGGTCCGCGAGGCGCTGCTGGAGCACCACGCGGCCGAGCTCGACGGCGTCGAGCTGTCCGGCGAGGACTGGTACGAGTGCCTCGACCCGGCACTGTGGCGGCGCGAGGACCGCCCGGCCGCGGACGGTCCGATCCGGATCGGTCGCCACGCCCGCGACCATCCGCTCAAATGGCCCGAGTCGCCCGAGCGCCTGCTCGAGTGCTACCCCTCCCACGGGGACTTCGCGGTGCGGGTGCTCGGCGGGGCGGACACGGTCGCGGAACGCCTCGGAGGCCTCCCGGCGAACTGGTCGGTGCTCCCCTTCGACGCCGTGGACGCGCGGGAGTTCCTGCACGGCCTCGACGTCTACGTGTACTTCATCGCCGAGGAGGGCCGCGAGGCCTTCGGTATCGCGCCGCTGGAGGCCATGGCCGCCGGGGTGCCCGTGGTGATGGACCGCCGGTTCGAGCCGCTGTTCGGCCCGGCCGCGGTCTACTGCGGTCCCGGGGAGGTCGCCGACGCGGTACGCGCCCTCGCGCACGACCCGGAGACCTATGCGGCCCAGCGGGACCGGGCCTTCGCAGTAGTCGAGGAGCGGTTCTCGCACGCGGCGCTCCTGCGGCGGGTCGCCGCGCTGGGCGCCGCGCCCCGGTGACCCTGGCGGTGGTGCCGGTCGGACGTCGCCGACCGCCGCCTTGACATGAACGGACGAAGGATTCGGTGGGCTCGTGTGCGGTGCGCGTCGGTCGGATCCGCTCGCCGATGCGTCGAACGGCGGCGGGGCGGCGAGCCGAGCGGCCCGCCGCCCCGCCGGGGTCGCCGCTCCGACCGGAGCGGCGGACGTGCTCTAGACGAGGCCCTTCTTCTCCAGGGCCGAGCAGACGGTGCCGACGATGAGGCCGGTCACGACGTAGGGGTCCATGTTCGCGTTCGGGCGGCGGTCCTCGAGGTAGCCCTTCTTGTCCTTCTCGACCTGCCACGGGATGCGGATCGAGGCGCCGCGGTCGGAGACGCCGTAGGAGAACTGGGTGTAGTGGGCGGTCTCGTGGGCGCCGGTGAGGCGGTCGGCGATGCCGTCGCCGTAGTTCCTGACGTGCTCGTCGGCCTTCTCGCCGAGGGCCTCGCACGCGGCGATGATCGGCTCGTAGTCCTCGCGCATGGCCTTGGTGGAGAAGTTGGTGTGGCAGCCGGCGCCGTTCCAGTCGCCCTTGGCGGGCTTGGGTTCGATCGTCGCGGAGACGTCGAACTCCTCGGCGGTGCGGTACAGCAGCCAGCGGGCCAGCCACAGCGAGTCGGCGACGTCGAGCGCGGAGGCCGGGCCGACCTGGAACTCCCACTGGCCGGGCATGACCTCGGCGTTGATGCCCGAGATCGGCAGGCCCGCGGCGAGGCAGTTGTCGAGGTGCTTCTCGACGATCTCGCGGCCGAAGATCTCGTCGGCGCCGACGCCGCAGTAGTAGCCGCCCTGCGGGGCCGGGAAGCCGTTCTCGGGGAAGCCCAGCGGGCGGGCGCCCACCATGAAGGTGTACTCCTGCTCGATGCCGAACCAGGCCTCCTGGTCCGCGTACCGTTCGGCCAGCTCGGCGGTCTTGGCGCGCGTGTTGGAGGGGTGGGGGGTGAAGTCGGTGTCGAGGACCTCGCACAGGACCAGGACGGCGCCGCCGCCGCGGATGGGGTCGGGCACGACCTTGACGGGGCGCAGCACGCAGTCGGAGGAGTGGCCTTCGGCCTGGTTGGTGCTCGAGCCGTCGAAGCCCCAGATCGGCGGCTCTTGGCCGGCCTCGAGGATCTTGGTCTTGGAACGCAGTTTGGCCGTCGGCTCGGTGCCGTCGATCCAGATGTACTCGGCTTTGATGGCCATCAGGTAGGAGCCCTTCTTGCGGTGACGCGGTCCAGCCGGGGCTCGACCTCGAGCCGTGGAGCTGTGCTGCCACGCTCCCAAGGGGCAATTTCTCGCTCGTTGATGCCGTGTAAACAGTCTGTTAAGCGGCGCGTCGCGTGAACGATCCGCTCTCGTGAGTCCTCCTCGCCCCGTTTCCGGCCGGAAGATCCGTGAGTTCTGTTCGCCCTATTTGCAGGGAGAAAATATGGTTCACCCCGTATCCCCTCTCGGGGCGGTCTCGTTCTTCTAGATGCGAGCGGCTGCGCCGCTTGCGATCAGGTTCAGGACGACGGGGGAGACGATGGGACGCATCGCCGGGGGCAGCGGGGACACTCGCCGCGCCAGCGTGCTCCGGTTCCTCCTCGGCGCCGCGCTCACGGCGTTCGGCTCCCTCCTTTTGGGGGCCTTCGCCATGGCGGCGTCCGCTTGGGCTTCAGAGGAGTCCACCGAATCGCAGGGCCTTGCTGCGGTGACCGACCCCCTGTCCGCCGAGGTATCCGACATGTCGCGCCTGGCCGCGCGACTGGTCCCGCAAGACCAGCGGGAACATCGGCTGCCGGCGGTGCAGGGGGAGGTCACCGGGCTGGTGTCAGGCCTGACCGACCCGGTGGAGTCGCTGATCCACGAAGCGGACGGCACCGTGCGCACCGCACTGCGCGACGGCGTCGATCCTGGCTTGCTCGACTTGGACGACGAGTCTGTCGGAGACGGCAGCGCCGAAGTAGTGACACCCCTGGTGGGAACCCTGGTGAAGGGGACGACGTCCATAACGGACGGATCCGCCCCGGTGGTGTCCGGTGTCTACGAGACTGTCGCGCCCTCGACCGATGCGGTCGACGCACTGGCGCGACTGGTGACCGATGGCCTGCACCTCGGCGACGTGACGACGCCCGGGAGCGTCAGCGCCGCAGCCACAGGACAGCCGAGCTTCACCGCGCTTTCGGCGATGCCCGCCTCCAACGAGGCGGCGGCGGCACTCCCAGGAGTGCAGCACGGCCGGCCGGCCGCCGCCGCCGAGTGCTCCGCCGCCGCACACGGCGAGCGGGGGACCGACCGGTCCGAAGTCGAGGAGGTGCACGGCACGCCGGGCACCGACGCCAGGCCGTGGGCCTTCGACGCCCCCGGCCTCCAGGACCTGAAGATCATCCCCGGTGGAGCCACTGGCTCGACCGCCGGTATCAGCGTCGACAGCGGTCATAACGCTGTCTGCGTCTCCCCGTCCGCCACAGGGGAAGAGGTGTCACTCTCCCGCACGGTGATCGGGGAATTGGGGCGGCCGTTGGACC
This sequence comes from Glycomyces amatae, assembly GCF_020991375.1. Classification (GTDB taxonomy): domain Bacteria; phylum Actinomycetota; class Actinomycetes; order Mycobacteriales; family Micromonosporaceae; genus Glycomyces; species Glycomyces amatae. Next base: position 192,931 of record NZ_JAJLQZ010000006.1, on the reverse strand, counting down.
GCGCCGCCGAGCTGTCCGTCGCCCCAGACTAGCGTCTCCGCGCATCGGTGCGCGGGGAGCTCGAAGGCGGCCTTCGAAACTCCTGTCCTCGCAGTGCTTGGGATCGCCGATCCCGGCCTGCGGCGCGCCGATGCGCGGAAGTCAGACGCACGCCGCCCCGATCGGGGCGGAAGACCAGATCGCCGTCGCCCGGACCACCGGGCGCGCAACCAAGAAGGAAACGAACCCACATGCGCAAGGTCCTCACTGTCGCCGCAGTCGCCGCCGGTACCGCCGCTCTCGCCGCCTCGCCGGCGATGGCGCAGAACTCGGGTGTCTCCGCCGGTGACACGAGCCTCGTCAACCTGGACGCCTCGAGCCTGGCCCACTGGCAGATCTGCGGCCAGAACGTCATCGCCAACTCCTTCGGCCAGGTCTGCGACAACCGCGACCACATCGGCGAGGGCCCGCAGTCCGGCGTCTGGGCCGGCGACACCTCGCTGATCAACGGCGACGTCTCGTCCGCGCTGCACTGGCAGATCTGCGGCCAGAACATCGCCGTGTCGCCCTCGCTCGACCAGCAGTGCCTCAACTACGACCACATGTCGGACGACGCCCAGTAGGCGTCCGGCAAGCCCCGTCGGGGCGGGCGCGATCCCGCCCCGACGGTTCCGATCATCCACTCGAAACGGGGGAACCCATGCGCAAGACCACCTATGTCCTCGCCGCCGCGGCCGGCATCGCCGCCGTCAGCGCCGCCGCCTCCCCGGCGATGGCGCAGAACTCCGGCGTCTGGGCCGGTGACACGAGCCTCGTCAACCTCGACGCCTCGTCGGCGCTGCACTGGCAGATCTGCGGCCAGAACGTGCTCGCCAACTCGTTCGGCCAGGTCTGCGACAACCGCGACCACATCGGCCACGGGCCGCAGTCGGGCGTCACCGCGGGCGACACCTCGCTCATCAACGCCGACGCCTCGGACCTGGCGCACTGGCAGATCTGCGGCCAGAACATCGGCGTCTCGCCGTCGCTGGACCAGGACTGCATGAACTACGACCACATGCCCAACTCGGCGCAGTAGGCCGAACCGGGGCGGGCGATCGGCGCCCGCCCCACCGAACGCGAAAGGAAACCCGCTTCATGCGCAAGATCACGACCGCCGCGGCCGTGGCCGCCGCCGGCATCGCCGCCCTCGGCGCCGCCTCGCCCGCGATGGCCCAGAACTCGGGCGTCACCGCCGGGGACACGAGCCTCGTCAACCTGGACGCCTCGAGCCTGGCCCACTGGCAGATCTGCGGCCAGAACGTGCTGGCCCAGTCCTTCGGCCAGGACTGCGACAACCGCGACCACATCGGCGAGGGCCCGCAGTCCGGCGTCTGGGCCGGCGACACGAGCCTCATCAACGCCGACGCCTCGAGCGCGGCGCACTGGCAGATCTGCGGCCAGAACATCCTCGTCTCGCCGTCGCTGGACCAGGACTGCATCAACACCGACCACATCGAGGACGACGGTTACGACCACGACCACGGTCACGACCACGACAAGGGCGACGACCAGGGCGACCACTAGGCCGCCCGATGGTGCTCGGTTCGATGGAGGGAAGGTAGAGGAGCATGCGAAACACCACCATGGTCGCGGTGTCGGCCGCAGCCGCCGCCGCCGCGGCGGCACTCTCGGGCGACGCCGCCACGGCGTCGACGCCGGACTGGCTGACACTCGTCTCCGTGGAGTCGGACCACGATTCGCTCCTGCCCGTGCTCTGCGACAACGGGCAGGCGGGTGCGTTCGCGCAGATCGCGTGCGACAGCATGTTCGCCACCGACACCGAGGCCATGGCCGAGTCCTACGGCTGGGAGATGCCGGAGGTCCCCGAGGGCCCCAGCGTCCCCGCCGTCGCGACCGTCGATCTGCGCAACTTCGCCAAGTGGCAGATCTGCGGCAACAACGTGGCGGCCTCCAGCGAGGCCGCCACCTGCGACAACTCGTCCCAGGTGCCGCACGGCCCGGTGGAGTCCTCCAGTGGGGTCTCCCTGGTCAACGCGGACACGACCGGAGCGTTCCGGTGAGCGGTCGGGCCGCCGACTGACCGACCTGCGGCGATCCCGTCGCCTTCATACCGAAACGGCCGGAGTCCACTCGGACTCCGGCCGTTCCCCTGTGCCCGGGGCGGCTCAGCCGCCCGTCGACCACGGGACGCCGGCGGTCAGGTCGACCGCCTCGCCCAGGACGCGCACCTTCGTGTCCACACTCGACACCAGTACCGCCGACTCCACCGCGCCCCCGCTCCAGGCCAGCCGCTCCACGGTGACCCCGCCGCGCGCCCGCAGTCCCCGGACCTCGCCGTCGGGCCAGGCGCCGGGCAGCGCCGGCAGCAGCTCGACCACCGGGACGCCGTCCTCGGTGCGGTGCGACTGCACGAGCATCTCGGCGATCGCGGCGGTGGTCCCGAAGTTCCCGTCGATCTGGAACGGCGGGTGCGCGCACAGGAGCGAGGCGTAGACGCCGCCGTCGGCGTACTCGGCGCCGTCGGAGCGGAACCCGACCGGGGTGAGGAACTCCCCGAGCAGCGCGTGGGCCCGGTCGCCGTCGCCCAGCCGCGCCCACAGCGCGGTCTTCCAGGCCAGTGACCAGCCGGTGCCCGCGTCGCCGCGGGCCTCGAGGCTCTTTCTGGCGGCGTCGAGCAGCTCGGGGGCGTCGGCGAACGAGCCGCCGGGGTAGACCCCGTACAGGTGCGAGACGTGCCGGTGGTGCGGCTCGGCCTCCTCGCGCTCGGCGGCCCACTCCAGGAGCCGCCCGTCGGCGCCGATCTTCGGCCCCGCCAGGCGCGGCACGGCCTCCTTGACGCGCTCGACGAGCTGGAGGTCATCGCCGTGGAGGGTCTCGGCGACCACGTCGGCGGCCTCGAGGACGAACGCGAACAGCTCGCGCACCAGCGTGGCGTCCATGCCGGTGGACTCGTCGACCGCCGCGTCGCCCTCGGGCGTGGTGAACTCGTTCTCGGGGCTGGTGGCCGGGTTGGTCACGAGCGTCCCGTCACGGCCCTCGGAGAGCCGGTCGAGCGCGAACCGGGCCGCCCCCAACGCGATCGGGAGCCGCTCGGCGAGGAACTCCTCGTCGCGGCCGAACCGCCAGTGCTCGGCGAGGTGCATCGAGAGCCACAGGCCGCCCATCGGCCAGGCCTGCCAGCAGGCCCTGCCGTCGACCGGGGTGGTCAGCCGCCAGTAGTCGGTGTTGTGGTGGCAGCACCAGCCGCCCGCGCCGTAGAGCCGCCGGGCGGTCTCGACGCCGGTGCGCGAGAGGTCCTCGACGAGGTCGAACAGGGGCTCGTGGAACTCGGGGAGGCCGCAGGTCTCGGCGGGCCAGTAGTTCATCTCGACGTTGATGTTGGTGGTGTAGTCGCAGTTCCACGGCGGGGTGACCCGGTCGTTCCAGATCCCCTGGAGGTTCGCGGCCTGCGTGCCGGGGCGCGAGGACGCGGCCAGGAGGTAGCGGCCGTACTGGAACGCGAGCACCGCGAGGGCCTCGTCCGGCTCGCCCGAGGCCCTGCGGCGCAGGCGCTCGTCGGTGGTCCGCCCGTCCGCGGCGGCCCGCAGGTCGAGCCCGACGCGGTCCATGACCGCGCGGTGGGCCCGGACGTGGTCCTCGCGCAGCGCCGCCCAGCCGTTCGCGGCGGCGCGGCGGGCCTCGCCGCGGGCGGCCTCCAGCGCGGCGGACCCGTCGAGGTCCGAGCGCAGGGCCAGGTAGACCTCGACGCTCCGGCAGCCGGTGAAGCGGTGGCCCCTGCTGTGCGGGACGGCGTCGCCGTCGCAGCGCAGCTGCGCGCTGAGGCCGAGGCGCCGCACGCCCTCGGTGGAGCCGTAGTCGGGGACGCCGCCGGCGACGCTCACCGGCGCGTGCCCGGTGAAGGCGAGCTCGTCGTAGTCGGCCGCAGCCGAACCGCCCTCGTGCGGCCACTCGAACCGCAGGTCGAGGTCGAAGGGCTCGTCGGCGCTCCAGCGCAGGGCGATCACCTCGTACGCGGCGGAGGCGAAGGCCTCCTGGCGGACGCGGCCGCGCACGGCGGCGGCGACGCCGTCGCGCAGGTCCAGTTCGCGCCGCTCGGCCTCGCCGTCGTCCGCGTGGGAGGCGACGAGGGCCCCGGCGGGCTGGTAGGCCTGGGGGCTCGGGCCCTGGAGCCGCGCGAGGAGCCGGTCGGCGGCGACGTACTCGCCGCGGCGCACCAGCTCGGCGGCCTCGGCGGCGACGCCCTCGACGCCTTCGGGGACCTGCCAGGTGCCGTCGCCCGACCAGAAGCCGTCCTCGTTGAGTTCGATCCGGGTGCCCACCAGCATGGCGCCGACGCGGCCGTTGCCCAGGGGCAGGCCTTCGTGCCAGGCGTCGGGGGCGGTGTCGTAGGTGAGTTTCAGCGCTCGCGACATGCGATCAGCATTCCATCCGGCCGGGGGCCGCTCGCGACGGGCGGTCCCCCGTCCGCAACACGAATGTTCCGCAACCTCATGTTCCGCTCGCGCGTGATGAAGGTGCCCAACCCGAATCCGGCACATTCGCTCCCATGGCAGAACTACTACGGAGAGCAACCACAGTGGAACTCAAGCGAAAGCTCGCGGCCCGCGGCGCCCTCGGTCTGGCGGCCGCCGCCGCGGGGCTGATCGGCTCCCTGGTCCTGGCATCGCCCGCCCAGGCCGAGGACACCACGATCCACCTCAAGGAGCAGCACCGCGGCCAGACCGCGGACTCGAACCAGTTCCCGCAGATCTGCGGCGAGGACGAGCACATCCCGGCCGACAAGCCGGCCGACTACGACGGCTGGGTCTTCAACTACCCGGGCTCGTCCCAGTACGACACCGAGATCCTCGTCCTCACGGCGGAGTTCCTCGACCAGGACGGGGGGACGCACGTCCTCACCACCGACACCGACGGTTTCACCATCAACGACACCGGCACCCTCAAGGCCTACATCGGGGCCCCGGCCGGCTGGACGCTGGTCGACGCGCAGGCGCAGCTGGCGGGTGCCGACCACACCTGGAAGCCGACCTTCGTCGTCACGCACACCTGCCCCGGCTCCCCCGGCGAGGAGAACCCGACCAGCCCGGGCGAGGAGTCCACGAGCCCCGGCGAGGAGAGCCCGACCGGCCCCGGCGAGGAGGCCACGACGCCCGGTGAGGGCGGCACGGTCCCCGGCGAGGCGTCGACCTCCCCGGCCGCCGGCCTGCCGACCACCGGCACCCCGCTGACCATCGCGATCGTCTCGGCCGCGGCCCTCGCCGCCGCCGGCGCCGCGCTGTTCATGGTCCAGCGCCGCCGCCGCGAGGCCCGGGACTGGTAGGCCCCCGTCGCCGCGACGCCCCCGGGGCCCGGTCCCGGGGGCGTCGCGGTCGCCTCGCCGGTCCGCCGCCGACGCGGCGCCGACCGGGCCCCGGTATCCGTTATCCAACTGTTATGCAACCGCCGGTGTCGCCCCCGCGTTTAGCAGTTGTCGCAAGGCAGGCAACCCGGTGCGAAAGCACCGAGAGTGTGACACGGACTACCGCCCGCTGCTTGACGGTGCGGTCCTTGTCGGGCCCCCGGAATCCTGCCACCGGGGGCCCGACCCTAGTCGACGCCCCGGAGCCGTCCCCCCCTTGGCTCCGGGGCGTCGCTCCTTCCCCTCGGGGCCGCTGTTCCCTCGGTCATAGGACGCGCCCGGACCTCACATCCACCGGGGCCGAGCGCTTTGCGTTCCGCAGCGAACCCGGTACATTACCCGCAGGTTCAGCGCCTACCCATCTACCCTGGTCCCCGAGGTGCCCGCTGCCCGGCATCGCACCGCACGCACAGGAGTGCCCGCCACATGGCCACTGACGCCACCGACGACACCGCGAACCCGGACGACGCCGCGCGACCCGGCGCCGCCCAGCAGCAGGACGCGCCCCCGCCCGGTCGCCTCGACCGGTACTTCGGGATGACCGAGAACCGGACCAACTGGAAGCGCGAGGTCCTCGCCGGGACCACGACGTTCCTGGCGATGGCCTACATCCTCGCGGTCAACCCCGGCATCCTCAGCTTCGGCCTCGCCGAGGCCGGCGTCGACGCCCCGAACCCGGGCGCGGTCTTCACCGCGACCGCGCTCGCCTCGGCGCTCGGCTGCCTCGTCATGGGCCTGTGGGCCCGCTACCCGATCGCCACCGCGCCCGGCATGGGGCTCAACGCGTTCTTCGCGTTCACCGTGGTCCTCACCCTCGGCATCCCGTGGCAGACCGCCCTCACGGGCACCCTCGTCTCCGGCGTGCTGTTCTTCGTCCTCGCCGTCACCGGCGCGCGCGAGTCGATCATCAACGCCATCCCGGCCCAGCTGAAGCTCGCGGTCGGCGCGGGCATCGGCCTGTTCATCGCGTTCATCGGCCTGAAGGGCGGCGGCATCGTCGTCGGCTCCGAGTCCACGCTGGTGACCATCGGCGACTTCACCGACGGCACGGTCCTGCTCACCGTCTTCGGCCTCATCGCCACCGCGGTGTTCATGGTCCTGGGCTGGAAGGGCGGCGTCTTCTACGGGATGCTCGCCACGCTCGTCCTCGGCGTCCTCACCGGCGTCATCGACTTCGAGCTGGCCGAGGGCTTCACCCCGAACCTCGACTCGTTCGGCGCGGCCTTCACCGGCTTCGAGGACGCCTTCACCGTCCACATGATCGCGGTCATCCTGACCATGCTGTTCGTGGACTTCTTCGACACGGCCGGGACGCTGTTCGCCGTCGCCGGCCAGGCCGGGCTCGTCAAGGACGGCAAGCTCCCGCGCGCCGGGCGCGCCCTCGCCACCGACTCGATCGCGACCTCGGCGGGCGCGGTGCTGGGCACCTCGACCACCACGGCCTACATCGAGTCGACCGCGGGCGTCTCGGTCGGCGGCCGCACCGGCTTGACCGCGGTCACCACGGGCTTCTGGTTCATCGTGTCGCTGGTGGCGTTCCCGGTGTTCGGCCTGGTCGCCAACAACCCGGCGGTCACCGCGCCCGCGCTCATCGTCGTGGGCGTGCTCATGGCGAAGGCCCTCGGCGGGATCGCGTGGGAGAGGCTCGAGTACGCCATCCCCGCGTTCCTCATCGTGGCCGCCATGCCGCTGACCTACTCGATCTCGAACGGCATCGCCCTGGGCCTGGTGTTCTACCCGATCGTGATGACCGCGAGCCGCCGCTGGCGCGAGGTGCACCCGATCGCCTGGGTCCTCATGGCCGCCTCGATCGGCTACTTCCTGTTCTTGACGGAGTAGCACAGCCTGATCGAGTAGCGCAGGCGCGCAAGCGAAAGGGCCCGGGAGCGATCCCGGGCCCTCGCGCGTGTCCGCTTACGCCGCGCGGCGCAGCGCGTCGGCCAGCTTCAGGCGCGAACCGGTGTAGAGGACGCTGCGCTTGTACAGCTGCGCGCCCAGCGCGAGCGCCCCGGCCGCGGCGACCACGAGCAGCCCGATCGAGAGGGCGATCTCCCAGGCCGGGACCGTGGTGATCGCCATCCTGGTGGGCATCGTGATGGCCGAGAACGGCGGCACGATCGACAGGACCTGCGCGACGGTGCTGGTGGGCGCGTTCAGCATGAAGATCGCGCCGAGGTAGCTCAAGGTCAGCGACATGATGAGCGGGGTCAGGACCGAACCGGACTCCTCCTGGCGCGACACGAGCGAGCCGACGCCGCCGGCGAGGGTCCCGAACAGCACCAGGGCGATGAGGTACCAGCCGATCGTGGAGAGCGCCGCGGAGGCGGTGCCCTCCGGCAGGTCGCCGAGCACGCCGGTGGCGGCCGAGACGCCGAGGCCGACCGCGACCATGGCGACGAGGTTGACCAGGGAGATGACGCCGAGGCCGATGACCTTGCCGCCGAGGAGCTGCCACGGCTTGAGGCTGGTCAAGAGGATCTCGACGATGCGGCTGGACTTCTCCTCGACCACGCCCATGGCGATGTACTGGACCGGGGTCATGAGCATCATGAACATGATGATGGAGATGACCAGGCCGGTGAAGTAGCTGGTGACGGAGTCGTTCGCGCTGTCCTCCAGGGTCACGACCTCCAGCGGCTCCGCGGCGAGCGCCTCGCCGATCTGGGCGTCGGTGAGCCCGGCGTCGGAGAGGTTCGTCTGGATGGTGGCGGCCTGCCAGGCGGCCTCGAGCTGGGTCTGGATCGTGGTGCCGACGCCGTCGCGGCTGATCAGGGCCCCGTCGGCGACGGCGGAGTCGACCTCCTCGTCCTCGACGGCCTGCTCGGCCTCGTCAGCCGAGTCGTACAGGGTGACCTCGAAGCCGCCCATGGCGTCGAGCTGGGCCTGCATCGCGGCCGCGTCGGCCCCGGCGAGGCCGACCTTGTCGTCCGGGTCGTCGCCGCCCAGGATCATGGGCAGCGCCGCGAGCACGCCGACGATGACGACGGTGATGAGGAGGCTGATGATGTTGGACTTGGACAGGCCCCTGACCCGGATCTCGCGTCCGGCCACGAGCATGAGGCCCCGCATGCGGGAGGTCTCGGAGGACTGGTTGCTCATCGGGTCACTGCCTCTCGGAAGATCTCGGCGATGGTGGGCTGGTCGTAGGCGAAGTGGCTGACGCGGCCGGCGGCGGCGGCGATGCGCAGCACCTCCTGGTCGTCGGCGCCCTCCACGAGGTAGTCGCCGCCGTCGCGGACGACGCTGCCGGGCAGGCGGCCGGTGAGGTCCTCGCCGGAGTCGACGCGGACGCGCAGCTGCTTGACCTCCTTGGCCTTCAGCTCCTCGACGGTCCCGGCGGCGATGATCGAGCCCTTGCCGATGATGGCGACCGAGTCGCACAGCCGCTCGATGAGGTCGAGCTGGTGGCTGGAGAAGATGACCGGCGCGCCCGCGGCGGCGCGGTCCCTGAGGGCGGTGCCCATGACGTCGACCGCGATCGGGTCGAGGCCCGAGAAGGGCTCGTCGAGGATGAGCACCTCGGGGTCGTGCACGAGCGAGACCGCGAGCTGGACGCGCTGCTGGTTGCCCAGCGAGAGGTCCTGCACGAAGTCCCCGGCCCGGTGGGTCAGGTCGAGCTGCTCGAGCAGCTCGGCGGCGGACCGGCGCGCCTCGGCCTTGCTCATGCCGTGCAGCTCGCCGAAGTAGGCGACCTGCTCACCGGTCTTCATCTTGGGGTAGAGGCCGCGTTCGGACGGCATGTAGCCGAAGCGGCGGCGCTGTTCGACGCCCAGCGGGGCTCCGTTGTAGACGATCTGTCCGGAGTCGGCGGCGAGGACGCCCATCGCGATGCGCATGGTGGTGGTCTTCCCGGCGCCGTTGGCGCCGACGAAGCCGACCACCTCGCCGGGGGCGGCCGAGAGCGACACGCCGTCGAGGGCCACGGTGTCGCCGAACCGCTTCTGCAGGTCCTTGATTTCGAGCATGTGTTCACCCTAGGTGCGGCGCCGGGCCCGATCCTCCGTCTTGCGGGTGATTCCGGTCCGCCGCGGCCTCGTCCGCGAGTACCAATCACGTGGTCTCCAGGGAGGAGCGGCGGAACGCCTTCAGCGTGAAGAGGCCGACCAGGAGCGCCGTGAGCGCCAGGAGCAGCAGGCCGACCGTGTAGTGGCCGGTGGCCTGGTAGACGGCGCCCATGACCAGCGGCGGGAAGTAGCCGCCGAGGCCGCCCGCGGCGCCGACGATCCCGGTGACCCCGCCGACCCGGGCGGGCTCGACCAGCTCGGCCACCAGGGCGAACACGCCGCCGGTGCCCAGGCCCAGGAACAGGGCCATGAGGACGAACGCGGTGCCCGCCGGGATCTCCAGCGGCGGTTCGAACCCGATGAGGACCGCCATGACCGCCGCGCCGAAGAACGAGGTCAGGCAGATCTTCAGCGGCCCCACCCGGTCGGAGAGGATGCCGCCGGCCGGGCGGGCGACGACCGCGGCGAGGCTGAACCCGGCCGTGCGCAGGCCCGCGTCGGTCTGGGCCAGGCCGTACGCGGTGACGAGCATCGTCGGCAGGTAGGTCGAGAACGCCACGAAGCCGCCGAAGGCCACGGCGTACAGCAGCGACATCTGCCAGGTGACCTTCAGACCCGCGACCGACTTCAGCCGCGGCAGGGCCGGCGCGGTGTTCGCCGTCCAGCCGGGCGCGTCCCGGACGAAGGCCCAGCAGACCAGGCCCATGGCCGCCAGGGCCGCGCACATCACCAGGTGGGCTGGGAGCAGCCCGACGCCGTCGACCAGGCGCGGGGTCAGGAACGCCGAGAGCGCGGTGCCGCCCATGCCCGCGCCGAAGACGCCGGTGGCGAAGCCGCGCCTGGCGGGCGGGTACCAGGCGTTGACGAACGGGATGCCGACCGCGAAGGAGGTCCCGGCCAGGCCGAGCAGGAATCCCGAGACCAGCAGGGCCGCGTAGGAGCCGCCCGAGAGCCCCACCAGGAGCACCGGCACGATCGCGACGAAGCACGAGGCCGTGAGCATGGCCCGGCCGCCGAACCGGTCGGTGAGGATGCCCGCCGGGATGCGCCCGACCGCGCCCACCAGCACCGGGAACGCGACGAGGATCGACGTCTGGGTCGGGTTCAGGTCCAGCCGCTCGGAGTAGGTCTGCGACAGCGGGCCGATGAGGTTCCACGCCCAGAAGGTGATCGCGAACGCGGCCGTGGCGAGGGCCAGGTTGGCCCCGGCCCCGAGCCGGGGGGAGGACTGGTCGGCGGTGCTCATGCGCGGGCCCCTTCGCGGCGGACGTCCGCGGCCCCGGGCGGGCCGCGCCGGCCCGGGTGCGGGCCCCTGGACAGTATGCCGATTAGTCCTCTTTGCCGGGTCCGAAGCTCTAATCTGGGCAGCGGACGAGGGTTCCCGCGCCGCTCAGGGCGGCGGCGGGCCTCCCGCCGAGCCCGGGGCCTCCGGGCGGGGACCGGCCACGCGAAGGGAACGGGCGCCATGACGGACACGGACCGGGCCGCCCCGGGTGCGGCCGACCTGCTGCTGCGCACCGGCGTGTTCCTCACCCGCACCGAGGCGACCGGCGACATGCGGGCCGTCTTCAAGGAGGGCGGGCGCGAGGGGGACGTGTTCTACCGCGACCGCTGGAGCCACGACAAGGTCGTGCGCTCCACGCACGGCGTCAACTGCACCGGGTCGTGCTCGTGGAACGTCTACGTCAAGGACGGCATCATCACCTGGGAGACCCAGGCGACCGACTACCCGTCCGTGGGCCCCGACCGGCCCGAGTACGAGCCGCGCGGCTGCCCCCGCGGCGCGGCCTTCTCCTGGTACACCTACTCGCCCACGCGCGTGCGCTACCCGTACGGGCGCGGCGTGCTCGTCGGGATGTACCGCGAGGCGAAGGAGCGCCTGGGCGACCCGGTCGCCGCCTGGGCCGAGATCACCACCGACCCCGAGAAGCGCCGCCGCTACCAGTCGGCGCGCGGCAAGGGCGGGCTCGTGCGCATCACCTGGGACGAGGCGGTCGAGATCGCCGCCGCCGCGCACGTCCACGCCATCGGCGCCTACGGGCCCGACCGGATCGCCGGGTTCAGCCCGATCCCGGCCATGTCCCAGGTCTCGCACGGTGTGGGCGCCCGGTTCGTGAACCTGCTCGGCGGCTCGATGCTGTCGTTCTACGACTGGTACGCGGACCTGCCGGTCGCCAGCCCGCAGGTCTTCGGCGACCAGACCGACGTCCCCGAGTCAGGCGACTGGTGGGACGCCGCCTACCTGGTGCTGTGGGGCTCGAACGTCCCCGTGACGCGCACGCCCGACGCGCACTGGATGGCCGAGGCCCGCTACCGGGGCCAGAAGGTCGTGACCGTCGCCCCCGACTACAACGACGCCGCCAAGTTCGCCGACGAGTGGCTCGCCCCGCACCCCGGCACCGACGGGGCCCTCGCCATGGCGATGGGCCACGTGATCCTCGGCGAGCACTTCGTGGAGCACCGCACCGAGGCCTTCGACGCGTACGTGCGCAAGCACACCGACCTGCCGTTCCTGGTCGAGCTGGAGGCGCGCGACGGGCGGTTCACGCCCGGCAAGTTCCTGCGCCGCGACGCCCTCCCCGGCGACGAGCCGTACGCCGAGTGGAAGCCGGTGCTCCTCGACGAGCGCACCGGCGAGGCCGTCGCCCCGCACGGGACCCTCGGGCACCGCTGGGACGAGGACAACCCGGGCCGCTGGAACCTCGACCTGCAAGGGGTGGTCCCGCGGCTGAGCCTCTACGAGGAGGGCTGCGACGCGGTCGCGATCGACCTGCCGCGCTTCGACAGTGCCGGTCTCAACGACAGTGCCGATCTCCACGGCAGTGCCGGTCCCGACGGCGGCGCCGGCTCCGGCGACGGTGCCGGCGGCTCGGTCCTGCGCGGCGTGCCCGTCCGCACCGTCGCGGGCCGGACCGTCACCACCGTCTTCGACCTGCTGCTGGCCCAGTACGGGGTCGCCCGCCCGGGCCTGCCCGGCGAATGGCCCGCGGGCTACGACGACGCCGCCCAGCCGTGCACGCCCGCCTGGGCCGAGGCCATCACCTCCGTCAAGGCCGAGCGGATCGCGCGCATCGCCCGCGAGTTCGCCGCCACCGCGCGCGACTCCGGCGGCCGGGCCATGATCGTGCTCGGCGCGGGCACCAACCAGTGGTTCCACGGCGACACCATGTACCGCGCGTTCCTGACGCTGCTGCTGCTCACCGGCTGCCAGGGCGTCAACGGCGGCGGCTGGGCCCACTACGTCGGCCAGGAGAAGTGCCGCACCCTGACCGGCTGGTCCGCGTTCGCCTCGGCGATCGACTGGACCCGGCCCGCCCGCTTCATGGCCGCCACCCCCTACTGGTACCTGCACACCGACCAGTGGCGCTACGACACCTACAAGTCCGACGCGCTCACCTCGGCCACCGGGCCCGGGCGCCTCGCCGGGGCGCACACCGCCGACCTCGTCGCGGCCTCGGCCCGCATGGGCTGGATGCCGTCCTACCCCACGTTCGACCGCAACCCGCTCCTCTTGGCGCAGGAGGCGAAGGAGGCCGGGAAGGAACCCGGGCGGTACATCGCGGACGAACTCGCCTCGGGCGGGCTGCGCTTCGCCGCCGAGGACCCCGACGCGCCCGAGAACTGGCCCCGCGTGCTCACCGTCTGGCGCGCCAACCTCTTCGGCTCCTCCGCCAAGGGCGACGAGTACTTCCTCAAGCACCTCCTGGGCACCCAGCACTCGGTGCAGGGCGAGGAGGCCGGGCCGGCCGACCGGCCCGACGACGTCGTGTGGCACGGCCGGGCCCCCCAGGGCAAGCTCGACCTGCTCCTCTCGCTCGACTTCCGGATGACCAGCACGACGCTCCTGTCCGACATCGTGCTCCCGGCCGCCACCTGGTACGAGAAGCACGACCTGTCCACGACGGACATGCACCCGTTCGTGCACGCCTTCTCGCCCGCGATCGACCCGCCCTGGCAGGCCCGCACCGACTTCGAGGCCTTCCACCTCCTCGCGCGGCGGTTCTCCGAGCTCGCCGAGGACCACCTCGGCGTCGCCACCGACCTCGTCGCCGCCCCGCACCAGCACGACACCCCCGGCGAGCTGGCCCAGCCCGGCGGCACCGCCCCCGACTGGAAGGCCGAAGGGACGCGCCCGGTCCCGGGCAGGACCATGCCCGCGATCCTCAGTGTGGAACGCGACTACCCCGCCGTGGCCGCGAAGATGGCGGCCCTCGGCCCGCTCGCCGAGACCAAGGGCCTGCCCGTCAAGGGCGTCTCGTTCACGCCCGACGTCGAGATCGGCTGGCTCGCGCAGCGCAACGGCACCGCGGCCGCCGGGCCCGCCGCCGGCCGGCCCCTCATCGACACCGACGTCAAGGCCTGCGAGGCGATCCTCGCGCTCTCGGGCACCAGCAACGGACGCCTCGCCTCCCAGGGCTTCGCGCGCCTGGCCGAGCGCGTCGGCACCGACTTCTCCGAGCTGATCCACGGCACCGCCGAGCGGCGCGTCGTCTTCTCCGACACCCAGCACGCGCCCACGCCCGTGGGGGCCAGTCCCGAGTGGTCCGGCAAGGAGGCGCACGACCGGCGCTACTCGCCCTTCACGATCAACACCGAGCACGACAAGCCCTGGCACACCCTGACCGGGCGGATGCACTTCTACGTGGACCACGACTGGATGCACGAGTTCGGGGAGGCCCTGCCCGTCTACCGGCCGCCGCTGAACATGCACGCCCTCTTCGGGGAGCCCGAGATCGGGCCCACCGGCGAGCGGGCCGTCGCCGTCAGGTACCTGACGCCGCACTCGAAGTGGTCCATCCACTCCGAGTACCAGGACAACCTGCTCATGCTCACGCTCTCGCGCGGCGGCCCCAACATCTGGATGAGCCCGCAGGACGCCGCGGCCATCGGCGCCGAGGACAACGACTGGGTCGAGGCCGTCAACCGCAACGGCGTGGTCGCCGCCAGACTCGTGGTCTCCCACCGGATGCCGCAGGGCACGGTGTTCATGTACCACGCGCAGGAGCGGGTGGTCGACGTCCCCAAGACCGAGACCACCGGCAAGCGCGGCGGCATCCACAACTCGCTCACCCGCCTGCTCGTCAAGCCCACCCACCTCATCGGCGGGTACGCGCAGTTCTCCTACGCCTTCAACTACATCGGGCCCACGGGCAACCAGCGCGACGAGGTCACCGTCGTGCGCAAGCGGACCACGGAGGCGGTGTACTGATGGCGAAGCGCATCGGCAGGGTCATGGCCCAGGTGGCGATGGTCATGAACCTCGACAAGTGCATCGGCTGCCACACCTGCTCGGTCACCTGCAAGCAGGCGTGGACGAACCGCTCGGGCATGGAGTACGTGTGGTTCAACAACGTCGAGACCCGCCCCGGCCAGGGCTACCCGAGGCGGTACGAGGACCAGGAGCGCTGGGAGGGCGGCTGGCGGCGCACCGCCGCCGGGCGGCTCAAGCCGCGCGCGGGCGGGCGCCTCAAGAAGCTCGCCACGATCTTCGCCAACCCCAAGATGCCGTCCATACAGGACTACTACGAGCCGTGGACGTACGACTACGAGCACCTCGTCTCGGCGCCGCTCGGCGACGACATCCCCGGGGCGCGGCCGCGCTCGCTCCTCACCGGCGAGCCCGTGAAGATCGAGTGGAGCGCCAACTGGGACGACGACCTCGCCGGGGGCGAGCAGCTCGGGTCCCAGGACCCGATCGTCCAGCGGATCGGCGACAAGGTCAGGTTCGAGTACGAGCAGGCGTTCATGTTCTACCTGCCGCGCATCTGCGAGCACTGCCTCAACCCCTCGTGCGTCGCCTCCTGCCCCAGCGGCGCGATGTACAAGCGCGCCGAGGACGGCATCGTCCTGGTCGACCAGGACAAGTGCCGCGGCTGGCGCATGTGCGTCACCGGCTGCCCCTACAAGAAGGTCTACTTCAACCACAAGACCGGCAAGGCCGAGAAGTGCACGCTCTGCTACCCGCGCGTCGAGGTCGGGATGCCCACCGTGTGCTCCGAGACCTGCGTGGGCAGGCTCCGCTACCTCGGCGTGGTCCTCTACGACGTCGAACGCGTCGGGAAGGCCGCGGCCGTCAAGGACGAGCAGGACCTCTACGAGGCGCAGCTCGACGTGTTCCTCGACCCCGACGACCGGGAGGTCCAGGCCGCGGCGGCCCGCGACGGCATCCCCGACCGCTGGATCGAATCGGCGAAGCGCAGCCCGGTCCACCTGCTGGCCAAGAAGTTCCGCGTGGCGCTGCCGCTGCATCCGGAGTACCGGACCATGCCGATGGTCTGGTACATCCCGCCGCTCTCGCCGGTGGTCGACGCGCTGAGCGAGACCGGCCACGACGGCGAGGACGCCGGGAACCTGTTCGCCGCCATCGACACGCTGCGCATCCCCGTCGAGTACCTCGCCGAGCTGTTCACCGCGGGCGACCCGGAGCCGGTGACGGCGGTCCTGGCGAAGCTCGCCGCGATGCGCGCCCACATGCGGCGCGTCAACCTCGGCGAGGAGCGGGACGAGTCGATCGCCGCGTCGGTCGGCATGACCGGGGAGGACGTCGAGCGGATGTACCGGCTGCTGGCGCTCGCGAAGTACGACGAGCGGTACGTCATCCCGACCGCGTACGGGGTGGACGAGGCCGACCGGGGCGTCATCGACGAGATCGGGTGCTCGCTCGACTTCGAGGGCGGGCCGGGCATGGGCGGCATGGGCGGCCAGGTGCCGTTCGGCGAGGCCTCGGGGCGGCCGCGGCCCGCCAGCGTCGAGACGTTCCACGCCCTGCGCGACCGCCAGACCAGCGACGCGAACTCGGGCCCGCCGCGCCGGCTCAACCTCCTCAACTGGGACGGCAAGGGCAGGCCGCCGGGGCTGTTCCCTGAAAGGGACCAGGAGGACAGCCCTGCAAGGGACCAGAAGAGCAGCCCTGCAAGGGACCAGAAGACCAGTCCTGAAAGGGACCAGGAGGATAGCCCCGAAAGGGACCGGCGGCACGGTCCCGAAGCGGACGGCAAGGGCGGTCCGGGACGGGACGGGGAGAACGGCCCCGGCCGCCACCGCCGGACCGGGGACGAGGAGGGGACATGACCGGCACCGAGACGGCGGTGGTCCGCCAGGCCGCCGCGATGCTGCTGTGCTACCCGGACCGGCAGGCCCGCGATCGCGTCCCGCTGGTGCGCGACGCGATCGCCGAACTCCCGGCGGGCCCGGCCCGCGCGGCGCTCACCGCGTTCTGCGACTACGCGGAGGCCGCGACCGAACTCGACCAGGGCGACCACTACGTCCGCACCTTCGACCTCAAGCGCCGCAGGGCACTGCACCTGACCTACTACACCGACGGCGACACCAGGAGGCGCGGCCACGCGCTCGCCCGCGTAAAGGAGATCTATGGGTCCTGCGGATGGCGGCTCGACGCCGCCGAACTGCCCGACCACCTCGCCGTGGTCCTCGAATTCGCCGCACGAGGCGACCGGGAGCGGGGAGAGCGGCTTCTGGAGTCCTTCCAGCCGGGGATCGAACTGCTCCGCGCCGCGCTCCACGACTGCTCCAGCCCTTACGCCCATGTGCTCGACGCCGTGGCCGCAACCCTCCCGGCCCCCGACGAAGCCCGCCGCGAGGCCTCCCGCCTGGCCGCCGCCGGACCTCCCGCCGAGGACGTAGGACTCGACCCGTACGGCACCGGCCGGGTCGAGCTCGGGATGCCGGTCACGACGGGGGGCCGGCGATGAGTCCCACGGCCCTCGACTACCTGCTGTGGGGCGCGCTGCCGTACGTGGTGATCGCCGTCCTCGTGGGAGGCACGATCTGGCGCTACCGCTACGACCGGTTCGGCTGGACGACCCGGTCGTCGCAGCTCTACGAGTCGCGGCTGCTGCGCATCGCGAGCCCGGTGTTCCACTTCGGACTGCTGGTGGTGATCATCGGCCACGTGGTGGGCCTGCTGATCCCGGAGGGCTGGACCGACGCGGTGGGCATCACGAACGACATGTACCACGTGACCGCACTGTCGTTGGGCGCCATAGCGGGCGTGACCACGCTGGGCGGCATCACCCTCCTGATCTGGCGCCGCAGGACGACGGGTCCGGTCTTCAGCGCGACCACGGTGAACGACAAGGTCATGTACGCGGTTCTGGTGGCCGCGATCCTCGCGGGCCTGGCGACCACGCTGCTCTCGGCGGTCGCGGGCCTCACGGGCGGCCACGAGGCCGACTACAGGGAGACCGTGTCGCCGTGGTTCAGGAGCGTCTTCGTCCTCCAGCCCGACGTGGCCGCGATGAGCGCGGCCTCGGGCGCGTTCAAACTGCACACCCTGGTGGGTCTGGCGCTGTTCGCGCTGTTCCCGTTCACGAGGCTGGTCCACGCCTTCAGCGCCCCGGTCTGGTACCTGTTCCGGCCATATGTGGTCTACCGGAGCCGCGACCGCGAACCGACCCCGGTGAGCCGCCCGATCCGCCGCGGCTGGAGCTGAGACCGGGCGCCGTCCGATCAGGATTCGCGCCGTGGCGGCGGCACCCTCGATTGGCTTCGCGGCGAAGCCCGATGCGGCGCGACGCGCGGGTTTCAAGGCGCTTCGTATTGGTGTGGGGCTTGTGGAAGGGCTCGTTTTCCCGACGAAACTGTCCGGCCCGGGGTTCGGGAGGGCAGCGATGGCGAGGTGGGCGGTGGAGCAGGGCGTGCCGCCGCGGCCGGGCCTGGATCGGCTCAGGGTTCGAGCGATCAGCGATGGACCGGTGAGGAGCGGATGCGGGAGTGCGGCTGAGGCCGGGCCGGTTGGATCGGTCGATAGATCCGGTGGGCCGGTGGATTCGGGTGGTGGCGGCGGTGGGCCGTGGTGCCGGGCGGCGTGCAGTGGCCGGTTGCTTTCGCCTGGCCGGTGCTCCCGGGTGCCGGTCGATGCGCAGTGGCCGGTCGGTGAGGGGCGGCGTCGGTCGTGGTCGTGTTCATAGACACGGTCGTGGTCGTCATGGCCGGTTCGCCTCCTTACTCCTGTCAGTTACTCCTGCCGGTCTGTCGCTTCCCGGTCCTCGACTCCTCGGCTTCGGGCCGATGCCGAGGCGGCGACCCGGGCCGCAGGACCCGACCTGACCTGACCCGGCCTCATGGCCTGGTGGTCCTGCCGATCTGGCTTTCCCCTCCTGATGTTCGCTCCCGGTCCTGAACCCCTCGGTTTCGGGCCGGTGCCGGGGCGGTGCGCCCGGTTCGGTGCCGGTCCTGTCGGCCGAGAGTTCCCGGCCGGTGGCAGCCTCCCGCGCGCGCTGGGCGGCACGCCCCCTCAGGCGGTGTGCTACCGGTGATGCACGCTGGGCGATGACCCCCGGCGGTGTCGCCAGGCATCGCATGCCGCTCATGGCGTTCATTCCGCTCGCGCACTCCCCGACTCGCATGGTCGCCTACCGGTCATGCCGACAGGTCGCCCCCATACGCAACTCGGGTGGCAGCGGGCGTACTCGGATGATGCGTGTGCCTCGTTCGGGACACTGCCTCCCGGCCGGGGTGATCCCAACCGGGCGATCTCCCACCCAATCACACCCCGGCGAAGGGGCGGACAGCTGCGGAACCCGATAGCACGAGGGGATGAGATCATTCGTCAACCCCGAACGTGCCGGGGCGGGGGCCTCGGAACCAGTCAGGAGGCCGAGTCGGCCAGAGGCTTGGCGTAGTCTGCGTTGCACCTACTCGACACCTGTGCTGATTCCCTGTCCCTGTGCGTACCTCAATGATCCCCCAACCCCGACCCGACCGCATCGGACAAAGGCATCGCATCCCCTAACTTAAGTATCGAAACCCCTGTGCCGTAACGGCATCCGCCACCCCACCCCGCGCCCGGGCGTGTCACGCCACGCCCGGAAACCACCCTTCCGGCGCCCCGCCCCGCCCCGATCGGACCCGACCGCCCGACACGGACCCCACCCCACCACCCATCCCCTCGTCGCCGCCCGCCCGAACTCCGACCCCACACAGCCCTACTCCGCCAACGCACTTCGACCCACCACCCACCCCTCCGTCGCCGCCCGCCCGAACCCTGACCAGACCAGGCCCCGGTTCGACAACACCCCCTGCCCCACCGCGCTTCCCGGATCAGATGACGGCCACCCGAGCACCGGACCAAGGCGCCCTGGGATCGTGATGCCGGATTCGGCCGCGAAGGGCGCCGCGGTGCCGAAGCCGCCCAGCGGATACCGCGAGCGCATCCGCCGCATCGCCCGATTCCTCGCCCGACGCAGCCGGGCGGACCGCCCGTCAAGCGCCCGTCTCCTCGACACGGGGACGGGCCTGTGCCGCGGTCCGAAGAGCGATGAAAGGCGAAGCGCGCCTTCTGATCGCTCAGTGCCAGTCCTGGACGTGGTATACGAACCACGCCACGGCGACCCCCTCTTTCCTCGACGCCGCCGCCGCGGCCTCCAGCGCCGCGTCGCGGTCGTACCCCTCGTCGACCCGCCGCCGCCCGCCCGAGGGCACCGCCACCTGGTACCCGCAGGCGTTCCGCTCCCATGCGCTCGGCTCCGGCCGCGTCTTGCGCCGCTTCCCGGCGCGCGGCGGATCCTGCTCGACCAGGGGCCACTCCCGCACGATCGCCCCGCCGCGGCACACCGCCGCCTTCTGCGCGTACTCGAGGACCTTGTAGCCCATGGGGATCCACTCGTGCATGAAGAACCCGAGGTGGTCCACCGGCTCGGTGAACGCGTACGTCGACCGGCTCCCGCCGAACACGATGTACTGGACCGAAGGGCGCTTCGTGTCGAACGGGTCGATCCGGTCGGTCGCCGCCGGGGGATACGGGTAGTGCTCCATGGCCGCAATGCTCCCAGCCGGGGCCGACACCGCCGGCGGCCCGCAGGGTCCGGCATGTGACGTTCACGCGGCGGCCCGCCGAACGGCCCCGAGCCGGCGCACCGGGGGGAGAATGGTCGCGGACCCGCTGTCTACGGAAGCCGGAGGCGCTCATGAGCACTGCACCGTTCGTCATCGTCGGAGGCGGGCTCGCCGCCTCCACCGCCGCCAAGACCCTCCGCGACGAGGGCTACGAGGGCGACCTCGTCATCGTCGCCGGGGAGGCCCACCGCCCCTACGAGCGCCCGCCGCTGTCCAAGGACTACCTGCGCGGCGAGGCCGACCGGTCGGCGCTGTTCACCGTCGACGAGGACTGGTACGCCGACAACGCCGAGGTCCGCTCCGGGCAGCCCGCCACCGGGCTCGACACCGGCGCCCGGCGGCTCGCGCTCGCCGACGGCACCGTCCTCGACTACGCGAAGCTCCTGCTCGCCACCGGCTCGAGCCCGCTCGTCCTCCCGTTCCCCGGCGCCGACCTGCGCGGCGTCCACCTGCTGCGGACCGTCGAGCAGTCCGACCAGCTCGGCGTCGCGCTGCGGGCGGCCGAACGGGTCGCGATCATCGGCGACGGCTGGATCGGCATGGAGGTCGCCGCCTCCGCGCGGCAGCTCGACTGCGAAGCGGCCGTCTTCGGCCTCGGCGCCCAGCCGCTCGAACGCGTCCTCGGCCCCGAGATGGGCCTGGTCTTCGCCCAGCTTCACCTCGACCACGGCGTGGACCTGCGCCGCCGCACCCGGGTCGCGAAGATCCTCGGCGAGGACGGCCGCGCCGTCGGCGTCGAGACGGAGGACGGCGAGCGCGTGGACGCCGACCTCGTGCTCATCGCGGTCGGCGCGACCCCGAACACGGGCCTGGCGGTCGCGGGCGGGCTCGACCTGCGCGGGAAGGACCTCGGCGGCGGGGTCGCCGTCGACGGCACCCTGCGCACGGGCGGCGCCGACGTCTGGGCCGCGGGCGACATCGCCTCGGTGCCCTCGCCGCACTTCGGGCGGCCGATCCGCGTCGAGCACTGGCAGACCGCGATCGACTCCGGGCGGCACGCCGCCAGGGCGATGCTCGGCGACGACACGGTCTACGACAAGCTCCCGTACTTCTTCACCGACCAGTACGACCTCGGCATGGAGTACCTGGGCTTCACGGCCGGGCCGGACGCCTACGACGAGGTGGTCGTCTCCGGCTCGGTCGAGTCGCTCGAGTTCGTCGCCTTCTGGACGCGGAACGGCCGCGTCCTGGCGGGCATGGGCGTGAACACCTGGGACCGGATGGGCGAGGTCGAGGCGCTCATCAGGGCCGAGGAGCCGCCGGGCACCGCGGCGCTCCAGTCGTTCCGCTGACGCGCGGCGGCCCGGAAGCCGGGCCGCCGCCGCACGTCAGCCGCCGTGCGGTTCGTCGCGGACGAGGAACGGCCGCAGCAGGTCCGGGACCGCGCCGTCGGCGAAGTCGAGGATCTCGTGCTCGTCGGCGTCGATCACCGCGTAGTGGCCCCTGCCCGCCGCGGTGGTCGCGTCCAGGGTCATGAGCCCCATGCGCTTCTGGAACAGCGACTGCCTGACGCGCCAGCCGATGATCCCCGAGCGGTCGAGGTGGACCGTCGCGCGCCGGACGCTGCCGCAGCGCGAGACGAGGTAGCCGCGGCTCGTCGCGTGGCCGAGGGACCGGTACGAGTCGAACGCCGTCCACAGCGCGAACGCCGAGCCCAGCACCGCCGCGAGGATCACGGCCGCGCTCAGCAGCGCCGGGAGCGACCACAGCAGGTGCGCCGCCGCGGCCGCGGCGGCGAGCAGGACCACCGCGGCCACGCCCCAGCGGACGCGGCGGTGCAGGGCGGCCTTGGGGTGCGGGGCCAGGTCGACGGCGATCGGGCCGATCACGGCCTCGGCGGCGGCCTCGGCGACCGCGAGCGGCGCGGCGGGCACGAGCGTGCTCAGGTCGCTGCCCTCCTGATCGGTCTTGAGGCCGATGGCGACGACGTCGAGGCGCCCGGCGCCCGCGGCGCGCACGCCGAGCGGCTCGACCAGTTCGATCCCGCGGATGCGCCGCTCCTCGAGGCTGAGGGAGCGCGAGACCATGAGGCCCCGCTGCACGCGCAGCGTGCCGCCCGGTTCGCGGTCGAGCCGGTGGTTCCACCAGGCCTCGCCCTGGAGGACCAGGCTCCCGACGGCGCCGATGACCAGGAGCCCGACGACGCCGATGCCGAGCACGGCCCAGGGGCCGTACTCCTCGAGCAGGCCGGCGACGATCTCGACGGGCAGGCCGCCCTTGCCGAACCAGTCGGCGACCTGGAAGACCGCGCCGACCACCACGCCCGCGAGCATCGGGGTGAGGAACGACAGCGGCGCGTACTTGAGCCAGCGGGGCTCCCAGGTGGCGAGCCGCTGCTCGCCGTCGGGCCCGGTCTCGGCGGCGGCGCGGCGCAGCAGCTCGGCGCGGAGCCGGTCGGCCTCGGTCTTGTGGACCGAGTCCAGCAGCAGGGTCCGCTCGGTGCTCGAGCCCGATCCGCTGCCGGTCTCGCCGGTGCCGACCTTGACCCGCGCGAGGCCGAAGGCGCGCTCCAGGGGGTTGGAGGAGAGGTCGACCGAGCGGATGCGCTCCCGGGCGAGGGAGCGGCGGGTCTTGAAGAAGACCCCCGTGACCATCTCGACGCGGGACTCGGTGACGCGGTACCTGGTGGCGCGCAGGCGCACCGCCTCGTACGCGAGGACGGCGCCGATGACGAGCAGGCCGCCGCCCACGACGATGAGCAGGGCCAGGAGCAGCGAGCCGGTGGCGATGGCGAACGCGATCGGGGTGCCGATCACGAGCCCGGCGCCGAACAGGTACAGCGCGGTGGCCTTGAGCCCGTCGGGGTGCAGCTTCAGCCACGGCGCCCCGGGGACCTCGGTCTCCAGGGCCTCGGCGGCGGTCGTCTCGTCGCTCATGTCGCGTCCCCGGGGGTGGCGTCGGTGAGCTCGGTCAGCCGCGCGGCCAGCTCCTCGGCCTGGGCCTGCTCGAGCCCCTCGAGTTTCACGGCCCCCGCGGAGGACGCGGTCGTGACGACCACGGTGGACAGTCCGAAGGAGCGCTGGAGCGGGCCCTGGGTGGTGTCGACGGTCTGGATGCGCGACATCGGGGCGACGCGCCAGGTGCGCCAGAAGTAGCCGGTGAGGGTGTACACGGCGGTGTCGGTGACCTCCCAGCGGTGCACGCGGTGCCACCAGGCGGGCAGGGCCATCGAGGCGAGGCCGATCACGGCGAACAGGATCGCGGGCCCGAGGAGCCACCAGCGGGCGGGGGCGATGAGGAGGCCCAGCACGGCCAGCGGGACGACGATCACGCCGTAGGAGAGGGCGAGTTGGGCGCGCCACCAGGGTTTCACGCGGGCGTCGAACTGGTGCCGGGGCGGGCGCAGCGTGGTTCTCACGGAGGTCATGCCCAGAATCGTAGTGAACCCACCCAAGCCGCACTTCCCTCTCGAGGGGGATGTCGCGGGGCTCCCCCTCATACGGAAGTATCGCCCGCGCGGAGGAGCGGGCACCGTCCTTCTACTGGGGAGGGACGGTGCCCGCCTGCGGCGCTAGCCGACGGCGTGGACGTCGATCGCCGCGAGCTCGTCCTCGGTGAAGTCGGGGTTCGCGAGGGCGCCGATGTTGTCCTCCAGCTGCGCGACGCTGCTGGCGCCGATGATGACGCTGGTCATCCTGGTGTCGCGCAGGGCCCAGGCGAGCGCCGTCTGCGCGAGCGACTGGCCGCGCCCGGCCGCGATGTCGTTGAGGGCCCGCACGCGGGCCATCTTCTCCTCCTCGAGGGCGTCCTCGTTGAGGAAGACGCTGGTGCGCACGCGCGAGTCCTCGGGGATGCCCCCCAGGTACCGGTCGGTCAGGAGCCCCTGGGCGAGCGGGCTGAAGACGATGCAGCCGGCGCCGACCTCCTCGAGCGCGTCGAGCAGGCCGTCGCGCTCGGTCCAGCGGTTGAACATCGAGTAGGACGGCTGGTCGATCAGGAGCGGCGTGCCGAGGTCCTTCAGGATCGCGGCGGCCGCCCTGACCTGCTCGGCGTTGTAGTTCGAGACGCCCGCGTACAGGGCCTTGCCCGAGCGCACGATCGCGTCGAGGGCGCCCATGGTCTCCTCGAGCGGGGTCTCGGGGTCGGGCCGGTGGTGGTAGAACACGTCGACGTAGTCCAGGCCCATGCGCCGCAGCGACTGGTCGAGCGAGGAGACGAGGTACTTCCGCGAGCCGTGGTCGCCGTACGGGCCGGGCCACATGCGGTACCCGGCCTTGGAGGAGATGATCAGCTCGTCGCGGTGGGCCTTGAGGTCCTCGGCGAGGACGCGGCCGAAGTTCTGCTCGGCGCTGCCGCCGGGCGGGCCGTAGTTGTTGGCCAGGTCGAAGTGGGTGACGCCGAGGTCGAAGGCGCGGCGGATGATCGCCCGCTGCGTCTCCAGCGGCCGGGTGTGGCCGAAGTTCTGCCACAGGCCGAGGGAGATCGCGGGCAGCTTCAGGCCGCTGCGTCCGGAGCGTCGGTACTGCATGGTCTCGTAGCGGTCGTCCGCGGGAAGGTAGGTCACGGGTGCAGCCTATCCGCCGCGCGGGCCCGGCCGCCGCCGGTTGGCAAGCGTCATCCTTGCGGGATCGGGCGCGAGCGGCGGCGCCCCGCGGAAGGTGAACGGCAGGTGTCCTGGCGCTCGGGCACCTGCCGGGCTAGGCGTGCGGGTCGAACTTGTAGCCGAGGCCGCGGACCGTCACGAGGTGGCGGGGCTTGCCCGGCTCGGGCTCGATCTTCGAGCGCAGGCGCTTGACGTGCACGTCGAGGGTCTTGGTGTCGCCCACGTAGTTCGCGCCCCAGACGCGGTCGATGAGCTGGCCGCGCGTGAGCACCCGCCCGGCGTTGCGCAGCAGCATCTCCAGCAGCTCGAACTCCTTGAGCGGCAGCTGCACGTCCTGCCCGCCCACGGTGACGGTGTGGCGGTCCACGTCCATGCGCACCGGCCCGGCCTCCAGGACCGTGACGATCGGGTCGTCGGGCTCGGCGGAGCGGCGCAGCACCGCGCGGATGCGGGCGACCAGCTCGCGCGAGGAGTACGGCTTGGTGATGTAGTCGTCGGCGCCCAGCTCCAGGCCCACCACCTTGTCCACCTCCGAGTCGCGGGCGGTGACCATGATGATCGGCACGTTCGAGTTGGCCCGCAGCTCGCGGCAGACCTCGGTGCCCGACTTCTCGGGCAGCATCAGGTCGAGCAGGACCACGTCGGCCCCGGCGCGCTCGTACTCCTTGATGGCGGCGTCGCCGTCCGCGGCGACGGCCACCTCGAAGCCCTCCTTGCGGAGCATGTAGGAGAGGGCATCGGAGAACGATTCCTCGTCTTCAACTACGAGCACGCGGGTCACGAGTGAACCTTTCTGGCAGGCGTCTTGCTGTTTATGTTCCGATTCCATCCGAGCCCGGTGCCGTGGCGTCGGACGGAAGGGAACGAGCAGGCAACATCAAGGTAAACACTGATCCAGCTTCGGGCATACTGGACACTTCGACTCTACCCCCGTGGTTGACCGCCACGTGCTTGACGATCGCCAGGCCGAGGCCGGTGCCGCCCGTGGAGCGCGACCGGGCCGCGTCCACGCGGTAGAACCGCTCGAAGATCCGGTCCAGCTCCTCGGCGGGGATGCCGATGCCCTGGTCGCGCACGGCGATGCACACCATCCGGACCCCGGCCAGGTGGCCGGTGGGGGAGCGCACCGAGGTCGAGACCTCCACGCCCGTGCCCTCGGGTGAATAGGAGATGGCGTTGCCGACGAGGTTCTTCACCGCGGTCACCAGCTGCGACTCCGAACCGAGCACCTCGGCGCCGCGCACGCCGGTGTACTTCAGCTCGATGTGCTTCTCCTCGGCCGCTATCCGCGTCTGGTCGAACGCCTCGGCGACGATCCGGTCGACCTCGACCGGCTCGGGGTCCGGCAGCTTCTCCGCGCCCTGGAGCCGCGACAGCTCCAAGAGGTCGGTGACCAGGTGGTTCATGCGCACCGACTCGGACTGGATGCGGGTCGCGAAGCGCGCGGACGCGTCGGGGTCCTCAGCGGCGTCCTTGAGCGCCTCGGCGAGGATCTGCATGGCCCCGACGGGGGTCTTCAGCTCGTGGCTGATGTTCGCGACGAAGTCGCGGCGCACCCGCTCGACGCGGTGCAGCTCGGAGATGTCCTGGAACTCGGCCACGGACACGCCGTCGGCCATCGGCGTGATCCGGACGCTCACGGCGCTCGGCTCGCCCATGACCTGCTTGGGGACCTCGACCTCGGCGTCCCGGTAGCGGCCGGAGCGCCGCGCCTGCGCCAGCAGGGCACGCAGCGTCAGCGAGACGATCTCGTGGTCGTCCACCAGGCCGAGGTCGCGGGCGGCGCGGTTGGTGTACAGGACCCGGTTGTGGTCGTCGACCAGGCACACGCCGGTGCGCAGCAGGTCGGTCGCGGCCTCCCAGGGGCGGGAGTCGGCGACGGGGGCGGTGCGGGGCTCGGGGCGCGGCGGGGCGCCGCGGTGACGGACGCGGACGAGGGCGGTCGCGGCGGCGCCGAGGGCGGCGCCGGCGGCAAGGCCGGTGAGGACGCGCCCGACCCCCTTGCGCAGACTCTTGGGCAGCGGTTCGTTGTGGGCCACGACCCCAGCGTAAGCGCGGAACGGCCCGGCGTCGAACGCCGGGCCGTAACGGTCGTCACCCTCCGTTCACGCGGGGTGCGCGACGCGGGCTATTTGTCGTCGGCCTGCTTCCGGCTCTTGCCCTGGGCCGCGACGGCGGCGGCGGCCTTGGCCGCGGTCTCGGGGTCGAGGTAGGCGCCGCCGGCGGTGACGGGCTTGAGGGTCCGCTCGTCGAGCTCGTACTGCAGCGGCATGCCCGTGGGGATGTTGAGGCCGACGATGTCCTCGTCGGAGACGCCGTCGAGGTGCTTGACCAGGGCGCGCAGGGAGTTGCCGTGGGCTGCGACCAGCACGGTCCGGCCGGCCCTGAGGTCGGGGACGATCCCGTCGTACCAGTACGGGAGCATCCGCTCGAGCACGTCCTTGAGGCACTCGGAGCGGGGGCTGACCTCGGGGGCGAGGTCGGCGTAGCGGGGGTCGCCGTCCTGGGAGAACTCCGAGCCGGGCTCGATGGGCGGCGGCGGGGTGTCGTAGGAGCGGCGCCAGGTCATGAACTGCTCCTCGCCGAACTCGGCGAGCGTCTGGGCCTTGTCCTTGCCCTGGAGCGCGCCGTAGTGGCGCTCGTTCAGGCGCCAGGAGCGCTTGACCGGGATCCAGGAGCGGGCGGCCTCGTTCAGGGCGAGCTCGGCGGTGTTGATGGCGCGGCGCAGCAGCGAGGTGTGGACGACGTCGGGCAGCAGGTCGGCCTCGGCGAGCAGCTGCCCGCCGCGGCGGGCCTCGTCCTCGCCCGCGGCCGAGAGCTTGGCGTCGACCCAGCCGGTGAACAGGTTCTTGGCGTTCCATTCGCTTTCGCCGTGGCGAAGCAGCACGAGAGTGTAGGTCATGCCCTACATCCTGCCGCCTCCCGAACCGTCCGGCCGCCCGGTCGCCGCAAGGGTGTGGCGGGCGTCGCGTCGGCGGCGGGCCGCCCCGGTCAGTCCCGGGGCCGGAGGTGCTCGAACGCCTCGAGGTTCCTCGTGGACTCGCCCCGGGCCAGGCGCCAGCGCCACTCCTGTTCGATGGAGGACCTGAAGCCCAGTTCGAGGATGACGTTGAAGGTCTCGTCGGCGGCCTCGAGGACCTGCCCGAGGACCCGGTCCAGCTCCTCGGCGGTGACGGCGGCGAACGGGAGCCGCCCCACCAGGTGGACGTCGCCGGACTCGTCGGTCGCGAACGACACCGCGTACAGCCTCCCGTTGCGCCGCAGCAGCTCCGCCCAGACCGCCTCGCGGTGCTCCTCGGGCCGGCGGGCCACGAACGCCTCGACGCGCAGGGCGTGGTCCTCCACGACCAGGCCGCAGGCGATGTTGAGCTTGCGCCGCCCCGGGAGCGCGACGACCACCGAGCGGGGGCCGTCCTCGCGGTACTCGACGCCGGTCTCGTCGAGGGCCGCCTTGAGTCGCTCGATCACGGGGTCTCCTCCACGTCGCTTGATGGCCTCAGCGGTTCAGCGTAATCGCCTGGGAGCGCATGAGGAGCGCGCGCCGGTAGGCGTTGCTCAGCCCCTCGGCGGTGGCCTGCCAGGAGAACAGCGCGGCGTGGGCGCGGGCCCCGGCGGCGAGTCGCTCGCGGAGGCCGTCGTCGCCCATGAGCCTGCCGAGCGCCCCGGCCCAGTCGTCGGCCGAGTGGGAGTCGACCAGGAGCCCCGAGTCGCCGTCGGCGACGGCGGTCGGCAGGCCGCCGACGCGCGCGGCCACGACCGGCGTCCCGGTGGCCTGGGCCTCCAGGGCGACCAGGCCGAACGACTCGTTGTAGCTGGGGACCGCGACGGCGTCGGCGGCCCGGTAGACCTGCGCGAGCGCCTCGCCCGAGCGCGGGGTGCGCCACTGGACCCGCTCGCCCAGGCCCAACTCCCCGGCGAGCTTCGGCAGCCAGTACAGGTCGGTGTTCGAGGGCCCGCCCACGAAGACCGGGACGATCCGGTCGGCCAGATCGGGGTCGTCCTCGCGCAGCCGGGCGAGGCCGCGCAGGAGCACGTCGGGGGCCTTGGCGGGCTGGATGCGGCCCACGAAGGCGACCACCAGGGCGTCCTGGGGGAGCCCGAGCGCCTGCCGGGCGGCATACCGGTCGCCGGGCCGGAAGACGCCGAGGTCCACGCCGGGGTGGATCACCTCGACGCGGCGGGTGTCGGCGTTGTAGTAGCGGTGCAGCTCGGCGGCCTCGGCCGCGGTGTTCGCGACGAGGAGGTCGGCCTCGGTCGTGATCTGCTCCTCGCCGCAGACCCGGCCGATCGGCTCGGGGGAGTCGCCCTCGGCGAGCTGCGCGTTCTTGACCTTCGCGAGGGTGTGGAAGGTCTGCACGAGCGGGACGCCCCACCGGTCGGCGGCCACCCACGCGGCCTGCCCGGAGAGCCAGTAGTGGGCGTGGATGAGGTCGTAGTGGCCGGGCCGGTTGCGGGCCTCGGCGCGCAGGAGCCCGCCGGTGAAGGCGCACAGCTGCGTGGGGAGGTCGTTCTTGGACAGGCCCTCGAAGGGCCCGGCGGGGAGGTGGTGCACCAGGACGCCCGGTTCGGCCTCCACGGTGGGGGGCTCCTCGGAGCTGGTGGCGCGGGTGAAGATCTCGACCTCGACGCCCGCGCGGGCGAGCTCGCGGGCGGTGTTGAGGACGTAGACGTTCATGCCGCCCGCGTCGCCGGTGCCGGGCTGGGCGAGCGGGGACGTGTGGACCGAGACCATCGCGACGCGGTGGACGGCCTGCTTGCGGCATCGGGCCCGGAACGCCGGGGTGCGCCGTGTGGTCACGTGTCAGTCCTCTCTCCGTCGCCTCTCCTGAGGCAACGCGCAAAACCCTCGCAATCCTTCCGTGCCGGGGTGCTCGCGCACAACCGCCACATGCACGGGAGTGACCGATT
This sequence comes from Glycomyces amatae, assembly GCF_020991375.1. Taxonomy (GTDB): domain Bacteria; phylum Actinomycetota; class Actinomycetes; order Mycobacteriales; family Micromonosporaceae; genus Glycomyces; species Glycomyces amatae. The sequence continues at coordinate 163,239 of NZ_JAJLQZ010000006.1, read as the reverse complement.
CCGCATTCCGTCAAGCCGCCGGGCGACATGGAGTCCCCGTTCCGGCTCGTGTCGGCATGGTGACACTCGGTCGGGGGAAGCCGGAATTTCTCTCGCGACACGGCCCGGAATGAGCCTCGAATCCGGGCAAGTCGTCCATGATGGGGAGACTTGTCATCACGAGGGGGGAGACAACACCATGAGCACTGCCACCGTGCCGGCCGCGAGGCAGCCCACGATGTCACCGGTGTCCAAGTTCGGGGCGACGCACTCGCTGCGCCGCCTGCCCGTCCAGGAACGCTCGGCCGCGCGCGTGCGCCGAATGCTCGACGCCGCCGCCGACCTGATCGAGGAGGTCGGCTACGACCGGCTCTCGACCACGGCCATCGCCCAGCGCGCCGACGTCGCCATCGGCTCGGTCTACCAGTTCTTCGGCGACAAGCGCTCGCTCGCCGAGGCGCTGAGCCAGCGCTACATCGACCTGTACTTCGAGCGCCTCGCCGCCCGCTTCGACGCCGAGCCGCCCGCCGACTGGCGCGCCGGGGTCGAGGCCGCGATCGGCGAGTACGTGCACATGTACCGCACCGCGCCCGGCTTCCGCGTCCTCCACCTGGCCGACGCGATCGACCCGGGCCGGGCCGACGCCGTCACCACCGGCGGCGACGTCATCGCCGACCAGATCCTGGCCGGACTCGCCCACCGCTTCGGCATCGGCGGGGACGACGAGCTCAACAAGACCGTCACCGTCGCCGTCGAGACCGGGCAGGCCCTGGTCCGCCTGGCGTTCCGCCGCGACCCCGACGGCTGCGCCGCCTCGATCGCCGAGGCCAACGGCGTCGTCTGCGACTACCTGGCGCGCCGCCTGCCGTAGACCTGTCGCAGGCCACTCAACCGACAGCGCCGAGGCCGCGGGCCGCGCCGGGCCGACTAGTCTCGTAGTCGACCCGGTGCGGTCTTTGACTTTCGAGGAGCAGCATGGCGAACACCCTTGCCGACATCCAGACGGTGCTGCGGATCCGCCCGTTCAGAAGGCTGTGGACCGTGCTCGGCCTGGCCTCCTTCGGCGACTGGCTCGCGCTGTTCGCCACCGCGGGATTCGCGCAGTCGCTGTTCGACGACCCCGCCGCCAAGGGCGCGGCGTTCTCGGCGACCATCGTGCTGCGCCTGCTGCCGTCCCTGGTGCTCGGCCCCGTCGCTGGCGTCTTCGCCGACCGGTTCGACCGGCGCAAGACCATGGCCGCCTGCGACACCGCCCGCTTCCTGCTCATCGCCTCGGTCCCCACCGTCTACCTCATCACCGACTCCACGGCCTTCACCGTGGCGTGGCTGGCCGTCGCCCAGCTGTGCATCGAGGGCGCGGTCCTCATCTGGTCGCCCGCGAAGGAGGCGGCCGTCCCGAACCTCCTCCCGCCCGAGAAGTACGAGGCCGCCAACCAGCTCAGCCTCGCCACCACCTACGGCCTCGCCCCGCCCCTGGCCTTCGCCGTCCTCGCGATCCTCGAACGCGGCTCGGGCGTGTGGGCCAACCTCGGCCCCTGGGCCGAGCCGATGGTCCTCGCCCTCTACCTCACCGCGGCCATGTTCGCGATCCTCGCCGCCACCGTCTACTTCTCCATCCCCCAGATCTCCGGGCGCTACGGCCAGGTCGCCGCCAAGACCTCCAGCGTCTGGAACGACTTCGTCGAGGGCTGGACCTACATGCGCAGCCGCGAGCGCGTCCGCGGCCTCATCCTCGGGATGCTCGGCGCCTTCAGCGGCGCGGGCATCCTCATCGGCGTCGGCACCGTCTACGCGACCACCCTCGACGCCGGCGACGCCGCCTTCTACATCCTCGCGGTCTTCCTCTTCCTCGGCCTCGGCACGGGCATCGCCCTCGGCCCCAAGCTCATCGGCGAACTCTCCCGGCTGCGCTGGTTCGGCATGAGCATCGTCCTGGCCGGGACCGGCCTCGCCCTCGACGCCCTCGCCCCGTGGCTGTGGGTCGCCCTCGTCGGTTCGGTCGTCATCGGCCTCGGCGCCGGCATGGCCTTCCTCGCCGGGATCACCCTCCTCCAGCGGGAGGCCGAGGACGAGATCCGCGGCCGCATGTTCGCGTTCATCGCCGTCTCGGCCCGCGTCATCCTCATGCTCGCCATGACCGTCTCGGCGCCGCTCGCGGGCTGGCACGCCAGCAGGCGGCTCGACCTGGGCTTCACCGAGGTCGAGTTCTCCATGAGCCGCATCCTCCTGTTCGTCGCCGCCGCGCTCGTCGCCTGGCTCGGCGTCACCGCCTTCAAGTCCATGGACGACAAGCCCGGCGTGCCCGTCCTCGCCGACCTGTGGTCCTCCCTGCGCGGGCGGCCCCTCTCGGCCGCCGTCCCCGTCCAGGGCTCGGGGTTCTTCGTCGTCTTCGAGGGCGGCGAGGGCGCCGGGAAGTCCACCCAGTCGGTGAAGCTCGCCGCCTGGCTGAAGCTCCGCGGCTACGAGGCGGTCCTCACGCGCGAACCGGGCGCCACCGACATCGGGATGCGCATCCGCAGCCTCCTGCTCGACAGCTCCAGCGGCGACGCCGCCCCCGCCCCCCGCGCCGAGGCGCTGCTGTTCGCCGCCGACCGCGCCCAGCACGTCGAGAAGGTCGTCCGGCCCGCCCTCGAACGCGGCGCCGTCGTCGTCTCCGACCGCTACATCGACTCCTCCATCGCCTACCAGGGCTCGGGCCGCGACCTCGGCAAGGACGAGGTCGCGTGGGTGTCGTCCTGGGCCACCGGCGGCCTCAAACCCGACCTGACCGTGCTCCTGGACGTCGAGCCCCAGGCGGGCCTGCACCGCGCCAAGGCCGGCGGCGACGGCGACCGCCTCGAGCAGGAGGAGCTCGACTACCACGAGCGGGTCCGCGAGACGTTCCTCCAGCTCGCCGGTGACGACCCGCACCGCTACCTCGTCGTCCCCGCCGGCGGCAGTGCCGACGAGATCGCCGCGACCGTCCGCGACGCCGTCGCCGAGCGCCTCGACATCCGCACCGAGACCGCCCGCGCCGAGCACGGCTGGCCGGGCCTCGACGGCGACCGCGACGACCGGGCCCCCGCGCCCGCCGCCGAGCGGCGCCCCGAGCCGCCCGCCGACCGGCCCGAGTCCGCCGACGACTACGGCTGGAGCACCGTCGCCGAGGAGGCCGGACGGCCGTGAGCACCGTCGCCGCCGGAGTGTTCGGGGAGCTGGTGGGCCAGGACGAGGCCCAGCGGGTCCTCGCCGACGCCGCCCGCGGCACCGGCATGACCCACGCGTGGCTGTTCACCGGCCCGCCCGGGTCCGGCCGGTCCACCGCCGCGGTCGCCTTCGCCGCCGCCCTCCAGTGCGCCGAGGGCGGCTGCGGGGAGTGCCACGACTGCCGGACGACCCTCGGCGGCACCCACCCCGACGTCACCCGCGTCATCCCCGAGGGCCTGTCCCTCGGCGTCGACCAGGTCCGCGGCCTCATCCTGGAGGCCGGGCGCGCCCCCACCGCGGGCCGCTGGCAGATCCTCATCCTCGAAGACGCCGACCGCCTCACCGAGGCCGCCGCGAACGCCCTGCTCAAAGCCGTCGAGGAACCGCCGGAGCGGACCGTGTTCCTGCTGTGCGCGCCCTCGGTCAACCCCGCCGAGATCTCGGTGACGATCCGCTCCCGGTGCCGCGTCATGGGCCTGCGCCAGCCCCCCGCCGGGGCGATCGCGGACCTCCTGGTCGCCCGCGACGGCCTCGACCGGCGCGAGGCCGAGCTGTACGCGGCCGCCGCCCAGGGCCACGTCGGCCGGGCCCGGCGCCTGGCGACCGACGCGCAGGCGCGCGCGAAACGCCACGACGTCCTCCAGATCCCGCGGCGCCTGACCGGCCTCGGCGCCTGCTTCACCGCCGCGGTCGAGCTCATCGAGGCCGCCGAGGCGGAGGCGGCGGGCACCTACACCGACCAGTCCGCGGCCGAACGCGAGGCCCTGGAGACCGCGCTCGGCAAGGGCGGCACCGGCAAGGGCGCGTCCCGGGCCGCGCGCGGCTCGGCGGCGGCGCTCAAGGAGCTGGAGAAGCGCCAGAAGACCCGCGACACGCGGGCGCAGCGCGACTCGCTCGACCGGGCCCTGGTGGACCTGGCGGCGTTCTACCGCGACGCGCTCGCGGCCGGGTTCGGCGCCCGGGTCGACCCGATCCACCCGGACATGGCCGACACGACCAGGGCCGCGGCGGGCCGGCTCAGCGCCGAGTCGCTGCTGCGGCGCATCGACGCGATCCTGGACTGCCGCAAGGCCATCGAAGCGAACGTGCGCCCGAGGATCGCCGTCGAGGCGATGATGACGAGGCTCTGGCAGGCCTGAGGCGGCGTCGGCGACCGGGCGGGCCGGCTCGACGACCTGAAGCCGTGCCGCGGGCAGGGCGGCCCGGATCGTCGTACCCGCCGGGCACCCTGATATCCGGGGGTCCTCGCGACGCCCGTCTCGCAGGCCTAAGCCCCGAATGCGGCGGTCAGTCTCGGCCGCTCACTGCGTCCACAGGTGGTGGATGAAGGCGTCCTGGGCCTTCGGGAGCACCCCGGTGCGCCGCCAGCGGTACCAGGCCCGCTCCTCGACCACCCGCGCGCAGAAGTCCCCGTCGACCTCGAACGGCTCCGAGACGCACCGGAAGTCGTCCCGGAACGCCCCGTCCGTCCAGAACCAGACCCGCCGCCCGATCAGGTTCGGCACGTCCGAGGCCGGGTAGGGCCGGCGCACCGGCGGCGAGTCGGGGTCCGAGAGCCGCTCGATCAGGTACCCCGGGCGCGGCGCGCCCGTACCCGGCTCGGGCCGCTGCACGTACACGTCCGCGGCCGGGACCAGGCTCGCGTAGGCGTCCCCGTCGCCGTCCACCGCCCGGTAGTAGTCCGCCTCGGATATCAACGGCACCAGCAGCATCCCGTCCCTGGTGATCGGGTCGTCGGCCCGCAGGTCGAACTGCCAGCCGCACCCGGGCGCACCGGACACGACCCGGGAGGAGTGGATGTCGAAGGCCCGGACCGCGGGCACCGGGACCAGCGCCGGGGGCGGCTCGGGAACGTCGAAGGCGCTGTCGTCGAAACCCAACGAGCACTCCTGACGTCCGGGGACAACCGCATACGGAAGGGACGGGAGAAAGCATAGGGGGTTGGCACACTCTGGGGATTCACGCCCCTCGGCGCAGTCGTAGAGTTCTCCTCACAAGCACCGAACACTTCTCCGAGAACTGAGGATGGAAGAGCGATGAGCGAGTACGACGACGCGTCGGTCGAGGAAGACGTCACCACCGACGACTACACCGCCGAGGAAGACACCTACACCGCCGAGGACACCTACGACGACACGTCGGTCTCCACGGTCACCGAGACCTTCGACGTGGACGGCGACGGCATCGAGGACTCCACGGTCACCGCCGACGGCGTCACCATGATCGACACCGACTACGACGGCGAGGCCGACGCGATCGCCACCGACACCGACGGCGACGGCATCTCCGACGAGCTGCTGGTCGACGCGGACGGCGACGGCACCTTCGAGTCCTACGCCTCCGACTCCGACGGCGACGGCCTCATCGACACCTACGAGTCGGACACCGACGGCGACGGCTACACCGACCAGGTCTCGGTCGACACCAACGCCGACGGCTACGTCGACCAGGTCGCGACGGACACCAACAACGACGGCTACGCCGACGTGGTGGCCACCGACACGAACGCCGACGGCTTCCTCGACGAGATCTCGGTCGACTCCAACGCGGACGGCGTCTCCGACACCGTCCTCACCGACTCGGACGGCGACGGCTTCCTCGACACCACCTACACCGAGGCCACCCCGGAGGGCGACTCGTTCCAGTCGCAGACCGGTCAGGTCTTCTAACAACCGGGCGTTTGAGATCTGGACACCCCTGACCTCATTCATCCTTGCAGCAAAGGCCGGATGCCCCGCGCATCCGGCCTTTCTGCACCCCCGCTGAACGCCCCGCAGGGCCCCGCGCGGCCCGGCCTCCCGCGGAGGCCCCCAGCGCACGATCGCGGCTCACACGGTGGTGCCGCGCAGCAGCGACATCGCCTCGGCGCGCGTGCGCGCGTCCGACTGCATCAGGCCCCGCACCGCCGACGTGACCGTGCGCGAACCCTGCTTCCTGATGCCGCGCATCGACATGCACGTGTGCTCGCACTCGACCACCACGATCACGCCGCTCGCCTCGAGCGACTTGTACAGCTGGTCGGCGATCTGGCTCGTCAGCCGCTCCTGGACCTGCGGGCGCCGCGAGTAGGCCTCCACGAGGCGCGCGAGCTTCGACAGCCCCACGATCTGGCCGTTCGATCCCGGGATGTACCCGACGTGCGCGACCCCGGTGAACGGCAGCAGGTGGTGCTCGCAGAACGACTGGACCTCGATGTCGCGCACCAGGACCAGCTCGTTGTGGTTCTCGTCGAACGAGGTCTTCAGGACTTCGGCGGGGTCGACCCGCAGCCCGGCGAACAGCTCCGCGTACGCCCGCGCCACGCGCCGCGGGGTCTCCTTGAGACCGGCCCGGTCGGGGTCCTCGCCGATCGCCTCCAGGATCTCCCGCACCGCGGCCTCGATCCGCCCCAGGTCCACCGCGTCCTCGACGGGGCTGCCGTTGATGCGGCCGTCGATCAGGCGGGCGGCCAGGTTGTCCAGTTCAGCCATCGCACAAGCTTACGGGTTTTCACCGACAACTCCAGTGGGGTTGATCACCGGGGGTAGCGAACGGCCCCGCCCACCTGGTGGACGGGGCCGCGCGGATCATCCGGCCGGGTCACGCCTGCGGGCTCTGGCCCTCGGTGCCCGGGCCGATCTCGATGCCCTCCTCGGGGCCCTCGGCCGGCCGCGAGCCGTTCGGCGTCGACACCGGCGGCTGCCCGAGCTTGCGCTTGTCGGTGCCGTTGAACGGGGACATGGGCGGGCGCTTGACCACGCGGGTCGCGATCCGCTCCAGGTCCTCCTGGTTCAGCGTCTCCTTCTCCAACAGCTCGGTCACCATCTGGTCGAGCACGTCCCGGTACTCGGTGACGATCGCGTACGCCTCGTCGTGGGCGATCTCGATGAGCGCCCGCACCTCGGCGTCGATGTCGGCGGCGACCTCGTCGGAGTAGTCCTTCTGGTGCCCGTACTCGCGGCCCAGGAACGGCTCGGAGCCGCCCGAACCGTACTTGATGGCGCCGAGCTTCGCGGACATGCCGTACTCGGTGACCATCGCCCGGGCCACCTTGGTGGCCTTCTCGATGTCGTTCGACGCGCCGGTCGTCGGGTCGTGGTACACCAGCTCCTCGGCGGCCCGCCCGCCGAGCGCGTACGCGAGCGTGTCGATCATCTCCGAGCGCGTCTGCGTGTACTTGTCCTCGGTGGGCAGCACCAGCGTGTGCCCCAGGCTCCGGCCGCGCGGCAGGATCGTGAGCTTGTGGACCGGCGCCGCGTGCGGCAGCGCGTGCGCCACCAGGGCGTGCCCGGCCTCGTGGTAGGCCGTCATCTTCTTCTCGGCCTCGCCCATGACGCGGCCCTTGCGCTCGGGGCCGGCGATGACGCGGTCGATGGCCTCCTCGAGGGCGTCGGCCGAGATCGCCTTCTCGTTGTGGCGCGCGGTCAGCAGCGCCGCCTCGTTGATGACGTTCTCGAGGTCCGCGCCGGAGAAGCCGGGGGTGCGCCGCGCGATCGTCTCGAACTCGACGTTCGGCACGAACGGCTTGCCCTTCGCGTGGACCGACAGGATCGCCTGGCGCCCGTCCTTGTCGGGGGCGTCCACGGGGATCTGGCGGTCGAAGCGGCCCGGCCGCAGCAGCGCCGGGTCGAGGATGTCGGGGCGGTTCGTGGCGGCGATGAGGATGACCCCGCCGCGGGTGTCGAACCCGTCCATCTCGACCAGCAGCTGGTTCAGGGTCTGCTCGCGCTCGTCGTGCCCGCCGCCCATGCCGGCGCCGCGGTGGCGGCCGACGGCGTCGATCTCGTCGACGAACACGATCGCGGGCGCGTTCTCCTTCGCCTGGGTGAACAGGTCGCGGACGCGGCTGGCGCCGACGCCGACGAACATCTCCACGAAGTCCGAGCCGGAGATCGAGTAGAACGGGACCCCGGCCTCGCCGGCGACGGCGCGCGCGAGGAGGGTCTTGCCGGTGCCGGGGGGGCCGAACAGGAGGACGCCCTTGGGGATCTTCGCGCCCAGCTCCTGGTACTTCTTCGGGTCCTCCAGGAAGTCCTTGATCTCCCGGAGCTCCTCGACGGCCTCGTCGGCCCCGGCCACGTCGTCGAACGTGGTCTTCGGGGTGTCCTTGGACACCATCTTGGCCTTGGACTTGCCGAAGTTGAGGACGCGCGAGCCGCCGCCCTGCATCTGCGACATGAAGAACAGCAGCAGGAGCACGATCAGCACGATCGGCAGGAGGCTCAGCAGGAACGACACGAACACGGAGGTCTCGTTGACCTCCGTGTCGAACTCGACGCCGGCCTCTTCGAGCTCGGTGGCGACGGTCTCCATCATCCCGGCCGGGAGGTACGCCTCGACCTGGTCGCCGTTGTTCAGGGTCAGCTGGACCATCTGCTCCTTGTCGAGCAGGTTGGCCGCCTCCACGTTGCCGTCGTTGATGTCCTTGAGGATTTCGGAGGTCTTCGCCTCGTCGTACTCGGAGCCGCCGGACCAGAAGCTGCCGATCAGGACCGCGATGAGGGCGATGAGCACGATCCAGACGAGCGGCCGGCGGAAGAACCGCTTCCGCTCAGGTGTGGGTCTCCCGGCGTCGACCACTCGTTTCCTCCTGCTGCGTCGTCGCGTTTTCGAGTGAGCGCGGTCCGCGGCTCGCAAGCTTCGCCGCGGTCCTGCAGGGTTTCCTGGGCTGCAGGTGCTCGCAATTCGAACGTACACGGTGGGGGAGTTCGACGTCCCGCAGCGTCAGCGCCCCCGAAGATGGCGCCCCGCGCCGGTCACCGCATCTCTACCCGCCCCGCCGATAGTCCGTAATTAGTACCACGGGCAGGTTGACTTCGCCCACCCAAGCCTGCGGCGCGAGCGAACGGGTGGCACCCTTGTTGCATGACGTCGGAGCTAGCCAGCCCAGCATCGGTGCCGTCCGCAGCAGCGAAGGACGCCGTGTTCGACCCTGACTCGTGGTACGCCGAGGAGATCGAGCGCACCATCATCACCGAGGACGAGATCCGAGCGAAGGTCGCCGAGCTCGGCGACCGGGTCTCGGCCGACTACGCCGGCACCGACGAGGTGCTGCTCGTGGGCGTGTTCAAAGGGGCGGTCATGTTCATGGCCGACTTCGCGAGGGCGCTGAGCGTCCCGGTGAAGATGGAGTTCATGGCCCTGTCCTCGTACGGGAGCTCGACCACCTCGTCGGGCACGGTGCGGATCCTCAAGGACATCGACTCGGATGTCGCGGGCAAGCACCTCCTCGTGGTGGAGGACATCATCGACTCGGGGCTGACGCTGTCGTGGCTGCTCAAGTACCTCGAGGGGCTGCACCCGGCCTCGGTCGCGGTGGTCTCGATGCTCCGCAAGCCGGGCGTGCAGCGGGTCGACATCCCCGTGAAGTACCTGGGCTTCGACATCCCCAACGAGTTCGTCGTGGGCTACGGCCTCGACTACGCCGAGCGCTACCGCGAGCTCCCGTTCGTGGGGGTCCTCAAGCCCTCGGTGTACCAGAAGTAAGGCCCCGCGACCGCCCGTCCCCGACGGCCCGCGCGATGCGCGGGCCGCTTTTATTTCGCTACAAGCGGAACGCCCCGCCCGCGAACCCCGAACCGTCGCACCCGCCGGGCGCACTTCGGAACCGGGGGCGCCGCGACGGCGGGCGCCCGACACGCCGCGCTGCCCCGATCCCGGCAGCAGGCCACCGACCACAGGCCACCGAGAACCCGCCGCTCCGCTTCCTAGCCCCGAACGATCGCATCCGCCGGGCCGTCCCGCTCCGCGCACCGCGAATCGTCGGACCCTCCTGGCATCCTGGAAAACCGGGGACCCGTAACCCTGCCGCCTAGGGGCCTTCGGGCTGCCCGGCGGCGATCCGCCGCGCCGCGAGCCTGCCGCCCGACCGCCGCACCGCGACGCCCCCGGGAAGAAAGGCCGGACCCTGGCCCCGCCAGTCGGCCACCAGCGCGTCGAGCGCGTCCAGATGCCGGTGGTTGAGCTCGGCCCCGTTCACGCCCGACTCCAGCGCCCAGGCCCGCAGCACCCGCTGCCGGACCGGGCCCGGCAGCGCCCCGAGCCGCTTCGCGTCCAACCCGTCCGCGCCGCTCGCCCCATCGCCTGCCGCGCCGCCACCGCCGGCCTCGCTCGGCGCATCGCCTCCCGCGCCGCCTCCTGCGCCGCCTCCTGCGCCGTCCTTCGCCGCGCCCCCGGCGCGGCACTCCTCCAGCGCCGCCGCCCCCAGCGCGTCCAGGTGATCGGTGTCGGCCGCGACCAGCGCCGCCGTCCGCGCCAGGTTCGGCACCAGGCCCTCGCCGAGGACCCCCACGAGCGCGTCGAGCGCCGGCCGCAGCGCCGACCGCAGGAACCGCGGGTCCGCGTTGTGCGGATCGGCCCACGGCTCCAGCCCCCGCTCGGCGCACGCCGCATGCGTGTCCGACCTCGCGACGCCCAGCAGCGGCCTGCGGTACCGCCCGCGCACCGCCCGCATCCCGGCGATCCCGCGCGGCCCGGCCCCGCGCACCAGCGCCAGCAGCACCGTCTCGGCCTGGTCGTCCCTGGTGTGGCCCAACAGGACCGCGGCCGCGCCGTGCCGTTCGGCCGCCGCGTCGAGGGCCGCGTACCGCGCCTCGCGGGCCGCCGCCTCCGGGCCGCCCGACCCGCCCACCGCGACCGCGACCGCCTCGGCCGGGTCGAGCCCGACCGCGCGCCCCCACGCGGCCACGTCCGCCGCGCGCCGGGCCGAACCCTCCTGCAAGCCGTGGTCGACGCTGACGAGACCCGCCCGCAACCCCATGCGCGGCGCGCAGAACGCGAGCGTGTCGGCCAGCGCGAGCGAGTCGGGCCCGCCCGAGCAGGCGGCCAGCACGAGCGCGTCCCCCGGGAGGTCGGCGAGGGCGCCGCGGACGGCGACGCGCAGCCGCGCCACCGGGGGCGGCAGTCTAGCCACGGCCGACGCGGCGCGGCGCCGGGCTCCGCCCTTCGACGACGCGCGCGATCCACTGCTCAGGGCGGTCGATCTCGGCCTCGGTCGGCAGGTTCGCCGGCGCCTCCCAGACGCGGTTGAAGCCCGCGACGCCGTGCTCGGCGACGACCTGCTCGACGAAGCGCCGCCCGGCCGCGTACTGGCGCATCTTCGCGTCGAGGCCGAGGAGCTGGCGCACGAACTTCTGGAGCGTGGTCGGGTTGGCGCGCCGCCGGTCGAAGCGGCGCCGCAGGAGCGCGACGTGGTCGATGGCGGTGCGCCCGACCCCGTCCATGACGGCCTCGGCGTGGCCCTCCAGGAGGGTCATGAGTGCCTGGATCTGCGAGATCGCTTCGCGCTGTTCGGGACTGGTGACCGCGGACATGACGTCGAGGCCGGAGGCGTCGGGCCCGGGAGGCCCGGCGGGCCGGGTGCTCGGATCGCGCGGCGCCTCGTCCTCGCGGGCGGCGGCCAGCGCGCGGCGCACGGCGAGGGCGAGCCCGGCGGCGGAGGACCGGTCGGGTTCGGCCGCGTCGAAGAAGGTGTGGATGAGGCCGTGGAAGTGGTCCCGCATCCAGGGGACGGCGGTGAACTGGACGAGGTGGGCGGCCTCGTGCACGGCGATCCAGAGGCGGAACTCGCGCGAGGGCAGGCGCAGCCGCCGTTCGACCTCGACGATGTTGGGGGCCACGAACAGCAGGCGGCCGGTGTCGGTGGAGAAGGTCTCGAACTGGCCGAGCACGCGGGAGGAGAGGAAGGCGAGGACGGCGCCGGCCTGGACGCCGGCGAGCCGGGCGGCGGTGCCGACGGGGGCGTCCGGGTGGTCGTCCTCGGCGCCGAGCTCGATGAGGAGCCGGCGGAACCCGGCGATGTTGACGTTGCTCCAGCGGATGCGGTCGACGACGTCGACGGGGGTCTCGGCGGCGGGGGCGAGGCCGGTGTACGCGCTGACCAGGTCGATCGCGTGGCGGGCGTGGCGGTGGAGGTCGGCGACGACGTCGAGCGCGCCTTCGGGGCTCATGCGCGGCCCGCCGCGGCTGAAGGCCCGGGAGCAGGACGCGGCGGTCTGCCAGTCCACTGACGGCAGCATCGGGTTTCCTGCGGGCGGCGCCATTGGCCAAGCCTATCCAGAGCGCAGTCGTCTCGCCACCATCACGGGCGAGACCGGTCGAACCGGCGCGTTTCGGGGCGCGGCCCGCACGGAAAAACAGATGCACATATTCACCATCTTGAAATCTATCTCCCGTTGATGCTAGGTTCTCCACAGGCTCGCAATATTTTGCAGGATTGCGGGCAGGATTTGCAAAGGGAGCAATGATGCCTCATTCCATTCCCAGGCGGTGCCTCGCCGCCGCGGGCGGGGCCGCCCTCGCGGCCGCGGCGGTCCTCGCCGGCCTGACCGCCCCCGCCGAACCGCCCGCCCCCCAGCCCCTCGACGCCGCCCCGGCCGCCACCCTCTCCAGCGCCGCTCTCAACAGCGCCGCTCTCAACAGCGGTGACTCGATCCTCAACATGTTCGAGTGGACCTGGAACTCCATCGCCGCCGAGTGCGCCGGCCCGCTCGCCGGCTCCGGCTACACCTACGTCCAGACCTCGCCCCCGCAGGAGCACATCCTCGGCTCCGACACCACCCCCGGCGAAGAGGACGCCTGGTACATCCACTACCAGCCCGTCAGCTACGAGCTCGAGTCGCGCCTGGGCACCCGCGCCGAGTACGCGGCCATGATCGACGCCTGCGAGGCCAACGGCATCGGCGTCATCGCCGACGTCGTCATCAACCACATGGCCGCCGGCTCCGCCACCGAGACCCGCTACGGCTCGGGCGGCAGCGAGTACCGCCAGTTCCACTACCCCGCCGCCGGCTACGACGCCTCCGACTTCCACAACACCGGCTCGTCCTACTGCGAGATCGACGACTACCAGGACCGCGACGAGGTCCAGACCTGCCACCTGGTGGGCCTCAACGACCTCGACACCTCCCAGACCGACGTGCGCGAGACCATCGCCGCCTACCTCGACGACCTCACCGGCCTGGGCGTCGCCGGCTTCCGCGTCGACGCCGCCAAGCACATGTCCGCCACCGACCTCGCCGCGATCATGAACCTCGTCGAAGGCGACCCCTACATCGTCCAGGAGGTCATCGGCGCCCCCGGCGAGCCGATCACCGAGGCCGAGTACACCGGCATCGGCGACGTCCAGGAGTTCAGCTACGCCTACGACCTCAAAAACCACGTCAACGGCGGCTCCGAGGCCCGGCACCTGACGACCATGGGCACCTCCTGGGGCTACACCTCGCCCGCGGGCGTCTTCGTCACCAACCACGACACCGAGCGCGGCTCGCAGACCATGAACTACAAGTACGGGCAGGACTACCTGCTCGGCGAGGCGTTCATGCTCGCCTACCCGTTCGGCACGCCCGCCTCCTACACCGGCTACGAGTTCGCGAACTCCCACGAGCCCCCGCCGCTCAACGGCGACGGCACGGTCGCCGACGTCGACTGCGGCGCGGACGCGTTCACGTGCCTCCACCGCTCGCCCTACATGGCCGGCATGTCCGGGTTCCGCGCCGCCACCGCCGGCGAGGCCGTCGTGCACACCTGGGGTTCGGGCGACGCCTTCGCGTTCGGCCGCGGCGACACCGGCCACGCGGTCTTCAACGCCTCCGGCGGCCCGATCACGCGGACGTTCACCACATCGCTGCCCGACGGCTCGTACACCGACGTCATCTCGGGCGGCACGGTCACGGTCTCCGGCGGGGCCTTCACGGCGACCGTGGCCGCCAAGACCGCACTGGCGATCTACGTCGGCAACGAGGGCGGCGGCCCGGGCGGCCCCGGCGAGACGCCGGACGACTGCGTGAACGTCACCGCGCACGTGACGGGCACCAGTGTCGGCGACGAGGTCTACATCGTCGGCTCCCTCCCGCAGCTGGGGAACTGGACGGCGGTCGCCTCGGGGCACCTCTCGGGCGCGGACTACCCGTACTGGAAGGGCGCCGTCGAGGTCCCGGCCGGGACGACGTTCCAGTACAAGTACGTCATCGTCCGCTCCAACGGGAGCTACACCTGGGAGTCGACCGGCAACCGCACCGCCACGGTGCCCGCCACCGGGTGCCTCGAACTGAACCAGGCCTGGAACACCGCCTGACCAGTGCGGATGCGGCGGGCCCCGGGCGGACGCCCGGGGCCCGCCGCATTCCTGAAGCCGTCTTCAGGCGCCTTAAGCCTGCATTCAGGTTCGCCGCGCCACCATTGCCCCATCGCGAAATCCCGAGCGGATCCCCGACAGGAGCAGAGCGAAGCAGAGAGGAGACCGGCCACGACACGATGAAACCGCCCCCGCAGGCCCGGCGCCCCGCGCCGCAGCCGAGCGACCGTCAGCACCGGCAACGACCACGGGTGGGAGGGGCGGGGGGAGGGGAGGGGAGGGGCCCCAGTTCCGCGGATCAGCAGCCGCACGTGGCGACGGCCGCCGTGATCTCGTCCATCGCCGTCTCGACCGCGTTCTCGCCGCTCGTGTGCCCGTTGCTGATGAGCGAGAAGATGACCTGCCTGCCGTCCGCGGTGGTCAAGGTACCGGTCAGCGAGATGACGCCGGAGGGCTCGGTGAGCGTGCCGGTCTTGGCGCGCACGATGCCCTTGCCGTCATCGGCGGTCTCGAACCGGTCCCACAGGGTCCCCGAGTACCCGGCCACCGGCAGCGACTCGAACACCGACGAGGCCTGCGAGCCCACCGCGCCCAGCAGCAGCTGCGTGAACGCGTTCGCGGTCATGCGGTCGGTCGGCGACAGGCCCGAGCCGTCGTGGAAGACCAGCCCGGCCGTGTCCACGCCCAGGTCCTGGAGGGTCGACTGGTGCGCGGCGGCCATGGCCGCCCAGGTCATCTCGCCGCCGACCACCAGCGCGGTCTGGAGCGCCACCGCGTCGGACAGCAGGTTGTCCGAGGTGAGGATGAACGAGTCCACCAGGGCCGCCAGCGGTGCCGAGTACACCGCGGCCAGCTCGGCCGCGCCCTCCGGGGCGGTGCCGGCCTCGACCTGGGACGCGCCGAGGACCTCGGCGAACTCCTGGGCGGCGACCAGCGCGGGGTCGGTGTGGTGGGGGGAGTATTTCAGGGTGTTGTCCGTGCGGCCGCCGTCGACCATGATCGGGGCCATCGGCGCCGTCGAGGTGTACAGCTCGCTCATCGTCACGCCCGCGGCGTTGACGGTGTCGGTGAACACGCTCGTGTCCAGGTAGACGGTGGTCGGGACCGTGCCGCCGCGCGCCTCCAGCACCAGGCCGGCGAGTTCCGCGAGGCTCGCGCCCGCGGCGTAGTCGGTGTAGTAGCCCTCGCCGTCGATGGTCAGCGTCGGGTCGCCGCCGGCCACGAGCACCACGCTGTCCTCGGTCGGCCCCTCGACCACCGTGGTCGGGATGCGGTACTCCGCGCCGAGGTTCTGGAGCGCGGCCACGGCCGTGACCACTTTCATGGAGGACGCCGGGGCGAGCGGTGTGGTGCCCTCCTGCTCGAAGAGGACCTCGCCGGTCAGGGCGTCGGCGAAGGACGCCGAGGCGCTGCCGTTGAGCCGGTCGTCGTCGAGCAGCGCGGGCAGGACCGAGGCGAGGTCGGGGACCGGCGCGTCGGTGTCCGAGGAGGCCAGGACCGGTGCGGGGTCGGCCGGGGGGTAGGCCTCGGGGGGCGTGAACGTGCCGGTCGCCGGGTTGGCGACGGCCGCGAACTGCCACACCAGGCCCCCTGCGGCGGCTACGGTGACCACGACGGCGAGGCCCGCGAGGACGCCGGTGAGGGCCCGGCGGCGGCGCGCCCGGCCCGGCTGCGCGGGCTTCGGGGGGACGGTCGCGGCGGGTCCGGCGTGTGGCGCACTACTCGCGACCTTGGGGTCGGCGTTGTCACTGAGGGACATGCACAGAGACTAGGCCATCAAGAGCACTGCATTCGAGCCTGGAGGAGGTCGGCCGATGGAGTTCGACGTGACCGTGGAGATCCCCAAGGGGAGCGCCAACAAGTACGAGATCGATCACGAGACCGGACGCATCCGGCTGGACCGGACCCTGTTCACGGCGACGGTGTATCCGGCCGACTACGGCTTCATCGACGACACGCTGGGCCAGGACGGCGACCCGCTGGATGCGCTGGTGCTCGTGGAGCCCACGTTCCCCGGCTGCGTGATCCGGGCCCGCGCGATCGGCATGTTCCGGATGCGCGACGAGAAGGGCGTGGACGACAAGGTGCTGTGCGTCCCGGCCGAGGACCCGCGCAAGGACCGTTTCAAGGACATCGCCGACGTCCCCGAGTTCGACCGCCTGGAGATCCAGCACTTCTTCACGGTCTACAAGGACCTGGAGCCCGGCAAGAGCGTCGAGGGCGCGACCTGGACCGGTCGGGCCGAGGCGGAGGAGGAGGTGCGCCGCTCCTTCGAGCGCGCCAAGGCCTCCGGTTACCACTCGAACCACTGAGCCGGCGCCGCCGGCCGAGCGACGGCGGGGCGGCCCGGGGCGAAAGCCCGGGCCGCCCCGCCGTTCGTCGTGATCACGCCCTCGGCGAACGCCGTTCAGCTCGGCTTCAGATTCCCCGACGCATCATGTAGGCCAGGGGGCCTCTGCGCGAAACGCGTGGGTAGCTTATGCGTTCACGATGTCGAGGAGCCACGGCTTCGAGCGCGTCGCCGGTTCGCTGAGCTCGACCTTCCAGCCCTGCGCCGCGAGGAAGTCGCCGAGGTCGGCGGCCGACTCGGGGCGGGCGCCGCCGGCGAGGAGCGCGCGGGCGACCTCGCCGCGGGTGGCCTTGGCCATGTGGGTGACGACGCTGCGCTTGCCGTCGGCGTCCTCTTTGAACACGCGGACGGAGACGCCGCGGTCTTTCGGGCCCCACACCTGGGCGTACGCGCCCGAGCGGAGGTCCACGATGAGTTCGTCGCGGGCGCCGAGGACTTCGGCGACGGCCGGGCGCCACAGCTTCGCGAGGCCCTCGGTGCCGGGGAGCTTCGCGCTCATCGGCATCCGGTAGGGCGGGATGCGGTCGGAGGGGCGCAGGAGCCCCCACAGCGGGGAGGCGATGAGGACCTGCTCGCCGTCGGGGAGGTCCCCGAGGCCGAGCCGCTCGTAGAGGACGCCGTTGTACAGCTCCCAGGCGGCGAGGGTGGGGGCGGTGCGCAGCGCCCGGTTCGCCTGGACGTAATGCCGTTGGGTGCCAGGCAGTTTCAGCGCCTTCGCGGCGGTCTCCTCATCGGCGCACAGTTCCACCAGGCGGTCGACGAGGAGTTCGCGGACGGGGTTCAGCGCCGGTGAGGAGAGTCGCCCAAGGTCGAGGGGAGGACCGTCGCCTTGACCGGCCTTCCCTTCTGACGGCGGCAGCAATATGAGCACAGCAGGCGAGTCTACCTGCTCGTCCGCCCGCATCCGGAAGGGCCGTGCCGGGCGGCGCGCCCTGTTCCGAGAGTCCTTGCGGTATCACCCGACCAGGGGTGTACGGGCTTGACTCGATGGTTTATAGTACATATGTTCGATCTCAGCGGGAGCGGGCCCGACCCCACCGAGGGCTGCGTGTGACGCGGGACCGAATAGGCGCGGCGGCGGTGCTCCGCGACTGCCGCCGCGCCGTCCACCAGCGGCGGTGCCGAGCCCACACCGCCCGCCGCAGGCTCCACCGCCACCGGCCCGGCGGTGGAGTCCGGCCTCAGACGGCCCGGTGCGCGTCACGGCTTCGGCGCCCGGCCGAGCGGTCCGGTTCCCATCATCTCTCGAGCCTGTGACAATCCGAGTGCCGCAGGCCATCCGGGCCCCGCCACTCGCGTCGTCCCCAGGTCCGATGCGGTAAGGTCCCCGGTGGGTCTATAGCTCAATTGGCAGAGCTGCGGACTTTTAATCCGTAGGTTGAGGCTTACTCCCGCGGAAATCAGCCCCTAACAAGCTGTGAAAATGAACTCTGACCGGCCTAATCACCGGTCAGAGGCCTTTTTCGTCGTGCGACCGATGGCGGCTGAATGCGGCCAAATGCGGCTGTCCATGGATGGGCTGTGGATGAGGGAGAAGGGGTGTTAATGTGGACAGATACGAGAATCTGCTTGCAACATCCATGACTCCAGGAACATCGCAAGCTTTTGCTGTTGGGCGTTGCGGCGGACGGTGGTCGCCCGTCGGCCTGTCGCAGGTTCGAGCCTTCGGGCGGGATACCAACAGGTCAGCGCCGTTCAAGATACTCGGCAAACTGGTTTTAACCGGCCCGTTCTCGGCTCACCTCATGTTAGCGAGAATCTTGAGTGGGCAGGAAGCGCCCGGCCCACCCAATCGCCGCGACGACCTCGCTTACCGCCTTCGCGAGCGTCGGCCTCGCCCCGGCTCGGCCTACCGACCGGACCACACCCATCGCACCCCTTTCTCGGAGCACGTGCTGGGGCTGAATTTATCGCCGGAACGGCCGACCCGTCCATACGCATCGCAACCGGTACACTGTCCATGTCTCATAGCAGAGCTGACCCAACCACATCAAATTCCCTAATTGCCCCTTATTTCCATTTTAGGATGGTTACCACTTTGTCGGGTTCTGAAATGATATTGGCCGCTCTTCTGGCCGGCGCCTCTGCCGGAACTGCCTCAACAGCAAGCAAGGCAGTGCAGGATGCGTACGAGGGCCTCAAAGCTTTGGTTCGTTCCCGGTTCGAGGCAAGGCAGTGGAAGGAGCACCCCAGCATCGAAATGGCTGAGACGAGCGCCCTTGATCCCGAAGTCGTTCGCGCCTTCGACGCCGCCGGGCTGGCTGATGATGCCGAAGTTCTTCATGCAGCACAAGTGGTGCTGTCGCAGCCGGAGGTGCGGAAATCGCGGGCCCGCGTATTTGTCAGCCATCGCGCTTCAGATGCAGTCACCGCTCGAACACTCGCGGAGGATTTCGAAGCTCGTGGCATACCAACTTGGTTGGATGCCTGGGAGATCAACATCGGCGACTCGATCGTAGAGCGTATCAACGACGGGCTGGCGTCCGTCGAATATGTAGTGGTCTGCTACTCGGCCGAGGGTGTCTCATCGCCTTGGATGGGGCGCGAGTGGATGTCAACCCTGGCACGGCAACTCGAAGGTCGCTCTGTTCGGCTGCTGCCCGCAATGCTTCCCGGTGGACAGGTCCCGGAGATTCTAGCCGATCTCCTGTACGCCGACCTTGCGAATGACTGGGATCACGGGGTCAATCAACTTTTGGCCGCGATGCGGTAGCACATGTCTAGGCAGCCCCTGTATATCTGTGCCGCCAAGGGCGAGGAGAAGCTGGCCGAAGAGCTGGCCCTCCCTCTTCGTGATGCAGGGTATGCCGTCAGCCACGCCGGAACCCTCCTCGTCGGCGAGTCCATGCTGGAGCAGGCCCGCCGCGGGTTGCGGAAAGGAGTACCAGTGGTGGTCTGCGGGACGATCAAGGCAGCCGGCACTGGTATGCCGAGACTCATCGTCGACTCCGCGCGTGGGCTGGCCCGCAACGTCTTCGTTGTGAAGATGGAGGAGGAGGCTGATCTCTCGGGCTTCGCCTTGGAAACAAAAATCGCCGACTACGTGCAGAACCCCACCCAGGCCATTAACGAACTCAAAGACGCTCTAAAGGTAGCGTTTCCGCCAGACCAACCGCAACCAGCACCGGCTGCAGCGCAAAGCTCTGACCGTGGCTTCCTGGACCAGCACACCGACGTCCACACATTCGACGCTGCCACTCTCAGAGAGTTTCGTGAACTTCTCCGACCTGACGCTGCCATACGGTTCCCCGCATCTATGACAGACCTAGAGTTCCTTCAGCACGCGTCGTTGTGTGATGAGGGCAGACTCACCCGAGCGGGCGTACTCATGTTCGGGAAGACGCTCGCCGTAGAATTTCCGGCAGCCTCCATCCAATGTGTTCGCTACCGCGGAACTGACCGCTCAGCCCCGCGGGAGTCGGTGGTACTCGCTGGCACGTTGCCCACTCAAATCTCCGAAGCTCGAACCTTCGTCGAACAACACACGTCGCATAGCGAAGCTCCGCGAGCCGACCAAGCAACAGCGGGGATTACCTACGGGTACCCGATGATCGCTGTCAGGGAGATCATCGCAAATGCCGCCGTGCACCGTGATTACACGCAGTCCGAGATGGCCTGCCATGTGCGAGTGTTCGATGATCGGATCGAGATTTCTAGTCCCGGTCAATGGATTGGCCAGGAACTCAAGGAAAACGCTGTCGTAAGTCTCGGCGAGTTGGAAGGGCACTCCATTCGACGGAATATGCGACTGGCGAACACGCTCGCGATGGCACGGTTTGTAGAGGGCGAAGGAAGCGGAATTCCGTCAGCTGTGTCCGATTGCAAGAGCAATCGAGCTAAGCCCCCTACTGTAACCGTCAAGCAAGGCTTCGTAACAGTGACAATTTGGCCAAACCCCGAGGTCCTCGCAGATTCTTGGCTTTTTGGCGCCGCTGACAGTTGGCGGGCAGCAAGCGATGATGGAGAACCGAACGCTGTTCGAATGCCGCATTTTGACTCTCGAATGATTATCGGTTCGGTTCCCTCCGCAACGATTGACTTCATCGAACCAGCGAGCTATCGCGATCTCGCTTCTGCCCTCGAGAATGATCATATCAGCATCCTTTCGGGAATGGGCGGGGTCGGAAAGACGCAGATTGCAATTCGATATGCAAACCTAGCATGGAGACAGGGTGCTCTTCAACTGCTGTGCTGGGTGAATGCAACCTCGCGAGAATCCATTATTTCCGCGTACGTCGAAGCCGCAGATCGCATCCTTCCTTATAGCAACAAGGATCCGGAAGAGCGTGCGTACGAATTTCTAGCATGGCTTGCACAGCCGCAGAGCCCGAAATGGCTAATTGTTTTGGATGATCTCGTAAATCCTTCAGATATTGCGCGACTTTGGCCACCAAACACATCAAAGGGTCGTTCGATAATTACGACTCGCCGCCGAGATGCAAGCCTCGTTTCGCATGCTCGCTCTTTCCTGCACATTGATGTTCTTACCCCGCAACAGGCAGGAACATATCTAGTGCACCGTCTCGGTGGGGATAAGATCACCCTTGCCGAATCGACCGATCTAGCTAATGAGCTCGGATACCTCCCGCTTGCCCTGGCGCAAGCCGCCTCTTATATCAAAGACCACCCTGGCATGACTATTGCGCTATACCGCTCAATGCTTGCTGATGAGTCAACCAAACTGTCTGAACTTCGGCCTGAAGTTCTTCCTGATGACCAACTAGTCTCGCTGGGCGCGGTATGGATGATGTCTGCAGACCTTGCCGCCGATAGACATCTCGGAATCCTGCCGCTTCGCATCCTCCAGTTCATCAGCTTTCTCTCACCTTCCGGGATTCCAGCAGAACTCTTTAGAACTGATGCTGCATCGGATTTCCTCACAGGCGACGTCAGTCGAAATGAAAATGCCGCTCTCCTCAACCGAAAAAACATCTTGGAGGCACTAAGCCGTCTCCATCGACTTAGCTTGCTGAACTATGATGGCGAGACTATTCAGATCCACGTTCTGACGCAACGTGGCATCCGGGATTCACTTTCTCTCGAAGAGATCAATGCAATTAGCTCTGCGGCAGCGGACGCGTTGATCGAACTGTGGTCGACTGAGCCACTGAACGCGTCAGAATCAGTGTTGCGTGACAATAGCAATTACCTGTATGCGTACGCATCTGGCGGCTTGATCATTGAGTCAGTTCATCCTCTTCTTTTCAAAATCGGTAATAGCCTCGGGTACTCCGGGCATGTGCCGCAGGCTATTTCGTTTTTCGAAAGACTCCATGACATCCTCATTGATAGATTTGGTAATAACCACACAGAATCACTCCATGTACTTAGAGAACTCGCGAGCTGGCAAGGCGCCTCAGGTGCCGTAAATCTAGCTCTAGACGGTCTCAGTAAAGTGTTTCAAGGCCAATGCCAAATCCTTGGCGCCAATAACTCAGAAACTCTTCAGACCAGGATTCGACTCGCGAACTGGCGCGGCAAGGCGGGGGACGTACTCGGCGCCGTTTCTGAATTTGGAGCGCTATTTCAGGATCTTCAACTGACGCTTGGCTCCGCTCATCCCTATAGCCTTGAAGCGCGCAGCAGCCTTGCTAAATGGCGTGCCGAGGCGGGAGATCTGATGGGCGCATCTCGTGATTTCGTGGAGGTGCTAACAGACATGCTCCGTGTCTTGGGGCCGGATCATCCCAACACTCTCCAAACTCGGGCTAATCTGGCCTACTGGCGAGGTGAAGCAGGAGATGCAACAGGCGCTATGGCCGGATATGCGGCAACTTTGGATGATCTCGAGCGCGTGATGGGTCCTGACCACCCTTATAGTCTTATCGCCCGAAACAATCTCGCGCATTGGCGAGGAGCAGCCGGCGATGCGCGCGGTGCTCTCAACGCAACCGAGAGCCTGCTGCATGACGCGCTGCGGGTGCTGGGGCCTGATCACCCCGACACCCTCTCCACCCGCAGCAACCTCGCCTCTTGGCGTGGCGAGGCCGGAGATGCGACGGGAGCCACCACCGAACTCGCCTCCCTGCTCCAAGACCAACTGCGGGTGCTGGGGCCTGATCACCCCGACACCCTCTCCACCCGCAGCAACCTCGCTCAATGGAAGGATAGAGCCAGTTCAGACACTGCTACTGCCGAGGGCGACGCGCTTCAGAGTCAGATCGCCGATGCTCACATTCACGCGGTCAAACAGCTTGGCTCAGACAGTCCAGGGGTTCGCATCGCTGGGCTCCACAATCTCGAAAGCATTGGCAACCAGCACGCGAATCTGAGTCAGATAGTTCTGGACGAAATCTGTGCGTACCTCCGGATTCCCTCTATATCGGCGGCGCCAGCGACTAACAGTCCACACTTTTCCAGTCAAGTCGAACCGATGGGGCTTCCGTTGCCCGACGAATATAACAACGGTGCCGAACGGGAGGTCCGCCTGGTCGCACAGGAGATTCTGCAGCGCCACCTCAACCCGGAGCTCGGCGAGGACCTTTACTGGCCGCACTCCCGACTGAACCTGCGAGGCGCCCAGCTTGAGCAGATCGACTTCAGCAGTTGCCGCATAATCGACGCCGATTTCATGGGCGCAATCTTCAACGGTGGCGCGGACTTCGGCGACGCAACCTTCTCGACCTCCGCGAACTTCGGCGACGCAATCTTCAACGGTGGCGCGGACTTCGGCGACGCAACCTTCTCGACCTCCGCGAACTTCGGCGACGCAATCTTCAACGGTGGCGCGGACTTCGGCGACGCAACCTTCAACGGCGCCGCGTACTTCGAGGGCGTGATCTTCAATGGCGCCGTATACTTCATGGCTGCGACCTTCACCGGCCTCGCATACTTCGGAGGCGCAACTTTTAACAGCCTCGCGAGCTATGAGGGCGCGACTTTCACCGACGGTGTGTACTACAGGAGCACGGCCTTCAATGCTGCCGTGAGCTTCGAGAACGCGACTTTCACCGACGGTGTGTACTACAGGAGCACGGCCTTCAATGCTGCCGTGAGCTTCGAGAACGCGACTTTCAATGATGACGCGGTGTTCTCATCAGCTAGATTCCATAGCCGAATCATCGGAGCAAACACCAGCTGGTTTGGACTTCTCGAAGGCCAAGACGCACTCCTGATTATGGATGCTGAACTTAATCTGCCTCAGGGATGGCGCTTGGAGCCAAGTCCTACTGAAGCCGGACTGGGCAAACTTACACGGGTTCCTGAGATAAAATCAGAGCCCATCTAGGACCAGCCCGGCTTCTTGCAGTGCTCGGGCGGGATACCAACAAACCCGCACGAGCAAAGATCTTCGAAAAATTGGAGATCGCCAGCCAGTTCCGGGCGCTTCCAGATGAGCGTAGGTAGGCACTTGCTCACGGCTCTCAAAGAGGGTTTCAGTTTTGGCAGGTTAGTCCGTCCATGGACGTCATCGGTGCGCGACGCCACGCCCCTGTTGCTCCGCAGGCATCGTGTATAACAGCGCTGTCCGGACAGCTACGGCAAGATGGTCGCCAAGAGCCTAGACAAGCCTCTCTGTAGCCCCTAGGTCGACAGCAACGAAAGAGGAGACACGATGGCGTATCCCACCCTTGCACTGCACGTCCTCATCTCGGCACCTGGAGACGTGCCGACGGGAGATCTGGCGGTCATCCGGAGAACGATCAGCCAGTGGAACCTCAACTTTGGCCGAGTTGTGGGACTCACGGCGCTGCCTGTGTCCTGGACTGAACACGCAGTCGCTGAGTTCGGGGAACGACCGCAGGCTGTTCTGAATTCACAGATCGTGGAGGAGGCGGACATGGCCATTGCACTCTTCTACGACCGCCTTGGGACACCGACCGGTGTGGCAGAGTCAGGGACCGCTGAGGAGATCAAGGTCCTTGTCGAAGCAGGAAAGCCAGTTGCCGTCTTGGTCAACTCAGCACCCCGTCCGCCCCTAAACGGTCCCGCCTTGAGCGAACGACAGCGGCTGGCCAATTACCTCGATGAGCTCCGAACGAAGGCCATTGTTCTCGAATATCCACACGCAGCCGAGCTTGTGGGTCACCTGAACAGCTTCTTGAGTCGCGCAACTGGCCAGTTCCAACAAGATGTCCAGAGTTCAAAGAACGAGACACCGCAGGAGGAAGACCCTTCTGTAGGGGTGTGGCCACGATCCGAGGTGCGCGAAAACATGAAGTCGGATAATAAGGGACGCCTCAGGACTGAACGGAAATGGTCGCTGGTATTGCATAACACGTCTCCTGGGCCTGCCTTTGACGTCGACTTCGCTTTCATCGATCTGCCAGAGGGTGCATTCCTGCGTGTGGCGCGGGAGGGTGGCCCACTTGGCACGATTCCTCCGGGTCAGGAGATCCGACTTCCCCTGATAGTGACCATGGGATCGCCCGAATCCGTCGATTGCGAAGTGACGTGGACCGACACCGCAGGGAGCGCTCGGACCACCAGAGCAACCGTTCGTATCTGAACCTTTGAGCTTCTATTAGTCGACAAGGTAATGAGATTCAATATAGGCGACGGTGGCGTCGTATGGCTCGCCGACCGGTTTCAGCGCGTACTTGCGGAAGACCGCGGCGGTAGCACGGCGAACGCCCCGGTTACGGGCGTCAGCGTTGTCCCACGACCCGGCGAGAGTACGGGTGACGACTTTGTCGATCTCCTCGGCCAGGTACCGCTCGGTCACGGTGAGGCCGGGCGGCGCGTGCTCGTGGATGATCCGCGTCAGGACTCCGACATGATCCTCGTCGAGGACGACGGCTTCCTCGGGGTGCTTGCCGGCGTTGACGATGGCGCGGGCGATCCGCAGCGCCTCGGACAGGAAATCGAGGGCGTCCTGGGCGTTCTGGATGATCCGGTCCCGCAGCAGCTTGATCCGCTCCGCCAGGGCGGTGTACCTCGCCGATCCCGGTTCGACGTCCTTGTCGAGTGCTTCCTTGATCCGATCCAGGATCTCCGCCGCGGACGGCGGCGTCTCCTGCTTATCCCTACCAGGTTTGCGGCGGACCAGGGCCAGCAGCTCCTTGAGGACAGCGATCCCCTGGGCGTCAAGGACGAGCGGCTCCTCTTGGGAAGCGACCACAGTGAAGGAGTGGACGTGGGCGTTGATGATTTCCAGGACCATCGGCCCCAGTTCACTAAGCCGTTCCTTCCGTTCCTCGTCGGTCGACTTCTTGAGTAGCGTCGTGTACACCGAGCCGAACAGTGCGAACCCGTCGCGGTACTTGGCGATCCGCTTGTCTGTGTTGATGAGCGGATACAGACGCGCGGCGAACCGGTAGTCCTTGGTGAATACCTCGACGGCTGCGGGGTTGCCGTCGAGGAAGACGTTGATGACCCGCATGGACTCGTATCCGTGGTGGTTAAGGTCCAGGTCGTCGACGTCGGCGAGGAGGTCTTCAATGCGGGCGAAGGCGGCACGGAATTCCTTGACCAGCTCGGACACGTCGGTGACGAAGCCGCCGCCCTTGCCGTCTTCTTCCGCGGTGGGGTCGACGACGGCCCGCTGGACCTCCTCGGCCAAGCCGATATAGTCCACGATCACGCCAGTGGTCTTCTTAAACCGGTTCGGGGAGGTCCAGGGGCGGTTGGTGCGGGTGATGGTCTGGAACAGGTTGTGGTCCTTCATCGGCTTGTCGAGGTAGAGCACCCCCTCGTTCGGGGCGTCGAACCCGGTCATCAGTTTCGCGGTCACCACCAGGAAGCACAGTGGGTCGTCGGGGGTGAGGAACCGCCGCTTCTGATCCTCCTCCTCGACCTCGGAGAGCCGGTAGGGCTTCATGGCGGCGCTCTCGGTCTTGGCGTCCGAGACGGAGATGTTGACCTCGGCGCGGATGCGGTCGTGCTTCCCGACCTCTTCGAGGACCTGCGAGGTCTCGTAGCCGGCCAGCAGCTCGTTGATCTTGTCCGTGTACGCCACGGCCAGTTCGCGGTTGTAGGCGACGACCTGGGCTTTGAGTCCGTTGCGGTAGGCGCTCGACAGGTAGTGGTCCACGATGTGCTGGCAGACCGCGTGGATGCGCTCGGGGTTGGCGAACACCGATGTGAGGCGACCGAACTTGCGGGACAGGGTCTCGGCGTCGACATCGTCGAGATCGAAATCTCGCGCGAACTGGTCGAACTCGTCTTGCAGCGCTTGGTTGTTCATCTCGAACAGGACAGGGTGCGATTCCAGCATGACCGGGACGGTCGCCTCGTCGAGCAGCGACCGGGTCGCGGTGTACCGGTGCAGGACCCGGCCCGGATCCTCCTCGCCGCCGAAGAGTTCGAAGGTGTCTGTGGTGAGGTTCCTGATGGGGGTGCCGGTCATGCCGAAGAACCGTGCATTCGGCAGCGCCGCGCGCATCTGCCCCGCCAGAGACTCTTCCTTGCGTGATTGGGTACGGTGCGCCTCGTCGACGAGCACCACAATGTTGTCCCGCGTCGACAGGTCCTTCCCGGCGCCGGCGAACTTGTGGACGGTCGTGGAAATCACGCCGCGCACGTCGTCTGCCAGCAGGGCTCGCAATTCCCTGCTGGTGCGCGGCTGGTGGAAGAAGTTGGCACCCATCGCTGAAGTGAATTCCGCGGAGGTCTGCCGAACGAGATCGAGCCGGTCAGAGAGCAAGATGATCGTGGGCGACTCGGTGCGGACATCGGTCAGCAGCAGCGAGGCGGCGAACACCATGACGAGGGTCTTCCCGCTGCCCTGGTGGTGCCAGATCAGGCCCTTCGCCCCGCCGTCGAGAACCCGCTCGTGGATCAGGTGCGCGGCCTCAAGTTGCGGATAGCGGGGCAGGTACTTCTTGTCCACCCCGTCTCCGGAGGTGTCGAACAGTGCGAAGTTGGCGAGCATGTCCAAGACCATGGTCGGGTTCAGCAGCAGTTCAACCGAGCGCTTTACGTCGTCGCGCCCGGAGAGGTTCTCGTCGTCGGCGGTGGAGCGAAACGGTTGCCACAGATGCAACGGTGCGCCGGCGGCACCGAACTTCAGCTTCACTCCATCGGAAGCGACGGCGAAGACGTTCGGGGTAAAGAACCATGGATACTCAGCGGCGTAGACGTCGTTGATCTCGCGGGCGGCGGTGGCCCACCCGGATTTCGCGGTCGGCGACTTCACTTCGACCACCACCAACGGTAGGCCGTTGACCCAGTACACGAGGTCGAACCGACGGGAGGTCTTGCCCGGAACCGTAATGGTCACCTCGTCCGACACCACGAGCATGTTGGCAGTTGGATGCTCGAAATCGATGATCTTCAGGGCATGCCAATCGCCCTTGGCATCCCTGAACTCCTTACGGCCGCGCATGAGGTGGAGCACCGTCTCGTTGCCACGCACAAGTCCGCCATCGACCGCGTTGACCGCGGCCACGATTTCCTCGACCACCGCGTCCACGTCGAACCCGTCGATTACGTCAGGGTTGAGTCTCTCAATGGTGTCCCGCAACTGGCTGATGATCACGGTTTGAGTCATCTCACGAGGCAATCCCCGGCCCGCAATGAACTCCCATCCCATCGGAAGGGACCATTGGATCATCAGATTCTGGAACTCGCGCTCTCGAACGCCTTTCGCCACTGCTTAGATCTCCAATTCGGCGGACTCGATGTCAATGGTGCGCTCCAGCAGTGCCGAGAGCAATCTCGCCCGCACTTCACGGAGGCGATCGGCCTCCGCGCGGATCGCCTCCGAGGCAGACCCCAGCGCATCAAGTTCCGCCACCATCTCGCGCTGGCGATCGAGCGATGGGAGGCGAACGGTCATGCCTTTGGCACGTTTAGCGCTGATGTGTTTGATGTTGGTGCCGCCCGCAACATCGAGGAAGGCTCTCGACTCGTAGGCCCACATACTCCAGTGGAAGGCAAACTCGGGGATGCAAACTCCCTCTCGCGCCCGGAGCCGGAGAAGGGTCATCTGGGTACAGACAGGCGCTGGCAGCTCGTCACGCCACATGGCGGGCATCCCGACGGCATTCGTACTTGCACTGCCCTCCGACACCAGCACGTCGCCATAGCGGAGCCCGAATTTCTCGCGCTCAACGGGGTCATAGTTCATCTCGAGCACATCGGACAGGTCTAGCCGTCCGTAGCCGACGTTCGCGGAACGGAGATACGGCGTCATGTACGGACCGGACGCCCTGTCTGGCGTCCGGCGTACACCGGTGGAGAAGTCAAAGGCGTCCTCAGCCCTCACCGCTCCAACCGAGTCATTGGAGATGAGGTCGGCTCGACGGCGACGCAGTACCTCTGCCAGCGCCCGAGCCTCGGCTTCGAGTGAGGTGATCTGGTTGTCAACCGCACCGAGGATTTTGACGATTCGCACCTGAATCTCTGGAGGGGGCACGGGAATCTCAATCATGCCCAGGTTTGCACCTGAGATTCGAACCACTTTTGTCTCAGAAACATACTTGATCTTCTGATTTTGGAACAAAGAAGACGCGAAAAAGTATGAAACGTATGGGGGATCGAGTTCGTGTCGGAAAATGTAGCAGTCGTCGTGAATGGCAACATCATCATTGCCCATCCATGCGACTGCCTTACCGACGTCGTCAACGTTCTCACTGGTTGCTGCGATGACGAGATCCCCGGGATGAGCAAGCCGCATTCGCGTCCGGAAATCCTCAGGCAGAAATGTGAGGGGAAGTCTTGTGGTCGTCTTAAAGTCTGTGTGAACCTGTGCGTAGTGGATGCAGCCTAGTCCGGATTCTACGTAGTCGCTCTTGACGAAGCGTCGACCACGAATAAATTCTCCAATTTCGGAGAGCTTTTTTTGGCTCCACCCTGACTGTTCATTCATCGAAGCCTTCAATCCCCGCTTCGGCGAGTACCTTGAACATGTGCCGCTCGCTCTTCTGGCGCTCCGCCCTGGCGAGGTTGTAAGCTTCGATAACTGCACCGAGATCTTCCTGCTCGACCGCAGACTGTTTGAGGTATCGCCCGATCTTGAGATCGTAGCCGCCTTGTACTATCTCGCCAGTGGGCACAAATCGCGCCGAGAAGCCCATCGGTCCGCCATGATCCATCGGGTTGCCGTCGGAATCAAACTTCGACCTGTAGGCGTCCACGACATCGGTAATGTCAGCTTCAGCCAAAACGTTGCGGTTCCTGGTCTTAGTGAACCGCTTAGATGCGTCGATGAACAGCACCCCCTCTCGGCGCTCCTCAGCCTTGGTTCCGGGGGCGCGGAACAAGAGGATGCTGGTTGGGATGGTAGTCGAGTAGAAGAGGTTCGCTGGGAGCCCGATCACAGCTTCCAGAAGGTCATCGTCCACGACACGCTGGCGGATTGCGGCTTCCTGACCGCCGCGGAAGAGGACACCATGTGGCAGGACGACGCCAGCACGTCCCTTCTCCGCGTCCATGCTGGCAATCATGTGCTGTACGAAGGCCCAATCAGCCGACGACGGAGGAGCCACTCCGCCGAAGGCGCGCGGGTCATTCTTCCAGGGCTTCCATTTCAGGCTGTACGGCGGGTTGGCTAGGATCACGTCAAATTGTTCGATGGACCCGTCTGGCCTCTTGAATCGCGGATCCTTGAGGGTATCACCGACCTCGATCTTGAACTGCGTGAGATTGTGCATGAAAAGGTTCATGCGCGCCACGCCGGCGGTGTCGACGACAGCTTCCTGCCCATGCAGGCGGAGGGTATAGCCACGGCCACCGTGGGCTTTCAAGAGGTTCGCGGAAGCGATGAGCATGCCTCCAGAACCGCAAGTTGGGTCGTATACCGACTCATGGCCTTTGGGATCGAGAAGTTCGACTATAAGTTCAACAACCTCGCGCGGAGTAAAGAACTGGCCGGCCCGGGTGCCGGACCCGTCGGAGAACCGTTTCAACAGGTACTCGTATGCGCCGCCGAGCACGTCGTGAGACATGTTGCCTTCGTGCATCTTTGGGACCCGATTCATCGTCTGCATGACCGCAGCCAGCACTTCCCCAGGCAGCACCTCTTCTGCGGTCCAAGTCATGGATCCGAAGAGGCGGGAGAACTTGTCGGGGTTGGCGGTTTCTATAGCCTGTAGGGAGGCGCGGACCCGTTCGCCGAGCTTGGGTTGGGTGATGGTGGCGAGGATTGACGACCAAGAAGCGCGACGTGCCTGGACCGTACCGGGGTTGAGGAGCGGAATCTCGAACGACTGGTAGTCGCGGTACTCGATTTCATGGGCTTCCTCAGCGGAGAGACCCTCCAATCCCTCATTCTCGTCGAGGAACTGCTGGTGGTTGTGCTCCCAGGTGTCCGATAGATACTTCCAGAACATCAGCGGGAAGACAACCGAGGAGTACTGCGCTTCGGACATCGCCACACGCAGCTCGTCGGCGGCGTCCCACAATCGATTCTCGATCTCCTGCTGCGTCACTGCCATCAGTCGGATGTCCTCGCTCGTAAGTGAAGGTTGTTTGGAAGCCGAAGCCACCCTGCTGCTTGCTCAAGTAGGGCGACCGATCAACGATATAGCGCCCCCCTGACACCGTTGAAAACGGCGCACGGACCTACTTCGCGCACTTGGTCCGATCACCGGCTTTGTCCCGTGCGGCCGTTCGCGTCGGTCAACCAGGTGGTGAGGCGTCGTTCGGCGGTGCGGCGTCGGTGGTCAGCGGCCGGTCGGGTAAGGCTGTGGGCAGTGGCGTATGCGGTGAGGCGTTGGCCGTCAATGCGGGTAGTGCCGATGAGGTCGGCTTCCTCAACCGTGATGACCTCCTGGCGGACGGCGTCGGCGAGGACGAAGTCCATGTGGCCGGCGGGGGCCGTGGGCGGGTGGGATTCGAAGGCGACCGAGGCCAGACTTTGGGCGTACCGGTTGAGTTCGCGGGCGTAGTGGCGGGCGGCGATGTACCCCTGCTGGCACAGCCGCCTGGCGAGGTGCGGTCGGCGGGTGTCGGCTCGGGCGAGGCCCTTGGTGAACCCTTCGAGGCAGCTCGCTTCGATGTCGGCGTGTTCGGCCCAGGGCGGTGCGATCCAGGAGACGCGTCGGGCGGCGTTGCGCAGCCCGGGAAGGGCGAGTCCGGCGCTGATGGTGACCCAGAGCGGTTCGGTGCGGGCCCGGTCGACGAGGTAGGCCCAGACGGTGTCGCTGGTGTGGTCGTCCACCTCGCGCGTCCGGGTCTCGCCGGTGAGGATGCCCTTGAGTTCGCTGAGGCCGACGTCGCGGCCGGGGAGGCCTTTGAGGTCGGCGCCGGGGACGGTCAGGTGCGGGTCGTGGGCGTGGTGGTCGAAGGCGGCGGCGATGCGCTGCAGCGGTGTGGCGGCGGGTTGCATGATGGTGCTCCTTGGTGCTGGACCGGACGGTGTTGTCCGCTGTTTGTCCAGCTAGAGCGCCCACCCGAGGGTGTGTCCAGCGCCGCGCCCACCCCACACCGGCACCCCACCCACCCCGCCTCTTATCCCCGGTCACAAGAGTGGGCGCCACCCGAACGCACCTCCTGAAGGGCTGATGCGACCACCCGACTCCACCTGATCGTCAGCCGTCGGCGTGCCCGATGCGGGGTGGGTTCGGGGTGGGCGCCCACCCTCGCGCGCTGGCCCCTATCGCAGGTCTTCCCCTTTCCGAGCCAGCCGTACGGAGTGCTGGCTCGGGTTCCCGTCGACGAGGGATGCGGTCCAGGCAGTCCTGTTCGCATCCGACCGTGAGGGAGGTGGTGTCTCACCGAGCACCGACCCCCGTCGCAGCGGAGCCCGGTCGACCCGGTCTGACCCCCGGGTCGACCCCACGCATCGATCCGCCACGGGGGTGCGGACGTGGGAACGGCTCACCAATCGCCTCGGGCACGGCTGGCCCGCTGGCTGCCGCCGATCGCGGCCGCGGGCACGGGCATTGCGGTGCTGGTGTTCGCGACGCCGAGCGCGGCCTGGGCGGACACCGAGGACATCATCCGGGTCCTGGACAACCTCCGGCTGTGGATCGTCGGCATCGCCGGGACGGTCGTCGCGGTCATGCTCACCATCGCCGGGCTCCGGTATTTGCTCGCCTCCGATCCGGGCGAGACGGAGAAGGCGAAGACGCTGCTGCGCGGGGCGGCGATCGGGTTCGCCATCGTCGTGTTGGCGGTCCCGCTGGTGGAGATCCTCAAAGCGATCCTGGGGTCCGAGTAATGGATATACTCTCGGATCTTTTCACCGACCTGTGCGAGTTGATATACCGCGCGATCGCCGATATTCTCTCCTGGGTCCTCGCCCTGCTCCGCGAGTGGGCTTGGGTCGCACTTTCCGACGAGATCTACTACGCCGCGATCCCGTTCGTCCCCCAGTTCCAAGTCGTCGTCGCGGCCTCCTATGCCCTGCTGATCGCCATCGGCGGCTTTGTCGTCATGTCGCAGGAGTCGCTGCAGACCCGCTATTCCATTCGTGAGATCGCGCCGCGCCTCATCGTCGGTTTCCTGCTCTCGGGCCTGGCGGTAACAATCTGCTATCAGGCGTTCCAACTCAACTGGCAGATCGTCAGCGCGTTCCTCGACACACCGTACGGTTTCGTACCCGAGTCGGGAACCGAGACCGCAGCATTCGAAGACGAGTTCGGTATGCTCGGTTGGTCCGAGGAAATGACGGCCGCCGATTACCTCCTCGCCACCGTGTACAAGCTCGTGTGCATCGTCGCGGTCGCCCTGCTGCTCGTGACCGCGATTCTTCGCAACATCGCGTGGTTCTTCGTCATCGCGTTGTCCCCGGCGGCACTGGCGTGCCATGCCTTGCCGGTGACCGAGCGATTCGCGGTCTATTGGTGGCGAATGCTAGGCGCTTGTCTGGCGTCCTCGATCGGGCAGGCCATCCTCATCTGGATCTATGTGCAGATGACCGGGTCGCTGTACTTCGGCATGATCAATGACATCGTCCCGATGGACGGCGTCTACGCGATCGTCCTGGTCTGGATGATGTGGCGACTGCACCTCGAAGTCTTCAAGATCGCACGCGGCAGGCCCCTCTCGGTCCCCGGTTCCCGCCTGCTCGCCGCCGCCTTCTTGTCGAAAGCCGCCAGCGGTGGTCGTGACCGCAAGATCGCCATTTCGGATAAGGCGTGGGGCCGCAAGTTGGAGCCTCCGTGGAAGCGTCGCAGGAAAGGCAGCGAGGCCGATGGTGCCGCGCCGGATCGGTTCCCGGATCTGCCGCCCGAGCCCGAGGGGTTCGGTCCCTGGGCCGATTTCCGCACCGGCCAGGACGACCGACGCGATGCGGCGTCTGCGCGTGATGCAGAGCCGCCCTCGCCCCTGCGTGATGCCGCGCCGGTTCCTGCGGGCGGTGACGGTCCGGTCCGGGTTCGCCCGGTCCGCTACCCCGAGGGCGGCCACCGTCCGGCGCCGACCGACCCGCAGGCGGGTCCGGCACCGGACTCGCCGCTGGGCGACGCCGGCCCCGAACCCGAGCACGGGGCGGTGCCGCTCAGCGAGGTCCGAGACGGGACGCTGCTGCGCGTCCAGCCGCCCGAAGAGCCACCGACCGTGCGCGTGCGTACCGCGGACGTCGTGCCGCTGGCTGAGCGGCGCGCCGAGGCGACCGACGCCAACCGCGAGCGCGAGGCCGATGCCGTCGCCGAGGCCAACAAGATCGAGGCCCGGGCGCTCCAGGAGCAGACCGAGCTGCGCCGCCGGGCGCAGGCGGCGATGCGCCGCATGGCCGCCGGCGGGACTGGTGCTGCGGTACATGAGGTGCCTCCGGCGCGCGAGGAGCATGCGTTCCCGCCGCCGAAGGCGGCACCGCGGCCCGAGGGCGGTGAGCGGTGATGGATCGCGGCGTCTACGTCCCGGCCGACCTTGATCTTCCCGACAAGCTGCTGTTCGGCCTGACCGCCCGCCAGGTCGCCGTGGTCGCGCCCGCGGCGCTCGGATTGTGGGGGCTGTGGCAGTCCCTGGCCGGCCAAGTCCACCCGATCTGGCTGCTCCTGGTCTCGGCACCGATCGCGGCCGCGACGCTCGCGCTCGCGCTGGCCCGCAAGGACGGCACCACGCTCGATCGGCTGGTGTGGGCGGCACTGCGCTCGCCCCGGGCCCCGCTCGCCGCCGGAGCCCCGGCACCGGACGTCGTCGCGACGGTTTCCCGCATGACGGGGCGCAAGCGCCTGAGTCGGGTGCGCGCGGTCCCGCCGCCGGTCCAGGGCGTCCACGACGCCGGGGTGATCGACTTGGGCCCGGCCGGGGCGGCGGTCGCCCTGGCCTGCGGGACGGTCAACTTCGACTTGTGTTCGGCGGCCGAGCAGGCCGCGCTGTGCGAGGCGTTCGGGCGGCTCCTCCACGCCGTCGAGGGCCACCTGCAGGTGTGCCTGACCCACCGCCCGGTCGACCTCACCGGCTATCTCACCGGCCTCGACGCCCGCGCTGGCGATCTCGCCGAGGGGGCGCTGCGGTCGGCGGCCGAGGCGCACCGGGCCTGGCTGGCACACCTCACCGCCGGACCGGGCTTGCTCGCCCGCGAGGTGACCTTGGTGGTCACCGGGCCCGATGCCGAGGCGGCGGCGCATGCGGCGGCCCAGGTGGAGGCGTTCTGCGCCCAGATCGGCACCGACGCGACCCGCCTGGACCGCGCGCAGCTCGCAGAGCGGATCCGGTTCGCCCTCGACCCGTTCGGGACCGCGGGCCCGGCGTTCGGGAGCTGGTCGCAATGACGCTCTTCCGCACCGTCCGCGCCGCCCGTCGGGGTGCGCCGCTCGAGGCCGACCTGTGGCCCGATACGGCCACGTTCGAGCTGCGCCGGTTCCGCTCGGGCGACTCCTGGGCCGCGGTCCTGCTCGTGGTCGGCTACCCCGCGACACTGCCGTGGGGCTGGGCCGGGCACCTCGCCGCCCCCGGTGCCCGCATTGACGTCACGCTGCACCTGGACGGGGTCCCGGCCCCGGTGGCGGCGATGCAGTTGCAGCGCCGCCGCGCCCGCCTGGAGTCCCAGCGCCGCTACCAGTCGGTGCGCGGTCGCTTGGAGGATCCGGCGGTGGAGGCCGCCGCCGCCGACGCCGCCGATCTGGCCGCCCAGGTCGCCCGCGGGCACGCTCAACTCCACCGCCAGGCCGTCTACGTCACCGTCCACGCTCAGAGCCCGGGCGAGTTGGATCTGGCGTGCGCGCGGGTGCGCTCGCGGGCGGCGGCGGCGATGATCGACGTCCGCCCCGCCACCGCCAGGCAGCTGCCGGGCGCGGTGGCGACCGCGCCGTTTGGGATCGACCCGGTCGCCGCCCGCCGTACGGTCGACACCGCCACGGCCGCAGCGTCATTCCCGTTCGCCTCACCCGACCTCGCCGGGCCCGTGCCCGACACTGCGGTCTTGTACGGGCTCAACCTCTACTCGGGGGCGCCGGTGCTGTGGGACCGGTGGGCCTCGCTGGACAATCACAACTCGGTGCTCATCGCCCGCTCCGGAGCCGGCAAGAGCTACTTCACGAAGACCTCGATCCTCCGCGAGCTCTACCAGGGTGTGAGGGTCGTCGTCATCGATCCCGAATCGGAGTACCTGGCCCTCGCCGACCATGTCGGCGGGATGGTGCGCCGCCCCGGCGCGCCCGGTGCGCGCCTGGATCCGCTCGCCATGCCGAGCGCGGGCGAGGCCGACGAGTTCGGCCGACGCAAGCTCTTCGCGGGCACGGTCATCGAAACCCTCCTCGGCGAGCGCCTGTCCGGGGCTGAGGCCGCGGTCCTGCAGCGCGCGGTCGCCGCCTGCTACGAGGCTGCCGGGGTCAGCGACGACCCGGCCACCTGGGGTCGCCCGGCTCCCGCGCTTGCGGATGTCGCCGCCGTCCTCGCCGGCGATGCGGCCGGTGCCGACCTCGCCGCTCGCATCGGCCCGTGGACCGGGCCCGGCACGATCTTCGACACCCGCACTACCGGGGCCGATGACCGTACCCGGGCGGGGTCGCCGCTGGAGGTGTGGGACCTGGCCGCGGTCGCTCCCGAACTCGCGCCGGTCGTGACGCTCCTGGTCCTCGACCAGATCTGGCGGTCCCTGCGCCCCGGTGGGCCCCGCACCCTGGTCGTGGTGGACGAGGCGTGGCTGATGCTGCGCACCGGTCAGGGCGCCGAGTGGCTGAGCCGCTTGGCGAAGTCGGCCCGCAAACGCAACTGCGGGCTCGCGGTCGTCACCCAGGACGCCGAGGACGTCACCGGATCCGAACTCGGGCGCACCGTCATCCACAACGCGGCCACCCAGGTGTTGATGCGCCAGGCCGCGCAGGCGGTCGACGCCATCGCCGAGGCGTTCAAGCTCACCGCCGCCGCAGCGGCGTTCATCGGCTCGGCCCGGCTCGGCGAGGGCCTCCTCCTGGGCGGGGGCGCGCAGCTCGCCTTCCGGGCCCTCGCCAGCCCCGCAGAGCACCGCCTCGCCCTCACCGGCCTGTCAGCGGGGAGCCGGCCATGAAACGACTCGTCGTGATCCTCGCCGTCCTGACCGCGGTCATGGGCGGGTGCGCCCTGCTGGTGATCGGCACCGCCGAACAGCAGCGACACTTCGCGATCGGCACCGGCGGCTGCGCCGTCGCCGAAGCCGACCTCGATGCCGTCGCCGACGCGCTCGGGTCGCGTTTCGAGACGGCCCAGGCGCAGCATGCGGTCACCATCTACCAGACCGCCGCCGAGCGGGACCTCCCCGAACAGGCCGCCGTCGTGGCGATCGCGACCGCCATGCAGGAGAGCACCATCAGGGTGCTCGCCAATCCCGCCGTCCCCGAGTCGTTCGACTACGACCATGACGGCGAAGGCTTCGACCACGACTCGATCGGCATCTTCCAGCAGCGGCCCCACTGGGGCCCGGTCGCCGTCCTCATGGACCCCGCCGGCAGCGCTGGCCTGTTCTACGACGCACTGGTGGAGGTCGAGGGCTGGGAGGACCTGCCGGTGACCGTCGCTGCCCAGCGCGTTCAGGTCTCGGCCTACCCGGACGCGTACGCCGACGACGAGGCGGGTGCGCGCGAGGCCGTCGAGGCGGTCAGCGAGTTCGCGACCTGCGAGTGGATCCACCCCGTCGCCGGATACGGCATCAACTCCGGTTGGCGCACGGCCGAACGGCCCACCCACAACGGTGTCGACCTCGGCGCACCGCGCGGCACCGAGATCCTCGCGGCCTCGGGCGGCGAAGTCGTCACCGTGGTGTGTAACGCCCGCACCCCGGCAGGGCGTCAGCTCTCGTGCGATGTCGACGGCTCCCCGGGGATCATGGGGTGCGGTTGGTACGTCGAGATCGCCCACGTCGAGAACCTGCTGACGCGCTACTGCCACATGGGCAAGCGCCCCGAAGTCAATGTGGGCGATGCTGTCGGGGCCGGGGATCTCTTGGGCTACGTCGGCTCCTCCGGCCGCTCCAGCGGGCCCCATCTGCACCTGGAGGTCCACCGCTCGCACCACCCCGACTTCGCGACCGCGCTCAGCCCGGTGGAGCTGTTCGCCGCGAAGGGGGTGGAGCTGTGAACCCGGGGGAGTTGCTTGCGGACCTGGAGGTCCCGGTCGGCCTCGTTGCTTCGGTGGCCGTGCTCGCGGTCGCGGCCTTCCTCGCACTCGCCGTCAGCCGCGCAGCGGCCCACCGCGCCTCAGCCACGGAGTGGCGTGGCGGCGGCCGGTACATCATGGTCGAGGCCCCGCCCGACGTCGACCCCAAGAGCGCGGTGCGGGCCTGGAACCATCTCCTGGCGATCAAGCATGGCCGCCTCCGCCGCTGGTGGTCGGGCCAGCCCGCGCTCATCTGGGAGTACCAGTTCACCGGCTCGCGCCTCGCCGTCCGCGTCTGGGTGCCCGGGGGCGTGGCGACGAGCCTGGTCACCCACGCCCTCGATGCCGCCTGGCCCGGCGCCGCCTACACCGTCACCGACGCCGAACCTCCACTCCCCGAAGGGGATCGGATCGCGGTCGAAGGCGGCGTGTTCTGGCCCGCTCGCAAGGCGGCGGGGTTGCCGCTGGTCGCCGATGAAGGGGCCGGTGAGGTCCTGCGCGGCCTCGTCGCCGCCGGCGTCAGCACCCGGCCCGCGGATGTGGCACTGGTGCAGGTCGTCGCCCGCCCGGCCTCGAGCCGAGCCGTCCGCCACGCGGCGAAGGTCGCTGCCGGGCCGAAGACCGGTGGGTCCCTTATTGGGCAACTTTTGGACCTGATCACCCCCGGCGCGGTCCACCACCGCCCCGCGCAGCACCGCCCGGCCGAGCCGGTCTGGGTCAGCGCACACCGCAAGGCCGTCGTCGAGCGCCTCGCCACGGGCGCGTTGTGGCAGATGCAGGTCCGCTACGCCGTCGCCACGGCCGCCGGGAAGGCCGCCGCCATCGCCCGCGCCCGCGACCTCGCGGCCGGGACCGCCGCGATCCTCGGCGGCGCTTGGAGACGCAAACGTGCCGGGCGCATCGCCACCGCGGTCAACGCCTGGCAGACCGGGACCG
The DNA here is from genome assembly GCF_020991375.1 of Glycomyces amatae. GTDB lineage: Bacteria > Actinomycetota > Actinomycetes > Mycobacteriales > Micromonosporaceae > Glycomyces > Glycomyces amatae. The sequence goes on along the minus strand of NZ_JAJLQZ010000006.1, from coordinate 124,390 downwards.
GGGTGCTGGTCAGTGCCGCCGAGCTCGCCGTGGCCGCGCACGTCCCGGCCGACGAGGTCATGCCCGCACTCGCCCGCGCCGGCGCCAGGCCGGTCGCCCCCGTCGCCGCCCTGCTGGGCGGCGGACGCGGAGTCAAAACGCTAGGGCAAGCCTCCGGCGGGCAGCGGATCGGCCTGGCCGCCGCCGACGGCCGCCAGCACACGCACATCATCGGCTCCACCGGCTCGGGCAAGTCGACGCTACTGCTGAACATGCTGCTAGCCGACATCCGCGACCGGCGAGCCGTGGTCCTCCTCGACCCGAAGGGCGACTTGGTGAACGACCTGCTCGACCGACTCGACCCCGCTGAGACGGCCGGGCGCCTGGTCCTGATCGACCCCGACCGCACCAGCGGGACGTCACCGCGCCCCGGGCTCCCCCCACTCGCCGCCGGTATCGACCCCGAAGTCTCCATCGACCACCTCGTCGGCATCTGCCACCGCTTGTGGGAGCGGCACTGGGGGCCACGCGCGAACGACATCCTGCAGCAGAGCTTGCGCACCCAGGTGTACCTGCGGACACTGGCCGTCGAGGTCACCGACCCCAAGGACGCCGCGGACATGGCCGAGCTGACCGGACTCGGCGCCCTGCCGACCCTGCTGACGAACCGGCACCTGCGCCAGCGGTGGACCGCGCACATGCACGACAAGGAGCTCGCCGAGTTCTGGACCTGGTTCGATTCCCTCCCGCCCTCGACCTCCGCCCCCGCGGTCGGCCCGGTCCTGGCCCGGCTCAGGTCCGTCTTGGGGAGGGCGTTCGTGCGCGAGACCATCGGCGCCCCGCCACCCGCGGCCTGCATCGACCTCGCCGCAGCACTGGACAACAGCGGCATCGTCCTGGCCCGGCTGCCGAAGGGCACCCTCGGCGAAGACACCGCGCGACTGGTCGGCTCCATCCTCTTCGCCCGGGTGTGGCAGACCGTCCTGGCCCGCCAAGGGATCCCCGAGAGCCAGCGGAAGGACTGCGTCATGTACGTCGACGAATGCCAGAACTTCATGAACCTGCCCGACACTGTCGGCGACGTCCTCGCCGAAGCCCGCGCCCTGCGCCTGGGCACCGTCCTGGCCCACCAGCACCTCGGCCAGCTCGACCGCGACCTCGAAGCGGCGATCGCCGCGAACTGCCGCAACAAGGTCTTCTTCACCGTCTCACCGCAAGACGCGCGCCGACTCGCCGACCACACCGCGCCGAACCTCACCGAGCACGACCTCGCCCACCTCGGCGGCTACACCGCCGCCGCGCGCCTGGTCTCCGGCGGCATCGAGCAGCCCGCCTGCACCCTCACGGCCTTCCCCGCACCCGAGGCGGTCGGTCGCGCCGAAAGTGTTGCCGCGCAAGCGGCCCGGTACCCCGCGTTCCGCTTCGAGGCGGCCCGGTGATGCCCCGGCCCCGTCTCAGCGCCGCACAGGCCGCGCTGGCGGCCATGACGGCCCGTCTGACCGACCGGGACTTCCAGATCATCGACCATCTCGCCCGGTTCAAGGTCATGACCACGCCCCAGCTCGCGGCCGTCCACTTCCCCTCCGCGAACGCCGCGAAGCTCCGGCTGCGCGCCCTCACTGAACTGGGGATCCTCGCCCGCACCCGGCAGCCGAACTCGGGCAGGCACCGGTACACCCTCGACTGGGCCGGACAAGCCGTCCACGCCCTGCGCACTGGCACCCGGCCGCCCTCACAGGCCGAAGCCGCCTGGGAGGTCCAACGGCGCTTCCTGTCCCCGACCCGCGCCCACGATGAAGGCGCGGTCGAAGCCGTCGCCGCCCTGCACCTGGCCTGTCGACAGCACGGCGGCGCCCAGCTCACCGAGTGGCTCTCGGAGACCGAGGCCGCCTGGGAGTTTCAGGGCCTTCGTCCCGACGCCGCCTTCACCCTCACCGCCGCGGACGGCCGCTCCCTCATGGCCTGGTATGAGCACGACACCGGCACCGAGACCCTCGAGCGGCTCGCCGCCAAGATCACCGCCTACACCGAGCGACGCTCCCCGCTGCTGCCCTACACCCGGCGGCTCCTCATCGGCTGCGCCACCACCGCCCGCGTCCGGGCCCTCACCGACCGCGTAACCGACACCGCGAACCTGACCGTCGCCGCCGCACTCCATCAAGGACTCCCCCCGGTCAGCCAGGCCGCACCCGACACCACCGGACTCCTCACCGCCCCCTCCTGGCACCGCCTCGGGTTCGCCGGTAGGGCGTGCAGCCTGCTCGACCTCACCCACTAGCGAATCCCGACACTCAGGCGATAAGCGGTCTGAAGGTGCCCCATCCTGATCACCCCATCCCGATCACGGCACCTCACACCCCACACCATGCCCCACACCCCTACGACTCGGTGCGAACGTGCGTATCCCCAGCGTGTCCCTCGATTCCGGCTCCCACCCTGAAGCCGACGACATAGTCATGTCTCCCAGGCCCTGCGAAAAACCGAGGCTCCAGCCCCTCCGATCCTCGACCATCCGCTCGGTTCCTCTGGTGCCCTCTCGTCTCCGCTTGTCGAAGGCTGGTTCCCGGTCTCCAACCGGTGTCGCGGATCCTCCGAACCGTGAGATCGCATGGGTAAAGTGCATGCCGCCCTTGAAGAGCAGTCAGCACGTCGTAGGCCCTCGCCTGGTCTGCCAGGGTGGGGTTGGGTGGGGCCTCACCCACTCCCACCCTCCGCGCATCGAGACCCGCCAGCGGTATTCCTTCTGTACTACATCGATAACCGCATAGCCCTCCGAGTCGCAGGCCCGCCTGCCCGCTTCGGACCGCTCCCGGACCTCCCACCAGGCAACTGGTCGGAACCGGCAGCACCGCAGCGACGCGGACTCCGCGACTCGAACCCACCACCTGCGAGGCCCATCAAGGGCACCGCAGCACCGCCGTGTCCGTTCCAGGACCGGCGGCAGCCTTCCATGCCCGCGCACCCCGAGGTGTGCGGGCTTTGTCGTCCCTGACGACATCCGCCTTCGCAGAAAGGAACCCTGTCATGCCGCACATGTGGGAACCCGGTGACAAGTGCAAAATCCGTCCGATCTACACCCTGCCGGCCTCGACCCGGTCGCACTGGAAGGTCCGCTCCTCCTACTACTGCACCGCGACCGTGCAGCACCTCCAGCGCTCGAGGCGCCACACGACGGTGTTCGTCGAACTCGACCAGCACGAGCGACTGCCGCTGGCCGGCGTCGACCGCCTCCAGGCGGCCTCCCTATTCGAGCTCCACACCGCGACGTGCCGGTGCCGCCGATGCCGGAAGGCGCCCTCGGACTGGAGGGCCGAGGGGTGGCCCACCCGCGTCAAGCGCGCCTGTTTCGCCATCGCCCGGGGAATCGGCCGCGCCATCGCCTGGACCTGGCGGCTCCTGTGGCGCCCCCGGGCCGCTGCGGCGAGCAGCGACTAATCCCCGCCAGCACCCGCGGCGGCACCGATCGGTGCCACCACTACACCGCCCGAATCCGGGCATTAGAGGGAGGAAGTGCATCTCATGGGATACACCGCCAGTTACGAGGGGCGCATCGCGATCGACCCGCCGATGGACGCGGGAACGTGGCAGCGCCTGCTCGACCCGCACCCCAACTACGGGGCCATCGCACCGGGCGTGCGCAAGATCGTCAGCCCGATCATCATGCCCGTCCTATCCGAGGACCGCAGCACCGTCATCGCGGTCGAACCCGAGCCCTACGGCTGCAGCCCCAGCGCGATGCACGGCGCGCTGGAGCACTTCGTCCACTTCACGCTGCTCTTGAGCCACGACGAGGGCCGGCACCGCCGGTTCTCCGGCGGCTTCGACGGATGGGGCGAGTCCGGCGAACAGTACCGCGTGACCATCGGCGACACCGACCCGATCAAGGTCGAAGAGACCGACCCGAAGACCTAGAAACCGTCCAACTCCGATCCTCCCCAAGGGGCGCAGCGCTGCTGCGCCCCTTTTTCCATGCCCTGCTCCAACAGCCGAACGAAAGGAACGAACCGTGAACCACGACCACCTCACCACCGCCCTGCGCATCTGGGCTGCAGCGGCCCCCGACAGCCTCTACAGCGGCTCCCGCTGGATCTTCGCCTGCTGGCAGGAGCCCGACGGCAGCCTCACCGTCTCCGCACTGTTCGCCGCCTCGGACTGCCTCGACGCGGCCACCTACGACGAGGACGATGCGCGGCCGGACGCGCCGATCCCGGCCCCGTGGGTTGAGTTCGCGCTCGACGTCGACGGCCTCGTGTTCGACCTGGTCACCGAGCGGCCCGGACGCCCCTGCCTCCTGGCCGGTGTCGGCGTCGCCGCCGCGGCGCGGCCGGGCCCGAGGGAGGACGCGAACGTGCATGCCTGGATGGCCACGGGCAAGGCGGCGATCGCCGTCGAACTCCACCGCCACGGCGCCGCGGTCGGCCAGTGCGAGGTGGGCGACCCCCTGTGGTGGGACCGGCAGGAGCTGTTCGAGCCACTCGAGCGGTTCCGCGCCGCCGCCACCGGTTGGCCGCCGGCCCTCCCCGAGTCCCTCACCGCGCCCGCCAGCCGATCCCGCAGCGCCGTGCCTTGGAACGGCCCGTGCTGAAGCGCCCAGTCCTCCAACGCTCTGCAGCGGCGCACCCGGTCGGGTGCGCCGCTTCCTGTTTCCCTCCGATCGAAAGGAACGAGACCATGACCGACACCCTCAACCAGGTGGCGTGGCCGCATGCCGGCCGGATGGCCGCGACCATCTGCGAGACCAACTGGGACGCCCTCCTCGCGGCCCTGCCCGTGCTCGACGGGTACCTGCCCACCGAACTGATGGCCGCCGCCGCACACCTCCAGTTCACCGACGCCCTCGCTACCGCAACCCTCAAGGTCTACCGCGTCGGCAAGGTCATCGAGGTGATCCCCGAGGCACAGGTCCGCCAGGTCATCGAAGCCGAAACGGCCCTGGCGAACTGCGGCTACCTCCACCCCTCCCGGGTGAGCCGCCTCAACGGAGCCGTCCAGCAGGCCGTCGCCGAACGGCACGAGGCCCGCGGCGCGGTGGGCGACCTGCTGTTCCAGGCCCGCACCGTCATCGAGGACGCCTAACCACCGATCCGAAACCAGCAGGGGCCGCACGCCGCGGTCCCTGCCCGTTTCCCTGCCGCCACCCGGCACGCCGGTCCTCTCCGACCGGCACGCCGACCTTCCCGCGCAGACGCTGCTGCGAGCCAACCAGAAAGGAGTCGAACCGTGGAACCGACCACGACCGACAACAACACCGGACCCTCCCGCTCCGACACCGGCGCACCGCCGGCCGCCGCGGAGTACAACGAGGCATCGGTCGCGACGTGCGAGCGGCTGACCCATCCTGAGGGGTACGAGCACCTGCGGTTGACGCTGCTGGCCATGGCCGAGACGAACCAGAACGGCGTCTTCGGCATCTACGACACGGGCACGGCAACCCAGATCGTGGCGCTGCCGGAGTTCACCGCGCATGCCGCCGCCGAGCTGGCCCGACCGGTCGACTTCACGACCATCATGCAGGCGATCGCCCCGCTCGCAGGAGCGGTCGCAACGAACGTCGCCGCGACGGGGCTGTGCGGCCTGGTCATCGGGCGGCACTTCCCCGCCAAGGACGGCGCCCCGCAGGCATGGGCCGTCGAGGCGGTCGTCGACGACCAGCACTACACCGTCTGGTGGCATCCCAACCGCCCGAAATGCTGGCCGATCGTCGCCCGCATCCCGTTCAACGAGCACACCGTCGACCTGCGTGAGGCGTTCGGTGCCGTGTTCGCCGCGCTCGGCGCACTCCCGCCGGGCCGGCGCGAGGTCGCTGCGCCCGATGCGGACTGGGCACCGACCGGCGCCGACGCGGCGGCGGTGATCGATCACCTCCGCCGCTTCTTGACCGAGGTCAGGGAAGGACTGACTGATCGCCTCGTCGCGGTCACGGCTGCCGAGTTGCGGCTGGGGGACGCCTTCCTCAACCCGTACGACCCCATCGACCGGCTCACCGCCATACCCGAGGGCAAGGTCAAGGTCGCGACCGAGATCGGCCACGGCTTCACCTTCGCCTCGGACGAGGCGGTGGCCGTCTACCGGCCCGCCGATCCCGACGAAGTGATCCTCGCCTGCGGCTGCACCTGGGCGAGGCGGTGCGGTCCCGACTGCGAAGACTTGCGGCTGCGGATGGAGGAGAACACCGTCGAGGCCCTGGCGGGCGTGGCCTTGCAGCTGTGGGCCGCCCTCCTGGCCTCCGGCGTCTGCACCAACCCCCACGCCCGCTGACCCCAGGGATCGCAGCGGTCCCCGCGCGGGGCCACTGCCGCCGGCTTGGCCGAACGCCGAAGTCCGGCCGTCATCCATCCGGGCCTGGCACCACATGAGTGCCGCCCGCCGGGCGGCGAGTCGCAGCGGGCATAGCCGAACTGAAACCGCGCCACGGAGGGGCACAGATGGGGGTGCCCCTCTCCCGGGCGCCGATACGAAAGGAGGCACTGCACCGAAACCAGCGAACCGAATACCGCTACCGACGCGAGTGCGCAGGTAGCGCCACTGATCAAGGCTCGACTTCTCCCCAAAGTCGAGCCATCATGCTGCATGCCAAACGAATCCTGAAAGGACAGCAAGATGGCATCGAAAACCCAACAAGCGATGGAGAAGATCGGCCAGCTCCTCTATGCGGAGCCCGGCTTCCACGACCTCGAAGCGATCAAAACCGCGACGGGACTCTCCCCGCAGATGACCGGGCGGGTCCTGGCGACCCTGGTCGACTCCGGGGCCGTCGTGGTCGACGACGCCGATGGCCCCGACCGGTGGCGCTGGGCCCAGCACCCCGAAGCTGAGTTCGAGTCGCCGCACGAGGACGCCGCGATCGCCACCGAGGAGCGCACCGCAGCGGACGGCGATGGGGTCACCGAACCGGAGAGTGCGGAGGAGCAGACGGCCGAACCGACCGGTGGCACCGCCGAGCCTGACTCCGAGACAGCCGCGTCCCCGGCGTCGACCACACCGGAGGAGGCCGAGGGCGAAGCGGACGCCCCGGCAGGTCCGAAGGAGGGGAGCGAGGAAGCAGCGGCCCAGACGGCCGCCGAACCCGAACCCGACCCCGAGGGTGACGGCTCCGCAGGCGAGAGCGGCACCGAGGCGGCCACCGCGCCCGACAGCGACGACCAGGGCGACTCCGAGACCGGTGACGCGGCCGACGCGGAGGAGTCCGAGGAGGAGCCGACCGATGCGGAGGGAGTGGCGATCCAGCCGGTCGTGCTCGAGCACGACCCGATGGTCATGCTCATGGCCCGCGTCCTGGCCGAAGCGGCAATGCCGCTGACCACCAGGCAGGTCGCCGAGGCCGCCTACATGCCGATGGGCACCCGCGAGGTGCTCACCGCACTCCGCGCGCTGGCCGCCAGCGAGCTCGCGGACTGCTCGAAGCCGTTCGCGCCCGACGAGGCGGACTGCACCTGGCAGCGACGGGAGGGCATGGAGCCGGGCGAGTTCATGAACCTGGCCCGCGCGGTCCCGATGCACGCCGCTCCCGACCAGGTCACCTGCCCGACCTGTCACCACGTCAGGCCCATCGCCGGGATCAGTCGCCCGCGCAAGCGCGGCGGCAACCTGCGAGCCGACGGGTCCCGCAAGCTCGCCCCCGGCGGGCTCAAGCGACTCGCCGAGGAGTGGCTGCGACGGCCCGAGAACGCCGGCGAGGTGATCGCCGTCGGGCAGCTGAAGCGGGAACTGCGCCGGGAACACGGCGACCTGGTGTCCGACACCAGCTACGGGGCCCTCCGTCAACTGATGGAGGACCAGTTCAGCAGGCCCGACCCGACCGACGAGGACCAGCGCCCGCTGCTGGTCCTCGAGGAAGGGGTCACGCCGATCAGCTTCCGGATCCGCAACCTGACCTGATCCCACCCCACTCGGCGGTGCCGCCGCGCCTTCCCGGTCCTCGGGCTGCGCGGCGGCACCGCCCTGACCCATACGAAAGGAGTCCTGCATGGATGACCATGCGACGCTGCATGCGGTCGGGGACGGCTTCTTGGCCGTGCCCGAGGCCGAACGCGACTCGGGCCGGTGGGGCACAGTCTGTCTGACTGACGCCGACGGCATCCCGATCCCGCTGCGCGACATCACCGCCGGACGGGCCGTTGCCCTGACGGCGACGCCGCTCCCTGACACCGACAGCATCACGTTGCCGGTCAAGCGGGAGCTGCTCGGCGTGGGCGCGGCCTTCACCACGATTGCGAGCGTCAAGGGCCGCAGAGCGACCGGCGTCGGCGTACGACCGGCGAACGGCCGCCTGACCGACTGGCTCTTCCCGCCCACCGCCGGCCGCCTGCTGGGCCGACGGGTGCGACTGGAGGTCCACGTGGCCTGGCCGGCGTGCACGTGTGGCGCCCTGACCGCACCGGGCAACGTCACCCGGATGGCGGCGCCATGACCGAGCCGATCACCATCACACTCGGCGAAGGAATCTTGCGGCGCTTCGCGATACGGACTGCCAACGGACCGGTCCTGGCCGTCCGGCTCTTCGCCGTAGGCGGGCCACTGCCACTGCGCTCCTCGGGACTGCCCGACGAGCCGATCGCCCTGGTCGCCGTCCACCTCCACCACCGGGTTAGCAAGCCCCGGCCACGGCGCGGTCACACACTTGTGCGCCGCAACACCATCGAAACCGACCACGAACTCGCCGCCGGGCGCGTCTGCGTCTTCGCGAGCAGCGGTGACACACCCACCGACGCGGCCACCGTCCAGCCCGAACCTCACCGCGATGGGACGTGGCTGGATGAGGCCGGGCTCGATGCCGTGGAGGGAAAACCGGTCCGGCTCGAGATCCGACGCCTCCCATCAGCCAGCGGCCAGCATGACTGACCGCTCTCTTCAAGTCCGAAAAGGAGTATCACCATGTCAGTGACCAATCGCGTCCTCGCCGAAGGGCGCCTCATCGCATACCACCCGCATCTGCCGGGCACCGACGACCACCTGAGCGGCATGGTCGGGGTCGTCTCCCCGATCACCGGCCAGCGCCGCATCCTCGCCGCCGTTCCAGTCGGCGAGACCGGTCAGCTCATCGCCGTCCTCACCGAGACTCCCAGCTTCGATGCCGAGGGCATGCCGTTGGCCGCCTGCGCCGGGAACCGAACATCGGTGGTGCTGGCCGCGGGCGGCGTCGGGGCCAACACCCCGATCCCCGGGCGGAAAGGCCCGGCCGACCTCGTCGGCTGCGCCCCCAGCGACGGGACCGGTCCGTGCGAACTGCGACCTGAAACCGAGCACCTGCTTGGTGCCATGGTGCGGCTCGAACTCCACGGCCCCGGCTGCGCCTGCAAGCAGCCCCGGTTCGTCGCCACTGGAGCCGAGGACCGAGCGGGGAACGGGGATGCGTGACTTCACAGGTCCGCTCGTGCTCGGGGAAGGCGTGCTCACCTGGCCGCCCGAAGAGCAGCGGCTCGGACGGTTCGGGTCCGTCTCACTCAAAGTCGGCACCGACCAGTACGCCACCTTCCCGGACGTGCCAATCGAAGCGCTGGCGCGCCTGAGCGCCACGGTCCTTGTGGTATGCGAGGCCGTGATCGCGCCGGACCCGGTCCGGCAACTGGCGCCGACTCTGCCGGAACAAGGTGAGGAGATCGACCTGGGCATCGGCTTGGTGTTCCGGCCCGATATCGCCGGGCAAGCGCACATCGCCATCGGCCTCGCTCCGATCGCTGCGTACTGGCGCGGGAACGAATGGCTCTCGCCCACGGCCCTGTACCGGGCCCACAACCACTACGTCCGCCTCACGCTCCACCCGTACCGGGGGTTCACCACGGACGTGACGCGAACGGCGGACGCCGCATAAGCGGCGCCCGCCGATCAATCAACGGTGCGGCCAAGTTCTGACTGCAATCTCGCTTGGCCGCACCCACCACACGAAAGGAACAAGTGCAGTGAACCTGCCAGTTTACAAGTCAGTGGGTGCTTTCGCCTCCCTCGAACCAGGGACCGTCGCCGGCCTCGTCCCCATCCTGCTCGGCCGACGGCCGTCCGAAGAGCTCATCGCGATTGCGACCGGGCCGAAGGGCCCGGTCCACTACTCGATCTGGCCGCTCGCCGACCTCTATACCGAAGTCGGCTGCGACCGGTTCGAGACCGCGCTCGCCACCGCCCCGGCCACCGGGATCTGGCTGGTCGGCTCCAGCGCCGACCTGACCAACGTCGCCGCCGCGGCGGCCGGGCTCCTCGACTTCCTCGAGACCCCGAAATGGAGCGAGCACTGGAAGGCCATCGCCCTCACCGCCGACGGCCGCCAGTGGGGCTTCATCGACGACCACGTCGACCAGACCGATCCCGACCAGCTCCACACGGTCCCCGACCTCGACCCGCTCTGGTCCAACCTGACCGCTCTGGCGGTGAAGGCGAAGTGCGCCAGCGCACTCGACCTCGCCGCACTCGGCGTCGACGGGACGCAGGACGAGGAGGTCCTGGCGACCGAGCGCCTCGTCGCCCGCCTGCGCAGCCACACCCCGGACGGGAACCAGGCGATCCAGGGCATCGAGGACGAGGCAAGTCTGCTCGCTGCGCTCGATGCGGGCGACCCGGTCACCGTCGCGGAGGCGATCAACCTCGGCTGCGCGCTCGCCGCCTCCCCGCATCTGGTGGCGACGGCCGTCGATCGCCTCCTCACCGCCGCGCCTGACCGCCTCGGCACCAGCCTGTGGTGCCAGATCGTCCGGCACACCAGCGGCCAGGCGCAGAGCCTCGCCGCGACCCTCGCCGGACTCGCCGCGTGGCGGACCGGCGATCTCGCTGCGGCCTGCGCCGCGATCACTGTCGCCTACGCCGACCGCTCCCGGCAGCCCGCGGCGCAGGTACTGGCCGAAATGGTGTGGACCGGCGTGGCGGCGGAGGCGGTCATGCCCCGCACCGGCGAGGAGAGCCACGGCCTGGCGTCGGCCAGCAGCCCCGTACTGCCGTGCGAAGGACCCCAGTCGGAGGAGGTGGCCTGACATGCTCGATCTCAACGTGCACGAGCAGATCAACACGGGGCTGCGCCAAGCGCTCGCCGACTGCATGCCCACCGGCTCCGGCGGCATCATCGCCGTCCGGGGCCTGCCAGAGAAGTACGAGATCGCCCCGATGGCCGACCTCACCGCCACCTACGGCGAACACCGCATGACCGGGCTCGGCGTCGCGGCCGCCCTCGGCGCGCTCGCCGTCGAGATCCGCTCCAGCGCCAGCGTGCCCGAACCGCACCTGATCGGGATCGGCTTGATCGCTCACGCACCGGTCGGGACGATCGGCACCGTCGCCATCCTGCTGGCCGTGGTCGACGGCCACGTTCACCAGATCACCTGGCCCCACGAGCAGGGCACACCGGTCTGGGAGATCAAGCCGACGGAAAACGTCGACGACGCCGACTGCGCGGCCTACGCTGCTGCCGCACACGACCTCCTCACCGCCCTCACCGGCGCGAACGACGAGGGGGGTGCGCGATGAGCCGGGGTTTCCACGAGGCGTGCAACACCGCCCTGCGTGCGGCCATGGCCGACTTGCTCAGCTTCGACCGCGACGGCTGGACCCTCCTGGGCTGCTTCGATACCGGCTCGGGCCCGGTGTGGCAGCCGCTCGCGCGGTTCGCGCAGGTCATCGCTGTCGCGGTCGATAAATTGACGACGGAGGCCGACATCGAACTCGCGATGGACGAGGAGCTGACCGGCGGGGATGCCGATGCCGAGTTCGAGGACTTGCCGCACTTGCGTGGCATCGCCGAGGTCCACCTCCACAGCAACGACCACGGCCGCTATGGCAGCGTCAGCGCCGTCTTCGACGACGCCTGGCGCCACCAGATCAACTGGGAGGCCGGCACGGACACTCCGGTGTGGGAGGTGTTCAGCCCACCTGAGGTGGCCCGCTCGCCGCTCGCCACAGACAAGGTCCTAGCCGTGCTGCTCGAGGCCATCCTCACCGCGTGCGATCAGACCCACCGCCTGGTGAGCAAAGAGCAGCAGGCGCTGAGCACCTGCCTTCAGGACCTGATCGCCGAGTGCAACATGACGCTCACGAACGCAGTATTCGTCATCGTGTACCGCGATGAGCAGTGGGAAGCGCTCACCGCCAGCGATCTGACCGCCCGGGTCGGCGCGAAGGTCGAGTCGGGGATGAGCGTGGCCGACGCCGTCGGCGAACTCGCCGCCGAATGGGCTGTCGACCCCCAGACCACGATCCCGACCCTGCGCGGGGTGGGCACCGTCGTCCACTTCGAGGCCGAGGATGGCGGCACGCAGGCCCACCTGATCGCACTGTGCGACCAGACCCTGCACGCCGCCGAATGGGACTTCGGGCAGGACCGGCCGGACTGGCAGATCCTCCCGGTCGCGGCCGCCGATCCCGACTACTGGGTCATGGTCCTGGCCTACACGCAGCTGGCCGAGGCCATCCGCGGCGACCACCGCTAAGTCACGAATACCGCCGGGCAGGCGCTCGCCTGCCCGGCGGTCGGACCCGGCCGCACCATGCACCGCCCAGCGTGGCAGCCCACCGTCCGCAGCCGCGAACAGGGCGGCGCCGCCTCGATGCCACCGCCCATTTCCACGGTCCCGGAACCTTCCCGGCCCGCACCAGCGCATGCACACCAACCCAAGGAGGACACCGTCATGCACGCACACGACTTCCCCACCAACGCCGACCGAGCCCAATGGGGCCGCGACCTACTCGCCCGCCTCGCCGCCCAGACCCGGCACCTTCCCACAGACCGGGACCTGCACTCCCGTCCGGTCCTGATCGAACTCAGCCGCGACGCCATCACCTACCTTTTCCACGCCTTGTACGAGGCCGATGTCGACATCGCGGCCCTGGCCGACGCCTGTGTCGAGGACTGGCAGACCGACCTGTCCGACGAAGCCCACGAACACGAGCAAGCGGCCACCGGCCAGTCCGAGGTGCGGTCGCTCGTGGCCGGCGCGGTCGGGTCTTCGCTGTACCCGCCCTCGCGCACCGAGTGGTGGTGGCAGGTCGCAGAAGATGACGACCGCATCGCCCGCTTGCCGCTTCCGGTGAAGCAACGCATCGTCGCTGCGTCGGTCGAAGCCGAGACCCAGCACATGAACCAGCTCCTGAGCAAGGCCGCCGGAACGCATCCGGCACCGACCTGGGACCCCGCGGCCGCCCTGACCGCAGTCCCGACCGGCGAAGAAGCCGACTGGCCCCAGCAGCGGCTGCAGGAACTATTCGAACAGGCTCACCGCATCGCGTGTTCGGCCTACCCGGCCATCGAACGCGGCGCCGTCGCCGCTTTCCTCGACCATCTTGCAGCTGCGGCGCTCCGCAAAGGCTGGGAGCTCGATCTCGCCGCCTTCGTGCTGCCCGCAGCCGCCGAATCCTGGCCAGCCCTGTCCCGCAACGCGGTGTCGACCAGCGTGGCCGGGCTGGCCGCCCCGATCGGCGCTACTCCCGCCTGGCGCGCGACCGACGGCCACTGGGAGGTCCTGCGGGAGCTGACCGAAGCCGACGCCGCGCTGCTCGTGCAGCTTGCCGAAATTGTCACCCGGCTCATGCCCGCTGGGGCCACGGGCCGCTAAAAACACCCGGCGTCCGGGGCCGTTGTCCCGGACGCCGCATGACTCTATAGCTAATGATGCACCTGCGTAGGGGAGCTGGTTGCTCCGCACGTAGTCGTCTTTTTACTCTACCTAAATAGTCCATTATGGATCTTATGAAAGCATGACATCTTGATGATTTCCATGAAGAGGGTCCATTGCTCCCTTACGGCGACAGCCTCCCTCATTCGTCGTGACGAAGTCATCGGCGGGCGGCCTCGTCCGCGACTCGAACCTTCCCGACGGCACTGAGCACCGTTACATCCCGCCCGCCACCACCAGTGCGGTCGCTGTCCACCAGCCGCCCAGAATCGCAGGACCAAGCGGAATATACGATCCGGTACTAGTGCGCCCGAGCCGAAACATTGCCATCGTCACCCACCACAACAGGCACGCCACCACGACAGCCAACCACACCGCTGCAGCCGACCACCATCCCAAGAACAGGCTGGTTACTCCCAGAAGTGCTACGTCGCCAAGCCCCACCTGGTCCTTGACGCTCCTCCAACACACCCAGCCGAGGACAGCGACCACCAACCCGCACGCCAGCGCTCGCTCAAGGGACTGACCGCTGCCGAACCGCCAGGCATCGATACTGAACCCTGCGACCGCAGCGAGTGCCAGCCCCCCAAGGAGAGGAAACGGCAACAGCATTGAACGCACATCGATCCACGCCAAACCCGGTGTTACCGCTGCGAACATGACAAACGCCGATGCCGCAGGCCGAGCTGGCATCATCTGCGCCATTGCCGCCGCACTGATCATTGTCAGCGCTGAAACCCATGCCAGGGTCCGCCAACGCCTCCATCCCGTCATAACAGGAGACACCGCGCCGCTTAGTTCAAGGGTTTCGGCTATCCGCCACAACAACACCGCGACCGCAAAACCACCGACCACCGTCCCGGTCATCCCCATGCAGCGAGAGTAGGCGCTCAAAAGGGCGGTATAGCGCAGATAGAGAATTCGCCGCACACGGTCAGGGAAGATCAATCAGTTTCGAGTTCTTCCTCTACTATCCGAACTCCCCGAGGACGTCACGTTGATCCGCTCAGAGTCAGCGAGGCGCGGAGAGCCTACGGTAACCGCATCGTAGGGTTACAGTCCCCCTGACGCGAGGAACCTCCATGGCATCGATCGGCGACGTTGCGGCAGTGCTGCGCGCGGCGAGGGCGATGGCCGAGGAGGCTACGCAAGCGGTCAAAGCGGCCAGCGACAAGCTGGAGCGCGTGCTTGCCGACCTGGGCGCCATGCTCGAGGCGTCCTCGAACCCCGATGCCCATGAGGGGCAAGCCCAGATGCGTGCCGCTCACCGGATGCTCGGTGAGGTCCTGGCAGCGCTCGCATCCGGAAACACCACGATGGGCGACTACGTCGCCTCGATCGCAGGCAGCGGCGGAACAACCAGCTCGTCCGCAACGGCGGGCTCCCGGCCGGCTGCCGGAAGCGACAGCGCGGTGCCGTCGGCAGTCACGCCGTCGACCGCGATCCCGCCGCTCGTGCAGCGGTTGGCGCAGCGTCTGCCGGTGTGGGACGAGGACGAGCCGACCCTCGCCTACGCCTACACCGATGAGGACGGTGTCGAGACCGAGTTTCGCAGCGGCAGGGACGCGGCCGCGAAGACCGGATTGAAGCCCGATTACGCGAACCGGTGGATCATGGACCATGCCGAGGCCAAGACCGCAGCGGCCATCCGCGCGGCGACCAGTGATCAGCGGGTGACGATGGTGATCAACAAGGAGCCGTGCCAGGGGGTGAAGGGCTGCGATGCGACGCTGCCCGCCATCATCCCCGCCAGGTCGAGCGTCACGGTCTATCTTCGAGACGGCGACGGCGTCTCGTTCTACCGCCATTACGAGGGCAACGGAGAAGGAATCGAACATGACGCATAGCGTCCGCTGGGACATCAACCAGGAGCCGCTCGCGAGCGCCGAGGAGGCCGCGGCCTTCATCGACGAGCAGCTCGCGATGGTCAACCCGCACGGGACCCATAGCGTGACCCTGTGGTTCGGGCCCGAAGGCGCCAAACGCCGCGACATGCCGCTACGGATCGATCTGGACCCCGAAGCCGGGGCCGCGGCGGTGCGATGGGTGCCTGAGGGCCTGATCGCGGTCGACCCGGATCTGGAACCTCGCGACATCACCGTCTGCCAGTCCTCCGACCGTCCCCTGGTAATCATTCCGGCGGCCCTCGCTCGCACGGGTATCGAGACTGCTCGGCAGATCGCGATCGACTATGTCCGTACTGGCCAGCGCCCCGATGGAATCGAGTGGTGGCCTCCCGCCACCGATTGAGCTGGGCACAATGTTTCTGATCGGCATGTTCGCACTCTTATTGGGCAAATATTCGTGGCAATAAAACGCTGGAATGCGTTGCGCGACTGCCCCTTTCGTGGAGCCAGTGTTGACGAATCAATGGTCGGCATCGACCGCCTTGAGAACCTCACCGTCACCTAGCGACGACCCCGAACTGCTCTGCTAGGGACGCTAGGTCCAGCCACCGCCAGTAGGTGTTGAACTCAACATCCACAGACGAAGCGTCCCGTAATGTAGCGATCTGCGCGGCCCCGGCTGGGTGACAGCCGGGGCCTCCATCGTTTGATGTTGAATGGCTGTCGACCCTACAAACAAGACTCAATGTTGGGGACGATCGATGCTGTCCATCAAGATCTCGTTAGTTCGTACTGTCGAGCTTCGAGTAGTGCGCATAGGGAGTCCAAGGGACGCTTGTGTCGCCAGTGCGCATGGCGTGCAGACGCCGCTGGAACTCCTCGGCGACTCCTGGCGTGCTTGCCATCAACGGCACGCCGCCGACGAGGAAGGTGAGCTCACGAGCTTCACGGAGCACCGGCCATGACGAGTCGGTAGTAACGTCGTGGTCATAGGATTTGGCCAGCTTCGTGTGTTCGCCAGTGGATCTGAACCATAGTTCAGCAGCGGCTACCGCCGCCAGGTCGACGCCGAACGGCCCTAGGCAGGTCGAATCGAAGTCGCAGAGGATCACTCGGCCGTCGGCTCGGCGCAGGAGGTTTCCCACGTGGGCATCGCCGTGCACGAGTGAAAGAGGGGAGTGCTCGACAAGCTCGTTTACCAGGGGGCCAAGGCGATCGCACCAGTCGAGCAAGACGTCCCGGTCATCGTCTGCTAGCGCCTCGGCATCGGCGATGCGTTTGCGCGCGGTCCCGACCGGATCCCAGACCGGCAGCCCGAGATCAGGCACAGGAAGACTGTGAAATTCGCGCAGCACAGGACCGAGATCGTCGATGGAGGGGGTTTCGGCCGGAGGGACGAGCTCCCAGACCGTTGCCAGCAAGTCCTCGTACTGCAAAGGTTGCTCGTCGGTCTCCGCTAGGCGAATGGTCGGTGCGTCGACTTCGGCGAACCAAGCTCCCAGCCGTGCACCCTTGCGAATCCGGTCATGCAATCTTGTCGAGCGGGTGATGCGGACTACCAGGCCGGCTCGAGGCAGGGCGTAAACCGCGTTGTTGGCCATGTGCAGCGTGCGTGCATCTTTGTCATCGACTCCGAGCTGGTCGGCGATGAAACTAAGCGCGTTCCGCATTCGGTCGTCGGAGAATCGTCCGCTGGTCAAGCTGCACCCTTTCAAGCATCGGCGATGACATGGATGAAGTCGTCTACCTCGGAGGAACCTGACGTGCACAACCGGGCGTCCCGTGCGATGTTCACGATCCGTTCTTTAACCCGTTGCGACACCACAGGAGGCGGGTTCTCGAGGAGCCTCGTGCCGATCCGCACACCTGCATCGGCGTCCCCGGCGAGGAACGATGCCGAACACAGGCCTACCTCGTTGAGCAGGCTGCTGCGTTGCATGCCCTCATCGAACCCGGCGATGGCCTGCTGGGTCCATTCAACGGCCTGGTCGGCATAGTTGCGGTCTTGGCGGGCGAAATCGCGGTAGACGCGACCGAACTGTGCCGCGAGCTCAGCCCGGTCCATCCATCCGATCCACGGAGGTTCGTCGCCGGGGATCATGCGTTCGAACGAATCTGTTGCCCGATTGAGAGCGGCCAGCGCGCCGTCACGGTCCCCAAGCGCAGCAAGTGAGGGCGCGATAGTGGCATCGAGGACTGACCAGGCTCCTGGAGTCGCCTGATCTGCGTAGTGATCCTGTGCAGCTCGGAGGACTTCGACCGCGTCTCGATTCTGACGGAGATGCTGGAGTTGGCGTGCCTGGCAGTAGTGAACGTAGATCGCCAAGCTGGTGTTGCCCGCCCTGTTTGCAAGGCGTTCGGCCCCGGCGAAGTGCCGTAGCCCGGAGGCGTGATCACACATGTCGAACGCAGTCCAACCGGCCAGCAGCCGCAGGTTTGCAATGGTGTTCAGCAGATCCGTCCCGAGCTGCGCAGGGTAGTCGCGATCCAGGAACGCAGTAGAAGCATCGGCAATCTGGTTGACGCTCTCGTAGACGAGCCCGCCGCCATACTGATAGTCAAGAGACTGGTAGAGCCCATGGACTGCGTTGAGGCGAGCCACATCGGCTTTCCCGATCCTCGGTCGTGATCCCAGGTCGATGCAACCTGCCGCCAGTTGGTCGACCTGCATCCGAAGGGTCGACGATGCCATTGACTCGGAAGAGCTAGCTGACTCCGGCACGGCGGTTCCGAAAGCAAGACCGACTCCTGCGGTGAGGAACTTCCGGCGATTCAAAGACGCTCCTACAGAGGGTGAAGGCACAGCCTCCAGCATCTCTCTGAGGAGCGGGTGCTCACCAATCGGGGCAGGAGCTTTCCTTGGTTTGTCCGCTTCAGGCCTGCGCTTGTCCGCTTCGGCGGCGACAAGCGTCCGTGCCCGCTCTAGCACCCCGCCGGTCTCGAGGACCGAATCAAGCGCCCGTGCGAGCTCGAGGGCACAGGACCGTTCGGCCTTCTCGATCTTCCCGATCGTGTCGCCGGAGACATAAACTCGCTGCCCAAGCTCTTGTTGTGACAAGTTGTGGCGCTTCCGATGGAGTCGCAGTTCAGCTCCGAACCACTGGCGTGCGCCACGCTCGGGCTCGAGCGGTCGCATGGGGTAGGGCATGACCGCCTCCTCGTTCTGAAGCGGACAACTGCCGCACGAACCTGCTGTCCGGATCAGATGCTTGTCTGGACCCCGGCTATTAGACCAGGCTACCTACATGGAGATGCGACGTGCACTCCCCGCATCGGCGAGAGCTCGGCGGGAAGGTACCTGGACAGAGGGCTTTCAAGGCACCTGTTCGGCATCAGCGCTCAAATCTCCAGGACGGATGAGTCCCGCCCCTGGGTAAGACTCCCGAATCCGCCGCACCGGTCTTCCCTCCGCTACAGCAACTTCAAAATGCTTTGTGGAGGGCAGACAGGCCGGTGGCAAAAGATAATCCAGCAACAAACCGCTGAAAACAAAATTGCGGCCTGTCCGAGACTTCAAGGTTCCAAGCTTCCGTCTCGAGCGGGCCGCTCACCAGCACACCACAGAGAGATGACGGCTCTCCATGACACAACTGGCTTATCCGCCATCCTACGATGGCCGGCTCAACACGACCAGAGCCCAGATCGAAGCGTCGCAGCCGCAGATCCGGCGTGGGGATTACCCCTTCTCGGTCGAACACGAGGTGCTCCCGGTATGAACGAAAGCCTCGCACGACCACAGGTGGCCATCGGCGAGTTCTGGTTGACCGGGCTTGGCTTGTTCAAGGCGTATCTGCCCGAAGACCCGTCCAAGCCTCATCAAGCCGACCTGGAATCAGTGCGCGTCACGTTCGCGCAGATGCATCCGGAGGTCCGCGACCGCGTAGCCGCCGTGACGGGACTGGACCCGGACGCGGCGGAGTGGGAATCGTGGCCCGATGGCTGGCCTGAGACCGCCAAGGCGGTCGCACTCGCCAAAGCCGGACAACTGCGCCGTGCTGCTCGGCTTCGGGCGGGCCTGGGAGCGTGATCGAGGCGAGAGTGGTGAGCGGGCCCAGGGTGATCGAGGCCGGCGGTATGCGACTGCGTCTTCAGCAGCCCGGCCCCCGCCAGGTCGAAGTGCATGAGGTGCCCACCGGCACATGGGTGGCGAACGCGTACTGCTTCGATCATGCCGCGGGCCCGCTTCTACGACTGAACTATCGGTTGCGCGAACGGATCGGCGCGAGTGAGCGGGACCCTCGCGGAAGGGAGGCCCGCGCGGCGATCCGGGAGAAAGCCCGGCAACTGTATGCGCCTCTCCTCGGTGAGTTCGTGATGGGTCCGGCGGCCTTCTCGGTCTACCAGGTGCGCCGTCGTCCACCGGCCTATCGCGTCTACTGCGACGACGGCGCGGGCCCTGCCGCGGTCTGCCGGTTCACTACCGCGCGTTCGGCAGCGGTGATGTGGTGCGGGCGGTGGGCCGGCGACGCCTGGGCCCCCGCGATCCTCCGTCAGGCCCACACGATCATCACGCCGCCGAAACGTCGGCGCCGCTGAGCCCCAGGTGCGGCGGGGCCTCCCGATTGGCGATCACAACATCCTTCCCAGATCGCCTGTCCCGCCGCACCTGGACTGCACATCACACGCTCACAGAAAAAGCAACAGCTACCGACCTGTAGTGAGAGGCACCCCCTCATGGACACACTCGACATTCACACGCCCGCCACGGCGGTGCTTGGCACGACCCCGCTGGGAACGATCCGGAGGAACAACCGCTCCCTGCGACTGTCTCTCGGAAAGGCCGAGCCGGGCCAGTGGTGCATCCGCGTCGACGTGATCGCCACCGACACGCATCTGGGCGTCGTCGTCGTGACGCCCGGATGGAACCCCGCCCCGATCTGGGAGCCCGCCGCCGGCCTCATCGGCATTCTCTACGGAGTTCCGGTCGAGACCAGCATCGTAGAGACCTGCGAAGCATTCGCAGCCGCCGTCTCCAACGGCGTCCCCCTGGACGCCCGCCACGGGCTCCGACTCGATCCGGCCTGCCCCTATCCGATCCCGATGCATGAGCAGGAGGGCGTGGCATGGGCGGCCTGATCCGGCTGTGGGTCCTGCGCGCGGCCCCCTACCTCGTCCGGCTGTTCTGGCCCTCCTGCGCCAGCGCCGTCCTCATCTGGCTGGGCATCCACATCGTCCTCGACGCGCTCGGCGCCCAGATCGACCGGGAGATGGCACTGGTCCTCCTCGCCGGTATCGGCCTCGGCCTCGCCAGTTGCCTCCTGTGGGCCATCGGCAGCGTCCGGGAATACCACCGCGCCGAAGCGCCGCACCCGCATCTGTAGACCCCTTACCAGGATTGCTCCACCATGGATGACAGTACGTTCGCACCGCTCATCAACGAACTCAGGCAAGCTCCCGGCCTCGTCGTCGGACTCATCTTGATCTTGTCCGCCATCGCCGTCTTCAGTCCCTACGCCCGCGCGAAGATCCACTACCGGCTCGCTCGCCTGGGATGGGTCACCCTCGGCGTCGGCACCGTCGTGCTCTGCGCCTGGGGCTACCTCGTCTCATGACCTCGACCGAAAGGCCCGCCACCCCTATGCGCCGCCGCACCTCACGCCTACTTCCGGCCATCAACACCGCGCTCGCCCCGTTCACGCTCCGCCGCGACCCCGACCGGTTCATGCACCGCCTCCTCGAGCGCCACGGCATCATCGAAGCCGCCGATCCCGCGTTCATCGACGACATGCGATACCTGCTCGATCAGGTCGCCGCCGTCCCCAATCTCAGCGCCTTGGGCTGGCAGTCCTTCACCGGGGATATCGGAGCGCGCTTGGTCAACCGCGAGCGGGTCCGGCGCCTCCACACCACCCACCCCGATGTCGGTCACGAGCGGATCGCGGCCCCGATCATCGTGGTCGGCCTGCCCCGCACCGCGACCACCCTGACCCACCACATCCTCGCCGGCGCCGAGGGCGTCCGCGGCCCGCTGCTGTGGGAATGGATGCACACCGACCTGCCCATGGAGCCGCGCGCCGAACGCGCGGTCATCCGGCAGGTCGAGGCGGCCATGCGCATGATGGCCTTCCTGACCCCGGCCATGATCGACATCCACCTCCCCGAGGCCCGCAAGCCCGACGAATGCGCGTTCTTCCTGCCCCACACCGAAGGCCACCTCGCCCGCGCCCCCATGCCCGAGTACGAACAGTGGCTCGGCACGCGGGACTTCAGCGCGGACTACGCCTTCCTCAAGCAGGGCCTCCAGGTCCTCCAACACCGCCGCGACGAAGCGCGCTGGGTCCTGAAATGCCCCACCCACCTCGGGCACCTCGACCTGCTGATGGAGCAGTTCCCGGACGCGACGATCGTGTGGACCCACCGCGACCCGGTCACCGTCGTCGCCTCGATCTGCTCCCTGGTCGAGACCTCCCGCGCCATGCACCTGCGCCCCCTGGACACCGAGGACCTCCACGACATCGGGCGCATGGCCGTGGCGACCATGTCCAGCCTGGTCGACCGCGGACGCACCGCCCGCACCCGGATTCCCCGGGGCCAGATCATCGACCTGCCCTACCCCAAGCTCACCGCCGACCCGCCCGGCGAGATCCAGAGCTTGTACTACGCCCTCGGTCTGCCCTGGACCGGCCGCGACGAGATGCGCGTGCTCGAAGCCGAGCGTCGCGGCCCCGGCCGCCGCCACGAATACACCCTGGACCGCTACGGCCTGGACGAAGCCTTCGTGAACGCCGCGTTCGGCAACTACGGCAACCTCGCCGACCTCCCCGGACTGGGAGGCACCTGATGCTGCGTCGCGTCCCTGCGAAAGTCCAGCGAGCCCTCATCGACCTGCTGCACCTGCACGGCCCGATCGATGAGCCGATCAAGGCCGTCACCCGCTACCGACGCCGCCGAGGCTTCACCATCGATGTCGACCCGGGCCACCTGCTGACCGTGCTCAACGCGGTCGAGGCCGGCGAACTCACCGCAGCCGACGCCAGGTCATGGGCGAAGACGATCGAGTTCCTCTACCGGCAGCGGGTGCACCAGGTCGCCGACTGGCCCCCATCCGAAGAGACCGACCAGACCCGCACCCGGCTCGTGCTGCACCACCTCTCCGGTACAGCGCCCTGCTGGCTCGGACTCGATCCGTACGGCCTGGGCGCGATGCGGCGCTTCCTCTCCCTCCGGGACTGGGATGAGAGCGTTCGCGTTCTGCGCGAGACCCTGACCGACCCGGCCAACCCGCTCACCTATGCCTACACCTTCGACGGCAGCGACCTCGCGCTCTACCCCACCGGGGACCGGGGCTTCATCCTCGCCATGAGCCCACCCGAGGACGCCTCCATCTGGGCCATGCCCCAGAAACTCGCCACCGGCATCCTCACCAAGAGCGGCGATCTGAAAGTGCGCGACCTGTTCGAGTTCGACGGCGGCGGGAAATGCACCCCCGAGCTGATCCGCTCCGCACTCGCACCGCACCGGCAAGACCTCGTCGACCACCTCGCCGCATACGCCACGGTGCGGCCCTGAACAGGGGCGCGCGGAGTCCGCAATCCACGCGCCCCAGGGGCAGCCACCTCCCAGCCACAGGGATATGGGAGTTGTTCCGCGTGGCTGCCCCGCCCAGCATGTCGGCCAGCCGACACCAATCCCGGCCACAACCTGATGTGATCGACTCATTGCACAAAGGAGCTACGGCATGTCCAACATCCCCACCCGAGTGCCGCCCCAGGGCGTCAACCCCGGCCGGGCCCGACCCGCCATCCGCCGCCTTTACCAGCGACCTCCGCTGGCCCCTAGCCAGCTCTCTGCGCCGCTGCTGGTGCTGAGCGACCTCGATGCGACCGGCATCCTGCCCGGCCAGACCACCCTGAAACAGCTCCCTGCCGAGGCGAGAAGGCTGGCTCGGCTCGGCCTGGGCGGGGTGAAAGTCTTCGCCTCCGGCCACGACCGGGACGAACGCGCCTCCGGCGCACTCGCTCCGGGCAACCACATGATCCAAGCCGTCCGCGCCATCAAGGACGCCGCTCCCGAATTGGCGGTCACGACCGAGGTATGCGGGTGCTCGTGGACGACCAGCCGCGAATGCGTCCTGCGCACCGCCAGCGGCGACATCGACCTGCCCGCCACCTTCGACCTGATGCGCTCCATGGCTCTCGCCCACGCCGAGGCCGGGGCGGACGCCATCTCACCTACGGCCATGTTGGACGGCTCGATCCGCGCCGTCCGCGCCGCACTCGACCACGGCGGGCACGCCGACGTGTCGGTCAATCCCAACATCGCCGTCCACACCAATCTCTACGGACCGTTCAAACAGGTCATGCGCACCGACCCCGACGGGGGCAACCGCCTCGGCCTCCAGCTCGACGCCGGCCGCCTCCCCGACGCCGCCTTGCAGACCGCCACGCGATGGGAGCGGGAGGGCGCCGATGCACTCACCCTCCAACCGGTCATGACCCAGATCGACACCCTCGCCGCACTCACCGGCCACACCAGCCTGCCCGTGACGGCCTACTCGACTTCGGGGGAATGGGCCGGGCTGCGCGCCATCGGCCCCGCGGCCGCGCTCGAATACCACCAGATGCTCATCCGATCCGGCGCCGACCACATCCTGACCTACCTGGCCGACCAAATGGCCCTGGCACTCCACGACGACCTTGCGGGAGGCATCTGATGGACGACGCCCTGCACCGCCCCGCCCGATTGAGCAGGATCAAGCGCACCGCCGGAGCGGTCGGCTTCGAGATGTCCTCCAGCGACCAGACCGGCGCGCTGTTGAGCGTCCTCGCCGCCTCTAAACCGAGCGGCAACCTCCTGGAGATCGGCACCGGCCTCGGCGCCGGCGTCGCCTGGATACTCGAAGGAATGAACCTTGATGCCCACTTGACCACGATCGAGATCAACGGCGGCTGGGCCGCCATGGCGCGCTCCGAGTTCGCAGGTGAGGAACGCGTCGAGTTCGTCTGCGCCGACGCGCACGCCTGGCTCGACGCCTACACCGGCCCCGCGTTCGATCTGGCATTCGTGGACTGGCGGGCCGGCAAGTTCGCCCAACTCGACCAACTCATCGGCCTGCTCGCGCCCGGAGGGATCTACATCGTGGACGACCTCATACCGCAGGCGACCTGGCCCGAGGACCACCCCGAACGCATCGCCCGATTCTGGGACGAGTGGCCCCGCGCCGACATGGTGGCCGTCCCGATCGGGTGGGCCTCCGGGCTCCTCATTGGTGCGAAGTCGTAGCGTAGGTCCATGACTGGCCGAATCCTGCGGATCGTGACCCGCTCGTCCCCGATGGCCCTCGCCCAAGTCGAGCGGGTCCGATCCCTCCTCGCCACCACCGACCCCGGTCTCACCGTCGAGGTCGTACCGATCACCACCACCGCCGACAAGTGGACCGGCGCGCTCATCGACCTCGGCGGCAAAGCCCACTTCGTACGCGAAGTGGACGCCGTCCTCGAAGCCGGAGCAGCTGACGTGGCCGTCCACTGCCTCAAGGACATGCCCGGCGAACGCCCCCTCCCCGAGGGGATGATGATCGCCGCCTACCTCGAGCGCGATGACGTCCGCGACGCGCTCGTCAGCCCCGCCGGGCTCACCCTCGACCGGCTTCCGGCCGGGGCCCGCATCGGCACCTCGTCGGTCCGGCGCCGCGCCCAGCTCGCACAGTACCGGCCCGACCTCGAATGCGTCCTGTTCCGCGGCAACGCCAACAAGCGACTGGAGAAGCTTTTCAACGGCGACGTCGACGCAGCGATGCTCGCCGTCTCCGGATTGGAGCGCATCGGACGGGCCGAGGTGATCACCCAAGTCTTCGAACCCGATATGGTCCTGCCCCCGGTCGGGGCGGGCATCCTCGCCCTCCAATGCCGCGAAGACGACACCGACACCCTCGAGATCCTCGCGCCGCTCAACTGCGCCACCACCTGGCGCGAAGCCGCGGCAGAGCGAATGTTCCTCCACGTCCTCCAGGGCCACTGCAATTCACCTATCGCCGGATACGCCCGCCACGTTGAGGGAGAACTGCGCCTGCAGGGCGCGGTCTACTCCCTTGACGGCAAGACCGTCCTCGACGCCGCCGAGACCGCCGGTGCGCTGAGCCCGGCCGACCTCGGCACCGCGGTCGGACTCGCCATCGCCCGCCAGGGCGGACGCGAACTCATCGCCGCCATCGAACACTGAGATCGCTGAGGTTCGAAGGTAGGAGCTCGCAGGCCCGCCGGTGTGATGGAAAAAGGACATGAGGCCAGATACGGTCTCGCCCCGCTGATTATTACGGGTTGTAGTGGCTCCAGCTTCCGGGTTCGTGTGGCCCCACTGGGCAGGGGCGAAAGCTGGTTCCAGATTGGGATGGCCCCACCCTAGCGGCCGCGTGGCCATACAGGGGCCGGGTATCCGAGGCAGAGGGGATCGTCGATGGTGCAGCGGGCACCTTGCACCTGGCCGAGCAGCTACGACATTGACAAACCAGCGACAGCCTCCGCCGCCCGCAGCGTGTCCCGGCCGAGCGGCTGAAGGTGAATCTGGGTGCAGAGCAGTCCTGTCGACACCCGCTCGATCACGCCCCATTCCCAGGCGGCCACGGGATCGAGACCGGTCCGGGCGGCCAGCCAACGGGCCCGCTCGAAGGGGTCGCCAGCGAGCAGCTCGACCGGGTCTCCACGCATCAGGACCCCCAGGTCGTACTCGGCCTCCGCAAGGAGACCGTCCGGATCGACCAGCTTGAAGCCGCCATCGCTCTGCAGCGCGTTCAGTTGGTGCACGTCGCCGTGGACTAAGACGGCCCGCTCGTCGCGGTGCGCTCGCTCCCGCCGTCGGGCCGAGACGAGGGCGTGCTCGAGCGCCTTCTCCGAACAGGGGTGATCGAGTTCCTCCCACAACCTCGCGATGAAGTCGGCGAGCCTGCGGGCCTTCTCGGCGCCGGTGGGCAGTCCACAGTCCGGCGCCAGCCGCCAGATGCGCGCCGCGGTATCGCAGAGCATGGCAAGACGACGCGAGAGCGGTAGACCGAGTTCGAACATCGGCCGCCCCAGTCGTTCCATGAGCAGCGCGCCTCGGTCGGCGTCATATCGGTAGAGCGCCGGGCATCCTGCTCCTCCGACGATGCCGAGCACCGTCGCCTCGTTGGCGGCGTCGTTCCCCACCCCCGGCACCAGCACCTTGAGTACCGCTGCGGCCCCATCCGCCCGGGTCGCTTCGGCCACGAAGGCCTCGGACCCGCCCGTGTACGGGCGCCCCACGGTGATCGACCAGTCAGCCTCAAGGCTCGCGACCAGTGCGGGCAGGCGCTCAAGCCAGTCGTCGGCACCGGCAGCGCGAACCTTGTTGCGTACGGCGTCCGGTACTTCGATCACTCTGGCAGTCTCACATCAAACACCGGTCATGGCATCTGATTTAGGCGAGCGCTGCTTGCGCCGCCAGTGTCGCCCGCTCGGCCTTCAATGGCACCAACATCGAGACCGGCACCGACGCCTACCGACTCGCCCAAACCCAGAAGGCCACCGCCGACCAAGCCAGGTGGGGCCAAACCAACCTGGAAACGGCCCCAGCTCCAACCCCGAACCGGGGCCCAAACCCACCAGAACTCGGGGCCGCTCCAGAGCGTAATAATCACCCCGCGGTGCCGTAGTGGCGTTATATCGCGACCGGGCCGAACCTCGGCGGTTGCAGTGGTCCGATGACCGTTTGCAGCCGGGCGACACCGCGGAGCAGGCTGATGCCCAGTTCCCTTTTCATCTGGGTGAACTCGGCGGCCTGTACTGAGGTGGTGAGGGCGATGCTGTCGCCATAGGTGGTGCCGGGGTGCGCGAGGATGGCCAGGCAGGCCCCCGTCTCGCAGTACTCGCCTTCGGCGCTCCACACTTCGTCCTGCTGCGCCTTGAGGCTCGCATCGAGGCGCTTGACATCGGTGATCGTTCGATCGGTGTACCGCGGCATGCCGGTGAGGATCATGAGCCTGCGGCGCTCCTGATTCGGCAGTTGGGCGAGTAGGCATTTGCCTGCGGCAGTGGCGTGCATGGCCCGAGGGTCGATCCCCTGCAGCAGCGACTCGCCTTCAGGACTGGGGTGGAGGTGGCTGATGGCCAACCGCCCGCCGCTGAGCGTCGCGAGAGCGACGTCGCGGCCGGTGCACTTGGTGAACTCGGCCAGGACGCGGTCGATGCCGTCGTGGTCGGCGGCGCCGAGCGGCAACCGGGCAGCGGGGTCGAGAAGATAGCGACCGGCGCCGGTTCGCTGTACAAACCCGCGTGACTCGAGATAGTCCAGGTGCCGCTGTATCGTGCGGCGGGGCAGGGCGCAGCGCTGTTCGAGGTCCCGGAGGTACAGCGGGGTCTTCGAGCTGCCGAGGGCGGTGTAGATCGCGAGGGTCTTGTCGACGGTGGCGAGGTCCTGCTCCCGGTCTCTGGGCTCTGGGATCGGGTCGGGCGGGTGGTCCATCGCTGGCTCCTGGGAATCGGTCAGAGAGGTTGGATTCGCTCGCGTGCGCCACCATGCGCCGTGAGTATGCGGTTCTGTCGGCTTTGCGCTTGCGACTGTCAGCTATTTGACACAGAGTGACTTCATGCCTACGAAGAATATCTCGGCGTCCGCGACTATGATTCGCGTTTCCTCGTTCACCCTCGCCTCCCTCCTCATCGCTGCCGCCTGCACCGACACCTCCGACATCCCCGCCGACCCGACGAGCACCGCATCCGAGCCGCCGAGTCATGCGTCGTCTCCGAGCCTTGCCCCCGAGGCCATCGAAGACCCCGAGCAGGCCGCGATCGCCGCCTATACCCGCTACTGGGAGCAGGCGATGCGATCCTTCGCCGCACCCGACGGCGACTTCACCGAGTTCGAAGCCCTCGCCACCGGCCAAGCCCTCGAACAGGCCATAGCGATCGAACAGCGTGGCATTGATGAAGGCACCCACGGTGAAGGCGACATCATCCACCACGTCACGGTCAAGGACACCCTGCTGACTGACGAGGTCCAGCAGGTCGTCCTCATCGACTGCGCCGACTCCACGCAGACACAGGTGCTTGATGCGGAGGACAACCCGGTAGCAGGCGAAGAGTACGGATACCGCGAAGTCCAGAGCCGCGTCGAGCTGCTCGACGGGTACTGGATTGTCACGGCCATGGCAGTACAGGAGATCGGCTCATGCGTGCCCGACGATTCCTGATCCGAGCAGGCATCCTCATCACCGGTTTGTGGATGTGCGTCCTGGCAATCCCGCAGGCCGGCAGTGCCGACCCATTGGGACCCGATTGTTCGGACACCGCCGATAGCTGTGAAGTCGGCGTTGAGGTCCCCGGCAACGATGGCGGCAGCGGTACCGACTTCGGTGAGTGGGGAGAGGAGGCGCCGTCGGCGGGAGGCGGCGTCGATCCTGGGCCTTTCGCTGATTGTTCCTTCACGGTCGTCGAGACCGACGCGAAGACGCACGCCATCGCGGGCGACCGCCCGAAGGGCGATTATGAACTGGTTGTCGAGACCTGCACGAGCGCCGCCGGCGAGACCATCAAACGAGCCGAATGGGTTGCAGCAGGAGCCGACGGACAGGTCCTCATCGATCCCGCGCTCCTGGCTCAGCAGGCCGTCGACCGGCTCACGCTGCCTCGACCGGGCATTGCGGCCTCGCCGGAATCAGTCCAGCTGGTCAATCTGCCGACGTGGCTGGCGGTCACCGAAGCGTCCTGGGAAGCGCAGACCGCCGAGGCCTCCCTGGGAAGCCAAGTCGCGACCGCGACCGCCACCCCGGTGCAGGCCGTCTGGGACATGGGCGATGGGCACGTCGTCACCTGCGCCGATCGCGGTGAGGAATGGGATCCGGGAACCGACCCTGAGACCGAAGGTCCATGCGGCCACACCTACACCCAGCCCAGCGCTGAGGAACTCGACGTCCAGGTGGACATCACCTGGCACATCACGTGGGAAGTGGTCTGGCCTGGCGAAAGCGTCTCGGGAACCTCGCCGGACATGACAACGACCGAAGTAGAAAGTTGGCCGGTCATCGAGTCGCAATCGCTGAACCAGCAGTAGCAGTAACCAACGGGGGCAACGAAAACCATGGCAGAACCATCCGATTCGCAGCAGCCGAGACAGGCACGGCGCGGGTTGTCACGGCGCGCGCTGGTGCTCAGCGTCAGCATCCTCGCCGCGCTCGCCAGCGCCACGGTCTTCGCACTGTTGGCGTTCTCCACCGAGGAGGAGCAGGTCCAGATCCTGGTCACCGCGGCCCCGATGGTCGCGGGGCAAGTCGTCGACGGCGGGGACCTGGCCGAGACGAAGGTCGACGCTGACACGGCCAGGGCGCTGGGCGCGATGCGCGCCGATCAGGCGGACGAGGTCGTGGGGCAGACAGTCGCGATTCCGCTGACGACGGGAGCGTTGATCACCACCGAGGTGGTCGGGGAGGCGCGGATGCCGTCCCTGGGGATGGTGGAGACGACGCTGCTGGCCGCCGATGGCCGGTGGCCCGAGACGCTGCAGCCGGGCCAGTCGGTGGCGGTCATGGCGACCGGCGCGAACGGCGCGATCTGGAAGGCCGGAGCGGTAGTCCATCGGGTCACGGTGCCGGAGACGGGCGGGGCACTCCTCACCGTGTCCATGGCCGAGGCCGACGCGACGGGTCTGGTGGGTGCGGAGCCGACGTCGCTGCTGGTGGTGATCACGCCGCCGGCGGTTTCCGGTGAGGCGACCACGGCACCGGCCGGGGAGGGCGGGAACTGATGGGCCTCATCGCTGTCGGGTCGCTCAAAGGCAGGCCCGGCGTCACCACGACCGCCCTCGCGTTGGCGATCTGCTGGCCGCAGGAGGTGCTGCCGACGGTGGTGGAGTGCGATCCGTCCGGGGGCGACATCGCGGCCAACTGGCGTTTGCACTCGCGCCCCGGACTTACCGATGTCGCCGCTGCCGCAGCCGAGTTCGGAACGGGCGATCCCGAAGCCGTCGAGGACGGCGTACAGACGATCACGGCGGGTGGGGTGGAGCTGCGGGTGGTGTGTGCCGCTCCAGGCGGCGCCGGGGTCCGCTCCGCGCTGCCGACGATCGCTGCCCCAGGAGCGAAGATCCTGGACCGGCCGGGTGCGTGGACGGTCGCAGACTGCGGACGCCTGGACTGGGGTTCGGCGGCCTGGCCGATCGCCACTGCCGCTGACGCCACCCTCCTGGTCGTCGAAGGCTCCCTGGCCGGGGTCGCGCACCTGCGCTCGCGCGCTGGCGATCTGCGCCAGGCCGAGGCCCTGGGCGCGCGATTGGCCGTCGCGGTCGCACCCGGCGAGTACGCGGCCGAGGAGGTCGCTGACCTGCTGCTGGCCGCCGACGTCAATCTGCAGGTCCTCGGGGCTCTGGGTCCGGCGAAGCCGATCGGTCCTGACCCGCTTACCTGGCGGCGTCGCCACGCGCTCAAGCCGTGGCGCGCCCTCGCCCAAGCGCTGCTCGAGGTCGCCGAGGCGCCCGAGCAGCTCGCGATCACCGACACCAGCATCGAAGCCGAGCGGTGAGCGCCATGACTGACACGATCGAGGATGAAGCGCTCGACAGCGGTGAAAGCGGCGCGTTGATCGCCGAGCTGTTCGCCCTGGCCAACACCCGCCTCGCCCAGACCGACGACCTCGACGACGCGCGGCGGACCGAGGCGATCGGCGCGGCGGTGGCGGCAGCGATGCGGGAGATGAACGAAGCCCGCATGCGCCAAAAGGGCCAGCAACCGATCACCGGACCAGCGCAGGCACGCCTGCGCCAGAGCGTCGAGTCGCGCTTGGGCCGACTCGGCGCGCTCGCCGCGCACCTGGCCGACGAGACGATCGAGGACCTCGTCGCCAATGGCTGCGACAACGTCTGGACCACTCGGGCCGGGGCTCGGCCCGTCCCGGCCGCGCCGATCGCGGCCTCCGACGAGGCCCTCATCGCCCTAGTGCGCTCCCTCGCCTCGGCGGCCGGGCGGCGCTTCGACCACGCCTCACCCGAACTCAGCCTCGAACTGCCGGACGGGTCGCGACTGCACGCGATCATGGACGTCGCCGACCGGCCTGCCATCTCCGTCCGCCGCCACCGCATCGCCCAGGCCGACCTCGCCGAACTGGCCGCGAACGGCATGGTCTCCGATGAGATCGCCGACTTCCTGCACGCACTCGTCCTGGCCCGGTGCAACGCGATCGTCGCCGGACCCTTCGCCTCGGGCAAGACCACCATGTTGTCGGCCCTGGCCGGACTCGTCCCCGCCTGGGAGCGCATCGTGACCATCGAAGACGCCCGCGAGCTCGGCCTGCACAAGGACGACCGGCACGGCAACGTCGTCTCCCTGCAAACCCGGGACGCCAACATCGAAGGGCAGGGCGCCGTCACCGCGGCAGACCTGTTCCGTGCCAGTTTGCGGATGACGCCCGACCGGGTCATCGTCGGCGAAGTCCGCGGCGCCGAAGCGTCAGTGATGTTGGAGGCGATGTCCAACGGCAAGGACGGGTCGCTCTCCACCATTCACACGTCTTCGAGCGCCGGCGTGGTCGCCAAGCTCAAGTCCTACGCCCGTGCGGCCGGCGACGACCCCGAGACCACTGCTGAGCGCATCGCGATCGCACTCGACTTCATCATCCAGCTCCGGCACACCCCGGGGCACGGTCGCTACGTGGCTTCGATCCGCGAGATCCGTGCCGCCGACGGGGCCATGGTCGCCACGAACGAGTTGTGGACGCCGGCGCCCGGAGGCGCCGGGCTCGGTGCGCCGATCAGCGACGAGCGCGCCGACCGGCTCATCGAAGCCGGGTGGACCCGCCCGCGCCCGGGGAGGCAGACGCTGTGAGCACACCGATCGCCATCGCACTCGGGGCCGTGTTCGGACTGGCGCTCGTGGGTTTGGTACTGGCGGCCACGGGGCGCCTGGGCCCAGTCGCTGCGGGCGCGACAGGCGGCCCCGGAGCTGGTGCCCCGGCCAAGGCCCGCCGCCGCCTTCCCCTCGCCCGTATGGCCGCGACAGGGGCCGCCGTCGCCGCCGCGTGGGCCGCGACCGCATGGCCGGTCGCCGCCGCCGGGGCCGGGGCGCTGATCTGGTTCGGCCCGGTCCTGTTCGGCGGCGAGGCCGCCTACCGGGCCGAGCTGGTGAAGATCGACGCGATCGCCTCCTGGGTGGAGGGACTGCGCGACAATCTCGCCGCCGCGGCCGGCTTGGAGCAGACCATCACCTCCTCGGCGAAGTTCGCGCCGCCCGCGCTCGAAGACGACATCGCCGATCTGGTCACCGATCTCCATGCCGGTGTCGGCCTGGAGGCCGCGCTGCGGTCCTTCGCCGCCCGCGTGGACGACGAAACGGCCGATCTGACCGTGATGGCGCTGTGCGAGGCCGCGCAGCGGGCCGGGAACCTCGCCGAGGTCCTCGACGATCTTGCGACCGCCGCACGCGACGAAGCCGCGATGCGGATGCGCATCCACACCTCCCGGGCCCGTATCCGCACCTCCGTGCGGGTCATCACGGGCATCACCGTCGCCATGGCGGTCGGTCTCGTTGCCTTCGGCGGCGACTTCCTCGCACCGTATGACCTCCCGGTGGGGCAGGTGGTGATGGCGGTCGCGTTCGGCTGCACCGGGCTCGGGCTCGTGTGGTTGCACCAGCTCGCCGCCGACGACCGACCGCCCTCCTTCCTCAGGCAAGGAGCGCCGTCATGACCTTGCCGATCGCCATCGCACTCGGTGCCGTCTTCGGCCTCGGCCTCACCGGCGTCTGGGCGGCACTGCGCCCGACCCGGCCCGCGCTCGCCGCCGCCATCGAACACCTGGAGGACCTCGGCGCCGACCCGCTCGCGCCCACAGGCCTGTCGGCCACGGCAGCGCGCTTCGGCGTGCCCTCGGCACGCCTCCGCGCCGACCTGACCGTCATCAACGTGCCCGAGTCCACCTACCTGCGTCGCCTTGCCATCGCCATCGTCGTCCCGTTCGCCCTGGCGGCGCTGCTCATCGCACTCGGGCTCTCCCCGGTGTTCACCGTGCTCGGCGCGTGCGGCGTCGCGTTCCTGGCCGCCAGCTTCGTGGGCGCGGCCATCCGGTCGGCCGCGAAGGACCAGCGCCGCCTGTACCTGCGGGCCCTCGCCACCTACCTGCACCTGTGCGCGCTGAATCTGACCGGCGGGGCCGGCGTCGAATCCGCCCTCCACGCCGCTGCCAGCGCCGGGCGAGGCCCGGAGTTCGTGGCCATCCGCACCGCGCTCGATCGCGCCGCAATCCTGCACCAGACGCCGTGGGAAGCCCTCGGTGCGCTCGGGCGCAGGATCGGCGTCCCTGCCTACCAGCAGCTCGCTGCTACCACCGGTCTCGCCGGGACCGAAGGCGCCCGCGTCCGCAAGAGCCTGACCGACCGGTCCCGCGCCCTGCGCACCGCCCGCATGGCCGACGACGAGGCCCTGCAGAACACCCGGACCGAGCAGATGAGCCTGCCCTCGGTCCTGACCGCCATCGGCTTCATCATCCTCATCGTCTACGCCGCCATCGCCAACGTCCTCGGCGGCCTCTAGACGACCACATACGACACAACAGGTTTGCAACGGGGGTTTCGACATGAACACGCAATGGACGATCGCACGCTTGCAGGTGCGCATCTGGATCGATGAGATCCGGTCGACACCAGCACGCGGGGGCATGCCCGACGAGGTCGGCTACACCGCCGCCATGGTCGTCGGCGCGCTCGCGGCCGCCGCCATCATCACCGGCGCCGTGCTCACCGCCGCCGGAGCGATCAGCTTCTGAGGCGGCGATACCGATATGGAAACCACACCGCTGTGGGAACACCACCAGCGCCGCCGCGACCGCGGCTCGGCCACAATCCAAGGCGTCATCGCCGCCAGCGTGATGATGCTGCTGGTCCTGGCCGTCATGCAGATGAGCATCTGGGCGCACGCCCACCACGTCGCCGCCGCAGCCGCCCAGACCGCCCTGGCGACCGGCAGAGCCGAGGACGGCTCCGCGGCGGCGGCCTCCGGCGAAGGATCGGCGTCGCTGAGCCGCAATGCCGGAGGCTCGCTCGCCTCCGTCGCCATCACCGTCGACCAAGGCGCGGAAACGGTCACCGTCACCGTGACCGGCGAAGCCCCCTCACTGATCCCGGGCCTGGAATGGCCGGTCGAAGCCACGGCGACAGGCCCGCGCGAGCGCTTCGTCCCGGTCGGCGGTGAATGACATGACCGCCTACGACCCGCACCTCCTGCGACCAGGCGCCGGGGCCGGCCTCGGCCAGCGCACGCTGCCACACCAAGCGGGGTCGGCCATGCTGCAGGCCGTCATCATGACCCCCGTCCTGGTGCTGGTCATGATGTTCGCCTTCGGCGGCGGCAAACTCGCCCTGGCCCAGATCGACCTCGACGGTGCCGCGCACGCCGCCGCCCGGGCCGCGACCATCGAGCGCACCATGGGCGAGGCCGAAGCCGCCGCCCAGGCCGCCGCGAGCGCGGGCACCGCCGACCACTGCTCCGGCGTCTCGATCGGCATCAGCGGCGACCTCACCCCCGGCGGCATCGTCACCGCGACGCTCACCTGCACCGTCACCGGCACCGGCATCGGGGTGCTGGACGGACGCACCCTCACCGCCGTCGCCTCCTCCCCGGTCGACGCATGGCGAAGCGAGGTCCCATGACCGACCTGCAACCACACCGGTGGCTCGGCCGACAACGGCACGACCAGGGATTCGCGACCGCGTTCGCCGTGGCGCTGCTCATCGCCCTCATCGCCGCCGTGGGCCTGTCCATTGACGGCGGCGGCGCAGCAGCGGCCAAGGCCCGCGTCGCCACCGCCGCCGCCGAATCCGCACGAGCCGGGGCCGATGCCATCGACATCGCCTACTTCCGCCAGTCCGGGATCGTCCGCCTCAACCCGCCCGAAGCCGAAGCCGCCGCCAGCGCCTGGCTCGCCGCCACCGGCATGGGCGGCACCGTCTCAGCGACACAAGCCGAAGTCACCGTCACCGCCGAGACGACCTACGACACCCAAGTCCTCTCGGCGGTCGGCTTCGGCGCCTTCACCGTCACCGCAACCGCCACCGCCGAACCCGACCAAGGCGACAGCCCCCTCGCGCTCGAGAACCACGCAGTACGAGGAAGGAACGGACCATGACCAGAATCGCCGCCGACCGACACCGCAGCCACCTTGCTGAACCCGTCCGGCTGCCCTCGTTGGCCGCGCGCACTGCAGCAGGGATTATCGCCGGCCTCGGGCTGGGAGCACTCCTCGCCGGCGTCCCGTTCATGCTCCTGGCCGCGCTCGGATGGCCGCCGCCGTTTCCCAACGGCACGGCGTGGAAGTACCCGCACCTGTTCACCAACGAGTTCCTGACCAGCGCCCTCGCCTGGGCCGGATGGGTCACCTGGGCGTGGCTGGCCGTCATCATCTTGCGCGAAGCCGCCCACGCCCTCCGCTGGGGCATCAGCCCCGAGCACCTGCGTGACGCGGCCAGTCCGGTCCGGTGGCTCGCCGGCGCGCTCATCGGCGCCGTCGCCGCCCTCTGGCCCGCCACCGCCGGAGTCGCAGCCCCCGCGCCCGCAGCAACGACCACCAGCCTCGAACTCGACGACCCGGACACGGCCGCCGACAACCCCGCCCGGCCGCTCGTGTGGCGCATCGACACCACCACGGCCCCAACGACCGCAGGCACCGAGACCACCACCGGACAAGCCAACACGTCCGAGCCCGCGACCGACCCGGCGACCGGACTCCGTGTTGTGACCGTAGGGCCCCATAACCCGACGCTGTGGGACATCGCCGAGACCCATCTGGGCGACGGCAGCCGCTACATGGAGATCTTCGACCTTAACCAGGACCGCGACATCGGCGACGGCGACCGCCTCACACAGCCGTGGGTCGTCCTCGACGGCTGGGAGCTGCTCATCCCCGACACCGACACCGCCCCCGCCGTCGACGAAGCGACCGGCCTGCGTGTCGTGACCGTAGGGCCCCATAACCCGACACTGTGGGACATCGCCGAGACGCACCTCGGCGACCCGATCCGCTACATGGAGATCTTCGAACTGAACAAGGACCGCACCTTCGCAGGCGGCCCCTTCGACGACCCCGACGAAGTCAACGACGGCTGGCGACTCCTCATCCCCGACACCGAACCCGAGGAATCCCCTGCCACGGAGCCGCCGCCGGTGCCCCCGGAAGGGGAGGGCGAGGTTGTCGAGCCACCCGCAGTCGACCCGATCGAACCCGACGAAGATAAGACAGAACCAGACACCGAGGCGTCGAGCTCACCAGCGGCGTCATCCGATCCTGAAGAGCCCGAACAAGAACTGTCACAGAACGCTGGTTCCTCGCTCGCCGAGTCGGTGCCGTTCGGGGTGTGGCTAGCGGCCGGCACCTGCCTGGCCGCGGGAACCGTGGTCGCTCTCGCGCATGGACTTCGCCGTCGCCGCTCCCAGCGCGAGCGCCTGCCTGAACCGTTGCCGGATGAAGTGATAACCGGGCGCCTCTCCGATCTCGAGGCAATCATCGAGACCGAAGCCCGCAAACTCGCCGAGCCCCTCCCCGAGCCCAACGAACCACTGATCGTCGCCGAGCCGGTCGTCGGTGTCGGCACCGATCGGACACCGGTCGCCCTGAGCGACCTCGCCGCCGCCGGAGTCGGCTTGCGGGGTCCCGGGCAGCGAGGGGCCACCCGCGCCGCCATCCTCACCGCCATCGCCGCGCGAGCCCGGATCCTGGTCACCGAAGCCGCTGACTTGCGCCTGGAACTCGGTGTCGGGGCGGCTTCGGACCAGGTCAGATTCACCGCCGGGCTCGACGAAGCACTCGACATCGCAGGCGATGGTGACACGGTGGTCGTGTGCGCCGACACCGACCTGGACGAGTCCACCCGACCGATGCTGGAACGGTTCCTCGCCGCCACTGGCGGCCGCAGCGCGTTCATCCTCGGCCATTGGATTCCCTCTAGCCTCGTCCTGGAAGCAGACGGCACGGTCCAGGCCGCCCATGGCCGATCGACTGACGCAGGGCTCCGCAGTCTCCATATCGCCGACCAAGACACCACCGCGGCAGTCCTGGCAGGTCTCGCTGCGCCCAACGCCGAGCCGGAGGATGGTGTGCTCCCCGAGCCCGCTGATCTACACAGCAACGGGCAGGCGGACACCGCCCCGGCAGCCACGCCAGTTCGGCCCGAGACCGGCCCAGTGCTGCGGTTGTGTCTGTTCGGTCAACCCGACGCTTACCTCGACGGCCAGCTGGTGCCACTCAAAAAGGGCCGCCGATCCCGCGCGTTCCTGACCGTCCTCGCCTGCGCTGACGGACCCATCCGCCGCGACGAACTCCTCGAAGGTGTCGTCGGCGACATGGTCGAGATCGACCGCGCCAAGAACAACTTCTCGGCCGTCGCCATCGACACCCGCCGGGCGCTGCGCGAGGCCACCGGCGACCACGCCGCCGAGTTCTACACCTACGAGCGCGCTACCGAAACCTACGAACTCGAACGCCACCGTTTCATCGTTGATCTCGATGAATTCAACGACGCCGAACAGGCTGCCGCGCTCGCCTCCGACCCGGCCAAGGCCGTTGAGCATCTGGAGGCGGCGGTTGCGCTCTACATGGGCGACCTCGCCCCCGAGGTCGATACCGACGCAGTGAGCCGCCTCCGTGATCTATACCGGGACAAGGCCATTCGCATCCTCGCCAAGCTCGTTGAGTATTACCTCGGCACGGGCGATACCGCCAGCGCCGAGCACCACCGCGCCCGCCGAGCGCGACTCACCGACCGCGTTGGTGCTTGACGTCCTGTGAACTATGGTCGCTCGATTCCCAGGCTCGCTCGGTACTCGTTCACCAGGAGATCAACTTGGTGTTGATGCGCTTCGAGGAAGTCAGAGAGCGAAGCGGCTGCGAGCAGCTGAAGTTGTCCTCGAGGTTCCGGGACTGGACTTGCGACTCGGACGCGTGGCTGGTCACCATCTATGTAATGCATGTATAGCTGCAGATCAGGGTTTGCGGTGTATTCGAGCAGCACATATCGCAGTTCCATCGCTTCAAGCAGTTCGAGGTCGACGGATTCGACCGCATCGCTCGCCCGCGCTGCGATCCAGGCGAAGGGGTCGCGGTAGACCATACGGAATCGGGACAGGAAGTCGATTTTTCCGGCGGGACCGACCAGCGCGCCGCGGATAACATGCGGGTCAACGTCGGGATTGCTGACACGGATACTCAGTTGCGGTTCGTATAGTTGCACCTGGTCGGGCCACGAACCTAGCAGCACGCCCACGAGGTCGGTCGGGTTGAGGATTTCGATCTCGACGTCGGCTTCGGGGTGCTCGTCCTCGATGCGTTGCAGCGCTTGGGCGACGAGGTTACACCAGTCGGGGTTGGTTCCCATTGCCATTGAGATCCGCTGCTTGAACGCCGTCCAGGCTGTTCGTTGCGATGGCGTGGCGCTGGCGAAGAATGTTGTCTGTTCGAGTCCCGATTTCACCGTCACCAGTGCGACCCAGTCCCGGACGCCGAAGATGTGGTCTTGTAGGGAGAACGTGCCCGAACAGCGGACGCGTTCTTCGAATCGCCACATTGAGCGGCCCGCCAACATCTGGAAGAACTGCTTTGGGTGGCTGGCGTCCCATCCGCTGGGCATAGTGATGTCGGGCAGCAGCCGCGCGACGAGCCAGTACTGCAGGAAGTGTTCGCGGTCCCGAAAGTCTGTTTCGTCTTCGGGGTGGGCTGGCAGGATGCGATCGGTGAACGGGGCATTGGGATCGATCGAACCGATGACCACGTAAAGGAGGTAAGGGCCGAGCGCACGTTCATCGTCAGTGGTGAAGTCGAAGGCGAGCAGGTTCGGCGCCCCGTAGTTCTGGCTGCGGTCCTGGAGTTTCGTCCAACCCTCGTTGCGGTCGGTCTCGGTTTTGAAGACGAAGGTTAGGTGGATGTCGGAGGGTTCGACTTTGCGGGCCGGTCCTTTCAACGTCACCGGCTTGGCGCCGGTCAAGGTGTTGCCGGTCTCGTCGAGCTGGAGGTGGTAGCCACGCAGGTCGAAACCGGTCAGGCCGGCGTAGCCGCTGTATGAGAGGTCAAGTTCGGCCCATTCGGTGGAGGCGATCATGACCCTGATTCGCTCTGGGGGATGGCCCTGTTCCCGGCACAGGATCTCGGTGTATTTGAAGACCTCATGGGCGGCCTCCCGGGCGGCTTTGTTCGAGCGCTTCACTTCGATGATGACGATGTTGTCGTGCCGGTCGCGCCCCAAGATGTCCACACGGCCGGTTCTGCCGTCTTGGGCCACCAAGCGGGCCTCGGTACGGACCAGGCGGAGCCTCGGCTCCAGGATCTCGAGGTTGGCGGCGAGCTGGTCTCGCAGATCGTGCTCTCGCACAGGTGTCTCCGAACTCGGGGGTCAGATGCGACGCAGGAAGTCGGCGTCGATGGTGATGTCTTCAACGGAGCGCAGGGTAGTGGTGACGCCGAGGCCGTAGTCCTTGAGCAGGTCGCACAGCTGCTCGCCGTCGATGAGGTCGATTGGCGGGGCGCCGTCGCGGGTAGCCTCGGCCAGCGCTTCGGCGGTGAAGCGGCCGGTGGTGATCAACAGGCCCTTGTCGCCGCGACCGACCATCGCGCCGCGGAAGTCCCGCACCGCCGGCGCCCCGACGCTCCCTTTGTAGCGTTTGCATTGGAAATACACCGGGAAGCTCACCAAGGAAACCCGGTAGACGCCTTGGCCGTCGATCCCGCCGTCGCCAGTACGGCCGAGCACGACAGTGTTGATGAATCCGGCACGGCGCAACAGCCGCTCGGAGAGCCGCTCGAAACCAGCGGGGTCCATCACCATAAGCTCGGTGAGCAACTCCGTCCGCCAGTCGTCGGCCCCATCCTCAACAGCGGCCTCGGCAAGCTCCTCGACGTGCTCGGCCTTCGTTTCCGCCCTCCTCGAGCGGTTGCGCTCCCGCTGTTCGCGCAGCTTCTTTCTGTGCAGACCAGGGATCTCCGCCTCGGTGATCTCGCCACCACGCCCGACCAGCTCCCAGATACCCCGGCGACCGGAGTTGTCAAGCAACCCCATGATCTTCAGGTGACTGAGCGCCCAAGCGCCTCGATACTCCAAGCGCGTCCTTGGGCCATCGTTGTGCATCTCGGCTAGCTGCTCGTCGGTGAACTGCTCGAGCCCCGCGACCTCAGCCTGGATCTCCTTCACCGAGCCGCTCCCACCCAGGCCCCGGACCGCCAACAAGGTCGGCCACAGCAGTTGCGGCACTTTGGGAATCGTGTCCTGTTCCTCCACCCGCGTCAGGATACTGGGCCCTGCCGACATTCGGGGTCCTCATGTCCATCGCTGCCGCTTCGCCCGATTCTCTTCCCCGGGGTGGGCCCCACCCTGCGCCTACCTACCGCGCATTCGCGCTCACCCGTGGTCTTCCTTCGATGCCTGGATCCATCGATGTCCGGTGAGACGCTCTCTTGCCGAACCGTATACATCAACCGCCGCTGGCGATCGCTCGCTACGGTAGCCTCGATGTCCCACTCACCGTGTGGACCGTCGGGGACGCCGCCGATCTGGTCGACGGGCTCCTGGAAGAGCTCGCCCCGACCGGGCGCATCATCGCCGTCGACCTGCCCGGATGGCAGGCGATACCGCGTGCCGGTCGCCGCGCCCATGTCTACTACCGCCATCGGACCACCGCCACCCGCACGCTCGCGCGCCTGACGGAGGTCGAACAACGCCGCACCGCCATCGAGGCCGCCTGCGAATCCTCACTCGCGGTCAAACTCCGTGAGCACCGGGCCGGGATGATCGCCGCTTCGGCGTGGCTCCTGCGCTGCCCTGGGGCGTTGGAGGCGACCATCGAGGCGCTGCGGCCCGGCGGCATGCTCGTGCTCGCTGGCCGCAACGAGCAGGACGCGGTCGACATCGCCACGCTCACCGACATCCGCTTCCTGCCGCTGTCGTTCACCGCCTACCTGGTCGCCGCTGCGCCCGCCGTGTTCGACGCCGCGGCCACTGCATCGCCGGGGACCGGAGCAGACGGAGCGACCACGCCGGCCTCGCACTGGGGCATCGGCGTCTGGCTCCGGACCGCCGAGGGCGGTAGTGCCCATGTCTAAGCACACGCCTCGCCCGCTGCCGAGTGTCTGGGCGACCGGACAGATCAAACCGCATCGCCAGCGCTCAACCTCCTACGTCGCGGGGAACACGCACCCGGCGAAGATGTGGCCCCAGATCGCCGCCACCGCGATCGCACGCTACTCCAAACCCGGGGACACTGTGCTAGATCCAATGTGCGGCGTGGGGACCTCGCTAATCGAAGCGATCCAACTGGGCCGATACGCCTACGGCGTCGACTTGGAGCCTGAGTGGGTGGAGATGGCGCGCGCCAACGTCGACGCCGCCATGCACGCTCACCCACGGAGTTGGGGCGAAGTCTTCCAAGGCGACGCCGCGAACCTCGCCGGGATCCTGGCAGACCAGCGGCTGCGAACCCCGGTCGACATGGTGCTCACCAGCCCGCCCTACGGGGCCGTCACGCACGGACAGCCGGACACCTCCCGGGTGACCGGCGGCAAGATCCGCAACCGTGCCCACCGCTACAGCACCGGCAAACCCAAACCAGAGTCGCTGGCGACCTCGTCGGCATCGCGGCTGCAGGCCGGCCTCGAAGCGGTCTTCGCGG
The DNA here is from genome assembly GCF_020991375.1 of Glycomyces amatae. Taxonomy (GTDB): domain Bacteria; phylum Actinomycetota; class Actinomycetes; order Mycobacteriales; family Micromonosporaceae; genus Glycomyces; species Glycomyces amatae. The sequence goes on along the minus strand of NZ_JAJLQZ010000006.1, from coordinate 82,396 downwards.
GCTGCCTTCAGGCGCTGAAACCAGGCGGGTTCGCGGTGGTGACCGCCCGCCCCTTCACCGAGGCGGGGACGCTGGTCGATTTCCCGTCCTTCGTGATCCGCGCCGGGCTCGCTGCCGGGTTCGACTTCGCCGAACGGCGCGTCGCGCTCCTCTCGCGCTGGGACGGCGCCTTGCATCCGCATGTGACGTTCTTCCACCTGCACAACGTGCGCGAGGCCTGCCGCAAGGGCAAGAAGCTGTTCGCCCGCGCGCATGAAGACGTCCTCGTCTTCCGGAAACCGTCATGAACGCGGCACGCACGACAAGGCACCGCTGCGGCTCGAATCGCGGTATCAGTGCAGGTCGAGGCCGAAGTCCGGTGCTTGAGGCGAGGCGGAAGTCGCCCTACGGTCCCAGCTCCCCGCGATCTGCGGGGTCCATCCGGCGCAACGGCCCCACGGGGGTCGGAAACGCAGGTGGGGCATGAGTGGGCAGGGCCGTCCCTGCGGCGACCGCGGTGAGTGGATGGCGGTGGGGGAGATCCTCCGCATTCTCGCCGACGAGGACGGCCGGCCGCTGCCACGCAGAACCTGGCAGCAGTGGCGCGCCGACGGCAAGGCCCCACCGGCCATCCGGCTTCCGAACGGGCAGTTGCGCATCCGGCGAGCCGACTTCGAGGCTTGGCTCGCCGGACTCTCCGAACCGAAGGAAGAGCCGTAGTGCACCACGTCGAGATCGAGCCCTGCTGGGAAGTCAGCATCTACGCCATCCGCACGCTCAACTCCAAGCGCAACCCATGGCAACTGCGGTGGAGGGTCGGCAAACTCAAGCGCCCGCCCTTCACCAAGAGCTTCCCCTCCGAGAAGATGGCGGTCGCCTTCCGCGACAAACTCAACAACGCCATCTCCGAAGGCCGCGCCTTCGACCTCCACGAAGGGCTGCCCGCCGACATGCTCCGGGCCAAGCGTGAGGAGGAGGCCAAACTGTCGGCGGCGCCTCCGCTCAGCCTCTACGACCTCGCCAGGACCTTCGCCGCCGCGAACTGGAAGGGCAAAGCCGGGCACACCCGTGTGGGCAACGCCGACGGTCTGCGGGACATTCTGGTCTCGGTCCTCCCCGAACCGCCGGTTTCCCCCAAGGAGCTGCGGCTCATCCTTCGCAACTGGGCCTTCAACCCCCTGGCGGTCCTCACCGCCGCACCACCAGCAGTCACCGAGCTCCTGGACTGGGTCGCCACGCACTCGCCGCGAGTCCGCGACCTGGAGGACATGATCGTTATGGCTGATCTTTTGGAGTCGCTGACCTACTGCTACAACGGGAAGCGCGCTTCCTCCCGGCACTTCGACAAGCGCCGCGCCACGCTTTCTGCACTGCTGAAGAAAGCGGTCATCGTGGGGGAATTGGACAGCAACCCCCTCGCCAACCCCCGTCTCGATTGGCAGCGCCCGACCGAGTTTAGGGAAGCCGGGACCTTCAAACCGCAGGAAGCCGGAACCCGAGAAGAGGTCGAATCCACCATGGCCGCCGTCTCCTACACCTGGCCCTCCGGCCCCCTCTACGTCGCCCCGCTCGCCACCCTCTACTACGGGATGGCCCGCCCCGAAGAAGCCGCAGGACTCAACATCCACCTGTGCAAACTCCCCTCCAAAGGCTGGGGAGAGTTCCGCTTCCACAAAGCCGTCACCCAGGTCGGCAAGCTCTGGACCGACGACGGATCCACCCACGAGATCCGCGCCCTCAAACACCGCCCCGAAAGCGAGAGCCGGACCGTCCCGGTACCACCGCGCGTCGTCCAGCTCGTCACCGAGCACATCGACACCCATGGCACCGCCAAGAACGGCACCATCTTCCGCTCCGCATTCGGACGACGCCTCAGCCCCGGCACTATGTGGCTCCTCTGTCAACAAGCCCGCAAGCTCGCCTTCGGGCCCGACAACTGGGAGACTCCGCTCCTCCACCGCCCTTACAGCTACCGCGTCTCGGGTATCCTGCTCCGTCTGCTGGCCGGCAACCCCGAAGAGTTCGTTGCAGCCTGGTCGGGCCACACCGTCGCCATCCTGCGCCGCTGGTACGCCACCACCGTCATTGGGTACGAGAAGCGCTGGCTCCAGCAGGTCGACGACTTCCTCGGATCTTGACCGCGCCGGTCGGCACGGTGACCGCTCCACCGCGATGAACGCCTGAGAACCATGCCGTATCATCAAGGCCGCAGCCCGGTGCCTCAGCCCGGGTCGCGTGTCGAGACGGCGTGGTCTCGGCAAGGGCCTCTAGCTCAATTGGCAGAGCTGCGGACTTTTAATCCGTAGGTTCTCGGTTCGAGTCCGAGGGGGCCCACTACCATCACCGCCGTGAGCAGCAATTTTGCTGGTCACGGTGATTTCCTTTCAGCGTTTGATGGCGGTTGCCATGCCTTGTGCTCGTAGATCTGTGGATGGGTTGTGGATGGATCCGTACGCCCTGACTTTATGAACAGTGAGATGTCGGTGCTGGTTGTGGCGGTTCCGAGGCTCAGGGGGCGGCGACAACTGACACGAGAAGTACCTGGCTGCGGTGGTTGTCTTCGACGACCCGGCCGACGCGATCGAAGCTATCCGTCGAACGCCAGCCAGGATAAAACGACCCGGTTGAGCACTGGTAGGCCTTTTGCCCGTGCCCGTGAAGATTGGGGAGTTGCGGCCCCGGCTCTGGAATGGAACACTGATGCAATGGCGCGACTGACGGTTTCGGTCCAGGAAGATCACCTAGACAGTCTGGTGAGAGGTCCCTTCGTTGCACTGTCTGAATTGATTTGGAATGCGCTCGACGCTGATGCCGAAGAAGTGCGTGTCGAGATCGAGGAAAACATCATGGGTGGGACTGCCGCCATCGTCGTGTCTGATGATGGCACCGGCATTACCCTTGATCAGGCCAAGCAGGAGTTCGGTCAGCTTGGTGGCTCCTGGAAGAAGTTTGCGCGAACCACTCGCCGCGGCCGGACCCTGCATGGTCGCTTTGGTCGCGGGCGCTGGGCGGCCTATGGCCTTGGGAGCGTTGTGCGATGGCGCTCGACAGTTGAAGCCGAGGACGGCTCACTCACTCAGATCACCATCGCCGGCCGGCAGAGTTCATTGAAAGAGTTCCAGATTTCCGAACCGAGACGCGTCGATCTTGGCTGGAAGACCGGAACTTCGGTGACCATTGACAATGTCAACGAGCGAGCAGATGCCCTCCTCAACCGGAACAGCACCCGTAACGATTTGACCTCAGCGTTCGCGCTCTATCTCGCAAAATACCCGGTGACCGTCACATATCTCGGCACCGAGCTTGACCCCGAAGCGGCACAGGCTAGCCGCACCGAAATTCCGTTGAAAGTGGCTGGCGTTCAAGACAGTGTTGCGTTGACCGTGATCGAATGGAGGATGAACGTCGACCGTGCCCTGCACATCTGCGATGAAACCGGCGTCTCCCTCGATCAGATCCAGCCTGGCATCAAAGCTCCGGGATTCTCCTTCACCGCCTACCTCAGCTGGCAAGGGTTTCGCGAACATCACGCACTCGTGCATCTTGGCGAGATGGTCGATGGCCCAGTTCCTCGGATCGTCCATGCCGCCAAGGATGCCCTGAGATCCCACTTCAACGAGCGTGCCGCGCAGAGACGCACAGCGCTAGTGCAGGGGTGGAAGGATGACAATACTTACCCTTACCGTGGCGAGCCGTCGAACCTGTTCGAGCGTGCCGAGCGAGAGCTCTTCGACGTGGTCGCACTCGCCGCCGCTCCGGCCGTAGAAGGCGTGGAGCGCAAGTCACGAGCCCTATCGTTGCGATTGCTCAAGGAGACGCTGGAGACCAGTCCCGAGAGCCTGCAGGACGTGCTGGCCGAAGTCCTCATCCTCCCTGAAAGCCAGCTTAAGGAGCTGCGGGAACTCCTCCAGCGAACCAGCTTCAGTTCAATCATCGCCTCTGCGAGAGCAATCACCGACCGGCTCGACTTCCTTGTCGGATTGGAAGAGATCGTGTTCGAACCGGAGTTGAAGAAGAAGACCAAGGAGCGCAGTCAACTTCACCGGATCCTCGCGAACGAAACCTGGGTTTTCCGCGAAGAGTACGCGCTTACTGCAGATGATGCGACCCTCACCACGGCGCTCAAAGCACACACTCATCTGCTCGGCCGCAAAGACCTGGTGCCCGCGGATCTCGAATCCGGCGAGGTCCTCGATGTGAACGGCAACCGCGCCGTGGTTGACCTCCTGCTCAGTCGGGTCATCGAGCACCATGCTGACCACCGCGAACACGTTGTCATCGAGTTGAAACGACCGTCGGTGCATATTGGAGAGACCGAGCTAAGTCAGATCAAGAAGTACGCGCACGCGGTACACAAAGATGCCCGCTTTGCCACCACCGACACTCGCTGGGAATTCTGGATCATTGGCGACGATGTCAAGGACGAGATCGAACTCGACATTAACCAGCAAAATCGCGATCCGGGAGTTGCGGTGCAGACCGAGCGGATGACGGTACGCGTCCTAACATGGGCGCAGATCATCCAGGCTGCACGCCATCGGCTGAGGTTCGTCCAGCGCTCGCTCAGCTACAAGGCCTCCACGGGGACGGGCATGGACTACCTCCGCCGAACACATGAGAAGTACCTGCCGCTCCAGAGGGTCCCAACCGACAACGCGTGATGGATGGTGTGATCGGCTGGGCACATCCCTGACCGCGCATATCTCACGCCCCCAGGCACATGCACCTGATCCTCTCGATCCGTTGGTGCCGGCAAGGCGTGGGCAAAGATCTCTGATGCCGGTCATGTGGTGATTCCGATGAATGGCAGGGGTCTGCGGTGGTCGCGGGCGTTGTGCCTGGTGGCCTTGGCGAGGTTTGTGACTCCGGCGAGGCGCAGCGCTCCGATGGCGAGGTTGCGGAAGGCCGCCATGGCGCGGGGCGCGTTGCCGGTCCGGAGTCGGGAGGCATCCTCGCGGAAGTGGTGTCCCTGACCAGGCGGGGCCTGTTCTCGATCGTCCAATGCCTTCGCACTAGCACGACAGCTGTATTTCGTTGTGCTGCTTCTATTGTCGCTGGTATCGGGATTGTCGGGCGCGGGTTTGGTGGCGGCGTCGCCAGTGGGCGGCGGTGAGGGCGTGGGTGAGAGTGCGAGCGGGGTGGAGGACTACCGCCAGGAGACGGCGGATCTCGGGGACTGTGAGTCTTCCCAGCTCGCGTGGGCTTTTGGGTCGGTGGCAGCGGTGACAGCGAGGAAGGCGTGGGCGAGCATGGCCATGGTGATGTGCCGGTACCAGCCTTCCCACCTGCGGACTTGGTAGTGGTCGAGTCCGCACTCGTTTTTCGCGGCCTGGAAGCACTCCTCGATCGCCCACCGGGCGCCGGCGACGCGGACGATCTCGGCCCGCTCGACCGAGTCGGGATGGAAGCACAGATAGTAGGCGATGTCAGTGGGGTCGTCGATCGAGCGGCGCGCTAGCAGGGTGCGGACGAACCCGGCCGGGAGGTCACCGAAGGTCGGGAGCGTGGCCCAAGCCCAGTCGTAGACCCGTTCACCGCGCACCCCAGGCCCGGTCGAGACCCGATGCCACGCCTCCTCGGGGGCGCGGCCGATGAGAGTGTCGACACGCCGTTTGCCGTCGAGGTCAGGCACGGTCTGCTTGACCGGCACTTCCACGACATAGGCCATCCGGCGGACCTCCAGGAAGGCCCGGAACTTCCCGTCGCGGCCGTAGGCCGAATCGGCGGCGACCCATCCGGCCTCGACTCCGGCGGCCAGGGCCCGCCCGATCATGGCCTCGGCCAGGCGCGGCTTGGTCAACACGCCTTGGTGCCAACGGTCGTCGGGTATGCCGGCGTCGTCGCACCGGTCGCGGTCGGCGATCCAGGATTCGGGCAGGTAGAGCTCGCGGTCGATCAAGGCCCGGCCCTGCTCACCCGCATACGCGAGGAAGACGCCCAGCTGGGAGTTCTCGACCCGACCCGCGGTCCCCGAGTACTGCCGCTGCACCCCGGCCGAGCGGCGTCCCTTCTTGACGAAGCCGGTCTCGTCGACCACCAGGACACCGCCGGGACCGGCCAGGTTCGCCGCCACATAGGAGCGCAGCTGGTCCCGGACCGCATCAGCCGACCATTTGGCCCGGCCCAGGAAATGCTGCACCCGCCACGGGTCGGCGTCTCCGGCTGCTTCGGCTAGCTGCCAGGAGTTCTTCCGTTCTACCGGTGCCAGCAACCCGACCAGGTACGACCTGGCCCGCCGCCGCAGTTCCACGCGGCTGAACAGGCCCGCAACGAGGGCGAACATGTCATCGAGGCTCGACTTCCACGCCGAGACATCCTCCGCTGCAACATCATCGATCACGAAGGCAATAGTAAAACAGCTGCGGCACAACGAAATACAGCTGTCGTGCTAGTACTCCAGTTGTAAGTTCGAGTTCCATGCGGCGAGGGTGTGTCGCTGCTGGTAGTGGGTGGCGGCGCCGCTATCTTGACAGCCCGGACGAAGCCTGACCAGCGTCAAAGGCTAGGAGTCAAGTTCAGGGGCAGCCTTCCAAGCGGCAGGGCGGTCCCACCCGTCTGGCAGCGGCAGGGGTGTCCAGGAGGGATCGGGGCGGAAATCGCACCAGGTGCCGTCGAAGGGGAAGCGTCCTGCGACGGCCTCACCGATGAGTCGCCTTCCTTCGGCGCGGATGGCTTTCGCCTCAGCTGCGGTGTGGAAGGGGGCATGGCCGGTGCGTTCGGTGAAGGACGCTTCGTCCTTCCAACGCCAGGTGCGGTCGGGTTCCACTAGCACATCCAGCGTCTGATCGACGATGTCGATGCCGCCCGCAGTGCCGGTGCACCACCTCTCGGCCGGGCGTTGGAGGTTGATGTACCAGCGGTCGAATCTGCCTTCAGAGCTGAAGAACCACATCACCGAGTAGTCGGCGTCTCGCGGGGTCAGGCTGAGGGTATTGAAGTGAAATTCGTTGTGGGACAAGATGGTCTTGACCGCGGCGAGTTCAGCGGGAGCCGCACCGTGCAGGCGGCGGCCGTCGACCGCTTCCCTTATGACACATGGCATCCCGGGGCCGATCCAGGCGAGCGTGCCACGCGGGCCGTCCTCGACGATACAGGCGCTCTCGATCGCGATCAACTGCCCGTTCGAGCGGAAGTTGCGGAGCAGCACTTGTTGGCCTGGGATGAACACGGTGTCATTGCAGTCAGCCATTCATCGAGGTTAATACTTCGGCAAGGGTTCGTGCTCTGACTGCGGAGATGTCGGTTGTGGGACGCGGGACGGCCGCCGTGATCATTGTTGTTGTGACGCAACTGAAGAAAACGCCGACCGCTGTGGTGAGTGTAAACGTGGGCCGCTGGCGGTCGGACCTGGACGCGCTGCTGGCCCGTATCGCCCCGGCATTCGCCCGGATCGAGACCAGACAGAACGCGAAGCGCCTGACGCAGGCGATGATGGCGCATCTGGAACGACGCAACTGCTGGACCCTGGCCGAGCACGCGGGCGAGACCGGGCCGTGGCGGTTCCAGCACCTGCTCTCCCGCGCGAGATGGGACGACGCACGGATCCGCTCCGAGACCCGCGCCTGGGCCTCCGAACACCTGAGCACCGGAGCGGGACCGCGGGTCCTGGCCGTGGACGAAACCGGCGACCTCAAGAAAGGCACCGCGACCGTGGGCGTCCAACGGCAGTACTCAGGTACGGCGGGCCGGATCGAGAACTGCCAGCTCGCGGTCTACCTCGCCCTCGCGGCCGCGGGCGGACACGCGGCGGTCGATGTCCGCCTCTACATGCCGAAAGCCTGGACCGACGACCCCGCGCGCTGCGCAGCAGCCGGTGTGCCCGAACAGGTCGGCTTCGCCACCAAGCCCAGACTCGCCGGCGACATGATCGAGGCCGCGCTCGATGCCGGAATCGGCGCCGACTTCGCGGTCGGTGACGAGGCCTACGGCATCAACCCCGAACTGCGCAGACAGCTCCAGCGGCGGCGACTGTCCTATGTTCTGGCCGTCGCCTGCACTACTCCGGTCACCGTCGCGGCGGGCAAGACCACCGCCGCCGCAACGCTCGAACAAGCAGGCGTCGCCTGGCAGAACCGCTCGACCGGGAACGACGCAAAGGGCCTGCGCCGATACGACTGGGCCTGGATCGACCTGGTCGGTGAGGGCGAGGGGCACGCGCATCTGCTGGCGCGCCGAAACCGGCGCACCGGCGAGCTCGCCTACTACCTGACCTGGACCGCTGCGCCAGTCCCGCTCCAGACGCTGGTGACCGTTGCCGGGATGAGGTGGAGGATCGAGGAGACCTTTCAAGGCGCCAAGGAACTCGCCGGACTCGACGAGCACCAGGTCCGCACCTGGACCTCCTGGCACCGCTGGATCACCCTCGCGATGCTCGCCTACGCCTTCCTCGCCGTCGCCCGCGCCCGCGAAACCGACTCGCAAGCGGCGGACATGATCCCGCTGACCTGCAACGAGATCCGCCATCTACTAATCAGCGCCATCGCACCCGACCTCGACTGGCTGCACCGGCTCCGCTGGTCAACTTGGCGCCGCCACCATCAAGCCACCGCGAAGCGGCTCCATTACCAGCGACAACTCGCCCTCGCCGCATGAAACCCGAACTTGCAACTGGAGTATTAGAACCACCGCGTTGATGTTCCATGCCCTTCCCACATACAGGCGCTCAAGAGATCCCGTTTTAGTTTCGGGCGCAATGCGTTTAGAGCGTGTCTCAGTTGGCGGTAAGCCTCGCGTTCTGGTTCTGTCGAGAAATTCGTGTGCTGTCCTTCGGCGAAGTGCCTGCCATGTATTGCATAGGGGAATTGTGGTGGGACCGGTCCCGACGCCGTGAGACTAGGCTCATAGTCATGTCGGATGGGGAGTGTGTGCGATGTGGTCTCATGCGCCGTGGGCGGCATCATGTGATTCATCTGGGACTTGAGCTGTCGGCCGAGACCCGCATGACCGGGTTCACGTCCTGGGAAACCACTCGGAAATATCAGATGCTGGGCAGCAGCAGCGGATTCGTCTGTCGCCGATGCGCGGTACGCCATCTCTTCCTCGGGTTCACCCTCCCGCTGTTGACAGGTGTTGCGATCGAGTTGCTGCTGATGTTCGGCTCACCGCTTCCCTGGATCGATCTGGCCCCATGGGTATTGAAAACACTCGCCGTCGTCATGGCGCTACTGGTCACTGCGGTGGCAGGGGCGTCGATGGATGCTTCGACGTACATGCGAAGCACATCAGATGAGTTTGCCGTGTTCTTGGTGGCCGTCAGGCTGCCGTTCTTCTGGGCCGGCGCCTTGGGATCCTGGTTCTTCCTGGTGGTGGCGTTCGTCAACAACCCCGACGAGCGGGGCGTGATCGAGGGTTCGTGGGGGGATACCGCTTCCGCTCTCTGGGCGGTCGGGGTCATCGTCGGTTCCCAGACGATCATGTTGTTGACCGTCTGGGGGTGTTCGCCGGTCTTGTTGCAGACGCTGACTTGGGAACATCGCAGGGAGGCTCTCCGCACTGAATTCGACGAGCCGAAGCTGATCGGGTTCAACATCGTCCAGTACCGCAGGATCATGAACCAAGGGCCGTGATCGTCCATGTAACGGCAATAGCGGCCGGTCACTTCCTGCCGGAATGGCCCGTCAGGGCGCGTCCGAGGCGGCGAGTTTCTTGTAGCAGGTGATGGCGGCGGCGAGGGCGAGGAATGCGGCGAACAGGTGGCCGTGGCGCTCATACCGGAGGGTGAGGCGGCGGTAGCCGCCGAGCCAGGCGATGGTGCGCTCGATGACCCAGCGGTGGCGGCCGAGCCGGGCCGAGGACTCGATGCCGCGGCGGGCGATCCGGTCGCCGATGCGTCTTTCTCGCAAGGCGCGGTGGCAGTCGGGGAGGTCGTAGGCCTTGTCGGCGTGGATCTTGCCGGGCTTCCTGCGGCGTGGGCCGCGCCGGGAGCGGATCTTCGGGATGCCTTGGATCAGCGGTTCGAAGGCTTGGGAGTCGTGGAGGTTCGCGCCCGAGACGCCGAGGGCGAGCGGGAGGCCGTTGCGGTCGGACAGGACATGGATCTTCGAGCCGGACTTGCCGCGATCGACCGGGTTTGGCCGGTCAGTGATCCCCCTTTTTGGCTCGCAGGCTCGCGCCGTCGACGATCGCGCGGGACCAGTCGATCTCGCCGGCCGCGCCGAGCCGGTCGAGCACGGCCCGGTGGAGCTTCGCCCAGAGCCCGGCATCGGACCATTCGGTGAATCGCCGGTGCGCGGTCTGGTGAGAGACGCCGAAGCTCGGCGGTAGGTGCCGCCAGGCGCAGCCGGTGGTCAGGACGAACACGATCGCAGCGAAGACCTGCCGTTCATCGGCCCGGGGGATGCCGTCACCTTGCGCGCGCTTCGGCGTCGCCGGAATCAGCGGTTCGGTGACCTCCCACAGCCCATCGGGCACCAGTCGTCTGGTGAAGGCGTCCACCCACGATCTATACCAGAAGCCTTGCACGCCAACTGAGACAAGCTTAGACCATCGGCCATCTCGTTCGAGGCTGATCTACTGAGCAGTACCGTGCCGCCGGTTAGGAACATCCGGACCAACCCGGCCTCTGGATTCAGCACATGGGTGCGGCTCCTGTTGCGGGTCCCACCAGGAGCATTGAGCCCGTTAGCCTTGAGGTCCCCGGCTTCCGACGGTTTGAGGATCTCATGGATGCTTCACCAGCCTTCGATCCGCGTGCTCGACGCACCCTTCTTCGCACCAGCATCATCATCGGCTGCCTGACGTTCGGCGGCACGTTCGCCGGGAACCTCGTCAACTTGCTCTCCGGTTCAGTCGCGTGGATCCTGGCATTCACCGGAGCAGTACTGGCAGCATCGGCGGGCATAGTTACGATGTTGATCGCCGCACCGGCCGCTGTCGCGTCGGTGACTGGCAGCAGCACACCACCGCAAAACCACCGGCAACCGGCCCCGAGCGACGCTCACCCCTTGTCCGTGATCCGGTCACTGCGTTTGCCGCTCGCGTGCCTACTGCTGACATTGGCGCCCTGGTACTTGCCCGATGGTACGCTGACTGCCCCAAGTGGAAATACAGGTGCCAATTTCGCACTCTATCTGAGCGGCATGGTCTTCACCCTGTCGGTCATTGTCGCTTTCGTGATATACGCCCACACGATTATTGACGTAAGTCCTTACGAGCGCGGTCACGGCCTGGACGCGGTGATCGCTTACACCGGTGCGACAGGCCTCGGTTTGTGGCAGGCCGATCTCAGTGGGCCGTTCTGGGGGTTGATAACGGCGGGGGTAGCGTTGCTGGGCCTTACGCTCATTGGTGGTTTGATCGAGGACGACACGTATCGTTTCGGACCTGGCCCAGCTACCCTTACTCTTGCTGGTGCTGCTGCTGCCGGGGCAGCAGCCTACCTCGCGACTGATTCCTGGCAAGCCGTTGGGCCTGTAGCGCTGCTCGGCGCCGTATCAGTCCCCTACCCCGCGATGATTCGCCGTGGCGACCGCGAGGCGACGGCGGCCAAATTCCTCGGCATGCCCGTGCTCGTCGCCTCCGCGATCACCGCTATGAATACCGAACTAGTCTGGATCGCAGCCGGCATCGTGGTCTACCTGGCGATCCTTGTGCTCCCCCCGTTTTTCCGGAGAGGTTTTATTTTGGTTCTGGAATGAACCAGAAGGGGACAAGGTTCGCATGCCTATCCGGAAGTACCCGCCAGAGTTGAAGGAACGAGCGGTCCGTCTGTGCCTGGAGTCGCCCGAGCGGCCGCTCTCACAGACCGCCGACCAGCTCGGGATCAACCGCGAGACCCTGCGCAACTGGGTCCGGCAAGCCCAACGCGACGCCGGCACCCGCTCTGAGGGCCCGACCACGGCCGAGAAAGAACTCATCGCCAAGCTTCAGAAGGAGAACAAGGAGCTGCGCAAGGTCAACGACATCTTGCGGACCGCTTCGGCGTTTTTCGCCTCCGAGATCGACCAGACCCGGCGGTAGTGCTCGTGTTCGTCGAACGGATGCGGCACCGATACGCGGTCGATCTCATGCTCAGGGTGCTCGGTGTTGCCCCCTCGACCTACTACGGCTGGGTCCGGGCCCTGGATCGGCCGAGCGATCACGCCGAAGTGGACCTGGGCCTGCTCAGTGTCATCTACGAGATCTGGACCGAATCGGGGCGGACCTACGGGTCCGACCGGATCTGGGGCCGGCTGCGCCGCGACGGTATCCGGGTGGGCCGCAAAAGGGTCGAGCGGCTCATGGCCGGCCAGGGCTGGGCCGGATCGCATCTGCGCAAAGGCTGGAAGCATCCGAAGGCAGAGGCCGAAGCGCAGGCGACGCCGGCCTGCGACCTCGTGGAGCGGCACTTCACCGCCGAGGGCCCCGACCGGTTGTGGCTGGCCGACGCCTCCCGGATCGCCACCGACTGCGGCGTGGTCTGGGTCGCGGCGATCCGGGACGCTTTTTCCAACCGGATCGCCGGGTGGGCCACCGGGCCGTCGTGCAACACCGACCTGATCGCCGCAGCCCTGTCCTATGCCTTGTGGTCCAAGGACATCCGGAACGGGCAATTGATCCACCATTCGGATCGCGGATCGAACTATACGAGTCTGCGCTTCTCGCAGATGTTGTCAGACAACGGGATCCGCCGTTCCATGGGCAGTGTCGGCGATTCGTTCGACAACGCGCTGATGGAGAACTTCTGGTCCACGCTCAAGATCGAGGTGATCTACGGGAAACGCTGGTCGTCCCCGTCCGCCGTCGAAGAGGCACTGTTCCTCTACGTGGACGGCTGGTACAACTCGCGCCGGATCCAGAAGAAGCTCGGGTACCGCTCGCCAGAGGAGTTCGAGACGGCGTGGAAGGAGGAGCAGGCCACAAAACACGAGGCTCTACCACAACCCCGTCAGCACGGGGTGTGATCATCCAAATGCAAGGAAAACAGTGTCCGGAAAAGCGGGGGCATCACACCTTGTCTATTCATGGCGCTATCCGCAGCCGGGCATCGGCGATGAGTCCCTCACCAGGGTGTTGGACACTGGCCGTCTGGTCGTGATCGTCACCGGATTGCTCATGTTCATCGGATGCATACTCGGGGCCGCTGGATTCTTTTCCTGGTTCGGCTGGGATACGCGCAGTGAGGATTGGTTCAAGGATCTCAGGGATATGATCGTCCTGATAGAAATGACGCTCTTAGTGCACAACGCCTAGACATCATGTCACTATCTGTTGCACTTGATGACTCATCAATCCAAATTGGTGCAGCGACCAACGCATCACCCAACTCCTCAACTTCGAGCGCACAGCCTGGGCCGAACCGGACTATTGAAAACACCACCGTGAACCACAACCCGGGACTCAACGAGACAACCGTCCGGTCGTCGATGGGTCATGGCAAAAGTTAGCCTAACCATGAGCCTGGGACAGCCCGATAACCGTCACTCGCCGTTCCTGCGACCTGGACGCTCACTGGCGTGCCGTTGACGGTCGGCTCGCCGTGGCGTCCCCGGGGTCGTGGTGGTCGGTGGTGAAGCCGGTGAGCTTGTGGGTGCCGTCGCACCAGGGTTTGATCGCCGAGGCGCCGCAGCGACAGAGCGCGACCGTCCGGCGGGGCTGGTCGATCGGCTCGCCGTCCTCGTCGAGGAACGTCGCCGGGCCGCGGACGATGAGCGGACCGTCCGGGCAGGCGGTGAGGGTCACGGGGTCGTCGTCGCGCATGGGTTTCGCCTCCTGGCGGGTGCGGGGCCTTGTGGCCGGTGCCGGTGTCGGGACGCCGAGATGTCAGGGCCGGCTCGTCTCTTGCGGGGCCGGCCGCAGGGACGTGCGGCCGTCCTGCCAAGCGCTCAGGAAGTGCTCGCCCGCCCATCCGTCCATGCGCAGGCAGGCGAGGGCGCCGAAGAGCACGTCCTCCAGCAGGGCCGGCTCGTCCTCGACGAGGGCCCCGGCCAGGTCGCGGCCGGCGATCTGCTCGTGGACGGCATCGGCTTCGACGTGCTCGTCGAAGTACGCGGTGACCTCGGCGCTGAAGCCCAGCCGCCGGAACCCGTCCCCTTAGAGCCGGTTCGGGATCGAGGAGGTCATCTCGGTGACGGCCAGATGCCCGATGAGCGCTCCTTGCAGCCGCCGGTTGAGGCCGAACATCGACGCCAGGTTCTGCGAGGCCAGCGTGAGCGCGGGGACGTCGTCGGCATAGGCGCCGTAGCGGTCGTCGAGCTCGGCGCCGCGCATGGCCTGCGCGAACATCGCCGCGTGCACCCGGGCGGGGTCACCGCCGCCGTACTCGTCCGACTGGATCTCGACCAGCGCGGCCTTCGCCCTGCCGGTCAAGCGCGGGATCGCCCACGAGTACGGATCGGACTCGCGCAGCGTGTAGATGCTGCGCTGGATCAGCAGCTCCCGCGCCTGATCACGTGACGCGGACTTGGCGACGAACCGCGCCAGGTCGGGCCCCGATGCCGGGTCGGTCGCCGCGAACAGCCACGCCGCGACCGCTTCCCGATCTGCTCGCGGTGGGTCCTCGGCGGTCACCGCCGACCGCATCTGCGCCTCGAACGCGCGCTCCAGCAGCGCGCGCGTCGCGATCAGGTCCGGGTGCCACTCCCACGCGGCGTCCAGCCACGGCAGGGACCCGTACGCGAGCCCGTACAGCAGAAAGAGCGACAGCTGAAGGTCCTCGTCCTTGGGTACGCCTTCCGTGGCCGCGAGGGCCGCCGTCGCCACACGGTGTAGATGCCCGGTCGGCGGCGCTTCCTCAGGCGGGGACTGGCGCTCCAGCACCGCGCACAGGGACGCGCTCAACGGCCCACGCGGCCGCACCGGCGGAAGGGGCGTCCCGGTCGCGCCGGGAACGACGCGGCGAAGCGCGGTCGGGGCCTCCATCATCGGCGCGTCCTCCGATGGCCGGGACGTGCGGAACACGGGAGCGGCAGCACCCATGCGCTGTCGATCACGAACCATGTTGTGGGGCACGGTAAGTATGCGGTGGAGACTCATCCTCCGTATACCCTTGCTCCCACACTTCCGCTAGTATCGCAGCAAGCACCTCAAGCATTCGTGCAAAACCGAAGATCAACACTGCCGATATGCCCCCACCGAGGACAGCACCAAACGTCACGCCGAGACGACCATCGATCCCTGTGACAATCGCTGCGATGATCGTCGCCGCCACGATTACGGCGACAAGACCTTTCAACATATCGGCCGCGTTATGCGCCCGGCGTATAGCCGATGGCGGCTGCAGCCCCTGAAGTTTCATACCCTAGCCTAACTGCAGATGACTGATCAGTTAGAGGTTTTCTCAACAAATTCCATTACTGTGAGCTACGACAGAACTCGAAATCGAATAGGGCTCGATCAGACAGGAGAACGACTAGCAGCAGTCATTAAAACTACAATGCGCAAAGGTTCAATCATCCAACGAAATAGACTGTCATGTTACTCGACGCCTGGGATTCGCCTCCTAGGATCGGTCACGGAACACGCCGTTCACGAGTAGCAACAGGGATATGGTGTTGTGTTGTGGCACAGTGTGTTCCATGGTTGATACTTCATTGGATGGCGTTGCTGAGCTGCAGCAGGCGGTCCTGGAGGGGCGGCAGCATATTGCCGACCTGATTGGTGAGACACTGCGGCGCGCAGGAGAGCGGTCGATCAATGAGACGGGCAAGGGCTACCGGGTCATTGTCGGGCAGTCACGGTGGGAAGGGCTGGTGACCACCTACTATGTCGAGTGCACCGATGCACGGCGCCTGGTCGGGGGCGCGCTCACGCGCTACGCCGAGGCTTTGAGCATGGCGGGGTGGTTCGCAGCCGACCCTGGGGACGGTGACGCCGCGGTACTAGTTGAGGTGATCGGTGACGAGCTGCTGGATCGCGCGCCCACGTGGTTGTGCCAGCAGTGGGAGCAGCTGCGCTCCTCGCTTTAACCGTGCACGCTCGGCAGGCGCGGCTCGATGGCCCGCAGATATAGTCGCTCATGGTCAGAGACCGTGTGCCAACCGGTCGGCCATTCCTGTCGAAGGTTTGCAGGTTCTGGCAGGGCGGCGCTGGCGTCGGTGAGATCAAGTGTGGCTCTGTCGCCGAGGATGATCGTGCCCAGTTCAACATCACCGCCGAAGTAGGCCGCGCCGAACCCGGTCTGGTCGTCGAAGCGTGTGCTGGTGAATCGCGCGTCGGCTTCGAAGCGGGCCTGGTGGAATCCTGCGGTCCCGGCGAAGCGGGCCTGACGGAATCGGGCGGTGTCGGCGAACTCGGCGCTCTCGAAGCTGGCGCGCTGATCGAAGTAAGCATCGGTGAAGTCGACCGTCTCGTAGAAGCTTGCACTGACGAACACGGTGCTGGGTCCGAACTGGGCGTTGACAAAGGTGGCTGCGCCGACGAACGCGGTGTGTCCGAAGGCGGTCCGGCCCAGGAATCTCGCGTGGGTGAAGTTGGCGAAGTCTTCGAAGCAACTGGAGGCGAAGCCGATATCGAAGAAAAAGCAGGCTCCTTCGAAGTAGGCGGTGCCACCGAACCGGGCCTTCCAGAATCGTGTGTGGCCCTCGAACTGCGTGCCTTGGAAGACGGCGGGGCCGGTGAAGTGGGCTGACTTGCACTCCATCGCGCCGCGGAAGGCCGTCCCGGTGAACTGGGCCCGGCCGACTACCAAGACGGCGTCGAAATCGCTGGCCCCCTCAAATACGGCTCGGTCGAAGCAGACGTCGCCGCGGAAGCGGGCGCTGGTAAAGGCCGCCTCTCCGGAGAAAAGCGTGTCGGCGAAGGTGGTCTGGCCGTGGAAGATGGCGTATCGGGCATCGAAGCCGATCAGGTAACAGCCGGTCAAATCGGCGTTGATGAGGGTCGCGCCGGTTAGGTCGAGCTGGCGCAAGCTCCAGTACTCGGCCGTCTCGGGCGAGCCGATCCGGCTGGCCTCGGTCCCGGCCCGAGGATCGCGCAGGTGTCCGAGCAGGAGGCGCTGGGCGGTCATACGGACCTGGTACTCCCCGGCCAGGTCGAGTGCCTCTACGGCGGTATCGCTGGCATGTGGCGGTGGTGCGGTGCGGTCGATCGAGGGCGGGCCGATGAGTCCGGGCGGTGGTTCGAACCGGCCGCGCAGCAGACTGCACCAGGCCGCGACGATCGCCTCGCGCTGATCGGGGTGTTCCTTACCCAGCTGATCGAGCATGTGCAGCCCGCCGAGTTGCACCGCAATCTTGTCGCTGGCCAAGTGTTCGGTCGCTGCCGCTTTCAGGTCCACGATCTGTCGCCGGACGGTGTCCGCCCGTTCGTACTCGTACCGGTCAACCTGAAGCTGGTGCGCCTCCCGCTGCAGCCACAGCACTTGTTCCTGCAGCCACTCGCGGCGGGCCAGCAGCACCAGCGTCACAATCGCTGCGAGGCCTCCGGTCGCCTGCGTAGCGGCTGTCAATGCCGCGATCTGGTTCCGTGGGTCATCACCCGCCTGCGCGAGGAACAACCAGAATGACAGGCAACCACCAGTCACAATGGCCGTAGCCCCGCCAAGAATCCACGGCCACCAACGGGTTGCGCGATGACTCCCACCCATCATCATGCGAATCAGTCTCGCCGACGCCACCGACAGTCATGATTCCGGGTGCCTGCGGCACCTACTGCATTCGAGAGGCCACCAGCTGGCGCAGTAGGGATGCTTTAGCTATTTCATCTACCCGAGAAGTACCATATTACTGATGGGTTAGCATGCAGGGGTAAACGTATTCTCATGCTCAGCGCAGCGATACCGTTCACTGCTGGTGGCTGGTTGCGAGCGTCGGTAAGGAGTCGTCATGGCCAGGAAAACACAAGTTGTTCTCATCGATGATATCGATGGCGGAAAAGCCGAAGAGACGGTGAAGTTCGCGCTCGATGGACAAGCATACGAGATCGATCTGTCGGCGGCCCACGCCAAGGAGTTGCGCACCGTTTTGGAGAAGTTCCAGGAGGCCGGCACTCGCCTGGGGCGCTACAGCCTCGGTGGCGCCCGTGGCCCGGTCCGCGCTGCGTCGGCGGCTTCGCGCCGTCCGAGTGTCGATCGGGAACAGAACAAGGCGATCCGGGAGTGGGCCGAACGCAACGGCAAGCAGGTCTCACCCCGCGGCCGCATTCCTCAGGCCATCATCGAGGAGTACCACGCCGCCCAGAGCTGATTTCTGTCCTCGGCCCAAGCCTACCGTTTCGAGCGTCGGCCGTTGTCCAGGCACTAATACTCCAGTGAGAGTTCAGGTCGTGAGCTGCGGCGATGCCGCTGTTAGACGCGGGGCGACCGCCGTGATCATGGTTGTTGTGAGGCAACTGAAGAGCACGACGGCCGTCTTGGCGAGTGTAGACGTGGGCCGCTGGCAGTCGGACCTGGACGCGCTGTGGGCGCGCCTGGCTCCGGCGTTTCGGCGGGTCGAGACCAGGCGGAACGCGAAGCGCCTGACCACAGCGATGATGGCGCATCTGGAACGACGGAACTGCTGGACCCTGGCCGAGTATGCGGGCGAGGCCGGTCCGTGGCGGTTCCAGCACCTGCTCTCCCGCGCGGCCTGGGACGACGATCGGGTCCGCTCGGAGATCCGCGCCTGGGCCTGCGAGCACTTGAGCACTGGAGCAGGCCTGCGGGTGCTGGCCGTGGACGAGACCGGCGACCTCAAGAAGGGCACCGCGACCGTGGGTGTCCAGCGGCAGTACTCGGGGACGGCGGGCCGGATCGAGAACTGCCAGCTGGCGGTCTACCTCGCCTTCGCGACCGCGACCGGGCATGCGGCGGTCGATGTCCGCCTCTACCTACCCAAGTCCTGGACCGGTGACCCGGCCCGCTGCGCTGCGGCCGGGGTGCCCGAGCAGGTCGGCTTCGCCACCAAGCCCGAGCTGGCCGGCGACATGATCGAGGCCGCGCTCGATGCGGGCATCGGCGCGGACTTCGCGGTCGGTGACGAGGCCTACGGCATCAACCCCGCACTGCGGGCCCGGCTCCAGCGCCGGGGACTGGCCTATGTCCTCGCGGTGGCGACCACGACCCCGGTCGAGGTCGAAGCCGGCAAGATCACGGCCGCCGAGGCGCTCGCGCAGGCCGGGGTCGCCTGGCAGGCCCGCTCGGCCGGGGCGGGCGCGAAAGGACAGCGCCGCTACGACTGGGCCTGGATCGACCTGATCGGCGAGGGCGAGGGACACGCGCATCTGCTCGCGCGCCGCAACCGCCGCACCGGCGAACTCGCCTACTACCTGACCTGGATACCGAGGCCGGTACCGCTCCAGACGCTGGTCACTGTCGCCGGGATGCGCTGGCGGATCGAGGAGACGTTCCAGGGCGCCAAGGAACTCGCCGGACTCGACGAGCACCAGGTCCGCACCTGGACCTCCTGGCACCGCTGGGTCACCCTCGCGATGCTCGCCTACGCCTTCCTCGCCGTCACCCGCACCCAAGAATCCGGTCCAGGCGAGACGGACATGATCCCGTTGATCTGCAACGAGATCCGCCACCTCATGGTCAGCGCCATCGCGCCCGACCTCGACTGGCGCCACCGGCTCCGCTGGTCAGCCTGGCGACGCCGCCACCAAGCCACCGCGAAACAACTCCACTACCAGCGAAACCTCGCCCTCGCCGCATGAAACCCGAACTTACAACTGGAGTACTAAGCCAGCGTCAGCGGAAGTCCCGCGACGGCGTTGACGGACTGTGCAGGTCGAGTTCGGTGAGTTTGTAGGCCACGATCATCGGCATGGTGCTCTTGTGCGCGTCGGGCGCTTTCTCGATGGTGCCGCGGATGCGCAGGGCCTTGGCGATTGTGGCAGTGCTCTGCCAGCGCTTCCACAAGCCAGGGCTGCACACCACGTTGGCGATGCCGGTCTCGTCCTCGAGGCTGAGGAACGTCGAGCCCTTCGCGGTCGAGGGGCGTTGGCGGTGGGTGACGATCCCGGCTACCTCGATCCTCTTGCCGTGCTTCATGTGCGGAAGGCGCCGGGCGGTGAGGACCCCGTCGGTGTCGAGCAAGGCCCGGACGAGTGCCATCGGGTGGATCTCGACCGAGAGGCCCAGACCGGTGTAGTCGGCGCGGGCGAGGTCGGCAGCGCTCATGCCCGGCAAGGTCGGGGGCGGTGTAGCCGGGCCGGTGCCGGGGAGCATGTGGGGTCGTTCATCGACGGTCCCCGCGGTCCACAGCGCTCGGCGGCGGTCGGGTTCGAGGCTGCTGAGCGCACCGGCGATGGCGAGGCGCTCCAGCTGCTTCCTGGTGAGGTCGGCGCGGCGGGCCAAGTCGGTCATCGACTGGAACGGCCCCTCAGTTTCGCGTGCGGCCGTGATCCGTCCGGTCGCGGCCGCCCCGAGTCCTTTGACGGCGTCGAGGCCGAGCCGAAGGTCCGCGACGCCGTGCAGCGGCGGTGTGCAGGTTCGGTCGGAGGGGACGAGTGAGGCGGCCGCAGTGCTGGTGTTGACGTCGGGTGCGGCGACGGTGATGTCGTGGCGCCCGGCGTCGGCGATGAGGCTCGCGGGGGAGTAGAAGCCCATGGGCTGACTCGCTAGGAGTCCGGCGTAGAACGCGGCGGGGTAGTGGCATTTGAGCCAGGCCGAGGAGTAGACGAGGTGGGCGAAGGAGGCGGCGTGCGATTCGGGGAATCCGAAGTCGGCGAACGACCGCAGTTGCTCGTAGATCTGGTCGGCCTGCGCGCCGGTGATGCCGCGGTTGGCCATGCCGGTGTAGAGGCGTTCGCGGAGTTCCTCCATGCGCTCGGCGGATCGTTTGGCGCCCATGGCGCGGCGCAGCCGGTCGGCCTCGCCGCCGTCGAAGCCCGCGGCCACGATCGCGATCTGCATCAACTGCTCCTGGAATAGCGGCACCCCGTAGGTCTTCTCCAGGACCGGGTGCAGGATCTGGGGCACCTGGTCGCGCCAGGGTTCGCCGCTTCGCCGCCGCAGGTAGGGGTGGACGGCGCCGCCCTGGATCGGTCCGGGGCGGATGAGGGCGACCTCGGCGACCAGGTCGCGGAACGTCTCGGGCTTGAGTCTGGGCAGGGTCGCCATCTGGGCCCGCGACTCGACTTGGAACACCCCGACGGTGTCGGCCCGTTGGAGCATGGCGTAGACGTCCCGGTCGTCGGGTGGGAGCATGGCGAGGTCGATGCGTGTGCCGTGGAAGTCCTCGACCAGATCGACCATGCAGTGCAAGGCAGTGAGCATCCCCAACCCCAACAAGTCGAATTTCACCAATCCGGCGTCGGCGCAGGCCTCCTTGTCCCACTGGAGGACCGTCCGGTCCTTCATGCGGGCGGGTTCGACTGGGACGATCTCGGCGACGGGTTGTTCGGTGAGGACCATCCCGCCGGGATGGATGCCGAGGTGCTGGGGCAGGTCTCGCAGTTCGCCCGCGAGCGACTGGACGTCCGCGGGGATGGCCTCGGCTTCGTCGGGGTCGAGGCCGTTCCAGCGGTGGAGGCGCTTGGACCACGCCACGGCCTGGTCGTGGCCGTAGCCGAGGGCCTTGGCCGCGTCGCGGACGGCTGACCTGGGTCGGTAGGTGACGACGTTGGCGACCAGAGCGGCCCGGTCGCGACCGTAGCGCCGGTAGACGTACTGGATGACCTCCTCGCGGCGGCCTGATTCGATGTCGATGTCGATGTCGGGCGGCCCGTCGCGCTCAGCGGAGAGGAACCGCTCGAACAGCAACCCGAAGGCGACCGGGTCCACGTTCGTGATGCCGAGGGCGTAGCAGACCGCCGAGTTCGCTGCTGAGCCGCGGCCCTGGCAGAAGATGCCGTGGTCGCGGCAGAAGCGCACGATGTCGGCGACGATGAGGAAGTACCCGGCGAACCCGAGCCGGGTGATCACCCGCAGTTCGCGGTCGAGTTGGGCCCATGCGCCGGGCACCCACTCGGCCTCGGGCGGCCCGTACCGTTCGTGCGCGCCGGTGATGGTCAGTGTGGCCAGGTAGGACACGTTGTCGTGCGGGTCGGGCACGGGAAAACGCGGCAGCCGCGGAGCCAGCAGCTCGAGATCGAACGCGCATGCCTCGGCGACGGCCGCGGCCTGCTCGACGGCTTCGGGCAGGTCGGGAAAACGCAAGGCCATCTCGGCGCCGCTGCGCAGGTGCGCTCCGGCGTTGGCGGGCAGATAGGGATCGGCCTGGTCGAGCGTGCGCCCCGACCTGATCGCCGCCAGCGCCGTCGCGACTTTCGCGCGCGGTTGCGCGGCGTAGTGGACGTTGTTGGTGGCCACGACCGGCACTTCGCAGCGGCGCGCTATCGCGGCGAGCGCTTCGGCCCGTTCGGTGTCATCGGGCAGGTCGTGGCAGGTGACCTCGACGGCGAGGTTCTCGCCCCCGAACTGGTCGATGAGTTCCCGCAGTCGCCGTTCGGCGGCTCGGGGGCCGTTCGCGGCGAGGGTGGCGCTGAGGGCGCCTTTGCGGCAGCCGGTGAGGATCTGCCAGCGCCCGCCGGCCAGCTCGGCGAGGCGCTCAACCCGGTACTGGGGCAGGTCCTTCTCGGCCCCGGCGAGTTTGGCCTCGGTGATCGCGCGCGACAGGCCCCGGTACCCGGCCGGGTCGCGGGCGAGGACCACCAGGTGGGTCCCTGCCGGATCGGCCTGGCCGCGCCTGGCCCGGGCCATGCCCAGGTTCAGCTCGGCGCCGAACACCGTCGGCAGTCCTGCGGCGGCTGCGGCGACGGCGAACTGCGAGACCCCGTAGAGCCCGTCGTGGTCGGTGATCGCCAGTCCCGTCAAACCGAGCCGGATCGCCTCGGCGACCAACGCGGCGGGGGCGTCGGCGCCGTCGCCGAAGCTGTAATAGGAGTGGCAGTGCAGCTCGGCGTAGGGCGGGTCAGTCATACCAGCCGGCCACGGTCCACCGGCCGTCCTCGCAGACCAGGAGCGCGGCGGTGCCGTCGGCGAGCTCGACCTGGAGCCGGGTGTAGCGGCGCGCTCCCGGCCCCCACCAGCGTTCGGCGACCGGCCAGGGCCCGGCCCAGGCGACGATCCGCACCCGCCTGGCGCCCAGTGAGACGAGCGCCGGTGTGGCGGTCAGGCCGCCGCGGGCTAGCGCCTGCACGGGGGCTCCGGCGGCGTCGAGCACGCCTGCCGGCTCCCCGGCACCGGTGCCGACGAGTGCGGGGGGCGGGTCGGGCAGGGCCCCGGGCCACGGCCCCGACGGCGCCACCGGTGGTGCCTCGATCTCCCATGCCGCCGTGCCCGCGCGCTCGGTCAGGTCGCGGCCGTCGGTGAGCACGGCGAGGACGAGGGCGTCGGGGCCGAGGAGGGTCTGGGCGTGGCGGAGGGCGGCCTCGGCGCGGACCGCAGCGGGGTGCTTGGCCTCCCACAGGCCCCGGCCCGCCTCCAAGGCGCTGATGAGCCCGCCAGGGGCCAGCTCAAGCACGGCGATCCCGGCGCGCTCATCGTCGGTCTCGTCGGTGTCGGTGTGGTGGGGGCGCCAGCCCTCGAGTTGCCACCGGACCCGGCGGGCCAGGTTGGCGGCGGTCGCGGTGGGGTCGACCTGCCACGTCCGCTCCCGGGTCAGACCGTTCGTGGTGTGGGCGGTGATGGTGACCCGGGTGCAGGACAGGTTCCGGTCGGCGAGCACCTTGAGGAGCTGCTCGGCCAGCGGCCGGGCGGCGACGGCCGCCTGCTCGACCGACGCATACGGGACCTCAGGGGTGTCGCGGGCGACCAGGTCGGGGTCGGCTGGGCGGGGGACCAGCGGCCGAGCGAGCTGCCCGGCCGCGAGCAGCTGGGCCCGGCGGGCGGGGGCGCCGAAGCGCTCGGCGACCGCCGCCCCCGGCAATGCCGCGAACGCCCCCAACGTGTCGACCCCCAAGTGCCGCAGCGTCGCGCACGTCTCCGCCTCGACCAGTCCGGTCGCGGTCAGGTCGCCGATGTCGCGCCCGGCGAGGAAGGCCGCGTCGGCGCCGGGGGGCACGATCCGGCCCTCGCGGGCGGCCAGGACCGCCGCGAACAGGCTGTCGGCGACGCCGATGACGCAGTCCTGGTCGACCAGGGCCGTGACGGTGTCGATCAACCGCTCGCAGAACGTGGCCTCGTCACCGGCTCCCGCGCGCAGCGGGATCGCGACCACACCGGGTTCGAGCACTTCCACATAGGGCGTGAGTAGATCGATCGCCTCCAGCACCGGCGCGAACGCGGCGGCGTCCTCGCCGTCCCAGTCCGGCAGCCGCGCCACCAGGACCCGGTGCGGCGCCCGGCTCACCCGGACGCTCACCCGGCCTCACCACGGCACGAGCGTGGTCCGTCTGCTGGCGCAACGATGTCGGCAGGCTCGCCGGGGGCGCCACCGTAGGGCCACAGGCGGGATCGGTGTCCGCCGCCCGAGCGCCAGCGGGTGGCTACGTCGAGCTGGCAGCCGGTGAGCCGGCCCGGCCCCCACCGGCGCCCGGTGTTGGCGCGCAGCCCTCGCCATTGGACGCGGGTGACTTCCAGCCGGGCATCGGGGCCGGCGACGGGCCGCGTCTCCCACCAGATGACGATGGTGCCGCCCCGGCGGGCCTGGGCGGTGAGCCGCCGCGCCTGCGCCGGACTCAGGCCCTCGCTGGGCACCACCATGACCGCCACGCCCTCAGCGAGGGCCCCCGCGGCATCGGCGATCCGAGGCCCGGCCGCCTCCACGAACACGATTCGGTCCAGACGCGCCCCGGCAGCGGCGGCGGCGAGGGGGTAGCGGCCGGGGAGACCTACCAGCGCACACCAGGCCCCGGCCCGGCTCGGTCCGGCCAGCAGCCGCCACATCAGCGCGGTCGCCCCGCGGCGGGCCGCGGTGATCGCGACCGTCGCGGCCAAGCCGCCGTGAGGCAGGAGCCCGGCAATGTCGGAGGTGACTGGCAGGATACGACGCGAGGCGGTGAGCACCGGTTCCGACGCCTGCGCCGCAGGCGTGAGCTCCCCTGCCGTGCGCAGCCCTAGCTGGGCGGCCAGCGCCGCCCCCGCACCTTTCGACACTCGGACCCCCGTGCGTTTATCGAACGTGTGTATGAGTTCACCATACTGATCTGTTCGAGTAGCGCAAGATCCAAAACCTGTCGGATCAATCTCAACCCCGCCACCCCAGGCCACATCGGAGACCGAGAGGACACTCGCCCCCGCCCGAAAGGGCGCGGCGATGCTCCTCGCTTCTCGGCGGACAGTCGGGTGTGGGGAGTGTGTTGGCGCATCCTCCAGAAACATCGGCCGGGAACTGGCAACAATCCGACACTGATCGCCGTATCCACAGCTCACGGCCGTAGCTCTCGGAAGTCCTCGTTGCGGTCCTCTCGTGTCTTCGGTACATAGTGGAGCAGGCGTGGTTAGGGTCGGTGCCGGATCGACGGTCCGCACCTCGCGGGCCGCACGCGCCCGACACCGAGGAGCACCATGCCCAACATCCACCGACACCGCCGTGCCGCGATCGGCGTCCTCGCCGCCGCCCTGCTCGCGACGGCCGGGCTCGCCGCGCCCGGGACCGCCCAGGCCGCACCGACCACCGGCCCGACCCTGTCCGAAGCCCTCGCGGCCCTCCCGGTCGCCGAGGAGCAGCGTGAGGGCTATGACCGGGGCCTGTTCCGTCACTGGGTCGATGAGGACAAGGACAAGTGCAACACGCGCGCTGAAGTCCTTATTGCCGAGGCGGTCATGGCTCCCGCTGTCGCCGAGGGCTGCACGATCACCGGCGGTCAGTGGTACAGCTTCTACGACGACGCTTACATCGACAACGCCCGCTCACTTGACATCGACCACATGGTGCCGCTCGCCGAGGCCTGGGACTCCGGTGCCCACAGCTGGGATAAGGCCAAGCGCCAGGCCTACGCCAACGACCTCGGCGACGCGGTGCCCTTGATCGCGGTCACCGCTAAGTCGAACCGGTCCAAGTCCGACAAAGACCCTGCCGAATGGATGCCGCCCGCCGAGGACGCCGCCTGCCGGTATGCCTTCGAGTGGGTGTCGGTCAAGACACGATGGAACCTCGCCGTCGACACCGCCGAGGCCGAAGCGCTCGAGGCGATCATCGCTGACTGTCCCGATGCGACGGTCACCGTCACTGCACCGTAAACCGCTCGAGGACCGCACCCGCACCTATTCGGGGCGCAGGTACTGCCCGAAGCGACAGCCCCGCGCCTCGCGGCGGCCTCTGGTAGATGTCGCGGTCCCGCGGACAGCGGCTGGGCCCGCTCACGCAGCGAGCGGGCCCAGCCAAGCATGAGGGATCAGTGGGCGGTGCGGTGGCCTCGTGAGGCGATGGCCTCGGCGACGCCGATGAGCAGGACCGAGGCGATGACGGCGACGACGAAGCCGAGGACGTTCAGCTCCCAGATGTCGCCGGTGCCGAGCAGGTTGGCGACCATGCCGCCGATCACCGAGCCGACGAGGCCCAACAGGAGCGTGGCGATGATGCCGAGGTTCTGCTTGCCGGGCTTGATGAGGCGGGCGAGCGCGCCGATGACGAGCCCGGCGACGATGAAACCGATCATGAGAACCTCCAGTTCAGCTGTCGGGGCGGAACACCTCCACGTCCGTGGAGAGCAGTGCTCGGCGCGGATGGTGCGCGTCCGGCCGTCCGGAACACCTCCACGTCCGTGGAGAGCAGACGCCCCTGAGGCGGCCCCGGAAGACCCTACCCGGAACACCTCCACGTCCGCGGAGAGCAGGTGGCTGAATACGCGGACGATTCTCGGCGTAGTGGAACACCTCCACGTCCGTGGAGAGCAGGCAGAGACCGACGCCGACCTCATCGACTACGTCGGAACACCTCCACGTCCGTGGAGAGCAGATCACGCAAACGGATCTCGGACATGCCAAGGTCGGAACACCTCCACGTCCGTGGAGAGCAGGCCCGGTCGCATCTGGACGGCGCCGACGAATGCGGAACACCTCCACGTCCGTGGAGAGCAGCTGGAGTTCAACCCGTTCGACAACGAACTCAACGGAACACCTCCACGTCCGTGGAGAGCAGGCGGTGTTGTGGCCGGCGACGTGGGCGCCGATCGGAACACCTCCACATCCGTGGAGAGCAGCCCGCCTCGCGCAGGCGCGCCGAGAGCGTCAACGGAACACCTCCACGTCCGTGGAGAGCAGCGGTGGATCGCCCCGCCGGAGTCGCACCCGAACGGAACACCTCCACGTCCGTGGAGAGCAGGCCCGCAGCCCCGTATTTACGGGATTACGGGCCGGAACACCTCCACGTCCGTGGAGAGCAGTGGGACATCTGCCTGATCGACTGCCCGCCCAGCGGAACACCTCCACGTCCGTGGAGAGCAGGGCCGGGGCTGGCACCCCGGCCTTTCTCTTGCCGGAACACCTCCACGTCCGTGGAGAGCAGCGCATCGCCGAGCTCGAACGCCAGCTGCGCAACGGAACACCTCCACGTCCGTGGAGAGCAGAGCAGGCTTCCTGAGCTGGGATCTTACAGGGCCCTTTGTTCGTTTCGGGGCGCTTGGCGGTGCAGAGAGGGCTTGAGTGAGTACGGGTGGCCGTGCAGGTGTGGACTCGAAAGTGGGTGCGGGTTGGGTGCGTAGGCGGCGCGGTTTGAGTGCTTAGGTGCCTCGCAGCTACGGCTCGGAGCGGTCGGGTCGTGGCTGGTGGGTGTGGTTGTTGCCGGGTGCTGCGATGATCCGAGTTCGTGCATATCCCTTGCGCTTCCGGAGGTGCTCTTGAGTTCCAATCTAGTTGATCTGCTGATCTGGGGAAAGTCGCGTGGTCTTGCTTCGGCGAGCGAACCACCGCAGACCTATCCGTTGATCTGTCACCTGTTGGATGCGGCCGCGTTCGCTGGCCGGGTCTGGGATGACTACCTGGCAGTGCGGGTGCGCGACTGGCTGGCGGAACAACTCGGTCTGTCGCTGGGAGAGTCGCGGGCGTTCGTGATGCTGCTGGCCGGCCTACACGATATTGGTAAGGCCTGTCCGGGGTTCCAGTTCCGCGATGACCAGGGCTTGACCGGCCCCGAGGGGTACCCCCGCGATGGCGAGTTCAAGGAACACGCTGCGGCGGGGCAGCTGTGGCTGGGGGCGGCTTTGGCCGCGAAGTTCGCATGGCCTCCCGAACTCGCTGCGGCCGTGGCCGAAGTGGTCGGCGGTCATCACGGCTTCTTCAATTCCATGGACGGCAAGGAGTACCACCCGCAGAAGGTCAAGGCGAAAGGCCTGGGACAGGGCCCGTGGGGCGCGCAGCGGTCGGCGATCACCACGGCGGTGCGAAAGGTCGTAGGGGCCGAGCGGCTGCCTGAGGACTTTCCCCCGGAGGCACAGGTGATCGCCTGCGCGGTCGTGGTGCTGTCGGACTGGCTGGCGAGCCGTACCGCCTATGTCCGCTCTCGCCTTCCCGGTGCCCCGACGCAGGGTGATGCGGACTCGCTGGAGCGGTTCTTCAACGACTCGATGGCAGCATCGGACGATGAGCTGGCCCAGGCGGGTCTGGTGCGGCTGGGACTGCGGCAGTCGGGGTTCGCCGAGGAGTTCGGGTTCACGCCCAACCGACTCCAGGAGAGCCTCGAAGCGGCCCTGCCGCAGGCAGTGTCCGGGCCGGGGTTGTTGATCGTGACCGAGCAGACCGGTCAGGGCAAGACCGAGGCGGCGCTGTATGCCGCGCGAGTGCTCGGCGCCGCCGCAGGGTCGGCGGGGTTGGCGTTCTTGCTGCCGACGATGGCGACGTCGAATGCAATGGAGACGCGCCTGGTCGAGTACGTGGGGCGGCAATCGCTCGATGCGGCGCCGGTGAACCTGGTGCATTCGATGGCATGGCTGCGGCGGTTGCGGGCCGAGCAGGAGGAGACCGGGGCCGAGGTCAGTGATGATGCGCGTGAGTTGACCGCGGTGACCGAGTGGCTCAGCGGCGGGAAGAAGGCGGCATTCGCTCCGGTGTGCGTCGGAACGATCGACCAGGCACTGCTGAGTGTGCTGCCGCTGAAGTACAACGCGTTCCGGATGCTCGCGTTCGCGAACAAGACCATCGTCATTGACGAGGTGCACGCCTTCGACGAGTTCGTCCGCGGTCTGCTGTGCGGGTTCTTGGCCTGGTGCGGGCACCTGGGGGTTCCGGTGGTGCTGATGTCGGCCACGCTCCCGCATCAAGTCGCGAACGAGCTCGCCGCGGCCTACCTGGGACGTCGGCCCGGCGACGAGTTGGCCCTGTCGTATCCAGGGTGGGTGTTCCTCGAACGCGACAAGCCCCAAGTCCTCAGCCGGTCGATCACGGTCAACGAGGACGAACATCAGCAGTTGCGAGTCGAGGTGCGCGAGTGCGACGTCGTCGATGACGCACTGCAGCGCGGCCCTGTCCTGCAGCAGGAGCTGGCGGCACTGTGCCACGACCGGGGATGTGCCGCAGTGGTGTGCACGACGGTCAAAGAGGCCCAACAGACATTCATCGACCTCGACGCCTGGACCAGGCGTGAAGGCTTCAACGTCGACGTGGTGCTGCTGCACTCGAACATGCCGATGTGGCAACGCGAGACGATCACCGACAAGATCGTCAAACGCTTCGGCAGAGGCAAGGGCCGGGATCGTTCGGGACGGACCATCATCGTCAGCACCCAGGTGCTGGAGCAGTCAGTGGACATCGACATGGACCTGATCATCTCCGACCTGGCGCCGTTGGAGCTGCTGCTGCAGCGGGCCGGACGCGGCCACCGGCACCCGGAGAACGATGCCGACCGACCCGCCTGGGCCCGGGAACCGCGTCTGGTGGTGCTCGCACCCGAAGGAGGCGCCGACCCGGTAGTGCCCGGGCGTTGGGCCTATATCTACCCGCCGGCGTCGCTGATCCGTACCCAGCGGCTCCTGCTGCGCCGCTCTGGCGCACGGCTGCGCATCCCCGGAGAGGTCCAGGACCTGCTGGAGACGGTGTACACCGACGACTCACTCATAGCCGGTCGCGAGCAGGCCCAGCGGGAGAGCCTGGCGTGGGCGATGGTGCGCCGCGACGAAGCGAAACGCTGGCAGGTACCTCCGCCCAAGGACTTCGGTGCGGTCGGTGAGTTCTCCGGCCAGGATCGCCTCGTCGAGGAACACGTCGCGACCCGGTTCGACGCCGACGCTCTTCGTGCCCTGCCGCTGTTCGAGCGCGAGGGCGAGTACTTCCTCGACCCTGAGGGGCGTCATCCGCTGCCGCAGCCGACCATGAGAGCCGGGAAGCAGTGGTGGGACCAGGCGGCGGTCGCGGCGATCATCGAGCGCACCGTACCCGTGAGGCGGCACCTGCTCGAAGCCCGCACCGGCGCACTCGCGGTCGCGCCCCTGCTGCAATGGGAAGACCACTTCCAGCTCAAACATGTCGTGCCGCTGATCCATGTCGTTGACGCTCAGGGCCAGAGCGGTTCGGTCGCGATTGCTGGTCGCACATTCCGGCTTGATCCCATGCTGGGCCTCGTTGTGGACTGAGCGCGATGGTTTCGGCTCGACGGAGGCGGGCTTCAGCCCGTTCGGTGGACCCACGGTGTCGGTCGGGGGTGTCATGATGTCGGAGCACCGGCCGTCCCTTGTCGACGGGCCGGTTCGCGCAAGGCCGGGACGAGGAGGTTCATGGGCAGCAACGACTTCAATCTGGTGACCGAGGAGTGGATCGAGGTCGCCTGGGTCGATCCGGATCCGAACCTGCCACGGCGGGTGGGTCTGCGAACCTTGTTCACTCGGGCGGGTGAAATCGCGGACTTCCATGCGCCGCTCGCCCCGGCCGCCGCTGGTTTCATGCGGATCCTGGGCGTGTTGACCGCGCGGATCACCGGACTCGACGCGATCGACGCCAAGCGCCCCTGGCAGCAACAGCGCCTGGCGCTCTTGAACGGTTCGGGAACCGGGTTCGATCCTGAACGGGTCGACCAGGTCTTCGGTACCGGCACGGATTTCATGCTCTTCGGGTCCCGCCCGTTCCTGCAGGACCCGCGCCTGGCTGAGGAGTGCAAGTCGACCTCGGGCGTCGGGAAGTTCGCCTGGACTCGTGTGGCGGGAGCGAACCAGGTGTTTCTCTCGCACGACCGCGACGACGCTCCCGTACCGGTCCCGGCGAGTGAGGCGGTGTGGCATCTGTTGGCGTGGATGTACTACGGGCCCTCAGGCCGGTGCACCGCCCGCAAGGTCGGTGCGACCGATAAGGCCGACACCGGCGCCGGACCACTGCGCCGGACCCTCTCAGTCCATCCCTGGGGACGCACCCTATTCGAGACGCTGCTGCTCAACCAGGTCTACCTCCCACCCGAGGAGGCGCAGCCGGTGGCGGCGATATGGGAAGGGCCCCTGCACGACCCCCGCTCTGATCCGCCTGCAGGGGCCGGTGTCGGTTGGCGCCTGGCGAACCGGTTCCGTCACGGAGTCCTCTTGGTGCCCGATGCGACCGGCGAGCATGTCGTGGACGCCTATATGACGTGGGCGTGGCGCTCGGCGCATCCGGGGGCTGACGACCCGTATGTGCCCTACCAGGTGAACGCGAAGACCGGCGACCGCTATCCGCGGTACGCCGAGGCCGACCGGGCGATCTGGCGGGACCTCGATGCTCTGGTCCTGCAGGTCCCGGCCGAGGCGCCGGTGACGCACCCGCAGGTCATCGTCGATCTCAAAGCCCGCCCAGCTCTGCCCTCGGCGACGATGCGCCGGTTGCGGATCCGCGCGTTCGGTTACGACCAGGACGGCCAGACCCGGGACAAGGCGTTCTTCACCACCACGACCCCGCCAGTGCTCACCGCCCTCGAAGATCCGGCGATGGAGGTCAGGATCGAGGACGCCCACCACGCCGGTGACGGCGTCGGCCAGCACCT
The DNA here is from genome assembly GCF_020991375.1 of Glycomyces amatae. GTDB lineage: Bacteria > Actinomycetota > Actinomycetes > Mycobacteriales > Micromonosporaceae > Glycomyces > Glycomyces amatae. Next base: position 50,762 of record NZ_JAJLQZ010000006.1, on the reverse strand, counting down.
GCAGCGGACCTTGAACGCCGCCTGGACCGAACTGGCCGGGAAACCGAAGAAGGCGCCGTCGTGGACCGGGCCGGCCATGGCCCAGTACTGGTCCCGGGCCGAGCAGGCCTTCTGGGCCATGGTCTTCGACGCCGGGCCGCTGCCGCTGCTGCCGAACGCGTTCATCACCATCGCGCTCGACGTCTTCGACCAGGCTACTGGCACCTACGCGGTCAACCCGCGCACCATCACGTTGCTTGAGATCCACCGGTCGCGGCTGTTCCGCGGTTGGCGAAAGGAACCCATCTCCCATGACCACCCCGACGGCAACGGTGCCCCGGTCGCGCTCGCAGCGAGCCCGGCGAGCAGTGGCGGCACTGACCCAGGACACGACAACGACGACTGGTGACCTGCTTCCGGCACTGCTGAAGCAGCCCGGTCCGCGCGCCGATCTGAAACGCTGCCTGGGGCAGCGCTCCGATAGTCCCGCCTGGGACCGCGCCTGGGGCCACCTGATCGCCTACCTGCCCGAACAGCCCGTGTCCGACCGGCGGCACCTGGCCGGGCACGCCATCCCCGATGAGCAGCGCGCGTTCGTCACCGTGGCGGCCATGATCTGCGCCCAGCCGCCCGCCGCTCGCGCCCACGACCTCCAGACCGATCCCGACCGGCAGCGCGCGCACAACCTCGGCGTATCCCTGGCCATCGGTGTGGGCGAGCGCCACCTGTACACGCGCGACACCGGTCTGAGCCGCCTGATCCTGCTCTCGCGTCAGAACGTCGACGGGCTCCACCGACTGCTGCCGGGCACCGTCCAGCACCTGCGCGGCACCCAGGTGCCGGTCGACTGGGTCCGGCTTATCGGCGACCTCGCCGACTGGCGGCGGCACCGCCGCGACATCGCCAAGTGGTGGATCCAGGACTACCACCGGACCCTGCACCGCATCGACACCATCAACAAGCAGACCAATCCGAACGCTGAAAGCGAGACGGCATGAGCCAGCCCCGATTCCTTGACTTCCACGCCCTCCAGACCCTGCCCTTCTCCAACCCGAATAGGGACGAAGAGGGCAACCCGAAAACGGTCGTGTTCGGTGGTGCTGAACGCACCCGCATCTCCAGCCAGTCCTGGAAGCGGCGCATCCGCCTCGACGTCGAGGCCAAGCTCGGCGACCCGGCGGTGCGCACCCGCCGGGTGGTGCGCGGGGTGGCCGAGCGTCTCCACCAGGCCCACGACTGGCCCCTGGAGGAGGCCGAGGCCGCCGGACGCCAGGTCGCCCGCTCGGCCGGGAACGGCATCAAGCTCGAGAAGAGCAAGGACGAGAAGAACGAGGAGATCCTGACAACTTCAGTGCTGCTGTTCCTGCCCGAGGCCGGGCTCGACGAGCTGACCGCGATCGCCGCGGCCCACCGTGACGCGATCGTCGATGAGGAGGCGAAGCCGGAGAAGAAACGCAAAGGCATCCTCCCCTCCGACCAGATCGCCGCGGTCCTGGGCTCGCGCAACGGCACCATCAACCTGTTCGGCCGGATGCTCGCCGAGCTGCCCGGCGCGAACGTCGACGGCGCGGTGCAGATGGCCCACGCCTTCACCGTCCACGAGACCACCCCGGAGTTCGACTTCTTCTCCGCAGTCGACGACATCGAGCAGCAGGCCGGCATCCCCGGGTCCGGGCACATCAGCACCGCCCTGTTCACCGCCGGCACCTTCTACCGGTACGCCAACATCGACCTCGACGGCCTGGTGCGCAACCTCGGCGGCGACCGTACTGCCGCCGCCGAACTGGTCACCGCGTTCGCGCAGGCATTCATTCGCACCGTCCCCACCGGCAAAGACCGGCCCACCGCGCCGATGACCGTCCCCGACCTGGTCCATCTCGCTGTCCGAAACGACCGGCCCGTTTCCTTGGCGGCCGCGTTCGAACGTCCCATCCGCGCCTTGGACGAGGGTCACGTCGCGCAGGCCGCTGACCGGCTCGACAGCTACGCCGGACGCCTGCACCGGCTCCTGGGATCCGACCGGCAGTTGTGGGCCGGGCACGCCCACGTCCTCGACCAGACCCCGGCCAACCTCGGCGGCGCCCACGAGTCCTTTGACGACCTCATCCAGGCCGCGGTCACCTGCGCCTGGGTCCAGGAGTAGGCAGTGGAGGCCCTCATGCTGCGCCTGGCCGGCCCGCTGCAAGCGTGGGGCGAACGGGGCGCCTTCGGCGAGAAGGACACCGCCGACATTCCCACCCGCTCCGGGCTCCTCGGCCTCATCGCCAGCGCCGCCGGCATCCGGCGCGGCGCGCCCCTGGGCGCCCTGACCGAACTGGACTTCACCGTGCGCATCGACCGACCCGGCGTGCGCCTGATCGACTTCCACACCGCCGGCGGCGGCTACCCCAAAGGCCACGGCATCCCCACCGCCGAGGGCAAACGCAAAGACTCCGCGGTCATCACCCGCCGCCACTACCTCGCCGATGCGGTCTTCACCGTCGCCGTCACCGGCCCCGCCCACGCACTCGACCAGGCCCAAGCCGCACTCGAAACCCCCTGCTGGCAGCCGTTCCTAGGGCGCCGCTCCTGCCCACCCGAGCAACCGATGCTCCTGGGCCGCACTCCCGACGCCGAAACCGCGCTCAGGACCGCCCCACTCCCGCCCCGGCCGCAGAGCCAGCGCGGCCCGGTGCGCGTCGACATCGTCCGCACCGCCGCACCGGGCGACGCGACCGCATGGAGCGAGATGCTCGACGACTGCGACGCCTTCCCCCGCGGCGACCGCCGCTACCGCGCCCGGCCGGTCCAGCGCACCACCGAGACCCTCAGCAGCGACCTGGCCGAGACAGGAACGGACTACCTCGACCGCCTGGCCGCGTTCATGGAAGCGAACCGCGCATGAGCCCCTGGTTGACCCGACTCGTCCTCGACCCCCGCCACCGCGGCATCCGCACACTCCTGGCCGACGGCGGCCGCCAGCACACCTGGCTCATGCACCTCGCCCCCGACCATCTCGGCGACCAGCCACGACGCGCCGCCGGCCTGCTGTACCGGATCGAAGACAGCTCCCGCGGCCCCGTCATCCTCGTCCAGACCGCGACCGAGCCACTCCTGGACGCCCTGCCCATGGACGGCGTCATCCAAGCCGCCACCCGCAAACTCGCCCCCCAACTCGATGCCCTCCACACCGGAGCGAAACTGCGATACCGGATCGTCGCCAACCCCACCAAACGCTGGGGCAACAGCGCCCCCGAACCCGCCCTGGTCGGCAAACTCCACGTCTTCCACGGTCCCGCCGCCCTCACCTGGTGGACCGACCGCGCCCCAGCCGCCGGTCTCGCCATCGAGTCGACCGACTGGCGGCCCCTGGACGACACCATCATCAACGGTCGTACCCGCCACGCCCGGGCCCAGTTCGACGGCACCGCGACCATCACCGACCCCGACATGCTGCGCGAGGCCGTCCGCACCGGCATCGGCCGCTCCCAAAGCTACGGCTGCGGCCTGCTTTCCCTCGCCCTCCTCACCCCTGTAACCGAAAGGAGCCAGGCTTGAGCGATCCGAGGAAAATGCTCGGCGCCCCGGCCCTGGCCATGCTCCCCCGCGTGGCCGACAGCCTCTCCTTCCTCTACCTCGAGACCGTCCGCATCATCCAAGACGACACCGGCATATGCGCCCAAGTCGACAGAGCCGGACGCATCGACCGCGTCTACCTACCGGTCGCCGCACTCACCTGCATCCTCATGGGACCAGGCACCTCCATCACCCAACCGGCCATGGCCACCCTCGCCCGCCACAACACCACCGTGCTGTGGACCGGCGCCGGAGGCGTTCGCATGTACTCAGCCAGCCAATCCAGTGCCCTCACCACCACCTGGCTCGAGAAACAAGCCCGCGCCTGGGCCGACGATGCCACCCGTCTCGCCGTCGCCCAGCGCATGTTCAGCCTCCGCTTCGGCGACACCGTCGAACCCGCCGTCAACCTCGCGCAACTCCGTGGTCTCGAAGGCGCCCGCATGAAAACTCTCTACCGCTCCCTTGCCGACCGCAACGGCATCCGCGGGTTCAAACGCAACTACGACCCCCACAACTGGGACACCCAAAGCCCGGTCAACCAAGCCCTGTCCGCAGCCAACACTGCCCTGTACGGGATCTGCCACGCCGCCATCCTCGGCCTCGGCTGCACCCCAGCACTTGGGTTCGTTCACAGCGGCAAACAACACGCGTTCGTCTACGACATCGCCGACCTCTACAAAGCCCGCCACACCATCCCCCTGGCCTTCACCCTCCACCGCTCTCCCAATCCCGAACGCGAGGCCCGCCGACGTCTGCGTGAAGAATTTCGCGCCTTCCGCCTCCTTCCACAGATCATCAACGACCTCCAATGGCTCTTCGAGCCCAACAACCCCAGCCCGCCCGAGACCGTAAACCCAGAGCTGGTCCACCTGTGGGATCCCGACATCGGCGAAGTCGCCGCGGGCGTCAACCACGCCGACCACGAACCCGACTGGTGACGTATGGCCAACCTCGTCGTCATCTCCACCACCGCCGTCCCCGACCATGTCCGTGGTGCACTCACCCGCTGGATGATCGAACCCACCCCCGGCTTCTATGTCGGCACCCTCTCCGCCCGCGTCAGAGACGAACTCTGGCAAGCCGTCAGCGCCTCCGTCGCCGACGGCGCCGCCACCTGCGTCTACCCCCACGCCGACCACGAACAACGCTTCGTCATCCGCACCGCCGGCAGGCGCCGCCGCACCGTCATCGACCTCGACGGCCTCCAACTCATCCAGTTCCACGCCGAAAACGAACAACAGCCCGAGTAAACTCCCAGTTCAGCAAGCCTGCTCTCCACGGACGTGGAGGTGTTCCGAAATTTTCACGCGCATGTCACCTGCTGATGCACTGCTCTCCACGGACGTGGAGGTGTTCCGCTCCGGGGCCTCGTGAACGACCTCGCCCGCGCCTGCTCTCCACGGACGTGGAGGTGTTCCCGGTCCGCTTCCAGGCGACCGGCATCCGCCACCCTGCTCTCCACGGACGTGGAGGTGTTCCGCAGCTCAACGACATCGGATAGGCCTGTGGCCGCTGCTCTCCACGGACGTGGAGGTGTTCCGCGGCCCATCGCTGACCCGTGGTCGCTGTCGACCTGCTCTCCACGGACGTGGAGGTGTTCCGACGTACGCGATGACGCCCCCGTCTCGGTTGCCCTGCTCTCCACGGACGTGGAGGTGTTCCGATCATCTTTCGGCGGCGGCGGCCTTGCGGTGTCTGCTCTCCACGGACGTGGAGGTGTTCCGCGCCAGAAGCGCATCATCTCCGCGATGGACGACTGCTCTCCACGGACGTGGAGGTGTTCCGAAACGGAAGGGAGTCTGACAATGGGTACATTCCTGCTCTCCACGGACGTGGAGGTGTTCCGACGGTCGCCGCGTCCCACCGCATCAGCGTCCCCTGCTCTCCACGGACGTGGAGGTGTTCCGCGGCGGGCCGACCGGATTTTCGACCCGGAGAACTGCTCTCCACGGACGTGGAGGTGTTCCGAAACAGGTGCCGCCGTTCCCCCCGTGCCGGAGCTGCTCTCCACGGACGTGGAGGTGTTCCGCCGATGGACTGGGACGACATCGACACCGACTCCTGCTCTCCACGGACGTGGAGGTGTTCCGACCTCCGCCGAGATTTCCTTCGCGAGCGTGCCCTGCTCTCCACGGACGTGGAGGTGTTCCGGGGCACGGTGCCTGGAACCCCGCCGGGCTCTACTGCTCTCCACGGACGTGGAGGTGTTCCGGCCCTCGACGCGATGAAGGCCGAACGCAACGGCTGCTCTCCACGGACGTGGAGGTGTTCCATGCGAAGCACATCAGATGAGTTTGCCGTGTTCCTGCTCTCCACGGACGTGGAGGTGTTCCGGTGCCGTATTTCCACACGTCACCGGTGGTGGCCTGCTCTCCACGGACGTGGAGGTGTTCCGCCAGGGGCTCATCGGACCGGCCTCCCCTCGGGCTGCTCTCCACGGACGTGGAGGTGTTCCGACACCTACGACCTCCCCGACCCCGCCAAGGCCCTGCTCTCCACGGACGTGGAGGTGTTCCGGACACCGCGGTCACCATCTGGAACGGCATCAACTGCTCTCCACGGACGTGGAGGTGTTCCGTCCTGCCACGACTGGAACACGAGCGTGCATCACTGCTCTCCACGGACGTGGAGGTGTTCCGACGATCCGCGGCGACGGCAAGGAAAGCGAACCCTGCTCTCCATGGACGTGGAGGTGTTCCGTTGAGGAGCTCGGCGGCGGGGATGAGCAGCGGCTGCTCTCCACGGACGTGGAGGTGTTCCGCCGGTCGACGTCATGGCCGAGCTCGTGCGCATCTGCTCTCCACGGACGTGGAGGTGTTCCGGACAGCAGGTAGTCGTCGGGCACCTCGGGCGGCTGCTCTCCACGGACGTGGAGGTGTTCCGCGCGGCCGCTGGAGCTGGTCGTGCGCCGCGAGCTGCTCTCCATGGACGTGGAGGTGTTCCGGCCTACGACCTCGCGCCCGACCCGCTCACCGCCTGCTCTCCACGGACGTGGAGGTGTTCCGATCTGGGCGTACAAAAACGAGCGGCTGACCACCTGCTCTCCACGGACGTGGAGGTGTTCCGAGGGTCCCGCGGTAGCGGGTGGGGATGGACGGCTGCTCTCCACGGACGTGGAGGTGTTCCTACGCCGATGGCGATAAATACCACGACAACTGCCTGCTCTCCACGGACGTGGAGGTGTTCCGGGGTGGCGCGACTGGAAAAAAGAGGGGCCGGCCTGCTCTCCACGGACGTGGAGGTGTTCCGGTGGATCCGGAGGCGGATGCGCACCTGTGGCCCTGCTCTCCACGGACGTGGAGGTGTTCCGCTCGGCCGCGCCGGCGCCGAGGCCCTCCAGCAGATCAACCTGCTCTCCACGGACGTGGAGGTGTCCTGGCGGTTGGACAAGGCCGTCACTGGCCGGACGCCCTGTTCGCTAAGTGGTTCGTCTGGCAGGCGTGCAGCGGCCCTATAGCGGTCCGGGCCAAGAGCAATCCTTTCTTATTGGGTTGAAAATGCTGCTCAGGGCAGTCATTTGGAAATAATGCGCGTCCGCCTGAAAAGCGGAAGGTCGCCGTTGGAGATCTGCTCGGCTGTGGATGATCTGTGGATAAGTTAACGAAGAGGAGAGATAACCCGCAGGTCACGGCCCGTTTTTGAAACCATAGGTTGTGGGTTCGAGTCCCACTGGACCCACCACAAGCCCAGCTCAAAGAGCATGAGAAAACCGGGCAGGCCGTGAAGGCCCACCTGGTACAGCAGCTGCCCCAGCGCCTCGCCGAGCCGCCGCAGCGCCTCGCGCGTGGCCTCATCGGAGACCTTCGTGTACACCTCCATCGTGATGCCGAACTTCGAGTGCCGAAGCATCCGCATCGCGACCCTGGGGTGCACGTCGAGGTCGGCCAGCAGCGAGCTGCATCTCCTGCCCGCCTACGCCCCGCACCTCGACCCCGACGAGCTGGTGAACGCCGAGTTGAAGCGGCGGCTTGCCGGCAAGTTGATCACCGCCGAGACCGAGTCGGTCACCGAGGCCCGCGCCGTCCTGCGCAGCTTCCGGACCGGGTCACCGGCTTCTTCGGGGCTCCGCATACGAGCTGCGCTCCGGCCTGATCGCCCGCCGAGCCGAACCCTTGAGGCTCGAAGCCGACGGGTCCGCAGCAGGGTGCGTCACAGGCTGAGGCGTCACCGATGAAACGGGGAGGCCGGTCCAGGCCCGTCTTCGGAACCACCCCGGGAAGGATGAGACTGGTGGCCGACTGGGCAACCCGCCGCACCAGAGCCGACCGCCGGGAGCTGCTGTGGAGGAAGATCCACGCTGAACGCGCCGCCCTGGCGGACGACCTCGCCGGGCTCGGCGACCGGCAATGGGAGACGCAGTCGCTGTGCGAGGAGTCGACCGTGCGCCAGGTGCCGGCGCATCTGACCGCAGGCGCCCCTGATCGCTAAACATCGACCTCAGCCGGTAGTGCCACGGGAGTACCGCGAAGTGTCAACCGCAGGAGACTACGGCGGCGATGCTCGGCGGAAACCATTGGGGTCATGCTCAGACCAATTGAAACAGCTGCAAGGGAACGACAGTCGTTGGACGGCGTCTGGCGATTCGCGGCGGACTACAGCGCGGCCGGTCACGCCGAGCGATGGTGGTCCGCGGAACTTCCGGGGACCGTCGACATGCCGGTTCCGGCCAGCTACAACGATCTTCTTCCCGACGAGAGGCTCCGCGACCACGTGGGCCTCGTCTGGTACCAGACGCATGCACGCCCGCCGCGTTCCTGGGAGGGGCGACGCATCGTCCTACGTTTCGACGGCGCGGCCCACGACGCGACGGTGTGGGTCGGCGACACGATCGCCGCGCGGCACACGGGCGGTTTCCTTCCCTTCGAAGTCGATGTCACCGACTTGCTCGCCTGCGGTGAGCGGAACCGGATCACCGTGGCGCTCAGCAATGAGCTGAGTTTCTCCTCCATGCCCCCCGGCCGGTCGCATCGAACGCCTGCCGGAACGGTGTCGCAGGCACTGACCGCCGACTACTTCAATTACACCGGGCTGCACCGGCACGTGTGGCTGTACGCGACGCCTGCGGACCACATCGAAGACGTCGCGGTCCGCACCCGCCTGGACGGATCGACCGGGCTGATCGATTACGACGTCACCATCTCCGGCTCTGCCGAAGTGTCGGTCCGCCTTCGGGACGCGCAGGGTGGCCACGTCTCCTCGGCAGTGGGCGCGGCCAGCACACTGGAGGTGCCCGAAGCGCACCTGTGGGAGCCGGGCGCGGGCTACCTCTATCGGCTGGAGGTCGAATACGGCCAGGACATATACGAAGTGCCCGTGGGCATCCGGACCATCGAGGTCGACGGTCGGCGGTTCCTGATCAACGGCAAGCCGTTCACCTTCAAGGGCGTCGGACGTCATGAGGACAGTCCCATCCGGGGACGCGGCCACGACGACGCGCTCATGGTGCACGATTTCGCCCTGCTCGACTGGCTCGGGGCGAACTCCTTGCGCACCACGCACTACCCCTACCCGGAAGAAGCGCTCGACTACGCCGACCGGCACGGGGTCGTCGTCATCGACGAGACCGCCGCGGGCATGGTCAACCTGGCCATGGACTTCGGCCCTCGTACCGGCCCGCCGCCGGAGACCTTCGGACCGGAAGGCTTCGGCGCGGAGGCCCGGGACGCCTGCGTGCGCGCCGCCCGCGAGCTGATCGAACGCGACCGCAACCACCCCAGCGTCGTCATGTGGTGCCTCTCGAACGAACCCGATTCGGCGGCCGACGGTGCCAGGGAGTTCCTGGCACCGATCGTCGCCGAAGCGCGAGCACTGGATCCCACGCGCCCGGTGTGCTTCACGAACGTGTTCCTCGCACCGCCCGAAAGGGACAGGATCACCGACCTGTTCGACATGGTGTGCCTCAACCGCTACCAAGGCTGGTACGTCAACGGCGGCGACCTGGCCTCCGCCGAACTTGAACTGCGGGCGGAACTCGACCGATGGGCCGAGCGGTACGACAAACCGATCCTCATCACCGAATGCGGTGCCGACAGCCTGGCCGGCCTCCATGAGACGGCACCGACGATGTGGACCGAGGAGTACCAGTCTGCGGTCATCGCCATGGTCGCCCGCGTGGCCGAGCAGCATGATGCCGTGGCGGGCCAGCACGTCTGGAGCTTCGCCGACTTCCTGACCCGCCAAGAGGTCATCCGGCCCGGCGGCAACCTCAAGGGCCTCTTCACCAGGGATCGCAAACCGAAGGCGGCCGCCTTCGACCTGCGGCGGAGGTGGATCGAGTCGTGAAGCGCCGCCGCATCATCGGATATGGCCTCGGCGAAGCCGCCAACGAGGCCTCATACGCCTCGGTATCGCTTCTGCTCCTCTCCTACTACACGGACGTCGTCGCCATGAACGCCGCGATCGCCGGGATCGTCCTCATGGTCGTGCGCGTCATCGACGCCGGTTTCGATCTGTTCGCAGGCCGCGTCATCGACCGCACCTTCACCCGCTGGGGCAAGGCGCGGCCGTTCCTCCTGGCCGGCGGACTGCCGATGGCCCTGATGGGCGTCGGCCTGTTCGCGATGCCCGAGCTCGGCAGGACCGGTCAAATCATCTACGCGGGCTTGACGTTCACCCTCTTCGGCCTCGCCTACGCGTTCAGCCAGGTGTCGCTAGGCACCCTGGCGGCGGCCATGACCCGCGAACCCCGCGAGCGCGACCGCCTCGCCATGGCCCGCTCCACCGCCTCGTTCTTCGTGTACCTCCTGCTGTACGCGGTGATCGTGCCCTCCTTGGAAGGCGTGCCCGATCTCGGCACGGCCTACCTGTTCGTCGTCGGCGGCGCATCCGTGATCTCCGTGGTGTTCTTCGTGTGCGCCTTCGCATTGACGCGCGAGGAAGGGAACCGCGATGCGAAGCACGAGTCGGTGCCCGTCACGCTGCGCCAGAGCATCGCCGCGGTCCGCGTCAACCGGCCGCTGATAGTCCTGTGCGCCGGCATGGTCTTCATGCTCATCGGCTTCGAGGCGTTCAACTTCGGGGCGCTGTTCTACGCGCGGTTCCTCGCCGGAGGCTTCGACGCCTTCATCGTGATGGCAATTCCGATCAGCATCGGCCAAGGGCTGTTCGGCTGGCTGACACCGCGGATCACCGCCCGGCTCGGCAAGCGGCGAACCTATGTGGTCGCCGGGGTGGTGGCGGCGGCCGGACATCTGACGCTCCTGCTGGTCCGACCGGACGACTCATGGTGGTTCGTGCTGGTGATGCTCGGCGTGGCCTCCGCGGGTTCCGCCGTGGTGCAGACGGTCCTGTTCTCCATGCAGGCCGACACCGTCGAGTACGGACAGTGGCGCACCGGCCATCGCGCGGAAGGGGCCACCTACGCGTTCTTCTCCTTCGCGCGCCGATGCGGCAACGCGGTCGCCTCGGGGCTCGCCGGTTTCGCGCTTGCGGGGAGCGGCTATGTCGCGGACGCCGCCACGCAGCCGTCCGGCGCCCTGTGGGGCATCCTCGCGCTGGTGGGACTCGTCCCCGCCGTCGGATACCTCCTCGCGGCCGTGTGCATGGGCTGGTACCGACTCACCGAGGCGGAGCACCGGCGCATTGTCGCCGAGATCGAGGCATCCGCTGATGGACATAAGGAGGACGCGTGCTCGCCGCTCAAGGCTTCCTGATCGCCGCGATCGCGATCAGCCTCATCAGTCTCGGCCAGACCGTCGCGCACCTGTGGGACGACGCCTATCTCGTGCCGAACGCCGGCGACGGGCCGAAGCACGCGCAGTTCCACTTCCAACGCGAGGCGATGGGCGACCTGGGGCACATCGCGGTGATGCTCCTGGCGATCTTCGCTCCCGCGGGAGAACGCGGGCCGCTGCTGTGGTGGATCCTCGCCGTGACCACGGCGTCCTACTACGGCGCCTATTGGACCGGGCACCTGCTCATCGGCACCGGCGCCCCGAACCGGTACGCCCGCGCTGTCCATATCGCAGTGTCGAGCTGCGGTGCGACCGCACTCGCCCTCTCCTACACCCACTTCCGATAACCGTGAACGCCGCCGTCCTCGACCTCGGTGATACTGGAGGCATGACGATCCGCGTACTCCTCGCCGACGACCAGGCACTCGTGCGCGGTGCATTCGCCCTTCTCGTCGACTCCGCACCCGATATGCAGGTAATCGCCGAGGCCGGGGACGGGGCGGAGGCCGTGGCCCTCGCTCGCGAGCACTTCCCGAACGTCGCCGTGATGGACGTGCGAATGCCCGGGCTCGACGGCATCGAGGCGACTAAAGCCATCACGGCCGCAACGGAACTCGCGAGTGTGCGGGTGCTCGTGCTCACCACCTTCGAGACGGACGAGAACGTAGCGCTGGCGCTGCGAGCCGGCGCCAGCGGCTTCCTCGCCAAGGACACCCGGCCCGCCGACCTGCTGGAGGCCATCCGCACCGTGGCCGGCGGCGACGCGCTGCTGTCGCCCGGCGCGACCCGCGCGCTCATCGAGCGCTTCCTGAGCCACCCCGAACCTCCTCCACCGCAGTTGCGCTCCCGGCTCGATTTGACCCCGCGGGAGCGGGAAGTGCTGGTGCTCATCGCACGCGGGCTCTCCAACACCGAGATCGCCGAGCGGCTCCATGTCAGTCCGCTCACCGTAAAGACCTACGTCAGCCGCATCCTCACCAAATCGGGCGCGCACGACCGCGCCCAACTCGTCATCGCCGCCTATGAAACCGGGTTGGTCGCGGCCGGACCGGCGCCGTCATGACCAGGCGCTGGGCGGAGGCGCTGCTGGTCCTTGGGCTGTTCCTCGCCGCCGTCCTGGCGTTCAGCGTCGAAGAGGGGCCGCCGTCAATGCTGGCACTGGTGCTCACGGCGGTCGTCGTGGCACCGGTGGCCGCGCGCCGACGGTGGCCGGTCGCCGCCTTTGCGGTCTCATTCGCCGCCTTGGTCATCCACATCGGATTCGGCTACCCGCATGCGCCACTCCTGCCCGCTTTGATCGTGGTGCTCTATGCCGTGCTCGCGAGCACCCCTCGTGTCACCGGCATTGCGATCGCCATCGCCAGCGGCGGCGTCCTCAGCGCTGTGGCACTCGCTTCGGGCGTGCTAGGCCCGGTGGAGGTGCTCACATCATTCGGCTGGATCGGACTGGCGATAGCGGCGGCAGAGATGGTCAAAGCCCGCCGCTTCGCCGCCGACGCCGCCGAGGACCGAGCGCAGCGGGCCGAGCAACTTGCCGAAGAAGAGGCCGCGCGCAGAGCTGCGGAAGAGCGGGTTGTGATAGCCCGCGAGCTCCACGACGTCTTGGCGCACAGCATCACCGTCATTGGCGCACAGGCGGCCGTGGCCCGGCATCTCGACGAGCCTGAGTCGACCACGGCGGCCATCGCGGTCATCGATGACGCCGCTCGCGATGCCATGGAGGGCTTGCGCATTGCGATCGGCGTCCTCCGCAACGGTGAGGTCGAGCCTCTGGCACCGGCTCCGACATTGGAGGACCTGGAAACCCTCGTCGACCGGGCCGGCGTGGCCGGGCAGCAGGTCACCGCGACGGTTTCCGGGCGCCCAGATCCGAAGCCGTCTCCGGTCTTGGAGCTGTGCGCGTTCAGGATCGTGCAGGAATCGCTCACCAATGCCGCCAAGCACGCCCCAAACCGCCACGTCGCAGTCGACATCGCCTACCTGCCGCGCCTCATGCGGGTGCGCGTCACCAACGACGGGCACGCCGAAGCGGCACCGAGCATTCGGCCGGGGCACGGCATCAACGGCATGACCGAGCGTGCCCGAGCCATCGGCGGCACGCTGAGCGCAGGACCGCGGGCAGGCGGCGGATTCGAAGTGCAGGCGGAACTGCCACTCTGATCAAACAGTCACAGCCCTGCTCGCCCGGATCGATGGGGGCGCGCTCGACCGGGCCGTCCGGCCGCACCGGTCCTGTCCGCGGTCAGCGGCTTCAGACCCGAACGCCAGGCCGCCGCGGTCGCACTGAGATCCGGCGGCGCGGCGGGTAGTCTTCGGCCTCACCGGTTCAGAGTACTGAAGGTCGAAGAGGTCCATAATGGATGAGATCTGCGAAGTCGTGGTCACCGCGCCGGGCGTCGATGAGCTCGCCGCGCTGACGAGGCGGCTCGTGGACGACCGGCTGTGCGCCTGCGGACACCAGGTCGCCGAGATCCGCTCCGTCTACCGATGGGAGGGCGAGGTGCACGCCGAGCCCGAAGCCCGCGTCATGCTGCACACCCGACGCAGCCTCGTTCCGGCCGTCATCGAGGCCGTGAAGGCATCGCACCCCTACGAAGTGCCCTGCGTGATCGCCCTGCCGATAGCCGAGGCGAACCCCGACTACCACCAGTGGGTCCTCGCCGAGACGCGCGACCCGTAAGGGCCCTGGGGCAGCGGTTCGCGAGTGGTGCCATGTCCTCCGGCGGGTCTCTCGGCCCTTCAGGAGGCCATGGCCCTGTGGCGAGGGCCGTCGGACATCCGGCCGAAAACCGGCAGGAGCGCGGTCGACGCGGCGAGCGACGTAAGAACCCCGTGCCATGGCGCCACTAACGTCGAGAACCGATGAGATGAGGCGATCCCATGACCAGCACCGACCCCGCGACCCCGGACCTCGATCTCGGCCTCCTCTCCCCTGAGGAGAGCCTCGATGCCGACGAACTCGGCGACGACGTCTACGACGCCGGGTACTCCCCGCTGGATCGGCGACCGGCCGGCCTCTCCTGGGGGTTCACCCCGAACGAGGCGCGGTCCGGGGAGCCGCTGTCCGCCCGGCTCGCGCGCGAGCTCCCCGAGGAGGACGCGGAGATCCTCGGGGACGGCATCGGCGACGCGATCGACACGGACGGCGAGGTCATCGACGACCAGGTCGGTTCGGTCCGCGCCGGCCGCCTCACATGGGCGGACCCGGACCGCCTCGACCCGGCGTCGGATTTCCGGGCGCACGACATCGGCATCGACGGCGGTGCGGCGTCCGCCGAGGAGGCGGCGGTCCATATCGTCGTCGACCTGCCTGAGCAGCCCTGAGCGGCCGCTCGGCGCCCTCGATCCGACCGAACAACGCAAGGGGAAGACGAACATCGATGCGCATCCGTAGGAACACCAAGACGGCGGGCCCGCCGGTTCTCCCGGGTCTTTCGCAGGCGCCGCCGAATGAGGCCCGGCGACTGTCGCCGCAATCGGACCGGCCGGGGCGCCCTGCTGCGGGCCGCGGACGCGGGAGGCGGGCATGAGCGCGTTGACGCCCGGCTTCAGGGGAGGGCGGCGCACGGTCAGCGATCGGGTGCCGCCGGGGCAGTATCTGACCGAGGGTTTCCCGGTGTTGAGTGCGGGGCCGACGCCGGTGGTCGATACCGGTGAGTGGTCGTTCACGGTGGTGAACGAGGTCGGTGAGCGTGTGTCTTGGGATTGGGCGGCGTTCTCGCGGTTGCCGCATGAGTCGCCGACGGTCGATATTCACTGTGTCACGCGCTGGTCGAAGCTGGATACGACGTGGCGGGGCGTCTCGGTCGATACCCTGCTGGCCGAGGTGGCGACGGCGGCGGATTTCGCGGTGGTGCACTCGGTCGACGGGTACACGGCCAATGTGCCGTTGCAGGACCTCACCGACGGCCAGGCCTGGGTGGTGACCGGGTACGAGGGTGCGCCGCTGGCGGCCGAGCATGGCGGTCCGGCCCGGTTCCTGGTGCCGCACTTGTACTTCTGGAAGTCCGCCAAATGGGTCTCCGGCATCACCCTGCACGACGAGGACCAGCCGGGTTTCTGGGAGCGGGCGGGCTATCACGACTACGGGGACCCCTGGCTCGAGCAGCGTTATCAGTCGGGGTGGTGACCGTGTGGCAGCAGGCGCGCTTGGTCGAGCGGCTCCGTGAGACTGATTCGGCGGTGACGCTGGTCTTCGAGCCCGAGGAGTGGTCGGGGCATCTGGCCGGGCAGCATGCCGACATCCGGCTCACTGCTGATGACGGCTACCAGGCGGTGCGCTCCTACTCCTTGGCCGGGCCGGTCGAGGAGGGGCGGGTCGTGTTCACGGTCCAGCGTGTCCTGGGCGGTGAGGTGTCCACGTATCTGTGCGACGACCTGCCGGTGGGGGCGTATGTGGAGGTGCGGGGGCCGGTGGGGGGCTGGTTCGTGTGGCGTGGCACCGATACCCGGCCGGTGATGCTGCTCGCGGGTGGTTCGGGGATCGTGCCGTTGCAGGCCATGGTCCGCCAGCGTCGCGCGCTCGGTTCCCGGGTCCCGTTCCGGCTCCTGTACTCGGTGCGGACCCCTGAAGACGTCATCTACGCGGACGAACTCGCCCGGCCCGAAGGCGGCGTGGACGTCGCGGTCCGGTACACGCGCGAGGCGCCCCCCGGGGCCCGGCGGGCGCCCCGGCGCCTCGGGCTCGTCGACCTCAACACCCACGGCTGGCCCGCCGAGTTCGAGCCGATGTGCTTCGTCTGCGGCCCCAACGGGTTCGTCGAGGCGGCGGCCAACATGCTCATCACGCTCGGCCACGACCGGCACCGGATCAAGACCGAACGGTTCGGCTGACCTAGGAGGACACCATGGACCACTTCGTCGACGGCAACGCGCTCGCCGGTTCGCTCCGGCAGGTCTTCAGACCCGACATCACCACCGCCGAGGCCCGCTGCGCCGGGTGCGGCGCGGTCCGCCCGGTCGCGGACTTCCGCGTCTACACGGCCGCGCCGGGCGCGGTCGCGCGCTGCGCGGCCTGCGGTCAGGTGACGCTGCAACTCGTGCAGAGCCCGGGCGCCCTGTGGCTCGGCATGAGCGGGCTGTCGTACCTGCGGTTCCCGCCGCCCGGCCGGTGAACCGGCCCGGCGAGGCGGCGGCCGGAAGCGCTCCGCGTCCGCATCACCGGGCCCGGCGTCAGCCGAGCGCGGCGGCCACGCGCTGCCGCAGGAACGGCAGCAGCTCCTCGGCGAACCACGGGTTCCGGGCGTGCCAGCGGAAGTTGAGCGGTGAGGGGTGCGCGACGGGTATGAAGTCCGGCGAGTAGTCGCGGAACGCCCGAACGGTCTCGGTCAGGTTGCGCCGCCGCCGCGGGCCCAGGTAGTAGGCCTGCGCGTAGCCGCCGATGAGGACGGTGAGCCGGATGCCGGGCATCAGCCGGAGCAGCGGCGGGTGCCACCGGGCGGCGAACGCCTTCCGGGGCGGCAGGTCGCCCGTCGGCCCTTTGCCCGGATAGTAGAAGTCCATCGGCAGCAGCGCGAACCGATCGGGGTCGCGGAACTCCCGCTCGGTGACGCCGAGCCACTCGAACAGCCGCTTCCCGCTGGCGTCGTTCCAGGCCGTGTTCGACTCCTGCGCCCTCCTGCCGGGTGCCTGCCCCACCACGGCGACGCGGGCGCGGGGCCCGGCGGCGTACAGCGGCAGGTACCCCCGGGCTCCCATCGCGGCGTTGCCGGGGTCGTCGACGATCGCCTGCCGGATCGCCGCGAAGCCCGCCCCCGCCCCGGCGCGCCCCTCGCTCACGGACGCACGAGGATGATCGTCTTGCCCTTGGCCCGCTCGGTCGGGTTGAACGCCGCGACGGCGTCGTCGAGGGCCGCGACGTTCCCGACGGCCGTCCGCAGGCGCCCCTCGCGGACCCGCTTGACGAGCTCTCCCAGCTGGGCGCGGTCGGACTCGACCACGAAGTCGATCGCCAGGCCCTCCGCGGGCCGCGCCTCCGGCGGGCCGGCGACGGACACCAGCGTCCCCCCGGCGCGGACCAGCCGCGCCGACCGCTTGCCGATCTCCCCGCCGATCACGTCGAACACCAGGTCGACCTCGCCGACCTCTTCCAGGGCCTCGCCGTCGAGGTCGACGAACTCCTGTGCGCCGAAGTCGAGCGCGGCCCGGCGGTCGGCGGCGCGCCCGGTGCCGATGACGCGGGCCCCGGCCTCGCGGGCGAGCTGGGCCGCCATCGATCCGACGGCGCCCGCGGCGCCGTGCACGAGGACGCTCTGGCCCGCCTGGAGGCGGCCGTGGTCGAACAGCCCCTGCCACGCGGTCAGCCCCGAGATCGGCAGGCTCGCGCCCACCGTGAAGTCGACGTCCCCCGGCAGCGGGGCGAGGTTGCGCGCCTCGACCGCCGCGTACTCCGC
Organism: Glycomyces amatae; assembly: GCF_020991375.1. Lineage (GTDB taxonomy): Bacteria > Actinomycetota > Actinomycetes > Mycobacteriales > Micromonosporaceae > Glycomyces > Glycomyces amatae. Next base: position 33,160 of record NZ_JAJLQZ010000006.1, on the reverse strand, counting down.
CAGCGTGCCGTCGCGCGTCCAGTCGGTGAGCCCGAACACCCGCTGCCCCACGGACAGCCCCCTCGTGCCGTAGCCGAGAGCGGCGACCACGCCGGCCAGCTCGTGGCCCGGCACCGACGGCGCCCGGTCCCGGCCCAGGCGGTCGGTCCAAGTGGAGGGCCAGGTCAGCTCGTCGCGAGTGAACCCCGACGCGTGGACTTCGACGAGCACGTCGTTCCCCGCCGCCTCGGGCCGCGGGCGCTCCTCTAGCGTCATCCCGGCCGTTCCCGCGGCCTCATCGGTCACCACTATCGCCTTCATCCGGCCCCTCCTCGACGTCGGTCCGCGTGATCGCGGCGGACACCCCTCACGGCGTTGGCGGCGCCTGCGAACGCCGTCTTACCGCTCAGGCCCGGGTTTTTCGCGAACGCGCGGCGGCCGGGGGAGGCGAACCGCTCGGGACGCCGTCGGTAAGACGGCGCGAACCGCCGACGCTCATGTACTGGACGGGTCGGTCCCGTCGGCCGCCTCACCGGAGCCGCTCGCGGATTCCGGCGGGCCGGCCCCCGAGCACCGTGTTCGGCCGCCCGGCGGCCGAACGAACGAGGAGGCAGTATGGCAGACGGCGATGAGGGCATGGTCACGCTGACCGGCCCCGAGCAGGACGAGGCGGGCCCGGCGTCACCGGCTCCGGCGGCAGGCCTCGTCATCACCGAGAACAGCGAGCGCGGCGTCTACGAGGCGGCACTGGACGGCGAGACCGTCGCCGGCCTCGTGTACAGCAGGGCCGGCGGCCGCGTCAGCCTTCTGGCGACCTCGGTCCTCCCCGAGCACCGGGGCAGGGGTGTAGCGGTCGGGCTCCTCGGCGCCGTGCTCGACAGGCTTCGGGCGCGCGGCGAGACCGCCATCGCCACCTGCCCGTTCGCGGCGGCGTTCATCGACGCCCACCCCGAGTACCGCGACGTCCTCGACCCCGCGACACCGCGCCACCGCACGGCCGGGGGCTGAGCGGAGGCGCTCGGCGGCGCCTGACGCCGCGTGCGGGGGACGGGGTCCGCACGCGGTCACCGCGGCGCCTCGCCCTGCCCGCCGGCGAGCAGGTGCAGATGCGCGATCGCCATGTCGACGGCGGAGGCCATCGGCGCGACGTCGCGGGCGGTCTGCGCCAGCAGGTAGCCGCCCTGGACGGCCGCCACGAACCCGGTCGCGAGCCGGCCCACGTCGGCGTCGGGAGGGACGCGCCCTTCCGCCTGGAGCCGGCGGAGGACGCCTTCGAAGAGCTCCTGCCACGCCGTGAACAGGTCCTGGAGCTGGCGGCGGGCGACCGCGTCCTGATCGGAGACCTCGTTCGCCAGGGACCCCAGCGAGCACCCGTACCGGCCCTCGTGCAGGGAGTTGTTCTCGATGAGCGCGTCCCGCCACCGCCGCAGGCCCGCGAACGTGCGCACCTTCTCGAGGCGTTCGCGCTCGACGGTGATGGTCCGCTCGCCCACCAGTTCGATCACCGCCCGCACCAGGGCCGGTTTGTCCTCGAAGTGCCGGTACAGCTGCGATTTGCTGACGTTGCTCGCCGAGACGACATCGTCCAGAGTCGTGCCGCCCACCCCGCGCACGCGCATCAGATCCGCGGCGCTGGCGACGATCCGCGACCGCGTCCTCGCACCGCGCGCGGTCAGCCGCGCGGCCGTGATCGGGTGCGAACTCTCCTCCACGCCACCATGGTACTGAAAAAGGGCAGCGTGAACCACGGTGCGGCGCGGGAGCCGACCGCGATCGCCATGCCGACTCGGGCGCCGGCGACGTTCGACGCGCCGCCGATCCAACAGGACGCAATAGTACACATTCCATCTGCTTGAGACGACCGGGGGCGGCTCCTGGTGCCGTCCTACTCTCGACTCTTTTATGCCTGCTCATCATGTGCATAGCCTGCTGAGGGCCGTGGCTTCCGGGCTCGAAGGCGCCCTTGTCGAACCCGTTGCGCCAACTTATTCTGGACGATATCGTTCTGTTGTGGGTGTCGGCAGGGCGGTGCGACGCCTTGAGGGCCGACCTCGCCGGAATGGAGCTGACCGACATGGACATGGATTCGACCTCGTGGCTGACCGCGCTCGGCGGCACCACCGGCGCCGAGCGGGACTCGGCCTTGGTGGACCTGCACGGCCTGCTGCTTCGAGTGGCCCGCCACGAGGCCTACCGGCGCGGACCCGCCGCCCGCATCGGCGGGTCCGAACTCGACGACCTCGCGCATCAGGCCGCCGACGACGCCATGGTCTCCCTGCTGGCGAAGCTCGGCACCTTTCGCGGAGAGAGCCGGTTCACGACCTGGGCGTACCGCTTCGCGGTCCTGGAGGTCGCGAGCAAACTCGCCCGCCACCACTGGCGCCGGGGCGCGGTCTCCCTGGACGCCGAGGACTGGGACCGGCTCCCGGCGCGCTTCGGCGACGACCCGCCGACGCGGACCCAGCACCGGGACCTGGTCGTCGCGGTGCGCCGGGCCGTGGCCGACACGCTGACCGACCACCAGCGGCGCCTCTTCGTCGCCGTCGTGCTCGACGGCGTCCCCCTGGACGCGATGGCGGCCCGGTCCGGCTCGAGCCGCGGCGCGATATACAAGGCCGTGTTCGACGCCCGGCGCAAGATCCGCGCCTACCTGACCGCCAACGGGTACCTCGAAGAGGAGCCGAAGGACGCCCGCCCGACCGACCGGCCGAGATCGCGGTCACAGTCGGCCCCCGCGAGAACCAAAAGACAGTACTGCGGGGTTGTAGCCAGTGGCGCCGCACCCGGCGGCGCATGAACCCGGTCCCGGCGCGGCTCCCCGAACCCGAGGGGCGCGGCGGGCTCCGGCCGCCGTCCGACGCGGCCGGCACCAGCAGTGAGGAGCACGCACCATGACCAGCGGAACGCACGACACCGGCGAGATCACCCGCAGGCCGGGCACGGAGACGGCCGTGCTGGCCGGAGGGTGCTTCTGGGGCATGGAGGACCTCATCCGCCGCCAGCCCGGCGTCCTGGACACGCGCGTCGGCTACACCGGCGGCGAGAACGACCACGCGACGTACCGCAAGCACCCCGGCCACGCCGAAGCGGTCGAGATCGTCTTCGACCCGACCCGGACGACGTACCGCGACGTCCTGGCGTTCTTCTTCCAGATCCACGACCCCTCGACGCTGAACCGCCAGGGCAACGACATCGGCACCAGCTACCGGTCGGCGATCTTCCCGCTCGACGCCGAGCAGGAGCGGATCGCGCGCGACACGATCGCGGACGTCGACGCCTCGGGGCTGTGGCCGGGCAAGGCGGTCACGACGATCGAGCCCGCCGGCCCGTTCTGGGAGGCCGAGCCCGAGCACCAGGACTACCTGATCACCTACCCGAACGGCTACACCTGCCACTTCCCGCGGCCGGACTGGGTGCTGCCCAGGCGCCCCTCGGCGTGAGGCGACCGCGAGGCGCGGCGCCCGGCCGCCGGGGGCCGGGTCGCGCGCGACCGCCGAGCGGACGGCGACCGGACATGACCGCCCGCACGCGCGGGAGCTGGGGTGACCTGGCGGTGGGGGTTCCCCGAGGTCGGCCGGACCCGCCCGCCCGCGCGGGAGCCCGCGGCGGACGCCGACCGGCGGGCCTGTGACGCGGCGCATCATCGGCACACTGGTGTTCACCAGGCTTGTCCGAGGGTTTCCTGCGGCGTAACGAGCCGGTGACACGCACCGGCCAGAGTGGTCCGCGAGGCCCGGAAACCGGCCCGCACCGCGGGAGGGGCCTCACCGCCGCACCGGCGCGGCACGCCGTTCGCATCACCGCCCGGAAGGAACCACCGATGGACGCCTACGCGCTCCTGGCCATGCAGCTGATCAAGTCCGAGGCCGAGTCGGCCCTGCCCGACGCCCCGGTCGTCCCGCACCGCCCCACGCTCTTCGAGCGCATCGCGGACGGCGTCACCGCCGCCCGCCGGGGCCTCATCGCCCGCGACCTGCGGGCGGAGGCCCGGCTGCCGAAGCGGGCCGACGTCCGCAGGGCCGCCTAGGGCCGCACGAGCACGCGCGGCGGGGCCGGGGATCGCGATCCCCGGCCCCGCTCCGATGCCTAGGCGACCTGCGCACCGTCGATGTAGGCCCGCTCCACGCGCGAGTAGTAGTCGAGCGGGTCGCCCGACCACACGCAGAAGTCGGCGTCCTTGCCCGCCTCGAGCGAGCCGATCCGGTCCTCCACGCCCAGCACGCGCGCCGGGTTGAGGGTCACCGACCGCAGCGCCGCCTCGCGGTCCAGACCGGCCTTGACGCACTCCATGACCTGCACGATCAGGTACTGGACCGGTACCACCGGGTGGTCGGTCATGATGACCAGCTCCACGCCCGCCTCGGCCATCCGCACCGCGTTCTCGGGGAAGCGCTTGGCGGTCTCGACCTTCGCGCGGGCCGTCAGCAGCGGCCCGAACAGCACCGGGATGCCCTTGGCCGCGATGACGTCGGCGAGCAGGTGCGCCTCGGTGCCGTGGTCGAGCACCAGCCGGTAGCCGAACTCCTCCGACACCCGGATCGCCGTCGCGATGTCGTCGGCGCGGTGGCAGTGCTGGCGCCACGGGATCTCGCCGTCGAGGACCTTCACGAGGTTCTCGAGCCGCAGGTCCCGGTCGGGGGCCTCCGCGTCCCGGTACCGCTCGGCCGCGACGAACGCCTGGCGCAGCACGCCTGCGACGCCCATGCGGGTCTTGGGGGTCTGGCCCTTCTCGCCGTAGACACGCTTCGGGTTCTCGCCGAGCGCCGACTTGATCCCGGCGGGGGAGCGCATCACCAGCTCGTCCACCAGCCGCCCGCCCGCGGTCTTGACGACGACGCACTCGCCGCCGATGACGTTCGCCGACCCCGGGTTGACGCACGCGGCCAGCACGCCGCCCGCGACGGCGTCCGCGAACCCGGCCTCGGCCGGGTTGATCCCGTCGAGCGCGCGGACGTAGGCGGTGTTCGGGTCGGTGCCCTCGTTCGTGTCGTCGCCCGCCCAGCCCTCGCCGGTCTCGTGGACGCCCAGGTGGGTGTGGGCGTCGATCAGGCCCGGCACGATCCACTTGCCGGCGGCGTCGTGGACGGGGAGGTCGTCGGGCACGGGCAGGTCGGGGCCGCCGACGGCGTCGATGCGCCCGTCCCGCACGATGATCACGCCGTTCTCGATCGGCGCGGAGGTGATGGGGACGATCGTCGCGCCGCGCAGCGCGTACTGGGATTCGGACATGAACCCGCCTTCCAGGTGCCTCATGGGGTGGTCGGGGCGGTGGCCCCGGCCCCATACTGCCCGATGAACTAGCCGTGCGGCTAGTGGATGCGCGGATTCGTGGAGCGTCCCACTCGTCTTTTCGTACGGGGTACGTTGTGCGATGTACATCGTACTAAGTACGTTTTATGGTGTGCGTTTCACGGGGATGCCGGTGTTCGTGCGTCGTACGGTGTACTTTGTGCGATGCCTTTCTCCGTGCTCAGTACGGTGTACTCCGTACGGCTTTTCCTCCGTGCACCGTATGTCGTGTCCTGTACGTTGTACTTTGTACGACACTGGCTCGGCCCTCACGCCGCCCAGCGGATGATCTCCTTCGTCACCGTCTCCGGCGCCTCCTGCTGCGGGAAGTGCCCGATGCCGTCCAGGAGCTTCCACTCGTAGCGGCCGTGCACGTACCGGCCCGAGCCCTGGGCGGTGCGCGGCAGCACGCACTTGTCGAGCGCGCCGTGCAGCTGGAGCGTCGGCACCGGGGTCGGGCGCTGGAGGAGCTTCACGAACCGCCGCCCCGCCAGGCCCATCGCGGTGCGGAACGGCCACCGGAACGCCTCCAGGGCGCAGAACGCCGCCTGCGGGATCTGGATGACGTCGCGGCAGGCCCGCACGTACTCCTGGAAGTCCCGGCTGCCGCGCCAGCCCGGCCCCGACCACGTGTACATGAGGTCGGCGACCTTGCGCGCGTCCCAGGCGGTCAGCTTGTGCTCGTAGCGCGGCATCTGGAACGCGAACAGGTGCCGCGAGGCCGTCAGCTGGCCCTTCGGGTCCACTGCCAGCGCCGCGCGCTGGCGCAGCGGGTGGGCCGCGCCGAGCACCACCAGGGACTTGAACTGCCGGGGGTGGAACGCGGCGGCGGCGAAGCCGAGGATGCCGCCGAGGTCGTGGCCGACCACGGTCGCCTCGCGCTCGCCGAGGGCCCGGACGAGCCCGACGACGTCGGCGGCCATCGTGTACGCGTCGTAGCCGCGCGGCGGCTTGTCGGAGGCCCCGTAGCCGCGCAGGTCGGCGGCGACGACGCGGAAGCCCGCGTCGGCGAGGGCCGGGATCTGGCGGCGCCAGGCCCACCAGAACTCCGGGAAGCCGTGCAGCAGCAGGATGAGCGGGCCCTCCCCGGCCTCGACCACGTGGAAGCGCGAGCCGTTGGCATCGATGTGCCGGTGGGTCCACGGGCCCTGCTTGAGGGCGGCGCTGTCGGCGAAGGTCTTGCGGGTCACGCAGTGAAGCGTACGAGGTCGGGACCGGCTGGACCGACCCCGACCTCGTCACGAAACGCTAACGGCCCGAGCGCCTAATCCTCGCCGCCGCCGCGCAGGCCGACCTTGATGCGGCCCATGACCGTGCTGTCGGCGAGCGTGGTCACGTCGCCGATCTCGCGGTCCTCGGCGATGTCCTTGAGCAGCCGCCGCATGATCTTGCCCGAGCGGGTCTTCGGCAGCTCGGCCACGACGATGACCTGGCGCGGCTTCGCGATGGCGCCCAAGGTCTTCGCGACGTGGGCGCGCAGCTCCGCGAGGTGCTCGGGGCTGGAGTCGCGCCCGCCGCGCAGGATCACGAACGCGACGATGCCCTGCCCGGTCACCGGGTCGGAGGCGCCCACGACCGCGGCCTCGGCCACGGTCTCGTGGCTCACCAGCGCGCTCTCCACCTCGGTCGTGGAGATGTTGTGCCCGCTCACCAGCATGATGTCGTCGACGCGGCCCAGGAGCCACAGGTCGCCGTCGTCGTCCTTCTTCGCGCCGTCGCCGGCGAAGTACATCCCGTCGAAGTGCGCCCAGTAGGTGTCCAGGAACCGCTGGTCGTCGCCCCAGATCGTGCGGAGCATCGACGGCCACGGCTCGCGGATGGTCAGGAACCCGCCGCCGCCGTCCGGCACCGACTCGCCCTGCTCGTCCACGACGTCGACCGAGATCCCCGGGAGCGGCCGCTGGGCCGAGCCGGGCTTGGTCGCCGTGACGCCCGGGAGCGGGGAGACCATGATCGCGCCGGTCTCGGTCTGCCACCACGTGTCCACGATGGGGGTCTGGCCCCCGCCGATGTGCTCGCGGTACCAGATCCACGCCTCGGGGTTGATCGGCTCGCCGACCGACCCGAGCAGGCGCAGGCTCGACAGGTCGAACGCCGCCGGGACGTCGTCGCCCCACTTCATGAACGTGCGGATCGCCGTCGGCGCGGTGTACAGCAGCGTCACGCCGTACTTCTGGACGATCTCCCAGAACCGGCCGGTGTGCGGCGTGTCCGGGGTGCCCTCGTACATGACCTGAGTGGCGCCGTTCGACAGGGGGCCGTAGACGATGTAGGAGTGCCCGGTGACCCAGCCGATGTCGGCGGTGCACCAGTACACGTCGGTCTCGGGCTTGAGGTCGAACACCGCGTGGTGGGTGTACGAGGCCTGCGTCAGGTACCCGCCGGAGGTGTGCAGGATGCCCTTGGGCCGGCCCGTGGTCCCCGAGGTGTACAGGATGAACAGCGGGTGCTCGGCGTCGAAGGGCTGCGCGGTGTGCTCCGCGGAGGCGGTGCCGACCGTCTCCTCCCACTTGACGTCGCGGTCGTGCCACTCCACGTCCTGGCCCGTGCGGGTCACGACGAGGACCTTCTCGACCGACGGGCACCGCTCCAGCGCCTCGTCCACCGTGGGCTTGAGCGCGAACGGCCTCCCCTTGCGGAACCCGCCGTCGGCGCAGATCACGAGCTTCGCGCCCGCGTCCTCGATGCGGCTCGACAGGGCGGTCGCGCTGAAGCCGCCGAAGACCACCGAGTGGGGCGCGCCGATGCGCGCGCACGCCAGCATCGCCACGGCGGCCTCGGGGATCATCGGCATGTAGACGACGACCCGGTCGCCCGCCTCCACGCCCAGGTCCAGGAGCGTGTTCGCGGCGCGCTTGACCTCGTCGAGCAGCTCCGCGTACGTCACGGCGCGGCTGTCGCCCGGCTCGCCCTCGAAGTGGATCGCGACCCGGTCGCCCAGGCCGGCCTCCACGTGGCGGTCGAGGCAGTTGGCGGCGACGTTGAGCTCGCCCCCGGTGAACCACTTCGCGAACGGCGGGTCGTCCCAGTCCAGGACGCGGTCCCACTCCTTCGACCAGTCGAGCCGGCGGGCCTGGCGCTCCCAGAAGGCGAGGCGGTCGGCAGCGGCCTCCTCGTAGGCGGCCGCGGTGACGTTCGCCGTCTTCGAGAACTCGGGCGCCGGGGGAAAGGTCCGCTCCTCCGACAGGAGATTGGCAAGCGTCTCTTGCGGGGTTTCTGCCACGGGTATTCGCTCCTTACAGATCTACACGCCGATGCGCGACTGTGAGGCGGGTCTATGTTCCGCAACACTAGCGCGAACCAGGCGACACGGAACGTTCGCCCGACGACGCACCGGCATCCGGGAAGCGCCCTCGCCGAACGGCCCGCAGGCGGTCGCCGGGCGGCCCGCGGGCGGTTCGCGCCCTTTCGCGGTTCCTCCGTCTCAGGGACCCGACCGCGCCGATCCGGGAGGTATCGTCGGACCGGTGCACAACCGTGAACTTCGCTACCATCTTGTGACTGCCCTCTAGACCGCCCGGTGCGCCGTATCAGTGCCCCACGCAAAAGGTAAGGTTCCGCCCGTGGATCCTCTCGCGCCTCTCCTCGAACTCTCCGAGGTTGCCGACGCCCTTGAGAACGCCAGAACGACCGTCGACCGGATGCTCTGGCACGAGGCCCTCCGCGGCGGTGATGAACTCGTCGCCTCGGAAGTGGCCCTGCACAGCGCCTCCGCGACACTGGCGCTGGACGGGTACGACTGCGACGTCGAACGGCTCCGCGCCGGCGAGTTCGACGACCCCGTGGTCAGCGGCGTCCTCGCCATCGAGGAGGCCCTGCCCGCGCTCGTGGACGTCTGGGCCGTCTCGCCGCGGTTCGTGCTCGCGAAGCTCCACCTGCTCGCCACCCGCGACCTCCCGGGCGCCGGCGTCGACTTCGAGCCCGGCCGCATCGAGGTCGACACGGCCGGCTCGGCCCGCATCAACGCGCTGTGCGCGCTGGTCGCCAACCCCACCAAGGAGATCCCGGCCGCCATGGCCGCCGCCGTCGTCCACGGCGAACTCCTCGCGGTGCGGCCCTTCCCGGTGGCCAACAACGTGGTCGCGCGCGCCGCGACCCGCCTCGCCCTGGCCAGCAAGGGCATCGACCCGAACCTGCTCATCACCGTCGACGCCGGGCACCTCGAGCGCCAGCCCGAGTACGTCGGCGCGCAGCGCGCCTGGTCCACCGGCACCCCCGACGGGGTCCGGTCGTGGCTCAAGCACTACGGCAAGGCCCTCGAGGCCGGCGCCGCCGAGACGCTCCAGATCTGCACCGAGCTGATGAAGGACGCTGGTTTAGCGGTCAAGAGGACTGCGCCGAGCTGATGAAGGACGCTGGTTTAGCGGTCAAGAGGACTGCGCCGAGCTGATGAAGGACGCCGGTTCAGCGGTCAAGCCGCGCATCGCGCCGGAGACCGCCCGCGGAGCCCTCGCGGGCGGCGGGTCCTAGGCGTCGTCGCCGGCGAGTTCGGCGCGCAGGCGCTGCTTCTCCTCGCGGCGGCGCTTGACGGCCGCGTCGATGTGGTCGATCATCGCCTCGCGCTGCCCGCGCAGCAGTACGAAGCCCAGCACCATCGACACGAGCAGGGCGGCCGCCAGCGCCAGCAGCAGGTTGATGAAGAACGCCAGGGGCACCGCGACGGCGGCGAACAGGCCCGCGCGGGCCAGGAAGTACTTGGCGACGGGGTTCATGCGCGCCGCTCCTCTCCGAAGGACTTGACACCTGCGTACCACAAGGGGCCGTAGACCAGCGCGGCCGCCAGGCCGCCGAGGCCGCCCGACAGCATGGGCGGCCAGGCCACGGGCGCGATGACCGCGACCGCGAGCCCCGCGCCGAGGCCGAGCACGACGCCGATGCCCATGAGCGCCCACCGGGAGGCGCCCGCGTACCGCCGGAACTGCTCGGTGAACACCCAGACCGTCGGCAGCGCCGCGATCCAGCCCGAGGTCTCGCCGAAGCCGCGGCCCGTCGGGAGCACGAACACCAGGTCGATGACGACCAGGACGCCCGCGCCCATCACGAAGTAGGCGAGGACGGCGCCCATGAGCTGCCCCAGGGACTCCGCCTTCGCCGGTTCCCGCGTCCGTTCGAGGGATTCGTCCCGCGGCACTAGAACTTCACCGACTGGGGCTCGGCCCGGCGCTCGCCGATCGACTGCGGCCCTTCGTACTCGCGCACGACTTCGTAGCGGGTGTTGCGCTCGACGGGCTGGAACCCGGCGTCGCGGATGAGCTCGAGGAGGTCCTCGCGGCCCATCTTGTCGGGGGTGCCGTAGTCGTCGGCGTCGTGGGTGATCTTGTACTCGACCACCGAGCCGTCGAGGTCGTCGGCGCCGAACGAGAGCGACAGCTGCGCGACGTCCAGGCCGTGCATGACCCAGAAGCACTTGACGTGGTCGAAGTTGTCGAGCAGCAGGCGCGAGACGGCGAACACCTTCAGCGACTCGGCCGGGCTCGCCATGGTGGTGCGCGCCTGGAGCAGGTTGCGGACCTTGCCGTCCTTGGAGTCGTGGAAGTCGTGCTGGTAGCGCAGCGGGATGAACACGGCGAAACCGCCGGTCTCGTCCTGGAGCTCGCGCAGGCGCAGCACGTGGTCGACGCGGTGGCGGGGCTCCTCGATGTGGCCGTACAGCATCGTGGCCGGGGTCCGCAGGCCCTTCTGGTGGGCGAGGCGGTGGATGCGCGACCAGTCCTCCCAGTGGCAGGCGTGGTCGACGATGTGCTGCCGGACCTCCCAGTCGAAGATCTCGGCGCCGCCGCCGGTGAGCGACTCCAGGCCCGCCTCGATGAGCTCGTCGAGGATCTCGTCGGCGTCCAGGCCGGAGATCTTCTCGAACCACTGGACCTCGGTGGCCGTGAACGCCTTCAGGTTGACCTGCGGGAGGGTCTCCTTGAGGGCCTTGAGGACCCGCGGGTAGTAGCGCCACGGGAGGGTGGGGTGCAGGCCGTTGACGATGTGCAGCTCGGTGGGGGCGTCGCCCTTCATCTGCTCGGCGAGGGCCACGGCCTGCTCGACGCGCATCGTGTAGGCGTCGGCCTCGCCGGGCTTGCGCTGGAACGAGCAGTAGGCGCAGGAGGCCGAGCAGACGTTGGTGAGGTTGAGGTGCCGGTTGACGTTGAACATGGTCCGGTCGCCGTTCTTGGCGGTGCGGACCCCGTGCGCGAGGCGGCCGAGCCAGGCGAGGTCGTCGCTCTCGTACAGGCCCACGCCGTCCTCGAAGGTCAGCCGCTCGCCGGCCGCGAGCTTCTCCTCGATGCCGGCCTTGAACTTCGCGTCGTCGTCCACGGCGCCCCCAATCTGTGCGGTTCAACAGAAGCGTAGCCCCGCCGCGACGCACCGCCCGGAGCGCGTGAATCGCGTGTGAGGCCGTGAACGCGAACGACGCCCGTGACGCGCAACCGCAGATGCGAGAGTTGCGTGTCTTCGGTACAGTATCCGTGGCTTCCCCCACAGAAGGACACCTCACATGCGCGTTTCACGGTTCGGTGCCCGCGTGATCGCCGCCGCCGGCGCGGCCGCGGTCGTGTTCGGAGGCGCACTCCCCGCCCTGGCGCAGCCGGGGGCCACCGTCCCCGACGACGGCGACCGCCCCGGCGGCACCGCGACCGACGACACCCCGGTCACCAACCCCGCCACCGCCGACGGCCCCCTCGGCGCGCAGATCAACGCCGCGCAGATCGACCTCGCCCAGATCGCCGAGGAGACCACCGCCGCCGAGGCCGAGTGGCTCGGCCGCGAGGACCGCCGCACCGAGGCCCAGGAGGCCTGGACCGCGACCGCCGCCGACCTCGAGACCGCCCAGGCCGCCCTCGACGCCGCCGCGGGCGAGGCCTACACCGACCTCGCCGGCGCCCCCGAGGCCGACCTGCCCGACCTCTCCGGCCTCACCCCCCTCGGCGGCGAATGGGACCTGCCGAGCCTCAGCGCCGACTTCGAGGAGGCCGAGACCGCCGAAGCGGTCGCCCGCGCCGCCCTCGACGCCGCCTCCCTCTCCGCCGACACCGCCGAGGGGCGCTACACCGCGCTCGACGCCGAGTTCGACCGCGCGCAGACCGCCCTGGACGAGCTCATCGAGGAGAACCGCGAGGAGATCGAGCAGCTCGAACGCGAGCGCGAGGCCGCCGCGTCCGACTACTCCGGCGACTTCTCCTCCGAGGTCGACGGCTGGGACGCCGCCCCCGAGGCCAAGAAGGCCGTCGAGTACGCGCTCGCCCAGCTCGGCGACCCGTACGTGTGGGGCCACGAGGGCCCCGACTCCTTCGACTGCTCCGGGCTGGTCCAGGCCGCCTACGCCTACGCGGGCGTGAGCCTCCCGCGCGTGGCCGCCGACCAGTACAACGCGACCCGCGACAAGCCCGTCGACACCGAGAAGCTCCTGCCGGGCGACCTCCTGTACTGGTGGGACGACCCGGGCAACTGGCGGTCGGTCTACCACACGGGCATGTACCTGGGCGACGGCAAGATGATCCAGGCCCCCCGCACGGGCGACGTCGTGAAGATCAGCTCGATCTGGTTCGAGAACTTCGCGGGCGCGCACCGCGTGGTCGACGCGGTCCAGACCGACCCCGACGCCGAGGACCCGACCCAGACGCCCACCGACGACGAGCCGACCGACATCGAGCCCTCGCCGAGTGAGAGCGACTCGCCCTCCCCGACCCCCTCGCCCCGGCCCACGCCCAGCGAGGAGCCCTCCGAGCCGACGTCTCCGACGCCCTCGCCCACCGACTCGGAGGACGAGGAGACGCCCACCGACGAGGGCCAGGAGAGCCCCACGCCCAGCGCCGACAGCGGCGAATCGGCAACGCTCACGCGTGAAACGGACGAGTGAGGGGTATCGCCGAGTAGTGGGAAGGCGCGCACGGGACGCCACCGGTTGATGGCACGATGGTGTTGAGTTGCCCGATTGACGACGCTCCAGCCCCGAGGAGGCCCGCGTGGACGGAAACAGCTGTAGCTCCTGCGGCAAGCGACTGACGTCCGGCCAGCGCCGCTGCCCGCAGTGCGGGGCGCCCCTGCCGCCGCCGATCGGCGGCTTCCCCGCCGAGCCGCAGTACCCGCCGCCCTCCCAGGGCGCCTCCTACGGCGCGCCCGGAGCGTACGGGGCCGCCTCGGTGCCGGCGTACGCCCCGCCCGGCGCCTACCAGCCGTCCGCGGCCCCCGACCACGGCCCCCACCAGGGCCAGGCGGCCGTGCCTGCGCCGCCGCAGTACGGCGGCCCCCACGGCGGCGCCGTGCCGCCCGGCTCGCCCCCCGGCCCGAACTACGCCGCCCCGCAGGGCTGGGCGCCCCCGCCCGCGCCGCCGGGGATGCCGCCCCAGGGCTCGGCCCCCGTGCCCGGCTACGGCGCGTCCGTGCCGGCCTCCGGCTCGGCGCAGGTCCCGTCGTACCCGCCCCAGGGCCCCGCCTCGGGCGCCGCCGCGGTCCCGCAGCCGTACTCCGCGCCGCAGTTCCAGCAGCCGCCGCAGTCCTACCAGGCGGGCCCCGCCTACCAGCAGCCGTACCAGTCCCCGCAGTCGCTGCCGCCGGTCGCCGCGGCCCCGCCCGCCGTGCCGCCGCTCTCGCCGCCCGTCCCGCAGGGCCAGTACGCGCCCGCGCCCGAAGGCCAGTTCACGGTGCCGCCGGTCCCGTACCAGGCCGAGCAGTCGAACGCGGCGTTCGCCGAACCGCCGATGGCTGCCACGCCCGTCACGGGCGCGCCGTTCGCGGCCCCGCCCGCGGGCGGGTTCAGCCTGCCCTCCGCCGACTCGGCCGCGTTCGCCGCGCCCGGCCAGGAGGACCAGCGGGGCCTTCCTGCGCCGACGCCGGACGGGACCCAGATCCTGCGCCGCACCCCGGCGCCCGCCGCGGCCGCCCCGTTCGCCGACGCCGCCCCGCCCCAGCCGCCCGCGCCGCCGGCCGTCGCCTTCAGCGTGCCCGCCGCCGACGCCGCCCCCGGGGCCGCGTACGCGCCGAGCCCCGCGGCCGAGCCCGCCTCGTTCGCCGCGCCCGCCGAACCGGCGCCCGAGGCGCCGGTCGAGGCGCCCGCCGGGCCGTTCGGCGGCCCCGAGGCCCCGCCCGGCGCCGCGCGGCCGTCCCCGGCCGAAGCGGTCGAGGACGAGGACGACGGCCCCATGTGGGACGACCTGCCCGACCCCCAGGAGGACGACGGCGACGTCGAGCTCTCCGCCGAGGACGAGACCGCCCTGGCCGGCCTGGGCGACGACGTGCCGGGCGAGTCCCTGCCGCCCGCGCCGCCTTCGGCCCCCGGCCTCGCCGAGGACGGCGAGGCCCCCGAATCGGTGGTCGAACCCGAGCTCGAGGAGGCGCTCGCCGAGGCCGCGGTCGTGGAGGCCCCGAGCCCCGGCGCCGACCTGGCCGAAGCGGTCGAGGCCGCGACGGAGCTCGCCGACGCCGCCGGCGTCCCCGTGCCCGAGCCCGTGATCGAGCTGGAGGCCCGGGCGGCGGAGGCCGAACCGGCCGCGGACCCCGAGGCCGCACCGGTCCCGGACGCCGACGCGCCCGGCGGCGTCGAGGCGCCGACCACCGCCGACGCCGAGGCGCCGACGGGCGTCGACGTGCCCAGCGGTATCGAGGCCCCGGCCGACACCGAGACGCCGGCCGATGCGGCGACCCCGGCCGGCACCGAGGCGTCCGCGGACGCCGACGAGCCCGCCGGCGCCGCGGAGGAGCCCGAGGAGACGCCTTCGGACGAGCCGCTCCCGTCCGACGCGCCCACGCCGCCCCAGCCCGAACCGGTGCCGGACCCGCAGCCGACCCCGCCGCAGCCCCGGCCCGAGCCGACGCCGCCGCGCCCGACCCCGCCGCCGGAGCCCGTCCCCGACCCGGAGCCGCACCCGCCGGCCCCGTCGCCGGACCCGCTGCCGCAGCCCGAACCGGTGCCGCACCCCGAGCCCGGGCCGCCGTTCCCGCGCGTGGACGACAGCCCGTTCTCCGACGCGGCCCCGATCGAGGGGTACGACCCGGTCGCGGCCGCCCCGGCCGAGCCGGAACCGGAGCCCGCGAAGGCCTCCATCGACGACGGCGACACCGAGGACGCCCCGGAGGAGGGCCCGAAGCCCCAGATCGAGGCGGCGCGGAAGAAGATCGTCAACGCGCCGGACATCAGCCTGTTCGAGGAGCCCTCGTCGAAGAAGGCCGTGACGCACCAGCCGCCGCCCTCGTCGTGGCCGCCCGAGGACGGCGAGGGGTTCGCGCCCGGCCGCGCCCACGTCGACAACCTCCTCGACCGCTCCGAGCTGCCCGAGCACATCCCGCTCCCGCGCCCGACCGTCTACGGCGCGAAGCCCGAGGCGGAGGAGTGACCGCGGGCCGCCGCTCCCGGCGGTGACGCCCGCTCCCGTTGTGTGCCGCTTCCCGCTGCAATAGGCCGAAAAGTCTTACGCCGTCCCGTGCGGCGGTCCATCCTGGTGCTGACGGGGCGCCGAGGCGGCCCCGGTGACTGCGCGGGCAGGGCCGCTCCGAGGCCCGGTCCCGCGTGAAGGGGGAGGGTGAGGAGCATGGCCGAACGCCGTGTGACAGTGACCACGGAGGTCGGGATCCAGGCCCGGCCCGCGACGGTCTTCGTCGCGACCGCCGCCGAGGCCAAGGGTGAGGTCGCGATCGCGAAGCGCGAGGGCGACGCCCACGACGCCAAGTCGATCCTGCAGGTGCTGACCCTGGACGTGCGCCCGGGCGACGAGATCATCGTCGAGGGCGACGACGAAGGGGTCCTCGACCGCCTCGTGGCGCTCGTGACCGACGAGGCGCGCGTGGGCGCCGGAGGCGAGATCGCCGACATCGACGAGCCGTAGGCGAGACCAGCGGCGCCGGCGAGCCGTAGGGCGCGGCGGGGGACCGGCGCTCCGTCCGCGCGGCGCCGAACGCGATCCCCGCTCGCCTCCGGCGGCTGTCACCGCCACCGCATATGGTCGAAACGGGGGTCCCCGGGTGTCCGATTCGCCGGGGCCCTCCGTTCGCGTCTCCGGTGCCGCCCGCCGCGGCCGCCGGTGACGTCGGCGACGCCGCCGCCGCTCAGCGGCTCCCTTGCCGCACGACAGGCTACGGTCGAAGCTGTGAACACAGCCAGGCGTCCCCGGGTCGGCCACATCGCGTTCCTCAACTGCATGCCCATCTACTGGGGGCTCGCGCGGACCGGCGCGCTGCTCGAGCTCGAGCTCCGCCGCGACGCCCCCGACGAGCTCAGCCGCCTCCTCGTCGCGGGCGACCTCGACATCGGCCCGATCACCCTCGTCGAGTACCTCCGCCACGCCGAGGACCTGCTGCTCATCCCCGACCCGGCCGTGGCCGCCGACGGCCCCGTCCTCAGCGTCAACCTCGTCTCCAAGGCCCCCCTCGCCGAGCTCCCCGCCGCCCCGCGCGTCTCGCTCGCCTCCCACTCGCGCACCGGCGTCCTCCTCGGCCGGATGCTCCTCGAGGACCGCTACGGCCGCACCCCCTCCTACGAGGTCACCCCGCCCGACCTCGACTCCGCGTTGAACGCCGCCTTCGGCGGCCGCGGCGCCGACGCGGCCGTCCTCATCGGCGACGAGGCGCTCCGCGTCTTCCATGAGCACCGCCACCACGACCCCCGGGGGTTGCACGTCCTCGACCTCGCCGCCGAGTGGCGCGACTGGACGGGCCTGCCGATGGTCTTCGCCGTCTGGGCCGTGCGCCGCGGGTACGCCGAGGCCAACCCCGGCATCGTCAAGGACGTCCACCTCGCCTTCAGCGAGTCGGTGCGCCGCAGCCGCGAGGAGATCGACGAGGTCGTCGCCTCCGCCGCCCGCTGGGAGCCGTTCCCGCCCGCCGCGCTCGCCGAGTACTTCGACCGGCTCCAGTTCGGCCTGAGTGAGCGACACCTCGCAGGGCTGCGGGAATTCGCCTCCCGAGCCGCTCGTTACACCCATAAGGGCCCTGACCGGGCGAACCGCATCGCGGCGCTCCCCGCCGGCGGGCCGGAGTTCTTCGCCGCCGGACCGGGTACCCGGGTCTGAGACCCCTCTCTGCACACACGACGAAGGGAACGCGCAGTGGCCGTCGAGCTGAAGCAGCGCAAGCCCCGGCCCTCCTGGCACAAGCTCACCGTCAGCCGCGTGCGGGCCCTCACCGAGGACGCCGTCGAGGTCACCCTCGCCGTCCCCGACCACCTCCGCGAGGCCTTCGACTTCAAGCCAGGGCAGCACCTCACCTTCCAGCGCGTCGAACCCGACGGCTCCGAGGTCCGCCGCTCCTACTCCCTCGCCTCCACCCCGCGCGAGCTCGCCGAGCACGGCACCCTGCGCCTGGGCATCCGCTCGATCCCCAAGGGCTCCTTCTCCAGCTACGCGAACCGCGGCCTCCACACCGGCGACGTGCTCGAAGTGCTGCCGCCGCTGGGCCACTTCTGGACCGAGATCCGGGCCGACCGCCACTACGCGTCGGTCGTCGCCGGCTCGGGCATCACCCCGATCATCGCGATCGCCACCGCCGCGCTCGAGGCCGGCGCGACCGTGACCCTCCTGTACTCCAACCGCACCGAGGAGACCACCATGTTCGCCGAGGAGCTGCGCGAACTCGCGCGCGTCCACGGCGACCGGCTCCGCCTGCACCACATCCGCACCCGCACCGAGGGCGCCACCCCGCTGCTCACCGGGCGCCTGACGCCCGAGCGGCTCGGCGACTTCCTCCAGGGCGCCGTCGACGCCCGCGAGATCGACGAGTGGTTCCTGTGCGGGCCCTACGACATGGTCCTCGGCGTCAAGGAGGTCCTCGAGGACGCGGGGGCGCGCGAGATCCACACCGAGCTCTACACGGTCTGAGCTCTACACGGCCTGACCGGGGAGACCCACGAGTCACCCGGATCGGGCGCGCTGTCCGCGGCGCCCCCGCGGCGATACGCTTCGTGCATGGCCGAGATTGACGACGTCCTCGCCCGCGCCGCCGACGGCGGCGCCATCAGCGCCGAGGAAGCCCTGCTGCTCTACACCGAAGCGCCCTTCCACCCCCTCGCCGAGGCCGCCGACGCGGCCCGCCGGCGCGTCATCGGCGACAACATCGTCACCTACATCATCGACCGCAACATCAACTACACGAACGTGTGCGTCACCGCGTGCAAGTTCTGCGCCTTCTACCGCGCGCCCAAGCACGAGGAGGGCTGGGCGCACCCGATGGAGGAGGTGCTGCGCCGGTGCGGGGAGGCCGTGGGCCTCGGCGCGACGCAGGTCATGCTCCAGGGCGGCCACCACCCCGACTTCGGCGTCGACTACTACGAGGAGCTGTTCTCCTCGGTCAAGCGCGACTACCCCGACCTGGCGATCCACTCGATCGGCCCCTCGGAGATCGCCCACATGTCGAAGGTCTCGGGCGTCGAGGTCGACGAGGCGATCCGCCGCATCAAGGCCGCCGGGCTCGACTCGATCGCGGGGGCGGGCGCCGAGATGCTCCCGGCGCGCCCGCGCACCGCGCTCGCGCCGCTCAAGGAGTCGGGCGAGCGCTGGCTGGAGATCATGGAGGCCGCGCACCGGCAGGGCCTGGAGTCGACGGCGACGATGATGATGGGCACCGGCGAGACCGCGGCCGAGCGGATCGAGCACCTGCGGATGATCCGCGACGTGCAGGACCGCACGGGCGGATTCCGGTCGTTCATCCCGTGGACCTACCAGCCGGAGAACAACCACCTCAAGGGCCGGACGCAGGCGACCACGATGGAGTACCTGCGGCTGCTGGCGACCGCGCGGCTGTTCTTCCACAACGTGCGCCACCTCCAGTCCTCGTGGCTGACCACCGGGAAGGCCTCGGGCCAGGTGAGCATGCACCTGGGCGTGGACGACCTGGGCTCGATCATGCTGGAGGAGAACGTGATCTCCTCGGCGGGCGCCCGCCACCGCTCGCGCCTCTCGGAGCTCATCGAGCTGATCCGCACCGCCGACCGCGTCCCGGCGCAGCGGAACACGCTGTACGAGCGGCTGGCGGTCCACTGGACGCCCGAGGACGACCCGACCGACGACCGCATCCGGTCCCACTTCTCGACGATAGTCGAGAGCATGAACTAGAGCTCGACGATCGTGGCGGACCTCCAGGTGAAGTAGCCGGGAGCGGTCGGCGCGGCGAAGGCGAACGGAGCGCCCGGCGAATCGGGCGCCCCCGTGCCGGCAGCGCCCGACGGATGCGACATGCCGGTGGGGGCGGGCCTCCGGGCCCGCCCCCACCGGCATGTCCGGCGCCGGGCGTTCGCGGCCTAGATGAGGCGGGCGATCTCCTCCTTGATGAGGCCCGCGTTGACCCCCGAGTTGGGGCAGCCGCCGAAGTGGTGCAGGGCCACGACCTCGTGCGTGTCCCGCGACAGCACGGGCGAGCCCGAGGACCCGAACTCGGTGTCGCAGTAGTACGAGACGTCGCTGCCGGTCACGTAGCCGTCGTAGACGGCGTTCTTGACCACGCAGTTGCCGCCGTCCGCCGACGACTTCATCGCGATCTCCATGGGCCGCCCCGACGGGTGCTGCGGGATGTAGATCGCCTCGCCGCGCTCGGCGGGCCGGTCCGACAGCTCCAGGTGCCCGAACCGCTCGATCCGCGAGAAGTCGTCCACGCTGAACAGCGTGTAGTCCAGGGGCTTCGAGGTCGCCAGGACCCGCGACCCGTTGACCTTCACCGGCATGTTCGTGGCGGCCGATCCGCACGCGACGCAGTCGTACCCGAACCACACCTCGGTCTGCTGGGCCTCCCACGTCTCGGTGAAGCAGTGGTGGTTGGTCAGCAGCCGGTTCTGCTCGCCCACCCGGAACGCCGTGCACAGCACGGTCCCGTCGATGAGCAGCCGCGCCACCGGCTCGGCGTGCTCGACCACGTCCGGGTACGAGGACCGGTAGCAGGCCGAGGCCTTCTTCTCGTCGCCCGAGCAGATGCTCTCCTCGGGCCGGGCCCGGTCGGCCCGCTCCTCCACCAGCCGGTCCACGACGTCGGCGGCGAACCCGTAGGCGGCCCTGTCGATCACGACCCCCAGGGCGGTCGAGTCGGGGCTGCCCGCGCCGCGGTGCAGCTCCACGACCGCGGTGTCGCCGGTGATCGAGGTCGCCCACTGGTCGACCATCGACTCCTCGTACCGGTACGACTCGGTCCCGTCGGGGTTGGAGACGGTGAGGTAGTCGCCGGCGTTCAGCAGCAGGCGCTCGAAGTGGACCTTGACGTAGCCCGCGTCGGGCCCGGAGACCTTCAGGAGGTCGCCGGTGTCGGCGTAGGTGAGCGACTCGGCCAGCTCCTCGACCTCGCCGACGTCGACCAGGCCGAGCACGTCGTCGTCGACCGGCAGGATCTCGACCGCCTCGTGGACGGCCGCGCCGAGGGGGTCGTCCTCGGCGAACGCGGTCGGGACCACCACGGCGGCCGCGCCGACCGCGAGGGCCCCGGCCGTCGCCGCCAGGACGAGCTTGCGGCGCCCGCGTTCGGCCCCCTGCCCAGTTCGTGGATTCCGCACGCTCGCCGCCACGGCCGGCCCCTTTCGTGAGAGATGTGTCGACCGTTCAACGAGTGAGGCGGGCGGAAGTTGCGTCACTCGAAAGGGGACGGCGGGCGTCACACCCGGCGGCGCCTACCGGCCGGCCCCGGCGGGGCGGCAGGCCTCCAGGATGTCGTTGAGGCCCTTGCGGGTCGCCACGACCAGGAGCGTGTCCCCGGCGCTGAGCCTGAATCCGGCGTCCGGCTCCCACCGGACGCTGCCGCCGGGGCGCCGGACGGCCAGCAGCCGGTGCGAGCCGATCTTCGTGGCCCGGTGCGCGCCCGTGTCGTCCAGCCGGGAGCCCGCGCCGATCTCGAACGCCTCGATGTAGGCGATGTGCCCGCGCACCGGGATGGTCACCAGCACCTTGTCGTCGGTCAGGCGCTGCGCGAAGCTCGCCGAGGCGACCTCGGGGGCGCTGTAGGAGGCGTGCGGCGGGGCCTCCTGCGGCTCGGCCGCCTTGTTCAGGTTCTGCCGGATGAGGTGCGCGAACTCGGGGTCGTAGATCCGCATGACCGTGCGCAGCGACGGGTTGCACTTGAGGCCGGACAGGGCCGCCTCCAGGTTCGCCGTGTCCTGCTTGGCCATCGCGACCAGGGACCGGCAGTGCGCGATGTCGGCCTCCTTGAGGAGCTCCTCGTTGCTCGCGTCGCCGAAGAGCACCTGCGCGCCGGCCGCCCGCGCGGCCCGCACGCCCATCGCGTCGCGGTTCTGCTCGATCGCGACCACCGGGATCTTGCGCTCGCGGAGCTTCGCGACCACGCGGGTCCCCATGTTGCCCAGGCCGACCACGATCACGTGGTCGCGCACGCGCCTGACGCGCCGGCCCTCGCTGAGGGCGTAGCGGCGGTCGACGACGGCCTGGACGATGGCGCCGGTGGCGAAGGGGATCAGGAGCGACCCCGACAGGGTCATCACCGCGTACGTGGTCTTGAGCAGGCCGCTGGCCCCCATGTCCGGGTCGATCCCGCCGCCGGCCAGGAGCGCGAGGAGGTAGAACACGTCGCCCTCGCCGGTGGGGCGGCTCACGCCGCTGAGGTCGTTGAGCAGCACCACGAAGCCGAACACGAAGACCACCAGCAGCGCGATCGACATGCCCATGAGGCTCTTGTTGAGCATGCCGCGCAGCGCGCTCGCCGACTCCTTGGCGACCCGCGCCGCGTTCCTCCCCATCGGCCCGAGCCGGGCCGGGCGGCGGTCGGGCGCCAGGCACAGGTACCGCAGCGCCTCGGCCTCGTCGTCGGCGATGAGCTCGACGCCGATCCGGTTGCCGCTGGCGACCAGCCACTGCGCGTCGACGCGCTCCTCGCGCCGCCGCGACAGGTAGAGCCGGCGCCCCCAGATCTCGATGTCGCCGGGCGGCAGCTGCTGGAGCGCGGCGAGCGCGTACGTGTCGGCGACCATCTCGGCGTCCGACTCGACGAACACGCCGTCCTCGTCGTCGCCCAGGAGCTTCTGGATGTTGTCGCGCAGGCCGTTGTTGTACATGCGGATGACCAGGCGAGGCAGCGTCTCGTCGCCGAGGTAGTACGACATCTCGCGGATCTTCAGCGCCAGGTGCAGGTTCCCGACGTCGTTCTGGTCCATCAGGGCGACCGCGTACGCGTCGGTGAGCCCGGCCTCGCGGATGGTGTCGGCGGTGACCCGCGGCCTGGTGAACACCACCAGGTTCCGGTTGCCCTCGGCCTCCTTGCGGATCTCGTCGCGCTGGCCGCCGGGCCCCTCGGGGAAGACGGCGATGACCCGGAAGTCGTAGCGCTCGATGAGGTGCTTGATGAAGCGGAGCGTCAATCCGTTGTCGCCCACCACGATCACGCGGCGCTCGGTGGCGCCGTCGTCGTAGCGGGCGTGCCGGGGGTGCATGTGAATAGTGTACGGAACGTTCACAAACAGTTGCGTCCCATGGTTTTCCCGCGGGCCCTCCGAACGGTCCGGTCCGGGCCCTCCCGGCGGTCCCCGGGCCCTCAGGCCGCGCCCAGGCCCGCTGTCGACGGGGCGGGTGCGGGAGCCTCCGGGCCGCGCCGCCTCAGGCCCGGCGGGCCAGGCGCTCGAGGAGCTTGTCGACGTCGGCCTCGTAGTCGTACCAGTCGACGTCGTGCGCGAAGCCCAGCTCGGCGTTGATCCAGCGGACGTCGTCGGCGGTCTCCAGCGTCCACGTCTGGACGTCCACCAGCTGCGGCTCGGCGCGGCGCAGCTCCGTGAGCAGCCGGGCCTTCATGGACATCGCCAGCCCGTAGGAGCGGTGCCCGGGGGCCACGACGGTGTCGTACTGGTCGGCGCGGGTCGGGCGCTGCGCCGAGACCACGAGCTCGGTCAGGCCCACCACCTGCCCGTAGGGCTCGGCGACGGCCACGGCGATGTGCGAGCGCATCCCGCGCTCGGCCAGCACCGCGAAGGAGTCGCGCAGGGCCGGGGCGTACGCCGAGCCGCGCCACTCGGGCACGAACGCGACGTCGCCCGTGCTCGAGCGCAGGTTCGCCTTGACCTCCGCGTAGGAGTCCAGGAGCCGGTCGGGCACGCCCCCCGCGTGGTACTCGAGCCGGTAGCCCGCGGCGAGGCGCCCCGCGGCGTGCTCGATCTTCTCCCAGTCGATCTCGGCCCACCGCAGCAGGTGGCGCTGCTCGACGACCGCGCGGGCGAAGCCGTGCCGGTCGTAGAAGCCCACCGCCGGGGTCGTGGCGATGACCTCGACCGACAGGGTCCGGCAGCCGTTCGCCTGCGCGCACTCGGCGACCGCGCGCAGGAGCCTGGTCCCGACGCCCTTCCCGCGCGCCGAGGGCCGCGTGGACATCTCCACCACGCCCGTGCCGGCCTGCTCGCCCCCGAACAGGATCAGGCTGGCGTGGCCGACGAGGTCGCCATCGCCGTCCCGGTCCAGGAACAGGTACCGGCGGTCGTCGGGCAGGGACCCGAGGAGGTAGTCGCGGAGGCGGTCGGTGCGCCAGCGCGGTTCGGCGGGCATGTCGGCGGCGGTCATGTCGTTGAGGACCGAGCACCAGTCCCGGAGGTCGTCGGCCGTCATCTCGCCGGGGGCGAGCTGCTTCAGGGGCATCTCTTATCCTTACCCGAAATCATCACCGAAAGGAACCCCTACCTCACAGTTCGCAGCCGCGAGGGCGGTGTCAGACGGTGCTCTGCCTGCCGTACTCGTCCGCCCGGTCGAAGACCTTCTGAACGTAGTCGTCGCGGGGGTTGTAGCTGTGCACGGCCTCGTACCAGCCGGTCGGGGTGGTCAGGTCGCGGCCGCCGTGGCAGAGGTAGTTCGCGGCGGCGGTGACGGCGTCGTCGATGTCGTGCGGGTTGTAGACCCCGTCCTTGTCGCCGTCGGCCTTCCAGTGCTCCCAGGTGCTGGGCAGGAACTGCATGGGGCCCATCTCGGCGTACCCGGACCCGATGATCTCGGTCATCGTGGTGCCGTCGGCCTGGATGCTGTTGCCGCCCGTCGTGCCGTGGTTGGTCTCGGTGGCGCCGATCCCCGCGAGGGTGGTCCACGGCAGGTTGCAGCCGGGGTTCTCGGCGGCCGAGACCAGCTCGGCCCTGCCGTAGGCGACCAGCGCCCGCTGGGGGATGCCGAGGGCCGACAGGCGCTGCGCCCACGACTCGAGGCCGGTCGTCCCGCCCGCGGCGTCCGAGGCGGCCGCCTCGGTGGGCGTGCCGGTGGGCCACTCGCCACCGGTCTCGCCGACCGGGCCGGTCTCGGCGGGCAGGCCCGCGGCGGGCGCGTTCTCGGGGGTGAGCACGAGCGGCGCCTCCTCGGCCTCGGGGCTCGGCTCGGTGCCGAACGACCAGGCCGGGCCCGCGCCGGGGACCAGGAACCAGCCCGCGGTGAGCGTCGCCGCCAGCGCCAGGGCCGTCACGGCGACCTGGACGCCGAGGCGCCCGGCCGGGGCGCGCAGGCCGCGCCAGGCGGCCCGCAGGCCCCTGCCGGCGGCCTTGAGGGCCCGCCAGAGGGCTTTGAGGGCGCGCGCCGGGAGCGCGGCGACGCGGCGGAGGAGGAGCGCGAACCACACGGGGGAGGGTCGTCCTTTCTCGGTCGGGGGCGGGGCGCCGCAGGGCGCGGCGTGTTCAGGGGCGTCGTCCCGGCTCCGAGCGGCGCGGGGCGACCGGGGCGGTGCGGACGGCGGGGTGTCGGAGTGCCCAGTATGCACCCTTTCGCCGCGCCGCGGCCCCGACGGGGGTGGGCGCTGCCGGGCCGCTTTCCCGTCCTCCGGGACGCGGCCGTTCGCGCCACCGGACTGAAAGCGAGTATTCCCTAGTTTCATTCCCGTGGGCAACGCCTGAGCGCCAACAATTCCCGAAAAGCCCGCCACCAGCGGGCGACAGGATCGTTCTCCCTATCGGATCGGTGGTTGCCACGAGCAAACCCACGTCGAAAGGGGTCTCACGGACCCGTCTTCGGCAGGAGACGGAGTCAGACCGGGTGCCGATTCCCATCACGTCAGGTAACCGACTGAGATGGGGGAGACACTGTGAGGCCGCTGGGCATTGTGCCCGCGCACCAGCGCGCCACAGCCCGGCATACGGGGGCTGAACGAAAGTTGATCGACACGTGGACACGACTACGGCTTCGCACGCCGCACTGACACCCTTCGCCCCGCCCCTCGGGGACGACGGACCGGAGTATCGGGCTTCGTCCGATGTGGCCGGTCGAATCGCGGACCGCGGCGACGGCGCCCGGTCCGCTCCGAGCCGTTTGCTGCCCGCCGGAGACGTCACCTTCATGTTCACCGACATCGAGGGGTCGACGCGCCTGGCGTCCGGACTCGGCGCCGAGCGCTACCGCGTCGTCCTCCACCGGCACCGCGCCCTGGTCCGCGAGGTGCTGAGGGCCGCCGGCGGGGTCGAGATAGACACCGAGGGGGACTCGTTCTTCGTGGCCTTCCACGACGCGGCCGACGCCTGCGCCGCCGCCGTCGGGATACAGACCGCGCTGCGCGAGGCCGACTGGCCGCACCTGGGAGCCGACGCCGGGGCGCTGCGCCCGCGCGTCCGCATGGGACTGCACACCGGGGAGGCCTGGCCCTCGGCCGGCGGGTACGCCACGCCCGAGGTCCACCGCACCGCCCGGATCTGCTCCGCCGCGCACGGCGACCAGATCCTCGCCTCGGCCGCCTGCGCCGCCGCCGCCGGCCTCCCGCCGTCGGCGGTGCGCCGCCTCGGCGACTTCGAGCTGCGCGGCCTGCCCGGCGCCACCGAACTGGTCCAGCTCGCCGCGCCGGGGCTGCCGAGCGCCTTCCCGCCGCCGCCGGTGCGGCCCCTGACCCACCACCTGCCCGCCGACCTCAAGGCCCCGGTCGAGCGGCCGGGGGAGGAGCGCGAACTGGACCGGGCCTTCGCCGCCCACCGCCTCGTGACCCTCACCGGCCTCGACGGGTGCGGCAAGACCACCCTCGCCAAGGCCTGGGCCCGGCGTCGGCTCGCGTTCTACGAGGGCGGCGTCTGGTACTGCCGCGCCGGCGAGGACCTCGGCGGCGCGCTCCTGGCCGCCCTCGGGCGCCGGCCCGAGGCGATGCGGCCCGCGCTCGACACCGCCGTCGACCGGCTCCGCGAGGCCCGCGCCCTCCTCGTCCTCGACGACGTCACGCGCTCGGCGGCCTCCGACGTCGACCGGCTCCTGCACGACTGCCCCGACCTCGCGATCCTGGCCGTCGGCGCCCGCCCGCTCGAACTGCGCGGCGAGGCCAAGCGCACCCTCGCCCTGCCGCCCCCCGACGCCGCCGCCGCGATCCTCGCCGGGTACTGCGAGGAGCGCGGCGCGCCGTGGGACGCCGCCGACTGCCGGGGGCTCGCCGCGGCCGTCGAGGGCTTCGTGCCCGCGCTCGCGGCGGTGGCCGAGCTCTGCGCGCTGGCGTCCCCGGCGGTGGCGCTGCGGCGCCTGACCGACGACCCGGTGGCCGCGCTCGGCGGCCGCGGCGGCCTCGGGGAGGCCGTGGACGCCGCGGTGGGGTCGATCTCGGGGCCCGCGCGCGCGGTGCTGCTGGAGCTCGCCGGGCGCTCGGCGGGGGCGACCGTGGACGAGGTGCTCGACCTGTGCCGCCCGCGCGACGGGAGCCTGGAGGCGCTCGTGGAGCTGGTCGACGTCGCGCTGGTGGTGATCGAGCGGCCCGCGATGGACCGGGCCGTCTACCGCGTGCCCGCCCCGGTGCGGTGGCTGCTGGTCGGGCCGGACTCGCAGCGCGCCCCCCGGAGCCGGGGCCTGCGCGGGGCGATGAGCTCGGACTTCGCCGAGCGCCTGGTGCGGCCGGTCAGCATCGACGGCACGCGCCTGCGCGCGGTCGCCTGAGGCGCCCGGACCGGCCCGTGCCGCCTCATAGCGGTGCGGGCCGATCCGGGCCGCCCCGGCCCGCGTGTGCGATGCTGAGGCCGTGACTGACAGGCGACCGACCCGAACTGCCTCCGCCGCCGCCATCGCGCGCGCCGCCCGCGTCGTCCCCGGCGGCGTCAACTCGCCCGTGCGGGCCTTCCGCGGCGTCGGCGGCGACCCCGTCTTCATCGCCGAGGCCTCCGGGGCCCGCATGACCGACATCGACGGCAACACCTACATCGACCTCGTCGGCTCCTGGGGGCCGCTCATCCTCGGGCACGCCCACCCCGACGTCGTCGCGGCCCTCGCCGCCGCCGCGGCCCGCGGCACCTCCTACGGCGCGCCCACCGTCGGCGAGATCGAGCTCGCCGAGCTCATCGTCGAACGCACCCCCTGCGAGATGGTCCGCCTCGTCTCCTCCGGCACCGAGGCCACCATGAGCGCCGTGCGCCTCGCCCGCGCCGCCACCGGCCGCGACAAGATCGTCAAGTTCGCCGGCTGCTACCACGGCCACGCCGACTACTTCCTCGCCGAGGCCGGCTCCGGCGTCGCCACGCTCGGCCACCCCGACTCGCCCGGCGTGCCCGCCGCGGCCGCGGCCGACACCATCGTCGTGCCCTACAACGACGTCAACGCCGTCGAAGCGGCCTTCGCCGCCCACCCCGGGCAGATCGCCGCGGTCATCACCGAGGCCGTCCCCGGCAACATGGGCGCGATCGAGCCGCTCGACGGCTTCAACGAGAAGCTGTACGCCGTCGCGCACGCCCGCGGCGCCCTCCTGATCTCCGACGAGGTCATGACCGGCTTCCGCGTCGGCCCCGGCGGCCTCGCCGCCCCCGCCGACCTCTACACCTACGGCAAGGTCATGGGCGGCGGCCTCCCCGCCGCCGCGTTCGGCGGCCGCGCCGACCTCATGTCGCGCATCAGCCCCGCCGGGCCGGTCTACCAGGCCGGGACCCTCTCGGGGAACCCGCTCGCCGTCGCCGCCGGGCTCGCGACCCTCCGCGCCTGCGACGACGCCGTCTACGCCCGCCTCGACGCCACCGCCGCCGAACTCCAGCGGATGGCCGGCGAAGCGCTCACCGAGGCCGGGGTCCCGCACTGCGTCTCGGCGCCCTCCAACCTCTTCTCGGTGTTCTTCACCGAAGGGCCCGTCACGAACTTCGCCGAGGCCAAGGAGCAGGACACCGAGGCGTACGGCGCGTTCTTCCGCGCCATGCTCGACCACGGCGTGTACCTGCCGCCGAGCGCCTACGAATGCTGGTTCACCTCGGCCGCGATCGACGAGGAAGCCCTGTCACACATCGCACAGGCCATGCGACCGGCCGCCGAAGCCGCGGCTAAGGTGCGCTCATGAGCGGCTCCACGACCATCGTCCACCTCCTGCGCCACGGCGAGGTCCACAACCCTGAGGGCATCCTCTACGGACGCATCCCCGGGTTCGGCCTGTCCGAGCTGGGCCGGGAGATGGCGCTGACCGCCGCCGAGCGCCTCTCCGGACGCGACGTCGTCCACGTCGGCGCCTCCCCCCTCCAGCGCGCCCAGGAGACCGCCGAGCCCATCGCGGCCTCCCACCGCCTCGACACCGTCACCTACGACGGCCTCATCGAGTCCGGGAACTCCTTCGAGGGCCTGCGCGTCGGCGTCGGCGACGGCGCCCTGCGCCACCCCCGGTACTGGTGGCGCCTGCGCGACCCCTTCCGCCCCTCCTGGGGCGAGGCCTACCTCGACATCGCCCGCCGCGTGATGGACGCCGTCGACAAGGCCCGCGTCGCCGCCGAGGGCGCCGAGGCCGTCCTCGTCTCGCACCAGCTGCCCATCTGGATCGCCCGCCGCTTCGCCGAGCGCAAGCACCTGTGGCACGACCCGCGCCGGCGCGAATGCTCCCTCGCGTCCCTCACCAGCTTCCACTACGAGCACGAGTCGCTCACCCGCATCGAGTACTCCGAGCCCGCCGGGCACCTGCTCCTCAAGTCCGAGTCCGCTCGGAAGGCCAAGGGCGCCTAGGGATGGGCCTGCGGCGGAGGTCGATGCTGGCAGCGCTGCCGCTGCTGGCCGCCGCGGCCTGCTCCGAGACCGGCGGCGAGAACACCAACCGCGTCAACGAGATCAACCGCGACCGGTTCGTCTCCGGCGACGGCTCGAACTACCGGTGGGAGGACCCGGGCGAGCGCTTCGACGCCCCCCGCCTGACCGGCACCGCCGTCGACGGCACCACCGAGGTCGACACCGACGACTGGGCCGGAGCGGTCCTCGTCGTCAACTTCTGGGGCTCCTGGTGCCCGCCCTGCGTGGCCGAGGCCCCCTTCCTCGCCGAGGCCGCCGCGTACTTTGCGGAGCAAGGCCAGGGGCGCAGCGAGGGCCGGGACGTGCGGTTCCTCGGCGTGAACATCCGCGACACCGACGACGCCGCCCTCGCCTACGAGCGCCGCTACGGCATCGAGTACCCCTCGATCTCCGACCCGGCGGGCCGCGTCGCGGACCGGTTCGTCGACTACGGGCTCTCCCCGACCGACATCCCCGCCACCATCGTCATCGACGCCGAGCACCGCGTCTTCTCCATCTGGCGCAGCGACTTCAAGGACGCCGAGACCATCATCGCCGACGTCGAGCAGGCACTGGAGACGTAGATGCCCACCCCCAGGAAGACCACCCTCCGCAAGGCCGCCAAGGGCGCGGTCATGGCCGGCACCCTCGCCGTCAGCGCCGTCGCGGTGGGCGCGCTCGTCAAGCGCCGCCTCTACCCCGCCGCCGAGGCCGAGCCCGCGCCGCGCGAGGAGACCGAGTGAACCCCGCCGAGACCGCCGCCTCCGGGCCGCTGCTGCTCGCCTTCGGCGTCGCCGCCCTCGCCGGGCTCGTCTCCTTCGCCTCCCCGTGCACCCTCCCCCTCATGCCCGGCTACGTCTCCTACGTGACCGGCATGAGCGGCACCGAACTCGACGGTGCTGCCAGAACCGGCGCCTCCGACGCCGGCGCCGTCAAGACCCGCCGCCGCACCGGACGCATCCTCACCGGGGCGCTCCTGTTCGTCGCCGGGTTCACCGCCGTCTACACCACCGTCGTCTTCGCCCTCCAGAGCGCCGGACGCGCGCTCCTCCAGAACACCGACGTGCTCGAGACGGTCGCCGGGATCGTCATGATCGCCATGGGCCTGATGTTCATCGGCCTCGTCCCCGCCCGCGGCGGCTTCGCCCCCAAGTGGCGCCCCGCCGTCGGCCTCGCCGGCGCCCCCCTCTTCGGCGCGGTCTTCGCGCTCTCGTGGATCCCCTGCACCTCGCCGGTGCTCGCCGCCATCACCAGCCTCGCCGTCGTCCAGGACGGCACCGCCCGCGGGGTCGGCCTCATGATCGCCTACTGCGCCGGCCTCGGCGCGCCCTTCGTGCTCTTCGCCGTCGGCATGCACCGCCTCGCCGGCGCCCTCGACTTCCTCAAGCGCCACGGCCGGGCGATCTCGATCGCCGGCGGCGCCATGCTCGTCGCCGTCGGCCTCATGCTCGCCACCGGCGCCTGGACCGAGTTCACCAACTGGCTGCGCGCCACCGTCGGCGCCGGGGTGAGCGTCCTGTGACCGCCACCCTCGCCCCGCCGCCCCGCAAGCGCCCCGCGCCCGCCAAGCGGGCCCGCGCCTTCGCCAGGCGCTGGTGGCACCAGCTCACCTCCATGCGCACCGCCCTGCTGCTCCTGCTCGCGCTCGCGCTCGCCGCCATCCCCGGCTCGACCTTCCCCCAGCGGTCCATCAGCGCCGTCGACGTCGCCGACTACTACGACGCGCACCCCGACCTCGCGCCCTGGCTCGACCGGGTGTGGGCCTTCGACGTCTACACCTCGCCGTGGTTCTCCGCGATCTACCTGCTGCTCATGGTCAGTCTCGTCGGCTGCATCGTGCCGCGCCTGGGCGTCCACTGGAAGGCCCTGCGCGCCGCGGTCCCCGACGCGCCCCGGCGGATGTCGATCCTGCCCCACCACCGCGTGCTCGAGCAGGACGCCAACCAGGCCCTCGCCCGCGCCGTCCTCAAGCAGCGCCGCTGGCGCACCACCGTGCGCGAGGCCGAGGACGGCACCGTCACCATCGCCGCCGAGAAGGGCCACCTCCGCGAGAGCGGCAACCTCCTGTTCCACACCAGCATCATCTTCATCCTCGTCGGCGTCGCCGCCGGCAGCCTCATGAGCTGGTACGGCAACCGGATCCTCTCCGAGGACAAGACCTACTGCAACAACCTCCAGCAGTACGACGAGTACGGCCTCGGGGCCTGGGTCGACGAGACGGCCCTGCCCCGGTTCTGCCTGACCCTCAACGCGTTCGACGCCGAGTTCACCAACGGCGGGCCCACCGCCTACGACGCCGACGTCACGTACGAGACCGAGGCCGCGACCGGCGGCTACGACCTCGAGGTCAACCGCCCGCTGAACATCGACGGCACCAACGTCTTCCTCATCGGCCACGGCTACACCGCCGTCGTCACCTACACCGACCGCTACGGGCAGACCCAGACCCTCCACCAGGAGTTCCTGGCCATGGACGCGGCCCTGAACTCCGAGGGCGCCTTCAAGTTCCCCGACGCGAACTACAACCCCGGCACCGGGACCGTCGACGAGGACGCCGAGGCCGGCTTCGACGCGATCCTCGTGCCCACCTACGACGACTCGACCGGGATGCTCCTGGGCGCCGACCCCGAGCTGAACAACCCCGTCCTCGCCCTCACCGCCTACACCGGCGACCTCGGGCTCGCCGACGGCCGCCCCGAGTCGGTCTACTCGATCAACGAGGACCAGATCGCCTCCGGCGCCCTGGAGCAGGTCAACGACGAGGTCGAGGTCATCGGCGTCGGCGACGCCATGACCCTGCCCGACGGCTCCAGCCTCGCCTTCGACGGCGTCGAGCAGTACGCCGTCCTCCAGGTCCGCCACGACCCCGGCGGCCCCATCGTCCTCGCGGGCGCGCTGCTGCTCCTGGGCGGCCTCCTGCCCGCGCTCGCCGTGCGCCGCAGGCGCTACTGGATCCGGTGGAACCCCGACGGGACCGTCGAGACCGCCGGCCTCAACCGCAACGACTACGACGGACTCGACGAGGAGTGCGACGCGCTGACCGCCGAGATCGCACCGGGCTTCGAGCCGCCGCGACCCGAATCCGACCGACCGACCGGGAGTCAGCCATGACCGGTGCCGAAACCGCGAACGCGCTGTTCGTCGCCACCATCGTCGTCTACGCGGCGGCGATGTTCGCCTACGCCGTCGAGTACGCCTTCGACAAGCGGGCTCCCAAGCGCGCCAAGGCCCTCGCGGCCGTCGGCGCCGCGAACGAGAACGGCGCAGACGGGACCGCCGAGACCGACGCCCCCGCCGAGCCGCCCATCAGCCCCGCCGCGGCGCGCGGCGCGGGCCGGATCGGCCTGGTCCTGACCTTCCTCGGCACGGCGGCGCTGGCCGCCAGCATCGTCACCCGCGTCGTCTACACCGGACGGTGGCCGTGGGGCAACATGTTCGAGTACACCGTGGGCGTCGCCCTCGCGGGCATGGTCACCTGGCTGGTCCTCGTCTCGCGCGGCACCGTGCCCCGGCGCCTCGGCCTGTTCGCCGCCTTCGCGGTGACGATGGTCCTGGGCACCTCGGTCCGCGTCTACACCGAGGCGGGACCGCTGGTCCCGGCCCTGGACTCGTACTGGATCATCATCCACGTCACGGCCGCGATCGTCGCCTCCGGCATCCTCCTGATCGGCTGCGTCTTCGCGATCCTGCACCTGATGAAGCGCCGCCACGACCGCCAGGTCTCCGACGGCAAGGCCGTCCGCTTCCCGCTCAGCATCGCCGAGCGCCTCCCGGACGCGACCGCGCTGGAGCGCATCACGTTCAAGATCCACGTCTTCGCGTTCCCGCTCCTGACCTTCGGCATCATCGCCGGCTCGGTCTGGGCGCACCTCGCGTGGGGCCGCTACTGGGCCTGGGACCCGAAGGAGGTCTGGGCCTTCATCGCCTGGGTCGTCTACGCGGCCTACCTCCACGCCCGCGTCTCGGGCCGCAGCGCCAAGGCGAACGCGCCGTGGATCGCGATCCTCGGCTACGCGGTGATGCTCTTCAACCTGACCGCCGTGAACCTCATCTTCGACGGCCTCCACTCC
>NZ_JAJLQZ010000059.1 GCF_020991375.1 Glycomyces amatae | reverse complement strand
GTCATGGCTGCGGCCAGGCGCCCCGTTCGACCAGCAGGAGGAGCAGCGCGGCGATGTTCCAGGAGTCGTCGGCGCCGCTGTGGTGGCGCCCTTCCAGCGGCAGGCCGGCGATATCGAGGGCGGCGGCCATGCCCGGCCGGCGCCGCAGCCCGAGGGCGCCGGTGAAGACCTCCTTCACGTTGGTGTGCCCGCGCCCGAACGGATAACGGACGCCGGCGGCCCGGCACTGGTGCTCGAACTGGCGGCGGTCGTACTCGCCCCAGCTCGCCCAGGGCCGCGCGCCGGCCCGGTGCTCGGCGGCGAGGAGGCGGCACGCCTCGGCGAACTCGACGCCGGTGTCGACCTCCTCCTGCGTGAGGCCGGTGAGGCCGGTGCAGAACCCGCTCACGCGGGAGCGGCGCGGGCGCACCAGGATGCGGTGCTTGGCGACGCGCTCGCGCCGTTCGAGGTCCACCACGGTCAGGCCGATCTCGATGATCTCGCTGACGGCGCCGGGCGGCGGCGGCCC
>NZ_JAJLQZ010000058.1 GCF_020991375.1 Glycomyces amatae | reverse complement strand
TATTTATGGGAGCGATACCATGCTCGGATCGAGAGAACATCGCGTCAGAAGCCTCCTCCTCGCGTTCGCGGCGGTGGTCATGGCCAGCACCTCGGTGCTGTTCTTCACCGCCCAGAGCGCTTCGGCGCACGGCACGGCGACCTCGCCGGCCGCGCGGCAGTACAGCTGCTGGGAACGCTGGGGCGGCGACCACATGAACCCGGACATGGCCACCGAGGACCCCATGTGCTACCAGGCCTTCCAGACCAACGCCAACACCATGTGGAGCTGGATGAGCCTGCTCCGCGAGGGCATGCAGGGACAGCACGAGCAGCGCATCCCCGACAACCAGCTCTGCTCCGGCGGCAACGCCGAGTACGCATCGCTCAACGAGCCGGGCGACTGGCACACCACCCCGCTCAGCAACAACTTCAACCTCCACTACGAGGACCAGGCGAGGCACGGCGCCGACTACTACTGGGTCTACGTCACCAAGCAGGGCTACGACGCCACCACCGACGCGCTCGACTGGGGCGACCTCGAACGCGTCGTCGAGACCGGCGTCTACCAGCCGGGCGCGGCGGTCGACATCCCGGTGAGCGCGCCCGGCCGGACAGGGCACCACGTGGTCTACGTCGTCTGGCAGGCCAGCCACTTCGACCAGACCTTCTACTCCTGCTCGGACGTGTCGTTCGGCGGCTAGCACCGCCGATCGCGAGCTGAAGGCGGTCCCGGCCCCG
>NZ_JAJLQZ010000057.1 GCF_020991375.1 Glycomyces amatae | reverse complement strand
CAGTTCGACTTCACGTTCAACACCGCCGGAGCGATCGCCGCGATCGCCCGCCTCTCAGGCAAGTTCCGGATCCTCACCGCAGCGGCGGTCTCGGGGGAAGCCCGGATCGATCAGGTCGCCTACGCCGTCCGGCAACTCGACCAGACCCCGGCCATGCGCCTGTTCGCCCGCACCCCCTTCCGCGAGGCAGTCCCCTCCCCTTTCGACCCCGCGGTCCTCTGCGCCACGCCCGAGGCCATGGTCAGCGAGTACTGCCAGCACGCCTCCTTCACCGACCTCCAGCATCACCTCGAGGGACTGTGGGCGACCATCGCCAAGGAATCGGAACTGCTGGACGCGCTCGGCGAGCAGTCCCTCCAGCGCCTCGACCTGGTCGAGACCGGCAACGGCATGTGGCACCTCGAAGCCGAACTCACCGCCACCACCGGCAGGCTCCTCGACAAATACCTCAAGACCGCCTGCCCCCCGCCCCGCCAAGACGAACAGGACGCCGACGGGGTCCTGCCCCCGCAGGCGAACCGGCACGCCGAAGCCCTGCATCAGCTCCTCGCCGGGTACGGATCCTCCCCCGAGGCCGCCACCCGGCACGGACACACCGCGACATTGCACCTCACCGTCGACATCGCGACCCTGCGCGGGGAGGACACCGGGCGGGTGCCCCTGCTGGACGGCGACCCGATCTCGCTCGCCCAGGCCCGGCTCCTGGCCTGCGAAGCCCTGGCCATCCCCAGCGTGTTCGACTACGCCACCGGCGAAGCGGTCGAACTCGGCCGCGCCCTACGCCTGCCCAACGTG
>NZ_JAJLQZ010000056.1 GCF_020991375.1 Glycomyces amatae | reverse complement strand
TGAGCCTGTTTCATCGTGTCTGAGTTCTGCTGCGGCGCAGCGTATCTGAAACGAGACCGACGATCCTGGAAGCAAGCAGCAAGGAAGCTCCTGGTAGAACCGCAGGTGCTGAAATCCGCTGTTCGCCAGGAGCTTCCCCTTGCTGTTTTACCCTGCCGCTCTCCCGCTGTCCACCTCGACCCTCACCCGAGTCGCCCGGCTCATCCGCACCCACCGCAAAACCCTCGGCTCCCGCTGGCGGACCCTCGATCCCGGCGAGCAGGCCTTGCTCACCCTCGCCCACCTGCGCAAAGGCGAAACGCTCCGCAGCCTCGCCGCCAGCTTCGGCATCTCGCCCGCCACCGCATGGCGGCGCACCCGCGAGACCATCGCCCTCCTCGCCGCCCTCGCCCCGGGCCTGCGCGACGCCCTGCGCCACGTCAAGCGCTCGGGCGCGGCCTTCGTGATCCTCGACGGCACCCTGGTCCACATCGACCGCAACCGGATCGACCGGCCCTACTACTCCGGCAAACACCAGCGGCACGGTATGAACCTGCAGGCCATCGCCGACGCCCACGGGAACCTGCTGTGGATCTCCGGGGCGATCCGCGGATCGATCCACGACACCAAGGCCGCCCGGATCTGGCAGATTCCTCGGCTGCTGGCCGAGCACGGCCTGTTCGCCTTGGGCGACAAAGGCTACGACGGCCTCGACCACGACCTGGTCGTCACGCCGATCAAGGGCAAGGACAAGCCCGAGTGGCAGAAGGAGGTCAACCGCCTCCACGCCCGGCTCCGCGGCCCCGGCGAGCGCGTGTTCGCCCAGCTCAAGACCTGGGCAATCGTCGACCAAGTCCGCTGTGCCCCAGAGCGGGTCACCCAAATCGCCAAGGCGATCCAGGTCCTCAACGACTACGAGCACCAATCACGATGAAACAGGCTCA
>NZ_JAJLQZ010000055.1 GCF_020991375.1 Glycomyces amatae | reverse complement strand
CCTCGACATCGACCTCCACGCCCTGCAGGTCCGCCCACGTCTCGCCCTCCGCGAGCGTCGGCACCGCCAACTCATCCACCCGCGCCGCCCGCAACGCTTCCTGCACCTCCGGATCGGCCCGGAACGCCTTGACCTTGTCCCGCAGAATCAGGTAGTTGCGCATGCACGCCGCCGCCGACACCCACACACCCGCATCATCCTCGGTCCGCGGGGGCTTGAAATCGAAGTGGATCGGACCCGTGTACTGCCCCTTCGCGATCCCCTCCTCCACGGCATCGACCGTCCAGAACGCCCCGCCCACATTCCCGGCCCCGAACCGCAGATCCTGGTCATACCGCGGACCGGTCTGCCCGTTCAGATCGATGTGGTACAGCTTCCCGTGCCACAACGCCTGCCGGATCCCCGCCGCATAATCGAGACCGGCCATCTCCTCATGCCCGATCTCGGGGTTGATCCCCACCAGGTCCGGGCGCTCCAACTCGTTGATGAACGCCAGGGCATGCCCGAGGGTGGGCAGCAGGATGTTCCCCCGCGGCTCGTTCGGCTTCGGCTCGATCGCGAACCGCAGGTCATACCCCTGCTCGACCACGTAGTCGCCCAGGGTGTCGAACGCCTCCTTCATCCGCGCCATCGCCGACTGCACGTCCTTGGACCCGCCCGACTCGGCACCCTCACGCCCACCCCACGCGACATACACCTCGGCGCCGAGCTCGGCGGCCAGGTCGATGTTGCGCATCACCTTCGCAATCGCGAACCGGCGCACCTCCCGGTCGTTGTGGGTGAACCCGCCGTCCTTGAAGACCGGATGCCCGAACAGGTTCGTCGTCGCCGTCGTGACCTTCAGGCCCGTCTCGTCCAGAGCCTTACGGAAGGCGGCCACCTTCGCGTCCCGCTCGGCCTCGGAGTCGTCGAAATCGAACACGTCGTTGTCATGGAAGTTCACCCCATACGCGCCGATCTCGGCCAGCTTGCGCACCGCCCGGTCAGCGGCCATCGGCGCCCGGGTCGCCGACCCGAACACATCCTGCGCCGCCCAACCGACCGTCCAGATCCCGAAAGAGAACCTGTCCTCCGGCACCGGCACATACTTGTCCTCGGTCATG
>NZ_JAJLQZ010000054.1 GCF_020991375.1 Glycomyces amatae | reverse complement strand
CTAGGTGTGATGTTCGGGGAGGTTGTTCAGCCGCGTGATGGGTGGTTGGCCTCCGATGGCGGAGTGGGCTCGGTGGTGATTGTAGTAGTGGAGCCAGCCCGGTAGTGCTGCTCGGCGCTCGGTTTCTGAGGTGTAGAAGCGGGCGTAGGCCCAGCCGTCGGCGAGGGTGCGGTGGAATCGTTCGATCTTGCCGTTGGTCTGGGGCCGGTAGGGCCGGGTCCGCTTGTGCGTGATGCCGAGCTCGTGGCAGGCATCGCGCCAGGCGAAGGACTTGTAGGCCGAGCCGTTGTCGGACAGGACCCGCTCGACCCTGACGCCCTGTTCGGCGAACCAGGCGAGGGCGCGCTGCAGGACCGCGATGGCGGTGTCGGCTTTCTCGTCGGCGCGGATCTCGGCGTAGGCGAGGCGGGAGTGGTCGTCGATCACGGTGTGGACGAACGCGGTCCCGGTCCGGGGCCCGTAGTTGGGGTTGCGGTTGCCGGTGCGGTGGGCGGTGGCGCGTTTGTGGTGGCCGCCGACGGATCGGCCGAGGTAGCGGTGGCCGCCGCCGTCGGGGATGTTCCCGAACTTGGTGACGTCGACGTGGAGGAGCGATCCGGGATGGTCGTGCTCGTAGCGGCGGATCGGCTCGCCGGTGGCCCGGTCCAGGCGAGAGAGGCGGTTGATGCGGCATCGGGTCAGGACCGCGTGGACGGTCGAGGCCGGGACGCCGGTGCGTCCGGCGATCTGGACCGGCCCGAGCCGCAGTCGCCGGCGCAGCGCGACGATCCGGCGTTTGAGCGCTTCGGGGGTCTTGTTCGGGGAGCGGTGCGGGCGCGAGGAGCGGTCGGTCATGCCCGCGGGGCCCTCGATGCGGTACCGGTCGGCCCATTTCCTGGCGGTCCGGGCCGAGACCATGAACATCTTGGCCGCTGTTGAGCAGGTCCATTCGTCATCGACGATCAGACGCGCCAGGCGCAAACGGGCGCGCGGGGTCAGGGCTGCGTTAGCGTGGGACATGAAGGCCTCCAGGTCGTGAAGCGGTGCATTCGCAAGTTCCACTTCACCCCGGAGGCCTTCACCTGTCACACGAATCCGCTACAACCGCGGAACAACGTCCCTGAACATCACA
>NZ_JAJLQZ010000053.1 GCF_020991375.1 Glycomyces amatae | reverse complement strand
CCGCGACACGCGGTGGTTACCGGTTCGTATTCCTGCGGTGGTGCCGTGGCGGACCGCAGACTGTTCCGTGGCAGGGAACACCACACCGCAGGAGGAGCCTTCATGAGCGAGAACGACTACCGCGCGAAGATGCGCACCCGGTTCGCCACCTTCGATATCGATGGCGACGGCCAGGTGACCGCCGAGGACTTCGAGATGATGGCCCGCCGCGTCATCGAGGAGTTCGGGGTCCGGGAGGACTCGCCGGAGGGGTCGGCGATCCTTGAAGGGGCCCGCAGGTTCTTCGTCGGGCTCGCCGAGGCCACTGACGCCGACCGGTCCGGTTCGATCAGCGAGAGCGAGTTCGTCGAGGGCGCCGAGCAGCGGCTGCTGGACAACCCCGAGGGGTTCGACGCGATCGCGCGCCCCTGGGTCCAGAGCGTCGTCGCGATCGCCGACACCGACCGCGACGGCCACGTCTCGGTCGGGGAGTGGGCCCGGGCGCTCCAGGCCATGGGTTCGAACCAGCGGGTGGTCGAGCAGGATCTCCAGTCGGTCGACCGCGATCGCGACGGCCGGGTCACGCTCGAGGAGGCCACGGCGGCCGTGACCGAGTACTACACCCGTGAGCGGTCCCTCGACCTGTTCGCGAACGCGTAAGCGCTCCAGTGGAGCAGCGGGTCCGGCAGCGCTGAGGCGCCGCCGCGACGATCGGTCCCGCGCCTTCCGGGCGCGGGACCGACCGATGCTGTTCTCGCGCGCACGCGGTCGGCGTCCGCCGGTCCCGCAGCCCTTCGGTTCTATATAGGACACACCGGGGGCTCTCGGGATCGCCGCCGCGCCGCGGGGATGCCGATAGGGTGTGGCCGTGAACGTGGTGATCATGAAGAGCGAGAACGGCGCTTATGCGGGTGCGCAGGGCGGTCGGTTCTCCGCGGGGGTGTCCCGGGAGTCGGCGGGGTCGCAGCGGCTGTGCCTGCACCGGGTGTTCATAGCGGCGCATACCGAGACCGTCCCGCATATGCACGACGGCCACGAGTCGGCGATCTACGTCCTGGCCGGGCGCCATCAGATCCGCTACGGCGACGAACTCCAGCACCTGGCCGACCTCGAACCGGGCGACATGGTGTACATCCCGCCCGGCATGCTCCACCAGCCCGTCGTCGGCGACGAGGACGTCACCGCCCTGGTCGCCCGGACCGACCCGGCCGAACA
>NZ_JAJLQZ010000052.1 GCF_020991375.1 Glycomyces amatae | reverse complement strand
GTGAGCTGTAACAAGGATTTTGGACAGGGATCTCGTAACGGTTGGGTTTCAGGCAGCGCGAGAGAAGTACTCGGCCAAGGCTTCGGCTGGGGTCCGGTAGCCGAGTGTCGAGTGTAGGCGTCTGCGGTTGTAGAACGCCTCGATGTAGTCGGCGACCGCCAGGCGCGCTTCAGCCCTGGTGGCGAAGGTCTTCTGGTGGTAGCACTCGTTCTTCAAGCTCGCGAAGAACGACTCGGCGGCGGCGTTGTCCCAGCACACGCCGGTGCGGCCCATCGACCGATCGACGCCGTTGGCCTTGCACCAGGCGGCGAAGGCCCCCGCGCAGTACTGCGTTCCCCTGTCGGAGTGGAACACTGCTCCCTCCTCGAGGTAGCCGGCCTCCTTCGCAGCGGCCAGGGCCTCGATGACCAGGCTCGTGCGCATGTGATCGGCCATCTGCCAGCCGATCACCATCCGCGTGTGCAGGTCGATCACGGTCGCCAGGTAGAGCCAACCCTCGCCGGTCTTGAGGTAGGTGATGTCCCCGACCGCCACCCTGCCGGGCGCTGCGGCGCTGAAGGCCCGTTCAACGCGGTCGGGCACCTCCTCGACGACCTCGCCTGGGACGGTGGTCTTCCTCCAGGCCCGCGGCTGCACCGCCTCGAGCCCGGCCTCGCGCATCAGGTCCGCGACCAGCCCGACCGAGCAGGGAATCCCGTCCCGATTGAGCTGCGCCGCGACCCGACGGCAGCCGTAGGTGCGGCGGGAGTCTTCGAAGACCCGCTCGATCTCGACTGCAAGCCGTCGCCGGCGGGCCTCGGTGGCCGTCTCGGCCCTGTCCCTCCAGTAGTAAAACGTCGAGCGCGGCACCCCGAGCTGGACGCACATCCAGGTGATCGGGTAGTTGGCCTTCTCCGCCTCGATCAGGGCGCAACGCTCGGCTACCCCTGCTCCCTCGCGAAGAAGGCCGCGGCTTTTTTCAGGAACTCATTCTCCATGCGCAGCCGCGCGACCTCGGCCTCCAGCTCGGAGATACGGGCTTGGTCCACCGGTGATTCCTCTTGTGATGTCTGGGGATGTTCGTCTTTCCAGTTGTTCACCCAGTTGCCCAGCGTCGTCGAATTGATCCCCAGGTCACGGGCGACCTCGGCGACCGTTCGACCGGTCTGGACGACCATCTGCACAGCCTCGGCCTTGAACTGCGGGCTGAACTTCCGGCGCTTCGCGGGCATGGACGGAATCCTCTCAGATCAGGATCCGCGTCCAACATCCTTGATACACCTCA
>NZ_JAJLQZ010000051.1 GCF_020991375.1 Glycomyces amatae | reverse complement strand
CAATGTCGTTCAGTTAGGGCGGGGGTTGGTGTGTCTAGTCCGGTCCTGGTCTCGGTGTAGGGCAAGGGGCTCCCTGGTAAAACAGTTGTGCTGCAACAAGTTCAACCAGGAGGAGCCCCTTGTCCTCTCATACTGTCATAACGCGTGTGGTGCGTGCCGCTGGCGGCGTGTTCGCGCCCGGGCATCTGGGCGAGCTGACCCGGATCGTGCCCTTCGAGATGGTCGATGCGGTGCTCGACTCGTGCGCCAAGACCCAGCGGCGGATCCGGCTGGTCCCGGCACGGGTGACCGTCTACCTGTTGCTGGCGGCCGGACTGTTCGCGCATCTGGGCTGGGGCCTGGTGTGGGACAAGCTCACCGCGGGCCTGGGGCCAGGGCCGCGGCCGGGCGCCTCGGCCTTGTACTACGCGCGCAAACGCCTCGGCGCGGCGCCGCTGCGGGCCCTGTTCGACCATCTGGCCGGGCCGGGCGCGGCCTGCGTGCGATGGCGGGGCCTGCTGGTGGTCGCCCTCGACGGCACCCAGATCGAGGTGCCCGACTCGGCGGCGAACCGCGACCGGTTCGGTCTGCATTCGGCCGGGCACGCCCGGGCCGGGTACCCGCAGGTCCGGCTGCTCGCCCTGGCCGCGGCCGGCACCCGGTCCCTGCTCGGCGCGACCTGGTCCACCACCGGTGACACCGAGCAGTACCTCGCCCGGTCCCTGCTCCCGCACCTGGGACCGGGCCGGCTGCTGCTGGCCGACCGCGGCTTCGCCTCGGCCGACTTCCTCGCCCGCGCCACTGAGACCGGCACCGACCTGCTCGTCCGTATCCCGGCCCACTGGCGTCCGCGCACCATCAAGCGCCTGAGCGAGGGCACCCGCCTGGTCCAGATCGGGCCCCTCCAACTGCGCCTGATCGAAGCCGAGATCACCATCAACACCACCGGCGCCACCCGCACCGGCGCCTACCGGCTCGCCACCACCCTGACCGACCCCGCCGCCCACCCCGCCCTGGACCTGGTCGAGCTCTACCACCAGCGCTGGGAGATCGAGACCGCGTTCATGGAGCTCAAATCCACCTTGCTGCGCCGCAGGGTCCTGCGCGCGGCCGACCCGGCCGGCCTCGACCAGGAGCTCTGGGCCCTGCTCGTGCTTTACCAGGCCGTCCGCTGCGCTATCGATGACGCCTGCACCGCAAGCGACCTGACCCCGCTGACCGCCAGCTTCACCCTCGCCATCGAATGCGCCCGCGACCAGATCATCCAGGCCGCGGGCATCATCGATGACGAACACCTCGACCTGGCCGGACGGATCGGGGCCGAGCTGATCGCCCGGCCCCTCCCCAAACGCCGCCTGCGCACCGCACCACGAGCGATCAAACGAGCGATCTCCAAACACCGCGCCAAAGGCACCGTGAACAGGCGAACCTACAAAGCCACCCTCGAAATCGCCCTCATCGACACCCGCTAACTGAACGACATTGG